>NZ_JAMXLR010000010.1 GCF_024054565.1 Aeoliella straminimaris
ACCGCCGGCAACTGGGTGGGCGATGTTGCCCCCGTTGCGGGCGCCAACCTGATCTTCCCCAACGGCGCGCTGCAGAAGACCAATGAGAATGACTTCCCGGTGGGAACGGCCTTCGGCTCGATCCTGATCACGGGTAGCAGTTACGCGATCAGTGGCAATCAGATCGAACTGAATGGCACGGTAAGTTCGCAAAGCTACAGCAATACGTTCGACTTGCCGGTCCAGCTAGGCTCCAATTCCGGCTTCAGCAGCACATCGAGTACCTTTACTGTCAGCGGAAGCATTGACACCAGTACGCACGACCTCAGCTTGGGCGCCTCTTCCAGTACGTTGTGGGTGAGCGGCACGATTGCCGGCAGCGGCAGCGTCA
>NZ_JAMXLR010000011.1 GCF_024054565.1 Aeoliella straminimaris
ACGCCTCAGCCTCCGCTCCAGCAGGGCAGCGAAGTTCCCCAACCCGTACTCTCATAACGAGTGGTACTAACTTTAGGGGCAGGCCAACATCTCTCTCCGACGGCATTTCGTCGTCTAGGCACGCTCCTCGTCCAGCCAATTGGAAAACGGGGACTCGGAATACCGAGGCCATGATGCTGGCGACAAGCGGCTTCGGAACCGTGCGTCTCGCCGAGAAAGCCGATAGTCAAGCTCTGCGAAGGGATTTAAACTGGATAGGGCGGATTTCTGCTTTGCAGGAATAGCCGCACCCAGTTCGTCACTCCGCCCCCCATTTGCATGCAGAGAGGTGCGACCAGCCCTCGCAGGAGAGTTCATATGATGCCTCGTTCTCTCGTATTAGTTTTCGCGTTGCTGCTCCATGTGGGTACTGCCGCGGCCCAGTCGAATGTCGTGGCGCCGCCCAGTTCGGGAAATCGCCTCATACGGTTAGCCCGACAAATGGAGTCCGATCTGGTTGGCAAGAGCGAGAGGTTGCCACAATACATCGAATTTTTTCGGTCGCAACTTGCAAACGACACCCGCCTGTTCGCCTTCGACGTAACGGCTTCCCAGGCCGAGTCCGGTAAAGTGAACCTTGAAGGCTACGTCGAGTTTCCACAAACTCGCACTGGGCTCGTCGGATTTCTAACCGCTCTCGGTTTTGAAGTATCTGATGAAAAGGTGGAGACCTTGCCATCTGCGAGTCTGGGCAAGAAAGCCTTTGGGTTGGTAAAGGCCACTCACACCCTTTGCTATGACCAACCCGAGAAACCGCGCGAGGTAATGACCGATTGTCTGATGGGAGAACCACTGTTTCTGCTGCGTGAAGAAGGCGATTGTTTGCTGGTCCACAGCGGTGAAGGATATCTTGGCTACGTGGCAGCCGCCGATGTCCAGCGCGTGGATGCGCAGGCTTTTGCCGAATACCCAACAGAGAACGCGGTGCAACTGACCAGCGATTACACGTTGCAGGACGGCTTGGTTCTGCCCCTGGGCGCGATATTAAAGAGGTTGCCGAGTCAAAAAGGGTCGGTGTCCGTGGCTCTCCCCGGCGGCAAGACGGTTGAGTTGCCTCCCGGCAGTTGTCAGCCATCACGGCCGACTCCCGGTGCGATTGAGAAGGCCGTGACGTCGGGCCAGCAGTTACTCGGCACGCCGTATCATTGGGGAGGTAAGACGTCGCTGGGCGTCGACTGTTCCGGCTTGGTGCAAGTCTCGTTTGCCACATCCGGCGTGCAGTTGCCGCGCGATGCGAACCAGCAGTTCTTGTTAGGCCAGCTGGTTGCCACGCGTTGGTATCGCGACGGCCTACGGCGGGGCGATACGCTTTACTTCTTGGGCGAGTACGGTCGGATTCGACACACGGCCATCTATCTGGGGGACGATCGGTTTTTGCACGCGGTAATGCCGAAGGTCACCATCGGCAGCTTCAATCCCGAGCACGAGGATTACGATCCCAAGCGAACAGCCAGCTTTGCCTTTGGTAAACGCCTGTGGCCGTAGCGATTTAGGATACGCACCAGCAAAGCATGGCCGTAGCGTAAGCCGCGAAGTTTCCAATGGCGTACCCCATTAGCGCCATCAGGATGCTTGCCGGCACTAGGCTTTCTTGATGATGCGAAGCAACGACCGATGCCGAGGCGGCTCCACCGATATTCGCGGCGCTGGCAATCGCCGCCGTGTGCACGTCCACCTTGAGAAGCTTTGCCCCCAACAGGCAAAATGCGCCATGAATAAAGATCCATACTGTTGCTCCGCACAAGAACGGCAGAGCCTGAGTTGCGGCGCTTTCCATTTCGGCGATGGCCCCCATCCTCGCGACAAACAGGTAGACGAGTGCCATACCCAGCTCGTGGCTGCCAGGAATCCTGCTCAGTGGTGTAAAGGACAGACCGATGCCGATCGTGGTGATCAGCAGAATCCGCCAAGTGCCTTCATCAAGATACGGTTCGACAACTGGCAGTTGGGCTGCGATGAGATTGGCCGCCCACATTGCTGCAAAAGCGATCGTCAGCAGCGACAACAGGTCGGCCGTGCTGGGAGGGTGAGTTTCGATTTGTTCCGCATCAGCCGCGGCTTTCATTTGGGCCAGCCGTTCGGGGTCGACACCGGTGAATCGCGAGAACCTGTCGGCAATACTTTTGGAGCCCAGCAAAATCGGGAGCCAAATCACATAGATCGTTGAGTCGGCGAGTACCGCGAGGCCAAACTCGGTCCCGCTGGCATCGATCATTTCACTTACCGCAGCCATATTCCCAGTGCCGCCAATCCAGCTGCCCGCCAGTACTCCGAATGCTTTCCAGGCGTTTGGTTCGAGCCATGGTTTGACCAGCAGGTATCCGATCGGCGCACCGACCATCACCCCGAGCGTGCCAAAAAGCATCACGCCGACACCGCGCCCCAACACTCGCACGGCACCGCCGACGTTGACCTTCAGCAATAGCAGAACCAACATCATTGGTAGGACCAGGTCTTTCATCTGGCCGTACACTGGCGAACTCGTTGGCAGCACGCCTGTGTTGGAAAGAACTACTGGTACCAGGTAGATGAAGATAAGCGGCGGCAAGTACCGGAACAGCCGCCATCCGGTTCGTCGTTCGAGCCAGAAAAAAAAGGCACAAATGCCGCTAAGCATTGCCAGGATGCCGGGGGTACTGCTGATGGGCAGCCAGTCCATGTTGCGTTGCTTTCAAGACGGGGCTTCAGGATGGTCGTGGCCAATGCCGCAAAGACATCGTGCCGGACACCCGAGTGGACAAGAAAACGGTAGGGATACAGAAATGCCTGAGTTTTGTGGCCCTGAGATTTCAGGGCCACGGGCGCCATCTTGTGCAGTAGCGGAGGAGGGATTCGAACCCCCGACACGCGGATTATGATTCCGCTGCTCTAACCGACTGAGCTACTCCGCCAGGAGGAGGGTTTGCCCCCTCACGGACCACCGAATCGACACCGCTACCGTGGTAGGAGGTTCGGGTGGCAAGCCTGTAATTTAGACATTTCGCGGGAGCGGGACAAGGCGGTCTGCAGGCCGCGGAGAACCGCTCTTGTGGAGCCCTGTTGGATGGCCTCGAAGCCGGGGAGCTCCCAAACGCTGAAAGCCCGCTTCGCCAGAGACGCGAAGCGGGCTTTAGGGGTTGGTTTCAGTTTCAGTTTCGATCGGAGGAAATCCTTTCTGCGGCTGGAGAAAAGTGGAACTGCACCCTGCGAAGGGGAAATAACGGATCGTTGGCCTCGACAACTCTCGACGTGCACGGTGCCCCGTTGGGCTCGGCGAGACTGGCTCCACTAAGTGGGCTGGCTGCTCGCAGTCATGTGGGTCGGCGTTGCCTATGGCAAGTGGCCAGTCATTTGTCTCCGCACCTGATAAAGCTTAAAAGGAGTCGAAAGAAAAGGTAAAGCGCGATTGGCGAGTCTCTCCTTATCCACGAGTACCGAACCAAGCGATGCGTCGCAGTTGTTGTGATCAACTCGACTCACAACAGACATGGGTTTATCAAATCGCGGCCGTGCGATGCAAAGCTATTTTGGAGAAAATGCGTCGGCCGAAGAGAAATCGCATCGCGGAGGTTCAGGTGAAACCGGTTGTAACGCACATGCGGCCACAGCAGGTGCATCGAGCTGCTACCAGTCGAGTCCTAACCGCTCTCGGCGATCGTTTCCGCTAGTGATTTCGTTGACCCACGCCCTGTTTTCGGCGTACCAACGAACCGTTTCGCAAATGCTACAAGAGAAATCCGAAATCGGCTTCCAGCCGAGTTGAGTTTCGATCTTCGAACTGTTCAGCGCGTACCGCCAATCGTGTCCGGGGCGATCAGCAACGAAATCGATCAATTCGCGGGATGAAGTGGCCTGCTCGCCACCGGAGTACTTATCCACGGCATCGCAGATGGTGTGGACCACGTCCAGATTCGTAAGTTCGCAGTCGCCGCCGATGCAATAAGTTTCGCCTGGGACCCCTTGCTCTAGCACTGCGCGCAGCGCTCGCGCATGGTCCTCGACATGCAGCCAGTCGCGAACCTGTTTACCGCTGCCATAAATGGGAATCGCGCGACCATCCAGCGCATTCAACGTGACCAGCGGCACCAGCTTCTCGGGAAACTGGTAAGGACCGTAGTTGTTCGAACTGTTAGTGATAATGGTTGGTAGTCCGTAGGTCTGGTGATACGCACGGACCAGATGATCTGAGGAGGCCTTGCTCGCGGCGTAAGGAGAGTTTGGCAGGTAAGGCGACTGTTCGTCGAACATGCCGGCCTCGCCCAGCGAGCCATAGACCTCATCGGTCGAGATATGCACGAAACGAAACCGCTGGCGATCATCAGCCGGTAGTTCGCGCCAGTACCGCCGCGTTTCGTCCAGCAGGGTAAAGGTGCCAACGACATTGGTTTCGACAAATCGTCGGGGACCATCAATCGATCGGTCGACATGCGACTCGGCCGCCATGTGGACTACGGACATGGGGCGGTACTCGCCCAGTAGGCGGGCGACCAGAGGGCCATCGCAGATATCGCCCTGGACGAAGGTATGGAGCGGGTTGTCAGTCACGTCTGCTAGCGAATCTCGACTGCCGGCGTAGGTTAGCTTGTCGAGGTTCACGAGGCGCACTTCGCCCTGAGCGACCCATTGCCGGACCAGGCAACTGCCGATAAATCCCGCTCCACCGGTGACCAAAACTGTCCGCATACCGTCTATCATAGGTCGCACGAGGAGCCCGGGCCATTCAAATTGCCGCAGCCGGTTCACTCGCCCGGTCCCCAGCGTGTACACTGGAGAATTGCCAAATTCACCCCCTCCGTTCAGGATCGGCCATGTTTATGAAGCCAGCTTGTCCACTGCATCTTTTGATAGCCATTGCCACGTTATTGGTTTTGCCGGCATTGCATGCCCAATCGCAAGAGGCGGAAGCCAAATTCGAGCTGATTGGCGAAGACAATTTCGAGCAACCCACCAAGAAGTGGCAGATGCTCGACCCCAAGTCGTGGCAGTTTACCGAAGTGGACGGGCGGGGCGTGTTGAGCCAGTACGTCCGCAAGGGAGAATACGAACCACCGCATCGTAGTCCTTTCCATGTTGCCTTGTTGAAGGAAGGGACCGTCAGCGATTTCGACATGACCGTGTCGGTTCGCAGCACAGTGGAAGACTACGGGCACCGCGATGCGTGTCTCATTTTTGGGTTCGTCGACCCGGCCCACTTTTATTATGTCCACATTGGCAAGAAGACGGATCCGCACTGCAATCAAATCTTTCTTGTAAACGGTGCCGATCGCAAGGCCATATCGCTCACCACCACGGAAGGTACCAACTGGACCGACAACTGGCACCGGGTGAAGGTCACTCGCCGAGTCGATAGTGGACGCATCGAAGTCTTCTTCGACAATTTCGAAAAGCCGATCATGACGGCTGAAGACAAGACGCTACCAGCTGGTCGTGTGGGGGTGGGTAGCTTCGACGACTGCGCGGACTGGGACGACTTCGAGCTTCGTGGCACGCCGGCGACGATTTCCGAAACGGATAAGGCAAACGCCAAGGAAAAGTAGCTTGCCGATGTCCCAGCATAAGATGACGATAAAAAACCACCGTGGTGGCATGTGGTTCTGGCTGGTGGTGCTGCTCTGCATCGTGGCCGCGGTTGGATACGTTTCGGCCGATTGGTACACGACGGAACCACCTGACGCGCTGGCCTCGGCAACCTATGTGGGGCGCTCCTCGTGTATCGAATGTCACCAAGCCGAGCAGGACGCCTTTCACGGATCGGATCACGATCGCGCCATGGAGTTGGCTACCGAGGAGGCGGTGCTTGGCGACTTCAATGACACCGAGTTCGAACGGTTTGGCGTTACCACCAGATTCTATCGCCGCGGCGACGAATATTGGGTAAACACCGAAGGTCCCGACGGCGAGTACCACGACTATCAGGTCAAGTTCACGTTTGGCATCGACCCGCTGCAACAGTACATGGTCGAGTTTCCCGACGGACGTGTGCAGGTGCTGCGCGTGAGTTGGGATACGATCGAGAACCGGTGGTTCTATGTCCCGCCTCCCGATGCCCCAGATGAGCGACTGCCACCCGACGACCCGACACACTGGACGGGGATCGCGCAAAACTGGAATACGACATGCGCCGAGTGCCACTCGACCGACTTGAAGAAGAACTACGACCTTAAGACCAATACTTATCACACGACCTATTCCGAAATCGACGTTAGTTGCGAGGCGTGCCACGGCCCAGCCAGCTTGCACGTGAAGTTGGCCAAGAGCCAGTCGCTGTTTTGGGACCGCATCCACGGCTACGGCTTGTCGAAGATCAAGTCGCTCGATCCCACACCGCAAATCGAGACCTGCGCAAAGTGCCACGCACGACGTTCTGAAGTACACCCTGATTTTCGCCCTGGCAAGCGGTTTGCCGACTTCTACAACACCTCGCTATTACGCGAAGGTCTGTACTACGCTGACGGACAGATTCAGGATGAGGTGTACGTTTACGGCTCGTTCCTGCAGAGCCGGATGCACCGCGAGGGAGTCCGCTGCTCGGACTGCCACAATCCGCACTCGCTGGAACTGAAGTTTGAAGGCAATGCTCTGTGCGGTCAGTGCCATGTACCGGCAAAGTACGACACGCCGTCGCATCACCACCACAAGATGGACACGCCAGCGGCGTCGTGTGTTGAGTGCCACATGCCGGAGACCAAGTACATGGTGGTCGATCCTCGCCGCGACCACAGCATCCGCGTGCCGCGCCCCGATTTAACGGTTTCCATCGGTACGCCCAACGTCTGCAACCGTTGTCACGATGAACCAGACGAGACGGCTCAGTGGGCGGCCGACAAAGTGGTCGAATGGTACGGCCCCAAACGTCCCGACGATCCCCATTGGGCTCCGGCTATGGCAGGTGGCCGACAAGGGGACCCCGATGCCGAGAAGTTGATTGTCGAGGCTCTGCAGCGGCAGAACACGCCGGCCATTGTGCAGGCCACGTTATGCGATTTGCTCGGGCGATATCCCTCGGACGAGGCGTCCCATGCCTTGGACAATGCCCTGAAATCGCAGAACTCGCTGGTTCGCGAGGCGGCCGTATTCAACCGGCGTCTCGATTCATTCGAGCAGGTACAACAGAAGGTAATTCCGGCACTTTCCGATCCGGTACGTACGGTTCGTACAGCGGCCACGCTACGGATGCTCGAGTTACCGCGGGAACTGTTCCAGCAAGAAGGGTTGCCAGCGGCCTTTGCTCCGGCACTGGAGGACTACAAGACGCAGTTGCATATGGCGGACGAGAGGGCCGAGTCGCACCTTCGGCTGGCGGCGATTGCCGAATGGAAAGGGGATACGCCAGAGGCCATCGAAGAACTCCGCACAGCAGTGCGGCTAGAGCCGTATCGTTCCGGAACGCGCGCAGAACTGGCGCGGCATCTGTCTGCACAGCCAGGCCAAGAGATGGAAGTCCTGCGACTGCGCAAGGAAGAGATCGAACTGCTCGAGCGTGACATCGAATTCCTTCCCGAAAGCGGCGACATTCGCTACCGCCTGGGTATGCTGCTCTATCTGGTTGAGGATCTGAATGCGGCCGAAAAGCAGCTGACCGAAGCGATACGCCTCGCACCACAGAACTACCAGTTTGCGCTGGGGTTGGCATTGCTCCAGCAGAAACTGTACGAGGCGGGGGATGACGGGGCTTTGCAGCGGGCGGGGAAAACTCTGAGGATATTGCATCAACTGGACCCCAATAGTCCCGATGCCGCCAACATTTCGCGGGGACTACTGCAGGTTCGTGCCAGCAGGGAGGCCAGTCGGGAGGAGTCCGACACCGAGCAGGCAGAGGGCGATAGCACGCCGCCCACCGAGGGCGAGTAGCACCACCTGCTAGCTGGTTCCGCCGCACAATCCCTGCAATCGCTAAAGTCGGCGTGCTCTGACTGCCGATGGAGACGGAGGAGGACCATCCTAGTTGTTGGGGCGGTCCCTTTTCCTCCACTCAACCTGCTAGCAGGTCGGCATGCTCACCTTACTGCTTCACCCCGTGCGCCAACTGTTTGGTGCTGTACTCGCCAACGACTCGCCTCGACAGGTGGCCTGGGGCTTCACGTTGGGAATGATGCTAGGCATGGTTCCCAAAGGCAATCTGATCGCGGTGGTATTGGGCATCTTGCTCTGTGCACTACGGGTGAACAAGCCAGCGGGGCTGTTGGCCGTGGCGCTGTTCTCCGCCATTTCGCCGCTGTGCGATGGTTTAACGCATAAAATCGGCGACAGATTGCTCCACCTGCCGAACCTGCAGGGCTTCTACGCCTGGTTGTACGACCAGCCGCTCGGCCCTTTCATCGGGTTCCATAACACCGTGACGATCGGCTCGTTGATGCTGGCACTCTATATCAGCTATCCCTGCTACTACGGAGCGAAACTGGCGTTCGCGAGAATTGCGCCGCCGTTGGGTCGGTGGGTTGTCCGCTATCGACTTGGTCGCGCCTTGGCCGGCGCCCAGTTTGCCGCTCGCTTTGGGGGTTAGATACTATGCGATTCTTTCGATTTAGCTATATCGTTCCCCGCCTGGTGTTGGTGGTCCTACTACTGGTGGCCACCGAGATCGGCAGCGGCTACCTGCTGCAATGGGGCATTATCTCCGGCGGCGAGTCAGTGGTGGGCGCCAAGGTCGAAGTGGGGCGAGTGAAGGCGTCGTTGTTGGAGACCCGTGTGGCGATTCGCGACTTGGCTGTGGCCAATCCCCGCTCGCCCATGAACAACCTAGTTGTCGCCGAACGGATTGAGATCGACTTCGACAGCACCGCACTGCTGCGCAAGAAGCTGATTGCCGACTATGGAGTGATCAGTGGTCTCGACTTCGGCACACAGCGAGAAATCTCCGGAGCGTTGCCCGAGGCCCCTCCTATGGCCGATGATTCATCGTCTCCCGGCTGGGTGAAGCCAATGGCGACTCAGTACGCCGAAGCATGGCTTGCCGACTTGGAGGGCCGCTTCAGCACCGATGTGCACCAGCAACTGGAATCGGTCCGCCTGGCCGAAGAACTCGCCGAGCGGTGGCCGCAGAAGTACAAGGATTTGCAATCGAAGGCTAAGGCCATCAAGGCACAGGCCAAGCAACTGGAACAAGATGTCCGTACCGCCAAGACAAACCCGTTGCGGCACGCGGAGTTCCTAACCCAGGTGCCTCAGCGCGTGGGCGAGCTGCAGCGTTCGCTGAAGAGTTTGCAGGGTGAAGTGAAGGCCCTGCCCGATCAGCTCAAGGCCGACCAAGCCCGCATTGCTCAGGCGCGAAAGCACGACGAACAGTTGATTCGCGAGAAGCTCAAACTCGGGGATATCGATGGCAAGGAGCTGAGCAACTACCTGCTGGGCGAAAAAATCACGGCCCCGGCTGGTGAAGTCATTTCCTGGGTTCGTTGGGCGCGTCAATTTGTGCCGCCTCGCAATCAGAAGGTGGTCCAAGCGCCGGCCGACCGTGGCCAGAACATTCAGTTTGCCGGTTGCCAGCAACTGCCCGATATGCTGGTCAAGGCAGTACGTTTGGATGGTTCTGCTCGCCTGGGAGGGCAGCCGGTGGAGTTGGTTGGCGTGGTCCGTGATTGGACCAATCAGCCTTCGCTGCACAAGAAGCCAACCACGCTGGAGCTGACCACTAAGGGAGGCTTGCCGCTGACGATTCAAGCGACGTTCGATCGGTCTCAGCTCGCCTGTCGCGACGAGATTCAATGTACGGCCAGCGACCTGCTGCTGCCCAAGACCGCGTTAGGGCGTGAAGGCAAGCTGCAGTTGGCCGTCGCCCCCACCCGGGCAGATGTCGTGCTGACATTGCACTTGGTGGACGACAAACTGGAGGGGAAGCTCGAGCTCACCCAGGGGGCGCTGAACATCAAGCCCACCGTGGCGGCTGGGGCACTTGGCGAGCGGCTTGAGACCGCCTTAACAGCTAGCATTGGAAGAATCGAAAAGGCTAGCACCACGGTCGACATCACGGGCACGCTCGACCATCCCCAGTTCGACTTGCATTCAACGCTGGGCGAGCACTTGGCTACCGCCATAAGCCAGGCCGCCAAAGACGTCGTGGCATCCGAGCGGCAGCGGCTGCTTGCTTTAGGGCAGCAGGAGATGGACGCCCAGCTCGCCAAGCTCGACAACGAGTTTGCCGCGTTTCAGTCGAAGGTGGCTACCGAACTCAAAGGTCCTGGTGAGATCCTGGCCCTGCTCACTGGACAGCGAGGCAATGATCCCCAAATCGGACAATCGCCGTTTGGGCAGTTGTTCAAGTAGGCATTGGTCCGCCATACTTGCCTGCGGGAATGTCCGGATTGCTGAATACGCGTTTGAGTCACAGCCAGCCCATCGTCCAATGACTCGCAGGAGGCAATGCCATCGACGGCTCATTGTTGCTTAATCGTCGCGCGCAGGCGCACTGTGAATCCATTGTCGACCGGGCCGCGGAGCTGCGGGTTGAAGTCACCCAGGTGGGACCGACCCGGGTGATCGATCTGGGCATCAATGCTGTCGGTGGACTGGAGGCTGGGCGACGCATGGCCGAGGTGTCGATGGCCGCTTTGGGCGACGTGTCTTTGGCTGTCAGTCCGTTAACCGGCGGCCCCGCGGTAATGGTGCGAACCGACGCTCCGTTGGCTGCGTGCATGGCGTCGCAGTACGCTGGCTGGGAAGTCAAAGGCGAAGGATACTTCGCAATGGGCTCCGGTCCAATGCGGGCCGCGGCTGCACGTGAGGAGCTGTTTGACCATATCGGTTTCTGCGAGACCGCCGACGTGGCGGTCGGGCTCCTCGAGACCGATACTATGCCACCAGAGGCGGTCTGCACGGATATAGCCGCCAAGAGTGGAGTAGACTCCGGCTCTCTCACTTTGTTGGTGGCGCCTACCAATAGTCAGGCGGGTAATGTGCAAGTGGTGGCGCGGAGCATCGAGACGACGCTGCACAAGCTGCATGAGTTGGGGTTCGACCTGTCTCGCATCGATAGCGGGTGGGGCATCGCGCCACTACCGCCAGTGGCTGGCGATGTGCTTTCGGGCATCGGCCGTACGAACGACGCCATCCTGTACGGTGGTCATGTGGTGCTGTTCGTTCGCGGCGACCAGGAGAGCATCGACCAGCTTGGACCTCGAACTCCGTCGAGTGCTTCGTCCGACCATGGACGGCCATTCAGGGAGTTGTTTGCCGCCTACGATCACGACTTCTATAAGATCGACAAGCGCCTGTTCAGTCCGGCCGTGGTGGAACTGGTGAATATAGATACCGGCGCGAACCGCCGTTATGGCGAATTCGCGCCGGATGTGCTCGACAAATCGTTCGGGCGTTGAGTGCGCTGCTACTTACAGTAGGAAAGGGCTAGCAAGGCGTAGCCGGTCACCAGATTCGGATCGGCTTCCAGCCAGCGATCGCTGCCAGTGTTGAGCCAGCTGCCATCTTTCTGCTGCAGTTCGGCTAGCATGGCAACCAGCTCCTTCTGCCAATTGTGCGAATCACCCTCGGCATCGGTTACCTCGTCGACCCCCATCGCATTGAGGGCCTTGGCGAACATCTGGTAGTAGTAGAAGCGTCCCTGCGGCCCCATGCCGGGATTTTCTTCCAGCGTGAAGTGTTTCTTGATCCAGCTGTAGGCCGCTTTCACACGGGGATCGTCCTTATCGACGCCGGCGTAGATCATGCTCTTCAGGCCTGCGTAGGTCATCGAGCCGTAGCTGCGGAGGCCACCGTTTTCGGTTTGGCCAGCCTGGCTGGTGCCCCCGGCAGCCGGCGTATAGTAGAAACCGCCATCGCCGACCTTCGAGGCAAAAGGCGTGGCGTTGTACTTCGACTCGAGGTTCTGGGTTCGCGACACAAACACCAGGGCCTTTTGGATGGCAGGATCTTCCGGACCATTGCCGGCGGCAACCAAGGCTTCGATCAGGAAGCTGGTGTTCGACAGGTCGGGCCGAGAGTGGCTTCCGTATCCGCCGCCACCGTAGTTGTAGCTATCGGGCCCTTGGTCCTCGTCCTCGTCCCATTGAATTCCCTTGAGAAACGCCTGGGCCTTTTCGATTACTTCGTCGTACTTGCCGCCCTTGTTGGCCTCGCTTAGGGCGAGGAGGGTCAGGCTGGTCTCGTAATTTTTGTAACGAGAACCTTCGGCATAAATACCGCCATCGTCCTGCTGAAAGCCGAGCAGATACTCGATGGCTTTGCTGACCACTGGATCGCTGGTGGAAACACCGCTGCGAAGCAGCCCGGCGGTAGAGATCGCCGTGATGCCCGGTCCGGCATGGCTGCTGAACGAGCCATCGTCCGCCTGCGACGTGCGCAAATAGGCGACGCCACGAGCGGCCAGTTGTTCGGCGGTGGGGGCTACCTTGGTGGCGGACTCTTGGGCGAGACTCATTGCCGGTAGGGCGATCAACAACGCCAGGTAAGCGGCAACGGGAATACGCAAATGCATGGGAACTTTCTTTCTGTTTCGGAGGCTAGCTGGGGTGAATCACACGCGGCAGGCCATCAGCATATTATAGTCCGCAGCGTTGGCGGCGTACTAGTTGCCGTAGAGAAGCCCGATATAGGCCAGCACGGCCAGCCATGCCAGCACGCACGCGGCTGACAGCGCTAGCATCCAAAGCCGTGGTTTGGAAGAAGGCCAGCGTTCAGGGAGCTCCGTGGACGAAGCGACCTGAGCTTCGCCTTCGATCGCCTGTCTATCGGGACGCTTTTTGCGGCGACTCACTCCCCGCGTCCCTTACTCGAATCTCGCATGGTACTTTCGAAGCCAACACGAAACGCTTGATCGAAATCGTAGACGTCGTCGAAATCCTCGCGACGATCGTGGTCGGTCTTCTTCATCTGCTTGATGTTGATCAGATTGAAGACGATCTCGCCGAAGTCGGAGGTGCTGCGAACGCCCCACTCCGACAAGACGCACTGGGCCACCAAACCATACTGCTCGAGGGCGTACAAACGAATGGCCTCGCACAGTTCTTGACCGGAGACGTGATGTTCCAGCTGGTCTTCCAGATCCTCCAGGTCTTCAAACTCATGCGGAGCGTAGGGCTTGCCATACTCCAATCGAGTTTGCGCGTACTGCAGCGCGTCGAACACGAACTGGTACGCGTCAAATTTGTAACGCTTATCCCGCTCCAGCAACTCGGCAATCGGGTGGCTGGGATTGAGCATCGACTTACTCATGGCAGGGCAGGGTCGTAGAGGTGAAGTACAAAGGTCGTGAAGCACGTCTACTCTATTGTTCCTCAGAATTGCCTTCTGTGCGAGTCGGGGGAGCCTTTTCTGCGGCAGATTTTCCCTTTCCCAGTACGGTTAACACTTCCGAGGCGTCAATGATCACACGCCGCATGTCTTCGGTTTCCACCAGCAGCTGGCCGGCCAGGATCTCGTGCCCCAGCACCTTGGCCCGGCCATTTTCGGTGATAATGGCCGCCCCCACTGGGGGGAGTTCCCGCCGCAGCTCCTGGTAGGTGTCGTATTCATACCGCAAGCAGCACTTCAGTCGCCCGCAACGCCCCGAAATTTTACTGGGATCCAGCGTTGCTTTTTGTAGCTTGGCCATTTTCATCGATACCGGCGGCATCTCCGACAGGTGCGTATTACAGCAGACGGGCTTGCCGCAGTCGCCGTAGTCGGCCAGCAGCTTGGCTTCGTCCCGTACGCCGATCTGTCGCATCTCGATCCGGGTCTGGAATTCCGCTGCCAGCACTTTGACTAGTTGGCGGAAGTCGACCCGTTCGTCAGCCAGGTAGTAGACGATTACCCGCTCGCCACCGTACAGATGCTCGACATCCACCAATCGCATGTCGAGGCTCAGTTCGGTGATGCGTTTTCCGCAGACTTCGAATTCCTCCCGCTGTTGGCCAAGCAGGCGAAATATCTCGCGGCGGTCTTCCTCCGACTGCACGCGGACGATGCTGCCCCGCTGCGGATCGTTGAGCTGCGAAAGGGCCTGTTCGGTGGCCTCGCACAGCACCTCGCCCGACTCCATGCCACGATTGGTGCGAGCGATGACTTGCGCACCGCGCCGAAAATCGGAGCCTTTGCTGGAGAACACGCCCAGGTGTCGCATCGAACCGTAGCGGACGACATACTTGGGCATAATCAGGTGCGGAAGAGTGGGAAGATAGGTTAGGGAACAGGCGACCGCCCCCTGCGGGAGGGCGAGCCCTATTCCTTCAACCATACCCGAAACGCTTGTTTGCGACCAGACAAGTGTCCCTCCCGAGGCTTAGAGGTCGACGATCCCCAGCCGCACCGCCAGCCGCACCAGATCGAGCGACTTGTGGATGCCCAGCTTGCGCATCAGCCGCGATTTGTGGCTATCGATAGTGCTTTCGGCCAGTCCCAGGGTTTCGGCGGCCTCGCGGACGGCCAGTCCTTGGGCGATGAGCTGCCACACTTCTCGTTCGCGGCGGGTGATTCCCAGCGACTCGATATCCAAGTTGTCGTTGTGCTTCCCGCCGGCGGTTGGTGGCTCGCCCCCTAAGAGAGTCACCAACTCGTGCTTCTGCGTCACGACGGGAAGGTGTGCCAGGTTGTCCCCTGCCGCCTGACCGTCCTCGACCAGCGCCACCTGTGGTGTGCCATTGCTGTTGAGCATCTCGGCGAGCGAGGAGTCGGCGATTTCCTGGGCCAGTCCTGTTTCAACCAGTACCAGGTTGACACCTGCCGCGGCCACTTGTTTGGCTAGTGGCCCATCTCCGGTGGATCGCACTACAACTTTGGCGTGAGCCACGGTTTCGACCAGCAGGCCATAGGCTTCCATGTCCAACGGCCGCTTAAAGCAGAGAGCGACCCTAAGCTTCTTGGATCTCATAATCCTCGTTGGGTTAGGCGTCAGTCTGACTCGATTCGATTCGATGACGGTGTGCATTTATTGCCCCATATCCGAGATCTGCTGCCCTACCGCTCAAAAGTGGAGCGAATGAACGAGTGAGCAAGCGAACAGTACTCAGGTGGTGAGACTACCGCTCTTATCGACAATTGCAAACGCCTAAACGTTTCCCCTGAAGAGCAGGGTGCGTTTAGGGTAAATCATCCATAAACCCAGCGGGGGGATAGACTTGCGAGCAACTGGACATTTAACTCCTCGGATGCAGAGTGCCAGCCTGTTGGCACGCAAAATTGTGCGCTATTTGGCAAAAAGCCTGCAGTTTTCGCGCTGCTGCAACCAACAGCAGGCCGTTGTCGCGTGGCCAGGGACCGGGATAATGGAGGTAGCGGTACCCAGATGTGGGGCTCGTGGATATCCATTCTGCCAGTCGTAAACCCAATGCAGCAAGGACTTTGCCATGCAAACCCAATCTGCCGACCAGCTGACTCGAAAGAAGTGCCTCCCCTGCGAGGGTGGGGTCGATCCTTGCACCCTGGAGGAGGCCCAAGCCCAGCTCGCTGAACTCGAGGGGTGGCAATTGGTGCAGGACGGGCAACGAATTCGCAAGCAGTGGCGGGTGAAGAATTTCATGGCTGGGATGGACTTCTTTAACAAGTGCGCCGAGGTCGCCGAGGCCGATGGGCACCACCCCGATTTGCACATCGAAGGGTACCGAAATGTGGCCGTTGAGCTCTGGACGCACGCCATCGGAGGGCTGAGCGAAAACGACTTTATCCTGGCCGCCAAAATCGACCAGCTTCCCATATCGCTTGCATAGATAGATCCATGTCCGACATCCAAGAACCCTTTGTTGCGTTGGTGGCCGACAAGTCGTCCGACGGCGAAGTCACTACCAAGCTTTCCGAACTCAAACTGGCCGACCTGCCGGCAGGTGATGTGGTTGTGGAGGTGGCCTATTCCTCGCTCAACTACAAAGACGCCCTGGCATGCGGCGGCCATCCTGGCGTGGTGCGGTCGTTGCCCCATGTGCCGGGCATCGACTGTGCCGGCACGGTGGCTGCCTCGAACAGCGACGACTGGAAGGTCGGCGATCCGGTCCTGGTGACTGGCTATGGACTGGGGGCCGAACAGTGGGGGGGCTATTCGCAGTACGTGCGAGTGCCAGCCGACTGGGTAGTCGCCATGCCCGAGGGCCTCGACGCTCGACACGCCATGACCATTGGCACAGCAGGCTTTACGGCTGCTCAATCGGTGGCGGCCATTGTGGGGAGTGACATTCAGCCCGATAGGGGGCCGGTGGTTGTGACTGGCGCGACTGGCGGTGTCGGCATGTGGAGCGTCGCCATTCTCGCCAAGTTGGGCTACGAGGTAACCGCGGTTTCGGGAAAACCCGAACAGATACCGCTGCTGAAGAAGCTGGGGGCCGCCGAGGTGGTGGGTCGCGAGGCGGTAAACGATACTTCGGATCGTCCGCTTTTGAAGTCGAAGTGGGCAGCGGCCGTGGACACCGTGGGGGGAACGCCACTGACCACCATTCTGCGGTCCACGCTGCATCGTGGTTGCGTTACGGCGTGCGGTCTCGTGGCGGGAGCCGATTTGCCGCTCACAGTGCATCCTTTCATCCTCCGCGGGGTCACGCTCGCCGGTGTCGATTCGGCCAAGTGCCCACGACCGATGCGGCTGGAAATGTGGAAGCATTTATCTACTGACTGGAAAGTCGATCTACCTGAAGATTGCCTCACCGAAATCACCCTCTCCGAGGTGCCCAATCGTGTGAAAGAAATCATGGCTGGCAAGGTCGTTGGCCGGACATTGGTTGTGCCCAAGAAGTAAGGTGACAGAACAGTGAAACTCGAGAGCGAACAAGGCGGAGTGATTGACACCCCTGCGTCGGTCGACATCGAGCGGGTGGTTCATGCGCTCGACGGCGAGGTGAATACGTTCGCCATTCTGACAAAGGTGCCGTTGACCTACATCCAGACGCGGGTGGTCGATGGCCAGTTCGAATTGGAGTACCAGAACGGCGATACCGATCAGCACTACCAGGCCGATAGGCTGGTGTCTCGCGACGAAGTGGTGCAGGCTTTCTCGCTTTACGCCAAAGACGACGATGCATGGCAAGGTTTGGTTGAGTGGCAACCGCTGGATCTGTCCAGCGAGCCCGTTGTGCATGAGGAGTCATTGCAGTCGTCGGGGGGGTGCACGGGCGTCGTGCTGCTGGCGGTTGTGCTTTCGGTACTTACCTGGGCCGTGGTTTAACGCCCCTCGACTTGCAGCAATTCGGTGTGTCGCTTCAGCCCGCGGAGGACGAAGTAACCCAGCACCGCTAAAGCCAGCGTACTCGCCCATAGCGATTCGAATTTAAACGTGCGATCGATCACCAGGTGCTCGAGCGTCTCGATCAATGAGTGGCACAGTACCACCAAGGCCAGGGCCGTATACTCTCGCTTCAGCACGTTGCGCAACGAGAACGGCAGGCTGGGCTTATTCCACCTCCACAAGCTGGGCACGAACGCTGGCGTGACCGCCGCCCAGTTGTCGAACTCCTCGCCAAATTGCTCGGCAAGGTAAGCCTCTTCGGCCGCCATGATTCGCTCGTAGTACAGCCAGAAGGTCAGAACGTACACCAGTACCAGCCAGAGCTCCGCCGGCACCATAACCACGCCCAGGCCAATCAAGAAATTGCCCAGGTACAACGGATGACGCACCGTGGCGTAGATGCCGGTCGTGTTCAAACTTTGGGCCACCTGGCCATGCGTGTTTCGCCCGGAGGTACCCACTGGAGTGTGCCCGACCGTGATCGCACGCACCACCACGCCGAGCACCGAGACGGCGAGGCTGACGAATTCGCAGTACTCGTGCAGCGTGTAACTACCGAAAGGCCAGCGCATGGTAGCGATGCCAATGGCCAAGGGAATCAGAAAAACGATTGGCAGATAGCTTCTCCATCGAAACAGCCAGTTGCCCTGTCGCACCATCTCCGAACGAATTCCCATCTGTCATTTCTCCACTAGCTAGGGAAAACAAGAATATCAAATCGCGAGCAGTGTTGAGGATAGTACTTGAGGCTGCAAGAGGGATTTGCCAAGCGGAACGTGCAATATTTTTCACGGTGCACATAGAGAATAGCTGCCGGAAAAGCGCTAGCTCTCACCAAACAGCCAACGTTCGTCAGTTGGATGAAAGAGGACGTCTTGTTGCGACAAATTCTCGATTTCAAAACCTGCGGCAAATTCTTCCGCCGTTAGCGTTCGTCGCGGCCCCAAGCCACACCACTCGGCTAGTAAGCCGATAATTCTCTGGGCCCCGACGCCTTGCTCGCGGTAGTGCACCAGGCGCGTGTCGCCGTGGCGTTTGGCCAGGCGTTTGCCATCGGTGCCTCGCACCAGCGGCAGGTGCCAGAACTGCGGCGCGTAGTCGGCGTCCAGGGCATTGGCCAGCAACTGCTGACGTGGGGTGGAGGTCACCAGATCGTTGCCCCGCACGATGCGGTCGATGCCCTGCCGTGCGTCGTCGACGACGACCGCTAGCTGGTAGCTGGGCAGGCCGCCCTTGGTCCAGATCTGAAAGTCACCGACCGTTTGCTGCACGTTGATCTGCTGCTCTCCGAGAAACTGGTCAACAAAAGGATGTGGCCCGTCCGGCACGCGGAACCGCCAGCCACATTCCTCCAGTTCGATACTGGCTGCCGCGATGGAACGTGGCTCCGCAGGGCGGCAAGTGCCGGGATAGCGGAGCTCATGCTCGTCGGCGTGAGGAGCCGACCGACTGGCCGCTTCGATCTCGCGGCGGGTGCAGTTGCAGGGATAGGCAAGGCCTCGCTCGGCTAGTTTTCGCAACGCCATTCGGTACGGCTCGAGGTCGGTCATTTGGTACACCGGACCTTCGTCCCAATCGATGCCCAGCCACCGGAGTAAATCGATGGCCTGCTGGGCCGCGTCGTGCTTCACACGCGGTCCATCGAGGTCTTCGATCCGCATCACGATCTGCCAGCCTTGGTGTCGCGCGAGAGCCCAGTTCACCAGGAACGTCCGCGCGTTACCCAGGTGCAGGGCACCGGTGGGCGATGGGGCTAGTCGGGTACGGTGCGTCATAGGGTGAATTTGCTCGTGTGCTTGGTGCACTTCAGTCGCCTGTCGCGGACCGTTTTGTCGCAGTAATGTCGCAGTTGCCGCCAACACGATTCACTGCGACTTTATGGCCGCTAGCGGCATGTGCGGCACTATTCGCAAGCTGTTTTGTAGAAACAGTTTACGTTGATTTCGTTTTCCAGCGAGCCCCGGGGTGTTGCGCGCGGTTCGCCGCAGGTGCGACAAAACTCCAACTGCGACAAAACTCCGCGCCTCGTCGCACCTCGCCTATGATCTCCCGGCGCGCACCACACCGCTACCCGGACACCCAAGAGTTCGGGCCGCCCGTTCGCACAGCGAATCACCTACCAGGCAACTTGGCCGCACCCTCCAATTTCGCATTGTCTCACAGCATGTGTAAGAAAACCACACGCGTGACTTGGAAACCAGAGAATTGAAGCGCCGGTACGATGGCCGCCTCGGCCGTCGCTGCATACAGGACGACAGTGCCATCTGCCCGCATCAGCTTCCCCCTTGGCAGAAAACGAGGGCACTTCCAGACCTCCCCCCGGTGTCAATGAACTCGCATGCCAGATCCAAGCACGCTCTTAGCCCATTGTCAGGGTCTGCGAGATTCAGTCGGAGATAGGTTAGTCCATTCTCGTGGGACGAAGGCAGGTTCCTAACGCACTTGATGAAATGGGAGACACCATGCAACTGCAGTGAGGTGAGGTCTTCAGCATCCTTTGCGATACCCAAGTGGAGACCTTCGGCGACCTTCCGTATCAGGCTTGTCCCAGAATCACTCTACCAGTGGGAAACTGCCGCTTCGATTCTCAGTAGGCGAAGCTTCCGGTTACTGGTCGTCGGTACCGACCTGCCGCTGGAGCCACACGTCGAGGTCGT
This sequence comes from Aeoliella straminimaris, assembly GCF_024054565.1. Taxonomy (GTDB): domain Bacteria; phylum Planctomycetota; class Planctomycetia; order Pirellulales; family Lacipirellulaceae; genus Aeoliella; species Aeoliella straminimaris. Next base: position 19,813 of record NZ_JAMXLR010000011.1, read on the forward strand.
CCAGCCACTGGTTCTGCTTGGTCTTGAGAGTGTTCATCCCAAAGCCGTGGCCACCATGCTCGTACATGTGCAGCTCGCATGGCACACCGTGCTTCACCAAGGCCTCGAAGTACTGAATCGAGTTGGCCGGCACCACGCCGCGGTCGTCGCTGGCGTGGGCGAGGAAAGTCGGTGGTGTTTTGTCGTTCACCTGCTCGTCGGTCGACATCTTGGCCACCAGTGCCTCGTCGGGATTGTCGCCCAGCAGGTTGCGTCGCGAGCCGCTATGGGTAGCGACCATTCGCATCGAGATCACCGGGTACACCAGGATCGAGAAGTCGGGCCGGCTGGAAAGTCGGTCGATGGCATCGTCGGCCTCGGGGTTGCCTTCGTCCCACAGTGTCGAAACGCTGGACGCCAAGTGCCCGCCGGCCGAGAATCCCATGACACCAACGCGGTCGGGCTCGATGCCGATCTCTTCGGCCATCGAGCGAATCAGGCGCATTCCGCGTAGGGCGTCATTCAACGGTACCGGGTGACCATTCTCCCCGCCACCGCAGCGGTACTTCAATACAAACGCGGCGATTCCTCGGGCGTTGAGCCACTGGGCCACTTGCTCGCCTTCGTGATCGATGGCCAGCACGCCGTAGCCTCCGCCGGGACAGACCAGCACTGCCGCACCGGTGCTAAACTTTTCCGGCACATACATGTCGACACTGGGGCGATGGTGAACCACCAGGCGATTGGGGCTTGGCTCGGTAACGGCCTCGCCCGTGCCCTGGTTGGCTGGGTTGCCCTCGGGCCACAGCGGAATCTCTTGCTGCGCGTCCGAAGAGGTATTCATCGCCAAGGCTACTGACAAACATGTCCAAAGGAGTCGCTGTCGCATCGCGTTTTCGCCTGTTGTTGGAGTTGTGAACCACCGCCTGCTGGTGCCAAGTTACCATGATCCCGACGGGCTTGCGCTCGCCAGTTCACTCCTTCCGCCACACTCCCACCACCGCGGGGGCGTAGGTGCGTACGTCCCAGCCATCGTCGCTGCGGTGTTCTTTCACGGGGCCGGGAAGCAGCGTGAAGTCGAAACGTTCGTCCGCCTCCACCACTATGGTACTCTTCGGCGGGGCATGCTGCAGCACACTCGAAATCAGGTCCAGCATCTCCTGCTGGCGATCGACGAAAAAGGCATACGGGGGGCTGACGAACACCAGCCAGGGGCAGGAGGCGTCGGGCACCGTAGCTCCGTCGGGCAGGTCGCGCCTGGCCCACACAAAGGCACTGGCCTCGAGCACGGTACAGTCGTCGCCCGCACCCAAGTGGGCAATATTCTCCCGAACCACGCGGGCCGTGGGGATGTGCCGTTCGATGAACAGGGCCGACGTGGCTCCGCGGCTTAGCGCTTCGAGCCCCAATGCGCCGGTGCCGGCAAACAAGTCGAGCGCGTGGCGTCCTTCGGATTCGGTGCCAATCAGGTTGAAGATCGCTTCGCGAACGCGGTGTTTCATTGGTCGGGTCACCGGGTCGCCGTGGTAGGCCAGCTTGCTGGCACGGAACCGACCCCCAATGATGCGGACCTCGGTTTCACGCCCTTCGCCGGCGGACTCGGTGGACTTGTGCTGCCTCTTCATGGCGATCAGGGGGCGGTTGGGGCGGGATGTGGAGATGTGGTATCTTGCAGGCTTGTTTCGAGGCCATGGCTTCGAAATCATTCCTCAATCAAGATGCTAACCTACCCCGAGGCCCCCGTGGAGGGAACCAACATGCGTCGCCACCCGCAACTTTTGCTGCTGTTGTTCGTCATCGCCTTGGCGTGCACTCGCCAAGTCGCCGCTCAGGAGACGCCAGCTCAACCTCCCACCGTGGCAGAAGCTCAGGCGGCCTACGACCAAGCCGCGGCCGATTACAAGTCGGTATTCAAAAAGATCGAGACCTTGCGGGGCGAGTATCAGTCGGCCGACGAGGCGCGCCGCAAGCAGATCAATGCCGAGCTGCCGGGCGTGGTGGACCAGGCTCGGGCAAAGATGGCTGCTTGGACCCAGGCTGCTCTCGAACTGTACAAAGTGGCGCCCAACGAGAACGAAGAAGTCTCCGACCTGCTCCTCGGCATGGCCAAGCATTTCGTGGTGGGCGAGGCCCCTGAGGGAGCCAAAGGAGGCAACTATTTCGGTGGCGACCAATACGAACAGGCGATGCCGATCATCAAGGCCCTGGTCGAGGGAGGCCACCCCGATAAGGAGTTGCTGATCTTGGGTGGATTCTCGGCTGTGTGCGTGAACGATTTCGACACCGCTGAGAAATACCTGAATGCGGCCAAGGACCAACAGATTTTCGAGACCGTCCAGCCCGAGTCGCAAGACGAAGCTCAGGTCTTGGGAATGGCCAGTGCCTGGTTGATGAATTTGGATCAGATGAAGGCCAGTTGGGAGGCCGAGCAGAAGATTCGCGAAGCCGAGGCGGCCAAAAGCGATTTGCCGCGGGTCAAGTTCACCACCTCCAAAGGCGATATCGTTGTGGAGTTGTTCGAAGACCAGGCCCCCGCTGCCACTGCCAGCATGATCAACCTGGCGAAGGATGGCTTCTACACGGATGTGCCGTTCCACCGGGTGCTGCCTCACTTCATGGCTCAGGGTGGTGACCCCACCGGAACGGGCACCGGTGGTCCGGGCTACAACATCAAGAGCCAGTTCGATCGTCCCGACGCCCGCGAGCACTTTCGCGGTTCGCTGAGCATGGCCAACACCGGTCAGCCCGATACGGGCGGTTCGCAGTTCTTCCTCTGCTTCATCCCCACCACCCAGCTCAATGGCCGTCACACGGTGTTCGGCCGCGTGGTCGAGGGCATCGAGGTTCTGGGTAAGATCCAACGGCGTGACCCCACGGCCCAGCCGCCGCTGCCCGCGCCTGATAAGATCATCAAGGCCGAGGTGCTTCGCGACCGCGGTCACGACTACCAGTTCGAAAAGCTGCCGGATTAGGTAGTGGACATTTCCCCAACCACTCTCCATGCCCCACTGGGGTAAGTTGACGTCCATGGATCAGCAAGCTCGACGTTGGTTGCTGGTGGCCTCGATCGTAGGTGCACTGGCTGTCGTCCTGGGGGCGTTCGGCGCCCATGGGGTGCCGCACTACCTGGAGGGGCAGGGGTTCGAGGGGGAGAATCTGGCCAAGCGGCTCGCCGATTTCGAGACGGCCGCTCGCTACCACATGTACGCGGCATTCTTTCTGGTCGCGGCCGCCCTGGTGGCCGACCGCCAGCCGACGTGCAAAGCACTGTTGCTCGCTTGTTGGAGCATGCTGGTCGGTATGCTGCTGTTCAGCGGTTCGGTCTATGCGGTGGCCCTGGTACCAGACGACCTGCGGGGCACGTTCGGCGCGATTGCTCCGTTTGGTGGCACGCTGATGATCGTCGCCTGGGCGTCGCTGGCGGTGGCCGCGCGCCGCAAGTCGACTCAAAGCACTCAAAAATAAGAGTAGCCCCAGGCAGCGTTGCCCGGGGCTACTCGCGGACTTCAAGTTGTCGCGTCTGGTGCCTGCTCAAACCGCTTGCAGGGTTTCGAGCTCGGCAGCCAGTCGCTTACGAGCGACGTGCAGACGCCGCTTGATGGTACCAACCGGTGCTCCGGTGGCTTCGCTCATCTCGATGAGCGACTCGCCACGCAGGTAGAACGCGGTCAGCGTATCGCGGTCCATCGCACCCAGACGCTTCAAACCGTTGCGGACCTGGGCAACCTGCTCGACCCGCACCGCGTTATCCAGCGGCGTGTAACCGTCGCTGCACGTTGCGGCCAGAGTCTGCGGCTCGGCCGAAACGGTCGGCGGGCGCCGGACCTGGCGGTTGATGGCCATGCGCACGGTGATCGCTCGCAGCCAACCACCGAACGCAGCCGGCTCCTGCAACTGGTGCAGTCGGTCGATCGCCTTGACGAAGACCTCCTGGCACAGTTCCTGCGCCTCGGCGTAGTTACCCAGCCGCTTGAGGGCGATGCTCATGACCATGCCCTCGTAACGCTCCACCAGCTCGCCCTGCGCGGCCCGATCTCCATCGAGCGCGGCAGTCACCAACTCGTGCAAGGTCGCATCGGTCAAGTTCAAAAGTTCAATAGCGGTCATCGTTCTCTTCCTGTGAAGGCCATTCAACGCCGAGTTGAATAGCAGCAAGTGGGGTCGTTGCCGGACAGGGGGCCGAACTGACTGGATGCATGCAAATGCAGCATCGCTAGCCGAGTTGGCGCCGGGGCCAGCTCGCTAGGGCTTGGTTCTGATTTCCGCTACGAGGTCCTGTCGATCGACCTCTCAGGCGGTTCAGCCGGCTATGAGTCTGCCGGAGCCCATCGGTGAGCCATGGCCTTGGGGCATCAGCCATAGCTGTTTGCCACCTAGGCCGAGCTGCCAGCGCTTTAAACCTGTAAAGCTTTGGCAACTCGTGGCTGGGCAGGGTGCGCAATACGCATGCGCTCCTACCACTACCGGTACCACTACGCGCACCAGATGCGCGGCCAGGCGTTCGATCCCACGACAAATCGTCGACGCGGTCACGACAATGGCGTCCTGGCGATCGGCGATCGATCCAGAATTCATCGTGTTGTCGGCGATAATCGTAAGCATCTCACCCTCGCTGCGCGGGTTGCGCTGCTAGAGAACAATGGGGACAAAAAATGGGAGCCGGAAGCAGGGGCTCCCGAAAGGCGGGGAGCGAGTCCCTGGGCTGCTGACCCGGGGTACGACACTCCCACAACTAAAACATCCCACGGCGGGCAGGCCGGGTCAATATGATTCCGGCTGCTACCGGAGATCTTAACCCTGTCCCGCCCCGTAAGTATCGGCAGAATCGACCCCCGTGGGGGCACCAAATTCGCCGGTATGTGCTGTTAGACATCCGGTTCGCAGCAAAGGTTCGCGTTCGTCAAATTATTTCTGCGGGAAAGTCGTAAGCTGTTATCTAGTAGACACTTGGGTCCACTATTGTTTCCGTTTAGTTGCCACCGACGTTCCTTTTCTTGCAATTTGTCGCCAGGGGCATTTCCGCGAAATAACCCCACCGATACGTGCGAACTCAGGTGCATCGTGAGAACCCGTTGGGGGGCGGTTCTCACATCACACAAGGGCTAGATAGGTGGTGCCATGTTTCGCGTCAGGGGTGCGTCTCGAGCATTTACGTTAGTTGAGTTGTTGGTCGTCATTGCCATCATTGGAGTCCTGGTCGCCCTGTTGCTTCCAGCGGTTTCTGCCGCCCGCGAATCGGGGCGGAAAACCCAGTGCCTGAACAACATGCGGCCACTGGGATTGGCCACCCTGGCTTTCGACGAACGCATGCGGCGGTGGCCGGGTGCCATCGAGCCGTTGGACGTCGAACGCCTGTCCAGCCTGGGGGGTGGCGAGCTGTACCGGACCTGGGCGGTAGCATTGCTCGACGATATCGAACTGGTGCAGCTCAGCGATGCTTACACCGCGGGCAATCGCCCCGATACGTTTGTGGCCGTATTCCTCTGCCCCAGCGAAGACACCAAGCAGCGAACCGCCGCGGCCACCAGCATCGTCTGCAATGCTGGCATGGCGGGGCCGATTGCCGCGCAGACCACGGCCAACGGTCCGTTCCTCAATCAAGCGGTCAACGGTAAGGTGTCAATGCTGGAAGGCCATTGGTTCGATGGGCAGGATACGACGCTCAGTTTGTCCGAGAACCTCGACGCCACCCGATTCGACTACGCTGGTTGGGGGGGCTTCGCTGCTGGTGGCAGCATCGAGGATCCAATCGATACGAAGTTCGTCGGGGAACAGAAGGACCACCTGTGGAATCCAACCTTTCGCTGGTACCCCTCCGATACCTCGGGCCGCTTCATTAACAGTGGCAACGCCGATTGCCCCTCGAACACGACCCCCTGTACGAACCACGACGCGTCGCCGCTCCGCAGTAGCAGTAGCGCCACGATCCCCTACCAAAAACAGCAGGAGGCCGACGCGCGTCCGTCCAGCAATCATCCAGGCGGCGTGAACGTCGTGTTCGCCAGTGGCAGGGCTCAGTTCCTCCGCGAGAATGTCGACTACAAGGTGTATCGCGCGTTGATGACTCCCAACGAACGCAAGTCCAACTCGCCGTACCGCACGCTTATCCTGGAAGACTCCGACTACTAGTAATCACACCCCAGAGCCCAACGCACTCCAGGATACTTAATTCTGCCGGACGGCGAGCGCCAGGAAGTCGATGTCGTTCACTCGCTGGGTGTCTCAACTCGCAGCAGTTCGATGATCGCCACTTCGCCCGCGTCGTTGAACGATGCCGATTCCTCCATGCGAACAATGCCCAGGCCGGGGCGCTGAGACACAATCCGGGCAGGGCCAGGAGAACAAGGAGGGGCAGTTTGTTCATCATGGAGGGTGAGGAGAATGAACTTGCAGTGCGCCTGTCTTGCTTGATTACCGCCACTCGTCATGGCAATTGCTGCACGCCTTCTGCATGTTGCCGATGGCTTCTCGGGCTGCCTCGAAGTTCTCCAGATCGACCGCTTGCGTTAGCGCCACCGACGCTTCGCGCAGCTGGGTCGAGTGGTTGCGGTACGACTCGTCGTCCGCGTAGTCGAAGCCGGGCTGCATGATCACTTCGGCCATCATAGCCATCAGTTGGGCCTCGTGCCGCAGGTCGTCGGCATTGTTCGCCAGGGCGCGACCGTCGGACGCCTTGGGCGAAATGCCCTCGCCCAGGCAGGTTTCCATCCGTCGCATCAGCGGCGAACGGTCGGCAATCTGGTCCCAACCCACATCCGGCTTGGCCTCGGGCACGTCGGGCCGACCGCCACGCACCAGGTCGCCCAGGTCCTGTACTCGCAGTTGAGCCTCGCGGAACGATTGATCGGTGCCCACTTTGCAATTGGCTCCCGCACGGCCATAGAACTGACCGAGCGCCGTGGCGGTGTCCTGCCAGCGGACCCGCTGGTCGTAGTCGCCCGCCACGGTGAATAACGTGGCCAGCCAAGTGAAGCGATTGCGACAATCGCGGTAGCCGCCTCCCTTGAACGCAGCGGGTGTCGCCACCAGCGGCTGCAGCGGAGGGAGCTGACGTTTGATCTCGGTCTCCAGCGTGTCGGCGTCGACCAGTTGGCTCCAGGCAAAGGAGCTGTCGTCGCTGTCCGAATCGGCCGTCGAATTGCCGCTGGCGGTTGCCACTCGAGCGGCGGCTACCTCGCCATAGTCGGGGCGGTTGCCTACGAGCTGGGTGCGGGCATCGTCGAAGAACACCTGCTGCACGTCCCGCGGCCACTGGCTGGGAGGCTTTGCCCGCGTCGCCTTGGTGGATTGGGCAGAAGCAGTCGCGCACGGGCCCACCAGCGCAACAAGGCACACCATTAGCAGACCGAATTTCATTGCTCTTCTCCGACGGTTCCGGCGGTCGAGATCCAACTCGGACCACATCCTAACATTGTAACACCGCCGAAACCCTCAGCCGGGATGCCAGTCGGACCACGGGGGTTTTGGTCGTTGTGGGGCGCCATTACGCACGACGATTTATGGTTCCAAAACTCAAGGGGTTTTGGTGCCCTAGCAATCGCGCAAGTCGTTTTGCGACAAATGCTTGCAGCTTTCGGTGGTTGCCAAGACGAGGTGGGTTTTGACCCCCCCTGCGCTCCAGAACAACCAAAACTCCTCACAGGTGGGAAGAAGCCGGGTTGTGAAGCCCGGGGAATGAAGACACCCGAACGATGAAGTCCAGCTACTCACTTCTGCAGCTTGCACGTTCGCCACTCTGCCAACCTCCCGCCGACCAGCCGCCCAAAGGCTCCCGCTGGCGGTTGAGTGCGCATCGCTGCCCTGCTGCCATTGGACCAAACGGACGGGCTTATTCAACCGCGATTTTCTTACGCGAGACGGTGGTGGAGGGCGTCGCCCAAGTCCCGCCGCCATGGGCGCTATCGTTAGCAAAGGGCCGAGTACACACGTCGGATCAGCAGAGGGCCCAGCCAGGCCGTGGCGATGAGAATGCCCACCGACACGGTGATATTGATGGCCAGGTTGCGGGGAACGAGGGTCATCAATTGTGGGTTGTCACTCACCGACGTCGGGTTTGCTTGTAACTGGTCGAGCACGTCCTGTCGCGAGTTGACGTCAAAATATGGGTACACGCTTTGGTAGTGTGGCATTGGCCAGCCCAGCATGACACTTCCTACACGTATGTCCTTCCCAAAAAAGTCGCTGTGCCCAGGCGGCGATAGCTCCACTCTTGCTACCGTATTCAGCCAGGCAAGGACGCAAGCAGCGGTTGAAATGCAAAACAGCGAAAGAAGGCTGCAGCGAAGGTACGAAGGAACTGCCATGATGGTCCGGATGCATGGGGTGCTGCGGGGCGCGTAGCGGCGGTTGAGCAGGTTGCAAAACTGCTCTTGTGGGGTTAACGGTGTGGATGGGGACTATCTGACCCCGGCCCGGTGAATCCTGTAAACCCTGTTTCCTTCACTCGACCGGCATTTCGACAAAATTGCCCTGATCGCCGGTCGCCTGCCCTGCGCACGGCGTGATGATTGACGTTCTCGACCGGTGGGGGGTGGGCTACACTTGTCGGGTAGTCACGATCTACACGCCAGGTTTGCTGAACACTTGAAGGGACGAGCAGGATGCGACGCTATTCTCTCTATGGATTGATGTTGATGTTCACTCTGGCGGCGGTGCTGTGTGGCGTGTTCGCCGGGGGCGTCCTACGCGGCAAGCAGCTGGCCGCGGCCGATGGCAAGGCCGCACTGTCGGTGTTTACTGACCAGATCGCCGCCGAGGCCAAGCAAGCTCTATCGCAGGGCGATTTGCCGAGGGCTTACACCTTGACCCAATTATTGAAGGAAACGGCTGCCACGAAGTACGCCCAACTGCGTAGGGCATACGCTCAATCGGTTATCGCCCAGTACAATGCCGCCATGGAGGATTGCGACCTGCTGCAATGCAAGGCACTGCTCACCCGCGAGACGATAGCCGTTCTGAAGGAGGAGTGCCCTGGGCTCTTTGAGCAATTGAAGGCTCAACTCAATCAGATCAGGAACCACGACAACGAACGCCGCGACGTAAGCTTCTCGCTATTGAGTTTCCGTACCAAGAAAGCGGAGCCGGCGCATTAGGATCGCCGCGCCCGCATTCAATGCTCTAGCCGCATCAAAATCTGCTGGATCTTGTCGAGGGTATCGGCGGTGCCGCTGACGATCAGCTGATTGGCGCTACCATCGATTGTGTACTGGATTGGATTCGAACTCGTCGAAGCGAAAAGGTCTTCCAGAGCTGCCATTACCTGTGGTACCGCGTTCATCTGCAGCTGATACGCGCGCACTTGCACGACAGGAGTCTTTAGCTGGCGAGCAAGTCGGGCGTGATCAGCCCCCCACGCCAGCAGGATCGCGGCAACGGTCAACAACCACAGCGTGGTCCGCAGGCTGATGTGGAACCTTCCGCGATACATCTCAACCTCCCAAGTGCAGTTGCTTTTCGTTCGCCGCCGCCGCACGTCAGCATGCGAGGTTCCACTATACCTGTTTTCTACTTCGGTTGGGACGTCAGGCCGGTGAAGTCCCCTGCCATCCTTCGTCCCGCGGCGAGTGGAAATTCGTTTGGCTGCACCCGGGTGAATTCGGTGGAATCAAACAGCGTCGCGAGTCGTCTCACCGTTGTTGTATCTGTGTCGAGTACCAAGGGGGGTGCACTATGTTGCCGGATAGTCGATCGCAATCGCTCGTGCTGTTTCTTGCTGTCGTCGGGGTGTTTGTCGCTGGGGTGTTGGTTGCGGAACAACAGTCTGCCAGCGATCCACAGCCGCTGCCCGACAAATTGGTGAGCGACGTATTGTCCGAGCGGTCGCTGCCCGGTGGCGACACCAGCCTTGAGCCGCAAGCAGCGCGAGCGCTACCCGCCCCGAAGTGGCGAGTATTGCCTGCCGCCCCGCGGCCCACGAACCTGCTGTTTCCCATGGATGTCGAGCGCGCCATGCTCATCGAAGGCCGGGAGGGCCTCGAGGACAATCCTCAGTGGCAAGAATCGGACTTCAGGCCTCCCCGTTTCTAGCGCCATCCGCTAGAGCCGAGCCAAGATCGGGCGGAGTGCGGCGAAGTACCCGGAGCAACGGTGTTGCCGTGTTTCTGATCTGTCTTGACCCGAGAGGACTCAAATGGAAGTGCTGCCGATCTTCATCCTGTTCGCATTCTTGGCGTTAGTGATACGCCTCTGCGCGGGAGCGATGGATGGCGATCGCGTGGGCCAGTACATTCGCTCCCAAGGAGGCGAGGTGCTCGAATCGCACTGGAGTCCGTTCGGCCGTGGCTGGTTCGGCGAAAAGAACGATCGCATCTACGAAGTGCGGTACCGCGATCGGGCCGGCGATACCCATCACGCCACGGTGAAAACCTCGATGTTTTCTGGCGTGTACCTGACCGACGATCGCATTGTGCAGCGGGCCAGCACCGAGCAGCCGAATCGCGAAGAGTCGCTCGAGTGGGAGAACGCTCGCCTGCGGCAGAGGGTAGCCGAGTTGGAGAGGGAGTCGGAGCGCTGAACGACCGCTAGCACTTCAGCATCCCGCCTCTGCACTGGCATTTCATTGGCCAACCCTGGCAGAGATGCCCCCGGATGCCGCAGGCAGCCGCTCAGCCAGTGGCGTGGTTTCTCGCGACGGCCCCCCCTTCTGGCGGTTCGCCGAAGCTACGTTTCCCCACTTTTTCGCAGATGTTTGCCGCAATCGGGCGACAGTGGTACCATACTGGATGGCTCGCAGGCAGCAAACATTGCTGCCGCCGGTTGGCTGTTCGGGGACGCGCGCAGATCAAAGACAATGTTGAGGCAGAATGGGTTTTCCTGGAGCGTCGGCTTAGGTCGCTGGTATGGTACAGCGGTCGAAGTCCATCTATTGCTGCTCCTGGGTCTTGCCGGAGCGCTCGCGCTGACGGCCGGCAAGCCGGTGATCGGTTTGGTGATGATCGTCGTCTGGCTGGCGAGCGTCACGCTGCATCAATTGGCCCACGTGTTGGTGGCCATGCGCCTGGGCGGCGAAGTGTCCAACGTGGTGGTCGGTCCGGCCGGCGGAAGCTACGAAGTCGATCTGGCCGACGAGCCGGAGCCTCAAGTACTGGTCGCGCTCGCCGGTCCGGCAGTGCACCTGATGCTGGTGGTGGCCGCGGTTTGTCCGCTGGTGTTTCACGGCGCCGACGAAGTGCTGTCGCTGCTGCACCCCATTTCGGCGCTCGATCAGTTTACGCTCAACGCCCCACTCGGCCTGACCACCGTGAAGGTGGTGCTGTGGCTCAACTGGATTCTGTTCCTGGTCAACCTGCTGCCGGCCTATCCGTTTGATGTGGCCATTGTGCTGCGATCGCTGTTGTGGCCCATGGTGGGGCGACGCACGGCACTGCTGGCCACGGGGCGTCTGGCCCAGGCCACGGCCGTTGGTTTCCTGTTTTGTGGATTGTACCTGGCTTCGATCGTGCAGGTGGAAAGCTACGTGTGGGTGATTCCCATCTTCGCGTCGCTTTACCTGGCCGTGGCCGCGCAGCGGGATTGGTACCTGCTGGCCGAACTCGACGGCGAAGTGCTGGACGACGAGTGGCTGGGACTCGACGACGATCTGGGCGAAGACATCTGGCGCGACGACTCCAGTCATATGGTGCTGGTCGAACAGCACTACGACCAACTCCGCGAACGGTACGAGCGGAAACGCAAGGCCCAGGAAGATTACGAAGACGCTCGAGTGGACGACATCCTGGCGCGGCTGCACCTCGAAGGGTTCGAGCACCTTTCGCAGGACGACCAGGCTTTCTTGCGGCGGGCCAGCCGCCGGTATCGCGATCGCCGCCGCCAAGGCCATCCCCCCTCCGAGTAGGGTTCGCCTGCAGGCAGTTACAGTCGCTGCTGGGTGGCGCAACCGTTGCTGCCGCTATATCGCGGCGCGAGCGCTCCTTTTCCGGCGATTCTCGCTGTTGAATCAGTAGCAGCCGGCTTGGCGTTTAAAGTATGGGGTATTTTTGCATTGGTCCGCTTGGCGGATTCACCTACCCCCCTGCATTATAGCGACGCTCCCCTCCGTCTGTGTTCAATTCGGCACTGGCCAACGAGATTCAGCACCACCCGCACCGCGTGCGGTCGCTCTACAACTGCGCCCCTCCGCCCGAGTTGCCCGAATTGCTGGAGCAATTGAAGACCGCTTTCGACGTGCCGATTGCGGAGCTCGATTTGATTTCCGGCGAGCTGAATCGTGTAGCCGCCGGCTGGCTTTCGATTGACCTCGACCGGTGGATTCCGGTGCTGGAGGAGGTCGCCCGGCGGGGACGGGTGGAGATCGTCGAAGACTGTGCGCCGCTGGCGGTGCTGGCCGTACCGATCCCGACCTCGAACGGCAACTGGTGTACGCGGCTGGCGCTGGCCGTGTTTGTCACCGAGCCCTACGATCCGGCCATCGATCTATCGGCCGCCGCCCATGCGCTGGGCGTCGACTTGCAGGCCCTCCAGCGATGGTGCCGAGTCCAGCCGCAGTGGCCCACCAGGGCAGTGCAGCAAATGGGGTGCCTGTTGGTCGAGCACACGGCCGCTGCTTCGCAGGCAGCGAAACTCAAGTATCAGTTGACAAACGTTTCGCAGCATTTGCTGCAGACATTCGACGAGTTGAACCTGCTGCATCGCATTAACGAACGATTGTCGCTTACGAACGACGAGTCGCAGTTGTTGGATCTGGCCGTCGAGTGGCTGAGCGATGTGCTGCCGACCGAATGCTTGCTGGCCTGTATTGCACCGACCGGCGAGGACGACACCGGCAGGTCGTGGATCTATGCCGGCGAGTGCCCTATCCCCGAAACCGAGCTCGATCAGTTCTTCGATCGACTCGGCCCCGAGGTGCATGATTCCACCGTGCTGATCGACCGCGAAGCCACCAGCAGTCCCACCTGGTACTACCCCACGATTCGCGAGGCGATTAGCGTGCCGATTCGCGCGGGCAGCGTGGTGACGGGCTGGTTGTTGGCCGTGAATCACACGCCCGATGTTGGCCGTCCCGACCAGGAGTTCGGCAACCTGGAGACCAGTTTGCTGACGTCGGTCGCCTCGACGTTGGGCATGCACGCCGGGAATGTCCGGCTGTACAACGATCAGTCCCATTTCTTCGACAGTGTGGTCCGCGCGCTCAGTTCGGCCATCGACGCCAAGGATCCGTACACCCGAGGTCACAGCGAGCGAGTCGCCCGCATCAGCGTGCTGCTGGCTCGCCACCTCGGTTGCAACGCCACCCAGCTGAACACCATCTATCTGTCGGGGTTGTTGCACGACATTGGTAAAATTGGCATCGACGATCAAGTGCTACGCAAGCCGGGGGAGCTTACTATCGAGGAGTTCGAGCACATCAAGCTGCATCCCGAGCTGGGGTATCGGATTCTGAAGGACGTCAAGCAGCTCAATCGTGTGCTGCCCGTGGTGCTGCACCATCACGAGGCGTGGGACGGTTCGGGGTACCCGCACGGTCTGGCGGGAGAAGAGATTCCGTGGCTGGCGCGAATCGTGGCCGTGGCCGACTCGTTCGACGCCATGAGCAGCGATCGCCCTTACCGGACGGGCATGCTGCCTGGAAAACTGAACGATATTTTCCTCCGCGAGGCGGGACAGCAATGGGATCCACGCGTGGTGGAAGCCTTTTTTGCGATTCGTGGAGAGATCGACGAGGTGGTGGAAGAGGATCGCGAGTTGCTCTCGCTCGACGTTGAGAAGTGGGGAGACCATCGCGTTGCAGAAGGCGAGTGACCACCCTCGGCCAGCGCGTGGGTGACTTGCCAGCAGTCGAGTGGCGCGGACAATTCCTAGGTCTCCCGACCGCCCCACTCTACACCAGCGAGCGCCGACGATGGCCCGGCATGAGCAACAGCGAGAAGACCTGCTGGACGACGCCGTGGCGTTTATCGAACGCGCGGTGTTCTCGTCTGACGACTACGAAGAAGTGTTCGTCGGGTTCCGATCCAGCGGTGCCGTGAGCGTGTACGTCGACCAGGACCCGGTGTACCACTTTAACTCGTCTGGAGAACTGCGGCGTGGCTTCCTGGCAGGTGAGCTGCTCAAAGCCAAAGCCGGCAAACTAGTCGCTATGCGCCGCGAACGGCCCGGCGGCGAGGTGCAACTGGTGAGTCGCGAACTGAGCGCCGCCGACTCGGCCGAATTGCTCGAGCAAGCCCGGCGGCTACTGCAAACACTGCGGCAGGACCTGCAGAACCAGACATTGCGGGTGGTGGGCCAGGTGCCGGAGGGAGGAGTCGCCTTGCGGTCACGCATCGTCGAGTGGATACAAGAGATCGTGGCCAAGCCCATTGAGGTGGCCCACACGCCGCACGCGCGCTGACTCATTCAGCGAGCGATTCCACAACAACTTTGCCCGTGTCGGTGGTGAGTTGGGTTCCCGCGGCGTTGCTGCCGCGGCGGACCATGGCCAGGCCGGCGTAGCCGTTATCGATCTGGCCCACGGTGGTGATCGTGCCCACTTGCTTGTCGCCGTCCGTAAGCTGCGCACCTGCGGCGAGCTGGGCGCCATCGAGCGCTCGCACCCGCACGATCTGTTTGTTAACGTGGCCCAGCGCATCGAGTCGGGCGATGGTCTCCTGCCCCAGGTAGCAACCCTTGGTGAAACTGATGGCCCGGCTGTCGCGGCTCAGTTCTTGCGGCAGCGTTGCTTCGCCGAACTCGACTCCACCTTGCGGCCAGCCGGCCGCTACCCGCACCGCCGCGAACGCCGCGGCATCGCCGGCGACGAACCCTGCGGTGTCGAGAGCCGATGGCACCTCGTCACCCAAGGCCAACCACATGGTCGGTGGGCCGAGGGGCAGCTTGATGCAGTTGTCGGCAAGCTGCTGATCATCGCCGACGACAAGTACACTCTGTTCTTTCCGCTGAGTCAGCTCAACCTCTTCGCGAATAATGTAGCGATCGAGTTGCGAGGCAAGTGGCCCCGCATCGTTGGTGAATACGACAACCACCACGCGGTCTTCTGCGTTATGCAGCACGGCGTGGTAGAGCACGTGTCCTTTGACATTGGTGAAGAACGCCTCGCGCGACTCGCCCACCGCCATCTGCTTGACGTCGGCCGTGCACATGTTGTGCAGGAACGTAGCGCGGTCGCTGCCGGTGACTTCGAGCACGCTGCCCGGCCAGTCGGTGAAGTACAGTTTATTGGTGTCGATGGTCATGGCCTGGGGTTGGGAGTTATTCGGCCCACTTTGGCACGGTGTACTGAACTTCGTTCAGCACGATGCA
The DNA here is from genome assembly GCF_024054565.1 of Aeoliella straminimaris. Lineage (GTDB taxonomy): Bacteria > Planctomycetota > Planctomycetia > Pirellulales > Lacipirellulaceae > Aeoliella > Aeoliella straminimaris. The sequence goes on from NZ_JAMXLR010000011.1 coordinate 35,026, forward strand.
ACTGGCGCTGCGTTGGGCAAGGCGGGCCAGCTCGTCGGTCGAGGCAATGGGGGTCATGCCAAGGTCCTCCACCACTTCAGATTCCAGTTGACTCATGAAGAACACCGGGCCGCGGCACAGAGCCTTGTAGATTTCCCAGGCCGCTTGCGCGTCGTCGGTTTGGGCGTCGTTCAGTTGGGCGGCGCGGTCGAGGTTGCCACCGGTAGCCATCAGCTTCTTCAGGCTCTTGCCTGGTGGGGTGTCGAGCTGGGTGCAAATGGCCACCGCGCTTTGCTCGTCGTCCGCCACGGTGGCCGCGGTATGCAGCGCACGGGCGACATTGTCCCATGTTTGCTCTTCGGGTCCACCGGCCAGCGTGGCCACGACCAGTTGGGCCGGCTGTTCGATGGTCAGTGCCCATTCGCGATCGCAGGTTTCGTCCACCACGCGTGCGACGTCGTCTGGAGCGCCGGCTACCACCTGCGCCACCCCGCCTCCTCGGGCGGGAATCACTTGCACCACCAGTGCCGAACCCAACAGCCAGCCAGCCTGCTCCGTCTCGCGGCGACGGATCATGCCGGCGGTGGGCGAATCGAGTGCGTCGGCCTGCGCGTAGCGACGTTGGGTAAGGACATCGGCAAAGCGTGGATAGATCGATTCGTACACGCCACGGGCATCGCGCGACTGCGACATCCGGCCGCAGCCCACGGGTATCACCACGTCGGCCTCGAACAGCTGGCGGCTGATCATCAGTGGCTCGTCTTCCACGGCCGCCAGGTAGCACAGTGCCTCGTTGTCGCCCGGCACGTGCCCTACGACCACCAGTCCATCGCCGGTCAGGTCGTCAAGTTGCTCACGCAGTCTGTTGGCTTCCTCGACACTGCCAGTAACCACTTGAACGGACGACCGCTCGGTGCCTGCGGTTTCCAGGGCGGCCATCACGCCCCGCACGACATCGCTCGCGTGCCGCACGTTGGCGCCGATGGCGATGGCCACCAGATCGCCCGGCACCGTGGCTTGGGAGAGCGGCGGAAAGCCAACCGGCGCTTCGAGCGCGGCGGTGGTGGCGGTGACGACCTCGGCTGCTGCGAGGCGGCCGGAATTTGCCCTGTCGCCGCCGCCCCGCCACGCTTCGTCGCGCAACGTGATTTCCAGCGGTGGTAGTTCGCCCAGATGGACTTGAGCCAGGTAGGACATAGCAGACGCAGACGATTGAGTAAGGAAAGGAAATACCGATACAAGCAGGTACAAAATGGTATCGGCCGTCGCGCCAGGGGGTCAAGCGGCGATGGTCCGCCATGCGAACGTGTGGTAGGGTGAATTACGGTTGTTCGCAAATCTCTTGGAGCGGTGTTGGCGATGAGGAAACTGGGTACGTTGCTCGCCTGTAGTTGTTTGGTGCTGCTGGCGGTCCTGTGCATTGGTTGTGAAGGCGAGCCTGCGCAGCCAGGCAAAAAGGCCGAGCCGACGAGCGAACCCGAGCGGCAAGATGGCATGACCGCCGTCGAGATCATGCAGAAGATGGTCGCGGTGTACCGCGAAGCCGATTCGTATTTGGACAACGCCGAGTACGCCGAGCATTTCATCTTGCCCGAAGATGGCGTCAAGCGTCAGACTCCGCCCACGACCTTTGCGGTGAGGTTGCAGCGCCCCAATCGTTTTCTGATCACTCGCCTGCGAACCATGATGGACGGTCCGCCCCAAGGCGCCCTGGTTGGTTCGGATGGCACGACCCTGGAAGCAGTCGTCACACAGCTCGAGCCTCAGCGTCTGCGTGTCGACGCACCTGAGGTAGCGACCCTGAAAACGGTAGCGCCCGATCCGGTGCTCCGCGAGGCTTTGTTTCCTGGTCCGATCCCCGATGTCTTTCCTCAACTGGCTCTCCTGTTGTCGGAGGAAGAGCAGGCTCCGTGGCCCTTGGAGGCTCCTCGGGCATTAGTGCTGCTACCGCCAAAGAAACTGGACTCTTCCAGCAAGGAAGCAGCTGAGTGCTATCGAGTTCAGTTACGCACCGACCAAGGTCCGCAGGTGTGCTGGATCCATAAAGAGACGTTTGTCCTGCTGAGGATCGAAATCGCCAACAAAAAGATGCAAAAACACCTGTATCCTAATCAGGAATTCACCGAATTCACCTGGCAATTCAATTTCTACGACGTAGCCATCGACGTCGAGACCACCAAGGAGATGTTCCGCCTGGCCCCAGCCGAAGATGGGCAAGAGGAGATCGTCGAGGCGTTTCGCGAGCCGGAGACGCAGCCCGAGTCCCCGCCCGAGGAAAGTTCGGCCGATCCGCAGGAGGAAACCGAACCATCCGAGCAAGCCGAGCCCCCCGCTGCCGACGAGCAGCCCACCGGAGAAGAGTCGACGGCCGACTCCACCGATCAGGTGAGTGACGCCGAAGCGGATCAGTAGTCTTTAACGCCCACGCGAACCGTGTGCAGTGGCCTGCGTATTCGACTACACTGTTTTTGACGGGCAGCAGCCAACCTCATTCAAACTCCTCTATGCTGCGGTACTCGGGGGCCATGACGCAGATTCTTGCCGTTGACGATACCTGGCCCAACAACTTCGATATGTTGGTGTTGTTGGGATACGTAGCCTTGGTGGTGGGCGTGCCTGCCGCCGGGTTGTCGCTGTTGGTCATCGACATTCGGGCCCACTATCGCCGGCTGAAGGGCGCCCTGGTCGTGGTGTCGAACTACGTCAGGTACATGCCCTCCTGGGTAGCCGACGAAGCCCAGCGTCGCAAACGGGTTCCGCCGTGTCTGGCCGTGTTTGGTTTGAAGCTGCCTTGCACCGAAGCGGAACTGCTGAAGGCCTATCGCGAAATGGTCAAAGAGCGGCATCCGGACCTGGGGGGCGACATGGCCGAATTCCTGCAATTGCAGCGGTTTTTTGAAGAAGCCCGGTCGCTGATCACCAATTCCGATTAGCTGCCGAAGGTTGCTTGTGGCGGTGCTGCTAGCACCGCTGTTGGTTGCTGTTGCTCGGCAATGGTCGAGAGGATACGATCGCGGCCCACTGCTGCGGCAAACAGGTTCGGTCGACTCCGACCGCCGCCTTGCGTCGTTGTGCTTTTCGCTTCGACTCCACCTGCGGGGAAAGGATTCCCACCGATGACTGAGCTACGACCTCGAACTTTGTCCGACCTGGCCCATCTAGTGGCCGGTCGCACGACCGGCGACGCCACGGTGACCATTGTCGGAGCTGCCCCGCTGGACGAAGTTGCGCCCCGTCAAATTACGCTGATCGATCAGCCCGAGCGGCTCGCGCAGGCCGCCCAGTCGCCTGCTGGGGCCGTGCTGGTGCCAACGGGCCTGACCTGCCAGGACAAGCCGACCATCGAGGTCGACGACGTCCACGCCGCGTTCGCCACCATCGTCAAGCTCTATCGTCCCCATCGGTGCTCGGTTGCCCCTGGCGTGGCCACTTCGGCCTCTGTTAGCGACACCGCCAAACTGGCCGAAGGCGTTACTATTGGCGCCGGAGCCACCGTGGCCGACGACGTCACCATCGGACCGGGCGCCACCATTCACGCCGGCGTGCACATTATGGCCGGTTGTCAGATCGGTGCAGGGGTCACGATTTTTCCCGCCGTCACGCTGTACGAAAACACCGTGGTGGGCGACCACGCGATCATTCACTCCGGTGCGGTGATTGGCGCCTACGGTTTCGGATATCGTCAGTCTCAGGGCCGCCACGAGTTGTCGGCTCAATTGGGCAATGTCGTGATTGGGCCGCACGTCGAGGTGGGCGCCAATTCGACCATCGATCGCGGCACCTACAGCTCCACTCGCATTGGCGAAGGAACCAAGATCGACAACCTGGTGCAAATCGCTCACAACTGCCAGATCGGCAAACATAATCTGCTGTGCGCCCAAGTGGGCATCGCCGGCAGCACCACCACCGGCGACTACGTGGTAATGGCCGGCCAGGTGGGCGTCCGCGATCACGTACACATTGGCGAGGGGGCCCGCATCGGCGCCATGGCTGGCGTGTCGAACGACATTGCCGCAGGCGTGGTGGCCTTCGGAGCTCCCGCGACTCCCGAACGTGATCAGAAGATCCTGCTGGCCTCGTTGGCCAAGTTGCCTGAGATGCGGAAGCAATTCAAGCAAATCCGTAAGTCGGTGCAGAATCTCGAATCGTCCGCTCGTCAGCACGGCTCGCAGGGTGGTCGCGCCGCCATGGATCCCGCCGCCTAGAACATCCATCGCCTCGACGGAATGATGCCAAACTCGACCTCTCCCGATTGCCACCCTGCGACGGACGACAACACGGTGGGCCTGCTGGCCGCGTGGGGTCGGTTTCCGATGGTCGTTGCCGAGTCGCTGAAACGCGATGGCTACCGCGTGTGTTGCCTGGGAGTCAAAGGGCACGCCGACGGAAACCTGGCACGCGTGTGCGACGAATTCGATTGGGTCGGCCTGGCGAAGCTCGGTTGGGCGTCGCGGTGGTTTGCTTCGCACGGCGTCCAGCGAGCCATGATGGCGGGCAAGATTCACAAGGTGAATTTCTTCCAGCCCATGGCCATCTGGCACCTGATGCCCGATTGGACCACGCTCAAGGCTTTCTATCCCCATTTCGTCGCGCGCACGTCCGATCGCAAGGACGACACTCTGTTGCTAGCAGTGGTGGACACGTTTGCCCGCCACGGCATCGAGTTCCTGCCCGCCACGGACTACGCCCCCCAGTTGTTAATCGACGAAGGCGTGGTGGCCGGACGCGAGCTTACCAAGGCCGAATACGCCGATGTGGAGTTCGGCTGGCATCTGGCCAAGCAGATGGGCCAGCTCGACGTAGGGCAGAGCGTCTGCGTCAAAGGACAAGCAGTGCTGGCCGTCGAGGCCGTCGAGGGCACCGATCACTGCATCGCGCGCGCCGGCGAGCTCTGCCGCCAGGGCGGATTCACGGTAGTGAAGACAGCCAAACCCCAGCAGGACATGCGTTTCGATGTGCCCACCGTGGGGCAGGGAACCCTGGAAAGTATGGCCCGTGCTGGCGCACGTGTATTGGCCATCGAAGCCAGAAAAACGATCCTGTTGGAGGCCTCCAGTTTCCGTTCGGCGGCCCAGCGGCTGGGCATCACGGTGGTCGCCATCGACCCAGAAGCCCATTCTTGCCACGCTGATCGCCACGCCGCGTAGTTCTTGGCGGTTTTTAAGTTGTTTGTTGGTAACGGTTTACGGCATCCTTCCGGCTGCACCCACGGCACCGTACTAGCCACACAGCCCTTAAATAGCACCCAGGCGTCATTCAAGCGCAAAATAGGGTAAACGCGCAGTTTTTTCTCAGCATTCAACTCAACTTGATTGAGAGATTCGCGCGGCGTGACTATACTGCAGCCTGGGGATTGGGACTTGTCGAGCGGCATAGCGCGACGGGTACAGACTCTTATTGTTTACGGGACTACTTAGACATTGGAACCGCTAGTGACGCGAATGGCGTTCGACTTGCTTTGAACGATTCTTAGCTGGAACAGTCGAACAATTTTCACCTAGCCAATGCAGGTAAGGCAACTTAGGAATAGAGATCCATAGCACGCTATCGGCGTTGCTTAGGCCTGCGGAGCTTCTGAGAAATGGCATCTGAGGTACTTACACCCTCGATCGAGCGGTTGCTATCAAGGCCGCCCGAACATCCTAGAAGTTGGATTCTGGGTTCGAATCCGAGGGTTACTCGCATTGCAAGCCATGCCGAGAAGGCGGCCGAAGTGCAGTGCCCCGTTCTGATCACCGGCGAGACCGGTACAGGCAAGGAAGTCTGGGCCCGGTTGCTGCACGAGTTGGGACCGCGCCGCGAACGCATGTTCGTACCCGTCAACTGCGCGGCACTCACGCCAACGTTGGCCGAGAGTCAGCTATTCGGTCACGAAAAAGGCGCGTTCACCGGCGCTGCCGGCGCCAGCCTAGGTGTGTTCCGGGCAGGCGAAGGAGGCATTGTCTTCCTGGATGAAGTGGGCGAAATGCCCGCTGAATTGCAGCCAAAACTGCTACGCGTGCTGCAGGAAGGCGAGGTCACCCCCGTGGGTGCCGCCAAGCCTGTACCAATCAACGTCCAGATTATCGCGGCCACGAACCGCAATCTTGAAGCCGAGGTAGCGGCTGGGCGGTTCCGCGAGGATCTCTACTACCGTCTGAACATGGTGGAACTGGAAGTTCCGCCGCTTCGTCACCGTGTGGACGACATCCCACGGTTCATCGAGTACTTCTCGGCCAAATACGCGGCCAAGTACAAACGCGACGCCTGGACGCCCTCCAGCGACCGGCTGCGCGAATTCTGCGAATATCCCTGGCCGGGTAACATCCGCCAATTGGGCCACGTCATCGAACAGGCGTACGTGCTGGACTGCGAGCCATCGCTGCCCACCACCCGCAACCGCGAGACGTCGACCCCCGCCCTGCCCTTCACCAACCTGTCGAAGCTGCGTCGCATCGCGGTGCGTCAGGCCTTGCAGGCGACCCGAGGCCACAAAGGTCGGGCCGCCAAGCTGCTGGGCATTCACGCCAACACCATGACACGGTTGCTGGCGCAGATCGATGAAGAGTCGCTGCAGCAGAGCGACAACTAACAGAGCGGCTTCCACCACATCGGTGATATCTCGCTGCGGGTCCCCATTTTGGGGAGCCGTACCACCTTTCAGCCGGACTTTCTTGTGGGCTCACGGTTCGGGCCAGCGATATCCGTGTGGCACCCATTCTGCATTGAATGGCGTTCTGCCCCTATTTCTCAGGCCCCAGCAGATATCTCGCCTCTCCCTTCTCGGCCCTCCAGGGTGGTCCCCACGGGAACGCCGCCGCCCCTCCCCAGTTCTGGTGACGAATCATCAAGTCGGTGAATCCGCCCTTAAGTGCTTTTGTAGCAAAGAGTTGTGGGGCGCCGTCTCACTCGCTCTCACCATCCCAGTGAGGCTCTCCCAGCTGCCGAGCGGCATGGGGAGAAAAATATCCTGAACGTAAGTGCTTTGACTAAATGCGGTTGCGTCGATTCGTTCGCGGACATTCGGTAGTTGGCACGCCCATCGCTTTATCACGGGTCGCGGTCTGGATGGGGATTGTCCCCACTCGGGTCGCAGTCCGCCCAGAGGTGCTGGCCGGGCGCGGAAGGATGAATCCCCCGACGCGCATAGGTGCCATGGCGGAGAGAGGTGTAATTCGAACCGCTGCTATCCGGCACGTAGCGCTGATTTCCTGACATTCAGGATCCAAGGAGTATTGGCAATGAGCATTGAGCAAGTTTACGAGAACGCTGAATCGAAATACGGGACGAACAGTTTCCAGCAGATTCGGAGCAACGGGCACAGCAAGCGACGAGCCCCGCAGGGCCGACGTCGAGGCAAAACCCCGCAATCGTTCAACGGCATGCACCGTCGCCGCCGCAAGAAAGTTTCCTGGTAGCCCCATACCCACGGCAAGAGATCACGCTGCGCGTTGAGGGACGCTCAGCAGCAGGTCGAAATGCCGGTTGGGGTGTAAACACTGCGCGGCTAATAGCCGGCGATGTTTTCGCAGAGCACCAGAAAATGGGCGGAGTGACGATCGCGTGACGGTTCACGCAAGCGTGCAGAGTGAGGGTTTAGGCTGCCGCGCGAACCGCTAGATGTTCAACAGTGATGAAGATGCGTGGCGTTACGTATGTCACGTGAGCGCGAATTGGTCCGCATGGGATGCAGACACTGCGCGACCAAAGTGCCACGGGGCTGTCGCCGAGCAGCCTCGCACAGCATTTGCAGTGGCAAGAAATCGGCGCCCAACATGGTATCTCGCAGAAACATAGTGATTGATGAACGCGCCTGAACTGAATGTTGCCGTGCCATCGTCGGCTTCGTCGACGGTGACACCAGTAACTCGCGCCGGACCGGCAGCGACTGCTCGTTGCTTGGTCGTAACGGCAGATTCCGGGCACGCTACTCTGCTCGAGTCGTCTGCTGGCGAAGAGGGATGGAGTGTAGACGTGTGCGAGTGCTCGTTGCAAGCGTTGCGATTAGCTTTCCGCTTGAAGTTTCAGCTTGCGGTGATTGATCTGCAGAGTGTGACGGACGACGAAGCGTCGCGGAACGACTTGGAGCAACTGGCGCGAGATTTAGCACAGAACCACGTTCCGCTGTTGGTCATCAACGGCGACCCCGATAACCCGCTGGGCGAGTTCGCCGCGCGGCAGCTTGGAGTTTGGGTGTACTTACCCGGCTTGGGGGAAGACGTGGGCCTGGAAAGCATGTTTCGCGAAGCCCGCCTGGCGACGGAGAAGTTGGCGCGCGACGCAGCGACGGTGAGCGAGCAGACAAACCAGCGTAGGCTGCCGGCTGGCTAAGGTGCCGGCGGCAATGTGTGGCAAGAGGGATGGCTTCGGCCAAACATGGACAACCCGGCGGCACTGCAAGCTCTTAACCGGGTGCGCGGACGCTAACCAACTGAGGGGACGACAATGAGCGAAAGACATCTGCCAGTATCGCTGGATGAGCTGGACGGCCGCGGAGGCCATTCGCGTGGACTCTCGCCAATGCGATCGCGAGGACACCAGAAGCCCATGAGTCGCTCGACTCGAAGTTCCGCCAAGCGGAGCAAGCGTAGCAAGAGTGCAACGGGAGGTATCCACCAACGCCGCAACAAGCGGGCCAACTGGTAGCCAGATTAGTGACCGTATACAGGCGCAACAGCTCCGGCGGTCGAGATTAGAGCGTTAAGTCGGATGGCCTCCAGGCTATCCCGAAATTTTTCCACAAGGGGATTCAATCGATGAGATGTACAACTATGAACCGACTTGCTACGTGTGCGGCGGTTGCGTGTTTGGCCGTGGCCACAGGTGGGGCGACGCAGGCCGCAACGATTAACTTTAATGTCGACGGAGTCGATGTGGTGTACTTTGGTGCATCGGGCCACATCCGCGACGTCAGTTCGGCAGACAACTCCAACGGTGGCAACACGGATCCCAGCGAAGCCGATGAAGTCGATGGCACCACGGTACGTCTTGATTCAACCATTATTGAGCAATACACTGCGGCCGACGACATTTATGCCGACCTGCTGATCAAGGGGCTGCCCGACGGTCTGGAACGTCCGGATGCCGACGCCAACCCCACCCCTATGCCGGTTACCTGGAGCGAAGGTGACAATTCCGAAGGAATGGATCCTTATACCTTCGGGTTCGAGTGGTTCCAGCACGACGGCAACTCGTTGCAGAGTTCGCTGCAACTCGACTTCGACCGATCCTTCGTCATCCTGACCGATTCTGGATCGGCCTTCCCGTTCGTGACGCTTCAGGCTACCACGACGGAATGGTCCCAATTCAATCTTCCTGGTGGTCTGCAGTTTGCCCCCGGAACTCCGATCACGTTCTCCTACACCGCCTCGAACACCTCGACGGTACCCATCACCGGTACACCCATCACGCAGTTGTTCGGCATGGACGGTGTGGTAACCATCTCGGGGCAGGCCATTCCTGAGCCCACCGGTGCTTACCTGTTGCTGTCGGGCCTGGGAGCCGCAGTGGTTGGTATCCGTTGGCGGCTTGGTTGAGCCCTCGCGGGTTAAGTTAGATACGATCGCCAAGAACCGGTCGAGGCTTCCCCTTCCTCGGCCGGTTTTTGCTGCGCGCTTAGGGCCGGCAAGGCTTGCTTTGCACGGCCCACGGGCCTTGGTATGCTGGTCGACACCCGTGCATTGCGGGCGCTGAAAAATTCGTTGTTCCTTGAGGTTTTCCATGTCCGACGCAGATACGCCCACCAAAAGCACTCCGCCGTCGGTCTCCCTCGCCCGCGTATTCAAAGCGGTGCTTCCGGTCGCCCTGGTGCTGTTGGTTGTCTGGTGGGTGGTGCAGAGTCTGCCGGACGCCGCGCAGCAGAAGCTCGAGAATAGCGAGCTAACCCGCTTGCTGGGCAAGCCAGTCAAGCAAACCAAGCTGGAGGGTTGGACCGACAGCGATGGCGACTTGGTGGCCGACTCGCCAGCAGACGATCAGTGCATCACACCCGAGACGCTGGTGTTTAGCTATGTCGCATCCGACGACGCGGGCGACGCCCCCGAGGCCTGGCAGCCTTTCCTGGATGCATTGTCCGAGGCCACCGGTATTCCCACGGAGTACAAGCACTTCGAGAAGGCGGCCGATCAGCTCGAAGCCATAGGCAACGGAGAATTGCATGTGACGGCCGTGAATACCGGAGCCGTGCCGGCGGCTGTAAATACGGCTGGCTTCGTCCCGGTGAGCACCTTTGGTCATGAAGGCTCGTTCGGCTACACGATGGACCTGCTGGTTGCGGCCGATAGTCCTATCAAGAAGGTGGAAGAACTGAAGGGCAAAAAGATTACCTTCGTACGTCCAACCTCGAATTCCGGTTTCAAGGCGGCTCTGGTTTACCTGATGGACGAACACGATATGTTGCCCGAGCGCGACTACAAATACGGTTTCTCCATGGGCCACGACACTTCGGCCCAGGAAGTGGCGAGTGGTAAGACCGATGCGGCGCCCGTGGCTAGCGATTTGCTCGAAGGCTATATCGAAGAAGGAACGATTGAAGACGGGAAGGTCCGGGTGTTGTATGAGTCGGAGCGGTTTCCTCCGGTCGCCTTGGGTTACGCCTACAACCTGTCGCCTGCGATTCGCGAGGCCGTGGCAAAGTTACTCACCGAATACGACTGGCAGGGTACTCCGCTGATGGAGGAGTATGGCACTCCAGAACGCGACGAGTTTGTTGCCATCAGCTACAAGGACGATTGGGCCAACGTGCGTCGCATCGATGACGTGATCGAGAAGGCGCGTCAGAACGCTAAGTGATCGAACGCTGTCTGCGGGCTTCGTAGAACAGCACCGCGGCGGCGACCGAGACGTTCAAGCTGTCGGCCACACCGTGCATTGGCAGGGCGATAGGCGTCACGTCGGAAGCCTGCCAGGCTTCGGTCAGACCTTCTGCTTCTCCGCCCAGCACAATAGCGCCCGATTGCTTGAAGTCGAGATCCCAGTACATCTGGCTGGCATCGGGTCGGGTGGCCCAGATGGCCAGTTCGTTCGCGCGGAGCCAGGCGAGCGCCTCACTGGCGGTGGCTACCACCACGCTGGACTGGAACACGGCCGCCACGCTGGCGCGAATAGCATTCGGGTTAAACAGGTCGATCACCGGGTCAACCACCACCACGGCATCGAGCCCTGCCCCATCGGCCGAGCGCAGCACGGCGCCAAGATTGCCAGGCTTTTCAACGCCTTCCAGCACGGCTACCAGCGGCTGGGCCGGGAGTTGCAGTTCGGCAAGTGTTCGCCGAGGTGTCTCGAATACCGAGACCACCCCATCCTGGCGGTCGCCGTAGGCCAGTTTGTCGAACGCTTCGCGGGCCACTTCCAGCGACTCGGCCCCGGCGGCAGCTAAGCTCTCGACCACCGTCTCCGCTTCCGCCGTGCGGAAGTAGTCACGGCACCACAAGCATTCCACCACGTTAGCACCGGCGGCCAAGGCCCGTTGCGATTCGCGAACCCCGTACACCACGGTCCGAGCTTGCTGCTCGCGGTTCGAGCGATTCTTCAGGGCACTTACCGCTTTGATGCGTGGATTCTGCCGACTGGTAATCATCGGTGGATCCATACTAAGCCTCGGCTCCCGCGTTGGCCCAAACAGGATGCGGGGCTTCGAAGGTCACTCGTTCTCGGGTCGACGGGTGTACCAGACTCAGCCGCCATGCATGCAGGCACATCGCTGGCTCGTCGGGCGCGAGGGTTTGCCGAGCGGCCGTCTCGCCTGCTGGCAGGTAGGCCGGATCGCCCACAATGGGCAAGCCGAGTTCCCAGAGGTGGGCGCGTATTTGGTTGGTGCGTCCCGTAAACGGCCGCACTATGAGCAGCGAGGTGCCATCGTCCATGCGCTGCAGCACTTCGAACTCAGTGTGTGCTTCGGCCCCCGCCTCGTCTGGTAGGCGAACCCCAGCCGCCGAAGGATCTCGCGCGATGGCCGACGTGCAGTCGAAGCGGTCGGCTGCCGGATGCCCGATCACTCGGGCAAGGTATTGTTTCTCGACATCGCCCCGTTCGAATTGCGGTTGCACCAGCTTGGCGACTCGCCGCGTTCGCGCGAAGACCACCAGGCCCGTAGTATTGGCGTCGAGGCGGTGGGCATGGCGAAGCCGTTCGGGGGCGTAGGCCTCTGCCATGAGGTGCGACAGGGTGTTCCTTTCGAACCGGCCGCCGGGGTGAATCGGCAGAGGTGCGGGTTTGTCGACCACTACCAGGTCGGCGTCTTCGTAGAGGATGCGTATATCGATGTTAACATCCGGTTCGACGACGCCGGGCAGCAGGTGCTCGAATTTTTCTCCCGCTACTGTGGTCCGCCGGCTATCGACGGGGTGGCCAGCGAAGAGAATCCGCCCGCAGGCCAGCTCTTCTTGCCAGTACTCCGGTGGCATGGAGGGTACAGCGCGATGCAGGAATTCGACCATGGGCATTCCGTCCCACTCGCCCGCCACATGCAGTGGCAAACGTCGATCGTAGGGCTCGCTGCCGGGCAGTGGCGTGGCCACTTTGCGAATGACGGCGTGCCGTCGCTCGATGGAATGTTGCATCGCCTCTTCCGAGGTGCGGTAACAACGCGGGCAGTGTTCGCCTTTCACGTAGTGCGGCGACTGCTGATCCTCAGTCGTGAGGATCGCCTGGCAGGCGTAGCATTGAGCCGCATCCGTCTCGCGAAGCGCCGCATCGACCGCTACGCGCTGGTCGAACACGAAGCAATCGCCGCGGTAGTGAGCGCCTCCCGCAACTTCAAAGTACTTCAAGATTCCGCCGTCGAGTTGATAGACGTCGCGGAACCCAATTTGCTCGAGCATGGGGGCCGCTTTTTCGCAGCGGATTCCTCCGGTGCAGAATGTGACCACCGGCTGATCACGGAGCTCGTCGGGCAGCGACTGGGCCGCCTGGGGAAAGTCGCGGAAGTGCCCAATGTTCAGGTGCTCGGCCGTTTCGAACGTGCCGAGGTCTACCTCGTAGTCGTTACGGGTATCCAGTAGCGTGACCGGCCGGCCCTCGTCGAGCCACTGCTTAAGCTCTTGGGGAGCGATGCGTTTCGAGGTGTATTGCGCCGGCGCCACTCCGTCGACACCAAAGGCGATGATCTCCTGTTTGATCTTCACCAACATGCGGGTGAAGGGCTGATAGTCGCTCTCACTTTCCTTAATTTCCAGCGGACCGATCGCCGGGTCGGACTGCAAGTGATCCATCAGGGTCGACACGTTGTCGTGCTGGCCGGCAACAAACAGATTGATCCCCTCCTCGGCCAGCAGAATGGTGCCCCGCAGATCCAGTTCGTGGCACCGTCGGCGCAGGCTGGCCCGTCGGGTTACTAGTTCCCCGAGCTCGACAAATTTGTAGGCGGCAACATTTAGAATCGACATTCCGACAATTATGCGGGCGAGGCCCGTCGGGAAAAAGGTATCCCGTGCCAATTTTGCTGCGATGTACGGGCACTTCGCACGATTAGGAGGTGGAGTTGTTCTGTGGGGCCGGGATACTCAGCGTCGGCGGCCGACAGCACCGACCGCCTGGTGATCGCTGGTACGCCGTCGGCGGCGGATCTGGCCAATAAACCGCCGACGTTCGACTTGGGCGATGCTTTCGATGTGCTGGGTTTTGCGGCGGCCCGTCGACCGTTCGGTGTTTTCGTCTTACCGGTACCAATCGCAGGACCTGCCTGGAATATCCTTCAACAGCTCAATTTCTGGGGCCTGAGCATTGGCTTGGCAGGAGATTGTAACGGCGAGGAGTTCGTGAATCTGGTAGACTATGGTAACTAGTGAAATCATTCTGGGAGAAGCTGGATTAGCCATCCCGCCACGAAACGGACCGGCGCGATAGGTGTTGCGGATTGCAGTGTGTGAAAGCAAAATCTCGGACTCATTTGGGCGCTGGCCTCGACTGGTATCTCCGCGACCGTTCCGAAGCCGTGTGCTGTCGTCGTACTTTTCATTGACCTCGTGGTTACAGCCGTCGTCCATTGCCGCAAGGCCGTAGGAGCATCCTGGCGGCCATGAATCACGCCTCCTACAACAAAGCTTGGATCATGAAGTCTCGCAGGAACGTGACCCTCTTGGTGTTGATTTTGCTTGCGGCGCACGGTCTCGTGGCATCGCTGGGGCGTGCGGAGCCGCCAACCGTAGTCCGCCCCGAGCTTTCGGCGTCGCTGGAAGCCACGATGGATCTCGAGCAAGGTTGGCAAAATCCCCCGCGTTTGTCTCGCGTCCATTGCTGGTGGTGGTGGCTCAACGGCAACGTGACCAAGCAGGCCATCACCCGCGACCTGGAGCAAATGAAGGCCAAGGGGATGGGCGGAGCCAACATTATCGACGCAGCGCACGCCAGCCAGGGCGAGCAAACCAAACCACCGCACGGCCCTGACTTCGGCTCGCCCGAATGGTGCGATTTGTTCGTTCACGCGCTGCACGAAGCCGAGCGACTCGACCTGGAGTTGGGGTTCAACATTCAAAGCGGCTGGAACCTGGGCGGTCCGACGGTCACCCCCGAGCAATCGGCCAAAGCCATTACCTGGTCGCAAAAAGTGATTGAAGGCGGCCAGGATGTTGAAGTCGAGTTGCCACAGCCTGCCATGCGCAACGACTACTATCGGGAGATTGCCGTCTTGGCGGTGCCGGTTCCAGAAAAGCAAAGGCAGCGACTGGCCCGGATCGACAACTACAAGCAGAAAGCTTACCACGAGTACCCCGGCGGCTTTACGGCCGTGGATGCCAGTCATCTGCTGGACGTCGGCCCGCAAGGTCGCGGTGTGCCCATCGCTCGCGACTCGATCCAGGATCTGACCGATCTGGTCACTGCCGAAGGGGTGCTCCATTGGAAGGCGCCGGAGGGTCGCTGGCTGGTTCTGCGATTTGGCTACACGCCGTCTGGCGCGCACGTTTCCACCTCCAGCGACAACTGGAAGGGCCTGGCGATCGATTACCTGGATGCCAACGCGTTTCAGCAGTACTGCGACGACGTGCTGAGCCCGATTCTCGAGGCAGCCCAGCCTTACCTCGGCAAGTCGCTGCGTTATCTTCATACCGACAGCTGGGAGCTTGGCCCGGTGAACTGGACGCCGGCCATGCCCGCACAGTTCCAGCAGCGTCACGGGTACGACATTCGGCCCTTCCTGCCCGCCATCGCGGGTTACGTGGTGGAAGATGCCGAGACATCCAATCGCTTTCTCAGCGATTTTCGTCGCACCATTGCCGAACTCATCGCCGAGGGCAACTATGCGGCCTTCGCCGAGTATGCCCACCAGCGGGGCCTCGGTATCCATCCTGAATCGGGCGGGCCGCACGCCGCACCGGTCGACGCCCTGCTCTGCCTGGGCCGCAGCGACATTGCGATGGGTGAATTTTGGGCACGCTCGGAGACGCACCGCACGGCGGACAATTTCCGTTTGTTTGTCAAACAGCCCGCCTCAGCGGCGCACATCTATGGCAAGCGACTGGTGATGGCCGAGGCGTTCACCACCATTGGCCCTCACTGGGAACGCGATCCTCGCGACCTGAAGCCGGTGTTCGACCGTGTGGCCTGCGAAGGGCTGAACCTGGTGATGTGGCACACGTTCGACTGCTCGCCTCCCGAGGCCGGCTCGCCGGGCAACGCGTATTTTGCCGGCACGCACCTGAACCCGCAGGTTACCTGGTGGGATCAAGCCGATGGATTCCTGGGCTACATGAATCGCTGCCAGTTCCTGCTGCAGCAGGGTCTGCCCGTCTCCGACGTGCTCTACTTCTACGGCGAAAACGTACCGAGCTTTGTGCGGCTCAAGCGGGACAACCCCGCTGCGGTTCCCGAGGGGTTCGACTACGACGTGGTGAACCTGGAGGTGCTGACTGAACAAACCGAAGTGCGAGACGGGCAAATCGCATTGCCCAACGGTACCAGCTACTCCGTGCTCGTTCTGCCGCCGCCCGGCTCCTACGGCCTGGAGGCGCTCCGGCACATAGCTCGACTGGTTGATGCGGGGGCCAAGGTGATTGGCGAGCAGCCTACGACGCCCATTGGACTGCTCTCCAGTTCCGATGACCAAGCCGAATTTGCCGAGCTTGCCGACCGGCTGTGGTCCACCGGAGCCATCCAATCTGTCAGCACACAGGAAGTGTTACGCGGTTCCTTCAAGCCCGATTTTGGGTACTCGGATATTGGTGGGCATCAGCTCGATTACGTCCATCGCCGCACCGACGATACCGACATCTACTACGTCGTGAATCGCCTGGACAAGCCGTGTCGCACCGGATGCGGGTTTCGTAGTCATCGTCGCAATGTGGAGCTATGGGATCCAGTGACCGGAGGCATTGAGGTGGCAACGCTATCTCCCGTGCAGAACGAGTTTACGAATCTTGATATCGACCTTCCCGCCAACGGGTCGGTGTTCGTCGTCCTGCGAGATGAGGCCACGCCCGGCGCCAAGCCCGCCACCAACTGGCGGCAGGTTGAGAGGCGCCCGCTGGAAGGATCGTGGCAAGTTGCTTTCGACCCGAAGTGGGGTGGCCCCGCCGAAGTGGTCTTTCCGGAGCTGATCGACTGGACGACCTCCGACGACGATCGCATTCGGTACTACTCAGGCACAGCTACCTATACAAAGACGTTCGACCTGCCGGAGTTGCCCGCGAAGGGGCAGCGATGGCGGCTGGACTTGGGCGATGTGAAGAACATGGCTCGGGTATATCTGAATGGTCATGACTTGGGTGTCGTATGGACCGCGCCATTCCAGGTCGACCTCTCGCCCGCTCTCCGCAAAGGAGCGAACGATCTCCGCATTGAAGTCGTCAATCTGTGGCCCAACCGATTGATAGGCGATGCAAAGCTTCCGCCCGACCAACGACTTACACGCACTAATATCTCCAAGTTCGACCAGGGAGAGCACGCGCTGTTGCCATCGGGACTTCTGGGACCCGTTCGGTTAGAATTTGAGTCGCCCACGGGTGGCGAGCGTGTCTCCGCAGCCCGTAAGGAACCACTCGACTCGAAGGAGTCGAAGTGACTTGTGGGCAATTGATTGCAGTCGAGCATCCTCCCTGTTGCCAACTGCACCTCCTCTACCGGTGACTTTCAAATATCATGTGCACGCAAAGACTGAGACTCTCGCTACTCGTTCTACAGCTATTCATTTTGGCCATCGGACTTGTTGACAGGAAAGTCAGCGCGTCCTCGGATCACTATTGGCTCTTCACGTCGTTTCGCGATAGCGGCGACGGCCTGCATTTGGCCTACAGCGACGACGCCCGGCAGTGGGTGGAGATTCCCGGCGTTCGGCTCAAGCCGACCGTCGGCAGCAAGTTGATGCGTGATCCTCACATTGTTCGTGGTCCAGATAACTTGTTCCACATGGTCTGGACGACCGGCTGGCACGATAAAGGCATTGGCTACGCCACGTCGCGCGACCTGGTGAACTGGTCCGAGCAACGGTTCTTACCTTTGATGCAGCACGAAGCCGATTGCCGGACCTGCTGGGCACCCGAGGCCTTTTACGACGATCGCAGCGATCAGTTCATCGTCATGTGGTCTTCGGACATTCCTTCGGCATCGGGCGAGTCCAATCCCCAGGGCGGCTACCATCGGGCTTACTACGTCACCACCAAGGATTTCAACGAGTTTTCCAAGCCGCAGATGTTGTTCGACCCCGGTTTTAACAACATCGATACCACGATGCTGATGGTAGACGGCAAGTACCGCATCGTATTCAAAGAAACCGACGATCAGCCCGCCGGCATTTGGGGGCGGATTTGTGGAGCAGAGGCAGACAGTCCGACGGGTCCTTTCCGGTTGCTCGACGAGCCGATCATTGCCGACGAGCGTGTCGAAGGGCCAGCGCTAGTCGAGGTCGACGGAAAGACGTTGCTTTACGTCGACTACTACGCCAACCACCGCTACGGCTGCCTCGAAACCGCCGACTGGCGGACGTGGCGGAACATCAGCCGCGAAACCCATCCCGTTGATGGGCAGCGGCACGGTAGTATCCTGCAGGTGTCGCTCGACGAGCTGCAGGCGATCGACCCCGACGCCGGCCGCCAAGCACCCGCTGCCGCGCTGCCGGGAGTCAACGCCGATCCGCACGTGGCGTTCTTTGGCGACCGCTGCTATCTGTATCCCACGACCGATGGCACTGAAGGATGGCGTTCCACTTCCTTCCAGGCGTGGTCGTCCGACGATTTAGTCCACTGGCGCAACGAGGGCGTGATCCTCGACTTGCCGCGGGACTTGAAGTGGGCCGAACTGCACGCTTGGGCGCCCGCCATCGCCACCAAGAACGGCAAGTACTATTACTACTACAGCGCCAACAAAAACATTGGCGTCGCCGTGGCGGACCAACCCGAAGGACCGTTCCGCGACCCGCTCGGCCGCCCGTTAATGTCGGCACGCGACTACCGTGGCATGCAGTGCATCGATCCGATGGTGTTCGTGGACGACGACGGAAAGGCCTACCTGTACTGGGGGCAGGGTCGCTGCAAGGTGGTGCCGCTGGCTGACGATATGATCTCGTTCGATCCGTCCGAAGTCCGCGACATTACGCCACCGGGATACAACGAAGGCCCGTTCGTGCACAAACGCGGTGGTGTGTACTACCTCAGTTGGTCGGAGTTCGATACTCGCGACCCGCGCTACTCCGTTTGCTACGGGACATCGAAATCGCCCCTGGGACCTTTCGCCAAGGCGGCGGTCAATCCCATCCTCAAGCAGAAAGGCGTGGTTCGCGGGGCGGGGCATCACTCCATCGGCAAAGTGCCTGGTCGCGACCAGTGGGTGATCGCCTACCATCGGTTCCGTATACCAGGCGGGGACGGCTACAACCGCGAAACGTGCCTCTCGCCACTTCGCTTCAATGCCGACGGGACTATCCAGCAGGTCGACGTGTTCGAATCGGTGCCAGCCACCGACCTGAAGGCTACCGAAGCGGAGTCCGAAGAATCGGCTGCGATCGAGCTAGAAATCGACCTTACCCAAGATGGCAAGCCGATAAGCGATCACTTGTTCGGCATATTCTTCGAAGACCTCAACTACGCAGCCGATGGCGGTCTGTACGCCGAGATGGTGGAGAATCGTTCGTTCGAGTATTCGGCTGCCGACAAGCCCGGCTGGCATTCGCTCACCAACTGGAAACTGGTGCAGCAGGATGGCGGCAAGGGTTCCGTAATTGTGGAGATGAATCAGCCGCTACACCCCAACAACCCTAAGTACGCCGTGCTGGGTGTGAATAATTCAGACGGCCGAGTGGGCCTCGAGAACAGCGGTTTTGGCGGCATCACTGTCGAAGCCGGCAATAAGTACAACGTGAGCTTGTTCGCTCGCCAGGTGGCGGGCGATGCTGGACCGATCGTTGCCCGGCTTGTCGACAGCAACGGAGAGGCGATCGCGGAAGTCGACCTGGGGACTCCCGATGGAAGTTGGCGGCCGCTCGAGGGTGTGCTCGAACCGAGCCAAAGCGACGCCAAGGCTCGATTGGTGATCTCATCGCGGTGCCTCGGCAGGGTGGCGCTCGATATGATCTCGCTATTTCCACAAGACACCTTCCGCGGCCGCAAGAATGGTCTGCGGAAAGACCTGGCGCAAGCGATTGCGGACCTCGAACCCAAGTTCGTGCGTTTTCCGGGCGGCTGCCTGGTGCATGGCGATGGACTCGACAACATGTACCGCTGGCAGGATAGCATTGGTCCGGTTCACGAGCGGAAGGGGCAACGCAACATCTGGCGATATCATCAATCGCTGGGGCTTGGTTACTACGAGTATTTTCAGTTCTGCGAGGACATTAACGCCATTCCGGTGCCGGTGGTACCGGCAGGTGTTTGTTGCCAGCATTCCGGCGCGCGGGCTACCGGCCGGTGGGATCAGGGCCAGCGTGGCATCCCGCTGGAGGATATGCCCGCCTACATTCAGGAGGTGCTCGACCTGATTGAGTACGCCAATGGGCCAGCCGACTCCGAGTGGGGAAGCAAACGAGCGGCCGCCGGCCACCCCGAGCCCTTCCATTTGAAGTATTTGGGGATCGGCAACGAAGACCTCATTACCCCGGAATTTGTCGAACGCTTTCGCATGATCTACGAGGCGGTTACTGCGGCCCATCCGGAGATTGAGGTGATTGGCACCGTCGGTCCTTTCCCCGACGGCGAGGACTACGACAAAGGCTGGCGGCTGGCTCGCGATCTGCATTTGGAGATGGTCGACGAGCATTACTACAAGCCGCCGCAGTGGTTTCTGGACAACTTGAGCCGGTACGACGACTATTCCCGCGACGAAGCGGCCGTGTATCTGGGCGAGTATGCGGCCCATGAACGCAATCGAGAGTCCACTTTGCGAACGGCCTTGGCCGAGGCGGCCTATATGACGCATTTGGAGCGAAATGGAGACATCGTCACGATGGCGTCTTATGCCCCATTACTCGGCAAAATAGGCAACACTCAGTGGAATCCGAACCTGATCTATTTCACCAACACCGAAGTGTCGCCGACGATCAACTACTTTGTCCAACAAATGTTCGCGACCAATAGCGGAGACCGGTTTCTGAATGTAGAATGCGAGTTACCTGTTTCGGTAATTCGCCAGAGTGAGTCTGGCGACCTAATCCTTAAACTCGTGAACCCGGGCCCGGCGGAGCCAACGGTTTCCGTGCATCTCGTCGGGGCGTCCCCTATATCGCAGAAAGTCTCCTGCACAACACTTGCGGGTGATCCTGCACAAGTGAATCGGCATGGCGAAACTCAGCAGCTTCGCCCCGTTACCACTGAAATAGAAGTGGGAACCAATTTTGACTATACCCTGCCCGCTTTTAGTCTCACGGTGCTGCGGGTTTCGACAGACTAGGCGAATTCATCCAGCGACTTACTCATGCTCGACGAATTGAAACAAGCGGTCTGCCAAGCCAATCTCGACCTGGTGTCGCACGGCTTGGTCATTCTCACCTGGGGCAATGTAAGTGGCTTGAGCGAAGATCGCGAACTGATGGCTATCAAGCCCAGTGGTGTTGCGTATCCGCAGCTTCGTCCGGAGCATATTGTGATCGTCAGCATCGCCACTGGCGAGGTCGTGGAAGGCGACTTGAAACCTTCCAGCGACACGCCGACGCACCGACTTCTATATCAGAGCTTCGCAGGCATTGGCGGCATCACTCACACGCATAGTGTGAACGCTACGTCGTGGGCGCAAGCCCGCCGGGCGATTCCTTGCTTCGGCACGACGCATGCCGACCATTTTTATGGCGAGCTTCCAGTGACTCGACCGCTGACCCAGCAAGAAATCGAAGAAGCCTACGAAGTGAACACGGGCCATGTAATCGTCGAGACCTTTGCCCAACTCGATCCGAGCGCCGTGCCCGGTGTGTTGGTGGCCAATCATGCTCCTTTCTCATGGGGGAAGGATGCTGCCAAGAGCGTAGAGAATGCCGTGGCGATTGAGGCCGTGGCCGAGATGGCCTGGAAGACCTTGGCCATCAATCCGAATGCTCCCGCTGTGGATCAGTTCCTACTCGACAAACACTACTTTCGCAAACATGGCGCCGGGGCCTATTATGGCCAGTCCGGCGACGATCACTAAGTAATTGGGGTGCGACGATCATGCCAAACGTTCTTCCTTCTCTCGATACGCTCGAAGCCTGGTTCATCACTGGAAGCCAGCATCTCTACGGCCCCGAGGCGCTCGCCAAGGTGGCCGAACATTCCCAGCAAGTCGCCACGGCCCTCGGCGAAGATCCGCAGGTTCCCGTCCGTGTGGTATTCAAGCCAGTGCTCACACGGCCCGAAGAAGTCCGCCAACTAATCGACGAGGCAAACGCCGCGCCGAATTGCATCGGCCTGATCGCCTGGATGCACACCTTCTCGCCGGCCAAGATGTGGATCGCTGGCCTGTCGAATCTGAACAAGCCGTTGCTGCACCTGCATACTCAGTTCAATCGCGACCTGCCGTGGCAGACGATTGATATGGACTTCATGAACCTGAACCAGTCGGCCCACGGGGGGCGGGAGTTCGGCTTCATGTGCAGTCGACTACGCCTGCCGCGGAAGGTGGTTGTAGGCCACTGGGAAGACAGCCAGGTGCGGAGCGAGATTGGTGTCTGGACCCGGGCCGCCGCGGCGAACCACGATATGAGATCCGCCCGGATTGCGCGGATCGGCGACAACATGCGGGAAGTAGCCGTGACGGAAGGAGACAAGGTTGCCGCACAGATGACCTTTGGATACTCCGTAAATGGATACGGTTTGGGCGACGTTGTTGCCTTCATGGATGAGGTGAGCGATGCCGAAGTCGACAAGCTCTGCACCGAATACGACGAGTCGTACGTCATGGCCGACTCGCTGAAACCCAGCGGCGGGCAGCGACAATCGCTCAAGGACGCTGCTCGCATCGAACTGGGGTTACGGGCGTTTCTCGAGTCGGAAGGCTTTGTCGGCTACACCGATACCTTCGAGAACTTGCATGGCATGAAGCAACTGCCAGGCATTGCCTCGCAGCGGTTGATGGCCGATGGCTATGGGTTTGGTGCCGAAGGCGACTGGAAAGGGGCCGCCCTGGTGCGGGCGTCGAAGGTCATGGCCGCGGGACTGCCCGGCGGCACCTCGTTTATGGAAGACTACACCTATCACCTATCGCCCGACGGAGCGCAGGTGCTGGGGGCGCATATGCTGGAGATCTGTCCGACGATCGCTGCCGACCGCCCGAAGTGCGAGATCCATCCGTTGGGCATCGGCGGCAAGGAAGACCCCGTTCGGCTGGTGTTCGATGTGCCAGCCGGACCGGCGGTGAATGCCGCGGTCGTAGATATGGGAAACCGGTTCCGCATGGTGTTGAACGAAGTAGATGTCGTCAGCCCGCCAGACCCCATGAGCAATTTGCCCGTGGCGCGCGCACTTTGGTCGCCCCAGCCCGACCTGAAAACAGCTGCCGCTGCATGGATCTACGCCGGTGGTTCGCACCACCCCGTGTTCAGCCAGGCCCTCAGCACGGAACACTATGAAGACCTTGCTGAAATGACGGGCATCGAACTGGTGGTTATCGACGCCGATACAAGGCTTCGCGATTTGAAGAATCAATTGCTGCTTGGAGACTTTCGGCAGGGCTGACCCGTCCCAAAGCTCCCCTTTTCCCGCTCCGTCACTCTATTCATCGGATACATAAACAGATGGAAACTGTCGATTGGCTCGTTGTCGGAGGATATTTCGCACTTCTTGCTGGCTTGGCATGGTGGGTAATTCGTCAAAGCAAGGATACCTCGGCTGATTATTTTTTGGCCGGACATAGCCTCGGCTGGTTTATTGTGGGAGCGTCGATCTTCGCTTCGAACATCGGCTCGGAGCACCTCGTTGGTTTGGCCGGTTCTGGCGCCACCGATGGTGTGGCAATGGCCCATTATGAGCTTCACGCCTGGTGTCTGCTAATCTTGGCGTGGGTGCTGGTGCCATTCTACGCTCGCAGCCAGGTGTTCACGATGCCGCAGTTTCTCGAACGGCGGTTCTCGCCCGCATCACGCTACACGCTGAGCGTCATCTCGTTGGTGGCTTATATCGTGACCAAGATCGCCGTTGGCATCTTCGCCGGTGGCATCGTCTTTAGTGTGTTGCTTCCCGAACTCTCTTTTGCAGGGCTCAACAGTTTCTGGATCGGATCCATTCTGGTTCTCATTGTCACCGGCCTCTACACGGTGCTCGGTGGTTTTCGCGCCGTCGCCTACACGGAGACGCTGCAAACGATCATTTTAATCATCGGGTCGGCCCTGGTTACCTATTTTGGTTTAAAGTACATCGGCGGCTGGGGAGAACTTAAGGCGACCATCGGCTCGGAGATGTTCAACCTATGGAAACCTCTTACGGCTGAGGGAGTACCGTTTGAATGGGCGCCAGTGGAGGAGGTGAATGAGAGCGGTGAGATGGTGCGTCAGGCGTGGTACTTCAATACCAACTACCCCTGGCTCGGCATGCTGTTTTGCGCTCCGATCATCGGCCTGTGGTACTGGTGTACCGACCAGTACATCGTGCAGCGTGCCTTGGGTGCCGAAAACGAGACCCAAGCCCGCCGCGGCAGTATCTTCGCCGCGCTGCTGAAGTTGTTGCCTGTCTTTATCTTCATTGTGCCTGGCATGATCTGTTTTGGGTTGATCATGAAATCTCAGTCCGGAGGACTGGAGGGCGTCGATTTTTCCGAGATGCTGCACGAAGACGGAACCATCAAAGAGTCGGGTAAAGCATTTCCACTCATGGTCAAGAATGTGCTGCCCGCCGGTGTGCGTGGGTTAGTGGTTGCAGGTCTGCTATCAGCGCTGATGAGCTCGCTGGCCGGCGTGTTTAATGCCTGCAGTACGCTGTTCACGATCGATCTCTACAAGAAGTTTGCCCCCGAGGCCAGCGAGCGGCGGCTGGTACAGGTAGGACGGTGGGCCACGGTGTCTATGGTCTTGATTGGCATGGCATGGATCCCAGTGATCCAAGGTTCGAAAGGTCTGTACGATTACCTGCAAAGCGTGCAGGGATATCTTGCTCCCCCCATCTTTGTCGTGTTCTTCCTCGGTATCGCCTGGAAGCGACTTAACGCGCAAGGGTGTCTTGCTGCCTTGTTGGTGGGTTTTGCTATGGGGATCTTTCGACTGGCCGTCGATACGCCGCCTAAGATCTATGAGAACTTTGCCTATACGGAAGGATCCTTCTTTTGGATCGTCAACAAGATTTACTTCCAGTACTTCAGCCTGCTTATCACAGTGGTCAGTGCGATTGTGATGATCGGCGTGAGCTATTTGACGCGCGAGCCCGACTATTCCCGATTCCAGGGTCTTACCTATGGCGTGGTTTCCGAAGAGGAGAAGCGTGTCACCCGTGAAAGCTGGGGCGGTGTCGATGTCGGCATGTCCGTCTTGGTGCTAGCGCTGATTCTGGGAGCCTACCTGTATTTTCAAGGTTGATCACGGTGTCGCGATCATACGCGCAATTGGATCGAAATACGCGCACCTTTGCTTGTGAAGTTAGTTTCTACCCCCAATCGAGGCGAGAATTATGGCACGCACCACACCTGCCAATGTGATCTGTTGCATCGCAGCTCTTTTTGCGATGGCCCTTGCGCCCAATGCGACGCGCGGCGCTGAGGTCAAGGTAAACATCCACGTCGATCAACCCACCGTGAAACTGAGTCCGGTGCTTTACGGGTTGTTCTTCGAGGACATTAACTACGCCGCCGATGGAGGACTGTACGCCGAGTTGGTGCAGAACCGCTCGTTCGAGTACTACCCGGTGGAAGGCTGGGCGGGAAACAGCCGAAAGCTGCATCCGCTGTACGCTTGGCAAAAGGTCGAACGTGACGGCGGACAGGTGCAACTTGATGTGAGCAACGAGTCGCCGCTGAACGAAAACAATACCAAGTACGTCATCCTGAAGCTGGACGGAAACGGAGTTGCCGGAATCAAGAACTCTGGATTCGGCGGTATTGTCGTCGAGAAGGATGCGAAGTACGACTTCTCCGTCTACGCCCGACGATCTGAGGACAACGACAACCCGCTGAAGGTGTCGCTGCAAACCAAGGATGGCAAAGTGTTGGCCTCGGGCAGCGTGCCGAGCACGACCAGCGAGTGGGCCACCTACGACCTGACGTTGACCGCTACAGACAGCGCCGACGATGCCGAGTTGGTACTCACAACGGGTGGCGGTGGTGAGTTGATGCTCGACATGGTCTCGCTGTTTCCGCAAGATACCTTCAAAGGCCACAAGAATGGGTTGCGGAAGGACCTGGCACAGGCACTGGCCGACCTGAAACCTGGCTTCCTGCGCTTTCCAGGTGGCTGTATCGCTCACGGGCACAGCCTGGAGAATACCTACCGCTGGAAGGACACGGTCGGCGACGTTTCCGAGCGTAAGCCGAACTGGAACTTGTGGGGGTATCACCAGACTTATGGCCTGGGCTATTTCGAATACATGCAGTTGTGCGAAGACATCGGCGCCGAACCACTGCCGGTAGTGCCGGTGGGCGTCAGTTGTGGCTTCCGACAACCGTTCCAGGTGGTACCAATGGAAGATCTGCAGGCGTGGATCGACGATGCCCTGGACCTGATCGAATTCGCCAACGGTTCGCCCGATACCAAGTGGGGTGGACTGCGGGCCAAGATGGGGCACCCGGAGCCGTTTGATCTGAAGTACGTCTGCTTGGGCAACGAAGAACACGACACGCCCGAGTGTCGTGAACGGTTCCCCTACTTCGTCGAAGCGATTCGCGAGCGTTACCCTGACATCAAGATCGTTGGGACTTCGGGGCTCGGCCCCGAGATTCCGCTGTTCGATCTGATGACCAAGACCGACGTCTACAGCACGGACGAGCACTACTACATGCCACCGAAGTGGTACCTGGACAACATTCACCGTTTCGACAACTTCGATCGAAGTAAGCCCAAAGTGTTCGTTGGTGAGTACGCGTCCGAAGGCAATACGCAGTTCAACGCCGTGGCCGAGGCGGCCTACTTGACCGGCGTGGAACGCAACGCCGATATCGTTGACATGACGTGCTATGCTCCGTTGTTTGCCAAGTATGGCTCGACGCAGTGGACCAAAGCCGACTTGATCTGGTTCGACAACAAGTCGCTGGTCAAAACGCCCAACTACTACGTGCAGCAGTTATTCAGCACCAGCAAAGGCGACGTGTATCTCGATAATTCGGTCGAGATGACCAATCGGGCAAGTTCCGAGCAGAAGTACGCGGGGCAGGTGGGCATTGGTACCTGGCGCACCGGTATTGAAGTGGAGTCGGCCACGCTGAATGGCAAGCCGCTGGACTTCGAGGACTGGAAAGTGCTTGATGGCGACTTCCGCAATACGGAAGACGGCAACTACGCTCAACTCGACCGCAATCTGGAAGCTGCGGTTAGCGTGGCTCCCCAAAGCACCGATGGTGAGAAAGCGGTGTACGAAGTTCGTGCCCGCAAGACCGGCGGAAGCGAAGGCTTTCTGCTGGTGTTTGGTTATGAGAACGAGGATAGCTACTACTGGTGGAACGTTGGCGGCTGGCGGAACACCGAGCATGCAATCCAACGACCTGCCGGGGGTGCTTCGCAGGACCGTTTGGCCTCCGCCCGAGGCCGAATCGAAACGGGCCGCTGGTATGACCTGCGGGTGGAGTTAGAACCAGGCCGCATTCGCTGCTATATCGATGGCAAGTTGATTCACGACTACCAACCGCTGATACCCGAGGTGCAGGTGTCGCCGACATTGGATCAATCCAGCGGCGAGCTGTTCGTCAAGCTGGTGAATCCAGCGTCGACACCGGTTTCGGCCACCGTCGCACTCGACGGTGCCGGGGAACTCAATCCCCAAGCAACCTTGATCACGCTTGCTGCCCCGGCGGATGCCACCAACTCGCCTGGGAGGTTGATGGTGAAGCCCCAGCAGCAGGAGCTTGCAGCCGAGAACACCATGACCTTTGAGCTACCGCCGACCTCGGTCGAGGTCTTGCGTTTGCAGTTGAAGTAGACGCGTTTTCTGGCGCTCTGCCATAGAAAAGACGCCCAGTGGATTGCTTCCACTGGGCGTCTCATAGCAGGAACGTTCCCTAGTGTTATTCCAGACTGCCCTGCTGGAACGCCACTACTGGAAAGGACCTTGCCTCTTCATTTTGTCTGCTGGAAGGAGCCAGCTGGAACGGGCTACGACTTGCGTTGCGAGCGTCCCATGCAGCATGCTGCAGCCACCGCGGCCAAGCCCATCCAGATGGCTGCGGGCTCGGGTACGGCCGAGATGCCGGCGGCTGCCGGCGGAGCCGACGAGCCAAAGTTGTCCTTCCAGATGGCATAGTCGCTGGCATCGACGATTGCCGGAGTGGGGTCATTCGGCAGTCCAGCGGTCGACCCAAGATTGTTGCGCCACACCGTGTAGTCGGCCAGGTCGACCATGCCATCGTCGTTGAAGTCGCCCAACAGAATGTCTGGAAACTCTCCCGTGTATACGACGCGGGCGTCGAAGTAGCGACCGTCCGCGTCGGTCCAGGTGAAGGTCAGGTCTTCGACGCCGAACAGTTCGTTGAGACCTGTACCCAACGACAGGCCGGTTTCGCCGACAGAGATCGTGCTGTTGGTGTTGAAGTTGACGAAGTCGCCATCGATCAGGCGGTTTTCATTGGAACCACCGCCTATCGACCAGTTCGAGAATCCGGCTTCGTCTCCCAGGCCATCGAAGCCTTCGACATCAAGCGCCCCGGAGGGACTATTGATCTCATAGGAGGTCATGTCGATTGGAATGGCGCCGCTTAGGTTGTTCATCAACGTCAATTCGCCAGTGGCGCGATCGACTTCGAGTACCAGGTCCGTGGGACCATCCAGAAAACGGAACTCGTGGCCGCCGGGACGATTTACCGCCGATACAGTGGCTGATAGCTCCGAAAGCGTCATCCCGATGGCAACGTACTGACCGCTATGTTCCCCACCCAGCGTGTACGGGTAGAGCGTGCTCGTGACCAGGCGATTGTCCGTGGGCGAGATATTGACGGTAGCTTCGGGTTCTCCGGCAGGAATCTCGCTGTTAGTTTCACCGAACGGAGTATCAGAGAACCAGAAGTCGAATTTGCCGACACGGTCAGCACCATAGTTGGCCCCCGAACGTTGGGCGTACACAAACCAGTCGGTGGTGATCGACGAACCATAGTCCAGGAACACATAGACCGGCGCCGACAGTGGATCGGCCTGATCAATCAAGCTGCGGAAGTCGTACAGGTCCTGGGTAATCTCGTCGTAGTTGGTGTTGAACAACTCGTTGTTGATGTTCAGCAGGTCGAGGGCAGTGTCGTCGAACAGCGCCAGGGCGGCGGTTTGATCCGATTCGGCCGCTTGGCCTTCCGGTTCGGTGATCGTTACCGGTTGATTGGGCGCGACGATGGAGAACGTCTGAGCTTCAGTCACGTTCGCTGAGCCAGCGATGGCGAACACAGCCAGTAGCGCAGCCACCGCACCGCGGCGAGCGCGCCGCACGACGATACCGGCTACTGCACCCAGAGACAACAACACGACGGTCGAAGGTTCTGGAACCTGGGTTCCAAACAACGCCCCCGCGCCGCCAGCGAATTCGACGAACAGGTTGTAGTCGGTGATGTCGCTGTCGAAGTCGCCGTCCAGGTCGCCACCGAGATAGCGAGTCACTTCCGAGTCGACTCCACGTTCAAACTGCGAACCGTAGACCTCCATGAACATTTCAAAGTCCTCGATGTCCACCGAGCCATTACCCGAGTAATCGCCAATCGGCACTTCCGCTCCATCGTAGTCGACACGCTGTGAGATGATCGTAGTGCCATCGGCGGCGTACAGGTTGAAGGTCAGATCCTCAAAGGCCGTGGGGATGATGGGCAAGATAGTGCCCAGGCTGAGGGGCGTTCCCGGAGTGATCTCCAGGCCGTCGCCGGTTCCACCCTCGATGAGGCTTTCGGCGAGCATGCCAGGTTCGGCAGCCGTCTCGGCCCAGGTGTCGTTGGTATCGGCGCCCGTCGAAGCAATCGAAGTCCAGTTGTCCGCAGCCAGCACGCCGAACGTTTCCGACGTAATCTCGTAGCTACCGAAAGAGAGCGCGGTAGAGGTCTCGATTGCGACTTCGCCCGTCTGACGGTTGATCTTCAGAACGGCGGGGTCGGTTGTATTCAGCGTCAGGCCAGCGATTTGCATCGAATTAGCGTTGGCGCTGTCTTTCAGTGTGGGGAAGACGATCTTGTACGAAGAGTAGGCGGTGTTGTTGTTGATGTCGATCGTATCGCTGTAAGCGCCACGAGCATCGCCCAGCGACAGGTCGCCGGCATCGAGTTGAGTCCACGACTCGTCCGTGCCCTGAGTGTGGCCAATGCTCTGGATGGGATCGTTCGTGCCATAGATGACATAGCTGGCGGGATCACGTGCCGGAGCATCGTTCGCGGTCTGAATGCGGAAGTTGGTCACGACTTGAGGGCCGCTGGCGGGAGTGACAATGACGCCGGAGTTTTCCTTGCCGAAGTTCAGGTACTTGGTGCCGGACGCGGAATCAAGAAGTTGGTTGGGGTTTTCGCCAGCCGGTGTTGCACCTCCGGATCGTCGGTTCGCGATGGCGCGAATATCGGTAGCACCTGTCAGGATGTCGGTGCTGGTACCCGCCGCGTCCACAAAGAACTCGACTTCATCGACTTGCATTACCCAGCCGAACTGCCCTCTAAGAGAGGGGAATTCCATCTTGTAGTGGCGGTAGGAAGTGTTGTTTTCGATGGGAATAATGGGCCCAGCGGTGTTGATGGTTGCGGGGAGCCCGTACTCTCCGTCGAGGGCGAAAGAATCGATCAAAACCCAGTTCTCGTCCATACCGGTACTGTTATCGGCACTGGAGAGCGTCGCCTCGTTTGTACCGAATAGGTGAAAATAGCTGGGAGTGCGCGACGCAAAGTCATTGGCGGTCGTGATGCGGAAACTGCGAACCGTTGTCGAGGTGGTGGCCGGCGAGACGATGAATCCCGATCCATGCCCCGCACCATTCAGGTATTTGGTTCCTAGCGTGTCGTCGATGGCCTGCGCCGGCGATTCTGCTTCAGGGTAGGTGGAGCCGAATCCATCAGTCCAAGGATCAGAATCGATGGGAATGATGAAGTCGCCAGGCGCCAGAATGTTGATGGCGGAGCAGTGCGTACCGAATGACGCTAAGGCTAGCACGAAGGTTGCAAGACAGAGTTGACGTTTCACAGGAGGATCCCTTCTTGATGGTAGGGCGAGCCCGCTGATCGGGCCGCAGGGGCAGCGATCAAAGAAGCATGGAATGATTCAGGTAAGGTCGATTCTGGCGGTAGCTGGTTGGCGTTCTGGTTCGCCTGCAAGAGCCCGCGGTCTTAGCGGACATACTGCTTAATAGAGCCGCCATCGCCACGATCGCCCATCTGGCGATACGTCTCGGGGTCGACGTCGTAGTTGATCAGCGTGACCGAGCCGTCACACATGGAGAAAATACAGCCGGCCGTATGAGCACTTCCAAACAGCTCGGCAGGCAAGATGTGTGAAAACTGACCGTCGATGGAGCCCTTCGTCAAGCTCGTGAGATCGTCGGTGTCCTGTTGTGGTACGTGCGTACCAGGCCCAAGACCGTTGTAGTACGTGCTGCGGGCGACGTCGTCCTGGAAGCCGACGTAGGGTCCCCAGTCGTCGCCACGCCAGTAGGCACGCTCGGCATAGACCTGAGTAAAGACGAACTTCTCACCCAAGGCAATGGTGTTGGTCAGGCCATCGGTGATCTGCCGCAGCTTCACGGCTGTGCCGCAGAACGAGACACCGTTGTACTCACTGGCTCTGGGAGGAAAGTCCGAGGACCACGTGGCTTTGTCGTAATTGTTTGGTGCGATCTGGAGGCACTTCGAGTCAAACCCTGTCTTGTCGTCCAGGCCAGACATGTCGCCAATGTTGATGGCGTAGTCGCTCTTAACCGCAGCAGTCATCTCGTAGGGCTTTGCGACGCCCGTACCATCGCCGGAGTATGCAGTGAGGGGAGCGGGAGCCGACCGTTGGTACAATTCGGCAGTGCGCCGCGATGGGCAGTTGAACGCCTTGACGGGCGTGGTATCACGAACCTTCAAAGCTTCGAGGCGAGCCGTGCCGGTCATGCCCGATCCCATGTCGTAGATCGCCTGTTGCTCCATGTAAGGCAGGATGCTGTACATCCAGCAGCCGGGCTGGTTCTTGCCGTGTCCGCGATCCGGATCGCCTGTGAAGTGACCTTTCCATCCCGAGGAGGGTAGCGTGCCATGCGCCGACTCATGGTTGACCATGGCCAGCGTCATCTGCTTGAGATTGTTGGTGCATTGAATACGGCGGGCCGATTCGCGGGCTGCTTGCACTGCGGGTAGCAGTAGACCAACCAGGATTCCAATGATGGCGATGACCACCAGCAACTCTACGAGGGTGAAGCCATAGCGGGGCGTCTTGTGGGGGCTGCTAGGCTTCGGCATTTCTGCTCGGCAACGAGGCATTGACTCTTTGCTCCGTGAAAATAGTGCTGGTGAAAGGAGAGTGAAGTTTTCCAACGCCCTACGGCGATGGACCCCTTCTGGCACCCGAGTTTGCCATTGATGTTCACCGCAAAATGACGAACGGGTGAAACGTTGGCGTTTGAAACTCGTGAAAACAGTCCGGTGCTAATTACGGACAGCCTCGTACCGATGGAGTTTCGCCGCACTGTAAGGTGCGCGAACTCCCGCCTTAATAACCCAATACCGAGATCGAGAATCGAGTAACGAAAAAAGTGCCCTAAATCCTCTGCGGTTTTTTTGGCCGGAATTCCGTATCTAGATGCGTTACGGTTGCGCTGCTATTGGTATAGGAATGATGGATGCTTCTTTGCCCATGGCGGTGCGGTAGTCCGCGTCCATCCGTTCCCGCGTTTTTGTCCTCAACTGAGAGACTGCATGCCATGGCCTCGGATTCAAATTCAAATCACAGGGTGGGCGGATGTGAAGGTAGTGCCGACTTGGAAGAACGGTTCATCCAGCTACTAACCGATGAACAACCCAAGTTGCTCAACTACATCGCAATGCTGCTTGGCGATCCGCACTCTGCCCGGAACGTGTTGCAAGACACGAACCTGGTGATTTGGCGGAAGTCGGCCGATTTCGAGATGGGGACCAGCTTCAGTGCCTGGACACGAAAGATCGCTTTCTGGCAGGTGCAAGCCTATGTCCGTGATCAGAAGCGAGATCGCCACGTGTTCAGCGACGAGTTGCTTGCCCAGTTGGCCGGCCAAGAGGATGAGTTTGTGCTGGACGAAGAGGATACGCGACGCATTGCCTTGCGTCATTGCCTGCCCCAGTTGAGCCGGTCGCACCTCGACCTGATTCGTCAGCGGTACGAAGAAGACACCCCCATCGCGGTGCTCGCCAAACGTAGTGGCAAGAGTGCACCAGCGATTCGGATGGGACTGATGCGATTGCGGCGCGTGCTGCTCAGGTGCATCCAAAAGGAGTTGGGATATCAAGGTCCCAGTATCGGCTAGTTTTGCAGTCTCATCAGGAACGAGAAGCACTACCCAGAGGTAATGGTCGTGGATCGCAATGAACAAACTCGCGTTGAGCAGCTCGTCAGCCAGATCGTAGAAAGCGACGGAAGCAGCGAAGCGCTTAAAGCTTTGGACGCCCTGTTGCTGGATCGTGCTGACTTGCAGACTTACTACGCTCGCTGTCTATCAATGCATATGCTGTTGGCGGGCGAGCTGGCCGATAGTCCCGGGATATTTCCCCCGCTGTTGGACAATTGCTCCGCCGTTGTCGAGAAGAGCAGCAACTCCTCGCCAAGGGGCGAGGTCTCTTCGCGACCGAAAAGCACCCCGGCGTCGTTGAGTCGGAACAATGACTCGCGATGGCTATCCGGAGCCCTGGCCGCCGTGGCCCTGAGCCTGATGGTGGTTGTGTTGTTTCGTGGGTACGAATACGAGAAGAACACCAAGCACGCCGCGTCGAATGCAAATAATCCCAGCGTCAGTTGGCACTATGACGTCGACTACGCGTTCTTCTGGACGGAGGATACGCAGGCTGCCAATCTGGTGAGCCGACTTACCCGTACTTCCACCCCCTCGCGATTGCTGTTGCCCTCCTCGGGGGACATTCAGCAAGGGAATCCTCAACTGGTCGGTGGCACCGCCTGGATGGAGTACGCGGCGGGATCGCGCGAACGTGGTCGGCTGATTGCCTTGCCACCCCACACCACGATGAATGTGTTCATCGATACGGACGCCTCGTCGCACAATACGTTGTCGATTGTTGAACTCGACTCCACCGGACTACCCGTGGGAGCCAACTACTCAGTTGGCAACGTCGTCGGCGAGCAGGGGCATGCCAGTTTGCGCACGGGATGGATTGGCGAGTTTTCGCAGTCCAACCCAACGTCATCGACGAAGTACTTCCTCTTCACCGGCGCCTACCTGGATAAGCACACCGCGGATTCGCCCTACTGGGCTCCAAGTGACTTCCGCGTCTATGTCGACTCGCCCGAGTTGATCATTGCGGGCTGGGATGATCGATCCTATACCATCGCCAAAGAGACCAGCGACATGCAGAGCAGCGAGTCGTCAGCCAAGACACAGACCAGCGCCGATACGCATCCGATGTCGACCGCCATTGAAGGTGTCGAATCGCCTGCCAAAACTGCCGTATGGCAAGACTGCGACTACAACGACATTCGAGCCATTGTTCGCTTCACCGATCTCGGTGGGCGTCCGCTTGTTACAGTGCCTGATGAGTATGTTCCGGAGATCGACAACCTGCAGCCAACCAAAGTGGCCGAGGAACTCGGTGCGGGCTTTAGAGTTGCCGTGCAGCCGGGTGAAGAGGTCTACCTCATGGTTTCGGGATATGCAGCACTCCAAAACGCAGTTCAGATTGTGGATGTCGAGAATCAGCGAGTGCTGTGGCGGCACGACGGAATTCCGCTGGGTGGTCCGCTGGGTGGTGAGTGGACCGACCAGTTTCCAGCTGACCGCGGCGTGTACGTAATTCGTAACCTGTCCGATGAAGTGCGGCGCTACGAACTGCTGGCCAGCTGCCTGTACAACCGAAGGAATCCGGAGTGGCGAACTACTCCGTACAAATTGCTCAGTGAGAACGCCGTCACGTCGATTGTCGGCTTCGAAGACAGCCCGCATTCAAGCGTGAACGCCGACTGGCAAGACATCCTGGTCGCCATCTATCGTTTCGATCCGGACGAGTAGCGGCCCTCTATTAGGCGTGCAGGTTCGGAGCTGGCGTTGAGGCGGACTCTAAAGAACCGCCGTGCCCGTAATCTTGCCGTTTCCTTGCAAGAAATGGCTTCCGGGCTGCATTTTCTCGGCCCGCGGCTCGCTGTGTACAATTGTTGAAAGGTGCTGCGCATTGTGCTCCAATTTACATTGGCGGAGCGCGGGCCGCCCCCCATCTTTTCGACGCCTGCGTGCCCTGTAAATGCGAGTGAGCCAGCTGTGGAACTATTCTGTGAAAATCAGCGTCACGCTGACCGGTGTGCTACATCGCCCTTGCAAGCGAGCCCCAGTTTATGGACTCGTATCGGTCGAGGGACTTGGATTCGGGTCATCGCAGTTGCGTGCTCTCTGTTCGCACTAGCTGGCCGCGCCGATGAGCTTGATTGGCCCAAACCCGAGGTGACCAATCGGCCGGGTTGCATTTGGTGGTGGATGGGCAATGCGGTCGACAAGCAGAACCTGACCGCGAATCTCGAAGCCCTCGACAAGGCGGGCATGGGCGGCGTAACCATCGTTCCCATTTATGGCGTGAAGGGCCGCGAAGCGGACACCATCGAGTATCTGTCCGAAGAATGGCTCGAGATGCTGAATCACACTGTCCGTGAGGCCGATCGCCTGGGTATGTGGGTGGACATGACACCCGGAACTGGTTGGCCCTATGGTGGGCCTTGGGTCACCGAGGCCGATTGCGACTCGGTAGTGAGGTTAGTCGATGGCAAGCTCACCAACCGGCCATCGGGATTTCGTGTGAAGAGGGCAGCACCGGGTGCCGCGGGCAGGGCGATCAACCCTTACTCGACTACCTCTCTTTCAAATTACCTGGAGCACTATGATCAAGCCCTCGCCCAAATCGAGGTGTTACTTCCCCGGGCGATGTATCACGATTCCTTTGAATTCAAATCGAATTGGTGCCCCGACTTCTTGGAGCAGTTTCAGCAGCGCCGCGGTTACGATTTGAGTGAGCACGCCGAGCAACTGATGGGCAAGGATCCAGAGGATTCGGACAAGGTTGCGAGGATCAAGAGCGACTATCGGGAGACCCTTTCCGATCTGCACTTAGAATATCTGCGAATGCTGGAAAACTGGGCCCAGGACAAAGGTCGTACAACGCGCATCCAAGCCCACGGCGCACCTGCCAACTTGCTGGATGCCTACGGCATCGCCGGCATTCCAGAAACCGAGACCTTCGGGGCCAGCACGTTCCAGATCCCCGGCATTCGTCGCGAAGAAGACAATGTCCGCCATGACAAACCACAGCCGTTGATCAACCGCATGGCTTCGTCTGCCGCGCATGTGATGCAGCACCCGTTGGTGGCATCCGAGAGTTGCACCTGGTTGCGCAACCACTTCCGCACGTCGCTGTCGCAGATCAAACCCGAAATTGACGAACTGTTTCTCAACGGAATCAACCACATCCTCTTCCACGGCACGATCTACAGCCCCCAGGATGCCGCGTGGCCGGGTTGGTTGTTCTACGCGTCGGTTCAGTACAACCCCCAAAACAGCATCTGGCACGACGCCCCCGCGCTGAATGCCTATATCACACGCTGCCAGTCGCTCTTGCAGTCTGGCACTCCCGATAACGATATTGCACTGTATTGGCCCGTGTACGACATCTGGCACAACGACCGGGGCATGCAACAGCAGCTTACGGTGCATACCGCCGGGTGGCTCACCGATAGCGAGTGTGGCCAGGCAGCCGCGTGGCTTCATGACCACGGATACGGTTTCGACTTTGTCTCCGACCGCCAGTTGGACGCCGAACAGTTGGAAGCCTACCCGGTGATTCTCGTGCCCGGCACCGAGCACATTCCTGTGGAGACCATGCAGGCATTGGTTGACCTTGCCGAGAGTGGCAAGTCGGTGATCTTTCTGGACCAACTGCCAGCCGACGTTCCCGGATTGCACCGGCTAGAGGAACGTCGTGCCGAGCTGAAGCCACTGGCTGCCAAGTTTGAAGACGACGTCATGAGCCTGGACGCATTGCAGGCGGCCCTTTCCAGGGCGGGCGTCCCGCGCGAGTCGATGGTCGACCAGGGACTCGATTTCATCCGGCGCAACCACCAGGAAGGTAACACCTACTTCATCGCCAACATGAGCGACACGGCCGTCGATGGGTGGGTGCCGCTGGGGCAGCCGTTCGAGTCGGCGGTTCTACTCGACCCGCAGTCGGCCGAGACCGGCGTGGCGCACTCCAAGCCGGGAGAGGTCTACCTGCAATTACTGCCGGGTGAGACGATGTTCGTTCGCACTTATACCGATAGAAATGTCACTGGCCTGCCCTTCCCCAGCTACGAGCGGATCGACTCGAAGGCTTATCCGGTCACTGGCCAGTGGCACCTCGAGTTTACAGAGGGGGGACCTGAATTGCCGAAAGCGTATGATCTGACGGAGCTGGATTCCTGGGCCGATGGACAGGATGCGAAGCGGGACAGCTTCGCGGGTACCGGCCGATACACGATCGAGTTCACCTTGCCGGACGTCGACGCCGACCAATGGGCGATCGATTTAGGCGATGTGAGGGAAAGCGCGCGGGTGATCGTCAACGGCACCGAGGCCGCCACCCTGTACAGCGTTCCGTACCAGGCGTTGATCGGCGAGTACCTGAAACCGGGTGCGAATACTTTGGTCGTAGAGGTCACGAATCTATCGGCAAATCGAATTCGTGACTTGGACCGGCGTGGCGTAGAATGGCGCATTTTCCACGACGCCAACATTGTGACGCAGAACTACCAGCGATTCGACGCTTCGGTGTGGCCGCTCACGCCCTCGGGATTGTTGGGGCCCGTGAAGTTGATCCCGCTCCGATCGTTCGAGCCAACGGCAGACAACTAGCGGTCCGTTGATAGACGGGCGGGCGACTGGCCTCGGTTCAAGTTCTGGAGCCGATGAAGTTGGGCTATCGCTTGGGGAAGTACGGCCCTGAGCGCCGCGACATCGGTCAAATGGCTCCACGACATCCGTATCGCACAGTCGGCCACCTGGGCAGAGATGCCCATGGCGCTGAGAACATGACTAGGTGTCGCACAGACGGTCGTGCATGCGGAACCGTCCGAAACGGCGATCAGGTCCTGCAAAGCTTCGATGGCCTGGTCGGAGCTGACGTCCAGTATCGAGACATTGAGTGCATTGGGCACCGTGTCCGCTTCGCTTCCGAGGATGATGGTGTCTAGCGAGCCAAGGGCTTCACGCAAAAGTTGCGAAATCTGCAAGCAATGCGCTCGCCGCTGCTGAGCTTCTTGCTCGGCCAGTTCGGCTGCCAGTCCAAAGCCCGCGATCAAAGCCGTGGGCAACGTGCCGGGGCGAAAGCCGAGCTCTTGCCCTCCCCCGTACAGCAGCGGCGCCAGCGGCGGTGTGGCGTTGTGCTTGCGGCGCAGGATTAACGCACCGATGCCTTGCGGTCCATGCACCTTGTGACCGCTGACACTAATCATATCGACTCGCGGGTGCCGCAGATCCTGGGAGACTTTGCCGAAGCCCTGCGCGGCATCCACATGCAGTAGGGTGTCGCTCGAAGCCAGCCGCTCGGCAATGTCGGCGATGGGCTGGCGTACGCCGGTTTCGTTGTTGACGTGCATGACACTCACCAGCAACGTGTCGTCGCGCAAGGCGTCGCTGATTTGTTCGGAGGAAACGCGACCGCTTCCATCGGGCGGTAGCAGCGTTATCTCGAATCCTCTTTGGCGGAGCACTTCCACGGGCTCCAGCACCGCCTTGTGTTCGATTTGGGTGCTGATGATGTGCCGTTTTCCGGTCTTCAGTCCGTACGGTGCCGCTCCCAGGATGGCCAGGTTGTTACTCTCCGTGGCGCCGCTGGTAAAGACCACCTCGTGCCGCCGGGCGGCGACCACGCTTCCCACCTGATCGCGGGCAGCGTGGATGATCTCTTTGGCTCGTTGGCCGTACGCGTGGGAACTACCGGCGTTGCCGTAGTCGTGCTCCATCACGCGGACCATCAACTCCAGCACTCTCGGATCGATACGGGTCGTCGCGTTGTCGTCCAGATACACCGTCACCGCACTCCCTCCAGGGCTTCCTCGGGAGCTGAAGCCAAGACTTGCGCAGCGCGGCCCAGTGCAGCGACCGTGTAGATCACAGGGTACAGCTGCTCGTAATACCACAGCTTGGCAAAGTAGAAACCTACGGGAGTCGTGGGAAAATCGGTGCCCTCCTTGGTGGCTTCGATGAGCCAATCAACGCCACGACGGATGGAGTCCTGTATTCCGCGCTCCTTCGACACCTCGACGACCGCGCACAGGGCTTCGAGCGCAAAGGCAGTCTCTTCCACTGAGGATCGCACCCCAACTGCACCGCCCCATCCGCCGTCGGTGTTCTGCGCTAGGCTGAGCCATTGAGTGGCATGTTCTCGCCATTTGTAGCTGCTGTCATCGTGTCCTTCATCAGTGGTGTGTAGCTCAGCAAGTGCCAGCAGGACGCGACTGGTGCCGTACGTGAGGTTGGTTTCGTCGACGTCCGTGGCGTATTGATTGCCGAACCACAGTGGCGGCCACGCGCCGTCGGATCGTTGGGAACGAGCGAGGAACCCCATCGCCTGCTGTTGTGCTTTAGCCATGCGGGATTGTTCGGCAGGCGGCAGGTGCTGCCGCCAGGCATGCCACGCCCGCAGGCCATGGGCCGTGATGTCGCAACTGCTGCGATCGAACGGCAGTTTTCCCCAACCCCGGCAGAAGGTCGGCATGCCGCCGTCGGAGTTCTGCAGATCGAGCAGCCAGCCCACAGCAGCAGTGGCCGCCGTCAGCGCTTGTTGATGGTCGCAGCCTAGCGTCTGGAGCGTAAGCAGGGCGCCGGGGGTATCGTCAGCATCTGGTACGCCGCCAGGCAAGTCGGTCCAGGCCCAGCCTCCAGGCGAGGCATTCGTGTACGGGTGCCGGCTGGTGTACTGCTGACTCAGCAACCACTCGGCGAGGGTTTGTTTCTCGTCGTTCGACAACTGAACGCTCGAGTGGTCATCACCTTGCTGCATGGCACCGACGGAGAGAGTCGAAACCCAAGTTGCCAGGTTGGTGTCGATCGGCCAGCTGCCGTCAGCGCGGCACGATTGCTCGAGGAATTCCACTCCGTTGCGGACTACGGGACTGTTGAACTCGTCTGCCCCTAGTAGACCTAGTGTTACGAAGCTGGTGAGTGGTGTCGCTTCGAGGAAGCCGCCGCTGGTGGGCTGAATCTGCTCGAGGACTCCCAGCACTCGGCGGCGCAGGGCTATACGAGCCATGCGGGCGAGTGGATTGCGACTGGGATGGTTGTCATGCCGCACCAGGCCGATGGCAATGAGTGCCGGCAGGGCGTAACTCACGACTGGCAGCTGCAGCATGGCGAACCAGTCGCGGGGAAACGCGGCCAGCTCGAACGGCAACTGCGGGACGATCTTCCAGCACTGCGGTCCGCTGCCCAGCCGACCGGTGAGGGCCATGGTGGTGAGGATCGGGACCGAGAACGTGTGGTCGCGGCCGTAACGCTGTTTGATGGCCTGAGAAAGCGGACCCGGTTCGAGACTTCCCGCCTTGCGACGAAGCCAGTTTTCGGCGGTGGCGACTGTTTGCGGCTGCGTTGCCTCGTCGCCGGCAAACGCGCACCAGCAGAGGGCGGTCGTGCTGATGTTGCTCAGGCTGTCGGTCGTGTCGCCCCAACCGCCATCCTCGTTCTGATGCTCGGCTAACCAGTTTCTGCCCGCCTGGGCGAGTTCACCCGCCCGTTGCGGTTCCATCGCGTTGGGTGACTCTACGATCTTGGCAAGTCGGTCGAAGACGCACACCGCAGTGGCGGTGGACAACGCGCTGCTGGCGAGGTGTCCCTCCCAGAACCCCTGCTCGTTGCGCAACGACAGCAGGTGGCGGCGGGCGTTGTCGAGCGACTGCTGCATTCGCAGGATTCGGGTGTCATCGCTCATAGGCTTAAGTGGCCAAGGGCTAGCAGGCCATAGTAAGTGTACTCGCAGTCCAAGGCGTCGTCTTCCCAGTTTCCGTAGAAGCCTCCCCGGGCGGTCCACAGCGTGTCGATGAAGTCGAGGCACACTTCCTTCAGCGGAGCTATAGGGGAGTGCATCCCCACTAGCGCGTGCAGCGCGGTGGCGGTCGACAGGATGTCCGGGAAAGGCGCTCCATCCAGTGCATAGAATCCTCCGTCGGGGTGAATGTGTCGCAATAGCCAGAGCTCCAGAGCTTCGTCTCGGCCCGGTTTGGTTGGCGCCAGGTGACGCAAAAGCGACTCGGCCGCAGCCGAGGGAGGTGTCAGTCCGGTCTCCAGTCCGTAGCCGTTGGAGTAGCCGCCATCAGCGGTGCGAAGGCTAGTGACGCAGGAAACGATGCCTTCAGGATTGGGGGGCGTGCGTCCCAGGTCCTCATAGGCCCCCAGAGCCAGAAAACAACCGTAGATGTCGCCGTGCTCCGAATCGGCATCGATGTGGTAGCCGCCGTCTGGTGTGCGGTAGTCCTCGATTTGCTGCAGCAACCTCTCGGCCAGTTGTGGCTCCGGTCCTGCAGGGCGAACCGACGCCCAGCACCTGGCCAGGCAGGCGGTGTGAACGCAGTCTAGTTGCTCGCCGTCGCCGAACGATGTCAGATACGCTTCAGTCGACTCGCGCGGAATCTCTACCTGAAGTGCGGCCAGTCCTTGTAGACCGAAGGCCGTGTAGTACAAATCGCTCGACCCGTCACGGTCATTGAATCCGCCATCGTCGTTGAGTTGGCTGCGGTAGAAGCTCTCAACCAGTTCGGTGGATTCACCCAACAGTTGAGGCGCCAGTCTGGCTACCTGGAGCATTTCGAGCCTCAAACTCACTGCACCAGTCCTTTACGTCGATGGAAAAAATCTTGCTGACAACACGCCTCAACAGTCCCTTCAAGCTGGCATTCTCCAACTCACCCAGGCACTGCACCGCCTGCTCTTTGTACGACTCCTGCAGCACCTGACAACGGGTCACGACGTCGTACTCTTCGATCATCGAGTTGAGTTGTTCGATCTCTTCGGCCGAGCTTTCACGCCGCCATGCCTTCTCAACCAGCTTCCGATCGTCGGGCTTGGCTTTGGTGCGATCGAACAGGATTGCCAGTGGAAGCGATGGACGCAAGGCGATCAAGTCGTTGGGCGATTCGTCGTCCTGGAGGTCGTCGATGTCGTCGCGAATCTGATAGGCGATGCCGAGCGCTTCGCTGTAGCGCGAGATCACCTCGGCTTCTTCCGGACTCACGTCCGCCAACGCCGCTCCGAGTTGCAAAGCGACTTCGAAGGCCGGTGAAGTCTTCTGGCGGAAGATGTCGATCACTTTCAGGGTATCGAGTGGCTGCGGGTTGCGGGTCCAATTCAGTTCGGCGCCTTGCCCCAGGCTGAGCGTGCGGTGACCGGCCGCAGCGGCTTGCGCCATCGCCACCCGTTGATCACCAGGCAGGTCGCACTCGAGAATCAGGCGGTAACCATCGCCCAGCAGCAGGTCGCCCAGGTTCAGTGCCACGGGCACGCCGTGTTCGTGGTGCAGGGTGGCTTCGCCGTAGCGATAGTCGTCGTCATCTTCGATATCGTCATGAGCGAGCGAAGCCTTGTGGAAGCACTCTACAGCGATGGCCGCTTTCTTCACCGAAGTCGGAATTTCCAGGTCGGGATCCTCCTGCGCCGCCTTCCAGACGCAAGCCACCAGGAAAGGCCTCCAGCGTTTGCCATCCTTGGCCAACCAGGCCCGGGCCTGGCGTTCGGTTTCGCTACCGGCCGGTCCCATCAATTCGTCGAGGGATGCGGCGGTGAACCAGCATTTGACTTCTTCCCGCAGTGCGTCGAGATTCAATCGGTGTGTACGGTCGTCACTGGTGAGGTGGAGCACTTCCCAGACCCAATCGAGATCGACGGTAACGTCCTTGCAATCGTCCTGCAGTAAGGGAATCGCCACACCGGGGATGGCAGCCGCTTCCATGTACGGGAATGACTTTTCGAGCACCGACAAGCAACTCACGCCGACAATGGCGTCAATCTTTCCGGTTTCGATAATCGCCATCACCAGCGCCGATCCCTCGGCCACGAGCACCGCGTAGCCAAGCCGTTCGGCTTCTTCCTGTAGGTCCTGGATCGAGCACAGTCCGCACTGCTTGCAGAGCAGGCCGAACTCGTCAAACGGGGCGGGGCATTGATCCTCGATGCGAAGGCACTTTGGCAACAGCAGTAGCCGCCGCTCGTAGGGAACACTCGCCAGGCGATCCCGCCAGACTTCGCTGTTGAGCAGCACGCCGACATAGTCGGTATAGATGGGGTCGAGTCCTTCTTGCTCCACGTACCGCTCGGCGTGTGCCCTAAGGTCGGTGAAGCTAAGCGGCGGCACCGCTTTGTTGATGGCA
The DNA here is from genome assembly GCF_024054565.1 of Aeoliella straminimaris. Classification (GTDB taxonomy): domain Bacteria; phylum Planctomycetota; class Planctomycetia; order Pirellulales; family Lacipirellulaceae; genus Aeoliella; species Aeoliella straminimaris. The sequence continues at coordinate 78,002 of NZ_JAMXLR010000011.1, forward strand.
ACGTAATCCCGCAGTCCGTTACGGATTTGCTCTCGCTCGCTCAACGTCTGGGGAATGTTCTCCTTCGGCTGACGCTGGCGTTGCAAGGGAACAGCACGTGGCAGGCTTACGATAGGTAGTTGCATCGGTGTCTCCGCTATTTCGCGCCGGGGTATTCATCAGGGAGTGACCGCAGCGACAGTGGGGGGCATCTCGCGTGGTTGGCTCAATCGAATCTCAGGTGTAAGCTCCGAATCCAAAGTACCAGTGCTTCTTCGCAAACCGGTAAAGCCAATGTCTCTCAGGAATCTGCTCTGCTGGATTATGCTGGCTGCTCCGCGGCGTAAGTTGTTCCAACTCGGACATTGCCGTGCCACGTTGGGTGGTGTCCTTTGCCGAGTGCTTGTCGACAATCAGTTGTACTAGGTCCGGACGTTCCAGTACAACACAACCGCGAGTTGCTTCGGCCGACATTCGGCGGAAGTCGTTCAGGAAGCTCGACTCGGTCATCAACTGGTAAATGTCCCGTCCGTCACGAAGGTTCTCGCAGGAGAACTGAATGATCGGGCAGGGTTCGATGGCGCCAGAGGGACCGATGTGATGGCTCACTCCGGTGGACATTGGGCAGAGTGCCTCGCCGCGATCGTCCCAATAGGGCTCGACAATGCCGATGGGCATCTTGGTCCGCATGTTAACGATGAACCGGCGGAGCTCCAGAACTTGTTCGGGCGTGAGGGCCAGTTCGGGCGCGGGAGACGGGCCGACCACGCGATAAGTGTTGAACCACACATAGTGAGCCCCGAGGTCGATCAACCGCCGCAGCCAGTCTTCGCTCACCAGGTCGTAGTTCGTCTGGCAGATGCTACTGGTCACTCCCACAATCAGGCGATTCTTCACACAGTTTCGCAGGCCTTCGAGCGTCTTGTTCAAGACCTCCTTGCCGCCACGGCGCTCGTCGCTAACGACTTCCGAGCCTTCGATGCTGATCAGCGGTGTGGCATTGCCGAGTTTGCGGAGCTTCTTGGCCACAGAGTCGGAAATCAGGTGGCCGTTGGTGAAAATCTGAAAGTAGCAGTCGGGGTGCCGCTCCAAGAGCTCCAGCAATCCGGGGTGCATGAACGGCTCACCGCCCAGCAGTCCAAAGAAATTGTTGCCGTGCCGCTTGGCATCAGTCACCAGCTTGTCGAGCTCGTCGAGTTGGATCATCTGCCGTGGCGAGGTGATGTCGACCCAGCACCCCTGGCAACGCAACTGGCAAGAGTTGATGATCGAGATGAACAGGAAAGGCGGGAAATGCACGCCCTGCTTAAGCCGCTTCTTGTACTTCTGTACCGAACGCATCCCTTTGAAACCGAAGTTGTAGGCAAATTTCCACAGGAGACGCTTGTCGGTCTCGAAGAGGAATCTACTGGCGAGTCGTGCGAGCATTGCTGGTTTCTACTAGAGGGAGAGTGTGAGATGCGGTATGCGGAAGGACTGTCGAAGGGAAGTCGGTCGCGAAGGATAGGCCGACGCCTATTCGGAAGGTGGCGCGTCGGCCCTGTTCTTTGCCAGCGCCGAGTCGGCGAGCTTCTTGGCTTGCGCTGCTTTGAACTGGATTTCATCGGCACTGGGCAGATTCGCTAACGCCTCGGCTGGAATGTCGAGACCTTCCATTTGTTGGCTGAGTTTCTTCAGGCACCGCTGCCGTTCCTTCAGGGCGCGTTCGTCGTCGCGCTCCTTCGAAAAACGAGACTTGGCCTTGGCGTTGCGATCTCGCAACATCGAGTAGATATCGCCACCCAGAAGGGACGAGATGTCGACCTTCATCGCCTCGCGGCGGAGGTCGTCTTCGCTGATCTCGTCGCCGTTGATGGGGCCCGCTTTGTATTTGGGAAACAGAATCGCCACTTCGGGGCAAACTCGCGAGCAAGCCGGACAGTCGGTTTTACAGTTCGTTTCGTTGCGAACGGTGATTTGTCCATCTTGCGTAACGCCATACACGTCGAACAAGCAGAAGCTCAGGCACTGCATGCAGTTCGTGCAGCGGTCGTAGTCGATGACCGGAAACCAGGGCTTCCAGTACTCGGGTTGCTCGCCAGACGACTGGGTGACCTCTTCCACCATCGCAACCGCTTCTTCGGGCGTCGCACTCGAGATGTCCCGCAGATTCAACGCTCCCGCGTCCTGGCCATTGAACGAAGAGTTGGCCAGCTCGGACACAGGGGTGTCGAATCTTCCCAGCACTACCAGGTCGTCACCGCCGTGCTCGGAAACCTCCCCGTCAGGACGCACCCGGCTGACGGTGTAACCTCGATCCAATAGCAGCGCAAGCAGTTGCCGACGCTGCGCAGCTTCCAGCGGTTGACTGCCGGCCCCTTCGTAGAGGACGACCCTTCGAGCGGTTTTTGCGGCGGCCGGCATCAATCCTCCAGTGTTTGGGGGGCGTCGTCGGTGGGGGCTTCGGCGGAGGGACAGGCTCCACCCAACAACTGCTGGCACGATTGCTCGGCCGACAGCGTGCGCATGTTCACGATCTGCGTGTCGTCCTGCAGTGGTGCGTTGGCGGCGGCGAACAACCACTTCACGGCGCGGGGATAACAGGCCGCAATTTTCAGGCCGGACTGCTTGCTCAAACGCTGCAGCGCTGGGTCCTTGGCGGCCGACATCTGGCACAGGTCGGCCACTGCGTCGAAGGCGGTTTCGGACTCCGATAGTCCTTCCAGTACGCCATCTTTCACGGCTTGTGGTACGACCTTGGCGTAGGCGCATCGACAATACAGTATTCTGGGCGAAGCCATGGGTGGGTTCCTTGTATCGAGAACGGCGGCGCGCTACGAAACGCTGGTCACGCGGTGGGTCGGCTCCGGCGGTGCCGGCCGGAAGGCTTCGACGTGGCCCATGGCCACCTCTGCCCCGAACTGCCGGGCCGCCTGTTGGACGCCCTCCTCGGCGATATTGCGAAGCACGTCGGGATCCCCCTCCGCACGTAGATTGATCAGCAAGTCGCCCCCGTCCAGGGGATCCGACAGTTCGTGAGACAACTCCACGGCTGCCCCGCCACGCACCACGTTGCCCACCGCCAGGTCGATCCCCTCGCTGGGCGCAAGTGTGGCCTTGAGGTGAGCCACCTCGATGTCCAATTCTTGCAGGCGTTGAACCACGGTCTCGAGGGCCGTCTGCAGAAAGCGATTGCCGTCAAACTCTTCGGCGGTGAGCCTGCCCGACAGGTTGACCCAACCAAGCAGTGCTTCGCCTTCGGCGTAGAGCTGATAGTCGACGTCCATCACGCTGCCAGGTGCGGGCTGTTCTTGCTCGATCCGCTCCATCCACTGTTCAATCCCATCGCCATGGCGTGCCGAAATGCGAAGCACCTCGGCTTTGGGGTAATTGGATCGCAGCGCCGACTCGAGCTGATCGAGTTCTGACTCTTCAAGCAGATCGCACTTGTTGATGACAATCAGCTCGGCTTCTTCCAATTGCTTGCCGTAGATGTAGCTGACCTTGGCCGAAAACTGCTTGCCCTCGCGGAGCCCCAACAGGTACTGGGCCCGAATCGGATCTACCAGCGCGCTCAGCGGCGCCACCGAGTATTGCTCGCCGTAGAGCCGTCGCAGCGGAAACCCGACCGTTGCCTGCAGGTCGGTGCAACTGCCGACCGGTTCGGCCAGGAATACCTCAGGCGCTGCCTGGTCGGTGAGTCGCTCTGCCGCCTGAACCAGCGAATCGAACCGGCAGCAGAAGCACCCGCCGCTGATCTCTTCGGTGGGCAGCTCGTTGGCGCCGAACATCGCCGTATCGACGAGGCCAACGCTCTGATCGTTCGATATCAGGCCCACCCGCAGCCCTCGCGCGGCGAGTCGCTTGGCGATGGCCAGAATGGCGGTCGTTTTACCAGCGCCGAGGAAGCCGCCGATCATGATGTATTGCGCTCTTAGCATGGTGGCTTATCGTCTCTCTTCTGAGCCTCTAGCATCTTGTCAATCGCTGTGTCCAGCAGGGCGACGTATCCTTGCACGTCCACGGCACTCGCCGGAGCGGTTCCATTGTAAGAGAAGAGCCAGCCCGTGTCGTAAGGATCTTTGTCCAATAGGTCCGGATTTGTGTCCAGAGCTCGATTTCTCTCAATAAATGTCCCAGACGCCACGCAATAGACGTCCGAAAGTGCTTTAAACCCCTCAATCCAGCCGATGGGCTGCCCCTCGGACAATTCCTCGCCCGGTTGGACACTGATATCGATCTCCACGAAATCGCCCAGCATTCGCGTCGCAAATCGGGTGAGCCCCACCCGGTATTCGTCAGGGCCGGTTTTCCGCAGCCAGTAGTGGGAGGGGGAGTACAGGTAGAAGTCAGGCAGCCGCGTGGAGAACCGGCTCTTTCGGTAATACAACGTCTGCTGCGGATCGACGGGCATCGGGGCGGTTTGCTCCAACGTTCGGGGGCACTCGGTTCAGGATTCTCGTCCAATCGAACGAACTCAGGCCCACGGCGCTCGTCGTCGGCCTGGCGCCTCAGGCAGGTTCCAATTGTACACGCTCCTGCACCAAGGCGGAGTGATGGCTCCGAGTGAACCCAAAGGCCCGCAGGCGGGGCAAAAATTGAAGGCCATGATCTGGCCAGTGACTACTGCCTGGAGAGTCTCGCCTTTTCATCGAGGCGGTTGTGCTGCACAACCAGTGTATTCGATTGGCCAGCGAGGCGAATGCATCATCTACACGCGGGTTGTTGCGACCACTACAGTCCGAGAGTGTTGGAGGAGCCATCGACGGGATGTCGACCACCCGAGTTTCCGTCTTGTCAGGACCTGACAAACCCCGCCGAGAACACCTGCCACGGCAAGGCTGATTGCCGTGGGCTCGGGAATCGGACGAATCATCCTGGCCGGCACGTTAGCTGTATCCAACTGAACGGTGTCGAACTTTGCTACTGCTGTGGGGGTGATGTTCGGGGTGTCCAACAGCAATCCAGAGCTGTCGACAAAGACGGTTAGAGAATCATGAAACCCAGAAGCGGTTTTGATGACAACATGCGCCAACCGGTCGTTGGCTCCTGGAGTAACATCAACACCGGTCTCGCTGAAATCGGTAAGTGTTAGGCGTTGCTGCGATACGGAGTCGATGTTGACGGCATCGAAATAGTTTGCCTGCGATGGAAAGACGTACCCAGACGTTGCGGGATGAGTTTCTGGTAATTCGAAATAGAAATCGGTCCCGGCAACGCCGGAAGTACTTTGCACCACGACTTCCACGTTGTAGGCCCCGAGTTGCGTCAGCATGGGGAAGCGAACCTCAAATGCAAACGGAACCCCGGGAGTGAAGTACGAGTCCAATCCCGTCATTGAGATTGATGCGCCGTGCACACTGGGAAGCCAAATGACGGCAACGACGAATCCTGCTTGAATCGTTTTATAATGCATCAGTTCCCTCCCTCGTGGTCCTGGTGACTATGGTGCGAACATCATCCAGTCGGAATGAGCAGGACGTAATTAGATCGCCATCTTGTTGGCAACCATGTGGAGGAGAAATACGGCAGCCATCGCAGGGGGCGATCACTCCGAACTCCCGACATTGTGGCCCATCGACGTGCAGGCCGCAAGTAATTCCTGTACGTATTAGAGGGCTGCCCATCGGGCACTGTTCGACAATGAAGTCGTTGACCTGTAGGTTGAGCGGCCCCTGGCAACGCATGACTGTATGCCACGGAAGTGCGCCAAACCGCCTTAAAAATCGGATAAATTAATACTCTGTCGATAACAACTCTGTTATCCTGTGCAGTGCTTGTCTAATTGCCGCGAAGCAGTGCCGGTTCTGTCGGTCGCAGAGGGGGACCGTTCCAGTTCTAGAAACGGGGAGGCACGATTCTCATGTCGAGCAAGTCAACATCTGCTGCGCGAGACAGTCCCTATGGCCCCAATCGCAAACGCAGAGCACGCTCAGCCAACACCAAGCACAACCTTTCGTACCGTCCCAAAATCGAATTGCTCGAAGATCGTCGCATGCTGGCGATTGTCACTTGGGACGGTGGAGGTGACGCAGTCTCTTGGCACGACCCAGCTAACTGGGATACGGACGTTCTTCCCGGTGATGTCGACGATGTAATCATCGACCTCCCTAACGACAACACCATCGAGGTAACGAACGACGTTCTAGTTAATAGCGTCAACAGCCAGGAGTTCGTCAATATATTCAGCGTTTCCACTTTCACGGTCAACTCCGATTCTACCTTCGCTGGCGGCGTAACAGTGAGTGCCTCCAGCACGCTGAATGGAACTGGCGATATCACACTTGATGGCAGCAGCTTTACGGGCGGCAACGGTAGGATTGACGGGACCGGTCGTTTGACAGTCGCAGCCGGTGCAGAACTGAATGTGGTCTCCAGTCAAACGACTATCGTGAGCCGGACAACTGATGTGTTCGGGACCCTTGCGATTAGCTCGCCGGCCAATGACTTCTCCGGGCCACGCCTCGTGCTGGATGGAGTGGGCGATCAGGTTGTCGTTCATGCTGGAGGCGTAATGCACCTGAAGGGTGCAGCAATCATTAGCGCGACCTCGGAGGGCCGCATTCTTAATGAAGGGTCCCTGCTCCGCACTGGTCCTGGTATCGTCCAACTGACGGCAGAAGTCGACAACCGCGGCGACGCCCAACTCCTTGGCGGTGAACTGCAGATCAATGGCGGTGGTAGTTCGAGTCGCGCGATCAATGTAGAAGCTGATGCGACTCTCAATCTCCGCGGTGGCTTCTCATTTACCTCTCCAGTAGCGGTTACGGGTGAAGGTCGATTGGAGATCACCGGTGGGGCACATGACTTCACAGGTAGTGATATTTTGGTCAGTGGTTCAGCCACCTTCGTTAGCAGCACGGTTACGATTGCCAACACGCTGCCAGCCGAATTGGAGATCGATCAAATTCGCGTTAGCACTGTCATCTTCAACGCTGACCAAACAGTTGATTCGGTCGACGCTGATTTTGGCACCATCTCCGGCAGCGGCAATCTGACGTTCACCGGGATGAGTCGCTTCAATCAAAGTCGACTTACAGGTACGGGGGCCGTCATTTTTGCTGAAGCGTCGACGATCAATGTTTTCAGTCTTGGTGTTACCATCGAACCGCCCGTGGAGAATAAAGGACATGTGAGGGCGTTCGGCGATGCTCGCTTCAATCAAGGCCTCGTTAATCGTCCAGAGGCTACGTTCGAACTGTTAAACTCCGCATCAGAGTCGTTCACGGCTGCGCCCTTAGTCAATGAGGGGACACTACGAAAAACAGGGGATGGACAGGCCCTATTCTCGTCGACGTCCTTCATTGAAAATCACGGATCAATCGAAGTGGCCAGTGGAGAGCTCATCCTGCCAGCCGGTTCAACGACCACATCGATCGATGTTCCGATAGATACAACCTTGCGATT
>NZ_JAMXLR010000012.1 GCF_024054565.1 Aeoliella straminimaris
ACGCTCCCCTCGACCTCGAGTCGCCCATCTGGTCGGACGCCTCTGCATCGATGAAGACCCCGATCTGATCGTCTGAGAAGGCGGCTGGGAGGGGCAGTGCTAATCTGTCAAGCAGGTCGAGTCACCTCTCTTTGCGGGTATTCGCTGCGGTTCTCCGCTTCCTCCAGTTTGCCTCCAGGTCTGGCTATCCAGTACTCGCCGCGGCAGCTAGCTGGGAACAAAAGCTCCGTTGACGTTGACACAACCCTCACTAACCGCTGAGCAGAGCCAGTTCTGTCAACGTCGACGCCCCTCCCGAAACCTACCAGCCCCAGCCCTCAAGCATTGATCGACTGGGTTGCCGCTCCATGCCCTTCTTTGCGGGCCGAGTACCCAACAGCGTGTTTCGGGCACAGCAACGATGGATGAATATTCTCGTAGAAATGTGAAGTCGCAGCTGCAGAGGTTGTTTTCACCACCCGCAGTTTGGGCTGAACCTTCGAGGCAGAGGATGGTCCACCCGCTGGCAGTTCGAGGAATCCCAAACTGAACGAGGTTGTGCACACCGACGCGGCTGCAAGACGGAATCGTCATTCTCCATTATCAAGCGCCAGTTCGAGCAATAGCTCACGAGTAGACGAATTGGTGGTTTCGTCGTCCGGGTCGAACGCCGCGGCTTCTGAATCGTCCGGCTCGCTGTCGTTTATCAGAGGCAGCAGCAGACGATCGTCACTGGCCGTCGGTACTGTCACTGTAGTCATTGTGCGGGGTGCGCTGCGCGTGGCTGCGCCAAGGTGCCGCGTGACCTTGAAACCATCACCTTGAAGTGTCTGGAGCAGTCCTTGTCATTTTTTCTCGCCAAAGAGGGATGCGACTGGAGCCTTCTCACGTCGATGGGTTTGCAATATGGTGTGCCACTGTCCGCAATGGCAGAGGAACTCAAGAACACAAGCTTTGAACCTTCGGGCCTTACGAAGAGCAAGGACATTCCGGAAGCAACCAGCCTTATCGATTACATCTACCGTTGCCGGTCTTGCTCTTAAACAGTGGCCCCGCTTTGTCGCCACGTTGGTTCTTGATGTACTCGTCGAGTGCCTCGCGTGCTTCTTTGCCGAGCGGAATCCGGTCGACTACCTGATTGCCCTTGGTCGTGAGGATTCGCAACGCGTTGGCTCGCGTGCTTATCAGCCAAAGAGACGGCAATACAATTGCCAGCGATAGGGGCGCGTCGGGGTTGGAGCTAAGTTGCTTTTCCAACAGATGCAGAGGGCCGAACCTAGGGGGGGACATTGGCTCTATAGTTCCACGGTTAACTCCAGGGGCTGCCCTGGGAGGCTAGTCACGGCTTCTCAGAAACCCTCTACGTGACCAGTTTCCGCATTTGCATTATTGCTGAAGTGTTGCGGCAAGGCGCGGTCCGCTTAACCTAGATCTCTTACAAGGCCTGGGACATAAATCGTAGGAAGTTCAACATAGGATTAACGACCGAAGTAATAGTTCAGGTTTGCCATGAGAGCCCAGTCATACCGGCGATCCGTGCCGATAGAGGAAGTGGTTGCGGGATACGGGGTTGGGTTGTCACGCAAGGGTATGGCCACTCCCGTAGAGATGGACATGCGGTCGTTGAAATAGGTGGTGACGCCCGCCGTCAGGTTCAGTACGTCCGACTTGCCAATCACATTGGTAACGTAGGAAGTCGTTGGAGTTCCGGAACTGTAAGTTGTTTCGTCGTTGAAGGCCCCCGTGTAGTGTAGTTCGACCGTTGGCACAATTCCCGTCAATCCTCGCTTGCACCGATTGCGATAGAGCCAGTAGCCCGCGGAGAGATCAGCCATGAACAGCTGCTGCTCCCTAATGGCGAAGTCAGTAGCCGGGATCTCAAGGTACCCCGTGTTGAGGCGGTAGGAAACGAACGACTGTACGAAGAACCGCTCTGTAGGTGCTGCCAGGAAGGCAACGTATGGTGTGAAATTCCAGACATCGTCTTCAAACGTGTTGTAGAAGACACTTGTTGGGTCGGGTTGGGTGATCTCAGCGTTGGAAGGAGCTTCGACTCGCAGTCCCGCAGATAGTGCAGACTGTTCACTGCGATGCAGTAGGTACTTGAAGCCGAAAGCGATGTCGCCAAAAGCTGTGTCGGTTCCTGGTCCATCAGCCACGAGGGACAGGTCGCCGGGACGATAGTCCGACGTCGTGTAGAACGGCAACATGAAGTCGACCGAGAGCCTGCTGTCGAATAGGGTTTTCTCTGCAAACAGACGATATTCGTAAAGATCATCGTTCACCCGAAGTCCATCGAAACTTCCATTCACTACATCGGGCAGGTAGTTGAAATTGAATCCAATCCGATCCTGCGGCACAGCGCTGTTGTTTTCGGCCACTTTATAGATATGGTTCTGGAACACAGGCTGCGTTCCACCGGCCGCTGGAGACTCTATAAGACGCGGTATCACTAGTCCGGTGTCGCCCAGCATCGAGGGGACGATGGCACAAGTGCAATCACACGAGCAATGGGCCTTCAATTCGCACGAACAATCAATATATTCCTGGTAGTAATTCGAGCACTTATCGCCGTTGGAGTTGGCCGCTTTCGAGTGAGACGCAGCGATCGGCCCAAGGTTGAGTATTGCATCTTCTGTCCCATATGATGGGGTACAGAGCCCCAGCAACAAACTCGCCAGAACGACTTCCTTGAACATGCTTTCGGCCCCTCAGCAAAACGTGTGATCGTCTGACTTCATTAGACTCTTTGCTCATCGTGTTGATATCGCTCGCGTGATGAGGATTTTGATTGGAACCGGCAAAGTAGACGGTTGCTGCACAATCGGTACAATCCGGCCAGGTCCCCGCCTGCAAGACGCTCGAAGACTTCGAGTTCGAGGTCCAGCCGTTGATCCATCGGGTGCTAGTCAGCGAACAGATGAGTGGCCTGAAAGATCGTGGAGCGGGAGGCGGTCATCCTGATTGGTCAACTGCTCTCGGGCATCTCTCCGCTGCGAGTCTTTCCATCGCTGCGACGCGTCGGTTGCTCCAAGCAAGCCTCGGAATGACAGGCCAATAGAAGGCAAGGCAAGCGGATGCTCACGGAGCTACGGAGAGAAGCAGCGGAGGCCATCTCAGCCATTGAATGAGTTCGCGACGCCCCAATCGCAGCTACGCTCTTAAGTGACTTGGCCAAAAAGATGGGCCAAAAAGATGATTGATGGGATTCGGCGTCAGACATCGGCCGAGGCGAGACCTTGCCGCTGCCGCCCACGACGCGCGACAACGCCAAGCCCAGCCAGCGAGAGTATGCCCCACACGGCCAGCGACGTCGGCTCCGGAACCGGAGTAAACGCCGGGTCGTCGATGACAAGCGTTTTCAGGGCAACGCCCGATTGGCCCAAGGACCGCATAGCGATCTGGTCGACCAACGGGTACGTGTTGTCGAAATGGACCGTTTTCTCCGGGGGAGCGGCGGGCGCGTTGTTCGCCAGATCGTCGTAGGCATCGGTCGTGAAGAAGAACTGCTCGTTACCCATCACGGAAGTACCGTCCCGCTTATAGAAGATCTGCAAATTCTGGCTGGGGTTGTACAGCACGAAGGTCGCCGAAACGAGTTTGACGGCGGACCCGAACCGGTAGTCGACGCTCGGACCACTGTTGTTGCCGAAATAGAAGTACGACCTCTGCCCGAAGAGCTGCGTGTTCCCATGCGGCCACGGGCCGCTGCCGAAGGTGTCGAGGGCGTAGCCCTGCACGCTGCCGCCCGACAGGAACGTCAAGATCTCAATCGTACGCCCGGATTCGCTGGTGAAGGTAGCCGGATTTAACGCGTCTCCATGCAATGTAAAGAGACCATTCGAGCTGCCCTCGTAGGGTTCCGATCTGAAGTCGAAGGTCACGATGCTTGCCTCAGCACGGGACCCGGCAAATGAGCATACCGCGAATAACAGCAAGAAAAGGAGCCATGTTGTACGAAAAGGGGGCATTGTTGCGAGTCTCTGCAGAGCGACGGTCTTAGATGGAGAATAGCTTTATCGGTATCCGACTATAGCCACCACCCCGCCCTCTGGTATCCCGCGAGTCGTGCATTTAATGATGTTTTTTCCTGCGACTTGCCGCAAGACCGGGGTAGAGTAACTCGTCGCATTTTTCCGCCACTCAAAGTCGCCGCGGTTGCCTCAACCTCGGTGAGTTGAGATGCCGCCGAACGCTTAGGCTTCTTTCCGGACGGCCCCTTCGATTCGCAGCACCGTCAGACGCTGCAAAAGTCGATCCCCGGACGCTCACGGGCTCTGCGTCCGGAAAGAAGCCTAAGCGTTAGGTTCGAGCGTAATCCACGTCAGCTGGTCCAGCTCATTTCAGTTTGGAATTTGCCAACTCGCAGGGGGCGGGATACCTCCGCGGCTAATCTAGTATTGCGTAACGCGTCGTTTGCTTAAGTCGACCGATCCACCACGCGGTACCAATGTTATGGATACCTGAAGTCATTATCGTCAGCAGAAAACCGATGAAGACGCTAGCGCTTGAATCCCAACTCTCCTCGAACAAACTAGGATGAAACCAAGCGAGTCGCCCAGTTTACCTGAGAGATCCCCACCGGTATGAGTACGTGTAAGCCGCCTTTGGATGGACTACGATCCAGTGCAGAATGGAATCATCCGCCATGGATGCGTGGTGGGTCGGATCGACAACCTCGAGCGTTTCCGGTGAATCATTGCGGAATCGAACGACCTGAGCGCTGCCATCCCGCCAATCCTTGGGGAGAAGCAGCCATGATGTCGCAACCTCCGGATCGGCATCGACTTCGAACTGCCACCACGGATGGCCGAGGGCGTTAACCTGGCGGGCATCCACCGGCAGCCGAGCTTCCACGACAACGTCGATCGTTTGACCGACGGGGACTCGGCTGAAATCGAGTTCTAGTTGCCACGAGTATCGCGTATTGCCCTCTTGGCCTTCAACCGCGCAACGCTGTAGCTTTGGACGCAGTTCCGAGTTTTGACAGCGCAGCTGAATTTCAGGCATATCCCACAGGGACTGCAGTTGGAGCCCAGTTGCACCTTCCGAATGACTCACCTTGCGTACAGATACCGCCCGATAGACGTAGACGTGAGTTCCCTCAGTTTCAAGCGCGCCGTCAGCACCTCGCAGATCGACTATTCGCGCATCGGCGATAATGTCGAGGCCGCGTTCCGCGAAGAGGGGATCCAGACGCTTGGTGTCTTCATGCGGCATGCCCTCCCACGGCTGCTCAGGCCCGAATTCCATGAGCGTGAGCAGTTTTTTGTAGTCGTCGCGAGTTTCTGCAATTGCGGCGGTTAGTGAAGCGGCAACCTGTCCGTGTCGCCAATTGCGGTACACGCCGTAAGGCAGGATGGCGAAAATCGCGACGAGTAACGGCAAGTATAGGTAGGAGACCCAATCGCTCCAGGAAAATAACTTGCCCAAATACCTGCGACGAGAAGATTGTTGCATACGCCGCGCTTGCTGAGTCGATGGCGTCGCGTATGCTCCACGCAAGCTCTTCGTAGGGGAGAGGTTGTCGTCGCTGTGAGTCAACGATGTGTGCGGCTCCCAAGGGGCCCCATCGTGCTGATGAGCGCGTAAGCAGGGTCGCTCTGCCATGGACTGTCTGGCCACGCAGTACCCATGACGAACCAAGCCGCTGACCTCGTCCTCAGAAAAGCGATCCATGTCCGTGCGGATCTTGCTGACCTGGATTTGAACTTCCGGATGCAGTGCTGTGTCATCCTGGTCAGGCGTGACGATACGGGTGATCGGCACAAAGATATAGTCGGTAGACTTTTCGAAGTGAGTTTTCTCAAGTTGCCATACGCGGTCCATTAGAATGTCTGACGAGCGCATTGCCGTGCGAAGGAACGAACCGGCGCGATCGGGGCGCGTCACCTGGAATTTCTTGCCGGCGTCGCTGGCAATCACCGCGTCGAATCGCTTGGTGGTTTCGGATAAGAGCTCGGTGCCCATCAGTTCGCGAAACGCCAGATTGACGATGCGCCGATTGCGGACGACGCGATCGCTCGTTGCCATGACTGCAGCTCGCTCGGCATGACCTTTGCCATAGCCGTTGCCATTTCCGTTACCGTTGCCGTTGCCATTGGAATTGGAATTGGAATTGGTATATAAGTTGACTCCGCCGTTGCCGTTGAGTCGCTCAAGTTGCAGCAAATCGCGCAATTGGACGTCCTTCACAAGGTTGGCGTCCACAATCAGCTCACGAAGGTCTTCCACCAACTGTTGCGAACTCGTCGCCATGCCGGAGGAACGACTGTCAGCTCGTCGAGATTTACAGTTGAGCTGGGCAAGTCGACTTAGCGGCGTAGTTGTCTCGCTCTGTGCTGCGTCATTCCACAACTTTACGGCCGTCTCCGCGCACCGGAAATCATCAATGGTAAGCTGAGAGTCTAGTTGCCGCTCCAGGAAGCGGAACATGCGGACGCCGAGATTGTCGTAGACGCCGCCATCGGTGAAAAAGTGCGTTTGAAATTCGCCTTCAGTGGCCCCGATGTCTTCTGCGGTGAGTTCTAAAGGTGGAAAGAAACCAGGGAACGCGGAAGACGCCGCCACGGCCATCGGCAAGGTCGCTAGTCCAGCCCGTTGGGTTTTAACTTCTGCTTGTCCCAACTTAGAACGTTCTTCGAACATCAACCCGGCTTGGCTGAAGGAACTCAGCCCACCCTCGCTCAAGTTAGTGCATAGGATGTGCAGTTCCGGCCGCGTAGGTAATTGATGCAAACACGTATCCCCAAAGAGGAACTTGCGGTATTGCGCCTCGAGCAGTCCAGTGCGTGTAAATCGTCGAGAGTGCCCCTGCCGGGCCGCACGATGAAGGTAGTCGTTAGCCAAAGCAAATGGATACCGACGCAAAATTCGATTGCGTACGTCCAGGTCGACGAAGTCGAGAATCTCCCGGCAGACGGCGTCCAGTTCGTTGTCGCTGCCGTTGTAGCGATCCCAGTTGAGTACCAAGTGGGCACCGAGGATGCTTCCGCCTGAGACGGACGTGATATGCGTCACTGAAGGGAGTATCCCAGCATCCCTTAGATAGCGGACAACTCCGAGGTGGTAGAGCGTTGCCCGCAGACCGCCTCCCGAAAGTGCCAATCCTAAACGCATAATCAGTTCTCGCTTAAAACCGCTTGTGAAGGATCGAACACCGCGGCAAAAGGCAGGTTGCAGCTGCGCGACGTATTGCGGCAGGAGAGTAGCGAATGTCCCCCCGGCCATAAAGGCCAGTCTAGCGATCCAAAAGCTCGACGGTCTAAATCGCCGCCCACAGCTCTGCAATGCTCTTCGCGAGTGAAAGCCCGTAGTCCGACCTCAGTTGCGAGGTCGCGTTCTGCCCGGACCTAAGGTAATGGTGTTTTTCCAGCCGACTGTAGTTTGAGACCTCGTGAATCGAAAGCGGGCGATCACACTGCTGTGTTAACGTCAGCATCAGACACACTGTCAAGCGTCCCTAAATTCAAGTGTCATGCGATCAGTCAGACAGCAGAGCGTCCAGTTCTTTGCGAACAGTAGAGTAGTAGACGGACCAGAAAAGCATGCTTGGACTTCTGAATTCTTTGAAGTCGGGATCGATGTACTCCTCATCTTCAAGCACCGTCTTCGTGCCAACATTGTCGTAGAACAGGATGCCAGGCGTGCTGTCCAGACTGAACTGCTTACGAAGGGCTTCAGCAGTCTTGCGATCCGGGTCGCCTTTGTCCGCAACCTTCACCACAGCCAATGCGATGCGATCCTTATAATGCGGAGCTACGTAGCGGATGAGTGTAGCAACTCGCTGGGATGGAGCGTGCGAGTTGCTGTAGAAAAAGACGACCATGGGCCGGTCACGTCCATTCACTTTCTTCCAGTAGTCTGCAACCTCAATGCGTTCGACCGGCGAATCACGCAAGATGTCCTCGGTTGGGAGCTTCGCAAGTCTTCGAACCTCCCTCCTATCAATCTTCTCTTCAGCTCGAGACGAGTCGGCTACAAGCAGAGGTAGAATTACAGCGCAGTAGATCAGTTTTTTGTTCATTGCCATTTCATCTTTTTTTAGCGTTTAGGTTGACTGGTGGCGTAACGTCGTGCGCTCCCATGAATGACTCGACTCTCTCTGTATTTGAATTTTTTCTTCTCCACCCGGGTCATCAACTTCAGTTGACGGACGTTGATGAGGTATTTGACGATTTGGCAGAAATGGTGATCTCGCGTGGCGTAACGGTGCGCATTCTGCGCCCCGGAGCATTGCAGACAGACGCGAAGATTAGAGCTATTCACAGGTATTGAACGAACGCTTTTCTACTACGCTGTAGCTTTCCGTACTCGGGCACTGTAAACTTCATGGTTTCTTGGTGCTACAAGGCGTATGGCTAAAACGCTGCCCAAGGTTTATTCGAAGATCTAAAAAGGAGTACCCCCATGTCGGTCGCAAAGGTCACAGAAATCACCGCGTCGTCTACCAAGAGCTTTGAGGATGCGATCCAGCAAGGCATCGCACGTACGGAGAAGACGCTCGACAAAGTGAAAGGGGCATGGATTCAGGAGCAAACAATCGAAGTTGAGGATGGCAAGATTTCAGAGTATCGCGTCAATATGAAGGTTACTTTCGTCCTGAAAGATTAGCCGACGTCCAAATCAAGCAGAGCCTTTCCCTAACCGGCACGATACCCAATGATGCCGTGGGGAGATCGCTGATGCAAACTCCGCAGATGGGAACCCTGATCGCAGGTCTCCCTGCGCTATCGTCGTGCCTGCATTTGAAGCTGGTTGAGCAACTCCGTTCTGGAGTATCGCAACTCGGCGAAGCGGCGCATCCAAAGATCCATTTCCACCGAGGAAGGCGTCTTGCCGATGACCTCGGTGAAGGCACGTTGAACCCAAGCAAAGTCGTTTGCTCCCATTCGATCAAAGAACTCCTGGGTACCCATCAACTCGAGTGGCAGTCGCTGCATCCGATACTGGAGATCAGGGGTTTGGTACCAGGCGGCCAGTTCCACAGAGGTTGGCATCCGGCCCAAGTAACGTCTGTAGGCGTTCTCTATCTGTCCGGAGTAGCTATCCACAGGATTGTATCCAGCGGCAACAACGCCACCCGACGAATAGGAAGTCGGACGGAGTTCCAGGCGGACCGAATTCGGATAGCCCTGGGTTAACACAAAAGGAGGCTGCGCTGTGTCGTAGACGGTACGCCCGCCGGAAGTGACGTAGGCCCGAAGCCGATAGCTATCGTTCGGCGAAATGTAGTTGGGGTCGTAGTTCAAGCTGAATGGAATCTCACCAAGGTTGAAGCTCGACAGGCGGAAAGAATACTGTCCGTTGCGAACGGCCTGATAGGGTCGGCTGACATTCTCCAGTCGAACAGTCACAACGGAGTTTTGAGGAAGACTTCCACCCCGGACCAAAAGTGTGCCTGACAACCCGCCTCGCTGGTCGTCGAGTTGGACGTTGAGGGCCCGGAGCTGGCTGTTGCGACGGTATTGCACGAGCATCAGTACACGTCCCGACGAATCGGCGTGATGATTGAGCTCTTCAGCAAGATCGTAGATCTTATTTCCCACACGGCCAACCTGGTCTCCGTCTACGGAGACAATAACGTCGCCAGGCGAGAGGCCCAGGCGAGCAGCGGGAGAATTCGCGGTGACTTGCCGCACGACGACACCGGTGTCGGTATTGTCACCCGTCACTCCCAGTCGCCAGCCAGTGTTCGCGCCGGAGTTGCCGATCCCAATACCACCGTTCCAATTACGATCCCAATCGGCAGAGGAAGACGTTGGAGACATCTGATCGCCCCAACTTGCCCAACTGCTTGCATGACACTGAGTGGGCAAGAGGGGAAGTGATAGGCACAAGCAAGCAAGGCAACTAAGGCATTGGGTTCGAAAAGCAAACATTGTGGAAATCCTTTTGCGATCTGGGTCTGCGCCAATGTTGAGTGCAACTGGCGTCGCCTGCACGCGGTGAAAGTTATTGTGACTTAAGATAGAGATATTGCCGGCGGCTATGATCGAGTAGACTCTCTGGCACGCTCATTCGGAACATCGATCTATCTCAGATCATGGCCCGCGGAGGCGGTGTTGGAGGAGTCCTGAGGCGGAGTTTTCTCGAGCTTATTTAACTTCTCCAACTCTGCTCGCAACGTGGGTGGGGCAAAGGGATAGAAGCCGGAGAGGATCGCCTGCGTTTGACCAGCCTGGGCGAGCGCGTATCGCACGAACTCGCGGTTCGCGGCCGCCTTCTCCCCTGTCTGATCTGCGTCCAGAACGAGTACCATGGGACGCGTAATGGGATAGCGACCCATCAGCACATCGCGATCGGTGTCTTCTATCACTTCCGACTGCTCCCGCAGGTGCAGGCGCTTTACTGCCTCTCTGACGCAGTTAAAGTCAACAATGGCAATGGCATTTGGGTTTTCGGCCACTGCTTGGATGACATCACAGTTGGACTCCAAGTACTTTTCCTCATTCCGCAGACGATGGGAGTGGAACAGAAACTTTTCAATAAAGGTCCTGGTGCCACTTGCCTTTGTTCGACCAATAATCTGCACCGGTTGGCTGGCTAAGTCTCCCTCAATGCCAAGGGTGCTCCAGTTCACAGAGTTCGCTGGGTCTTCGGCACAGAACAGTTCCACCAGCTGTTGATAACTCACCTCCTCAACTGGATTGTCTTTATGCACAAACACGCCGAGTGCATCTCTGGCGACGTGAATAGCGACCGGCCTTTTCAGCCCCTCCGCCTTGAGTTTCGCCAGATCCTCCTTGGTGACGGGGCGCGACAGCATGCCAATGCTACCCGGATTCTTGAGCAGTCGATCAAAGACCGTTTCTGATCCTTCCGCCGAAATAATGACTTGCGCCTCCGGATGGAACTTTTTGAATCCGAGGGCCCAGCCGTGAGCGAGCGAATCCATAGTGGTGGACCCGAAGATGTCGACCTCCGACGAGACTTCCCCCTGCGGCAGGTAAGGGTCGATCGAGTCGAGCAGAGAGCGAATCTCTTCCACGGACAGGTCGTCCGGCGAGTCTTGGGGCTGCTCAGTGGGTGGAGTGGCCGGAGCCTCTTCGGCTCGGGCCAACTGGCCGACGAATGCTGCGCCAGCAGCAAGTAAAGCAGCGTACAGATAATTGCGAATCGATGGCATGATGGCCTCCCTGAGGAACTTATTTGAACTGGAAATCTAACCCAAGGCTCCCCACTCACCAACACCAGTTTCATGGACTTCTTCGTACGGTTCACCGCCATCTCAGGAGGTGCGTACTACTCGCGAACGCCAATGTTCTAGACGACCGGCCATTAGTATTGACAGCCACCACGTTTCACTCAACCATCTCTCGACTTGCCACCTAATAAACGGGATGACCTGCGATGTTCAGATTCTTTTCCAACAAGATCAGCATTCAAAGCAAACTGACAGTTCTCGTTCTCTTTGCAACAACTACCGCGGCAGTGGTCGTGGGGTGGATTGCTTTCGATCTCGGCAAACGGTCCCTGACTGCCAAGGTTGCAGATCAACTTAACGCGACCCGCGTGACTCGAGGTGCTGAAGTTGAGAATTATTTAAAGCTCTACTGCAATCAGGTCCAAACACTGACGGAAAGCGACAACATTGTCGAGTACATGCGTGAGTTCCGCCAATCCTTCGAAGAACTCCAGAGTCACGCCATCAGTCAACAGCAAAGGGAGACTTTACTCGAGTACTATCGCCAAAAAGTCATCCCGCAACTGGCCAAGCACATGGAAGGCAAACCGCTTCCTGAGCAGATGCTTCCAGCTACCGAAGCCGGCCAATACCTGCAATACGCGTTCTTGTCGCAGAACGCTCACGCGCCATCCGAACAAGATCGCCTAGAAACTCCTGTCGATACGAGCAATTACGGCATTATTCACGCCCACAATCACGCTAAAGTTGCGAGTCTCGTCGATCACCTAGAGTACTACGATTTCATGCTTGTGGATGCCGACACAACCAACGTCGTCTATTCATTTCGCAAGGAAATTGATTTTGGCGCTAAGCTGAACGACGGTTTACTATCGCGAACGAAGCTTTGCCAGGCAATCGAACGCCTACGTCGCAATCGAGACAAGTACTCCGTCGAGTTGATTGACTTTGAATCGTATCGCCCATCACTGGGACGCCCTGCAGCTTTCGTTGCGAGTCCAATCTTCGATGGTGTAGATATGATTGGTGTATTGGTTCTGCAAATGCCCGTTGAACAGATTAACGACCTGCTCACCAACAAGACCGATTGGAGAGCAGCAGGTCTGGGAAGCACGGGCGAGGCGCTGCTCGTGGGCGATGATTACCTATTGAGATCCGAATCACGATTCCAGATCGAATCTCCTGAAAGACTACTGCTCGCTCTTCAGAAGAATGGGCTATCCCAACGTGAGCTTGATCGCATCAAACACTTTAAGACGCTGATCATGAACACGCCGATTCACACGGAAGCCGTCGAGAACGCGAGGCTTGGGCGATCTGGCTTTGGGGAAATGGTCGACTATCGCGGCAACTCGGTATTGATTTCCTATGGCTCGTTGAACGTGGGAGACTTGGACTGGAACATCGTGGCCAAAATCGACGTGGATGAGGCCTACCAGCCAATCTACCGCCTCGGGCGATATCTGCTCATCACAATCACCTGCATCGGAATGTGCGTTTGCCTGCTCACTACATTCGCCTCCGCACGGCTACTGCAGCCATTGAACCGAATTATGGACGGTGTACACAGAGTCGCCGATGGCAGTGTTGACGTGGAAGTTCCCGTCGTTGGCAATGACGAGTTTGCACAGTTGGCCGTGGCGTTCAACGACATGGCGCAAAAGCTGGGCCACAATAAGGACCTGCTTCAGCAGAAGATCCTCCAGAACGACCAACTGTTGATAAGCATGTTACCACAGCCGGCTGTGCAACGACTGAAGCATGGCCTTCGCCAAGAACCGGACCTGTTTCCCTCCGTGTCACTATTGTGGATTGAGTTGCAGGGATGCGAGACGCTGTCTGAGGACCGGAGCGACCAGCAGAATCTCCTAATTTACAGCGAACTGATAGACGCTCTGGATGAATTGGCAGAAGCATCAGGAGTCGAGAAAGTCGGAAGCTCCTGGGGCAATTACGTTGCAGTCTGTGGATTGTCCGAGGAGAGAGTCGACCATCTGCATCGACTGGCTGATTATGCCTGCGAAGTGATTTGCATGGTTCACCGGTTCAACCTGCAGCACGAGACAGATTTGGAAGCACGTTTGGGGCTCAGTACGGGCCCGGTCGTTGGTGCGCTGGTTGGACGCAGTCGATTTGTCTACGAGTTGTGGGGAACGACAGCCATCCAATGCCATCGTTTTGCTACCTCCGGCTCTAAAAGTACGATCCGGGTCACCGCCGATACCTATGAGCAGTTGCGAGACGTCGCATCCGTGCAGGACGTCTTGGAAGTCGTTGTTACTCCTATGTCGATCGATCCTCCCATTCAATCTGCCGCAGCATAGTACACCCTCTTTGTTTTCCTCTGCAGGATCTAGGTAACGTGTCCCTATTTGAACTCTCTGGATTGGAAGACCAGTACACTTGGTCGGTGTCCTTGGTTGTCGGCTTTCCCCTTGCCATGCTGGCTGTGGGCGAACTGGGACATCGCCTGCATCGACGCGATCACTTTCTGTCTACACCTCTCAAACACTTTCGGTTGTTGGTACTGCCAATGCTGGGAGCCTATTTGTTGCTGACCAAAGTGGTGGGTGTAGAAAGTAATTCCATCGCTGCGAGGATCGCACTTACCGCCTTGCTAATCGTCTCTATTTACTCGGTACTGTCTCTGTTCAAAGCGGTCGTCTTTCAAGGCGCCGAAAAAGGCAGTTGGCAACACAAAGTCCCACGCATCTTGACCGATCTGGTTCGGCTAGCATTGGTGACTCTGGGATCCGTATTTGTTTTGTCCGCCGTCTGGGGGCAGAACTTAGGTCAAATGATGACTGCCCTTGGGGTCGGCTCGATTGTGCTTGGTTTGGCGCTGCAAGAGCCCCTGGGAAACGTGTTCTCTGGAGTTTTCTTGCTGGTTGAACGCCCTGTCGAACTGGGAGATTGGATGGAGATAGATGGCAAAGCCGGTCGAGTTATTGAGATCAATTGGCGGTCAGTCCATCTTGTCAACCGGATGATGGAATTAATCGTCGTCCCGAACTCGGTGTTGGCCCAGGGGCAATTCAAGAACTTCAGTCGACCTAAGTCGCACATCTGTCAAACAGCGGAAATCGGCTTCTCCTACGATGACCCTCCCAACGAAGTTAAGGAGATTCTGCTCCGTGTGGTCCGCCAGGTCCCTGGAGTCCTCCTCGACCCTCCACCGAGAATTCATACGGCGGGCTATGGCGACTATTGCATCAACTACATTATCAAGTTCTATGCGTCCGATTATTCGCAACAATTTGACATTATTGACGAACTTATGACTCGGATCTGGTACGCGTCACGCCGCAGCGGTTTGACTATTCCCTATCCAATCGCCACCGAAATCCAAGCAAGCCAGGAGGAAATGACGGAGAGCGCGAATCGGCTGGATGTGGAAGATCTATTGAAACCTTTGCGAAGTCTGGGGCTTTCCGATGAAGACGAATTGGCACGACGGCTCAAGCGCGTGTCGCTCCGATCGTTTGGCACGGGAGAAGTCATCGTCGAAGAGGGAGAGCACCTGGCTGGCTTGCACCTGATCGTACGAGGTGTGGCCACGATGTCACTTCGCGGGGCAGCAGGCACAAAGCTCGAAATTGGAACGCTAACGGAAGGTGAGTTTTTCGGCGAGCGAGCTCTTTTGTCACGGCAAGTAAGCGAGGTGACGATCGAGGCTCAGGAGGACGTTGAAATCTTACTGTTGGACGGCGATTTGCTGCAATCGGCTCTTCAGTCGTCTCCACGTGTGGCGAGAGAAATCGGCAATGTAATCGAAACGCGAAATCGAGACTTGCGCCGTGTACGAAGTGGTGAGCCGAGCCGAGATGTGGCCTAAGGGCAAACTCTGCCTTCCAATGAACTGAGTACGCCCACCGCTGTGTTGGATTCGGGCACAAGATAGTGAAGAGCACTCCACTCGCTATTCTGATATAGCCCGCTCGATACCAAGTAACAACCGCGCCGAGAGATTCACTGCTCTCACGATGGGCCGCTGAACTGCGTTAGGCGATAGGCATCCACCTGGGCGACGTCTTTCGTCCGCTCCCACTCGAACTTGCCGGTTCCTTCAAACAGCCGCCCTATTATGGGTCTTCGAATCGAAGATGTGGCTCTTCTATCCGGTTTTCTGCGAAATACCGCATGCAGTATCGTTGTTTTTGAGTTTCCCAAATGATTGCCGAACAAATTCAATCGGCTATACTCGTACGCGACGTCGGTCCGATTTAGACTTTGAGTTTGAAGTGTGTCCGATGAATGGCTTGTTATTTTTTACCGGGATTCTAATGTTGAGCAGTCTACAGGCACAGGCTGTTCCAATGTCGTCGCAAACAGCTTGCTCATGAAGCCGATCTCATCCGAGAGTTCGTCGTCCCGTCGATTCGACCGTTCTGTTCAGGATCGTCGCAGCAGTACGGATAGTCAGCCAGCACTGGTGGACGAAGAGCTCGATGCGCCTCGGCCGTCCCTTATCTTCAGACAGGATCTGCGCTGGATAAAGGCGTGCCTTATCCTGCTTTCTGTCCTGGCGGTATTTCACACGCTGTATTTTGCTCGCGCAATCTTGCTCCCCATTGCCATGGCCGTCGTCTTGGGCCTCGTGCTAAAGCCCGTTCAAAGAAGACTCACGAAGCTGGGCCTGCCGGGGATTGTCTCCGCGATTGTCGTGTTCGGACTCTTTACGCTCGTTCTGATGCTAGGTCTTCGCACTATCTGGGAGCCGGCTAATCACTGGATAGAACAAGCTCCGACTAGTCTCCACAAAGTCCGCGAACAACTTCGCGGTGCTGCGGGACCGTTAGAGAGCATTGAACTGGCGGAGAAGGAACTCGAAGGATTGACTGCAATGACGGAGAACCCGGAACCCAGCAATCGCCCCCTATCTGTTAGAGTTGAGCAGCCAGCCTTGGCAAGTCAGATTCTCAACACGACCGGGAGCTTCGCAACCTCTGTGACCATCACTTTGTCTTTGCTGTTCTTCTTACTGGCGGCAGGCGATCAGTTCCTTGAAAAGGCCGTGCAAGTCAAGAAGTCTTGGCGTGAAAAATGGGACGTAGTGCTGCTCGCCAGAGAAATAGAACACAAGCTGTCTACGTATCTAGGTACCATCACTGTGATTAACCTCGGTCTTGGTCTCGTCATAGGCTGTGGATTATGGCTTATAGGCATGCCACATCCTGTGCTCTGGGGAGTGCTCGCGGCGCTTTTGAATTATATTCCGTTCGCCGGGCTCGTAATCGGTGCGAGTGTTGTTTTCATCATCGCAGCTGCAGAGTTCGACTCGCTCGCCCATGCCCTGCTTGCACCAGCAATCTACCTGGCTGCCAATGGCGTCGAAGCAAACCTGGTCACGCCCTCGGTCCTCAGGCATTCGATTAGTCTGAACCCTGTGGTCATCATGGTCGCCGTTTTTCTTGGCGGCTGGTGTTGGGGCATTGGGGGAATCTTCTTGTCCGTACCGTTCTTGCTTATCCTTAAGATCATCTGCGACAGCCACAAGCCGCTTGAACCAGTTGGAGTGTTCCTGGGGCGTTAGGAGACTGGGGGCCGCCGGTTTTAGGTTGTGGATCTTTTTTTGACTCGGCCAAGGGGTGTTGCTATGTGCCGCTGGCTATTACGTGCCTTCGCTGGTTTTTATCTGCTAGCACTCGCGGTCTTTCTTGTCGGCACGTTCGGGCTGTTCGGCAATGAGCGAGACCCTCTATCCGGTGTGTTCCTCCTACCACTCGGCTGGCCATGGATCTGGTGCATCGACTGGGCACCCGTTAGAATTCGCCCGTGGCTGGCCGCCACCGCACCGGCACTCAATCTGGCGATTCTCTACTTCGCATGTCGTCTTTATCGCGCGCGAAAGCATCGGGCTGACTAACAACGGGGAATAGATACCCTGGGCCACAGGTTGTGAGCAGCTGCGGTGCCGCATTGCTAGCAGGCTCGGCTACCGAAACCATGCACTCACTCAAAGCTGTGCAAGCAGCGAGACGTGGATTGACATGTTCGCCTTGTGGCAGCTATACACCCCACTTCTAGGAGCTTATTAAAGCGTTTTCGCTCAACAGCAGTTACTGAGACCCGATACGAAAGATCTGATGGACAAGCATGTACCTGGCGGCTATTTGCTATTGCTGGGAATGATCCTCTTAACGGTATCGGGCTGTCAATGCGCACCGAATTACGCGCAATACGGAGCGCCGTACACTTCGCCTCCACAGTACTGCACCTGTCCACCTGGCTACGTCCCCGTCTATCAAGCAGCCAACCCGTATCCGGTGTCGGCAGCGTCGACCGTCTCTCCTCCGGTGACACCGCCAACAGCCGGTTACGCACCAGCTTCGTCGACTTGGCAAACCGTCACGTCTCCGGGGCTCCAGCCTGTGAACAACTCGCCAGTGACTCGACCTTCAACTACTCCTTCTCCGACGGTTGCTCCACCAGCAGGCTCCTCGACGACGTATCCACCCGGCATGTAGACCACCGGTTCTAACGGGAATTGCCGCCAACTTGTTTGCGAGGCGAATCCACGGCCCATCGGGCCGTGGGAGCTGCGAATCGGACTACTAAACTGGCATTCGAGAGTACAGGCATTTCCGGTGGAGATACCGTCAAAGCGACCTTACCATTGCTAACTGGCCATTTTCTTGACAAAGACACTGGCCATATCGGACATATCAAAGTCGCCATCGCCGTCCTGGTCAAACAGGCGGCCGAGCAGGTCCCCATGCTTCTGTTCGAGTTCCTGACGCTCTTGATTGAGATGACCATTCACAGTCGCGGCATTGGCGTGTTGCCCGGAAAGCTGCTTGGCAATCACGCCGACCACCATCGGTCCCAGGAACTTGATGAGTTTCCCCGCCATCTCGCTGTTCAATCCGGAAGTCTGCGAAACGCCCTTTTGTACACGCTCCTCGTGGCCGCCCAGCACGTCTGAAATGAGCTGGCCCAAGTCCGGGCCGCCCGCCTGCTGGTCACCCGACTGAGTAAACTGCTTGAATAAATTGCCTACCTGATCGAGGAGACCCTCGGTGTGCTCTGCATGCTGATTGACGGCCTCGGCCAAGCGTTGGCTCTTCTGTGGATCCTCGGACGCCCGGGAAAGAGCGGCAATCAGGCCAGGAATCGCTGCTCCTATGGCCTTCTTGGTCGTTGCATCGTTAACGCCTAATTGTTGGGAGATGCTGCTAACGTCCTCAGAACTTAATTGCTTGGCGAATGCATCGATGATGGTTGACATTTCCGTATACCTTTCGAGAACTTGGTAAAAACAAGATTGGCCAAACACATCTGCACTGGAGAACCCCCCCGGCGTTTTGGCCCCTAACCTCAAATTAGCAAACACTGGTCCCGCAGCAGGCATCCGAACCTAGTTCCTATCGACAGTCTGTTTCCTGTCGGCCGCAGTTCGACGAGTATAGTATTGTGTCAGAGCATTCGAGCGAACGTCGCCACAAAACAGCGATGAAACAATACATCAGCTGGTGAGCTATTCCATCCACCATCCATTGTGTCGAATACGGGCCACATCATCTACAGCTTCGTCCAAGCTCTATTCAGGTTGCCTTTCGAAACAGGCCGATTAGGAACAGCAAGATTACCGCGCCAATCGTCCCGCCTGCTATCTCGTTCAAGATTGGCGAGTTGAGCAGGTTGAAGTTTCCAAAAAGTGCACCGAAAATCAGAGCCCCAACGATCCCTACAATGATGTTGCCTAGCAGGCCGAACCCATGCCCCTTCACGATCTGGCCTGCTAGAAACCCTGCAACCGCGCCAATTACCAACGCAATGAGTAAACCAGTGAGATTCATAGCTCGCACCTTAGAACGTGTCTTAATAATGTCCCACAATCTGCTCCAAGCACTGAAATGGCCACATTTCGATGCTAGCAGTGGGCAAAATCAGGGTGTTTTATTGCTTGAAGAGGTAGAAGCGTGAATTTCAAAACACGTTCTTAGAAAGAAGAGTATGTAAAGACTATTTTTTGGAGAGTCCAAGTCCAGATTCGACCGACTCCATGATTTCGTGGACGTGTTCATCGATCTTGGCTTGCTCATATTCACCTTCCAGGTAGTCGCGCAAAGCGATGAGCTTCTCCTTGACCTTCGCTAGTGTGGTGCTGACGGTTTCTGGAAGCTTGACACCCTCGGCTTTTTGCTCAATGGACTCGATCAATCCAGCAACAGCCGTCTTCAACTGCTCGGGAGACTTTTTCAACTCTTCTAGGTTGCTAAACTTCTCCTTTAACGGAGCGAGATACGCCTTGGCCTTCTCGCCCAATTCACTTGCCATCTTCTCCCCCTCTTCCACAGCAGCCCCAACGTCTTCGGTAACCTCTCTTGCGGCTCCTTCAGCGGCGGCCTCTGCTTTCTTCAAATCACTTGATGCTTCCTCCCTGCTACACCCACAGATCGCGACTTGCGATACGGCGAAGATGGCAAGCAGTAGACCTCGCGGATTGGGACGGTGGCAAGTCATGATCTTTCCCCTTACTGAATAGTCTTAGTTAAACTCAGCTGGATTCTTATAGGCGGAGTCAAACGGGTTGACCATCGCCCCGCTGCAGGGCGCCCGATTTCGTCGGACTTAACAGACCTAATCGCGCCGAAAGACAATTCCGGGGTCATCGACATCGCCGCTGATCAACCGATAGGCGAACGTGTCCTCATCGATCATTCGAACGCGGCCGGCCATCTGCGACCCCTTCGAGCTGGCGAACACCAGGAGGCCGTCGGCAAGCACGAATCTGCCCTTGAACTTATCGTCATTGCTGTCCAAATCATAGTCCCAGGTAAACCGATCCTCATGGATCTCAAGCTCTATACTTCCGTCCGATCGCCTGGCCTTCCAGTCTCCCTGCAGTTGTCGAGGTGTTGGTGCGTTGCCCGCCGTCCAAGGTTCGTCTTCCTGCGATGATTCTTGGAGCAACTCCAATAGGGCTTTAGCCAATCGATCACTACGATCGAGACGCACTACTTCTTGCAGTTCGGTCCGAGCTTCCTCAGTGTGCCCTAACGTGATGTAATGATAGGCCAGCAGGAAATGACCGTAGCCTGAGCCGGAGTTTTGACGAACATGATGCTCGAGTCGGCCTAACTGATCGCTGTAGGTATCAACGTCGCGATAGAGTCCGCTTAAGGTGGTCCAATCCCAGCCTGGCGCTACTGCCAGAACAGCATGGATCGCTTCGGCGGCCTCGCGATACTTACCGGCGGCAAATAGTACCAGGGCCCGAAACTCATGCATCGCTGCATCGTCGGGCATTAAGGCGATCGCCTTTTCGATGCTATCATACGCAACATTGAGATCTTGTGCGAAGAACGCTTGACGTGCGGTATCGAAATGCCGGATCGAGGCGTTACGCAGCTGTGCGGCCCTAGCTTCGTTTGTTGCGTAAGCCCGTTCATACTCCGACTGTTGCACGGTGATTGGCTGAGCGTAATTGATGGTCGTCGAGCCAATGACGACGGGCCGTACGAAGTAGGGATTCGTATATGAATGGTATCCGGATCGGTAGATTACATTTCCTAATCCCCAGGCAGCCAACCCCGAAAGCCAGTCGTGATCTGACGTATCCACGTGCTGCCAATCGTTACGTCTCAGTCCCTCTTGTACATAGTGCTCATGCCAGTGTCCGTGATGCCAGGAGTCATAGTCGGGACTGTACCACCAAGGACGGCCGTTCCAATGGGAACTGTTAATTGTTGTGCGATTCTGCCATTGATTATTGGTGTACCAATTGTTGACATTGTTCGTGGTGTGGGTGACGTTGGTCGTCGTTTGATTAATCGTCGTTGGTCTATTAACGATGATCGGTTTTCGACCTGATGACTGATTCACGGCGATCGACTGGCTTGGGCGTAGAGCGGGTTGGTAGTACTTGTGCTTGGAAAATGAATTGGCCGGCATCTGCGCTGGTGTCTGTGGACCAGCAGGTCTGCGATTTGGCGGTTTGGCAGCAGGTCGGGCCGAAGTTGGTTTTTCCTTGCTTGGTCGCGGGTAAAAAACAATGGGGCGACTTTGGCCTGATTGAGGTGCCTTGCTCGGGCGCCGGACAGGTCGTCCGGCCTGCGGAGCGGTCGTTGGCCGTTTCTTCGAATACCGGTCATACTTAGTCGCGGAAACGCCGCCAGCAGGTCCTGTACCTGCTACGGATCGCTGTCTATCCGCTAGATACTTGCTTTTGATCGAGGGTTGCGACGGGATGCGCCCTGCAGCCCCATAGGACGCGGTCTTCTTGTACTTGGATTTCGACGGCATTGCGGCGTCAGAATACCCGCCCTTTCGCTGGTGCGACTTCGATGGACTGGCGTCCTTCGGCCCTTTGGGTATGGCTACGCTCGCGAACAAGCACTGAGTTAGCAAGAGCACTACAAGAGTCTTTGTCTTCATATGCTGCTCCGATTCTTCTATTCTGCTGCGGTCTCGGTCTGCTCGGTTAAGCTTCGCGCTGTGTCCTGGTTCGCCCTAGGTAGTGGCGGATTCCGAACAATGGTCATATCAAGATCGTCCAAACGAAGCTGGCCGGCGAATCGTGCAGTCGAGGCCACGTGGTAAGCGTCTTTCTTCATCGGTGTCAGCAAGTAGGTGGCCTTTGTTGGTTCTCCATCTGCTCGAAATCCCCTTGCGTCGACCATCCAACCGTCGCTCGTTGATTTCCAACTCGCTTCTGTATGCCCGCCTTCAGAATCGAAAGCCCAGCTTCGAATCTCCTTACGTAGCGGATCCCAACCGATCCGCTCGGTTCCGCTTGCCGCCAGCAAGCCCTCGACTCTTACTTTGAAATCTCGGATCAGAAATGAGCCGCCTGGGTCCCAGTAGCAATCAATCTCAACCAACGAGTCGCGATCCTCGTCGACCCATTGACCGATCAGCCAGGATAGCTGTTCCAGGTTGGCGCCAGGTTCGGCTGGTTCCGCGTCGACATCGACGACATGCAACATCTTCCAGCTCTCGCCCACCCTACCATGGATGGCCGTGTACCGGCTGTGGGCGACTGGCTGACCGTCACCCAGCTTAGTTTCTGCTCGTCCACGCTCGACTGCGACCCCCGGAGACAGGACATGAACTTCTTCGAGTTCGATACTTATCGTGGCGTTCGGGTGAGAATCGAAAAATGCTGCATATTCTTGTTGGATAGAATCACGCCCCAGAAAAACATTTCCGGCCGCATCGATCAACTCGGCGTTCTCTGAGTACAGCTCAGCTATGGATTGAGCATTGCCGTCGTTGAATGAAGTTGCGTAGTCTTCGGCAGACTTGCGGATGGCATTCCGGACCGCGGCTTCACTTGACTCGGATAGCTGATTTTCCTCTGGCTCTACGGAAGCCGCTTCTTGTGCCCAACACGCGTCATGTGAGGCAAGCGTCACGATCAAGAAGATCAGCCTATGGCGGGGTACGTAGCAATCACTGTCAAAATGATGCATAATTTTGCGCCTCAGAAACAGTTGCAGCAAACAAATGGTGCAAGTGTGGAAGGAAATTGATAAGGCAGTCGCATTTTCGGATAGCAGTATTCGGACCGCCGAATTGTATCTCTATAGATGCCACATGACCAGTAAATTTAGATCGGATTGAAAAGCAGTCGAAGCGGCTGTCCCGCCTGGGCGACCAATCGGCCAGGCATTAGACCTGTGATCGGAGACTTTTGCCCCTAAGCTCGTCTTTTGGCGGTCCGTTATTCGGTTCACGATGGCATCGCCATACGGAGGATGGCCAGAGAGTCCCCAAACGGCTGCCCACAATCCTCCCGGGTCCGCCGC
The DNA here is from genome assembly GCF_024054565.1 of Aeoliella straminimaris. Lineage (GTDB taxonomy): Bacteria > Planctomycetota > Planctomycetia > Pirellulales > Lacipirellulaceae > Aeoliella > Aeoliella straminimaris. The sequence goes on from NZ_JAMXLR010000012.1 coordinate 22,879, forward strand.
AGTCACCGCGATTCCTGGGTTACATTTTATCCTGGCGTTCAATGCGCGGCGTGATATAGCGCTAAACATGGATACGGGCAACCAGCCCGCAGATATCAGTTTAACGATGGTCAGCCGCGGTACATTTCGAGAAAGCGGAACTGGCTGTGGTGGCCCCCTTAGCATCAACCGGCTTCGGGAAACTGTTCCCCTCGCCTACCCGAATAGCTGCGACGATCTGCCCAACAGGCCGACGAACAGGTGGCATCTATTCCGCCTCTATGCCACTGCCCGCCGCCGCTGGTGAGTCCTCGGCTTGCTCGGCCTGTTCGCGAATGACGATCCGCCGAGTCGCCTCGTCAATCACCTCGCTAAGCCATAGGGCTGAGTATTGCAGACGCTAGAACGGAGTCTCAGGCAGATACAACGCCAAGCTATTTCCTGCAGAGGTCGCGCCACCGCCCGCAGTCCGCCGCCGCGCTAAGGCGCGTCGGATGCATCATCCGCCCGCTGGGAGAATTCAAGCTACGGCGCAGAGGTGGCCAAGACCGACGCGCCCAAGCTCGCCGCTCAAATGAGCGAGGATGTCACAACCTCCTGCAGATACGGAACTTCCGTAGCCGCGTCGGCGCAGCTCACCACGGCGGCTAAGAGCCGGTTGGAAAACGCTTAGAACCGGACAGAGAACCCAAGCGAGTTTGGCACGCCATTTGCGCCTTATAGATAGCAACTTTACAGACCAGGAGGTTGCTATGTCCGATGCACGAATGCCACAGGAGTATTACGAAATCGTTACCCATCACTTGCCGGCGGAACAGCCTGTTGGACCTGACGGCGGTCGTCCTCGAGTCAAAAACGAGATAGCGCTGCGGGTGATCTGGTACGTGCTCTCCACCGGCATCCGTTGGCGAGACGTGCCGCCGGCAATGGGTTGCTCGGGCGAAACAGCACGAACTCGCCTTCGCGACTGGGAGGAACTGGGAGTCTGGGATCGCGTTCACGTCGATTTGCTTCGGCTGTTACGTCGAGACGGAAAGCTGGAACAGGACACGGCCATCATCGATAGTGCTCAAGTCCGGGCCTTTGGCGGTGGGGACCAGACCGGTCCGAGCCCGGTCGACCGCCGCAAACCGGGCACGAAATATACGCTGATGGTCGACCGAAACGGCGTTCCTCTGGCGGTTCGAATTGCCGGCGCCAATCGCAGCGACCACCGCGAGATCCTGCCCATCATCCAAGAAGACTTTCCGGAAGTCGGCGGCAAACCCGGCCGTCCAAGGACCAGGCCGGACGAAGTCTATGCCGATGCCGGGTACGATAGCGAAACAACTCGCGAGGTGCTGCGATGCTTGGGCATCGAGCCCTTCATCCGCAAGCGTGGCGCGGAACACGGCAGTGGTCTGGGACGCGTACGCTGGGTGGTCGAACGATCGCTGGCATGGCTCCAGGGACTTCGCCGATTGCGCCTTCGATATGACCGGAGCGAGACCGTCATTCATGGCTGGGCCACAGTGGCGATGAGCGTCATCAACTTTCGCCTGTGGCATAACGAAATCCAGCTCGCAAGATAACAACGGTGACTTCATACCGGCCTTTACCGGTCGTCTAACAACGGAGTTTTTTGTCCGGTTCTAAGGTGATGTACACCGCGGGGAGTTGGGAGACGAACGAAGTGACGGCGGTTGGGCACAACCTGCGCATCTTGGGACAGATCTTTCGCGCATGAAGTTGCATCGTTCGCGTTCAGTTGCCGGTCTCGCTATGTCGCGTCGGTCGTGTCCACCTCTGACGATAGCTGACGTGGCTGAGTGCCTCAGGGGGCATTCGCAGGAGGGGGCCAGAGTCGCCGGGCAACGCGCGACTACGTGGTGTGGTGCGTGGAGCTCAAGGTTGTGGGGTACAGTTCCAACGGATAAGAAAACAGCGGGTGACGGAAAGTCTTTTGTGGCTAATGAAGATTGATCGCGAGTCGACTCGCCAGACTGCCCATTTTGCCACGAGAAAATTTCCGGCATTTCCGCGCCGCCATATGTAAATGTGAGCACCAGCCGGAGCGTTGGGGGCGGGCAAAAACTGAGCTGCGGAGGGGCCCCAGGGGTAGCTGTCTCGCTCGAAGTCGTCTTGGATTATTTCCTCGGTGCCGGAGTGAGCTCCCATTTCCTGACGCACGAGAAGCGTCACCAGAGCGACCGGAGGCGATCAATCGACGATCGCCCGCACGGTGGCCAGGATGCCCGCCCGCACTGCCTCGGGTAGCTCGGCCCACCCATCAACAACGGCCAACAGATCGTCGTCAGCGGCCAGCGAATCGAGCCGCCTGGTATCGTTTTCGCTTAGCCCAATGGTCGCCGCATCGTGCCCTGATTCTGATGAACTCGGGTAAGCAGAACGGTAAGCGTCGTCGTCAGAGTTCGATTGACTCGGTAAAACAAGACGTTTATCATCCACGCCTCCCGGATTGTGATTCCGAAGGTCGGGGGTTCGAGACCCCTCAGCCACCCTTTCTGGTCGCTGCTATCTGCTTCGGATAAGCTGGGGGATTGCGTGATCGCGACCGAGTGTGGCGGTTCACGCCATGTTGTCTCCTGCTTTCCAGCCCCCTAGCGGACCAGCTTGCGCATGTCCGATATCGATAAGCTTGGTTCGTTCTACCTGGGCCGCGAGCACGATCTGGCGGCGAGCGAGACGTCTGATCGGCCGCTTCTGTACAAGAGCAAGGATCTGACGACACACGCCGTGTGCGTTGGCATGACCGGCAGCGGCAAGACCGGCTTGTGCTTGTCGCTCCTGGAGGAAGCCGCGCTCGACGGAGTGCCGGCCATCGCCATCGACCCGAAGGGCGACTTGGGCAATTTGCTGCTGGCGTTTCCGCAGCTCGAGCCGTCCGATTTTCGGCCCTGGATCGACGAGAGCGAAGCGGAGCGGAAGGGGCAGACGCCTGACGAGTACGCCGCCAGCACGGCAGAACTGTGGCGCACCGGCCTGGCCAAGTGGGGCGAGGGGCCCGAGCGAATCCAGTCGTACTGCGACGCCGTGGAAAGAGTGATATTCACGCCCGGCTCCACGGCCGGCATTCCGGTGACGGTGCTCAAGTCGTTCGCCGCGCCGCCCAAGGAACTACTGGACGACGTCGACGCCATGCGCGAGCGGATTCAATCGGCTGCTTCCGGCGTGCTCGCACTGCTGGGCATCGATGCCGATCCGGTGCAGAGTCGCGAGCACATCTTCCTGTCGAACATCTTGAACACGGCTTGGCAGGAGGGCCGCGACCTGAGCGTCGCCGAGCTGATTCGCAGCATTCAAAAGCCACCGTTCGACCGGGTCGGCATCATGGACCTCGAAACGTTCTATCCGGCGGCCGATCGCACCGACTTGGCGATGAAGCTCAACAACCTGTTAGCCTCGCCGTCGTTTGCAGGTTGGATGCACGGTGCGCCGCTGTCGATCAGGGACCTGCTGTATAGCGCAGAAGGCAAGCCGCGGCTCTCGATCCTGTCGATCGCCCACCTGAACGATAGCGAGCGGATGTTTTTTGTCACCATCCTGCTCAACGAACTGCTGGCCTGGATGCGGACCCAGCCCGGCACCAGCAGCCTGCGGGCGCTACTGTACATGGACGAGGTGTTCGGCTACTTCCCACCCGTTGGCGAACCCCCCAGCAAACGACCGATGCTTACGCTGTTGAAGCAAGCCCGGGCGTTTGGGTTGGGGTGTGTGCTGGCGACACAGAATCCGGTGGACCTCGACTACAAAGGCCTATCGAACTGCGGTACTTGGTTCCTCGGTCGCCTGCAGACCGAACGCGACAAGGCTCGCGTCATCGAAGGACTCCAAGGCGCATCGGCCGAAGCGGGTGCAAGATTCGACAAACGGGAGATGGAAGCCACGCTCGCCGCGCTAGGCAGCCGGGTGTTCTTGATGAACAACGTCCATGACGATGGGCCAACCGTGTTCCACACTCGCTGGGCGATGAGTTACCTGGGTGGGCCGCTGACCAAAAGTGCGATCAAGCGGTTGATGGATCCGGTGCGAGACAGGTACTTGCCCGACAAGCCCGCTGCAGCGGCAGGTACCACGGCGGCAGCCACGTCGGCTCGCCCCGTCGTGCCGGGGGATGTTCGGGAGAAGTTTGTGGCAGTGGAAAGCGTGTTGCCGGAGGGGCACCGCCTGGTGTACCAGGCTGGACTCACGGCCAGTGCCCGCGTGCACTTCGTGCAGGCGTCGCAGGATATCGACCGGTGGCAGGAGTATTATCCGCTGGTGTCAGTGGGCGATCGCCTGGCTGCCGATCTGTGGGACCAGGCCTTGCTGTTACCGCAGGTGCCTCACCTGGGCGACGAACCGGAAGCCGGCGCGGCGTTTGGCGACTTGCCCAGTGAACTCGCACAGCAGCGGAAGTACAAGTCGCTCACCAACGATCTGGAAGATCACCTCTATCGCACGCAGACGCTCACGCGGTGGCATGCTCCCATGCTCGATATCTATTCGGAGGTCGACGAGGGCGAAGGCGATTTTCGGCAGCGGTTGCGGATGAAAGCCCGCGAAGCGCGGGACGCCGAGATCGACGAAGTGGAAGCTCGCTATAAAAAGAAGATCGACCGGGCTGAAGAACGGGTGGCGAAAGCGCAGAGCTACTACGACACTCAGAACATGCAGTTTTGGGAGCGAGTCGGCACGTTCGTCTGGAATGTCGTCGATATGATTCTGGCTATCATCTCTGGTGGCAAGACCACACGTCGGCGTTCGTCCAGCGCGGCGTCGGCTCGAAGGGCTGCCACGGAGCGAGGCCAGGCTCAACGCGCCAAGGCCAAGTGGGACGCGGCCGTCGAAGCACTCGACGAGTTGGAAGCCGAACGAGACCAGACCATCGAGGAACTGCGCACACAGTACGATCCCAATCGCATGACGCTGGAGGAAGTGAGCGTCAAACCGCGCAAGAGCGACATCGACGTCCGCGATCTGATGCTGGTGTGGCTGCCCTACGCTGTGGACGGCGACGGAGTCCGCCTACCGGCCTACTAACGGGTGCGTTGCTGCAGAATGGGGAGCCCGGTGATCGGCTCCGTGCGTTCTCTACCCGGACCGGTGGTTCGCAACTAGAATGGAGACCCCTTGGTTATTTCTTTCCCGAGTCTGGTGCTGTCGTGAAATTTCCTCGCCTTTTGGCTGTTTGCTGTTTGTTCGTGTTGTCGATGGCCGGCTGTCAGCAGTCGCTTACCGATCGGCTGATGGGGGAGTGGGTGGGAACCCCCGACACCGCGGCCGCTGCGGCCGAGCGGAGCGCCCAAACCAAAGCGAACGCGGCTGAAATGGGGGGCGAGGCGGCGGCCTTGCCGGTGGATGAGAATCTCACCAAGAAGCGCGAAAAGACCGACTTGGAACAACATGACGTGACCATTACGTTGGACTTCAAGAATCGCACCGATGTGGAAATGAAGATCGCCGGAGGTGGACAGCCGCTGAACGGCCGTTGGCGACTGGTGCAGGCGTTGCCACCGCGCGGGGCGGAGATTGAGATCAGCTTGAAACACGATGCTTCGGAAAAGGATGGTAAGCCGCAGTCCACCGAAAAGCGGCGCTTCGTAATCGACTTCCAAGGAGACGATAACGACGCAGGCTTCACGCTGTCCGAGAAAGGGGCCGATCCTCAGTTCGGCCGACTCTACTTCAAACGTAAAGACTAACTTCGTGGGGATGCCCGGTCGCGGCGAGATGCGAACCGACAGCCACCGCACCCTGTTTGATGGTGCCTGATCCCCGACCTCTGACCCCCGATCCCTCCCAATGACTGAACGCGAACGTTGGATTGTTTACCCGTTGTTGTTTTTGGCGCTAGGTGCATCGCTGCGGGACAAGATCATCAAGTCCACTCACAATCAGCTCGTTACCTGCGAAGCGCTGTGCGTGTTGGACAAGGACGAGAAACCGCTGTTGGTGCTGGGTTCGGAGAGGTATCCGGAGTTGTCGCCGACCAACTCGGATTTCCTGATGTTGGATTCCCTGCGCACCGACAGCTTGAAGTCAAATAGCATTGCTGGCGAGACAATTCTCGGGCACCAGATGCGCATCGGTCGCTTGGAGGCCGATGCGATTGTGGCCAAGAACTACGTGCTGACCGATGGCAAGCACCAGTTGCCAATTCTGGGCCGATACACTGAACCACTGTTGAACATCTACAAAGCGATTACGGCCCAGTATCAGATCCAGCGCCGTAGCACGCTGCAAAAGGCCATCGAAGCCCGCCGCAAGCAACTGCAGGAGCAGGCTAACCAGAAGGCGTCCGCCGAGTCCACCACCAAGCCGCCCGCTGAGCCTGACACTGAGGCCTCTGCTGGGCCTGACACCGAAGCATCTGCTGAGCCAGCCCCTGAGTCGCCTGCCGAGTCGGCAGCTTCGCCGGAGGAGTCTCCCGCGGCTGTCACCGAACCAGAGTCTGCTGAACCAGAGTCTGCTAAACCGGCGGTAGATGCGCCGGCGGCCGGCGAACCAAAGTCGGAGTAGTCGCGTAAAATGGAACCGAGCGACTGCGCCCGCGATGGGTGCGGTGGTCGAATTTGAACCACAACGAATTCCCGCGATGATTTTTCCTTTCGATCCTGTCTATTTCATGTTCCTGCTGCCGCCCATGTTGTTGGCGATGTGGGCGCAGGGTAAGGTGCGCGAGGGGTACGCCACGGCTTCCCGCGTGCGGGCCAGGATCACGGGGCGGGGTGCCGCGCGGTTGCTATTGGACTCCGCCGGGCTGCACGACGTTCCCATCGAGCCGATTCGCGGCCACATGACCGACCACTACGACCCCAGCCACAAAGTGCTGCGGCTAAGCGAAGGCGTGTACGATCAACCTTCGCTAGCAGCCGTGGGCATCGCCGCCCACGAGGCGGGGCATGCCATTCAGGACGCCCAGCACTACGCTCCACTGGTGATTCGCAATCTCGCCGTGCCGGCCGCCCAGTTTGGCGGCAACTTTGGCATGGGCATCTTGCTCTTGGGCTTTTTCTTGTCGCAGGCTTCGGGGCCGGGAGGCATCGGGGCGCTGCTCTGTCTGGCCGGGATGGCGCTGTTTGCTGGCGTGGTGTTCTTCCAATTGGTGAATCTGCCGGTGGAGTTCGACGCCAGCCGCCGTGCCAAACGACAGTTAGTCGAGCACCGCATCGTCAGCCCGGAGGAGATGAAGTACGTCAATGGCGTGCTGAACTCGGCCGCCTGGACGTACGTGGCCGGCACTCTGCAGGCCGTAGCAACGCTGGCCTACTTGATTTTCCGGTTCGGCGGAGTCGCTCGGGACGATTGACGACCAATCGGGGACCATTTTTGGTGCTTCTAACTGGCGGTGGCGAATAATCTGTGCCCGCGGTACGATTAGGCTGTTAGGCCGCGGTGCGCGCGGCAACCCACTGTCTGGTCAAGCCGAACTTCCAGGGATTCCCGCTTCCGAGCACCTGATAGATTCGCGGGTTCCTCGGCTCAGCTCCCTCAGGAGGTTCACTTGGCGTAGTACTATGCCTGTCGCCGAAGGAGTTCCGAGATGAAATATGCATGCTATCTAGCCACCGGGCGGTCTGGATTCTTGGTCATGGGATTGGCCCTCGGGTTGATTGCGGGCCTCAATTTCCAAGGACTTTGGCCAAACGTTCCGCTGCATGCTTCGGCCACCGATGGCTACGAGAGCTTCTCGATCGCCACGGGCCTGGTCGACAACGACGTGGAAGCCTTGTACTTCCTGGACTACCTGACGGGCGACCTGGTGGGTGCCGTGATCAATCCGAAGACGGGCAAGTTCAATTCTCGCTTTACTTACAATATCTCGCAGGACTTCACTTCCGGGGGCCGCAACGCCAAGTACCTGATGGTGACTGGCTTGGCGAACATGCCCCGCGGTCGCGCTGGTTTCCAGCCTGCCAACAGCATTGTGTACGTGGCCGACGCCCAAAGTGGACAGATCGCTGCCTACATTATGCCGTGGAATTCGTCGATGCAGGCCGCCGGCAAGCCGCAGGAGGGCGTGTTCCAGACGCTCGACGTGCAGCAGTTCCGCACCACGGTGGTTCGAGACTGAGGCGAGGCATCGATGGCCGAACTACAACTCAGTGTCAATGGCGAGACGCATAGCATGTCGGGCGAGCGCACGATTGCCCAACTGCTGGGCGATCTTGGCGTGACGGCCAAGCACGTCGCCGTGGAGTTGAACGGCGAACTGGTGCCCCGTACTCAGCATGCCGATCAGACGTTGACCAATGGCGACTGCCTGGAGATCGTCACCCTGGTCGGCGGCGGCTGAAATCGGCCATGCCGAGCGCCATGGTCTTGTCGGCTGGGACACGGGGCGACAGGGTCCACTTGCTCTGGAACGCCAAGCGCGGAAAGATGGGGTGCACGAAGTGCCGATGCACGCAGGCCGCTTTTTAACGCCCCCCTCAGTCCTTAGCCCCCAGAACCCCGTTGAGTACTACCCTCGATCAATTCGTTGATACGCCGCTGAAGGTGGGGTCCCACTCACTTTCCAGTCGTCTGATTGTCGGCACTGGTAAGTACGCCACCTACGAACTGATGGCCGACGCCCTGGAGCGGTCGGGGGCCGATTGCATCACGGTGGCCGTCCGCCGCGAGCGGTTGATCGACTCCGAGGGGCGCAACCTGCTCGACGCCATCGATACCTCGCGGTACACGCTGCTGCCCAATACGGCCGGTTGTTTTACCGCCGAAGATGCGGTGCGCGTGGCGCGGCTCGGCCGCGAGATTCTCAGTGGTCTGGAAAACCCCGGCGCCAATTGGGTAAAGCTCGAGGTGCTGTCCGATACACGAACGCTGCTGCCCGACCCAGTGGAGACGGTTAAGGCCACCGAACAGTTAGTGGCTGACGGCTTCGAGGTGCTGTGTTACACGAGCGACGATCCCGTCGTCGCGCGGCGGCTGAAGAACGCCGGTGCGGCCAGCGTGATGCCGGCCGGCAGTCCAATCGGTTCGGGGCAGGGCATCCTGAATCCCAACAACATCCGCATCTGCCTGGAGTACCTGAAGGAAGGCGATCCCGATTACCCGGTGATCGTCGACGCGGGGGTTGGCGCTGCAAGCGACGTGGCAGGCGCCATGGAGCTTGGCGTCGATGGCGTACTGCTCAACACCGCTATCGCTCATGCCGCGGACCCGCTCTCCATGGCCGAAGCCATGCGGCATGCGCTGGTGGCCGGCCGTCTCAGCTACCTGTCGGGTCGCATTCCCAAACGCCTGTACGCCACGGCCTCGAGCCCCGAAGAAGGGGTGATTTCAATCCGGCCGCGGTAGCTCGAACGATCGAGTTTCTGGTGTCGCCGGCTGGCCGCATAGCGGTCAAGTTGGCCGTTGGACGCCACGAGAATCTGCCCTGCCAATGCTCGTCGCGGTGCGTGCTTTGCCCGTTTGCCGGCATTTTTAGCTGCATTGGCTCTCACGCGTAATTGGCGCACCGTTTGCTTTTTCGACTGGGCGAGCCGCTTCCTGTGAGCGGCGTTACCCACACAATCCAATCGGAGGAGCAGAGAGCGATGAATATTGATTCGCTGGAGAAACTCTACGTTCACGAGCTCAAGGACCTGTACAGCGCCGAGACGCAGTTGCTCGAAGCGTTGCCCAAGATGGCCGCCGCGGCTTCGCATGACGAGCTAAAGGCAGGTTTCGAGGAACACCTCAAGCAGACCAAGCAGCACGTGGCCCGGCTCGAGGCGATCTTCAAAACACTCGACTTTCAACCTGGTGGCCACAAGTGCAACGGCATGGAAGGCCTGATCGCCGAGGGCGAAGAGATTCTTAGAGAAGATATGCCCGGTGAAGTCCGCGACGCCGCCCTGGTGGCCGCTGCCCAGCGGGTGGAGCACTACGAAATGGCCGGTTATGGTGTGGCGTCTACCTACGCCGAAAAGCTGGGGCACAAGGACCACGCCGATTTGCTAACCGAAACGCTCGAGGAAGAGGGGGCTACCGATCGCAAGCTCTCGCGGCTCGCCACGCGGTGCCTGAACTTCTTTGCACTCACGGCATAGCTATCGTTGCTGGTGCGATCGTACTCAGAATTTCGGAGGACGAATCCATGGCCGACAAACCTGACGGCTGGGGCCTGTGCAAAGACTGCAAGTGGTGGCAAATCGAGCCGGATGCCTCGGTGCAAGACCTGACACTGGGCGTCTGTATCGAAAAGCAGTTGCAGGACTACGAATTGCGGATTTCGGGCCTGGGTGGCTGCAACCGCTTCCAGGCAGGGGAGCCGACGTTCGCCGCGGGTGCCAGCGAAGCGCCACCCCAGATGGCGACCGATATTCATTAAAATCCTGCGGCAAACTGCGGCCATTTGTTCCGGCGATCGTTTCAAGGTAGCGTCGTTGTGTGGAAGTTGCGCGGCGTAGTGCTACGCCACTCGCCCCGCGCCCGTGCGGCTCGCACTAGTCCGATATCCAGGTGAGACGCTACCTTAGTTGGATGGAGCTCACCACGGCAGACATTCTTGGACCAGATGGCCGCATTGCGGCACGGCTGAAGAATTACGAAGACCGTCCGCAGCAACTCGAGATGGCCGAGGCCGTCGAGCGGGCCATCGCCGGCAACCAGCATCTGGTGGTCGAGGCGGGCACCGGCGTCGGCAAGAGCTTTGCCTATTTGGTGCCAGCGATCCTGGCCGCCACCCAGCCACCCCCGCCGGGTGCTCCGCAAGACGACGCGGATGGCAAGCGAGTGGTGATCTCCACGCACACCATCAGCTTGCAGGAACAGCTAATTGCGAAAGACCTGCCGCTTTTAAACAGCGTGATTCCGCGCGATTTCTCGTCGGTGCTGGTAAAGGGCCGCGGCAACTACCTGAGCTTGCGCCGGTTGGGCGCGGCCATGAAGCGGGCCAACAGTCTCTTCAATCAGGATGAGGAGTTTGCCCAGCTTCGCGAGATCGATGGCTGGGCTGGCGACACCCATGATGGCTCGCTGGCCGATCTGGCCCGCAAGCCACTGCCCAGCGTTTGGCAGGAAGTGGCCAGCGACAGCGGCAACTGCATGGGTCGCCGGTGCGCAATGCATAAGAAGTGCTTCTACTACCGCGCCCGTCGCCGGGTGCAACACGCGCAGGTCCTGGTGGTGAATCATGCCCTGTTGTTCAGCGACCTGGCCCTGCGCCGCAGCGGCGTAAGCATCCTGCCCGACTACGATATCCTGGTGCTGGACGAAGCCCACACGGTGGAAGCCGTGGCGGGCGATCACTTAGGCATTCGCGTCACCAATGGGCAGATCGAGTACACGCTGGCCAAGCTGTACAACGATCGCACGCACAAAGGACTGCTGCTACATCACGGCTTTCAAAAGATCGCCGAGCAAGTCGAGCGGTGCCGACTGTATTCGGACGAACTGTTCAGCGACCTGTGGCATTGGTCGGTTACCGAGGGGCCGAAGAACGGCCGGGTAACCACCCCCGGTTTGGGGTCCGGGCAGCTGGCCGAGGAGCTACGAACCCTCGCCCGGCAGGTGAAGAGCGCCGGCAACCGACTGGAAGAAGACTCGGACCGGCAGGATTTCACCTCGGCCCACGACCGCTTGATTTCGCTGGCGTTCGAGATCGAATCGTGGCGGATGCAGACCGCAGGTAATACCGTGTATTGGATGGACCGCTACGAAGGCAGCCGCGGCCGACCTCGCATGTCGCTGGTCGCTGCGCCGCTGGAAGTGGGTAGCGCGCTCCGCGAGCACTTGTTCGACCAGGTCCCCACCGTGGTGTTGACCAGCGCAACGCTGGCCGCCGGCAGCGACCGCGCAGGATTTGAATTCTTCCAATCTCGCGTGGGACTAACACAGTGCGATTCGCAGCGGCTGGGTAGCCCGTTCGACTACAAAGAGCAGGCGACGCTTGTCACCCTGGCGTCGATGCCTGATCCGTCGAGCCAGCGTGAGGAGTTCGACCGTCGTTCCATCGATGGCATCAAACACTACGTGCAGGAGTTCGACGGCCGGGCGTTTGTGCTGTTCACCAGTTACGACGCCATGCGCAAGGCGGGAGCCGGATTGTCGAAGTGGCTGGCGTCGCAGAACTTGCGACTCCTGTCGCAGGCCGATGGGACACCACGCTCGCAACTGGTGGAGATGTTCAAGGAGAATCCGCGGAGTGTCTTGCTGGGGACCGATAGTTTCTGGCAAGGAGTCGACGTGCCGGGCGATGCGCTGCAACTGGTGATCATTGCCAAATTGCCCTTCGCCGTGCCCGATCGCCCACTGCTGGAGGCGCGTCTCGACGCCATTCGCGAGGCGGGGGGCAATCCCTTTCGCGATTATCAACTGCCCGAGGCAATCTTGAAGTTCAAGCAGGGTTTCGGGCGACTCATACGCACCAAGACCGACAGTGGCAAAGTGGTGTGCCTCGATCCGAGGCTGGCGACCAAGGCGTACGGACGGTTGTTCCTGGAGAGTTTGCCTGAGTGCAACGTCGAGCGGCGCTAGCTGTCTAATGCATCTGTGCGACTTCGCACAACGAAATCCGCGCGCAACGAGTTTGCCGCAAACGATCTGGTGTATTGCCAAACCGGATCGCTTTGGCCCTATGATACGAATGGAAGCGGTCGCCAGGCAGTTGGCCGTTCGTGATTTTCATTCTCCATCGAGGCGGATACTCATGCGTACTTGCCAGTCTCTCTCTTGTGTCGTCGCCCTTTGTGTTTCTCTAATGCTGGCGGCAACTTGCGAAGCGCAGCCTGGCCGCGGTTTTCGGGGTGGGCGAGGACCTGGCGGTGGTGGTCCTGGGATGGGCCGGGGGCCCATGGCGGACGACAGCTTCGTCTCCGATCGCGATACGTTTCACTACCTGCTCGATCATCACCAGGAGATTCGTCGCTCGGTCACCAACTTGGACAACGGCGTAGAGACGCTCACCGAGTCGGACAACGAGGAGGTCGCGGCGAAGATTCAGGAGCATGTCCACGCGATGTATGGCCGCGTCGAAGAGGGGCGGCCCATCCGTATGCGGGATCCGTTGTTCGCCGCGATCTTCCGCCACGCCACGAAAGTGGATATGAACGTGGAGGAAACCGAGAAGGGCGTCCGCGTTACCGAGACCTCCAGCGACCAGCGCGTGGCGCAATTGATTCAAGCTCACGCCGTGGTGGTCAGCAAGTTTGTTGAGCGCGGCTTCGCCGAGGCGCACCTCAACCACGAAGTGCCGCCGGCCACCGAAACGGTTGCCGCGCAGCAGGATCGCCCGCTCACGGGGCAGCAGAAAGAGGAGTTGCTGGCGGCGTCGGTCCAGTTCGATCGCTACTATATCCCTGTGCTCGCGCTTACCAACGAAGGTAAGGCCAAGCCCGCCACCAAGGCAATCGGGCGGCTGTCGGACGAATACGATGCCATCTATCAGCGAGTGCTCGACGCGCTGCACATCGTACCGGATCAATCGCAGGACCCCACCCGCCAGACCATCGACGAGGTGGCTCAGCTGATTGCCGATGGCCAGCTGAAGAAGGCCCACGAAACACTCGAGCCTATCCGCGACCTCACCATGCAGCGGCGGCAGCAACTCGGGATCGACTACCCGATGGATGTGCTGAACGAGTACCACGACGTGATGGAGTCGATCGTCAAACCGGCCGTCGAGATGAAACCGGCCGACGTGGATAAGGCGTACCTCGAGGAGCTGAAGCAGGCGGCTAGCGGTGCCTCGGAGATGTGGACCGAAGTGGAGCAAACCAAGTTCCCTGCCAAACTGTTCGGGTTCGACAAAGAGGCCACCCAGAAGCTCAACGCCAGTATTGCTGCGGAACGCGCGGCTATCACGGCGCTGAACCGTGCTCTGGCCGATGGCGATGCCAAGACCGTGCTGAAGGCGGCCAAGGGACTGAAGCCGCCATTCGCCAAAGTTTACAAGTCGTTTGGCGACTTCAGCGGACTGAAGTAGGCTCCGGAGACCGTGCCAGGTTGTCCGCTGCTTCGGTGGTGACCATCAGCACTATCTCGCGCAGGTTGCCGTCGGCGCGATTGCGTCCAAGTAGTCCCGAGAAGACCACGGTTTTGCCAATTTCCGACTCGAACCTGGTATTAACCTGCTTCACACGAAAGCCGGGCACTTGGGCGCCTGCCCGTGTTATCCCTCGGGCATTGTCGATCTTGCTGTGCTTGAAGTTGATTTGCACTCGGACATTGGACGCTTCCGCTGGTTCGGCCACTACCTTCACTTCGGTACCGAACCGCACCGGTTTCGACGGGCCATTTCCCTGTGGCACCTGAATCGTGCCGCCTTGGAAGAACTCTGCTGGTTTGCCATTCATCTTCAGCAGCAGGTTCGCACCATCGATTTCTTTCGCGATGTCGTGCTTCACCAACGCTAAGAGGAACTCGGGCGGTGTGTTCATGTCGAACAGCGGCTTGCCCGGCTGCAGTTGATCTGCGCTGGCACCGGCACGTGCGAAGTCGATGCCTAACTTCTGCATCTTGGTGCGATTCACCTCGAACATCCGAGCTGTTACCAGAAGATTGCCCGGCGTGGTGACGTTGTCCGCGCCCGTCGACTTGGGAGACGTCGGGGGTGCAACCTCCTCACCGGTGGCCATCGAACCCGCCAGAAGTGCCATACAAACAACGATACTCGGCATCGCACGCGGCATATTCAGTTCCTTGGTCTGGACGCGGTTCTGAGGCATAAGGGCCGGGATTCTAGGGGAGCCCGCTGCAGGCGACAATGTCTGTCTCTGGCTTAGCTAGCGATGCCCGCAGTGTGTCCCCCGACCGGCGGGAATGGGATAAGATGGGCTATCGCCGAACCCTGTTTCCGAATGGCGGAAATGCCCCCGGGCTCGTTGGAGGACCGATCGACATGAATTCTGTCGCCGAAGTGATGAAGGCCCTGGAAGCGAAGGGCACCGAGCAGACACGCAAGACCTTCGCCCGGCATGGTGCGCCCATCGACCAGATGTTCGGCGTGAAGGTGGGCGACCTGAAAGTGATTGCCAAGAAGATCAAAGGCAACCAGCAACTCGCTCTCGACCTGTACGCCACGGGCAACTCCGATGCGATGTACCTGGCCGGCATCGTGGCCGATGGTCGGCAGATGACCAAGCGGCAGCTCGACGAATGGGCCCGGCAGGCAACCTGGTACATGCTGGCCGATTACTCCGTGGCGGGCGTCGCGGCCCAGAGCCCCCATGGCCGCGACCTGGCGCTCAAGTGGATGAAATCGAAGCAGCCGATTATTGCTTCGGCCGGTTGGAGCACCTACTCGTTGCTGCTGGCCACGCTTCCCGACGACGAGTTGGACCTGGACGAAGTCCGCGGCCTGCTCGATCGCGTGGTGGCGGAGATCGATACGGCCAAGGATCGCGTCCCCTATGTGATGAACGGGTTTGTCATCTCGGTGGGTACGTACATCAAGCCTCTGTTGCGGCAAGCCAAGGCGACGGCCAAAAAAATCGGCAAGGTTGAGGTCGATTTAGGCGAGACGGCATGCAAGGTTCCGCTCGCCACGGAGTACATCGCCAAGGTCGAGTCGATGGGCCGCGTCGGCAAGAAGCGCAACACCACCAAATGCTAGGGCATCTACCTCTCGGGAGCACGCGCTAACAATTGGTCAGGGCTTCGTAGTCTTCCACCGCTGCCCCATCGAGGCAGGCCTGGATGATCTTGCGTCCTTCGGGCAGCAAGTCATCGACCAGAAACTGATTGAGCTGCTCGTGGAAGAAGTCGGTGAGGATCTTCGCACCCTTGTCGTACGCTTCGGGGCCGACTTCTGGCTGTTGCGACACGTCGAGGAACCACGTGCCGATGGTTTGACCTTCCACCATCAGCGTGTGCTTGTTGTAACCCAGCAGCGGACACCGCGATGGAATCAAGTCGCCTGGGCGGAACGGAGCGGCCCCGCGGCGGGCCAGGTACTCCCGGGCGATCCACTGCGGTGCGAAGCCGACTTGCCAACAGCCGACGTGCTGATTGGGAATCAGCACGAATAGCGTCTCGTTGGTCTCCATGATCTGTTCGAGCAGAATGTTGGCCTGATCGACCTTGCGGCCGGTGGCAAAGGGCCAGAACGAACCAACGCCCTCGCTCTGCATGCCTCCCTGATCGACGATCGATGGGTTACCGTGGCCCCGCGGCGCAACCAATCGCCAGAGCCAGGCGAGCGACGCAGGAAGCACGTGGAATAGCCCCATGATGCCGTAAGTAGGGCGTTCTGCCGTGCACGGCGGGCAGCGGACACCGAAACTGCGAATGTCGACCGTCACCGGGTGGTCGACCACGCCCGGAACATAGCTGCGTGGCATCACTACCCGTGGATTCGGGCAGGGCGAATCGGGAGCGTCCATGGTGTGTTCCCAAATCAGGGCCGTGGCGTCGGGTTTGGCGTCGATGTTCAGGAACAACAGCGGCCCGGGCGGATTGACCGTGATCTTTTCCAGGTGCGGATCGATGCCGTACTTGTCGATGTGATTTACACGAATGAACCACGCCGATTCTGCGTCCTTGAGCACCAGCTTGCCAGGCGATGCGTAAGCCGCTTCGAGTTCGGGATGGCACAAGGCCATGTCGTCCGTCACGGGGCGGAGTTCGCAACCGCGGGGAAGTACCAGTTTGCGAGTGTCGCCCGTTACCAGATTGTGGCCCAGGAGCAGTGTACCGTCGCTTTCGCGATGCATTTGCTCGAGCATTTCGCTCTTGCCACCGCCGGAAGCCCCTTCGTGCATGATCGTCGTGGCGTTCTCGTAGGGAGTCACGACCTCAACGGTCGAGCAGTGCGCGGTCGTCCAAGGATCTTCGGCACGTTCGCCGAGCGTCAGCAGCATGCCGTAAACGCCCTTCTTCGCCGACGGACCGGGGTACAGGTTGTAGGAGAACAATTCGTGCAGGTTCACCTCGTCCTCGAAGCGGCGGTTGTGCACCACGACCTGCTTGCCATCGAAATAGGTATGGCGGAACGGTGGTGCTACATACACCACCGCGCCGTGGTGATAGTTGGCGCCTTCTTCACGAATCTCCTCCAGCGGCACAATGCCTTGCAGCATGGCCAGACCCAACGCGAAGAAGCCTGCGTTCGCCGGCGCAATGGCCACCGCGTTGAGCGGTTTATCGGGAAGGCCTGTGCGGAAAAAGAACGCCGCAATCGGCTGTTCCTGCAACCACTCGACGGTTTGCTGACGCAGATTTCCGAACGGCTCGCCGAACCGGGCTTCAAACGTTGGCTTGTCAGTGTGTGTCGCGTCGCCAACTACCATGCAGTCGGGGTCTCGGCGACGCATGTAGGATTCGAGGTAGTTTGCCGCTACGCCGTTGCGAGTCTGGCATACCTCCGCTTCGGCCACGAAACCTCGCTCGGCAACGTCGTATCCCACGATGTACCGCCCATCGGGACCAATCTCGCCCAGCCCCAACGAAGCGTCGGGGGTCGCCAGGGCTACGAGATCCTCCACGCTGCCGGCCAGATGCAACCGACCGGCCTTCTCGGCGGCTTCGAGTACCGACATCGCGGTGTGAGACAGCGTTAATTCTGGGAGTGCGGAGAGCGGCATAGTTTACCTTCGCAGTGATCAATCTCGCCTGGTGAGTTGTGGATTTGAGTGTAAGGATATCGTCCGATCTTTTGAAGAACCTCCAGGCTGATCTGTGGAATCATGAAGACCTGTGCTGGTCGCTGGCGAACCACGGCGCCGGCTCGCTCGTCGCCGAGTTTTGGGACAGATCTGGGGGAACAACATTCATGGGCCCAAAATTCCAGCGTTTTGGTCCCACCCGAGTGGCAAACCGCCTTGCTTTCTCGACATTTCCGTGCGAGTGGTGCGACAAAACCCCGCGCGTTGTTCCCCGCATGTGTTTTGGGCCAGTGGAGTTGTCCCAAAACTCGGTGGGTGGCGATTCGCTCCCGCGAACGAGCGACCGTCCATGAGCTCACTCCTGAACTGGCGCCAGCAACCTCATTCGGCGGACCGGTAGCCCACGCCTTTGGCCTACAGCTTATGGCCTAGAGCCAACAGCCAAGCCAGATTGCCAAAGATCTGCGGTAACCAGACCATGCCGCACTTCCATTGGACCAAACCCCCGCCCGACTTCAACGGCGATTTTTTGACAGCGCCGGATTGACAGAGAAGCCGGCCGGGTGGCACTGTCATCGAGTGTGCCACTGGCTTTGCCAGCGTAGGCCAACTGTATTCGGTTTGCACTCCACTTGGAACCATACATTGGGGCGAGGTTGGCCAACGAACTTCTAAGTTCCGAACTCCTTATCGTTGGGGCTCCGCAGGCATTCGTTCATGGCAGTGCAATTCACGGGCAGAGCCCGTGGCACACAGAAGAGTGGGGCTTGGTCAGTGCCACCCGTCCGTCAACGAAATTGACACAGACAATATACATTCCGATGTTGATCTTGCGATCGTCACAACGACTGGCAGTCAATGGGAAATTCCCGTCTACGATGCGGCGGGCAGCATGATCAACATGCCACTTCGTGACACGAATTCCCCTGTGGCACTCAAGTATGACGCCTGGAATCGTCTCGTGCGGGCAGACATCATACCAGAGAACACTTGGGTGACGACCGAGTACGATGGACTACATCGACGGATAGTTCGTGACGCGACACATTCGGGTGGTGATAAGCGCCATTTCTACTACAACGAAAAGTGGCAATGCCTGGTCGAGGCAGTTGACTCGGGTAGTGGGCCTGTAGGCGACACCTTGTACAGTTACCATCCACAATACATTGATGCTGTGGCTACCCGCATGCGGGCCAGCGACGGGCACTACTACTGCCACGACGCCAACTTCAACGTCACAGCCTTGATGAGCATCAACGAAAGTGCCAAGCCGGTTGTCGAGCGGTACAGTTACACACCGTACGGCGAGGTAACGGTTCTCAATGGCCACGCGACGTACGACCCCGATGGCAGTACTTACGCCGAATGGACCGCAGACCCCGACAACCAGAGCGACATTGATAACGAGTTTCTCTATACCGGAAGGAGACTCGATCCTGAGACGGGGTTACAATATTCGAGGTATCGGTACTACCACCCGCAGCTTGGGCGGTGGGTTACGCAAGACCCGATTGAATATTTGGGCGGATTCAATCTGTACGAATACGTGGATGGAATGCCAACATTCTATGAAGATCCGTTTGGCTTATATGTACATCACCCCTATCCGTTGTATTTGGGCGGTTCCAACGATCAACTAGGTATCGACTTGCCCATGAAAAATCACCAAGCCGCACACAAGTATTTTAAAGATCGGGGTTACGGCTTTGGCGATGCCGGACGGGCCAACTGGAAAAAACTGAATGCTGCACAGCAACGAAGAGTTATTCGTGGGTCACTAAAGGCCGCAGGAGTCAAATCATCTGACATACGAAAAATCATGAAGAGTGCGTTTAAGGGTTCCAAAAGTGGAACAAAAATGCCCCGCGGTTCCGGACTCGGAAAGAACTTCATTAAAGGGGCAGTTGTTTCTGCGATAGTCACATACCCCTACGATTTGTACGCTGCCACAGCAGACGACATCGAGGCGTTCGGAGTGAGAGTATTTTCCTGTGAGGCTTACCAGATACTCATGGAGAAAGCCCGTAGCGAGGGAAATAAGTCCGATTCTGCTGAGATACTTCAGCCGGATGGCTCCGTAATTTATGTGCAAATCGTTCCTCGAGTAGACCCTAAGGATGGTGGTATGCGTTGCTACATAATTGCACGCCGCACATACTACGATGAGGAAGGTAATCCTCAGGAGATGGAATGGATAGTAAGGGATGACAAATCATGCCCCGCCACTGGGTGTAGTGCTCGGTATTCTGTGAAAGGAGGGGGCTGGACTTGTGCACCACCAGTGGGTGAGTGAACTTTGTGTAGTAGTACCAAGGCAAGGCTTTAGGTGATGGCGTTTTTGCTTGCCCTCAATTACTTAGTGTGGGTATTTGCATCTTATTAGCAAGGTCGGTTCACAGTGGACAAGAATAGAATTCCCGTGGCATTTCTTTGGTTTGTCCCGGTAGTTGAGGAACTCACTTCAGAGAGTTTTATCAGCGGCAGTTCCGAATTGTCATCTGAGTCGCTGGAGTTGTTGGAAGACAAGCTCGACCGCCAAGTAAGGCAAGCAATCGAGTCATGGATCGATCAGGATGACACGTCAGAAAGGACCATTTTTTATATGGCGATGGTCAAGTTGGATGAACTTGGCCTATTGAGAGACACGGAACCCACTCTCGACTATGCATATTGGCATTCGCAGATGTTTGCAGAAATCTGGGGGGACCGGAGAGCCGCTATTAGACAAATAGGGAGCGGCTTCCTTGATGGTCTGTCCCACACAGAACGTGAAGAACTAATCCGCACTTTGGAAAGGAATAGTGAGACTGAGGACAATCCGAATACCCAAATCTGGCTAATGTGGCTTTTAGCTCACATGGAACAAGGTGTGTCGCTCAAACTAGAGAAAATCAAAGAGCTGACTTTCGATTCTGACGAGGATGAATACGACGTACTTGTAGATGGATGTGAGGCTCTGCTAACACTCCCTGGGCTGACCTCGTCTGATTACTACAGGATTGAGGAGATAATGTTTTCGAATGAAACGGATGAATTCGATGCTGCATGTATCCTGGTGGCTTGGCTCCAAAGTGATTTCACAACAGAGGAGAGTAAGGCACGAGTTTGGCGAAATGCTAAGAACTCAAGGAACTCTGAGTTGCGGCAGACTGCTTTAGAGCATGATAACTTTGAAACGTTGTAATGGTGTCAGACGGCAGACTTCCTTTGGCCAATGGATCACGACACCGACGAAGACCGAAGACAACCCGGTCAGGGATTGGCTTACTGTTACGCGCAGCGTGTCGTTTCATCACGGCCTCTGCAATCTGATTGGCCGTATGGTCCAAAAACCAAACCGCCCGAGAACCATTGGAATTGCAGAAGTTGCGAACACCACCAGGGCTGACTCTCAGGCAATTGCACCATAGTGATGCTGCAACACGACTCCACAGAAGTGAAGAACCGCTGAACGATAACACCGATGCATCATGTGAGTCTGGCGGTAGCCAGGATCGTAAAGGGCAATCCGTGCCTCACGGATCATAAGAGGCCAATGGATCGTCTCGCCCGCCACCGCCGCATGTAGGCTGCCTGCGTGACGTTGTACAGCGGGTTGAGCCAGCGTCCGATGGTCTGTGGCGAGCCGAGATTAAAACGTAGCTTGATGGCGTGGGTTATCTCGGTGAGCGTGAAGTGGTGACCACGTAGAAACCTTGCGTACTGGCGGTGGTCTGCGATGGGATGCTCGCCGTAGACTTCGGCCACCGCAGCGGCCCAGCCGATTTGGCTGGCGAGCAGTTCACATTGTTCGGCTCTGGTCATAGTAAAAAAGGGGCGGCCCCCCGTGAGAGACCGCCCCAACCTCGCTTACGGCCGGGTGGCACTGTCATCGAGTGTGCCACTGGCTTTGCCAGTGTAGGCCAACTGTATTCGGTTTGCACTCCACTTAAAACCATACATTGGGGCGAGGTTGGCCAACGAACTTCGAAGTTCCGAACTCCTTATCGTTGGGGCTCCGCAGGCATTCGTTCATGGCAGTGCAAATCACGGGCAGAGCCCGTGGCACAGAAGAGTGGGGCTTGGTCAGTGCCACCCGTCCGGGTGAATAGAGGAGGCACTCTACTCTTTAACTAGGGAAGTAGATTCTTCCTCTATGGTCACCCATTCCTAATGCCACCTTGTCTTCAGGTCGACATCCAGCGCGACACCACCATTGACGCCGCGGACTTCTTGGTCTGGAAGGATCACTTTGGCGAAGCGGCACAACTTATTTCCGCAGCCACTACGGTGGTCCTCCAGCCTGGAAACTGCCTGCCGCGGCTCGTTGACGTCCGCAACCCCGCAACATAATCTAGGAGCATGTTAGCAGCCCGTGTTATTCCCTGTCTCGACGTGAACCAAGGCCGTGTGGTCAAGGGCACCAACTTCGTGAACCTTCGCGACGCGGGTGACCCCGTGGAGGTGGCCGCGCGGTACGAGGCCGAGGGGGCCGACGAGCTGGTGTTTCTCGACATCACCGCCAGCCACGAAGCGCGGGCCATCACGCTCGACATGGTCCGCCGCACCGCCGAGCGGGTGTTCATGCCATTTACCGTGGGGGGTGGTATTCGCACGCTCGAAGATGCCAAAGCCCTGATCACCGCGGGCGCCGAAAAGGTGAGCATCAACTCGGCCGCTGTGAAGACGCCCGAGCTGGTGAGCCAGGTGTCGCGGTGGTTTGGCAGTTGCGCGACGGTGGTAAACATCGATCCCAAACGCATCACGGGCGAGGACGGCCGCGAGCGGTGGGAAGTGCACATCAACGGCGGCCGCATTCCCACGGGGCTCGAAGCGGTGGAGTGGGCGCAGCGGGTCGAGGAACTTGGCGCCGGCGAAATTGTGCTCACCAGCATGGACTGCGACGGCACTAAGGACGGCTACGACCTGGAGATCACCCGCGCGGTGAGCGAGGCGGTCTCGATACCGGTCGTCGCCAGCGGCGGAGCGGGCAAACCCGAACACCTGGCCGACGCCATCATCGAAGGCAAAGCCGATGCGGCGCTGGCGGCCAGCATTTTTCACTTTGGCGAATACACCATCGAAGAAACCAAACGCATCATGGCCGAGCGGGGCATCCCCGTGCGGATGCTAGTTTAGCTGCCGCCCGGTTTCCGCTCGTCCAGCATGTTTCACTCATTCTGGAATTCGGCGGAACATTATGTCTCATCCAACGGCTGTTCGGTTTTCATTCTTCGCAATCGCCTGGTCCATCGCCACACTCGGTGGTGTGCAGGTTCCGGCTGGTGCTCAGTCGATCGAGCTCGAGCAATACGACGTGCAGGTCAATCGGCTGATCGCGCGGATGACCCTGGCCGAGAAGATCGGCCAGATGACGCAGGCGGAGTTCAGCGCGCTCGAGCCTGGCGAGATCAAACGGCTGGCGCTCGGCTCGGTGCTGTGCGGCGGTAACTCCGATCCCCAAGAGGGCAACGCCGTGGGGCCCTGGACCGAGATGTACGACAGCAGCCAGCGCCAAGCGCTCGAGACCCGCCTCGCCATCCCGCTGCTGTTTGGCGTAGACGCCGTACATGGGCACAGCAACGTGCTGGGCGCGGTGATCTTTCCGCACAACATCGCTCTGGGATGCACCCGCGATGCAGAGTTGGTGGAGCGCGTCAATCGCATCACGGCCGAGGAAATCAGGGCCACCGGTATCAACTGGAACTTTGCCCCCTGTGTGACCGTGCCGCGCGACATCCGTTGGGGACGCACCTACGAAGGATTCAGCGAGTCGCCCGAGTTGGTTTCGCAACTCGGCGCCGCTGCGGTGCGCGGTCTGCAGGGATCGGATCTGGCCAGTCCCGGCAGCGTACTGGCCTGCGCCAAGCACTTCGTGGGCGATGGAGGTACCCAGGCCGAAATGCGTGCTTCCAGCTCGTTTGGCGACGACGTGCAGCTTCGGCTCGACCAGGGCGACGTGGTGTGCGACCTCGGAACATTGCGCCGCGTCCACCTGCCGCCCTACATTCCAGCCATCGAAGCGGGCGTTGGCTCGATCATGCCTTCGTACAGCAGTTGGAATGGCGTGAAGTGCTCGGGCCACAAGCAACTGCTGACCGACGTGTTGAAGATCGAGCTCGGCTTCCAGGGTTTTCTCATCTCCGACTATAACGCCATCGACCAGATCACGGACGACTACAAGGAGTGCATCCGCGTCTCCTGCCTGGCAGGCATGGACATGTTCATGGTGCCGACCAGGTACCGCGAGTTTACCGAGAAGCTTACCGAACTGGTCGAAGAAGGCGCGGTGCCCGAGGAGCGAATCGACGACGCGGTCCGCAGAATCTTGCGCGTCAAAGCGGCCATGGGCTTGTTGGATGAAGGCGTTGACCCGCTGGCCGATCGTAGTTGGCAGAGTGAATTCGGCTCGCCCGAGCGCAGAGCCGTCGCCCGCCAGGCGGTCCGCAAGTCGCTAGTGTTGCTGAAGAACGAAGGAAACGTGTTGCCGCTCGCGAAAGAGAACTCGCGAATTGTCGTGGCCGGCAAGGCGGCCGACGACCTCGGCATCCAGTGCGGCGGTTGGACCATCGACTGGCAGGGTAAAGAAGGCAAAGTCACCACCGGCGGCACCACGCTGCTCGCCGGTATCCGCCAGGCGGTGGCGGGCTCCGCCCAGGTCGATTATACGGCCGATGCGAATGATATTCCTCAGGCCGACGTGGCGATCGTCGTCGTGGGCGAGAAGCCCTACGCCGAAGGGCTGGGCGACACCGGCAGCTTGAGACTTTCCGCCGAAGACCAGCAGCTTATCCAGCGCGTCCAAGCCACCGGCGTTCCGACCGTGCTGGTCGTGCTGTCCGGCCGCCCGCTGGTGCTGGGCGACGCACTCGAGTCGTCGCAATCCGTGGTAGCCGCCTGGCTGCCCGGCACCGAAGGCGCCGGCGTGGCCGACGTGCTATTCGGCGACTACGCCCCCACCGGCAAACTCTCCTTCACCTGGCCCCGCACAGCAGATCAGGAACCGATCAACGTGGGCGATGCGGAATACGATCCGGAGTTCAAGTACGGCTTTGGGTTGACGTACGGGGAATAGGTTTTACCGCTCGACCGACTGCGCGGATCTGGCATTTCCGGCTGGATGTACGAGTGGTCTCT
>NZ_JAMXLR010000013.1 GCF_024054565.1 Aeoliella straminimaris
ACGGGTGCCGTGAGATTGTGTTGATTCAGCCTCAACAACGGAGTCGCAGGAAGACCGATCGCCGGGACGCTCGGGCCTTGCGTGATCTTTTATGGGTGAATCGAATCGCGCTGGTGAATGGTGAACGTCTAGCGGGGCTTCGCCGTGTTCGTCCCTGCACACAGCAGGAGTCCGAGCAACGGCAGATCACAAGCCTGAGGAGGCATTTATCGAAACAGAAGACCAAGGCCGTCAACAAGATCCACCGCATCTTGCTGAAGCACAACCTCCAACACGATTGTCCCACCAAGTCCATCGATACGCAGCGCGGCCGTCAATGGCTTACCGAGTTAGCGCTGCCGCAGGTCGATCGGCTGGAGCTGGATCTACTCCTGGCCCAATGGGCCTTGTTACGCGAGCATCTGCAAAAAGTGCAGGAGAAGATCAACCAGATGCATAACGAATCCCCTGCGGCAATGATCGTGGCATCTGTCCCGGGCCTAAGGAGCTATTCGAGCGTGGCAATTGCCTCGCGCATCGGCAATCCGCAAGACTTTCCTCGGCCTTCCAGTCTGGCTAACTTCTTTGGACTGACTCCGGGGTGCTGTAATAGCGGTGATCAGCAGCGACCAGGTTCGATTACCAAAGAAGGAAGTTCTCTCGTCAGAGGCTTGCTGAGCAACTGTATTTACCATGTACTGCGGAAGGACGCCTGGATGCGTGCATGGTACCAACGAATCAAGCGTCGACGTGGATCGGGAATCGCTCGTGTCGCCGTGATGCGACGACTGGTGACGATCATCTGGAAGATGTTGCGAGAACAGATGCCTTACGTCTCCGGAGGGCCTGCCGAGGTGGAGAAACAACGGCAAATCGTAAAGGCATTGGCATCTTGATACAGACTTACCGGCTTCGCCGGCCGGGGGAATGCGTCCCCTTCCCCCAGACCCCCTTACCCTCTTCTCTGTTCCGCAAAAGGAGCCAAAGAAATACTCAAATGTTGCATTGGTCTTCACTCCGGTGAAGAACCCTCGTGTTGCGAGGCCAGCCCGAGAACTCGCATCGACACGCTTCGACGTGCGAACCGCTGATTAGGGCGGCCACGCACCACGAGACAGTCGCAAAGAAATGTCCGCGCCGGACTCACGTAGTCCGGGTGGTGACCGGAGGGTCGCCAGCAAGCGAAGAGATGTGTCGAGGTGCAGCTGGAAAACCAAAACAAGGCTGCTCCCAACTCGCCAAACAACAACGACTGTGATCAACACAAACCAACGAGTCACTAATTCAATGCCGAAAACACTGCACTATCCAATAGGGACGCTGCTACCCCTACGTAAAGACGACAGGAAATCACTCACTTGA
>NZ_JAMXLR010000014.1 GCF_024054565.1 Aeoliella straminimaris
ACGTCAATTGCTAAAAGGACTTGCGAAAAACTAAGCGACATTCGGCGATGCACCCTCACTCAGTTCGAGTCGAAGCGAATTGCAGTCGGTGGGCGCGACCTCAGCAGTAAATAGCTCTGCTTCTTGAGCGTCGGAATCTTGTTTTGCCGTCTGCAGTGCCTAAGCACGTGGGTGGCGCAACTTGATTCCTCTCCCAGATCGAGCATGGCAAACTGTCCGACGCTGAATAGATGTTCCCATTGGTGTATGACGAACTTCCAAAGCCGCTGTCGACCGGAAAACTCCACTCAAAGATAGTCGCTGTGCGCGGTGTAGCAACCAGCACCTGCATGGCCTATGCGAAGCTGGCGTTTTGATTCGCTCGCAGCCAAGATACACGGCATTTCATCAGAATCTCCCAATGGAGGCGAGTTGGATATGGTGATTTCCTGTGGTTTCACATGCGCTCAGAGTCAGCGTGACTTGCGCACCTTTGTCTCAAAAATCAAAGTGTCCGCATCTCGGGATTCACGGTGCGGCTAGTCCGATTTCTGAGGCCTCGCGCGACTTCGCAAAAACCAAGAGTCCGCCCGCTGCCAAGCCGCCCAGCAGCATCGTACTTGGCTCAGGGATACTTGCCACGCGAAAACCATACTCGCCGAACGCCTCCGCGGGGATGCCGCCGTTCCGAAATTCGCTCCGCAGAACGAGACCGTCGCTGGTTGTGATGTTGATCTACGCCCCCCCCGAATGCCGCGGTAGTAAGGACCGCCAGGAAGCCCTAAATTAGTGACCGATTCATTCCACTCCGTCACGTTGCCGCCCTGGTCGAACGTTCCGTAGGGGCTCGCTGCCGCCGTGTAGGCGCCGACATCGATAAACGGATTCGTGTTAGTCGGGAAGCTCGTGGAGCCACTTACCGCATAGCCGTCGTCGTAACCGTTGGCGATGGCGTCATTCTTGTAGAAATTCGCCACGTTCGTATCGTCCGGCGTATTGAGGCTAGCGGGGTTGTCGGAATAGGGTACGGTATCGGTTCCGGTTGGGTAGTCGTAATACACGCCGCTGGGGTCGTAGTGCGCGGCCTTGTACCATTCGTCTTCGCTGGGAATCCAAAACTTGGCATTAGTAGAACGAATTTCATCAAGACCAGTCCCGATCGTGTACACTCCAGACTCCGTGCCGCCTCCACCCTGGCCGTTGTGCAGCCAGTTGACAAATCGCATCGCGTCGAAAAACGACACGTGCGTCACCGGGTTTTGCTCGCGGCCTGTTTGTGCAACGTAGTGTGCGCCATCGACCGTGCCGGTGTTCTCGATTCCGCCGAAGTTGCCCGACATGTTCGAGTCGTAAAGAAAGCCGTCGCCACCGCCTAAGTCCAAATTTGCGCCGGTCGGATCGACCGCATTGAGGAACTCGGCGTACTGGGCGTTGGTCACTTCGTGCTTACTGATACGGTAGGCGTATCCGACGGACCCGTAGCCAGTGGTTCCGTCATTCATCACTTCACTGTCCGAGGCATTGCCAGGGTTGCCGACGGTTGCCCAGTCGAAGGTGACCGCATGGGCCCCGGGAAAGAATAGTGCGAATGCGAATAGCATCGAAGCGGCGGTGGTCTTCATTAGTCTGACCCTTAAGAATGGTGTGGACTTTCTGCAAAAGGTTCTTGCCTACTAGGTAGGCCGTCATCAGCGGGCGAATTAGGCGCGCAAAATCCAAAAAACAAGTTGCGAGTTCGCACGGCACGCCAAAGCAGGCGAGAACGGACTGTGCCACGGCAAGCGAATTGGGAAATCGCCACGCTCTCCAGCGGTTGCTTCACGCGCAGCGGGGCAGCTCACCTCGTAGGCCATCCAACCTGTAGAGTTATCAACCCAGCGCGTTGCAGGTCTAAGGTGATCGCGACTGGAGTTGGGAGGCGTAAGCCGCGTCGATTTCGGCCATCGTGGGAATCGATTCGACGCGCACGCGCCCGTTGTGCGTGTCTCGCCATACGACCAGCGCACCGTTTGGAGACAGAAAGGGAATCCTTGTGCCTTGGTTGCTAGCATGGTTGAACACAAGGGTTTCGCGCCCCGTCGGTAAGTTCCAGAATCGAACATTATCTCCGCCGCTACTCACCAAAGTTGCCCCGCCGGGCGAGAAGCTATGCGCGTCAACGCCGGTGCCGCCGTGGCCGTAAAGCGATGGCACAACTTCACGGCCTGTTTCCAAATCGACAACGCGTACGTCACCCTTCCAACTGGAACTAGCCAAACGTCGTCCGTCGCTCGAAAAGCTGATCGCAAAGACATGCCAGGGGTGGGTAGCAAGCGTTCGCACGAAATTCCGCTCTTGGACGTCCCAGAGCTTGACTTCCCGTTGGGTCGTGCCAATCGCCAGCAGGCGGCTATCGGGTGAAAACACCGCCAGATCATTGCTGGCCGACCACGCCACGCCTCCTTCCAATCGTAAGATGCATTCTCCAGACCTGGCGTCCCAAACGCCAAGTTCGGTGTGCTCTGATCCACGGCCGGCAAGATAACGCGCGTCCGGCGAAACGTCGAGAACACGCGAGCAGGAGCCATTCAGTGTGAAGGATCGCCTGACGTCGAGCGTCTGTGCGTCACATACCTGAACACTACTGTCGTTGTCCAAAACGTAAAGGCACTCGCTCTCTGGAGCGTAAACTGTCACGGGTGGGCGTAAAGGGGGGGCAGGCGATAGCGACTTGACGACTTTTGCGCCGTCCCAATGCCGCAGAGCGCCATCTGCCGTGACGGAGAGCAGGCCTCGACCGTTCCGTGGAAAACCAACCGGCACCTCGCCGGCGTCCAAAAACCAGCAGTGGGACTGGGGCTTCGTTTGGGCGTTCCACAATTTGACGGTTCCGTCCTTGCTCGAAGTCAGCAGATAACGGTCATCCGGCGAGAATTCCAGTGACCAAACTTCGTTGTTATGACCACGCAAGGTCATCAGCTTTTGTTGAGTCTCCGCATCCCAAAGGTGAATCTCCTGGTCATAACCACCGCTGGCAAATCGCTCTCCGTCGTGAGACATGGCCAGCGCCCACACTGGCGAGCGGTGCGCCCGTTCCTTCCAGATCGGCTTCTGCGCATCGATGTCCCAAACGACCACAAATCCTTCGTCGCTGGCGCCCGCCAACCGGTCGCTACTAGGATACATCTTCGTCACGAACCACCGCATGTCGCTATCGCGCACCAGCGTAGAGCGCTCCTGCGTTTCGAGATCCCATGCGTCGATGACGCCATTCTCGTGACACGCTAGGAGCGAACGGCTGTCCGGGGAAAAAGCGATTCGCCCATAAGGATCGACGGGAAGTGAAAACGAATCCCAACTCTCCGTATCCCACACGAGGATCCGCCCTCCACCCACCGCCATCCAGCGGCCGTCCGGCGAATAGGCCATGGTTGTGTCAGAATTTTGCAGGCCAGGGAGTTGATCGTCACCCACTTCCACGATTTGCTTTTTGCGCAGAGTCTGGGCATCCAACAATGCGATTCCTTCGTTTGTCACGGTGGCCAATGTGCTGCCGTCTGGAGAGTAACAGAACGAGAGCCTTACGTTGTCGTCTGGTATCCCACGATCATACTGGGCCACCAAGGCGCGGCTCTCGACGCTCCAAATCCGCAACAGGCCATCAAAACAAGCGGTCGCCACGAATTGGCCGTCCGGCGAGAAACGTGCTCCCGGCGTCATGTCGGGATGGTGCCATGTATGGAGTTCATCTCCTTTGGACGCTTGCCAGAGATATCGCCATTCGACGCCGCGCAAGTCCGGTTCGCCTGGCGCAGGCCAATGACGCTCGAGCAGTTTCGTTGCCTGATGGCGATTGCCTTGCCCAAGGGCCGCCTGCGCGGCCTTCATATCCGCCGCGTACGTTTCCCACTGCGCGAGCTCACGCAGCCTTCTCTCCTCAATCTCTGCTTGCTCGGCCTTCGCTGCGTTCGCGTTCGCGCGCTCGACGGCGTTGTTCAACTCAACGACTAGCATCTCCTTTTCCTGGAGCATCTGTTGCTCCTGATGTCGGAGGCTTGTCACTACCTCCAAGTTCGACTCGGCTCGGTGCCATTGCCACGTCGACACGATCGTCCCCACCATCAATAGCACCGCGATCATCGATCCGGTTGCCAGGGGTACCCGGTTCCGTTTGACGAACTTTTGCATCCGATAGCGTGGTGAGGGCGGGCTCGCCAGCACCGGTTCGTCGGCCAGGTAGCGACCGATATCGTTGGCCAGGCCCGCGGCCGATTCGTACCGCCGGGTGCGATCCTTTTCCAGCGCCTTCATTACGATCCAGTCGAGATCACCTCGATAGGTCTGGATCAATTTGCGCGGGTCGGTGCGTCGTTTATCGGCAACGCTCGTCGTTGCCCCGTCGAGCGTGCTAATGGCCGCGCTGGGCAGTAAGGGTTCGTGTTCGAGAATCAGGCGGCGAACTTCGTCGTAGCTGGACTGTGACAGCCGCTTCCTGGACAGGGGCGTCGTGCTTGTGAGAAGCTCGTATAGCAAGACTCCCAGCGAATAGATGTCGCTCCGCGTGTCGACGTCCAGCGGACTCATTTCGGCCTGTTCCGGCGACATGTAGATGGGCGTTCCCACCATCTGCGCGAAGCCGGTCATCAGCGTGTGTTCGGTCAATCGCTGATTGATCGCCTTGGCAACACCGAAATCAATGACTTTGGGTACCGGATTTCCATCTTGGATGGCAATGAGCACATTCGACGGCTTGAGATCGCGGTGAATGATCCCCTTCTGATGCGCATGCTGGACTGCTTGGCACACAGAGCGGAACAGCTGGAGTCGATCGCGAACCGGCAGACTGCATTGATCGCAATAGTCGTTGATCGGGATGCCCTTGATCAGCTCCATCACAAAATAGGGTCGGCCAGCCGACGTGGTCCCCGCATCGAGCACGTGGGCGATGTGGGGATGGTCCATCAACGCCAGTGCTTGCCGCTCAGCCTCGAACCGGGCGATGATTTCGCCACTGTCCATGCCAGGCTTAATGATTTTCAGCGCAACCCGTCGGCGAACGGGCTCGGTTTGCTCGGCCAGATAGACGACCCCAAATCCCCCTTCGCCAATCCTCTCCACCAGCTTGTACGGTCCAAACTTGCTACCGACGTGATCGATATTCGCATCGCCCGAAAGACCCTGCATATGGGCCAAGTCGCCAAGGAATTCACGAATCTCGCCAGCATGTTCGGGATGGTCTGCGACGAGCACCGTCGCGTCTACGGCTTCACCCGCTTCACGACGCTGCAGGTAGTCGGCGAGTATTTGATCAATCGTTTCGTCTTTTTCGGTCATTGGTAACCCGTCGTCGGCTCCTGCAGAAGCTCCCGTAGACGTTTGAGTCCCCGCCGCAACAAACCGACAACGGATTGTACCGTCCGGCCAAGATGATCTGCTGTCTCTGCCAATGAGCACTCGTGAAGATGATGTAACTCCACCGCTTCCCGCTGTGCGTCGGGCAATTCCGCCAGCGCCGTGGCCAATTGCATCTCCCGCTCATGCCTGATGAGGTTCATGCTGGGGGAAGTCCACGTACAAGTAACATCGAGAAAACGGTCGTATGCAGTGCGCCAGCTAGTGGCAACTGGGCTGCATTCCCGATCGACATCGCGTTTCTCGCGATGCATGTGACGGATCGCATCTTTGACGTCGCTATCGAGCACCTTCCTGAGCCAAGCGACAAGTTCTTCCTCCGAGGAACCCCGTAACTGCAGGTGGTGACGATGCGCGTCAAATAGCGTTTGGTTAACAATATCTTCGGGGTCTATTCGGGCACGATACTTCGGGCCTAATTGAGCGCGTACCAACATTAATAGAAGTGGACGAAACGCCTCCAGCAAAGCTGGGTTACGACTCGAATCGTGCGTCATAGATAGCTCGACAGTGTGAACCACTGTTGTCTTAACTAAAAGTCATAATACCGGATACCAATGGGGAATTGGCGTACTACGTCGACTCCGCCAGGAAGTTTGGGTACCCCGTCTATTTAGTTGGCCGACAAATGCGCGGCTGTTAGGCGCGCATTTCCGAAAAAACGCTCCTTTTTTTCGAGGCCAGGACAGCCAGGTTCTGGCAACCGGGCACTCTCAGGACCGGGTTGACCATTTTGGTGCAGTGGCTTTCGCCACTGCCGCTATGTGTCCGGGAAACAACGAGAATTTAGGCTTCCGTTAGAAATTCTGGGGTTTTTGATATTTCCTGCGCCTAGCGGCCAATTTCCTGACGGCCATAGAGGTAAGGCCGGTCGCCGAATCGACAGACACAGTTCTTGGCTGCGACTTGAGGAGCGATTCCTCTGGCAGCTTCATTCTGCATGGATGTCCTTCAAATCTTTTGTTAGAGAGAGGGTGAAAGCGATGGCGAGAATTCAGAAAATCTCGGTGCAAGAAGTTGTTTGTAGTTTCAACTGCCAGGGAAAGCTACGGTGGGTAGGCGTCGCTTGGGGGCTGATGTGTGCGGGCGCATGGGCTGGTGAAGACGCTTCACCAGAACTCGACGCTCAATTGAACGGCGCCTTGGCGGCCTCGGGAGCCAACTACCGCCTTGGGGCCATCGATACCTATGGCGCACTGGGCACACTGGGAACCACCATCTTTTTCGACGATCGCAGTATGCAATCCGGGTCGCACTTCGTACCGTACGATCCCGATCGAGGCGGGACAAGATATATCTCTTGGACCAATGAATTGGACACTACAAGTAGCGGTCTCACGGCAGCAGAAACATCGACCGCCATTCGTGCGGCGATGAACACCTGGAATGCCATTGAGCCAATCGACATCCCGCTGGTGGACTTGGGCGACACCACGACCGATTTAGGATTTCTTCAGTACGTAATAAGCGGCGGCACCCAAGGCCTTCCGTTCCCCGTGGCCGACATTTATCACGCCGGTTTCTTGCCAGAGAGTTTCTTCGAAACTCTTCGACCTGGTTTTGGAGACCAGATCTTAGCGACAACCGCGCAATTTTCTTTTATCGACGAGGACGGCAATTTCACGGACCTGAACGGCGACGGCAAGGCGGACGCGGCGTTTCGAGAAGTCTACTACAACGACGCCTTTAATTGGGTCGTCGAAAATGGCGGAGGGACCGATATTGACTTGCAGACCACGGCCTTGCACGAGGCAGGTCATGGCTTGTCGTTGGACCATTTTGGCAAGGCGTTCGCGACCGACGCCAACGGACAGATTCATTTCGCACCTCGTAGCGTGATGAATGCGGCCGACTCGGGACCGCAACAGGAGCTGGCGCCGACAGACATTGCCGCTTTTCGGAACGTTTGGGGCAACTGGCCGAATCTAACCTACGAACCGTTGATTGGAACACCTGCGACCGTCCCAGAGCCAGGGTGTATTTCGCTGGCAGCGATCACGATTGCTACAAGCTTGCTTGTGCACCGATGGCGAAGCCGCCCAAACTAATACGCTCCGCTCGATAGACTACACCAAACTGCCATCGCCTCGGACGACGATTGCACGATTTGGTACGTGAGCGACTACCTCAAACGGGGCGATTCGGATTACTCATCGCGAATCGGCGCCTTCCGCCTCCCCGGCTGCGGCGATCAGTCCGGCACGGCGGAAAGTAAGGAGGATGCTGATTCTTGGCTTCGCATGGTTGAGGTTTCGTCTTGGCATGGCCTGCTGCCGAGTCGGCTCAGCCTTTGGACGATGAGGAAGTAGCGCAACTTTAGGCGGTGACGTGTCTGTCGAAACACCTCTGCAGCTACGGCGACTTGCTAAGTCGCTGAAGCTGGACCAGTTTCAGCAAGTTAGCGGTTTGGCTAAGCCGCTGTGGTGACAGACCGGTGGCGACACCTCCGCAGCTAGGCCGGGAGGCGCCGCCCTGGTCGGATTCTACGCCTGGCGGAATCTACGGCGGCAGCACGGACACTCGCCGTCGAAACCGTGCATAAGCGAGGTGAACGCCGTTGGCTGCGGCAGCGACATGATCGCCTTGAATGCGAGCGGGTCGCGATGGGCGTAGTGCCGGTACGTCACCCCGCCCACGGAATGCCCGAGGATTTCGATGGACGACTCCGGCATGTGTTCGTCATAGTAGGTTGCACATGTCTTCCGCAGGTCCTTCAGGACCCACTTCTTTTCTTCGCCCGTCTCCACGTCTTGCTTCGGCTTCACGCCTGCTAAAGTGCAGAGACGCTGGAACTGCGCGTTCGGGCGCGACGTGCCGCAGTGGAACACTGGCTGGTCAGGCTCGACGATTTCAGGTCGGAGACTCTTGAGGTGGACTTTCACGACCCGATTCATCGGTCGATAGAACTGCTTCTTGGTCTTCACGCGACGGTAGTACAGCCAACCGTAGCGTGAGTCCTTCCCCTGGCCGTTCGGTGGCTCGGGACGCCAACAGACATGCCTCCACAGGATAGGCTCGTGGAAGGATGCCGTCTTGAACACCGTCCCGGTGTCGACGCCGTAGTTGAAGAACGCGACCAGCGCCGCCCGCCAGTAGTGGCCCACCGTTAGCGGTTGCTTCCAACCCCTTGGCCGTTCCAGTTCGTAGGTGGCGAAGAAGAGGGCGTCTAGGTCCGCCTTCGTCAGATAGTGGCGACCGGCCACATCGCGTTGCGGCTTTGGCTTGGGGAGCCGTGGCAGTTTCTCCAGGAAGTCCTGCTCCCAGGCCCAAGACAGGATTGCCCTCAGGTTCTCGCGGGACTTGTTGGCTGTACGCCCCGCGTTCGACCCGCCGTCTGCTGCGGCCTTCTCATGGACCCAGTCGAGGAAGTCTCGCAGGTGGTTTATGCCTATCTGATCGACGTCGACTCCTTTCCCCCAGGAGGTCCACTTGGTGACGGTGCCCCGGTACTCCTTGCAGGTGCCAGACGAGAGTTTCTTGGCGGCCAGATACTTGGCGGCGACGGACTCAAAGCTGTGAGACATGGTGACGGCTCCAGGCCGTCGGCACATGCTTCCGTCCCAGGCTCCGCCAGCCGATGGCCAAAATCGGCCTCCTGCTGAACTTCCTGTCACTCTGTGATGAGGTCAGGCAGCATACGCTAGCTGCACAGATGCCCTCATTTTAGTCGAGAAATTGGCCGGGTGTGCGAGTTGGCGAGCGGGCTAACTTGCTGAGACCGATGCATCCGACGTGACTTAGCGTGGCCAGAAACTGCCGGCGGTGGCGCGACCTCGGCAGAAAATAGCCTCGCGATTTCACTCCCCAAGCCACACTTTGTGGTCTGCTATACCCATCTTAATGGCTAACGTCACCCAGATCTTGTCTCAAATCGAACAGGGCGATCCTTCCGCTGCTGAACAACTGCTTCCTTCGCTCTACGTAGAGTTACAGAATGGTTGCTGCCACGTTGGCGGACGAAAAACCGCGGCAAACACTCCAGGCAACCGCTCTGGTCCATGACGCCAACCTACGCCTCGTGAATATCCAAGTTGCTCAGAACTGGGAATAGTCGAGGGCATTTCTTCTCTGCTGCAGCAGAAGCCATGCGACGGATTCTGGTCGAAGCACATCGCCGCAAGCGGACGCAAAAGCATAGTGGAGGGCATCATTAGGTCGAGCAGGCTGATGCCGATCTTGGCCTCAACGAAAGCTCGTTTCGAGATTCTCGCTCAAAGCGACGCAGTTGATCGGCTCGCCGATCTGGATTGGGATGTAGCGGAGATTGTCAAGCTACGGATCTTTGCCGGCCTTTCCGTTGACGTCGCAGCCCAGTCGCTCGGCGTTCTGCACACAACCGCATACCGAGAATGGATTTAGGGGATGTAGAAATTGATGGGGAACAGGGCTACCTGCAGTAGTACAGCGTAAAGGCATAGATACCCGAGCGTGAGCAGCTTAAGCCAAGCCGGTGGGCTGGTCGCCCGAAATGCTTGTAATTGTAACAGGCCGATGATCGCGCCCGCTGTAATCAGCATGCCGACGTGTAGAACACAGTGAATCCACAGGTGTTTCGTTTCCGTTCCTTCGCCGTGTCCGGTGCACATATAACAACCGCTGAATATGACCGGCAACAGCGGTAGGGCCAGCAACACGAGAAACACGGTAAATGACCACACCAGCCGCCGAAGAGTCGGCCGCTCGCTCCATCGATCCCAAGCTCCGAACACAGCGCTCCAAAAGCAATAGACAATTGCCAACGGCAGCAGCACGGTCAATACACCGACCGAAAATCCCACGGCCGGACCTGCCTCATACGCCAAGCTCGTCAGGCTGATCCACGAGAATGCCGTCAACAGACAGACCAGGGGGAAGTAGTCCTTCGTGCTGCTGCTGAAGTACAATTCGAGGCCGGAGTAGGCGGTTATTCCACAGCCTACGACCACCAGCAACGTGGTCGTAGCGGCCAGAATTCGCTTGCTCGCCCTGGGCGACAACGTAACGGCCCAACGCCCAACAACGATCCAGGTCGCCAGGACCGCACCGACCACGCAAATTATGCCGAGGGTGACGTTCTCGCGAGTGACACCAACCGAACACCACAGGGCAGCCACGGTCATGATTTGAAACAGCTGCGACAAGCCGATTTGAAACGGCTGCCGTTTCTCCTTGGGCGGTTGATCTGTTTTGCTTTGCATAAAGTTCGTGGCGTATCAACAAAAAGTGTGTTTGCTGGGGGTCGATTACTTGTTAGCTCCTGGGAGCGTGAGCCACTCGATCGTAACAGCAGCTGACATGGGAAGACTGCCATCTGTAGGACAACGAGATTCTCGGTCGACCGTTTTTCAGACGACCTGTCGATCAGTTGTTGGTCAACTATACAAGCACAAGGTAAACAACGCGGCCTTCGTTATCACCAGTCACTACATTTCGCGTGGCCGATAAGAGCACACCGACACTGCATCGCCAAAGTGTCGGGCGGCCGTTGCTGTAAGTAATCAAATTTGTCTTTTCAGATAGTCCGCCGAGTCACACAACCTCACGGGCCCACCGTCGAACCCACGTTCACTTCGCTGGCAATTGGCTCGTCGGCTCCTGCCTCGCCGTGCTCGCCCGAACGTTTCGCCGACGGTATCTCCCACATTCTGATAGCAAAGTCGCGGGGGGGAGGCGAGTTGCCGCTCACTTGTCCGCCGCCCGAGAGCAGGCGTCCACCATCGGGTGAAACGGCCAAGCACCATACGGAGTCCATAGAATCTTCCAGGACATCTAAACGATTGCCAGTTTCAATATCCCACAGGTAGACTGCCCCATTTCTACATGCACTTACGACGCGTCCGTCGGCAGCAAATAGAGCTTCGTTAACGGGAGCAGAATGGTCAAAGCTTCGAATCATTTGGCCGGAATCGAGATCCCAAAGGATTACCTCCCCGTCACGGCCGCAACTTACCGCTTGCTTGCCATCCGGGGAGAACCGGACGCATTCCACGCTGCCGGCATGTCCTTCTAAACGACGGATTTCTTCGCCAGTTTCGATTGACCACAGAATCAAATAAGAATCGTCGCCGCCCGTAAGCAGTTGTTCGCCGTCCGGAGAAATGTCGACGTCGAGAAGCCGTTTCTCATGCCCCACGAAACTCCGCAGTTGCTCGCTGGTCTTCAGGTCGAAGAGATAACATTTCCCGTCGCGTGCAGCAATTGCTGCATACCTTCCATCTCCACTTAGAGCGATGGCTTCTCCACGAGCAGGCGATGCTAGACTCATCAACTCGACGCCGGTTGATATGTCCCACATCCGTAGGTGCCCGTCGTCGGCGCCGCTCAGCACGCGTTTTCCGTCGGGCATAAAACGTGCTTCGAATGAGCCCGAAGTCGAGTTTTCAAATTGCTGAATCTCTCGGCCGGTCGCGATGTCCCAAACCCGAAGCGACTTGTCATCCTGCGGCCAGCCAGTTGCCGAGACGGCCCTCTGCCCGTCGGGCGAAAAGTCCAAGCTGCGAACTGTCCCCTCGTGGCCATGCAGCCAGCGCGAGGGCGTGACCGTACGCGGTGGACTTTTCTGTACAGCTACATCCACTACTGCAGCAAGGTCCCAGACTCGCATTGCGAAGTCCGAACCGGGCAAGAAGGTATTGTCTAGAAACGCCCCGCCACCGCCGGAGAGAATGCGGTTGTCATCGGGCGAGATCGCTACCGACCATACCCAATTGCGGTGATCCTTCAAGCGACGCAAGAGCTTACCGGACTCCACATCCCAAACGTAAACCATGTTATCGTGACACGCTGTCACGAGCAAACTGCCGTCCGCAGTGAACGCGGCATCCGCAACGTTTCCGTTGTGGATAAATGTGACTTGGATTTCGCCACTGGCCACATTCCAAAGAATCGCCTTGTCGTCCCATCCGCCGGTCAGAACTAGTTGACCATCTGGTGAAAAGATTACCCGGTCGATACCGCTTCCATGGTCCAGCCGACGGATCTCCTCGCCGCTATCGATGGACCATAAGATCGCGAATGGGTCATCGCCGCACGAGATTAACTGACTACCGTCCGGTGAAACATCGACATCGAGAATGCGAGTCGTGTGTCCACTGAGACGCCGGACCTGCTCGCCAGTCTTCAAATCAAATAGATAGCAGTTATTGTCAAAGAGCCCCACTGCCCCTAATCGGCCATCCGGCGTAACCGCAACAGCATCGCCTTCTGCCGGCATGGTCAATCGCAGTTCTTCCTCGCCTGTGGCAATATCCCACAGCCGAAGCGTCCCGTCGCCGGCGCCGGATAGTACACGCTGGCCATCCGGTAAGAAACTTGCGTCAATGTTATTGTTCTCATGCCCTTCGAACCTTTGCACCTCTTCGCCGGTTTGGACGTCCCACACACGAACCGTGTTGTCTCCGGCCGGCCAACCGCTAGTCGAAAAGGCCCGCTCGCCATTCGGCGAGAAGGTCACTGTGGTAATCGGGCCCTTGTGACCAGCGTACCAGCGCAGCGGATTGGTTCCGCGCGGCGTCGCGTCCCAAAGCACGATGTCTCGTCCATAACCCGCGCAAGCGAGGCCCACGCCATTGGGTGAGAAGGCAAGCGTCAATGGATAGAAGTCGAGTTCGAACGTCAGCACTTCCTTACCCGTAGCCACATCCCACAGCTTGACGGTTCTATCGTCCGCACATGTTGCCAAACGTTTGCCGTCGGGGCTGACAGTGAGGTCGTTGATGCCCAGGCTGTGGCCGTTGACATTGAGAACTTCATTGCCAGTTTGGAACTCGACTAAGCGAAACCCTCCAGAGTCGACGAAGGCCAACAGCTCACTGTCCAGGCTGAATGCGAGCCCCGTGTTGAAGTCTTTTCCCCCATAGCACCTCCAACTCCGTACTTCGACACCGCTCGCCAAGTCCCAGACAGTCGCCCCCTTTTTTGAAGCGCCAGCGAGGTAACGCCCATTTGGACTGAAGGCCGTCGATTCCAGCGGGCCTTCCAGGCCCTCAAAGCGGTAAGTTGCTTCTCCCGTAACCATGTCCCACACTAGCAACGATTCACTAAACCCTACTGCCAGGTACCGACCGTCGGGACTGTAGGCGATCGACCAACCGGGCGCTTCTTCCTCATTGATGACCCTGATCATGTCGGCGGAATTCGCATCCCAAAGCAGGACCGCGCCGTCGCTGCCCGACGTGGCAAAGTACAGTCCGTCAGGTGAGAAGGCGACGGCAAGGACCCCTCGCTTATGGGCCGGAGGCAAAACTTTGCTGGTTTGCGTGCTTAAATCCCAGATACGGATTTCGCCGGTCGCGGCAGGATTCCAGGGATTCCCGACAACGGACGCTAGCCTTTTGCCGTCCTCGTTAAAAGCCAGGTCGCGAGTGTAAATCCGATTTCCGGAGAGCACCGTACTCTCCTTTACCGAACTGTTGATGCCCCACACCTTGACGGTTTGGTCGTGTGCAGCGGAGATTACGCGCCGGCGACTTGCATCAAAAGTAACGGCAGAAACCCTGGCAGTGTGGCCGCGGAACTGCTCCAGTAGTTGACCTGAGTAGGTGTCCCAAACACGCACCGTCTGGTCGGTCCCGCCGCTTACCAGACGCGTGCCATCCGGATGAAATGCTAAAGTGGGCGCATGTCCTGGATGGGCTTCGGTGTCGAAGGTGCGTTTGTCTGTATCGGTATCATTTATCCATATCGTGTCCCACCAACCGCTGGATGCCAAACGTTTGCCGTCGGGACTAAAGGCGAGCGATTGGACGGCACTGGGGCGGTTCCATTCGGCCACCTTGTTGCCGCTCTCCACGTCCCAACAATAGATGTTTTTCTCACCTGTCCCACCGCCGACGAGGAGTTGGCCATCCGGACTGTAAGTCACTGCAAAGAGACAAGACTCGACGACGGAGAGGTCTCTCTGTCGCTCGCCGGTAGATACGTCCCAAACTAAGACACGCCCCTCGCCCCGAGATGAATGCCCGCTCACGGTGGCAAGATGGTCGCCGCGGGGATGAAAGGCGAGTCCATAAACCCAGTGCGAATGGCCTTCCCATGAATTGAGTAATTCGCCAGACTCGACATCCCATAAATAGACCAACGAATCAGTGCCGCCACTGGCAATAAGCTTCCCATTTGGGCTAAACGCTACGGTCAGGTGATCGCCATTGGAGCCGAGCAGCGTCCGAATGTGTTCGGCAGACTCGGCCTTCCATAGTTGCAATCCATTGCCAGCGGTTACGAAAAGTTGGCCGTCCGGGCTTATCGCAAGGTCGCGGACCGCACTTCCCGCACTGACAGTGAGGAGGTCGCTATGGCATTGGTTCCACCAATACTGCCATTCAAAGCCTCGCAGATCTTCTCCTCCCGTATAGGGCGGTTGGGTTGCTTCCAACAGTTGCAGCAGGCGTTCAATGTTGTTGTTTCGCCAGGCGCTCGGGGCAAGATTCATGGAAGCCACATACAGGTTTCGACTTGTCCTCCGCTGGGCCGCTTTGGTTTCCTGCTCCGATCGCTCCGCAGCCATCCGCGCGGCCTCCGCGCGATCTCTCGCTGCGTGCTCCCGTTCGGCGAGCGCCGACTTCTCATCGGCGAGAATCGCCATCTCCTCTGCCAGGCTCTTTGCGTTCGCTTCGCTCTTTTCGGCTTCTTGACGGGCGTTTCGCTCCGATTCGGCAGCGTTCCGCGCACGTACCGCTAGCGCGGAGGAGACAATGGTGCCGACAAGCAGCGATGCGGCAATCAGCGACGCCAGCGACGCCACCACAGGATTCCGCTGGCTCCATCGCCAACCGCGCTCGATCCGGCCTACAGGACGGGCGGCGACCGGTCGACCTTCAAGATAGCGGTGCAAATCATCGGCCATTAACTGGGCCGTGCCATAGCGCTTGTGTGGCTCCTTGGTCAAGCACTTCAGGCAAACCGTCTCCAGGTCCCGTGGGACCGATGGATTGAGTTCACGAGGTGAGACAGGGTCTTTCTTCAAGACTTGCATGATCGTATCGACCGTCGACTCGGCAACGAACGGCGCACGGCCAGCGATGCAGCTGTAAAGAATCGCGCCCAGAGAGTAGATGTCGGAAGCCGGGCCGATTAGTGCTGACTTGCCAGATGCCTGCTCAGGCGACATGTAACTAGGAGTACCGAGCACTTGTCCCGTCGCTGTCAACTCGTGCAGTTCGTCTGCGTCTTCGACTTCGAGCAGTTTTGCCAAACCGAAATCCGTGACGTGTGGCTCACCGCCACCATCGATAAGAATGTTGGCCGGTTTCAGATCGCGATGCAGTGTGCCATGTTGGTGCGCATACTCTACTGCTTCGGCTACTTTGACCACAATTTCGGCCGCGTGGTGTGGAGAGAGCGTTTCTTCACGGACCATCTCTGCCAGACTGCGGCCCTCTACCAGGTCCATGGTGAAGTAGTGGTGCCCCCTGTGCTCACCAACTTCGTGGATTGGTACAATGTTCGGGTGCTTCAACCGCCCCGCGGCACGAGCCTCTAGCTGAAATC
The DNA here is from genome assembly GCF_024054565.1 of Aeoliella straminimaris. Classification (GTDB taxonomy): domain Bacteria; phylum Planctomycetota; class Planctomycetia; order Pirellulales; family Lacipirellulaceae; genus Aeoliella; species Aeoliella straminimaris. The sequence continues at coordinate 15,838 of NZ_JAMXLR010000014.1, forward strand.
GCTCGACGTCGGCAGGACTTGCCAGTCGCCCCGCGAGAATCATTTTTAGGGCAACGACACGCTTGAGAGACTGTTGTCTGGCCTTGAAGATGACCCCCATGCCGCCGCGGGCAATTTCTTCAAGGATTTCATAGTCGCCGATGTACCGGACCGTGTCGCCCGCGGTCAACATGGGCGAGTTTGAGTCATTCGCTATGGTCTGCACATGGTCGGTGTTGCCTTTTGGCAAGTGATCTGGCATGAATTGCAGGGTCGCCTGTTCCAATAAGTCTTGATCGTCGAGAAACTGCTCGATTGCCTCTGCGTAACCAGGATGGTCGGAGGCCAACTGCTCACGATCGATGGTTTCTCCCCGTTGAAGTGCCTCGAGGCAGGAGACAAGCACCGACTGGAACGCCGGGTCGTCAATCAGCTTGGAATCGAGCGGATCACTCATTCGGTTCACCTTGCTTCGGTTGCATGATTTGGCGAATTCGTGTTGTACCACGGAAGATTAAAGCCGCCACGGCTCCCTTGGAGCGCTGCATGCTTTCACTGACCTCCTCCAAGGGCAGTCCTCGTAGGTGGTGTAACTCAATCGCCTCGCGTTGGGCGTCTGGGAGAGTTGCGATCGCTTTCGCCAACGTGAGCTCGTCTTCCGAGCGCACGGCCATCTGACTGGGCGACGGACCATCGCTCTTGAGCCACACCTGCAAGCGAGAGGCGGATTGATCGATGCGGTGAGACAGTGGTCTTTCGCGGCGAACGTCTCGCGCCTCGGTGCGAAACTTGCGAATCTCATCTAGCAGGTTGTTGGAAAATATCCTCCGCAGCCACGGCAGTTTGTCCTGGTTCTCCAAAGAGCCCCACTCCGATTCACATGCTTCCAGCATCGTCGCCTGCACGACGCCCGATACGTCAACTTTGGCTTGCAGCACGGGGTCCAACTGGAGTCGTCCAAGCAAGGTAAGGTAGTCGCGGTACTGGTCCAAAGCATTGGCAGTTTGGTCGTGCTCTCTTGGCGACATAGGCGATCGTGCGGTGAAGAGAAGGATTCCCCTGCTTGAATGCAGCGTGCCCTATCCCCCAGTATTACGGAGTTCTTTGGTTTTTTCCATTTTTGCCATAATTGCCCCATGCGGTAACACGCTTGGTATCAGAGTGGGGGCAAAGAAGTGCCCTGGGCATCCCCAGCGCCTCGTGATTGGGAGGACGAATCAGTGGCGTTGAATCCTACTTCTTTTGAGGAAGTTACTAATGAGTTGCACGAATTCTTTAACGAGGCGAATTGTTTGGCGTCTTCCCGCTGTAGTGGCGAGCGTCCTGTTCTGCTCCATCTCAGACGCCGCATTCACCGAAGTGGTCGTTGAGGAGAGTTTTGATTCTCGCGCAAACCTCTCCGCCTTTGTCGCCGGGGTGGGCGGCGACGGGGCTGTTTCCGCCCTCAGCTTGGTTGATCAGGGCGGCGCGGATCAAGCGTTGCGTCTCACTGGCGTCTCCAGCACAGTCAGTTTTTTCCCCTAGCTTCTCGTTGACAACGCTCGAGGTGGAGCCAGGTCCAGCGGGTCCGAATAGGAGTACCAACTTGGCGGACTACCAACTGTCGTTGGATCTGACGGTCAACGCAAGCGAAGGAAATACGCCCAATCTAGAGATCTGGCTTGCTGACGGACTCCGCCGCGCCACGAGTGCACGCAAACCGTCTTTAACCGCGAAAGACGTCCTGTTTCTATCAGCGACTCCGAGTTACTCACTGCGCGTAGAGAACTGGACTCTGGGGTCGGCTGATACCGTGATCTCTACTGGGAGGTCATGGCGACCAAAACCTGCATCCAATCGGGAGAACAAGATGAACCATGTTGCTTTCAACGGCGTCACCGCCACGACCCTGCCTTTCTTGGTGGCTGCCTGTGTGCAGGCCGCGCCGATCCAATGGCCGTTGGACATGGGCGGAAACGGCCATTACTACGAGGTCGTTCCGTCCGCCGAAATCGATTGGGGCGTTGCGAAAGCCCTTGCAGAGGAACGTTCGTACCGGGGGACTACAGGCCACCTTGTAACCATCACTTCGGCCACTGAACAGGATTTTCTGGCGTCTTCCTTCGGTCCGGGTCAGCTTGCGTTCCATTGGCTGGGCGGGTTTCAAACGCCTGATACGCCTGAGACCGATTTCGCGGCGGATTGGCATTGGGTCACGGAAGAGACATGGTCCTACTCGAATTGGGCGCCGGGTGAACCAAACAATCTCGCCGGAATCGAGCACTTCTTGGAGTTCCGTCACGGAGAAGGTGACCTTTGGAATGACCATGCAATGTACGGATCTGGCTACGGCGATATTGCTGGATACGTTGTGGAGTATCCCGTTCCAGAGCCAGCCACCCTGTCGTCACTTGCTGTGGCGTTAGCCTTTACGAGCGGTTGGGTCCGCTCGGCAGGCCGAAGGCGTAGCCGGAAGCGAACTTGGTGCGCGAACTCGCTTTAGGGCGGAACCGAATTCCCGAACCGTCCGCGCCCGGCTTGTTGGTAGTTGGCTCATTCGGACTGTTGATTTCAGCCGGGAGCCGACCGCATCTTTGAATCGGTAGGTCGTTTTGGCATTCAATCCAAGTGGACGTTTCGTTGAATCCGCCCAATCTTCGGAACCGATACCGGTTCTTAATTGCGCGAATGGCAGGGGCGCTTCGTCGTTGCCCTTGGTATAGTGAATAAGTCCGCAGATCGCCCGTTGTGGAGCGGACCGATGTGACTCGCCCTCCGCCAAGGGCTACAAGAACGTCCTGAATGCTGCAATCGCTTCACCGGTAAACTGTACATAAGCGAGTCGACCCGTGATGTTTCGCTGGATGTTAATTACAGCATGCGTCGTCAGTTTCGTAGGGAATGCGAAATCGCAAGACCTCAATCAAACGACTTTCATCTCGTTGAACGAAACGAAGCAGCCGTTGCGGGACGTGCTGGCCAAGTTCGAGCAGCAGGGTAACGTGACGTTTGATGTAAAGTGGATCATTCCTCGAGAGAAGACCCTCTCAAAAGAAGTGGCCATCGAATTCGAGCAGAAGCCTTTCTGGGAAGCCATGGACCTGCTGATGGATGCAGCCGGTTTGCGAATCGACAACTTCGATCGCTCGACCGTCGCGTTGAAGCGGGCACCTGCTTTCGCCTTCCCAAGCGATTCGGTGCCGGTTGCTAAGCCAATTACTCAGGGAGCATTTCAAGCCCGCCTGGAACGTCACGGGATGTTCGACCAACTCGACGTGGTGATTCGCCCCGAGCCCTGGGTCGGACAGCCCTACGTTGTGGGCTATGAAGCAACGGTTTTCTTCGCAGACAGCCAATCGAGAACGTATAGGCCCAAGTTTCTGATTTGGGTCTATGACATGTCCGACGCAGTCTCGCTTCGAATTGAAAGGGACGATTGGCCGGAAGGAGTTGCCGTACGCAAAGTCGATGTGACCGCCCAACTGAAGATCGGCCAGGAGTGGAATCAGTGCACCCTACCACCCGTTTCGCAGTTGGCGCCACGTGAAATCGATGCACTCGATGGGCTCATTCGCATTGAGAGAGCCGGGTTCGAGAAAAAAACAAACGCGAAATACGACGAATACGGCTTGAATCTCCGAATGGAAGGCGTCGGCCTCGCAGAAGACAAAAAGCTGCACGAACTGTTTGCTCTTGTTGGCCCCGAGGGAAGTTCGATTGATCCCCGCAAGACGGGTGTCAGTCGGGGGGAAACCAACAATATCAAATGGACATGGGTCGACCTCGGATTCGCGCCCGACAAAGTCGGAGGAGTGTTTGAAAATTATCGGCTTTCACTCTTGCTCGAAGATGGAAGCAAGCAAGTGATCGGTCCCATCGGCGAAATTGCACCCAAGATCGCCGATGCCGGCATCAGCCAGATTGCCATTGCGAAAGCGCGACTACTGCCAGGAGAGTTCAAGCTCCTCGGCTACGGCGTCCGCGTTCCGTGGGACAAAGTTCGATTGGATGTGGGAGAACAGTTGCTTAAGCCGGAAGGGCATGGTCGAGGCAGTGGATATCCTCACGAGATGACCTTCGACTTCGAAACCGACCAGATCAGGACGCGCCGCAGTCAGTGGAAACTGGTCGTCGAGGCCCCCACGAAATCCGTCGATCGCACGCTGACGTTTTCTTTCGACGACGTCGAGATACCCGACGAATAACTGGGGCGAAGGAGGTCTTCGAGACGAACGGTTAGCCGATGCGTGAACGAGCAGATCGAAACTTGAGGACAACACATGAGATGCCTGTTATCCCTCCCCGTTGTACTTGGGCTGTCTGTTTGTGGCTGCTGGAGAGAGAGCGGCATCTCCGCTCATCCAGAGATTGCGACGGGCCAAATTGAAAGAGACACGAAAGATATCCTTCCTAGTTCCGGGGGTGACGAGCCCTACAACGAGGGAGAGATCGAAGTATTGGAAAGCAACTACTCTGGTGACCAAGCGACGATTGTCCTGAGCGCGGGCAGCATCAACGTTGGAAATCTGGCTCCGGCGGACATCGAGGGGCTGACGCCTGAAATCCGTCCCAAAGTGGCTCACGTCGATTCGATTCCTTACAGGCTACAACTTGAATACGAGTGGGTTCGAGGAGAGTGGAGGCTGCTGCGGTTGGATAATTTGACTTTTGAAGATAGGTAGCCGCTGCAACAATCCAGCTAACACGTAGTCGCGGGCCGCGTGGGACTTGAATTCAACGTCGTTCGCTGCGATGGGGCCGCTACTAACCGCGTCACCCTGACGGACCACAAAATCGCTGTCCAAGCAAGAAATTACAACATGATAAGTCGCATCACGACTTCACATCTCAACTTGCCATCTAGGTGAAATCGATGATGCAGACACTTCCTTGGTACGGATATCAGTTCTTTGCTTTTGTGGGGATTTTTGTCCTCGTGGTGGGAGGCATTATAGTGACTGCCATTATAGATGCCATCAGACTTAAGTATGTCAAACATCCGTCTCGTTTCAGCCGCGTAGAAAGGCTTGAGTCGTTTCAACGAGAGAAGCTGCCAGAAATCGCACGGACACTGGGCATGGAAGTGATGGAAACAGTGCCTGCTCGGGTTCAAGATGCAGTCGACGCCAACCTGGGGTTCGGCCGTGCCAGCGATCTGCTCGCGAGACCATACGCAAAGGGGACACTCAGCCTTTGTAATCTCCGGACAAGAAGAACCACGCGGATGAATCGACCTGATAGCTATGTGGAGACCACCAAGGTCGAAGAATATACCTGCCTGGTTTTTACGGGAGGAAAGGAGACAGAATTTCCGAGCTTTAATCTCACACCGAACCAACATAGCCTGATGATTAAGCTATTGAATCAGCACGTATGGGGCGCGGTTCAATATGAAGAGGATCCCGAGTTTCATCAGAAAATTGTGATTGGCACACTTGAACCGGAGGACGTCCGGTCTCTGCTAACCCCTGACGTGAGAGCGGTTCTCAAGGAGAACGCAGATCTCAGAACATCGGTCTTCGGTCGCAGTATCATTGTCTACGATTACGGCAATACTGGTAAGAGCTTTCATTTTTTCACTTCGAGAAAGGATGGCGGAGCGTATGTCGATTGCGAGGTCATCTCGACTGAAGACTGGCCACGATTTTACGAAGCGGCTGAAAGTATCATTCAGTGCCTAATAGCAGCAAGACAACGAGTGTCGTAGAGAAACCATGGGTATCCGCTCAATGAAGACAATCACCAGAACCAAGCGTGTTCCCGCCGGCGCAATTTTTATTGGAACCGGTGCTGCGGCGCGAGCCACAATTGGGACCCTGAAATCGGATACCTTGGTCGTTCGGCAAAGAAGTGAGGTGGATCATGGGTTGGTTTCAGATCTGGATGGTAATTCTCGCGGTCATCGCGTCTTTACCCGTAATGACCGTCGCCGAGGAAGTCGATCTTTCCAAAGTTGATCGGTCGATCCAGAAGGAACCGCTCTGGGCATCGGGAGAGCCGCGGTACTGCTTGTTCGTCCTGAGCGCCGAAAGGCGTGTCTGGTTCGTCGTCGACGGCGACGACCTTTACATGGACGTCAACGAGAACGGCGACCTGACGGACCCCGGGGAAAAGCTGCCTCGACTGGAATTGAGTGACGAGGAACGCCGCGAAGCCAAGAACCACAGTTTCTGGCTGATCCCTGACATCATAGGGACCGACGGCGAGCCGCTGATCACAAATATCCAAATAAATACAAGACACCGCGACATCGTCTATTTCACTTGTCCCGATCGCCGTGACGCTTATTGGACGACCTCAGTTTTTTCCGCCAGCCCAGACGACGCACCGATCGTGCATCCTACTGGTCCGCACCGACTGAGTCTGAAGGTTAGACTGTCTCACCCGGCGTTGTTCTCTGGGGCCGTCTAGAACCACTTCCACGTGGACGGGCACAAATACGTCGATGGACTCGGACGTGGCACCAGTTTTCTCGTCGGACCAGTGAACCTCGACTGCCGGGTTGAAATTCCTCTTCGCGACGGAAGCACCAACGTCAAGGAGTTCCGATTGGAGAATTACATCACCGGACCATACCAAACGGCCAGCGTGAATCTTCCAGAGGATGCTGATGAACACGGTACTGTGAAGATTTTTTCCATTTTTTGCCGTAACCGCCACGTTTGCGAAGACGCTTGAGTATGCAAGAGGGGTGCGGTTTTCCAGCGCCGCGTTCGTTCAGCACCGGATCTGCGGCCACGTTGGCAGTATAATATTCATAGGAGGGAAATCACTGTGAACTCGATAGGCGGACTTCTTAGAGCTATGTTCTATGTTCTACTTCTCGCGGCGGTAGCAGCGGCGTATCACGCGGAACTTGAATGGACAGCTTAGCCGCCACTGCGGTTTGTTTTCTACGAGTTTGCTGCAAGGAAGTTGCACAATTACGGTGAGGGTTAGTTCCCAAGCAGTTCGAATGCAACTCGCCGCTTTAACTTTATTGTGAAACGTAAGCCTGACCGCTACACTCGGTCAGCAGCGAATGACTTCGTATAATGAATGTGTCAGCAAACGTGCGTGCGCTCGGAGGTGCGAAAGACACGCTCGCGAACGCCGCACGTCTCATCAATACGTTAATCTTGGGTCCGCTTGAAGCGACGCCAGCAAGCGGAAACCGAACAGATTGGAACGGTCATGAACTGGTTACTCCTCGGCTGCTTTCTGGCCCTGACGCCAGTCTTATGCCTTCAGCGGGAGCCTGAAAACGCCCCAATGGCGATCAACGAATTCGACCTCTCAATCGTCGGGTTGCGGCCGGTAGCGCAGGATGCCAGCAATCTGTTTTTTGAGCTCACCGTGAGGAATCACACCGACGCAGTGATCAGTCCGAGGGAGATCACGATCGAGTCCATGTTCTCTCCCGTCGAAGAACTTGACCTTGCATCCCCGGAGTTGACCCAAGCGGGAAGGTCGGGTCTGGGCGGTGTCGGCCCGGTACCGGCCGGTGGCGAACGCAGCAGACGCAAACACGTCCGACTGGTCGATCGTTTCGGCAATTCTAGGCTTAATGCCGACCATCGGTTCCTGCACGTCCGTGTCCTGCACCAACCGCCCGGGATTTCAACCGCTGGCGTGGTGGCCGACGTCGCGACGATTGACCTGATGAACTTGCCGCCCAATCTTCCGGAGCGACCGCCACCCTCTCCTCGGCGACAGGGCAGTGGTCGTCTTATCGACTGGCTGTGGACGCTCCCCTTACCATTACTTTTCGTAGTCGGTGAGAGGCTTTCGAAACTGGTTGGACGACTCTGTCACCAGAAACTGCCTGGGGGATGGAGGGTACTGGTCGGCGCCTCGCTGGGCGGGGCACTTTGCGTCGCGTGTGCGATCAGTGGCCTCTGGCTCTCGCCGTTTGGAGGCGATAGCTTTTGGTTCTTTGCCCGTTTCATCGGCACGTTCTGGGGTTTCGTCGGAGCTGTTCAAGGTGGATCGACGGCGGCTGGAGCCAATTCGAGATGGGGAATCAGAGAGGCAGATTCCTAGCGTGTTCACTTCGGCGATGCTTCTTGATTCCATAACCCAGTCACCTTCGTCCTGCCATATAGAGGAAGGACAAGTGAGCTTTCCACCACATGGTTTTTTGTTGAAGGGCTCGTGAGGTGCTCGCGGTCGCAGCGGGCGCCGTCGGCATCGCGATCATTGATTTCCCAGTTGCGTTGTGTGCAATGATCATTGGTCGTTAGCTGTACTCGGCCAGGGAGGATCGCTCGTCGTAGCGATGATTTATCGACTCATGAGATACGTTTTTGCGATGGTATTTGCCGGATTAGCTGCATGCTTGTGGTTTTACGTGTACCGGGCAATCGGGGCTGGCTACGTTATGCGTCCCAGAGGAAATGCATGGTGGCGAGAGACTCGTTACTACGATCGAGACAGCGAAGTTTTCCGGTTCTGGTTAACTGTCGGAATGTGGGGCGTTTTAGGATTGCTGGCATCATTTGCCGCTGTCCGGTCGCTGATGACAGATGAGATTGCCAATTAATACCCTACCTCGCCCCCGGCGAAGACAAGCAGGCAAGCAGCCAGATGCGCTCGGTCGGGATGAGTACATTGAGACAAGTGGAGTCGATCATCGGCGAGTAAGTTGGGGCCACCAGTTGGAGACGTGAAGATGTTCAATGAAATGGTGCGGAAACTTCGCCTATTGAGTGCTGAACCGGTACCGTTCGATCCGTCAACACTTGACGATGCAGTCGCCACGTCTACAGAGTGGAGTCCGCTGAATGGCGGAGGGGCAAGCTTCAGGACGCATCGACTCGTGATGCAAAAGCCCAATCGCATGAAGTTCCGGGCGACGTGGGGTTACATCGCGTTTTGCATGACCTTTATGATCATCAGCCTTGCGTTGATCTTGGTCGTCCTGGTTGCGCCTGAGATTCCCTCATGGGTCCGTGTCATCCTGATTGTCGTTGGAGTTGTGGCCATAGGCGGAATGGGACTGCACCTGTACTTCCAGTTGTCACCGAATGTCTTCGACGTGAACCGCGGGGTCTACTCGACGGGACGTTTTCAAGGACAGGACATTCATTTGGACGAGATCTACGCACTGCAGTTGATTTCTGAGCGGTGTAGTGGCTCTGATTCGTCTTTCTACAGCTACGAACTCAATCTCGTCCTCGGCGATGGCCGGCGAATCAATGTTATCGATCACGGAGATCTGACGCAGTTGCGAGCCGACGCGAGGATGATCTCTCAGAGAATTGATAAACCAGTGTGGGATGCGACCGGGTAGTAAGCAAGCGACACATCTCACGTCGAAGTCTCATGAGTGTATCAGACATCATCCCTCATTGTTCCTCAACTGAAGGCGCATCCAGCGCTTGGACCAAACACATCTGGAGCAAAGATACTCCCGTGGTCAGTAATATGAAAAAGTTGTCTTTGGATACTTGGATCGCAATCGCATGCATCGCCTTCGTCGCACCGGTGATCGCACAGGAGAAAAGCCGTTGTCAGAACTTGAGCGACTTCGCAAACCAGGAGTTCCTCCAGAGGCTGCGGTCGGCTGACTCAAACACCCGCATTGCTGCCTTGAAGGATTTGCAGAGACTCGAAACGGCACTGGTGTTTGCGCAGCCGACTCTGATTTCGCTGTTACAGCAACCACCGTCACGGGAAACCGTGCAGGTGATGCGGTTGCTGCGAAGGATTGGACCAGATGCTGCAGAAGCAGTCCCCCGACTACATGAGATTCTCAAATTTACGGCTCAGGCGCCCGAAACGCGTGATGACGTCCCGATCCTAGAATCGCCTGATCCGTGGCAGCTGGTGGCAGATCTGCGCACCGCCGCTGGGCTAGCGATGGCCGAGATGGGGAAACCTGGGGAAACCGCCATCCCGACTTTAATCGAAATGCTCAAAGACCCAGGACCGAGCTTGAGATCCTACCGCAAACCAAGAAAGCTGGCAGCGCCGTCTGCCGAAGGTTATGCGGCCATGCTGTATCGACGAGATGACCACGGTGTCTACGTTGATCATCGTGACATGTTGCTGGCTGGGACGCTTTCTGGTTTGGCCGCCTTCGGTCAACGAGCGAAGTCAGCTGAGCCGGCGCTTGCAGCCATTCGCGACGACCCGGAAACGCTACCACTGGTAGCGCACCTGGCTAAAGAGACGCTGAGAGCGGTCATCACCAACGAATCCCGTCAGCGAAGCACAGCGCGCTCCAACGACCCCGATTGATCGATTTAAGGGCCACGGATGGCAGCGATTGACGCGACCAGCATCGGCCCGCATGGGGTTGCGGTGTGAGCCACACACTCGGCAAGAATCGCGGCAGTTTGAGGGCCTGCTCGATGGAGATTGGTACGAGCAAATACCACAATTACGCCGCAACTTG
>NZ_JAMXLR010000015.1 GCF_024054565.1 Aeoliella straminimaris
ACGTGTTTTGAAATTGCCTGAATAGCAAAAAACAGCTACGGCTCCCTCTTTTGGTTAGCAGCCTCAAGGAAGGAGCCGCAGCATGAAAACGGAGTGTCAGTATTCCAGTGATTCGACGAACAAGCAATGGCAATCGGTTCGGCAGTTGTTGCCACCTCCCGCCAGACTGGGGCGGCGGCCGATCGATCGTCGGCGGATCGTCAATGCGATTTTGTATTTGGTCCGCACGGGTTGCCAGTGGAGAATGCTGCCCCAGGACTTCCCGAATTGGAACACGGTTTATGGAGTTTTCCGGCGGTGGCGAGACGATGGCACTTGGCAGCGAATTCACGATCGCTTGCGGGAAAAGGTGCGGAAAGCGGCTGGCAAGAAATCGACTCCCACAGCGGCTATTGTCGACAGCCAGTCGATCCGAACGGCCGAGGGAGGAGAAGAACGTGGCTACGACGCGGGCAAGAAAATCACTGGTCGTAAGCGGCATCTGGCGGTCGATACGCTGGGACTGGTGCTGGCCGTGGTAGTTCATAGCGCAGCCGTGCAGGATCAGTGGGGAGCAGAGTGGGTGATGGACAAACTGGGAGAGCAGTTTCGGCGACTCAAGGTTATCTTCGGCGATTCTGCGTATGGTCGATCGGGATTGCCAGAGTGGGTTAAGGAGACTTTCGGCTGGATGCTGCACACAGTGCTTCGTCCGGTCGACGTCAAAGGGTTCGTCGTGCTGCCGAAACGATGGATTGTCGAACGCACCTTCGCCTGGCTAGGACGTCACCGTCGCCACAGCAAGGACTACGAAAAGACCGAAGCCTCCAGCGAAGCGATCACCTACATCGCCATGATCAGTCTCATGTCCAAACGGCTGGCCATGGCGGAAAAATGAATTTTTAAAACACGTTCTTAGGTGGTTTGCCATCCGAAGTGCAAGAACTCGTGACGAAGCGTTTGCCAACGGGTGTATCATACATCGATCGTACCTTTCCCGAGCTCACCTCAACTCGGATCGATCATGCGACGGCGTAAAATCATTTGGCTAATTCCGGTGGTGATAAGTGTGCTCGCGTGGGCAATATTCGCGATACCTCAGTACTTGGTTGGAATTCATCAACGGAGCGTGACTCGAGAACTGGCGGCTTGGGAAGAGGATTATCGCGGCATCGAGTCCCATCAGGACGCGGTTCGCACTGCCGAAATGATCGAATACGTCCAGCAGTACTATGTGCCGAAAGATGGCTATCGCAGTACTCCGCGAATCGAAGCAGCACTCGAGCGACAACGACAGGAGACGGTAGCCGCCTTCATTGGGTCGCTCCGTCAGTACACTGGGCAAAACTTCGGAGACGACGCTGCCAAGTGGCGGGCATTCCTCCACGCTTCTGCGACGGAGAGGGCGGCGGAAAAAGGGGAGATAGAAACAACAGCACAACCGGCGCCCTAACTCTGCGTTTAATAGACTTTCTGGACTATCCAGCTTCGGCGCAACCCAGTCGCGAGAGTCGCCGTTAGCTGCGTCGCATCCCTTCTGCGGCGACTGCTAGGGACAGCGGACGGCAAATGGGTTAGAATGCGCGCGTTGAGCTCGTCTTATCTTCATTGCTGGATGCTTTCATGATTGTCGCCGTCCCTCGTGAGACCAGTGCTGCTGAACGCCGTGTAGCGCTGGTGCCGGCGGGAGTTGCGGCGCTCGCGAAGCGGGAAGTTTCCTGCCAGGTGGAAGCCAACGCCGGCATCGCCGCTGGCTTTACCGACGAAGCCTACCGCGAGGCGGGTGCGGAGATTGTCGCCGATCGCGCAACGCTGCTGCAGGCGGCGGATGTGGTACTGCAAGTCCGCACCCTGGGAGCCAATCCCACGGGATCGCCAACTGATCTCGACGATCTGAAGCCCGGTGCCGTGGTAATCGGCATGGCCGACCCCCTGGGGAGTCCCGCGGCGGCTACGGAGTATGCCTCGCGGAAGCTCACGCTGTTTGCGCTGGAACTGCTGCCCCGCATTAGTCGCGCGCAGAGCATGGACGTGCTCTCGAGCATGGCAACCGTGGCCGGCTACAAGTCGGTGCTGTTGGCCGCTTACGAATTGCCCAAGATGTTTCCGCTGCTGATGACCGCCGCGGGAACGCAAAAGCCGGCCAAGGTGCTGGTAATTGGTGCGGGCGTTGCCGGGCTGCAGGCCATTGCCACTGCTCGGCGACTGGGAGCCATCGTGCAGGCGTACGATGTACGTCCCGCCGCTCGCGAGCAAATTGAAAGCGTGGGGGCAACGGCCGTACAGTTGGACCTGGCCACCGACGACGCCGAAGACAAGGGCGGCTACGCCAAGGCACTGTCGGCCGAGCAAGAAGATCGACAGCGCGAGCAACTGGCCGGCGTCGTGGCCCAGTGCGATGTCGTAATCACCACGGCCGCGATTCCGGGCCGCAGGTCGCCGCTGTTGATTACCGAAAAGGCTGTCTCCGCTATGCAGCCGGGAAGTGTCATTGTCGACTTGGCCGCCGAACGGGGTGGCAACTGCGAGGTGACGCAGCCCGACCAGACCGTCGAACACCAAGGCGTGAAGATCCTCGGGCCCACGAATCTTCCCAGCACCGCGCCGCTGAGTGCCAGCCAGATGTACTCCACCAACCTGATCAACTTCTTTTCGCTGCTCATCAAGGACGGCGAACTGACGATCGATACCGAGGATGAAGTAATTCGCGATACGCTCGTAACTCGCGGGGGCGAAATTACCAATACCCGCGTGCAACAACTGCTCGAAACCGCCAACTAATTACAGCCTCCTCCCCGTCCCCAACCTGGACGCCGAGTCATGACAACGTTCACCATATTCGTACTCGCCATTTTCGTGGGTTTCGAAATCATCACCAAGGTTCCGCCCACGCTCCACACTCCGCTGATGAGTGGCTCGAACGCAATCAGTGGCATCACGCTGATCGGGGCTATCCTGGCCATGCAGGCCGACTTCCAGGTGGCTTGGCTGGCGCCCACGCTCGGCTTCGTGGCTATCGTACTGGCGATGATTAACGTCGTGGGTGGGTTCTTTGTCACCCACCGCATGCTGGCCATGTTCAAGAAGAAGTAAACCACCACCAACTCGATAAAGAACCTCTCTTGATAGCCTCCGCCGACATCACGACCTACCTCGCCAGTCCCAAACTCGCCGATGCCGGCTACCTGCTGTCCGCGGTGCTGTTCATCCTGGGCATCAAGGGCATGACGCATCCCCGCACGGCGGTCCGCGGCAACCTGCTGGGCGCCGTGGGGATGCTGATCGCCGTGCTGGTCACCGTCGTGAGACTCGGACTGCTACCGGTCGGATTAGCGGGCGGCGCCATGGCTATTGGCGCGGCCATCGGCTGGGTGCTGGCCGTGCGAGTGCAGATGACCGAGATGCCACAACTGGTGGCGCTGTTCAATGGCTTTGGCGGCGCGGCCTCGCTACTGGTGGCGGGAGCAGACATCGCCCAACGCGAGAGCCTTGTTACGGTCGTCGAAAAGGTCGCGGACAAGGTGCAGCCAGTTGCTCCCAACTTCGCCCTGCTGGCCGCGGGTGCGGCTGGCTTGATCGGTGCTGTGACACTTACGGGTTCACTGATCGCGGCCGGCAAGCTGCAGGGCATCCGCCTGGTCGATCGCAAACCACCCGCAGGCATGCAATTCGTCAGCGGTGTGCTGGCCGTTTCGTCTCTGGTGCTACTGGGACTGATGGTGGCCGGCTATGCGTGGGCGTTCTGGGTGCTGGTGGGGGTGGCCGCCGTCTTAGGCATCACGCTGGTTCAGCCCATTGGCGGCGCCGACATGCCGGTGGTCATTTCGCTGCTGAATAGCTATTCGGGCCTGGCGGCCGCGGCGGCCGGTTTCTTGATTCAAAACAACGTCCTGATTATCGCCGGCTCGCTGGTGGGTGCCAGCGGGTTGATCCTGACCAACATCATGTGCAAAGCGATGAATCGCTCGTTGGCTAACGTGGTGTTCGGCAAGCTCGAACCATCGGCCGAAGGTCCTTCGGCCGACGAAGTCTACGAGGGCAAGATCAAAGCCACCAGCCCCGAAGAAGTCGCCATGCTGCTCGACGGCGCCCAGCATGTGGTCATCGTGCCCGGCTACGGCATGGCGGTCGCCCAATGCCAACACACGGTTCGAGAACTCGCCGACGAACTGGAGAACCGTGGTGCCACTGTCGAATACGCCATTCACCCCGTAGCTGGTCGCATGCCGGGACACATGAACGTGCTGCTGGCCGAGGCCGACGTGCCCTACGACAAACTCAAGACCATGGAAGAGATGAATCCTGAGTTCTCGCAGGTGGATGTGGCAATCGTGCTGGGCGCGAACGATGTGGTGAATCCCGTGGCCAATACCGACCCGACCAGCCCCATCGCTGGAATGCCAATCCTGGAAGTCGACAAAGCCCGCACCGTGGTGGTCATCAAGCGGAGCCTTTCGCCCGGTTTTGCGGGCATTCCCAATCCCCTGTTTGCCGCCGACAACTGCCTGATGCTCTTTGGCGATGGCAAAAAAGCGATGGTCGACTTGGTGGCGGCGGTCAACGAAAACTGAGCAATCGAGGTGCAGACCAGCTGCTGGTGCCCCCGGAGGCTTTGCCGTCGCCGCACGACCGGCATAACCCGGTCGGCGATTTCGCACTTTCTGTCAGGCAAACTGCTTTACGCCTGATGTTCGTCCAATCAGCATGGGAGTTATGAACCGCAACGATTCCCTACCCACATTTCTCGAACAACTGCCCCCCAACACCGTGGGGTGGCTACTCGTGGGGGGGCTCACCCTGGTGACGGTCGCACAGTTTGCCACCATGGTGCCCGTGATGGTAGGCGTGGCAACACTGATGCTGGGGTCGACGCTGGCCGTACGCGATCGCGTACCACCGCAAATGCGGCTGTTGGTCATGAGCGCCAACCTGATCGTCTACCTGTTGCTTTACGGCCTGTTCTTCGGCGCACTGGTGCACCAGGCCACGCTGTGGATGCCCATTGCCCCACCCTGGTTCCGGCTCACCGACCTGGGCGCCAGCCTGTGGCTGGTGATTCTCAGCCTGCAAATTGGGGTTCGGCAGATCCAAGCCGCTCAGTAAGCGATAGCATTCGCTTCCCGCTTACTCCTCGTTCAGCTCTACCCACTCGCTGTCGGCCACATGGCCGCGCCGCGTCAGCGAAGCGCCGCCGATCATCAGCAGGCGGTCGTCGCCAGCGGGCAACAGACGGTGGAAGAACCGCGGGTCAGCATGGCGAGCCACTTCCTGCCAGCCATCGAGATCGTCCGACAATGCATAGACGATGCCCGAACTGCCGCTGACGTACAGCTTGCCTTTGTGATTCCAGGCCGAGACACCAAAGCCCTGCATGCCATCGCCGGGCAGCTCGGGCAGAGTGCGCCACTCGCCCGAAGCGAGATCCAGGGCGTCGACTTGCCGGGAGATGTCGCCGAATTCGTCAATGCCACCGATGACGACCAAGGTGTTGTCGACAAACGAAGTCGCCAGTGCCCGCCGCACGAACGGCGGTTGGGGCAACTCTTGCCAACCTTCTTCAGGATGCTCGAGGTTCAACTTCAAGGCAGTCTCGCTCCACACCCCATCGGGCGTACCTTGCAAGTCCCATCCACCGGCGACGTACAACACTCCATCGATCACCACGGCGTCGTGCGAGCTGCGGGCCTGGGGAAGA
This sequence comes from Aeoliella straminimaris, assembly GCF_024054565.1. GTDB lineage: Bacteria > Planctomycetota > Planctomycetia > Pirellulales > Lacipirellulaceae > Aeoliella > Aeoliella straminimaris. Next base: position 5,675 of record NZ_JAMXLR010000015.1, read on the forward strand.
GAAGGTAAATCGCTCCACTGGTTGGTGGCGGGATCGAACATGGCCACCTTGTCGACCGAGTGCATGTCCGCGTCTTCGTCCTTGGAGTTATGCGAGAACACACCGCCCACGCGGTAGACTTTGCCGTCGTAAGGCACCAATGCGAGCCCCTGCACGGGGTCCTGCATCGGCAGTTCCTGCCACTCGCCACCGGCCAGCGGCATACGGACGAAACGCTGCGAGTAGTGCTCCTTGGAGTGGGCATGAGCCCGACCGGTATGTCCGCTGTAGACATACACGTGATCGCCAGCGACCGCGGCGCCGAAGCTCGTCACGGCCTCGGGCAACGGCTTCAGGGCCGAGGGAACGGGCGGCTCGTTACTGGCGGCCTTCTCCTTGTCCGCCGGGGTCTCTTCCTTGGGCGGCACCGAAGTATCGACGGTCATCGTCAGATAGTGCGATGCGCTGGTGTACTTCTCACCGTTCAGCTCCCCTTCTTCCTTGTCGGTCACCCCAACGGTGAAGCCCAGCTTGCCTTTGGCCAGGTTATAGAACTTCGCTACTCCATCCTTGCCAGACTGCTTGTCGGCTTGTTCGCCATCGGACGTGGTTACCGTCACATTGGCATCGGACACGGGCTTGCCGTCGCGGGTAACGGTTATGGCAATGCCTTTGTCGACGAGCGAAGGGCGGGCGTCGATCGCAAAGCCATCGACCGCCTTGTCGCCTTCGAGCTCGGCCGCTTGCTTCACGTTGCCGGCGTAGTGCTTCACATAGTACGAAAGCAATGTGCCGTGATAGTTGCCGTAGACGCAGGTGGTGGTCAGCACGCCAGTCGATACGGCATCCGGCTCGCTCTTGCGGCCGACAAATTCTTTCGTCTCTTCGGCCTCGAGTTCGACCTGCTTCAGTTCGTCGGTCTTACCCTTCAACATCACCTTCGCTTTACCAACCACTTCGGGCATGCGGTAATCCATCTCGTGCGGCGACTCGTTGAAGAACAATAGCACGCGCCCCTCATCGTCGGAGGAAAGCCAGGGGAAGTGGGCGTGGGAAACGCTGGCCATGGCCATCAGGCCAGCCAGGCAGGACAATAGCACGGTCGATTTGAACAGCATACTTATCTCGCTTTGAGTGAAAAATTGGAGTCGTCGAAATGGGACCAGTCGCACGGACGGTGGCCCCTCATTATTTGCTCTTTTGTGCGCGGACGGGGCGGACGAACCAGTTCACCCAGGCGAAGAAAACGGCCGTCGTTACCAGCGTGCCGACCAACTGACTTCCCGTGGGTTCAGGGACGGCCAGTATACCAGTCTGAGCACCTGCAGGAAGCAAACTGGCCCCCAAATTGTTCCGCCAAACGGCGAAGTCGGCCAGGTCCACCACACCATCCAGGTTGCCGTCGGCCGCGACATTGTCAGTGCCAAATTGCGATTTCCAAAACGTGTAGTCATCGATGTCGACGGTACCGCTTTGATCGTAGTCGCCCGGTGGATACTCCACCGTTTCGAAGAACGGCGAGCCACCGCTAGCAGTCTGCTCGGCGATCATGGTGTCGACACGCAGCGTATCGACGGTGGAATGGACTTTCTGGTTCCAGTTAATGCGAAAGTCGCCCGTGTACTCTGGCAACCAGAATTCGAAGACCAACTCCTGATACTGCGCCTCGCCAAAACTCGTCAGCACGGCATCTTCGTAGCTCAGTTCGGCCACCTGTAAGGCGTCGTCGCTCGCTCCCCCGGTGAGGGGCGAGTCGGACAGGTCGACAATTTGCAGCGACTCCAGATAGACTCCGGTGCCATGCCCTGGGAGAGAATCTTCGTCGGGATTCTGCGACGAGCCTATCTGCACCATCACATGAGTGCCGAGGCCTTCGGCAGCCCCACCATGATTGTAGATGTCGGCCGCCGCACTATAGTCGCCGGCAAACGAGTAGAAGTTGTAGGTGCCGCTCTGGAAGCCAGGCGATAGCACACTGTGAGTGGGCTCGGTGAGCGTCGCCCCCGCGACATCGTAGCCACGGTCGGGAAGGTTATCGGCAGAGCCTGTCTTGTAATCCCAAACCTGATGGGTCGACCCCGCATCGCCCACACTCCAACCACTTGGCTCCTCGAAGCCCGAAGTCACTTGCAGGCTGGAGGTAAACCCCTCGTCGGCAGAAACGCAGAGCGACGGAATCATACAGGCGGCAAGGACGATCATGTGCTTGCTCATATCTAAGGCAACTTTCTTACGAAGGTTGAAAGTGGATTGCTGTGCGAACAAACGGAGGTGCTGACAGTCCCGTTTACAACGAGCTCAAACTCACGAGCTCGCCACCCTCGCGTGTGGCCGACGCGTCGTAAACTTCCTTGGTAATGGACTCCGTGACGAAGTGCACTGAACCGTCGACCATCAGAAACTGAGCGCCGCCCGGATGATCGCTACGAAACGCCGTGTGCGTATTGGCGAACTGCCCGTAATCGTCCGGCGGCAACCTGGGATTGAACTCGCCATGGGTAGCACCAAACGCGCCAACCACGTAACCGCCCGCCCAGTTCGGCCCCGAGTCGCTCTGACCATCGAAGTAGTCAAACTCGCCAATCGCAAAGGTATGGCTGGTGCCATCGATAATCGTCCGCAGCGGCAACAGCTTCTCGTTTTTCAGCTGGGCGATAATCGCCCCGTTGTGCAAGCACTTGTGCGTTCGCACATCGATGTACAAGTCGGGCCGTGTGGTGCCAGTGCAGGCAACGTAACTGCCGTGAGCGGCGGTGGAGTTGCCTCCCGCGGGCAGCACCATCGAAGGACATAGATATACCGGGATGGCGGTGCTGATCACGCCATCGTTGTCGGGGTGAAATACGTTTACTTCGGGGTTGTAGTGAGTGAACTGGTTAGCTTGTTCCAAGTAGGGCAGCAGCCTGACCAGCGCGCTTTCCTGAAAGCGGTCTCCCGACCCTTCGCTATCGCCATCCGATAGTTGCCACGCAGCGGGTAGGCCGTTGAACGTATCTTCGTAAAGCAATACTGCCAGACCGATTTGCTTCAAATGATTCGAACACGAACAGCGCCGGGCCGCCTCACGCGCGGCTTGCACCGCGGGCAACAACAACGCGACCAGAATGCCGATAATGGCGATCACAACCAGCAGTTCGACCAACGTGAACCCACGAGCCCTGCTGGCAGGCGGGCGACCAACGGCCGCAGTGCTTTTGAAGCGTTGGGGGGAGTCCATGTGCTACCAACCATCCTGATAGTGCTGAAGCGAAACATCGTTGGTACTCAGCCCCGGTCGCCAGCTAGTGGCGGCCGGGGATCTGAATCACCATTCGGAACTAGCCAGCCACCCGCCGTTGACGACAGGCGACCATCAGCCCCAGGCCGGCCAGGCCAACCATGGCGAGCGTCGAAGGCTCGGGCACCTGGCTGGGGGTAACGGCGTCGTACGCGCTGGCCGAATTCACGTAGTCCACGCGGAATTGGGCGAAACTCGTGTGGGGTCCGGCATTGGCGAACTCAACCAGGTAGCCAGCTTCGGCGGCCACCTGCCATTCGGCCCACACATAACTGGTCGCGGCCGCCGCGTTGCCATCGTCGATGTCGTGCAACACTCCGGCCGAGGTGCCGCGATAGATCAACTTGGTAGGTGCAACACCGTCGAGCAGCACGGACGTTGGGTCGACTCCGCCTTGCACGCCAATTTGCAGCACGACCGTCGAAAAGGCCTCGGCCGTCGACAAGCCAGTCAAGCTGAGGTCGAAATTCACCACCGAGTCAGCGGTGTAAATGTTATCGGTGCTCGCAAACAGCGGAACCGTTGGACCAGGGCCGGTGCCCGGAACGAAGTCGCTGGCCGAAAGCGTTGCGGAACCGGTGCCGAACTCGGCGACATCCGGCACGATGGGGCCAGCGAAAGGCGTGGGCTGCGACATCGTGGCAGCAAACTCATCCCACTCGAACTGGCCAGTGGACGGGGTACCAAGATCGGCAAACCAGTAGGGGCTCGTGTCGGTGTCGGACAGAGCAGCGGGGGCCAGTACCACGGTCATCAACAATCCCAGGCCAGTAACAAAAACGCGACTCATTACACTTCTCCAAAAAATGCTCTGCCAAGAGGGGTTCATCACAGCATCAATTTCTTAGGCATCCCTCCGAGGCGGGATCCGCGAGGCAGAGCGAACTCTCGCGGACGGGGGACCAAGGGGTGCGGTCGCTGGCGAGCGAAATCCGATTCACGTGGCTGGCTAGGTATTGCGACTGCGTCTCAATAGCAATAAGATAGCGACCTCTCGCCAGGTGTCAACGGGCGTGTGTTTCAAGAAAAACCCTACAAAACAAGGCTCTTCCCCATGGAGACGCTAAAAAAACTCATATTCTCGTGCGAAAAATCGTGCCCAAGAAAATCTGCCTGTGGCAGGGCCCTCGATATGCACCGGCGGGGATTCACTCGGGGTGCGATCGATGTCCTGGAGGTCGAGTTGGCACGATCGCCGGACGAGGGACACCTTTGGCAGATCAGGGCCCTGCTGCTGTACCACGATGGCCGGCTTGCCGAGGCGCTACACGACGTGGAGCGGGCGCAGATGCTGGTCCCGCTGATGCCCGCTGCGCGATTGGTGATGGCCGAGGGCCTGCGGCACCTGGGGCGGAAAGAGTTAGCCGGCGATGTGTACCTGGCGCTGGCCGAATCGTGCTCGGCCGTCGATGAGATGCTGCCCCTCGTGCAGCATGGCCTGGGACGGCTGGGGATGTGGGCCGAAGTGGCGAGGCTTTGCCGATGGGTGCTGCACTTCTCGCCCGACGACGACCTGCAGTTGTACCTGCTGAGCCGCTCGTCGCTGCACCTGGGGCAGCCGGCCGAGTCGGTGGTACCGTTGCTCAGGCGGGCCGTCTATCTGGCACCGTCGGTCGAGCGCTACCGGGCGGCGCTCATCGTTCAACTGATCGAGCAGCGCCGCTGCGACGAGGCCTATAACGAACTGCGCCAACTGCCCGTCGCGGCGCTGGAAGGCATTTGCTGCAAGGGCTGCTTGCGGCGACTACTGGAACTGGCCATGGCCTACGGCGACTCGCCGCGGGCGGGGGTGTTTGCCGCGCAGCTTGCTTCGTTCGTTCCCCAGTCGGCCGCCCAGCAAGGAGATGCTCACCATGACTGATGCACCCCAGACCAACGCACCGGAGCCACCGCCACGGCACATCGAGTCTGCCGCGCTCCTGCAAGGTGCACGCGAGATCGTCATCGAGCACGCAGGGCAGTGCTATCGGTTGCTAGTAACCAAGAACGACAAGCTGATTCTGCAGAAATAAACCGCAGAATTGCCTATGGAGCCAGCTCTTCACCCGGCTTTACGTCGGCCTTGCCAGGGACGGCGAAGCGGCCATAGTTCTTGCTGCAACGGTTGTACTCCGTGGCAAAGGCATCCGCGTCTTCGGGCGTGAACTTCCGGTCGATGGTCCGCTTGAAGTCCTTGAACTCGTACACGTGCACCACATAGTTGGATACCGGCTCGGTGCGACCATACTCGTCGGCGCCCTCACCCTCGCCCCTGCCCTCGGCTGCGGGAGCGTCGGATTGAGCTTCCGCCGGCTCGTCGGCAGGTTTGGTCTCCTCGACGGCTTCTGCGAGCTTCTCTTCGGGCTCGTCGTCGAAGATTTCCTTCTGCTTCTTGGCGTTGCCCTTCGTGGACTTCTTGGCCGGGGCTTTCTTCTTGCTCGACTCGGCCGGTTCTTTCTCCTCGGACTCCTCTTTGGCAGCCTTGGCTTTGGTCGTCTTGGCCTTCTTCGTTTCGGCCTTTTTGGTTTCGGCCTTGGCCTTCGACGCGTTCTTGGCAGGAGCCTTTTTGGCGGGAGCCTTCTTGGCCGGTGCTTTCTTCGCCCGCGACTTCGGCTTCTTCTCGGCGACTTCTTCTTCCTCGGGCTCCTCGGCTACTTCAGCCTCAGGCTCGTCTTCCTCTTCGTACTCATCTTCCTCTTCGTACTCATATTCGTACTCTTCGCCGTCTTCGTACTCGTCGTCGTCATCGTCGACGAATTCGTAGTCGCCATCGTACAGGTCGTTGTCGTCTTCGGCTGGCATAGCAAGCAGCTTTTCGGCTGAGGGCTGGAGGTGGGGGCGAACAGACAATCCGCTAGTTGTGGCCCCGCGAGAAACCATCAGTATCAGGCGATTTGCCCGCGCCGTCAACGTGCCACCCAGGTACCCTCGAGCGGGCCTAATCCGCTAGATCTAGCGGTGCGAGCTATCGGACGTCGTGCTCTGGACCACTTGGCTGCGGGCGATTTCCAGGGCTTTCGACAGGGCGGTGTCCTGATCGGTGCCCCGATAGGCCGCCATGTGGCCTCCCTCCGGCAAGCCGTTGGCCCGTCGTACGACGATATCGGGCTGCACTCCGACCTGGCTGATGGGCTGTCCGTTGGGAGAGAAGAACTTGGCCGTGGTCAGGCGGATGCCAGCACCACCGTAGCCGAGCGGGAAGATACCCTGCACCGAACCCTTGCCGAAGCTTCGTTCGCCAACCACCGTGCCGCGGCGGTTGTCGCGGATGGCCGCGGCAAAGATCTCACTGGCACTGGCACTTTGATCGTCGATCAGCACCACCAGCGGAACCCGCCAGGTGCCGGCCCGGTGGGCTCGGTAGTCGAAGTCCTCGCCAGCACTGCGGCCGCGGGTCGAGACAATGCGTCCCTGGGCGACAAACTTGTCGGCCAGTTCCACACTCGAGGTCAGCAATCCACCAGGGTTGCCGCGCAGGTCGAGTACCAGCGTCCGCATCCCCTTGGCGTGCAGATCCCACAGGGCCTGCTCCAAGTCGCGGCTCGTGGTTTTCTGGAACACCGGCACCCGGGCGTAAGCCACGCCGTACGAGGCGTCGACAATCTCCACGCCTTCCAGGCTCGGTACATCCACATGCTCGCGACGCACATCCACGTCGAACGCTGGTCGTGCCAGACCGTTGGTCTTCGACGGTACCACATGCACGCGGACGAAGCTGCCCTCTTCGCCAGTGAGCATGCCGGCGGCTTCGTCGGTGCTCATGGTGGTGATGTTCTTGTTGTCGATCATGGTGATCACGTCGCCCGCCTGAATGTTGGCTCGCTCGGCAGGGCTGTTGGGAATCACGCTCACGATCTCCAACCCACCCTCAGGCGAAGCTTTCAGCTCCACGCCCAGGCCGACAAAGTTGCCTTCGATCTGCGAGTAGATCTCACGCAGTTGGTCGCCCGACAAGAATGCCGAGTAATGGTCCAGGCTGCCAGCCGCCGAGGCAGTGAATTCCAAAGCCACGGCCGTACGACTCAGACCAAGCTGCTGCGAAGCAATCTGGGCGACTTGTTGCTCGACGGCCACGGCCGCTTCCCGCGAAGTGACCTGACGATTGCGAAGCGGTGCGTAGATGGCCCGCCGGGTTTGCAGTACCGTCGCAGAATCGGCCTTGATGCCGTTGTGACGCAGGAAGTTGGTCTTGGTGAGGGCAACATCCACCGATTGCACGCCACGCTTGGCCAGCACACTCCATGGCGGCGCGTCGACGTAGTGCGACTCGATCCTCGCCATCAGCTCGCCGTACAGTTCGTCGGCTTGTGTTACTTCCAATGTCGAGACGGCATCCAGGAAGCTGTGATCGACGTACCGACGCTCCACCCCGTAGTGCAGGCGGGCGATGTCGAATCGCTCAGCCAGTTGACGGTCGTCCGGATGCTTGCGAACGGCTTCTTCGTATAGCGCCAGGGCGTCGCCCCAGCGGTGCTGACCTTCCAGCTCCCGACCTTGGCTCAGGAGCTTCGTGATAACCTGAGGCATTGCCTCGCCGCTAATGGCGACGGCGTCGCCCTGGGCTCGTGCCACGGTGCCGGCCGTAAGGGCTGTAACGCCTACGGCTACCGCGGCAAGGAGTCGGAGTATCGCGCTGGGTTGCGAATGACGCATTCTGTTTCGTTCCGTCTATGTATCGCGAATGGTTTGCAGCCTGGCTGAACCAGCGACTTCAAACCGAGCGGGGCAGGTTGCCGAACCGAAAGCAGCAAGGCCACTAGTCGGGGGCACAAGCGAATATAGGCCACGATTTGGGGGTGGTCAAAAAAACTGACACCACAAAATTCACAGCTATTCAATGCAGTGTGCCGCACGATCCGTACAAGCGCCTTATTGCACTTGCTTGGTGGCTGATTAGTGGTCCCGTGCCACCTCGCCGGAGCCTGCCGTCCTTGTCGATTGTCCGGATTCCACCGAACCTGTCGACAAGACCGCTCATGAAAAGGCGTCGTGCCAGAACGGCCGGCGACGTCACTATCGCCGGCCCTCGATCGCCGCCGGAGCTGAAAAGATCGCCGCTCCGTGGCTGTGTCTAGTAATACGCCCAACTGTCCACCAAGGTTCGCGCCGCTGGCAAACCCTCCGGTGAGGCCCGTTTTTTGGGCCAACTTGTTTTGGGCCAACTTCCCCCATTTAGATCCATGGTCCCAATTGGCCCAAAACTCCGCGGCCTGGGGGATTCGTAACTCCTTTCTTGATAAGCGTTTATAACTTTGCCCAGTTCGAAGACCGAGCGAGTTTTGGTACATCGGTTAACCACACGTGGCCCAAAACTCTGATGGTGGCCATTTGCTCCGCAAATGAGCGAAGTGCCCCCCGCGGCCAGTTCGCAGATCAAGCGGCCTCACCTACTCACCGCCTTCTGCCCACTGCCCACCGCCGACAACGCACCAGCCCTCAGCACGACCAGGGCCCTGACCCAGGCATTGATCGCCCGCATTGAAGAGCGGCCCTCTCGCTCGAAGGAGGCCTGGTTTGCGTTGTTTAGTTGCCGGTGCGACGCCGCCGACGACTTCCTGTTCCGGGCGACGCACAGCCCGCGGTTGCTCGGCCAGTTGAACAACGCGCGGCTGCAATGGTCGCGCGAGGTGCAATGACCAGCGTGCCAATGGCAATCGATGCGAAGAGTTTTCCTATCCATCACTGCAGAGTTTTAGGAGGCATTACGATGCGTTGTGTAACTATTGGATCGTTGTTGGCCCTTGGCCTGATGGTTTTCGGAGCTGCTCAGGCGCAGCAACCGGCCGGAGAGGCCGACGATCAACTGGTGCTGCGGACCTACGACGTGGGCGATCTGGTCATGAACGTGCACGACCATGCTTATCGCGAAGCAGTCACCCAAACGAACCGAGGCGGCCCGCAAGCGGCGAGCTCGAGCGAAGGTGGTTTCACTACAGCCCATCGTCCCACCGGCGCTCGCATTCAGTTCGCGCAGTATGGCGGTGGCATGGGCGGCGGTGGCGGGGGGTTCGGCGGTGGCAGAGGGGGATACATGGGAGGTGGCGGTGGTATGGAAGCTTCCACCGACAATGGAATGAACGTGACGCTCGGCGGCCTGATCGATGGTATTGTCACCACGATCGCGCCCGACAGTTGGAGCGATCGTGGCGGGGATGCCCAGATCACCGCAATTGGCAAGTCGATTGTCGTTAGCCAAACGCCACAGGTGCACCAAATGATCGCGGGACTGCTGGATGCACTTCGTTCGGGCTCCGGAAAACGTCAAACCTTGCGAGTCGACGCGCGGTGGCTGCTATTGATGTCCGACGACCTGGACAAGCTGCTGTCGGGCGACGAGGGAAAAATCGATCGCAAGACGCTCGAGTTTCTCACTCGCCAGCCAACCACCATTCGTGGCATCACCAAATGCTTCAGTGGCCAGAAGGTTTACCTGGTCAGTGGAACGCGGCGCAACATGGTGCAGTCGTACATCCCGGTGGTCGGCAGCGTCGAGGGCGACTGGACGCAACAACCTCGACTCGCTGGACGGCAGGGCTCCGTGATATCGCTGGTATCGGATCAAGGCGGTTTCGGGACAGGCAATTCTGTCGGCTATCAACCCATCGTCGGCACCTCGAACTTTGGAGCGTTGCTCGAGATTCGTCCGACGCTGGTCGTGGGCGACGAAGAGGTGACGGTCGATCTGAAGTCGACGATTACCGTGCCAGGCCAGCGAACGGGAGCAGCGGTGGTGAGTCCGCCGGCCGATGGCGTAGCACCGTCGGTCGACCGGATCGCCATCGAAACCCAGCAGTTCGCCACCACGTTGCGGATGCCGCTGGGCGAGCCCTACTTGGTGGGTGGGATGACCTACGCACCAACCATCGGCGAATTCGGGGACCGCGGCGACGGGGAGAGCGCCAATCAAGAGAAGCCTCAGTTGTACCTGATTCTCGAACTACGGTAGAAAGGTCATCCGCGCGGGTGCGCCTGCTGACTTGAAACAACCGCTGGAACGGACCACAATCGCAAAGAAGCGATCGTGGTCCGTTCTCCATGATCAACTCTCCTCCTCCAAGATTTCATGAGTGGATGATGCCTGCCAACAATGCTGCGGTCCCGTCTGGAGGAGAAGTTGCCGGCGTTGATCAGACTTTCGAGCAAACGCGGCCCCGCCGTGGGTCGGAAGAGATCGACGCGTTTCTCCGCGGTGTGATCAAGACGGGGGCGTCCGACCTGCACCTCAAGGCGGGCCAATCGCCGCGACTCCGCATCGGCGGTCGCTTGCGCAAAGTTGACCAGGAGGCTGCCCCCAGCGAAGAGTTCGAGGCCCGCGTGCTCAGCCTGTTGAGCGACGAAGAACGGCAAACGCTGTTGCGCGAAGGATCGGTCGATATGGCCTACGATCTCGGGGGCGAGGCTCGGTTTCGCGTCAACGTGTACCAGCAAGAAACCGGCTTGTCGCTCGCGGCGCGGCTCGTGCCGCGGGAGATTCCCTCGTTCGATCAGTTGAATCTGCCGCCGATCATCGCGCGGACGGCAGACATGACGCGGGGCCTGGTGCTGGTGGCGGGAACCACTGGCAGTGGCAAGAGCAGCACCATCGCCGCGCTGCTGGAACGCATCAACCGCACCCGGCATGATCACATCGTCACCATCGAAGACCCTATCGAGTTTCTGTACGAGTGTAAGGATTCGCTGGTCGATCAACGCGAGGTTGGCATCAACGTACCAAGCTTCGACCTGGCGCTGCGGGCGCTATTGCGGGAAGACCCCGACGTGGTGCTGATTGGCGAGATGCGCGACGCCGAGACCTTTCGCGCGGCGCTACAGGCGGCCGACACGGGACACCTGGTGTTCACCACGGTGCACGCCTCGAATGCGGCCCAATCGATATCGCGGCTGATCAACATGTTTCCGCTGGACGAACAGCCCATGATCCGCCAGTCGCTGGTGCTCAGCCTGAAAGCGGTCATCTCCCAGATGCTGTTGCCATCGTGCGCCGAGGGCATCGAACGAGTGCCGGCCGTCGAGATACTCATTTCGACGCCGATCGTTCGCAAGCTGATCTCCGAAGGCGAAGAGGATGAGCTGGGCGACGTGATTCGCAGCGGCGAAGAGGGCATGTTGGGATATGCCGAGTGCCTGGTCGACCTGTGCAACAAAGGGATGATCGACCGGGAAGTCGCCCTGCACGCCGCGCCCAACAAGGAGATGTTCCAACGCCTGCTGATGGGCATCAAGACGTCGGGCGTGCACTACTTCGGCGGGTAGAACGGCACGGCGACCAGCAGCACCGCGGCCACGACCAGCTCGTTAGCTTGTAAGCAGCCGAGATGAACGGTTTCACCTCGGGCGACTTGCAGCACTAGGAGGACCTGCCGGCGATCGCGCAACTCGCGCCTGTGAGTTTAACTCGATCGCCGACAAGTACCACCTGGCATGCCTCGCGGTTATGACGCCAGCGAAGCCAGCTACCCTACCTAACTTCGCCGCCGCGTAACGAGGCCCAATCCTGCCAACGTCAGCAGGACCAAAGTGCTCGGCTCGGGTATGGCCTGTGTGCCGCTCATGTCGGCGTAGGTCGTCCCGATGCGGAGCTCATCCATGATCAAGACACCAAACGGACGGTCGCTGCTCGCATTGCCAACAAACGGCCGGGTGAAGTCGATACCGGAGTAGTCGAAGCTGATATCCGGGTCGCCTTCGTTGGGACCGATGATCGTGGCAACGGCCGAGCCAACGTCGGGTTCGACGTTCGGATCCGGGTTCAACCACATGTAGATATTGTCGTCTACCGTGTGGTCGCCAATATGGTCGATACGCACCACGGCCCAGGCCAGATTGGTGAACGGGTTCGCCGCGCCGGCACCCTCACGCGATCCGCCACTCCCTTCGGGGATGATGGACCATTCGTTTTCATCGGCATTCGACGAGTTGCCAATGCCGACCCGTTCGGGACGGCCAGGATGGGCCAACTCATCGGAGTCGAACACGCCTACATTCACACCGCGCGGATACATGTTAGGGGGCGAAGTGGTGGCGGGATCCTGGGCCTCGCCTTGGCGCTGGCCGATGTAGCTGATCCAGGTCGTCGTGCCATCGGCACCGGAGATCTCGGCAAAGTCGCGAGCTGGCTGCAACGTGCCGAACTCGCCGGTTAGGATGGCCGAGTTGCCCAGGGTGGGCAGAGCAGCTGACGGATGCGCCAGGCTGCCTGCTGCGGTCATGAAAGAGCCAGCAGGAACGCTGCCCGATGAATGTTCGCGCCAGGCACCGGTGAATCCACCGTTCGTTCCGCCTTGTCCAAGGATCGCACTTCCCGGTTCGTAGTCAAACGGTTCGTAGACCAATAGCGCTGCCTGCGTGGTTTGAGTCGCGCCCAGAATCAGGGCTGCAATCGCACATAATAGCGCGACTCTGGTAGTCGAAATCATTAGAGCACCTCAAAAGGAGAAAAAAGATTGGTGGTGCGAGATCCCCATATCGCACCGGCAGAAAAGTTGAGTCCCAATTTACTGACACACGAGTCCCATTGCCAAAACTCTTTTCCGCATTCGATGGACTCATTTACGACAAGCGAGCAGAAATAGCACCACATTCGCGAACCAGTTAGGACTTTTTGCGAACTCTCCTGAAGACCTGTCCCCCGACGTGGCGAAGGCAAACCTTAGAACCAATCGAAACGAGTCGCCGCCTGCGTAACTGGCAAACCGCGCGGAGAACCCAAGATTTTGGGCCCCCCGGCGAATACCACGCTGTTACATGGGCCAAAAAACAGACAGCGCTATCCCCTGATCGAGAGCGCTATCGGAAAGGATCGCCAACCACCATGGAGAATCCCAGCCTCACTCCCGCCATTATCATCGCCGTGGCGATGATCGTCTCCAGCCTCATCCTCTGCTACAGCATGTCAAAGCTGGGCGGCGACGTTGTGGCCGCGGGGATTCACTCGCGAAAGATCTCGCTGGACAACACTCACAACACCGGCCCATTCCGCGTGGTGGTGGAAGGTTCGTTGCAGTCGCACGTTGCGCCGCAGTCAGAATAGAGTGGCCGCGGATGTCTCTAGTTTGCAGCACGTGTGTAGCAGTTCATTGCTCGCAGCATTCTGAGGCCGCCAACCACGACCGGTAAGGCCGTCGATCAATGCGATAGCGAATGTCGGCAGGGCGGACTGCTGAACCCGAGGGATTAAACTCCATCCCCCCGAGTCCTGTGCGCCAAAGTGCACCTTGCATTGGCCATTTATTGATGGACTACACTTGTCGCCAATGGTATCTTCTACCGATGGTGGGGACGTAGCCGAGGGGACGCAAGACACTCGCTGGCTACGCAAGAGGCACTTTTCAAGACAGCTCTGTTTCGGCGGTTACGTGAGTCCGCCGGGCAGGTTGCTCTGGATCATGACTCTTTTCTTCAGCGAGGCCCTCATGCAACTGCCTTCCTTGCCACGCTTGCTCGCGATCACCCTGGTGGTCGTCGCTGGCCAACAAATCGCCAATGAGGCCCTGGCCGCAGGCGACTATGGTCCCTTCCACTGGGAGATCACCACAACTTCTGCCGAGGCACAGCGTCGTTTCGATGAAGGGATGACGTGGATGCACGCGTTCGATCACGATGAGGCCATCCGGTCGTTCGAGGCTGCGGCCAAGTTGGACGAAGACTGTGCCATGGCGTGGTGGGGAGTGTCCATTGCATCGGGACCACAGTACAACCACCCCGTAATGACCGAGGAACGCACCAAGCGGGCCTGGAACGCCATGCAGGAGGCGCAAAAACGTATCGACCACACCACCCCTGTCGAACGCGCACTGATCGAAGCACTCAGGCACCGCAATGCGGAGACCGAGCCCGACACAGAGGGGCGAGCCAAACTGAACCAAGCCTACGCGGATGCTATGGGCGAGCTTTGGAACATCCACTACAACGATCCCAACATCGGCGCGCTGTACGCCGAAGCGCGGATGGTACTCAAACCATGGCAGCTGTACGTCAACGGCGACCGCACGCCGGTGGAAGGTACAGAAGAGATTGTTTCGACACTCGAGCGCGTTCTCGCCCTCGCTCCGAACCACCCTGGTGCTCTGCACTTGTATATCCACGCGGTGGAGCCTTCGCAGCAACCGGCCAGGGCTCTATTTGCCGCCGACCGCTTGGGCGGACTCGTGCCGATTAGCGGCCACTTGAATCATATGCCGAGTCACATCTATGTCCTCACGGGTCAATGGGAAGATGCGATCACGAGAAATGAAGTCGCAATGGCAGCGGATGACCGATACCAGGAATCGAACGATGTACCTGAGGTGCAAAACGGCTACATCATTCATAACACGCATATGCTCGTATTTGCTGCCTCGATGTGCGGTCGCGAGAAGGAAGCGATGGCAGCAGCTCGGCATATGTGGAAGGACTTTGATGACTTGGTGGACGAAGAACCAGACGAGATTGACCCCGAGCTAGCCTATCTGGATCGACTGATGTGCTGCGTCTACGACGTACAGAAACGTTTTGGGCGGTGGCAGCAGTTGATTGATGAAGAGCAGGTTCCGCCTGATGGTCTCGTCGTGACGCGCGCCATCTGGCATGCCAACCGGGCCATCGCCTACGCGGTGCTCAAGGACTTTGACAACGCCGAGGAAGAGTATCAGGCTTCGCTGGCAGCCATGGACGAAGTGCCAAGCGACTACCCCGAGATCGACAGGGTCAACTCGCTGTTGAACGTGACCCGTCACTTTGCTGCCGGCGAAATCGAGCTTCAAAAAAGTCTGGCCGAAGAAGCGAAGAAAAACCCTGCCGCCGCACAAGAGCATTTGGACTTGGCAATTGAGAGCCTGGAAAAAGCCGTGGAGTTCGAGGACGCGGCGCGGTATGGGGAGCCCCCCGAACCAACACAACCAGTGCGACATACGCTGGGCGTGGCTTACTTGAAAGCGGGTCGATTTATCGACGCCGAGCGCGTCTATCGTGAAGACCTGGCCGAATGGCCCAACAACGGGTGGTCGCTGAAGGGACTGAGCGTGGCCCTGAAGGCGCAGAACAAGACGGCACAAGCACATGAAGCAGACGAGCAGTATCAAGCGGTGTGGGGCAACCCTGACCATCCCATTATGTCGAGTTGCCTATGCGTCGAGGAATGCTGCTCGCATCTGATGAAACCGTAGAAGACTATGGCAGCCGTTGGATAACTCCAGGGACCTTCCTGCAGCAGCCGGTTCGCTTGACGATCTGGCAGTCCGCCGCGGCCCCGTTTCAAATACCTTCTCCGCCGCAAGCTACACTGGAGGTACAGACCGTGCGGGCCCCACGCCCCACGGCGGTCGTTGGTGGAATTTTGGGTGAAAGCATGGCCGCGCAGGTGTTCGTCTATCTGTTTCAGTTTCTCATCTACACCCTGCTGGTGTGGATGGGCTGTCACTACGCAGGGCGTGATCTGCCCACCCCGATGGAGGCCCCCTGGCTGTGGCTGTTGGTGGCCGTGGCCCCGCTCATTCGGTCGCGCTGGGGCGACTACGGCGAAACGGGACCTGGCCTGGGGTTCGACGGCGACTACGGCGACGGCGGGGACTGACGCGCGTCACACCTCTACCAGGTCGAGCTGCTTTTCGACCCCCATGATCGTACCAGCTTGCTCGTCGGCTCGGGTGATGATTTCGTTGGCGAGTTGGACGAACAGAGGATAGAACTCCGAATCGTACTTGTCGCGAATCGACGACGCCGGCTCCCACACCGTATCCACGGCATGCGCGATGGCCGATCGCATCGGGACCACCGTTTCGAAGGGAGTCGGAAAACGGTGATCGCCAAACCGGCCGTGCTTGGCCTGCTCCATGACCTCGACCTGACGCGAATCCTGCACTCGGCACATCGACCACAAGGTACCCAACGCCGAGCGGCGGAATCCATCGCGGTACAGCTTTTTGCAGAGCCAGTCGGCACCACGTAGCGACAAGCGGTTGGGCTGGCACGGCACGACGTAGCCGGTGGATACTTGCAGCAACTGCTTGACCTGAAACGACAAGCTGGGCGGGCAATCGACGATCGTGTAGTCGTAGTTCGACTCAAGCCAACGCTGGAACTGGTAGCGGTTGCTTTGCAGCACCGACTTCAGCTTCTCGGGACCCAGATCCTTGTAGTGACTTCGCAGACGGGTGGCGATGTCGTTGATGCGGACCGAACAGGGAATGACCGACAGGTGTTCGAGCCCACCTTGGATGTTAGAAGCTCGGTCGGCCACGAAGGCATCAAACCGCGATGGCTTGAAGTTCGGCTTCATCATCTCGAGGAACAAATCGTGCAGGGTCCGCTTGCTGGTCTCCAGTTGCTCCATGCGCGACTCGCCCAGCAACACCTCGGTAGCGGTGCACTGGTGGTCGGCATCGATCACCAGAGTAGACTTGCCACTGCTGGCGAGACACTCGGCGATGGCCACGGCGTTGGTGGTCTTGGCGACACCACCCTTGAGATTCAAGAACAGAACAACCGACATGACAGATCCCCCGGTAGAGTTGAACCAAAAACTCTCGCCGTCCCCTATGCGATGCAGACGGCACCAGAAAAGCATAGTTCACAATTTGCATTTGTCCGCAAACGGCGGAACAACCCTTACGACCGGCGAAATGCAAACCGCTATGGCGCACAAGGCTCACTCGCCCGTTGGCAGGATCTGGTCCAGGTATTCCGTGGCGACATCGGCCAGCAAGTCCTTCTGCAACCGACCACGGTAGCCGAAGATCATGGTCGACGCCTGCTGATCGACGATGTGCCGCGCCAGCAAGTCGAACGCCCCATCCAGCTCGTCGATGTTCTCGGCAAAAACAATTCGATCCTCCGACTCGGCCCCAATGCCGGGGTGCTCGCCCAGCACGCGATCGAAGTACTGACTGGCCGCCTGACGATAGCGAGGCTGATGGGTGCCACACAGCACAACGTACACATCTCGCCACATCGACTCGCCCAACTCACGTCGCCAGCGATCGGTCGCCTCGTGCAGGGCGTCGATCTCCAGACGCACCGCAGCCCGGGCCAGCTTCATCACATGCGGGGCCATCCACGTGGAGTACTCCTCGACCAACTCCGTCTCCACGCCGCCAGCGGCCATGATGCGGTGGATAAATCCCAGCGAAGTATCGAGCAGTGTCGCTGGCGTGGCCCGTTCTGCGATGGGCAGGCAGTCGAGCGCCGCACGGGACTGCCGCAACACCTCGGAGTTGGCCTGCAATTGGCTGCGCAGTGTTTCGTTCAGCACCTTCGCGCGATGCGTCATCAACCACAACTGCATACCAAAACCGGAATGGGCGACGGCCTTCAATTGATGGTAGTGCTCGGGAACAACTTGAACATATTGCCGCGATCCAGCAGCACTTAGGTGCAGATCGTCGTGCAGCATGACCAACACGGGAATCGCGTGTCCCAGCCGATCGAGCGTCTCGCCCAGCAGGTGATTGTAGCACTCGTGAAAACCACGATTGGTCGTCGCCAACGGCCCCGCCGCCGGCAAGTAGGTATCGGCCAGGGCGATTCTTTGCGCGGTGTAAGGATTCATGGCAACTTTGCCCCGCTTTGTTGTGATTGTCACCTCCGCCGAACCGGTTAGGCGTCAACGAGCCCCCCCCAATATCGCTACTTGAGTGTACCCCCCCACCCGCGATGGCCAATCCCAGTCTACCGTTTTCTAACAAGAAGACGGCTAGAGAAACTTGCGGGCGCGGTGAAACCCGGATAGCCTCACGACAGACATTGCCTTCCACTCACTTATCTCAGGGAGAAACGTCATGTCCACGGACAACAAAGCCTCGTCCAAGAAGCTGCTCGAATTGTGGGGCGACAACGCCTTACACCAGGCAGCCGACTATCTCTCGCCCAACTACGTGAATCACCAGATGCCCGACGCCCGAGACGGCACGTCGGATCTGTCGCTCGAGGAGTGGAAAGGCCTGGTGAGCGATTTCCACCAGGGATTCAGTGACGTGAAGATGGAAGTTCTGCACCAAGTGGCCGAAGGCGACTACGTTTGCTCGCGATGGAGAATGACGGCCCACAACACCGGCCCCTTCCGCGGCTACCAGGCCACCGGCAAGACCACCAGTTGGACCGGCGTACACACCGACCACTACGAGGGCGGCACCCTCGTCGAGAGCTGGGTCGACTGGGACAAGTACGGCTGGCTCGAAGGCCTGGGGCTGGTGGGGTGAGCGCTGGCCGTCACTCCTTGCTCCTTTCTTCCATCTGCGGGGCATGCCATGAACGCTACACTTTCTGCAACGGACGCTGCTGAATTGCGATCGAAGTTCGAAGAGTTCACACGTCATCTCGAGGCGCACCAGTTCGACCCCTAGTCGCAGTACTGGGCCGAAGACGGCGTAATCATGCCACCGGGCCAGCCGCGAATTGTTGGGCGAGCCGCCATGATGAACTACATGCGTGAGAACTTCGGCGACGTCGAACAGGTGACGCTCACGAACTGGCAGATCTTCGGCTCAAGCAACCTGGCGGTCATCTCGACCGATGTCGACTGGACAACCAGCTCAGGCGACAAGCCCCCGACGCCAGACAAACAGGTGATCGTGGCCGAGAAAACTGCCGACGGCTCCTGGCAATGGAAGATTGTCATCTTCAACGCCGGGGTGTGAGAAGGAAGCGCCCAGCTACGGGCCGACGTATCGACCGAGTCGGAAACTGGACCGTTGCGCACGGCATGCAGGCGGACCAAGAATGAGGCTCAAACATGTTTGGCCGGGGCCTGGTGAATGGGTTCATTGCCGGCCAGAATAAGATGACGCCTGCCATCATCCCGCCCTTCCGCCGTTGATCTCGCCCCCATGTTCGCCAGTCATCTCGGAGAATTCGCCGGACTGGCGGCAGCGTTGTTGTGGGCGGTGACGGCGATGCTTTATTTTCATATCGGTCGCAGCATTCCCCCGCTGACGCTCAATCTGTATAAGGGGGTGCTCGCCAGCACGATGCTGGCCGTCGCACTGGCCGTGCAAGGTAGCTTGTTCATTGCGGGCGATGCCACCGCGCTGGCGTGGTTGCTGGCGAGCGGAGCGGTGGGCATTGGCATCGGCGATACCGCGTTCTTTGCGGCGCTCAACCGATTGGGCGAACGCCGCACAGTGCTGATGGCCGAGACGCTGGCGCCTCCGCTTACGACGCTGATCGCCATGGTGGTGTTGGCCGAGTTGCTGCCACTCGCCGCGTACCTGGGTATGGCGCTCACGCTGCTGGGCGTGGCCTGGGTAATTGTCGATCGAGGAATCGGCGACCCCCGCGATCGAGAACACCTGAAGTCGGGCGTGGTGTACGCCATGGTGGCCGCATTGTGCCAGGCAATTGGGGCGGTCATCTCGCGGGGCATTCTCACCACCACCGACATCGGACCCATGCAAAGCGCG
This sequence comes from Aeoliella straminimaris, assembly GCF_024054565.1. Taxonomy (GTDB): domain Bacteria; phylum Planctomycetota; class Planctomycetia; order Pirellulales; family Lacipirellulaceae; genus Aeoliella; species Aeoliella straminimaris. Next base: position 25,283 of record NZ_JAMXLR010000015.1, read on the forward strand.
CTAGTTCGCATGCTGGGCGGGGTGGCAATTCTGTTGGTGTGGCTGCCGGCCAGTGGCCGCCCGCTGCTACCCTCCTCGGCCCGCCGTACGACGATTTGGCGGTGGATCCTGCTGGCCACGTTCATTGGCACCTTTATCGGCATCACGCTGCAACAGATTGCGCTGCAGAACGCCGATGCAGGGATCGCCCAAACGCTGCTGGCCACCAGCTCGCTGTTCGTCATGCCGCTGGTGGTGCTGCGGGGCGAATCGGTTTCGCTACGAGCGGTGTGCGGCGCAGTGATGGCCGTGGGCGGCATTGCGATGTTGTTCGCGGCAAGCTGACACGTCCCACCATCCCCCGCGTCGGTTGCGGTAACTCAGGTGGCGGCGGTTCAGGAGCCTTCGCGCTCGCCCTCGTCGCCGGTGTCGGTGTCGGACTCGCCGTCCTCTTCCGCTTCGGCATCGGCTGGCTTGTCGTCAGCCGCTTCGGCCGGTGGCTCCTCGGGCGTGACGCCAACGACTCCTTCGACCTCGATCTCTTCGGTACTAGGCGCCTCGGGGGCTCGATAACGCAGCGCGGCCACTTCGGCCTGGCGGCTGTAGTCGATCGACTCGGCCAGGATGCGGGCCGCTTCCTGCGAGGCGTGGAAGCCCTTGGAGTTCTCGCTGCTGATGTAGTCGAGCCGCCACATCGATTTACGCTGCAGGTCGAAGATCTCCTTCAGGTCTTCGTCCGTGGCGCCGGCCGCCTTGGCTTCGAGAATGGCGTCGAGCATCTGCGTCATCGCTTCGCCTGCTCGTTCCAACAGGGCCTGGTTACGTTCCTGGATGCCTTCCACGCGGCTCACCAGTTCGGTTTCGCTCTGGTGGTGGCAGTTCTGACATGAGGCATTCACGTTCTCCAAAGGCGAACGGACATTGTGGCTGCTGAACTTGGCGGCTCCCACCCGCTGGTACGGCATGTGGCAGTCGGCACAGCTCACGCCACTGCGGGCGTGAATGCCTTGGCTCCACAACTCGAACTCGGGGTGCTGTACCTTGTCGATCTTGGCGCCAGTCTCGCCATGGATGTAGTCGTAGAACTCGGTGCCATCGGGAAAGGTGGTTTCTTCCCAGGTCTTTTCCTCGTCCTCCATCCTCAGCCCGTTCTTCCACGGGAAGGTGAGCGTCATCTTGTTCGCGCAGTAGTACTCGACGTGGCACTGGCCGCAGACAAACGACCGCAATTCCTGACGGGTGGCGTCCCTGTTGGGATCGTACGGCTTGCTGCGACTGCCTTTGCGCCACTTGTCGATGCTCGGCAGGTGCGGCGCAGGAGCATCGCCTTCGGCAAGGGCCTGGATGCCATTGATAAAGCCGGGGCGGGTCACGCGGATGGCCATCGTCTCGGGGTCGTGGCAGTCGATGCAGGTTACCGGGTGGGCTTCGCCGCCGGTGGGATGATCCTCAGGCACCGGCTGGCCGGCGAACTCGCCTTCGAAGCCGCCGACCGGGGCTGGCGGAAAGACCGGTTCGTTTTCATCCGGCGTGCCGTCCGGCATTTGCTTGAGCATGCCGAGCACTTCCTCATAGCTCTTGGTGCTGACCTCTTCGAAGCCTTTTTGCACGGCCTCCATATTAAAGTCGGCTGCCAAGGCCTCGTCGTCGGCGTCCTCGCCCATCGCTTCGAGGCCCACTTTGCGGTACAGCACGGTGGTCGAACCGTGACAGTGCAGGCACGCGCCGGCCTGCGGCTTCTTGGTCACCCGCTCGGTAACACCCTGGTCGTACAGCATGTAAGCGTGACCGCGGGCTTTGCGATAGTCGATGCTGAAGGCGTAGCCCGCGTACAGGCGCTTGAGCCAGGGCTGCAGATCAAGCTTCGATTCTGGCATGGCGCTCGAGCCACCGTAGAACTTGTCGCCAGCGGTCGACTTCCAGCCGTCGAAGTGGTGCGGCCAGTTGCGTCCCCAGGGCTCGGGATCGACAGAAATTTCATTCAATTCCGCCACCCGCACGAAGGGCACGCGCTCTTCCTGCTTGCGGGTGAACATCTGGATCAGCACCCAGGTCACCAGGGCGGTGGCAACGGCGGCGACCAAGAAGGTAAGCACCAGGATGCCCGTCTTACCGGCGCGCAAGCAACGCGGATTCATGTTGTGAGCAGGTTGCATATCAATATCCTTCGTACCGTCGGGGTGCGACTGATTGGGCGTGTCCCACGCTGCGGTGACAATGCACGCAAGATGCCATGTCGCCGCCTCGTTCGACGGGCAACATGTGATTCACCAGATCGTGGTGGCAATCGAGGCAAGCCGCTTGAACCACACGGCTGTTGCGCTCCTTGATTTGAATCGGGTCTTTGTAGTCGCCGGTGGTAAACGCCAGCGAATGAAAGAACCCGTTGTCCGCTTTCGTGGCGTACTTGGCAATGATGTTGTCGTGCGGCGTGTGGCAGTCGTTGCAGGTGGCCACGGCCTTGTGGCTCGACTTCAGCCACGAGTCATAGAATTCCTGCATCACGTGGCAGTTGGCGCAGCTCGCCGGATCGTTCCCCAGGTAGGCGTAGCCCTCGCCGTAACCAAAAGTAAAGGTGCCCAGTCCTCCGAGCACGCCAAAAGCGGCGGCCACGAGCACGGGCCACACCCATCCCTTCTTGGTCTTCTTATCTGGCTTTTCGGGGGAAGCAGGAGCAGCCATGCGCCTATCGCCATTGCGTGCTGTGCCAGCAAGCTCCGCTCGCCAATCCAGCTAAAAGACTAGGAAACAGGAAAAGTACACGTTCGTTCGCGTCCACAACATAACGAATGAAGTGAGGCGCGGCAACTACTTCGCCATCTTTAGCGGTGTCAGCAGCATGGTTACCGGGGTCTTAGTGCGAATACGGTGGGGCAAATTGGCGGGCATGTGAATCCATGCACCAGTGGTCGCGGCCACCAAATCGTCGCCCAACTCCACTTTTCTATCGCCTGACAGAAAGTGGAGCACCGCGGGCGTAGAGGCCGTGTGCTCGGAGAGTTCCTGCCCCGCGCTGACGTTGAACGCCACCACCTTCGCCTGCTGGTTATTGTGCAGCGTACGACGGAGTGTTCCGTCGGTAGGTGTCTCGTCCAGTTCGCCAAGGTTGGCAAACATCACATAAGGGGTAATCATTCCACAAACCTCCAGTAGGCGAAAAAAGCTGTCTGCAGCGGTCGCGCCCCTCCGCATGGCAACACCAGAAGTGCGTGATTCGCGACCGTCGTTGCAACGAGCGGATGCTCCGCTGTTCGGGTTGTAGCGACTGTGCCGGCAAAGGGGGCGCACTCACCGCTATTGGCTTGACGGCCGCTACACGCCGAAGAACCTACAGGGCAGTTCTGCGCCCCCTAAAGGATTAGAAAAACAGCTACCGTTGCGAGGATCGCCGTGTCGCTTCACCTACCGTTTCGCCCTGCATTGCATCTCTGTCTGGCGATAGTCGCCGTTTGTTGTCAGGCCACCAGTTGGGCGGCTACGCCCAATCCTTGTGCCACCAGCCACAAGGTGGTGTTCTACAACAACGACTTCAGCTACCTGAACGATCCCTGCTACTGCGGCGATTGCCTGGGCGACTGCATGAAGCAGATGAGGATCGACCCCTGCGGCCATTGGGGCAAGCTCGACATCGGCGGACAGCTGCGTTTGCGGTACCACCACGAAGATGGCATGGGCCGGCAGCCCGGAGTCTCCGGTTTTAACGACACGAAGAACGACTTCTTGCTCACCCGGTTGCGGTTGTACACCAACTGGGAAAAAGACTGGTTGCGCGTCTACGCCGAAGGCATCACCGCCGAAGTTACCGCGAACGACCTGTACGTCCCACGTCCGATCGACATCAATGCGGCCGACTTCTTGAACCTGTTCGCGGACGTAGCCGTCACCGATTCGCTTACCGTTCGCGTTGGTCGCCAGGAATTGCTGTACGGCGTGCAGCGTCACGTGTCGCCACTCGACTGGGCCAATACCCGGCGAACTTTCTCGGGCGTGAAGCTCATGTACACTGGCGACACCTGGAACGTCGACGGGTTCTTCACCAACTACGTGCCTGTTGATCCCTACGCCTTCGACGAGCCTGACTACCAGCAGAAGTTCTACGGCATCTACGCTACCCGCATGGCGCAGTGTGGTGGTCCGAACGTCGACCTGTTCTATCTGGGCTACGATAACGACAACCAGTACTCTGCCCCGCCGACCATCACCACGGCTGGCACCGCCGACTTCTCGGTACACACGTTCGGCACCCGCTTCTGGGGCGAAGTGGAAGACGGCTGGTTGTACGAAGTGGAAGCCACGCTGCAGGCCGGTCGGCAGAGTGGCCTGGGCCTCGACCACCGTGCCGGAATGTGCACCTGTGGTTTCGGTAAGAAGCTGGACATGCCCTGGTCGCCCACAATCTGGGCGTACTACGACTTCGCCTCGGGCAACAAAGGCGACGGCTCGTTCAACCGCTACAATCAGTTGTTCCCGCTGGCCCACAAGTACCTTGGCTTCATCGACGCCGCGCAGCGCTCGAACATCAGCTCGCCGAACTGCTTGCTCACCATGTCGCCCAGCAGTAAGTGGTCGCTGTTGGCCTGGTACTACTACCTGGGCGCCGACGAAGCGAACGACATCATTCCCTTCGTGGCCACTCCTTCGGTGCAGAACACCGACACCAAGTATTTCGGTCACGAGCTCGACCTGATCGCCACTTACAAGTTCGCTCCCAGCTCGAACGTCCTGTTCGGCTACTCGAACCTGTGGCGAGGCAGCAAGATCATCGGGACCAACGACGCCCACTTCTTCTACACGCAGTGGGAAACCAACTTCTAACGAGAAGAGTGCTAACGACAAAGCACCATATGCCCAACGACGGACTGCCGTCGTTGGGCTTTGGTGTTTACTGAATGCTCACGGGAGCTGCGGCACCCGGTACGAATAGAGCCAGTACCGCGACTCGGACCATAGCGATGGCTCGGGAAACGGGTGGCCAGGATACAGTTCGCGGTTGTCGGGCAAATGCTCGATGCGGATTTCGATGCGGTCGAGGCCGCGGGTGAGCTTCTCCGGCAGCAGGAACTCCGCTTCGCGCCAGCGGCGGTTCGACGTGACGACGCGATGCTCGGCAGCCCCGAGCTCGCCCGCTTCTCGCGGATAGCTGTAGACACAGGTGTTCGAGCCGGCCGTTCTCCAGATGCCCACTTCCTGCCACTCGCCCCCGGTGGCGGGCCGCACCGAAACGCGGGCCTGCTGGTTGGGGTATTGGTAGTCGAACTTGCGGCGGAGCAGTGCCCCGTGGTTTTCGGGATCGAGCCGCATCTTGAACGTCGAGGTGCCGTTCATGGTCCGCACCTGGTCCTGCTGAGCAGGAAAATGCATTCGCGCACCGCGATGGTCGGGCCCCCATTCGTAACGCGACACCAGCGTGTAAGGCTCACTGGCCGTGGGACTCTGGTACTCGTGCTCGGGCACCTCGATCTTCTCGTCGCAAGCAGCAAAATGATCCGTAAGCACCAGCGTCGGTTGATCGATGCCATACCAGTAGACTACGCCGGAGTAGTGCTGGTCGTGCAGGTTCACCGCCCCGTGTTCGAGGTTGATCTTGGCGTTCTTGCCGAAGGGGAAATGATCGGCAATCAGGAACCGGTAGGCGGAGTTCACCAGGTCGTGTTCGGTTTGGATGCGATTCTTCCGCTTGCCGACCGGATGCCCGGCAAACGGTAGCGTCATGTTCTCGCCGCCCCAGTAGTCGCCCCCGCCGCCCCACTCCTCGGTGCCGGTGCCCCAGCCCTGTGGCGTTTGCGAATCGTCGAACAGCAGCCGCGGATCGCCTTCGAGCGTCGTAAGATTGCCATCGCGACTGAAGATCCAGCTCATGCCGACAAAGTTGCCCGACCAGTCGCCACCCCCTTCGACCTGGGTCGTGTCGAGAAACGTGATGTCCTGCCCCACCACGGGATGTGGATGGTCGGAGTACGTGGCGTGGAAATAGGTGTGGTGGTTCGCGGGACCTTCGAGCGGTGTGACCCGCACTTGGCAGTCGACTTCGGTTTCCTCCAATTCGCCGCGTGGCTGAATCTCCAACTTGGCATTCTTGAAGAAGGGCATTGGCCAGTAGCAGTCGAGGTGCACCTGGTCGCCGTCGTAGCGAATCGACAGCGGAAAACCCCGCACCAGGTACTCGCGACCGTTGTCGTTGTGAATCAGCCCGGTACCGAAAAACAAATCGACCGGCGCGTCGACCGACGCGTGCCAGCGATCGTCCCAGGTGATCCGCAGACGGGCCTTACCAAAATCCATGGCCTCGGACCGGGGTACCGTGAACTTCAGCGCGCGGATGTTGCCCGGACCGTCGATCTCTGCCAGCGTGGTCCATTGGTTGCGTTTCAGCTTCAGGCCATTGCGCTCGATGGTTTCGACCCCATCGCCCTGTGGCGCTATGTCGGTGCCCGAGCGGTCGATCAGGTCGAGCACATCGCTTGCCGGCGGCGACTTGCTCCAGGAGTGAATGGGCTGCGAGAGATTCTCGATGCCAGGCGCGTAACGATGGAAAATGTAGTAGCCGGTGCCGTAGAACGTGCGGCCGTACCCGAAACGGAAGGTCTCTTCAAACGGTAGCGGCACCCACATCAGGTCGGCCCCTTTGGTGGTCGACCAGGTCCAGACCAGCGGCTCGGGAAAAAGCTCCTGGGGAATAAACGTGGTTTGCTGCAAATCGCGTTTGGCGTTCACCGGATCGGCAGTGGCTGTCTCTTTGACGATGGTGTCCTGCCCGTCGACCTCGTAGTGCCAAGGGGAGCCATGCCAGTGGTTGGTCCGCTTGAAGTACACCACCCCCGGGCCCGTGATGTCGAGCGCGGCGTTGAAATCGTCCGACTCCTGGTAGAGATAATGACTGGAGTCGGCGCTGCGATTGTTTCCTTCGCGGTCGTAGGTGCTCCGCATGTAAGCCCGTGCGCCGATGCGGTGCTGCGGCAACCGATCCCACATGCGATAGGCATCGAGCCCCACCGGAATGACGGGTGGCTCGTCCGACTGTTCGAGCTGCGCTTGTACCGGATGCGATGGAAACAGCATCGCAAGAACGAATGCCAACAACAGAAAGCGCGGTTTCATGGGGTGCCTAGGTAGGGTGAAAAGACTCGCCGACAATGCCTGTTGGCCTCACCGTACCGCAGGCGCGCGCCGGTCTCAACCAAATACTGCGCACGGGCGATGCAATTTCACGCACATCTGGTCTGCGGTTCAGCCATACCAGGCGCCAAACGCCCACACCAGCACCCACAACGTCACCGCGGCGTACAGGGCCGCGGCAATGTCGTCGGCCATGATGCCCCATCCACCAGGCAGGCGTTCCAGCCGGTTGCAGGGCCAGGGCTTGGTGATGTCGAACGCGCGGTGCAGGCCAAAGCCGGTCAGTGCAATCCAGATGTCACTCATGACAGGAATGCCCGACAGTGGCACCAACAGAAACACCAGCGGCACCGTGGCGAACTCGTCCCACACCACGGGGCCGGGGTCCTTCATCGCCAAATCGCGGGCCGCCCGGTCGCAAACCGGCACTCCCAGCGCCACGACCATGGCGGCCGCCACCCAGGTCCAGACGCCGGGTAACTGGAAGTAGGCCCAGGCCAGCGGCAGCCCCCAAATGGCGCCGAACGTACCGGGCGCCCGAGCGAACAGTCCAACGCCCAACCCCGAAGCCAGCCAAACAGCCAGGGTGTAGCGTCGTGGTGCAGCAGGCTCATCGGGCGTCATTTTGGGGCTTTGATCCTGTAATCCGTAAACAAGCGGGTGAAATTGGGGGAAGTCTCCGTTTCCCATCTTCCCGCGGCCAGCTATGATTGCCAGATAGACAGGGCAAAGTGGAGAATGTTTATCAACTTGATGAACAATGCCGCCTGTATCGGCCTCCACCCCACTCGTTTACGCCCCTCCCATCCAGCTTCCCTCTGCCCCATTGTGCGCGATGTCAGCTTCCTCCGACCAGCCTCAACCGACCACTTCCAAAGCGAAGCCCAATCCGCTTGATCAACTCAAGAAGGCGGCCGCCAAACCAGCCGCGTCCAACAAAGAGGCCAAGCCAAGCAAAGCCGAAGGCGTCAAGCTGGCCAGTAACTACCTGCGCGGCACGATTGCCGAAGAGCTGGTCAACGGCGAGCCGAACTTCAGCAGCGATAACGCCATGCTGCTCAAGCACCACGGCAGCTACGAGCAAGACAACCGCGACCTCCGCGCCCAGGCCAAGGCCGAAGGCGTGCCGGGCGGCAAGTACTTTAGCTTCATGATCCGCACCGCCATTCCCGGCGGCAAATTATCCAGCGGCCAACTGCTGGAGCACCTCGACCTGGGCACCGAACTGGGCGATGGCACCCTTCGCATCACCACTCGCCAGGGCTTGCAGCTTCACGGGGTGCTGAAAGGCAACCTGAAGCAGGCGATCCGCCGCATCAACGACGTGCAGCTCACCACCCTGGCGGCCTGCGGCGACGTGCGGCGCAATCTGATGTGCTCGCCCGCTCCGTACAAGAACGACCCGGTGTACGACAAGATGCAACTGCTGGCCGACAAACTGGCCGCTGAACTTAAGCCCAAGACCTCGGCCTACGCCGAAATCTGGCTGACCGACCAGGAAACTGGCGAGAAAACCAACGTTGCCGCGGCCAACGGCGCGAAAAAAGCCGAAGACACCGAGCCGCTATACGGCAAGGCCTACCTGCCGCGAAAATTCAAACTGGGCGTCGCCCTGCCCGGCGACAACTCGGGCGAGGTTTACGCGCAGGACGTCGGTTTCCTGGCCGTGTGCGAGGACTTTGACATCGTCGGCTACAACGTGCTGGTCGGCGGCGGCATGGGCGTTACCCCCAGCGCCGCCAAGACCTACGCCGCGGTGGCCATGCCAATGGCCTTCATTCCCGTCGCCGACGACAACACCCCGGCTATCGACGTAGCGAAGGCCATCCTCAAGGTGCAGCGCGACTTCGGTAATCGGTCCGACCGCAAAACGGCTCGCCTGAAGTACACGGTACGGAACTGGGGTCTGGAGAAATTCAAGAAGAAGGTCGAAGAGTACCTGGGCGCCGACCTCGAGGAGCCTCGCCCCATCGAAATTCAGGATTACAACGACACCCTTGGCTGGCACGAGCAGGGCGATGGGCGTTACTTCTATGGGCTGTTTGTGGAGAACGGCCGGGTCAAGGACAACGAGCATCAGCAGTTGATGTCCGCCCTGCGCGAAGTCTGCACGACCGTCGCCCCCACCATCCGACTGACGGCGCACCAGAACATCTTATTCTGCGACCTGACCGAAGAGGATCGGGAACTGGTCGAGGGCACCCTGGTGCACCACAATGTAAAGCTCACCGAGGAGATCTCCGCCGCCCGGCGGTGGAGCATGGCCTGCCCGGCGCTGCCGATGTGTGGCCTGGCGGTTACCGAGAGCGAGCGGATGCTGCCTTCGATTATCGACGAAATGGAAAAGCAACTCGCCGACCTGGGCCTCGAGGACGAGGTATTCGCCACCCGCATGACCGGCTGCCCCAATGGCTGCGCTCGCCCTTACAACAGCGACATTGGCCTGGTTGGCAAGACCAAGGGTAAGTACACCATCTTTCTGGGCGGCCGCCGTCATGGCGACCGACTGAACTGGATCTACAAGGACCTGGTTCCCGAAGCCGAAGTCGTGTCGACCCTGGTGCCGATATTCCGCCAGTTCCGCGACACTCGCCAGCCGGGCGAAACGTTCAGCGACTTCTGCGAACGGGTGGGTAAGGAAGGCCTGCCAGCGTAGGTCTTTACGCTTTCTTCATGCAATGTTCTCGGCTGCTTAACCCAGCCTTAACGCTACTGCGCGCCCAAGGTATTACACTACTGCCTTTCTTCACCCTTGCGCTTGTTCCACCGGATCGGCCAACAGAGCTGACGGACGCTTGGGAATCACTCTGACGGGAGAAAGGCAGGAGCACCAATGAAATTGGGTACATTGCGCTGGTTGAGCACGCTGGCGGTAGTTTTTGGCCTGGTGCAGGTCGCCAACGCAGAAATCATGATCACCGAACTGCGCACGAAGTCGCAGTTCGACCCCGAGGATTACTTCGAACTCACCAACACCGGCGCCGCGGCCGTCGACATCACCGGCTGGAAGTTCGACGACGAAAGCGCCGACCTCGCCGAAGCCGCAGCCTTGGAGGGCATCACCAGCATTGTGCCCGGCGAGTCGGTCGTGTTCTTCCAACTGGCTACCGCCGACGCGGCAGCTGACGAAACTGTGTTCCGCGACGCCTGGGGCGGACTGTCCGGCGTGCAGGTTGGCTACTACGACGGCGCGGGCCTCGGCAAGGGCGACACCATCAACCTGTTCGATGCCGGCGACAACCTGGTCCTGACGCTCAAATACGGCGTCTCTTCGCCCGAAGAAACCCACGCGGGCGACTGGGCCGCCGGCAACTTCGATGGCAGCGACACCTACGAGAACCAATCGGCCGTATGGGTGCCGGGCTCCGATCCCCAGCAATTTGTGCTGGCGGCCCCGGGGGTGCTGGGCTCCTTCGCCGATTCCATGGGCGACTATGGCTCGCCCGGCAGCGTGGGCGCGGTGCCCGAGCCGGCGACTTGCCTGTTGGCAGGCCTGGCCCTGGCCGGCCTGGTTGCAGTTCGCAAGCGATTGGCCTAGCTCGAGAGCCGACAAATAGCCGTTGTCGACCGACCGGCCCCATGGGGTGCTGGTCGGTCGAAACGTGTTACCGCGCGGCTGGAATGTCCCCAAAACGATTCGTCAAGAAACATGAAAACACGCCGACTCTCTGCTACCTATCCGCTGTTGGCCTTCACTTGGGCGCTCGCCTGCCACCACAGCGCTATCGCGCAGCTACCGATCATCATCAACGAGTACAACGCCGTTAGCAACGGCGACTATCTGGACAAAGACAGCTACAGCGGCACCGTGGCGGCCACGCGACCGGAGAAGGAAGACAAGTACTTCGCCAGCCTCGCCGAACTGGCCATGATCGAAGGCTCGCCCGAGGGCATTGCCGCAGGCACGCCCGACGGGCGGATCGAAGGCAATGGCGGCAATTGGATCGAACTGGTGGTGACGGTCGACCACGCCGATGTTCGCGGCTGGCAACTGGAGTGGTCGGAAGAGTACGACACCGACAAGTCGCTCAGTGGCCTGGGTGGCCGCCGCAGCGGCCTGATCACCTTTTCCCAGGACGATCTATGGAGCGACCTGCGAGCCGGAACCATCATCACCGTCAGCGAGAGGCAGTACATTCAAGTCGACACCGACTTCAGCGACGATCCCGACGACACGGAAGCCGACGTCAACGACCGTTTGCGGACCGACAATGTTCCCGAAGAGGACGTGGACTACGTGATCGACCTGTCGACCGACACCAGCTTCAATCCCAACGCGGACGACTGGTGGATTCATGTCAGCACCAAGCACGAGCGAGATCTGGCGGAGCCATTGATTACGACCGAAGTCTTCAACCCCGACGACTACCTGGGCGACGAGCCAGAATCTGGCGAGTTCTCCGTGACGAACGACGCCTGGGAGGTATCGATCCTGGATGCCGCTTCGGCGGTGCAACTGGGGCCGATCGGAGAAGAGGTAATCTTCAACGACCTATGGGGCGGTGGCGGACTGAACAGCAACGAAGTCGCCCGCCTGCAGGTCGATCCCACCAGCGACCCTTCGGGTTTGACCTTCGCCTACGAAGACGGCGAGACCAGCACATTCGGCCAGCCTAACATTTGGAGCGACCTGACCCAGGAGCAGGACTTCACCATCATTCGTAGCTGGCTTCTCAAAGGCGACTACAACGAAGACGGCCTGGTCGATCTGGCCGACTACACCGTGTGGCGCAACCACTTGGGATCGCCCCTGTGGCAGGCCGACGGCAATGGCAGCGGAATCGTGGACGCCGGCGACTACGACATCTGGAAGATGCACTTCGGCGACAACGGCGCCCTGTTTGGCGTCGGTTCAGCGGCGGTGCCCGAACCGGGCACCTTGGCACTACTGGCATGGGCCGGCGGCCTGATCGGCTGGCGGCACCGGTCTCGATCCGCAACGTGATCTCAACTTTCAACTTGCCTTGTAGAAAGGAAGCTGCTGTGCATTTACTCCATCGCAAACAGACTGGGCGTGCTCACCGATCGCCGAGTGGCTTTACGCTGGTCGAGCTACTGGTAGTGATCGCGATCATTGGCATTCTCGTCGCGTTGCTGTTGCCAGCGGTGCAGTCGGCCCGCGAAGCGGCTCGCCGGATGCAATGCACCAACAACTTGAAACAGATCGGCCTGGGGATGCTCAACTACGAGTCGACCACCAAGCAGTTTCCGCCGGGTCAGAAGCGGTTTGTGCAGTTTGGCGACGAGTTCTCCTGGTCGGTGTTCCTGCTGGAGCACATGGAGCAAAACGCGCTGCACGACCTGATCGACTTCACCAAGGATCTGGACGCCGTGGAGAACAAAGGCACCGCCACGGCGCCGGGCCCGGTTACCGACCTGATCGATATGTACCTGTGCCCCAGCCAATCGCTGACGCACGCCACGCGGGACGTAGACGATCGTGTGATCGACCTGGATGGCGACGGCGACCGCTTCGACACGGGCGACGACGATGGCATGGCCTGCATCGACTACCTCGGCGTGAAGGGGCCTCACAAAACAGCCCTCAATCCGGCCGACAGCAACAAGCCGTACGGCCCCAATCGAGGCATGCTGCTCTCGTTCAAGGACCTGCCCCGCGCGAATCGTCTGCTGGTGCCACCAAAGGTTCGCGCCAAGGACATCACCGACGGGCTTTCCAACACGATGATGGTTGCCGAGTGCAGTGGTCGCGGCGAAGAGACCGGCATCTGGGCGGCCGGGCAAAACGTCTCGGCTGTACAGCATCCGATCAACGCCGAACCAGCGGTTTCCTGGTACGACGAAGACATTCGCTCCGATCACCCCGGCGGGGCGAACGCCCTACTGGCCGACGGCTCGGTGCACTTCGTCACCGAGGACCTTGAACTGGCCACGATCCAGTCGCTGGCGTCGCGCAATGGTGGGGAGATTGTCGAGTTTCCCAACTAGGGTCTTGCGAAGCCGGGCAGTGCACCAAGATCTAGCTGGAATGCTCCTCCGCCCGATACCACGTCACGCCGCCTGGCAGCGCCTCGCTGGCGAACTCCAGATGCACCACCCGGCGGTGCTGCGGTTGGGTCGAGACCTTCGACGCGTGCAGCAGGAGCGGCCGCATCAGCAGCACGTCGCCTGCGACGGCCGTGCATGTGGCAACACGGCTCGGGTCGATTGTGTCGCGGACCTGCGACTCCGGCACGATGCCGCATCGATGCGAACCGGGCAGCACCTCCAGCGGCCCGTTTTGCGTGGGGCAGTCGTCCAGATGCACGCGTAGCGTCAGCATCGCCGCCAGCACGTCGGCTGGCGGCCGCACGTGCACCACGCCAGCCTTGGTGCTCCATGCCGAATAGCCGGGGGCATCGACCTGCTCGACCACCGGCACCATCAAATCCTGATGCCAACCGACGCGCCAGTTGGCCGACTCGACCTTGTCGAACAGCAGACCCCGCACCGCAAAGGCATCGGGACCGAGCACCGGCTCTACCAATTGTCGCACGGCTTGGCTGGCAGCTAGTTTGCGCACGTCATCGCAACATTCCAGCAGCCGCCGGGCGTTGCTCGACTTTTCACGCACGGTGCCCCCAGCTAGAACTAGATTTGCGAGCGCCACGCGCAACCGCTCAAGCTCGTTCGCAACAAGCACGCCCCGGACCATGGTAAATCCGTTGGCATCGAGTTCGGCTAGATGATGGGCAGCGAGCATGCCGCCATTCTAACGCCGCATCACGGGACTCGGAGGCGATTCCAGGAACGCCTGGGCAGTAGTGTCGCCCGTGTAGATGGTCCAAATGCGGGTTTCGCCACGCAGCTTACCGAGATGTTCCTGCATCTTCTCCTGAAAAGACTCGTTGGTCATTTTCTTTTGAATTTCATCTTGAAGATCGGCAAACTGGGTATATCCAGCCTCGCGGCGGTCGACCACTCGGACAATTTGCAGGCCTGACGCGGTTTCGATGATGGGGCTCAGCGCTCCAACCGGAAGGGTGAACAGTGCCGTGTCGAGCGTGGTGTCAACTAGCGCACCCTTGGTTGTCCAACCGTGCAGGCCACCGTCCTCGGCCGTGTAGCTTTCGGAGTACTTGCGAGCAACGTCCGTAAACACCGGCTCGCCCACTGCCGGCTGCTGCTGCACTCGCCGCCACAACAGGTTGCCCGCCACGACCAGCTTTTTGCGTGCCGCCTCTTTGCTGGGATGGTTGCTGAACTGCACTACCAGCTCCTCCCACTTGGCTTGCGTGGGGTAAGCGTAGTCTTCCTTGTGCTTCTGATAGTAGTCGAGCAGTTGTGTATAGGTCGGCTTGTCGACCCGAATCTGCTCGGAAGCCCAGGTTTGGGCGATGGCTTTTTCGACGAAGGCCTCTTTGCGATCGGCCAGCGAGGTGCCCAGCTCGTGCAGTTTCGCCTCCAGGTCCTGCATGTTGTCGACTTCCAGGGCATCCATCAGGCCGGGAACGCTGCCCGGCGACTTACCCGAGCCTCCACCGTTGTAAAATGGATCGTTCAACTGACCGCGAATGGCCTTCATGTCGGCGCCAGGCGCGTTGCGGCGGAAGTCGGCGTACATCAACTTGGTGTCGATGTAACCTCGCAGCTGCTGCTGCATGAGGAACTGCGTCGCTTCATCCACCTGTTCCGGGGGAACCGTGTTGCGTTCGATTAGCAGTCGCACTTCCCACAACAGGTCGCTGGCCAGGATGACCTGCTTATCAATACGGGCGATAACCTCCGCGCCTTGGAGCTTCTTGGGACCCGCGTCACCAGGCGTTTGCGCGTAGCAGGCGGGCGCCACGGAAAAGATCGTCGTAAAGAGAAGCAATCGAAGCACAGTATTGGTATTCGTTGAGACAAGCGAGCCCGGCCGTTCTCGGGCCGGGAGTTCCAAACATTCCAACGCGGCGGGAGTTTACGCAGCTGCCGCCGCTGGCCGCAAGAGCGATTTGATCTCCGCGAGCATCGTCTCGGACGATCCTTCGGGATCGGACAGCAAGAAGTAGGCACTCACGGTGTCGGCGACGCGGAGATCGCCGCCGGCGCGTTCCACCAGTCGCCGCAGCTTCGCTCGGTTGCCATACGCTAGCACCACGTACCGGCCATCGCGGTGCAGCGAGTGGATACCCCAGCCGTGCGCCCAGATGCGCAGGCGGCTGCGCTCCAGCAAGCTCTCGACCACCTCGGGCAGGGGGCCGAAACGATCGGATAGCTCGCCGGCGAACTCATCCACCTGGGCGATGGTCGTCAGCCGGGCCAGCCGCCGGTACAGGTCGATCTTGGTCCGGGCGTCGGCCACGTACTGCGGTGGCAGGTACGCCGAGCCGGGCAGGTCGATGTTCACGTCGATCGAATCCGGCGGCGGCAGATTCTTGAATTGCCGCACGGCTTTCTCCAGCATCGCGCAGTACATCTCGTACCCCACCGTGGCGATGTGCCCGCTCTGCTGAGTGCCCAACAGGTTGCCAGCACCGCGGATCTCGAGGTCTCGCATCGACAGGGCGAAGCCGGCGCCCATTTGGCTGAACTCCTCGATGGCCCGCAGTCGCCGGGCGGCCTCGGGCGAGAGGTGACGGTTTTCGTCGACCAGCAGATAGCAGTACGCGCGATGCTTGTACCGCCCCACCCTGCCCCGCAGTTGGTGCAGGTCGGCCAGGCCATAGCGGTCGGCGTCGTCGATGAACATCGTATTGGCGTTGGGGATGTCGAGGCCGCTCTCGATGATCGTGGTCGCCAGCAAGATGTCACACTCGTGGTTCACAAACTTCACCATCACGTCCTCCAGTTCGCCCTCGCGCATCTGCCCATGGCCGATCAAGATGCGGGCCTCGGGCACGATCTGCTGCAGCCGCTCAGCGACGTTCTTGATGTCGTGCACGCGGTTATGCACAAAGTAGGCCTGGCCGCCGCGGTTCAGCTCCCGCAAGAGCGCGCTGCGGACCAGTTCGTCGTTAAAGCGAGTGACGCGGGTTTCGACCGCCACACGATCGGCCGGCGGCGTTTCGAGGTTCGAGATCGCCCGCACGCCAAGCAGCGACAGGTGCAGCGTGCGAGGAATCGGCGTGGCGGTCATGGTCAGCACGTCGACCACGGTTCGCATCGCCTTCAAGCGTTCCTTGATGGCCACGCCGAAACGTTGTTCTTCGTCGATGATCAATAGCCCCAGGTTGGCAAACGCCACGTCGCCCGACGCCAAGCGGTGGGTGCCGATCAGGATGTCGACCTTGCCCTCTTTGGTTCGCTCGAGGATCATCTTCTGCTCGCCGGCGGTACAGAACCGCGACACCGCGGCGATTTCGTAGGGGAACTCCGACATCCGTTCGGCGAACGTTCGGCGGTGCTGTTCGGCCAGCACCGTGGTCGGCACCAGGACGGCCACCTGGTAACCCGCGTCGACCGCCTTGAATGCCGCGCGGATCGCCATTTCGGTCTTACCGAAACCGACGTCGCCACACAGCAGGCGGTCCATCGGCCGGGTGATTTGCATGTCGGCCTTAATGTCGGCGATGGCTGTCAGTTGGTCCGGCGTTTCCTGGTAGGGGAACGCGGCGTCGAACTCCTTCTGCCACGGCGTGTCCTCGGGGAAGCGAATTCCAGGGCGGGCGTCGCGTTTGGCAGCCAGCTCGATCATCTCGGCGGCCAGGTCGTGCACGGCCTTTTCGGCCGCCTTTTTCTGCCGCACCCATGCCTTGCCGCCGATCTTCGCCAGTGGCGGCTTGAGCTTCTTGCCGCCAACGTACTTCTGCACTAGTTCGATACGGAAGCTCGGCACGTAAATCCGTGTGCCGCCGTCGTACTCGATCTCCAGGTGCTCTTCGGCGCGGCCTTCCTTCTCCAGCAGCTTCATACCGCGATAGCGACCAATACCATGGGCCACGTGCACCACCAGGTCGCCCTGCTTCAGCTCCAAAAAGCTATCGATCGCCCGGCCCTGGTAGCTCCGCGAGGTGCGGGCGACGCTCGCATGGCGGTGGAACAGTTCGGCGCTGGAGAGCAGCAGCGTCTTGCGCGGCACAATACGAAAGCCTTCGTGCAGCCGGCCGATCACGAACTCCAGCCGATGTTCCTTCACCAGCGCCGACCCGGCAAACAACTCCTTGAGTCGTTCGATCTCGGCCGGCGTCTCGCACACCAGCATTACCCGCTCGTCGCCGGCTACGCTTTCGAGTTCCGCGCGGACCTTCTGCAAGTCGCCGCTGAACCGCTCGACCGACTCGAAGCCCAAGTGACAGGTGGTCTCGTAACTGCCGGCCGGAATGCCCGCGGCGGTGACCGACGGGAACTTGAAGATTTCGGCCAACGTGGTCTTGGTGCTGTGCAGCCGGTCGGGGGCATCTTGCCGCTCGTGGAAGTACCGCCCTTCCTCGTCGATATCGCTTGGCTCGACCAGCAGGAACCAGCTCCCCTCGGGCAGGTAGCTAGTAAAGTGCGAGCGGACCGGCGACTGCGGGTCGAGCATGGTGATGGCCACGCTGTCGCGTTTGGCCAGGCTCCGCTGCGTGGCAACGTCGAACTCGCGGATCGAGTCGACTTCGTCGCCAAACAGCTCCAGCCGCACCGGGGCCTCGGCCTCGGGTGGGTAGAGATCGACGATGCCGCCGCGGATGGCGAACTCGCCCGGTAGCTCGACGGCCGACGTACCATGGCAGCCGCGGGTGGTAAGCCACTCTCTGAGTTCCTCGACGTCCAGCGTTTGGCCCGTCTTCAGCACGCGGGTCGATTCACGCAGCACGTCGCGGCTGGCCACTGGCTGCATCAACGCCTGGATCGAACTGACGATGATGCGGATGTCGGAGGGCCGCTCGGCCAGTTGCTTGATGGTCCGGAGCCGCTCGCACTCGATTTCATCGATCACCACGCTGCGCGAGGGCGAGGCCTCCGACGGGCGGAAGCAGGTGACCGGCGTGGTGGTGAACAGGGCCAGGTCGTCGGCCAACGTGTCGATCATCGCCTGTCGGGGAGTGACCACCACCAGCGTGGCCGGACATTGCCGGGTGAGCGATGCCGCGGCTAGCGCGCACGACGACCCCCAGACTCCGCCCAGGGTGCCACTATGGCCCGCCGTGAGGCTGGCCTGCACTGCAGCGAAGCCGTCGAGTCGTTCAAGCTCGGCGGTCAGCTCGGCGAGCGGCCCGGCATCGGGACCCGCCCGCTCGGCGACCACAGGGGTATCGTCCATGGTCACGGGACATTGTAGCGCCGGAAGGCGAAACCAGCCAGCCGAGAATCAGCAGGTATTGGCCGTACGCTTACTCGTCGGCGTCGAACAGAAAGCGGTCGACGCAGGCCAGCCCGCCCAGTGCTAGCGCAAAGCCCACCGCCGCGCCGGCCGACTTGGCCGCGTCCCGCAGCAGGTACCAGTCGGCCTCGTCGGCCTGCAGGGTCCCGCACCACCGGCAGAAATAGTAAATCGCCATGCCAATCGACACCCAGGTCACCACCAGGGCGATCCAGGCCGCCGTTTCCACCGTGCGTTCAAAAAGCCAAGCCACGGCACACGCCCCTCGAGCAATGATGAAGATAAGCAAGTCGCCACGGACTTCCCGCCACGGGCCTTATCCTAGCTGCGGACGGGCGATCTGTAAACAAAACCCACCAAGCGAGGCTTAGCACTCGATCACGTTCACTTCGATCGCCAGGCCACCGCGGGCCGTCTCTTTGTACTTGGCCGACATGTCCGCACCGGTGCGCCGCATCGTGGCGATCACCTTGTCGAGCGACACCTTGTGTTCGCCGTCGCCGGCCAGGGCCATACGCGAAGAATTGATGGCTGTGACCGCCGCCACGGCGTTGCGTTCGATGCACGGCACCTGCACCAGGCCGCCGATGGGGTCGCAAGTAAGCCCCAGGTGATGCTCCATGGCGATCTCGGCCGCTTGCAGCACTTGCTCCACGGTGCCGCCCAGCACCTCGGTCAGTGCGCCGGCCGCCATCGAAGCGGCGACACCCACTTCGCCCTGGCAGCCGACCTCCGCGCCGGAGATTGACGCGTTCTCCTTGTAGAGCAGCGCGATCGCGCCAGCCACCGACAGGAATCGCACGACGGTATCTTCGCTTGCGCCGTAGCAAAATCGCATGTGATAGTGCAGCACGGCCGGGATGATGCCCGCCGCCCCATTGGTGGGGGCCGTCACCACGCGTCCCCCCGCAGCGTTCTCCTCATTCACCGCAAGGGCGAACAGGTCGACCCAATCCAAGGTGGCCAAGGGGTCGGGCGACTGTCCGCGCTCTTTGAGCTTCTGGCACAAAGCCGGTGCGCGGCGACGAACCTGCAACCCGCCGGGTAGGATGCCCTCGGCCTGACAGCCCTTCTTTACGCAGTCCTGCATCACCTGCCACCGCTTGAGCACTTCGGCGCGAAACTCCTCTTCGTTCCGCGACACCCGTTCGTTGGCCTGCACCACTTCGCTGATCGACGTACCCGTCTCCTTGGTGCGGGCCAGCAGTTCCGCACCGGTGCGGAACGGGTATGGGCGGCTGTCCGGCGGAACCTTACCCGAGGCCTCGACCTCCTGGGCGGCCTGAATGTCGGCCGCCGTGAGCACGAATCCCCCGCCTACCGAGTAGACGACATCTTCTGCCAACTGCTCGCCCTCGGCATCGATGGCCACCAGCCGCAATTGATTGGGGTGCACCTTGCACTTGGTCTTGCGATCGAATTTCAGATCCTTCTGCGGGCGGAAATCAATGGCGTGGGTGCCCGCCAGGGTCAACCGTTTGTCGGTTTCGATCTGAGCGATGCGGGCGTCAATCGTGTCGACGTCCACGCCATCGGGCGTCTCGCCCAACAAGCCCAGCAGCACCGCCTTGTCGGTGCCGTGCCCCTTGCCAGTGAGCGCGAGCGATCCGTACAGGGTGACTTCGAGACGAGCAACCCGTTCGAGCAACTCTCGCTCGACCAGCCGGTCGACAAACGTCTTCGCAGCCCGCATCGGGCCCACGCTGTGCGAGCTGGAAGGACCGATACCAATGGTGAAGAAGTCGAGAATGCTAATCATGGCAGGCAGGACCCAAGGGCGGCGGGGGTCGAAGTTCCGCAGGCCCCCACGGGCGACACCGGCAGGGACTCGGGGAGACTCGACCCCAGGTCCCCAGCTATCAGTCGGCAGGGCCGCGGGGGAGCGGGAAACTGTCAGTAGAATCACTCGGCCGCCTGAAGCCAACCATCTACGGCAAAAAACAGACCACCAATGCGCAAAGTCACCAGCCCTGCCCGAGGTGCCTGCATGCGGCGCGACAAGCATCGACCAACCGGCCGCCTGGGAGAGGGAGCACCAACGCCCGGCTATTGCTCTAGCGCCTGGGCGGCCCGCAGGGTGTTCACGAGCAGCATGGCGATGGTCATCGGTCCCACGCCACCCGGTACGGGGGTGATGTGGCTCGCGACTTTCGAGGCTGATTCGAACTCCACATCGCCCACCAGGCCCGCATCGGTGCGGTTCACGCCAACGTCGATCACGACCGCGCCGGGCTTGATCATGTCGCCGGTGATGAACTCCGGCTTGCCGATGGCGGCGATCAGGATATCGGCCTGCCGTGTGATGCCGGGAAGGTCATTGGTGCGGCTGTGGCACACCGTCACGGTGGCGTCCGCGCCGCGGGCCGAGAGCAACTGGGCCAGCGGCTTGCCCACGATGTCGCTCCGCCCCACCACCACGGCGTGCTGGCCCGCGGTGTCGATGCCGGTTCGCTTCAAAAGCTGCATCACGCCATGCGGCGTGCAGGGCAAAAACCGCGGCTTGCCTTGCACCAGCCGGCCGACGTTCGTGGGGTGAAACGCGTCGACGTCCTTGGCCGGCGAGACCGCTAGCAGGATCTGATCGGCGTCGAGCCCCGCGGGCAGCGGCAACTGCACCAGGATGCCATGCACCTCGTTGTCCTTGTTCAGCTTGGCCACCAGATCCAATAGCTCGTCTTGGGTGGTATCGGCCGGCAGGCGGTGCAACTGGCTGTCGATGCCCACGTGCTCGCACGCCCGGCGTTTGTTGCGAACGTACACTTCGCTGGCCGGGTCGTCGCCCACCAGCACCGCGGCCAGGCAGGGCACGACGCTATTGTTCTGAATGAACTCCACCACATCAACGGCCAGTTCGTCACGAATCTGCTTGGCAATTGCCTTGCCGTCGATGATTTGAGCCGTATCGGACATGCTGGATCGCTGCGGGGAGAGAGGGGAAAGCGAAACCGCTGAGTATAGCGGCGCGCTCGCTTCCTTGGCAGCCAGGGGGTGGACCGCGAAGGGCAAGCCAGTGGTCGATTTACGAGCAAACTCGCCGCTGGCTTGCCATTCGCGATAGTTCGAGAGTCCTTACCACCACCGCAGCGACTACTCCTCCACGTCCCGCCGCCGCCGCGACCAACCACCGCCAAATAACGCGGAGACCACTCGCCCAATGGTCGCCACCAATAGCACCACGAACAGTGCAACGACCGGAACCAGTGGGAATGCCGCTAGCAGGGGCTCGATCCGCCAAGCAGTCAACTCCATCGCAATCACGAACGTCAGCAACAAGAGAGCAGCGATAGAATAGCGTGGCATGATCGTCGACCCGCCTATTTCGAAGTACGCGTGGCGGGCCGATCCTGCTCGACGCGGCTACCGCGTAGCGACTTGCCAACCTCGCCCAGGATGCCGATGAGCCCCTCCCAGGGCGGCCAGCACAAACAACACCACGCCTGTCAGCAGCACCATGTTGGCGATCTGCTCGTCAGGCCCACTGGTAATCGCCATAAGGTAAGCCATCACGGCGGTTAGCAACAGCAAACTCCAAAGCCTAAAGCGTCGCACTCGTTACTCCCCCTCTTTATCGCCGCGGCCCAGGAGCTTCACCCCCTGAGCAATGGGATAGTAGAACCCGGCGATTACACCAATCGCCAGCACCGGCAACAGCGCGATCCCCCCGAGCACCCCGATCACCACCCACACCCAAGCCGGTGCATAGTTGAGCAGCGCCACCCCGACCCACAACAGCGCCGAGAGTTCGAGCAACCGGGTGATGGTGAAGCGTTTCATAGCGGGGCGATTAGGGGAAGTTGCACCTTTAGTATAACGGCTTGGTGGTGGTCAAGGAAATCAACCACAGAGGTCACGAATTCCGAGCAGCTCGCGTCGCTGAACTGGCGCAGTAGTGTCTGCAGAGTAGCCTGAAAGTAAAGCATTCGAG
Source organism: Aeoliella straminimaris (assembly GCF_024054565.1). Classification (GTDB taxonomy): domain Bacteria; phylum Planctomycetota; class Planctomycetia; order Pirellulales; family Lacipirellulaceae; genus Aeoliella; species Aeoliella straminimaris. The sequence continues at coordinate 47,530 of NZ_JAMXLR010000015.1, forward strand.
TATACTCTTGGCGGACGAGTTAGTCGCAACAAGTAGCGACTTTATTAACACCGCAGTCCCATTACTAAAGTCAGTCTTCGCACTTGTCTATCATGAATAATATCACCGAAGCAAACGTAAGCCGTGAGAGCAGATGGCTGGTTGTCCCACTAGAGGGAGCAATTTTTCCACCGAGATGTGTGAAGACGAATGATGCAGTAGATACAGCCGACTACCTTTTCGAGGCCGATCTTCTGCGAGGACAAATCCAAGTTGACGAATCCACAGGAGAGCAGGCCGCCAGATTGTTACTGGGAAGATCGGGGCGGGCAGTCATGGAATTCGTTAATCGCAGACGACTGAAGTATCGTATTGGACTATCGCCAGCCTACCAGGCTATCGCCCGCAAGAGATGGAGACTGGGAATCGCAATGGTGATTGTTGGCCCAATTTTGGCGTTCGCACTTAGTTTCGCCGGCGCATTTCTAACAGGAGACTTTGACAACCCTCTTGCGCCTCTGCCACTTGGAGGCTTGGTCATTGGTATTCTTGTTATGATAGCCGGGATAGTGCTTTTCGGTATGGCAGGCATGTCATTGCTACGTGTAATTCGATCGGACGGCGTGTTTGTTTGGCTCGAAGGTGCCAACCCCGATTTTCTGGATTCGCTTCCGGAGTCACCTGTGAGATGGAAGTGAGGTCAGTTGAGCACCAATTGCCTTACCCATTGGGGGATCTACGGGTCGCATGCCACCGCCAAACTCTCCGTGTTCGCCGTGAACTCCGTGGTGAATCCCCGTTTTCTCCACACCGCACAGCCCCCTGCTTTCGCCGCGGCGGTTCGTTAGCATAGAGGGCCCCCAACGATCCCAGCGGAGCACCGACGCGATGGCACTTAGTCCCATGATGCAGCAGTACCACCAGGCCAAGGAGACGGCCGGCGATGCGCTATTGCTGTTCCGCATGGGCGACTTCTATGAGCTGTTTTACGACGACGCCAAGACGGCCGCCCGCGTGCTGGGGCTGTCGCTCACCAGTCGCGACAAGGGCGAAAACCCCGTGGCGATGGCCGGCTTTCCTCATCATCAGCTCGACCAGTACCTGGCGAAGATCATCTCCGCCGGCTACCGCGCGGCGATCTGCGAGCAGATGGAGGACCCCAAGCAGGCCAAGGGCATCGTCAAGCGCGACATCACCCGCGTGGTGAGTCGTGGCACAGTGACCGACGACTCGCTGCTCGATCCTTCGCAGAGCAACTACCTGGCGGCGCTGGTCCTGGACAAAGACGCCGCGCGGGTGGGGCTGGCGTGGGTCGACCTGTCGACTGGCGTGTTTATGGCCGCGCAATTGGCCGCCAACGAAACGGCCGACCAGCTGGCCCGTATCGCCCCGACCGAACTGGTGGTGAGCGACGACCAACGCGAAGAGCTACCGCGGATCTGGACCAGCGAGCGGCTGGTGACCACGCGGCCGCCGTGGGCGTTTGGGCAGAAGCAAGCGATGGAGCTCTTGGCCAAGCACTTCGGTACCAACACACTCGAAGGCTTTGGCTTCGACGAGGAGAACGCGGGCGATCGCCAAGCTATGGCCGCCGCCGGGGCGATCCTCGAGTACCTGACCGAAACGCAGAAGACCGACCTGTCGCATATCTCCACGCTGGTGCCTCTGCGCGAAGGCCAGTCGCTGGAGATCGATGCGGCCACCTGGCGAAGTCTCGAGATCACGCAAACCTTACGCGACGGTCGCCGCGAGGGAACGCTCTTGGACGTGCTCGATCGCACTACCACGCCGATGGGCGCGCGGCGGCTCGGTGAGTGGCTTGCGCATCCCCTGGTCGACACCGCGGCGATCAACGCCCGGCTCGACGCGGTGGCCGAACTGGTGGCCGAGACCAAACTCACCGCTGCCATTCGCGAAGCGCTTAAGAACATCTACGACCTGCAGCGGCTGATCGCCCGCGTGACGACCGGCCGCGCGGGGCCGCGCGATCTGTCGTGTGTTGGTCGGACGCTGGCAGCGCTGCCGGCGCTGAAGGCGAAGCTCACGGGCCGCAGTAGCTCGCTACTGGCCGAGATTGAGTCGCGGGTCGATCTCTGTCCTGAGCTGCGGAGCAAGCTCGAAGGGATGCTGGCCGACGACTGCCCGCTGGTCGCGCGGGATGGCGGGTTCATTCGCGTGGGGGCGCACGAGAAGCTCGACGAATTGCGCGAGCTGATGAGTGGCGGCAAGCAGTGGATGGCCAATTACCAGGCGGCCGAGATTGAGCGTTCCGGCATCCCCAGCATGAAGGTCGGCTTCAACAAGGTGTTCGGCTACTACCTGGAGGTGACGCACGCCCACCGCGACAAGGTGCCCGAGGAGTACATCCGCAAACAGACACTCAAGAACGCCGAACGGTACATCACACCGGAGCTGAAGGAATACGAAGAAAAGGTATTGAGCGCCGAAGAGCGGGTGCTGGCGCTGGAGCTTGAACTGTTTGCCGAACTTCGCGAACTCACGGCCCAGGCTGGACCGCGGCTGTTATCCACCGCGGCGGCGCTGGCGGACCTCGATGCCCTGGCAAGTCTGGCCGAGGTGGCCCGGGCGCGGGACTACGTCCGTCCCGAAATCGCCGAGGAGCCGGTGCTCGAAATCGAAGCGGGCCGCCACCCCGTGGTCGAAGCCACCGAGCCCGCCGGCACGTTCGTCCCGAACGACACGCGTTGCGCAGGAAATGGAGTAGGGAACGAGGATCGAGAGGCGAGGGGCGCGCAACACCAGGACTCGTCCCTCGTCCCTAACCCCTCGATCCTCCTCATTACCGGCCCTAACATGGCGGGCAAAAGTACGTACATTCGCCAGACGGCGCTGCTCGTGCTGATGGCGCAGGTCGGCAGCTTCGTGCCGGCCCGCCGTGCTCGCATCGGCGTGGCCGATCGGCTGTTTGCCCGCGTGGGCGCGAGCGACGAACTGGCCCGCGGGCAGAGTACCTTCATGGTCGAGATGACCGAGGCCGCTCGCATCCTGAACACCGCCACGCATCGCAGCGTGGTGGTGCTCGACGAGATCGGCCGCGGCACCAGCACTTACGACGGGCTGTCACTCGCCTGGAGCATCGTCGAGTACCTGCACGAGTCGATCGGCAGCCGCACGCTGTTCGCCACGCACTATCACGAGCTCACCGAACTGGCCGACCAGCTGGTAGGCGTGGCCAACCTGAACGTAATGGTCCGCGAACACTTCGGTAAGATCGTGTTCCTGCACCAGATTGTGCCGGGCTCGGCCGATCGCAGTTACGGTATCCACGTCGCCCAGCTGGCCGGCGTGCCGAAGGCCGTCAGTTCGCGGGCTGAAGAGATCCTGGCCGAGCTCGAGGCGGCGCATCGCGTGGACGAGGCACACGCCGAGCTGCCCGAGCCGCACACGAAGAAGAAAGCCTCGAAGAACGGCTCGCTGCAACTGACGCTGTTCGAAACGGCCGAGCATCCCCTGGTGAGCGAACTCCGCGAGCTGGACCTCAATTCGATGACACCGCTCGAGGCGATGGCCGTGATCGATCGGATGAAGAAGGGGCTGTAACCGCTCGCGGCTTAGCTCGCAGCGTAATACGGCGGCGCTGAGTGTCGTTGGTTTCTAGCCACGGATGAGCACGGATGAAACACGGGCTGAAGTGAGTCAGCCTAAAGCATCAGAACAGTCCCGAAGGGACGAAATTCGGTAGCCCAGGGCAAACGCGGACGAGTCACACGAGTCCAAGTGCCGCCCTGGGTAGAGGGAACAAGCAGCCAGCGGTCGAGGAGCAACTGCTCTATTCGGCGGAGCATGACCGAGACCGCAATTGCCCGAGTTATGCCACAAAAAGGCACAAAGAACCACGAAAAGGACTCGTGGTGATCGCTGCGGTGCTTCGCGCAACTTAGCGCTGTAGTACTAGATGACCGAAGAATCTGGTTTGCCAAACGAGGTTACGTTGCCCCTTTGGGAGCCTGCCCGACCGAACTCCCCAAGTGCAGCATGCCCATGGAGTGGTAACGTAGATTTCTCAGTCGCTTACACTCCTTCGAAATGGCACGGATTCTAGCCCAAGTCACTCCACGCCGAATCGCTTGGCAAAGGCGTACTTCTCTTCCAGGCCGACGATGTCGGTGAACTCGGTGAACGATACCTGCTCCGCCGCCGTGCCGCGCTCGTCGCCCGTGGTGGCGAGCTCTCCAAACACCTTGCGAATCGCGCTGGTAGCAGCGAACAAGCCACCCACCGGGTGTACGATCAGCTGAAACCCCAGTTCGGTCAGTTCCTCTTTTGTCTTTAGCGGCGTGCGGCCGCCGACGATCATGTTGGCCACGTTCGGCCCCGGCGAGCGGCGACCGATTTCGGCCAATAGCTCCACGGAAGTCGGCGCCTCGACGAAACTGGCGTCCGAACCTGCTGTGCGGGCGGCCTCTACGCGAGCGATCGCCTCGTCGATGCCGTGGACGGCCAGCGCATCAGTCCGAGCAATGAGAAAGAAGTCGTGCCCGCGGCGGGCTTCGTCCGCGGCGCGGATCTTCTCGATGTACTCACCGCGCTCGACGACCCGCTTGCCGCGCATGTGCCCACACTTCTTCGGCCATACCTGGTCTTCGAGCAGGCACCCCACCGCGCCGGCTTCGATCAGCTCGCGGACCGTGCGATAGACGTTCAGCGGATTGCCATAGCCGGTGTCGGCATCGACCACGATGGGAATGTCGACCGCGCGGCAGATACGTCGCGCGGCGTCGGTGATCTCGGTCTGGGTGAGCAGTCCAAAGTCGGGCTCGCCCAACATCGTGGCGGCCACGCTGAAACCCGAAACGAAGGCCAGCTCGAACCCGGCTTCTTGCGCCAGCTTGGCCGAGAGCGCGTCGTAGATACCAGGGAAGACGACGGTTCCAGACTGCTCGAGAATCTGGTGGATGCGCGTGCTCATAAGGCTGCTCCGAAAGACGAGCGCCTCGGCGCTTCGCCCTGCTTGGGGGGCGCGAGTCGAGCTACTCGGCCGCCTTCTTCACCAGCGCGGCGACCGCTTGCTTCATCTCGCGGCGGGTCGAGAGGGAGTACTCGATGTCGAGCCAGACAACCTGCCCCTTGCTGTTGAGCACGTAGATCCTGGGAAGACGATCGGTGCCAAGTTTGTCGAACGCTTCGCCTGACTCGTCGATTAACACGGGGCCGGTGTATTTGGCGCCGGTGCTCTCGGCGATAGCTTCGGCAGCGGGGGTGCCCGTGGCGATGGCCAGCGTGGCAACCTGGGGCTTCTCGCCCGGCTTCGCCTGATAGCGTTTGGCGATGTCATAGCTCAAGTCGCGGAGCATCGACTTGGCCATGGCGCCATCGGAGTGCCAAACGGCCACCACCGTGGCGGCGGTGCCGAATTGATCGGACAAGGGCTTCGGCTGGCCTCCCTCCTGGTCGGCCTGCGGCAATGTAAGCTGCGGAAACTCTTGCCCCACGCCCACCTTCACCATCTTTTGATGCTGGTCAGACAGCAGCACCTCAGGCACCTTCGGCCCCTTGCTGGGCTTCTCGTCCTGCGCCACGGCCAGGCAGCAACACCCGCAACATACGAGCAGCAAAGCGAGAACGGAGCGGGTCACGGTGGGGTACCTCCATGTGGGTGGCGTACAACGTTTAGGCAACGGGTATTGTCGCCCCGGCCGCCCGGGAAAGTCAATCCGGGAAACCAGCACAAGCGGGGCACAATACAGCAAGCTCGAACTGATGTACGGACGTTCCGCACCAGTGGTTCGCTCCGGCAATAGCAGCCTGTTTTCGTCGGAGTCGGCCGACCGGTGGCAACCTCTGCCTAACCGCCAAAGTACAACGAGCACGACCCATTGGGTCGTGCTCGTTGCATCACGGTATTTCGATCCGGCGACGCCGAATTACTTCGCCGGCTTCTCGGAGGATTTCTTGGCTGGCTTCTCGTCGGGCTTGTCGGCCAGGGCCTCTTCGACGGCCGAGACCAGCTTCTTCGACTTCGGCCCGGTCATCGAGCGGTAGTGGGCGATCACTTTGCCATCGCGGCCAATGAGGAACTTCTCGAAGTTCCATTTGATGTCGCTGCCAATGTTTGGCAGTTTCTCTTTGTCAGTCAGGTACTTGTACAGCGGCGCCTGATCTTCTTTGCCGCGTTTGACGTTTACCTTTTCGAGCATGTCGAACTCGACGCCGTACTTAGTTTCGCAGAACGTGGCGATCTCCTCGGCGGTGCCGGGCTCCTGGCCACCAAACTGATTGCACGGCACTCCCACGATGGCCAGGCCTTGGTCACCATACTTCTCGTGCAGTTCTTCCAGGCCGGCGTACTGACCGGTGAAGCCGCACTTGCTGGCAACGTTCACCAACAGCACGACCTTGCCCTCGTACTTCTCGGCCAGGTGCACTTTTTCGCCGTCGAGCGTCTTCATGGTGAAGTCGAGCGCGGCAGGCCACTCTTTGTCCTGTGACTTATCGGTTTCGGCAGCAGTTGCCATGGTCTGGGTGCTCCAAATGAAAGTGAGCGCAAGGGCGAGCGACAAAAGCATTCGCATGGATCGGTTCCTTGAGGAAAGGCGGGGGAGGCAGGGGGAATCGGCGCTGAAGAAAGTATAGACGATCGGCTCGGCCCGACCACCGAAAACTTGGCCCAAACTACCGCACCACGTCGCCACACCAGGTTTAACGGACAACAGCGGCCCGAGCCTCGCGGACCAGACGTTCGGCCTCCGCCGGCGTGTCGGCCACGGCCGTCAAGTGCCCCATCTTGCGGCCTTCGCGGGCGGTGTGCTTTCCGTAGAGGTGCAGCTCGACACCCGGGAACTGCTGCACGGCCTCCCAGTTCGGTTCGCCGGTGGCCCACAAGTCGCCCAACAAGTTGGCCATCGCCGCTGGTCGCGGGGCGGTCATCTCCGCCACCGGCAATCCGGCCACGGTGCGGGCTTGCTGAGCAAACTGGCTGGTCGAGCAGGCTTCGATGGTGAGGTGGCCTGAATTGTGCGGCCGGGGAGCAATCTCGTTGACCATCACTTCGCCCGCGGGCGTTTCGAAGAATTCCACGCAGGCCAGGCCCACCAGGTCGATCTCCACGGCCACTTGCCGCGCCGCGTCGATGGCGGCCCGCGCCGCTCGCTCGGGCGACTTGGCCGGGTAGACGCTCACGTCCAGGATGTGATTGGCGTGCGCGTTCTCCATCGGACCGAACGTGGCCATGTTGCCATCGGTGTCGCGGGCGACCAGCACCGAGATCTCTCGTTCGAACTCGATGAACTGTTCCAAGACGCACTTGTGCCGGCCCAGGTAGCTCCACGCCTTTTCGGTCTCGGCCGCCTGTTGGATGATGGTCTGGCCTTTGCCGTCGTAGCCGAACTTAGTGGTCTTGAGCACCGCCGGCGTGCCGAGTTCCTCCACGGCGGCATTGAGTTCGTCGGCCGAACGCACATTGCGAAACGGCGTGGTCGCAATGCCAGCCAGCGTCAGGAAACCCTTCTCGCGACTGCGATCCTGCACCGTGTAGAGCGCCTCGCCGGCCGGCCGCACCGGCACAAAATGGGCCGCCGCCTCGGCCGCCGCCACGGGCACGTTCTCGAACTCGAGCGTGGCCGCATCGATCGCTTGGGCGAACTTCGCAATCGCCTGAAAGTCGTGATAGTCGGCCACCGTGTGCTCGTCGGCCACCTGCGAGGCGGGGCAGTCCGACTCGGGGCAATAAACGTGCACGCGGTATCCCAACTCTTGGGCCGCGGTGGCAAACATCTGACCAAGTTGGCCACCGCCAAAAACGCCGAGCGTGGAGTTGGGAGGGAGGGACATGCGTGGGGGAGGCTGGGGGTTGGGGCTGGGAACTCGTTACCTTATCGCTCCGGCAACTCGCGGGTCAGTTTCCGCTCGCCGCGGAGCACTTCGCCCGCCTGGCCGGTGAGCCACAAGTAGTGATCGGCGGGCAGGCCTTCGTAAGTCAGGCACTCGAGCCCCACCGGTGGGCTACCCGAGCACTTGAAGATGGCGGTGCCTTCGTCGATCTCGTCGAACATGGCAACGTAAAGCATCTGGCCGCCGGCGTCCACGGCCCCATGCACCAGGCTCCAGTAGAACTTCCCTCCTTCGCGCGGAATCCCGCCCAGCGGCGCCGGCTTCTTGAACTCGTGCCGGCTGAGGTTGTGCCAGCTGAAGCCCGGATACACCAGCGGCACGTAATCCACCCCACGCTCGCTGCACCAGGCCAGGTCGCCCGTAACCTGCTCGCGGTAGCGTCGCATTTCGCCCTCGGCGGTGGAATTGAATCGCCCCACCATCCATGGCAGTACGATGTCGGCCCGCTCGATCAGCTCATGCAGGTAGGCGTCGCTCGTGGTGTCGCGGTCGAGCGTGCGGAAGTAGGTCGGCACGCCCAGCATCACCGCACAGCCGCCGTACTCGGGGTCGTGCTGCAAGAAGTCGAGCAGCTTCTCCAGGCCAATCTGGCGAATGTCGTACGGCCGATCGGGGAAGCCAACGCCCCAGATGGTCACCAGCGGCTGGCCTCGATGGTACAGGTAGGGTTGATCGTCGCCCCGCGAGGTGACGCGCAGTTCGTCGACCAGTTCCTTCCAATCCTGGATGATGCTCGCGCAGTCGCCCCCCGGCTCCAGGCCCGACAGGTCGTACATCACGGCCACCGCCCGGCCATGCTTGTCGGCGGCCTCCAAGGCGTGGCCCAGGATCACCCGCCCCTGAGCGCGCGACTCGGGCGTGCGGGTGACGCCAAAGAATCGCTGCATGAACGCTCCGTCGATGCCGTACTCTTTCATCCAGCGAAAGTGCGTGTCGACGGTGCTCTGGTCCCAACTGCTGAACACCCGAGCGGGCGTACCGTCCGCCATCTTAAACGGTGTCGGGTACGTCTTGGCGTACTCGCTCGTCTCGGGCCAGTAGTCGATCGTTACGTGCTGCGGATCGAACTTGCCGTCCCAACCGTAATGCACCCAACCCCGCTGCGAGCCATCGCCGTCGGCGCGAAACCAACCCTGATAGCCACACATCACGCGGCCGCGATACGAGGGATGCCGGGAAGTGGCCGAGTGCTTGGTTGCGCCACACGCCAGTGGCGCGGCAACGAGCAGCAGCAGACAAACGGCGTGACGGAGTGCAGGGGTGGAACGCATGGCGGTTTCGCTTTTGTCTCGAGCGGGTATCAGCTTCCCGAAGCATGTCGCAGGAAGCGACAATGATTGCCGAGACGGTCCCAATTTCGATGAACCGCCTTTCGGGAGCACACACGTACTATAGCGTCGTGCCACGGAGCGGGCCAAACAGCACCTCCATTGAAGAACATCAAACGAAGACACGCAGGTACGCAATGTCATCGGACCACGGGCGGCCGCCACGATGGATGGCCTGGCAGTGAACCTCAGCCCTGGCGACCGAGATGCCGAGCCACGGTCCGGATGAAGACGTCCTTGTTCAGGGGCTTGGTCACAAAATCAACGCAACCCGCTTGCAAACAGCGATCGCGATCCCCTTTCATGGCGTTCGCCGTAAGGGCCACGATCGGCCGATCAAACCCGCTGCTTCGCAGATGCCGGGTTGCTTCGTAGCCATCCATGTTAGGCATTTGCATGTCCATCACCACCAGATCGAACGGCCTGCCGGCTCGTTGTTGGGCCGCCACTTCGGCAATGGCGTCGGCACCGTCGTTGGCCGTCGCGATCTCGGCCCCTGCCTCGGATAAAAACCGGTCGGCGAGAAAGAGGATGTCACGTCGATCGTCCACAACCAATATGTGCCCTTCGAGACGAATGTCGTCGTTTGCAGTCGGTGGATCTGACGACTCGCGATCGAGCGGAGAGACCGTGACGAGTTCGCCGTGGCCATCGGCGTTGACGGTCAGCGTAAAGACACTTCCCTCACCGGGCTTGCTGCGGACGGCAATGTCGCCCCGCAAGGCATTAGCCAGCCGTCGGCAAATGGTCAGTCCCAAACCGGTCCCTCCCACCGAACGCGTGGCCGAGGCTTCGGCCTGTGTGAAGGGTTCGAACAGGGTTTGGATATCCTGTTCGGCGACGCCAATGCCCGAGTCGATCACGTCGAACTGCACGCGCGGCGGGGTGTCGATATACCGCACGGTTAACTGGACATATCCGGTGTCGGTAAACTTGATGGCGTTGCTCAGCAGATTCAACAAGATCTGCCGGAGCCGCACGGGGTCGATATCTAACGTCGCCGGCACCCGTCCCTCATACTCTACCAGTAGAGGCAGCTTCTTTTGTTGGGCGCGAATCTGCATGAGCGACAGCACGTCGTGGACGAGTTCGGCCGTGGCGACACGTTCCGACTCGATGGACATCCGGCCGGCGTCAATCTTCGACAAGTCGAGGATGTCGTTAATCACCTCGAGCAAAAAATGCCCATTCCTTCGAATCGTATCCACGCACTGGATGTTGTCCGGCTCCTGCAAATGCTCACCGAGAATGTCCGCGTACCCTAGTATGGCAGTCATCGGCGTGCGAATCTCGTGACTCATGTTCGCCAGAAATTCGCCCCGCGACCTGGTAGCGGCTTCCGCTTGCTCACGGGCGAACTGCAGTGAGTGTTCAAACTCTTTCTTCTTGGTGATGTCGACATTCATGGCGACCCACTTGGTGACATGGCCGCCCGTGCTGCGGAGCGGCGCCGCGCGGAGATGAGTCCATGAACTGGTTCCATCGTGTCGGTCGAGGCGAAACTCGCACTCGAACGATGCTTCCCGGCCGATGGCTGCCTGCCACTGCGCTTCCACCAACTGGCGGTCGTCCGGATGCACTGCTTGCAGCCAGCCCATGCCGAGTGAGTCTCCTGGAGCTTGCCCTGTGTATTCGAGCCAGGAACTCGACTCCTCGACAACGTTACCGTGGGCGTCGGCATCCCAGGTAGCCTGGGCCGTGCTTTCGACGAGCACACGAAAGCGCTGCTCGCTCTCGCGGAGCTTCCGCTCCACTTCCCCCAGGCGGAGGAGCATGATTTGCTTGGCACCGACAACCGCGTCGACTTCCTGATTGCGCAGGGCCTCAAAGGTGGCTTCGGCTTCTGCCAAGCGTTGCTGCAGATCGGTTGAGTCCATGGTGGAATCAGTCTTCGCTTCTTCGGAGCCGCAACGCAGTGATGACAGTTTCCGTGTCCTTCAGTGTTCCCACTATCATCACCCGCGGAAGCGGATCGATCATTAATAAAGTAGGAGTTACCAGGACCCGATGCTCCAACGCGAATTCATATTCCTCCAGCACATCCACGTACTGCACTTGCACCTGACAGTCGTACGCGCTCGCCAGCAAATTTTCCAGGTTCCGTCGGGCCGCTATGGAATTCGGCTCGCCCTCGGCCAGAAACAGAATTAGCTGCCGGGTTTCCGTTGTCTCGTTCGATGTTGGCATCGGATTCTCGACGCTCATGGTCCTGCCTCCTGTTGAGCAGAACCACGGGACTCAGTCTCTGCAATTTCGATGCCATGGTCGGTGATCTGGAACTGATGGTAGGCATGTGAGTGCCTGCACCCCCTGGATTTGATGATCAGCAGTCGCCGTCGGTGCTCGTCTGCCGGCCAGTCTTGTTCCAAAACGATCAACGCGTCGACCAGCGAAGAAATGCCCACCCCGCTGATCGAGTTACTCGCGCTCTCGGGCGTGGTTTGATTCAAGTAAATGCAGGTAGTGCCCGTCGACCGGCAGTGGGTTAGCAGTCGCACCAGGAAATCGAAAGCCGCTTCCTCCGATCCCATGCGATTGCAGGCACTGATAGAGTCGACCACCAAGTGGTCCGGAGCGAATTGATCGATGGCTTGAAACAGGTACCAAAGATGCTCTTCCACGCCCGCTGATTCGGGCATGGTGGCGATGACCTTCAGCTGCCCCGCGTCCACGGCCGACTGCAGGTCGAGCCCCACGCTTTTCATGCTGGAAGTCAGACTATCGACGCTCTCTTCGAAATCGACATACAGCACTCGCTCCGATCGCTTGCAAGCTGCGAGCGCAAACTGGCTGGCGATGGTCGTCTTGCCCGCACCCGTCGATCCGCCCACCAGCACGCACGAGCTTCGCAGGTAGCCACCCTCGAGCAGGGAATCCAACTTCGCAATACCGGTGGGCACCTTGCCTTTAATCCGCCGCCCCAATTGCGAACGCGTAATTGGCATCAGAGCGATACCACCGGTGGTAATCACGCACGGAAACTCGTTGCTCAAGAATCCCGATCCACGGTACTTGATCACTCGCAGTCGGCGAGTAGCAATTTGTCCCGCGACGCGATTGTCCAGATGCATGACGCAATCGGCCAGATACTCCAGGCGATCGTTGGAAGCCTGTTCTTCGTGGCCTGACTTGAGTGTCAGCAGGGCAGTTTGGGATTGCTCCCACAACCAATAGTGAAGCGCAAAGAGTTGCTCTTCCCGCTGGGCGTACGATCTGAAAAGTCGCAGCAACACGTCGGCCGCGTCGACGGCGATTCGTTTGGCAGCCAGTTTCTCCACATGCCCGTCGAGAATTGCTAGCAAACCGCCGATGTCGAAACTGCCACTTTCGACAAACCTCACGGGCATGTCGGGTTGTATGATCGTCAACAGGCCCTGCTGCTCGAGCGGCTCGAGATCCCAGCCCAGGGCCCATGCATTCTGCCGGAGAATATCGGCCCGCTCTTCGAAGGTGACGAAGATCCCCGGTTCTCCCTCCAGGGCGCCGCGATAGATGAACTCCAAAGCGAGAATGGTCTTTCCCGCTCCAGGCCCTCCACGCACCAGCGAAGTACGGCCCTTCGGCAACCCGCCTAGCAATATGTCATCGAGCCCCGCGATCCCCGTAGCGACCTTCGGTGGGTATCCAGCATGTGGATGTGGTGACTGATCAGCTGGCGGAGAGGCCATGAAGTCGAGGTGGTGTTGAGATCGCTGGGAAGACATGGAGTTACAGCCGGCAAACGCGCACGTTTCCCGTCGACCCCAGTTCCCGCACCAGATCGGGGTGTGAGCAAATTGTGGTGCTTTTGGCCGCTAATTGCAAGTAACGGGCAGGAATTGCCGTGTCACCAGAGCCGGCGGGCCTTTCGCCCGGAAATTCACGTCGCCAAAGTACCGGTCCACTCCGGCGGAACAGGCTTCTAGCAGCCCCTCCCCGAGTCGCCCTGGCAGAAGTCACCATGGCGGCAAACACTACGGCCACGTGCAAGCAACCTAACGTACGACACCCGATCGGTCGGGGCCACTCGCGTGGGATGGCCAATGACCGATCACCTGCAAATCGTTCAGACGCAGCCGAGTTGCGGCGGGTGAGTACCAGCCAAGCAAACAGCGCGGCGAAGTGCGAAGGTGGTACCTATGGCTATACTGACCACAGGGTTGATGAGGACGGGCCCCATTGTACCACGGCGCCGCGGCCCGCAGCGAAATGCCCGCGCCATGCAGTACCCTACCCGAGGCCCACGATGCCCGAACGATTCAAACACCTGGGCTTGGCGTTCGTCCTGCTGCTGGGCACGCTACTGTGGATCTGGATCCTAGCTCGCTCGTTGCGACAGGGATGGGTCCGCTTCAAAGGCGACGTTTACTACCTACTACCGCGACCAGACGCCGGTGAAATTCTGGGCGCTCATGGCGATGGCCGTCCTCTGGATCGCAGGTCTAGCCTGCTGCACGATCTGGCAGCTGGTCCAGTTCTTCGACAGTTGAAGGGCGCTGCCCCGCCATGCGCCAGTCCGCTTCCTGCTGGGGCAATCGACGCCCAAGCCTGCCCTTTCGCCCTCGATTCCGGCTCCGATGCTGCAGCGTTGTTGCTATACTCAAGTTCTAATCGAGTAGCTTGCGTGGAAAGAGTTTTCTACGAGCCGGCGCATCCAAGGAGGAGCTGAGTGCCCTCCCATTGTGTGTGTTTTTCGCCCTGTTGCGCGCCGGTGGATTTTACTTTTCAATATCCACCTGAGCGAGAGTCGGCCCCACGGATGCCGAATAGCCGCCTTGCTTACTCATCTCATTACCAACCAGGAGTCGGATCATGCCACGAAAGCATTGGTTGATTCTCAGTACGCTGCTTTGCCTTTTGCCGCTTGGACACGTGACTTGGGGCGATGAGTCCACCGCAGAGAATTGGACGATCCGACCCAATGGTCTGCGGCTCGTGGCGGAGCTCCCCGATGAGCCTGGTTTCCCGCGGCCGTTCAATTGGAGCACGGGCACGACGATCGTCATGCAGTGCTCGCCTGCCGAGGGATACATCCTGGGCCAAGACATGCGCCAGTCGTCCATCGAGAGCTTTGTCGATAACTTGGGCAACGACCTGCGGGCCCCGAACGCGCAGAGCCTGGCACGCAAGACGAAGATTCGCAACGGCGGTTACTCGCGAGATCGCAAGCATGCGCTGATCGAGATATTCGGCGGCAAAGTGCCCGACGCCAAGGCGACGAGTATCCACCTACGCGGAAGCTTCGCGCTAGTCGTGGCGGGCGGTAAGAAGACGCATACCGTAAAGAACGTGCGACTCGAAGTGAGAGAGGCATTCGCCGTTGGAGACCACACCGTGACGATCACAGATATCCGCCAGCCCAGCGCGAATCGTCCAGCGGTTCTCGTGAGTACCGAAGCGAATCAACATATTGGCAACATCCGGTTTCTGGGTGCCGACCAGCAAGACCTCGCCGCCCGACGCGTCTCCTGGCATCTGGTTACGAGCGCGAAGCTCGGCAACGAAAACGACACGGACTGGCGTTTTGCCGAGAAGCCACCTGAGACCGTTGACCTGGAAGTTGACGAGTGGTTGGACGTCGCCACGGTGTTGGTGCCGATCGATGTCCGTGTAACGGTGGGGCTACCGCCGGTTACTGAGGAGTAAGTACGCTATGAAACTCCTTCGCTTCCTCTACCCTTGGCGGTATTGGCTGCTGGCCTGGCTCATGGGCGTGGGGTTGATGTACCTCGTTTCGTGGCCCGCCCGTCTGTATCGACTGGCGGACGACGAGATGTTTGAGGCGTCCAGCCACGATGGCACCTACCTGGCAACGCGGCAACTGAGACAGGATGACCCATCGGTGGGGATTGGTGCTACCCGCGAGAGAGACGCCAAGTTGCTGATCCGCAAGGCGTCCAGCGGGTGGTTGTATCGCACCATCGAGTCCGACTCGGTGCGCATCTCGTCGGTGGAGTTCGCCAATCACGATTCGCACGTCGTGGCCCAGTGCGACGACCGCGTCGTCGCCTGGAATGTATCGACGGGCCAGCAGACCATGCCTGCAACTCCAGGGCACCTGCACTCCGTAACACGGGCGCCTGCAGACGCCCAGTGGGCCGTGATACTCCTTTCGGACGACCTCAGCGCAGCCGAATGGAAACTTCGCTACAACGGTGTTGCGTTCGTGGACATAGCAAGCGGAGAGACCATCTCAACACTCCAGCCATTCAATCTTCACAAGGGGCCCTGGTCCGTACCCGGTTTGGCGATCGCCCCGGACGGACAGCGGGCTGTTACAATTTCGCTCGCCCCCCAAGTGCAGGAAGATGAAGAGTCGCCGCTGCAATACACGGTTTGGGACACACGATCTGGCACCATCATCGGCAAGTTCGAAGACTCAAACGAAACGGACCCGTATAGCAGGAACGAAAGAATGTATCCGCGGAGTTGGACCCTTTCCTCCGACTCGAAACAGCTGTGGTTGTTGTTCGCAGAATACTCTGAATTGTCAAACAAGGGCATCGCCTACCTGCATGCGTGGAACTTGGAAACGCTTCGCCTCGAGAAGCGGCTGGTTGAGGAAACACGGGGAGATGTGCTGATTGCATTGGGGATGCCTACACGACATCGTTTCTCAGCGATCGCTTGCTCCTGGTGGAAACGACCACTGCCAAGTTCTTGCTGGAGGTCTCCGATGAGTCGCTATCCTGCATCGCCGTCGACGGCATGAGCAACGTCGTTTCGTCCGATGGTTCACTGTGGGCCAAGGAGGCTGGCGAGATCGTTGATGCCGCGCCGCCGTTTGCTTATCAAGTCAAAGGGCGGCGTTTGTCGGTTGTCAGCACCAGCAACGGCGAAGAAGTAGCCAGCATCGCCGGACCAAGCGAGGAAGTCACCTCGCAAAGCGTGTTCGATCCATTGGGATTCACGTCCGATGGTCGCTACCTGGTCTACGAGCAGTACCGCGACAGCAAGTGGGCCAAGGTGCGATCGACGCTGTCGGACCTGGTGAACTGGCGCACAACCGAGGCCGAGATGCGGCCGCTGGAGATCCGCTGCCTGGAAGTGCAATCGGGGCGGACGCGACTGGTCGGCCTGCCGGTCCGCGACGTCGTCGCAGGCGGCGACATGCTGCCCGGCGACCGGATTAGATGCGGCGACGAGGTGTGGGACGTACCGGGACACAAGCCGTGGCTAACGATCCTGCTGGTGCCGCTGGTGCCACTGTTGATTGCCTATCGCTTGATCGAACGCCGGCGACGACGAACCAGCGGTACCACTGCCGCGAGCGTGGAGCCAGTCGCATGAGGGCGCGTGAGAAAGCGAAACTCTCCACCGCCACTTCTCGAAGCTCGCTCCCCGAACCCGCACCGCACCGGCGGCGGGCGGGCTCAGGAGTGGGCCGTCCCCCATGAACTCTCACTGCTTGCACGTGCCCGACAATTGGGACGGCACATCCCCTGAATTTGCGAGTGCGAGTCGACCGTTTCATCATCGGTACAACGTCGGCCGCTTGATATTACCCCTAGGGGTGATATTTGCCCCCCACAGAGGTATATTCGCGGTGGTGGAGCGTCGCTTCGAGCCCGAATAACTTGCCTAGTCCCTATGTCTGACTCCACCCCTGATCTCATCCCCACCGAAGACGCGGTGGCCGCCGTAAAACTGCTGGGAGAAGTCGCCGGGCACGAGGGCGACGTCAACGCCCGCAAGCGACTGCTGATGCACCGTCTGCAGGAGTTCACCGGCGCTGATGGCTGGCTGTGGTCGGTCACGTTTCGCGACGCGTCGAACAACCGCCCCATGTCGGTGGGCGTGATTCACGAGGGCCTGACCGACGAGCAGTTCAGTGGCTGGGTCGAAGCCTCCCAGGTGGCCAAGCCCCGCCCGCCCGAAGACCCGCCGCTGGGCGAGGAGCTAGCGAAGGGAAAGCACTACACGCGGACCCGCCGGCAACTAGTGACCGATCCCGATTGGTATGGCAACGCGACGGTCAAGAAGTATCGCCTTGATCGCGGCATCGACGACTTCCTGTACAGCATCTACCCACTGGGCGGCGACGACATGTGCAGTGCCATTGGCCTGTTCCGCCATGTGGACCGCGAGCCTTTCACCGATCAACACCGCCGGGTGACGCATATCATTCTGTCAAACGTCGAGTGGCTGCACTTCGCCGGCCTGCCCGAACACCGCGAGAACGCGGTGCCGCAGCTTACTCCCACCCAGCGGATGGTGCTGGTCTACTTGCTGGAAGGTCGCCGCCGCAGCGATATTGCTGCGCTATTGCACGTATCGGAAAACACGGCCAAGGTTCACATTCGCAACGTGCTGCGTTTCTACGACGCCAAAGACCAACTGGAACTGGTATGCAAATTCCGTGCGGGCGATGGCCAGGATGTAGCTTGAAGCATCCGTCGGCGCAGTGAACTACTTCGATTCCCGTACTTTCGTGAGCCAACTTTCTTGGAATTTTCATAGCGCCGCGCATTCGTACTAGCACCATGCGGTGCAGCTTCTTGCATCATCTCGGCAACTTCTTTCGTACCCCGATTGGGGAACGTTCACGGAATGGCGGGTGGCGTTTAGAATTCGACTTACGTTGCTGGACCCGGTTCCATTTGCGTCGCCGGAACCGAGAAGAGGCAACCGACTCCTTCTCCCCGTAGGGAGTCAGCGCAGGGCGGCTCCGGCCGCTCTGCGTTTTTCTACTTGGGCGCCGCCCTTCGCCACTCTGAGCAGCTTTGCTACAGAATTCCGACGACCACTCAGACGGGGCGTCGCAAAACAATCACGGAATAGTTACCGCGGGGGGCGTCGAAAAAAAGTCGTCGGAAAAGCTTGACGCCCGCCGCGAGTGCCAATACATTGACACCTGCTAATCCAATAACACCCGCGAGCACAAGGAACCATCATCCATGGCGGGCAGGAAGAAACTACCTCGGGAACTTGCGCCCCGGGAAGAACAGATCATGCAAGTGGTCTATCGCTTGCAAAAAGCGTCGGTCGCCGAGGTACGCGAGCAGCTCAGCGATCCCCCCAGTTACTCCGCGGTTCGCACGATGCTGGGCCAATTGGAGCGAAAAGGTTACGTGCGCCGCGACCGCAGCGAGGTGACGCACCTGTACTTGCCCGTAAAGTCGCGCAAGACGGCTGGGCTGTCGGCTTTGCGGCGGCTGATCGAGACGTTTTACCCTCAATCTACGGGCGACGCCTTGGCCGCGCTCATCGACGACTCGGCCAAGAAGCTCACCGATGAAGACATCGATCGACTGGAAGAAGCCATTCGCCGCGTCCGTAAGGGAGAATGAAACCATGCTCAGCACCTTGTTCGAATCTTCTGCGTTGTGGGCCATCGCTGGCAGGTCGTTCGTTCTGCTGGTGGTTACGGCCACCGCGGCCTTGCTGCTACGACGTCGCTCGGCGGCCGTGCTGCATGGCATCTGGGCGCTCGGCCTGGCAGGCTGCCTGGCGTTGCCGTTGGTGAGTTTCACGTCGCCGCGGTGGTCGCTGCCGGTGCTTCCCACCACGGCTGGCGACTCCATGGATGCCACCCAAACACTGCCCGTACGTCCGCCGGCTCGTAGCGCCGCGCCCACTGGGCCGCGCCGAGTCGATGCATCGCTCGCACCACAAACTCCACCCAAACCAGCGACGGCCGAGCCCCCGCAGCGAGTCAAAGCAACGCCAGTACGCGAGCGGGAACGGGCTGCTGCTCCCGGTGCCCGCTTGTCGCAGCGACAATGGCTCACGTTCGGTAACGTGGTCATCGCGGTCTGGGCCACGGGCATGCTGGGTGTGCTGCTGCACCTGATGGTTCAGGCATGGCGTGCCCACGCCAGGCTCCACCGGGCGACCGACGTGCACGATCCCGCCTGGAGCGAACCGAGCAGGCTGGCTGCCCAGCGACTCGGTCTGCGGGGGCCGGTGCCACTGAAGCGGTACGGTGGGGAACTAACTCCCATGGTGATCGGTTTCTGGCAGCCCACGATCCTTCTGCCCGCAGACTCGGACTGCTGGCCGGCCGCACAACGCCAACAAGTGCTATTGCACGAACTGGCGCACGTGCAACGTCGCGATGTGCTGACCCAGTACATGGCCACACTGGCGTGCGCGGTCTATTGGTTCAATCCGCTGGCCTGGTGGGCCGCCATGCAGATGAAGCGGCTCCGCGAAATTGCCTGCGACGATGCCGTGGTAACGCATACGGGCGTGCCGGCCGACTATGCGGAGATGCTGCTGGGTGTCGCCAAGCGTTACCGCTCGCAATCCATCGCCGGAGCGGTTGCCATGGCCAGGTCGAACAATGTGGAGGGCAGAATTGCCGCCATCCTCAGCTCCACGCGCAGCCGCGTGCTACTCACCAAACGCACCGTGCGGTACTTGGCGGCGTCGGCCCTGGTGGCGGCGGTGATGGTGGGCAGCTGCCAGCTCAGTTCGCGGGCAGACGAGACGCCCGCGACGCCGGCCGAGGAGCCCGCTACAGAGTCCCAAAAGCCCACCGACCTCGCCGACTCGGACAAACAGTCGATCACGATTCGGCTACTCGACGAATCAGGCCAGCCACTGGCTGGTGCGAAGGTCTTCGCGAACTCGGTTCGGCCTCCCGACTCCGAAGGCGAAAGGATCGTCAACCAAGACCTGGTTGCCGACGATAATGGCACTGTCTCCTTGCCGATCAACCGCCAGCAAGACACGGTCAAGCTTTGGGCGTGGGCACCTGGGATGGTATCGGAGTTTGTGTGGCTCAACCGCAGCCCCGAAGAACTTGATTTGCAACTTCCCGGCGAATTCGAGTTCCGTCTGGCTCGAGGAAGCACCATTGGTGGGCAGGTCGTAGACGAAAAGGGCCACCCCATTGCTGGAGTGCACGTCCGCGTGCAGGCCAACGATGAAGTTTCTTACAGCGAGGAGTCTGAGTTCGACAAAAAGCCGGTTGTTAGCGACTGGCTGACCGACTCGTTTTATCAGCCAACCATCAAGACGGATGAGCAAGGGCGGTGGCAACTCGGAAACGCCCCCGGCCCGCACGACAATCACGACTACGAGTTCCAGGTGAAGTTAGAACACCCCGGCTACACCAGCGATACCAAGTGGGGCGGTATTCAACGCGAGCAGGGAATCACCGCCGAGCAACTGCGATCGGGGGAAGCGAAGTTCGTGATGACTTGCGGTACAGCTATCGAAGGAAAAGTCGTCGGTCCCGACGGTAAACCTGTCACCAACGGCTGGGTTGTCTGGAACGACGAATCCTATTTCACCCAGGGCGATTGGGAGACCGGCATCGGCGAACAAGGCAACTTCGCGACTCCGCAGCTCCCGTCCGGCGAATATCCGATCATCGTGATTGCTCCAGGCTACGCCGCCCAGCGACGTGTGGTGCGAGTCGAACCCGGCATGGCCCCGCTCGAGTTTAAGTTGCAGCCTGGCAACCGTATTGAAATCCACATTGTCGACGACCAAGGCGCGGCCATCCCCAAAGCCGGTGTATACCTCGGCGGCATGAGCGGCCGAAAGACTTGGAATGGCACCAACTCGCTCTATAACCAAGGCCGACCGGGCGTGGAGTATGGTATTCCTCGCAAGGCCGACGAACAGGGCGTGTACGTCTGGGATTGGGCACCGAACGGCGGCGTTCGGTACGACATCGGAGCTATTGGCTTCGCTGGCCAGTCGGTGACGCTCGTGCCTAAGAGCGAACCGCACGTGGTTCGACTTGCCCCGGCACGCGTTGCCGTAGGTCTGGTAACCGAATGCGAAACGGCTGAACCGATCCCGGAGTTCTTGGCAATGCCTGTGATCGTGTTCGGCGAGAACAACTATGCCACGCGGTTCACCGACAGAAAACAGGGTAGCCACGGCCGCTACGAGTTGCCGCTCACCGGCAGCGGCGATCCTGATGTGCCCTATCGTGTCCGGTTCGAAGCCGATGGGTACCGCTCGGTGGTATGCGAGCGCTTGTTTGGCCCCACCGATGGACGAGCCGAGCTCGACGTAGCGCTCGAACCGATGCCGGCGCGGAAAGGGCGGGTGGTCGATGCTGATGGCAACCCGGTCGCTGGCGCCTTGATCCAACAGGCATCGCCAACAGACATCCCCTATGCACGGAATGGCTCGCCGAATTCTTACGACGCGCGACCTCTCCGAACCGACGCCGATGGAAACTTTGAGATCCGCGCTACCAGCGAACCGGTGCTCGTTCGCGCCTATCATGACCTCGGTTTTGCCGAAGTCGACTTCGCTCCCGACGAAGAGAGCTTTGGCGAGTTGAAGCTCGCGCCCTGGGCCACCCTCTCTGGCCAACTCCTCCAAGCGGGCCGCCCGGTTCCCAACCAGGGCGTGCAGTTCTGGCCCAATGCCCAGCGTGACCTCAACAAACCCCATTTCCAGGATGGCTACGGTGCCCTGACCGACGCAGATGGACGCTTCCAGTTCGACCGCATTCCACCCGTCAGCGGTAACCTCAAGGCCTACTTAGGTCCGTGGGATGATTCGCCGCTGTCGTCCAGCCAGTCGGTGCCGTTAGAACTGCGCCCCGGCGAACATCTCGACGTCGACTTAGGTGGCGAAGGCACAACGCTCACAGGACGCGTCGTGGCCACGGGCCGCGACAACGAGCAGCTCAGCAAGCAATGGTCGATCAACTACCTGGTGAGTCGCGACCGAGGTATAGAATACCCCGCCGAGGCACCTCCGCTTAGCTTCGATCCCGCTGGTCCGCTCCAAGCCGATTGGTTGCAACGCAACAACTTCGATACATGGCTCGGCACTCGATCCAACTACTTCGTGAAACTGGCCGACGACGGCCAACTCGCCATCCATGGCGTCGAGCCCGGTGAATACGACCTGGTGATCCAGCTGTACGAGGAGCCCGCCGGCTGTCTGGTTGAGACCATCGGCGAGCGGGTCGTGCCGATCACCGTTACGGCGGACGACGTCGCCCAAGGCCAAGTCGACATCGGCGACATTGACATCGAGTGTCGCAGCGGGCCGCGGGTGGGATCCGACATGCGGGCGTTCAAGATCACCGACGACCAGGGGCGGTTGCGGCTGGTCAACGACCTGGAGGGCAAATACGTATTGCTGCACGCCTGGGCCACGTGGTGCGGGCCGTGCATCGAGTCGATGCCACAGCTCAAGGCCGCGGTCGACGAGCATTCCGAATCGCCGCTGGTGGTGGTGGGACTCAACCTGGACGACGACAAAGCCGCGGCCCAGAACGTGGCCAAGGACCAAGGACTCACCTGGTCGCAGAACTACCTAGGATCCGAGTCGGACCTGGCGCGACAGATGGCCATCAGCACGGTGCCCGCCTACTACTTGATTGGTCCCGACGGGAAACTCGTCGGCTCGGCCAACGCGTGGCAGGCAATGGAGAAGCTGCTGAACCAGCACCTCGAATAGCTCGCCCGGCAAGCCACTATAGAAACAGTCGCGGCGAACCACGATGGCCCGCCGCAACTGTTGTCTAATCGTTGGCTTCGATTCGTGCTTTACTTGCGACGAATCGTCAGGCACGACAGGCCCAGCAGGGTCAGCAGCATCGTGGAGGGCTCGGGCACAGTCACCGCCACGCCCGGCGAGGCCACGTCCGGCACCGTGGCGTTGCCAATGTCGGTGTTCACCAGCAGCGCCGAATAAGCGCCGTCGACACCGGCGGTCGAGGTTCCCCAGTTGTTACCCAGGTCGTTGGCCACCGAATCGTAACCACCCGGCAGCAGGTAGATGCTCGCGCCGTTACCCGAAGGCCAACCGCTGGTGCCGTTCTCGTAGTTCACAGCGTCGACCAGCGTGTTGCTGGCGTCGAAGATGGCCGGCATCTCGTTGGTATCGCTGGCACCGTTGGCAAGGCTGATGCCAGTGTTCGCGCCTTCGACCAGATAGTTGATCACTTGGATGCCATCGCCCCAGATCGATTGGAACGTCGCGGCTTCCTGACCCGTGATCACGGCCGAGGCGCCCGCGGCCAGCGAGGTGCCAGCGGCGAAAGGGTCGGAGTAGGAGCCATCCTGGTCGTCGCCGTAGATCCAGCCACTGAGGTCGACGGTCGAGTCGCCGGTGTTGGTAATCTCCACCCACTCGGTCACGCCGCTTTCGCTGCCGTTCAGGTTGTAGAAGATTTCAGAAATAATCACCTCCCCGCACGCGGGCGAGGCCAATAGGGCGGCCAGGGCCGCGAAACATAGTGTCTTCACAAGTCGCACTTTCATCTGGAGGGGAAGGACGTCAAAACAAACCGACGCCTGGCCGCGGTGGCCAAAGCAACGGGAAGATAGCGGCCGTACGTTAAGCAGGTGTGAAGAACTGAAGAAGCCGGTCGCCTCGCTGCGCTGGGCGCCGGCGGGAGCCCGCAGCAACAACAGCGTTCACCTTGATGCGGCTGGCGAACTGCAGCGGAGCATCCGCTGCCGAAAGTCGCTCAGATAGTCCTCGCGCCAACGGCTGACGGTCCGAGCACCATGGTGCGGGCCGGTGGCTGCAGCCGGGGAGGGGTCGTCGGTCCACCAATTCGGATGGGCCGGCGAAGGATGGTCGGCCGCATCGGCAGGTGGGTTGTGCGCGCGGATGGCACCCTTGGCTCCATCCAGCTGGGGAACGTTGCTGTGGATCGTGAAGTCGTGGGTCTTGGCGGCCTTCGGCGAGAAACGAAATCGCATGGTCCCATCCCCGGCGAGGTGGCCGCTGAGCGATTGATTCTCCACGCGCAGCTGTGCCTGTGGTTCGTCTGGCAATTCACCACGCATGGGAAGCACCAGTTCGAGGATGCCGAAGATCTCCATGCCGTCGTCCTTGGTCGGCAGGCGGTTCAAACGAGTGTAAGGCCGCTGCCAGGCCCGCACGTATCGCCCTCCCCAGCCCGGCTGCGAAGGATCTTCGGGTGTCCCCTCGAGCAACCAGCCGACCGATGGCGTGTCGCCCATTTTGATGTCGTCCTTCTTACTCACAAACAACTCGCCGAGCGCACCTTGGCCGGCAATGTGGCGCGCGACGAACTCGCGGTTGCCCCAGTCGCCCGACTGCTTGCCACCGACGTACCAACCGCGAAAGGTGGCATTCGATTCGATGATCCACAGCTCCGGATGATGCTCCACGATGTACTGATAGGCATCGGGCGACCACTTCTTGTTGGAGCTGCCAATAAAGTAGACCCGCAAGCTGGGCAGAATGTCGGGCGCGTCGTGCAGTGCCTGGGCCAGGTCCTCGATGCCGCCCCACACCAGCACGTGCAGCGGACGAGGATCGTCACGCCGCGCACACTCGACAATCCACCGCGACCCCGCGGTCGCTTGTCGCACGCCCGCGTGGGGCGCCGGCTGGGTGGCGCCCTGCCTGGTGAGCGCACGCAGCTCGTCAGGCGTGGGGTAACGATCGGAGTAGGTCTTCAAGTTGTCGTAGTCCTGCTCGTAGGCATCGATCACCTCCAGCAGGTGCTGCTTGCGGCCGGGGCCGTAGGGAGAGGAGACCAGTCCTTCGATATCCAGCACGTCCGCGTACACCAGCAGATGCACCAGCGACTGAAAGTCGTCCGGATCGGTGCCACCGATGTCGGTCGACACGAGCACCCGAGGGCGCTGGTCGGCGCGCGCCGGATTTGCACTCAGCACTGCAGCAACCATCACGATGAGCAACAACAGTTCGGTGGCGGTGCGAAGTCTCATAGGTTGGCCTTGCTGCAGGGTACATTCGGGGCGAAACGCTGCGTGGCACGCGGGTGCCATTGTAGCACGAAGATCCGGCTCGACGTTCGCTTGGCGACTTACCATGCCCCCACAATGGACATCACCACCGCTGCGATTCCAAGGAAAAACCAGATAGCCAGGATGATGAAGATGCAGCCCGTGTTGTCGGCGATCTTCTTCAGGTGTGCCGACTGATCACGCGACTCCTTTAAGAGTTCGCGTTGCCACTCGATCGTCTGGTCGGCACGCGCCTCTTCGGCGAAGGTCTCATTCCGACGGGCCTGCTGCAACTCGGCCAGCGGCATAAAATCGTCGTCATCCCGACCTGGAGCCGCGGCGATCCCGATCTCGGTCTCGCACGAAGGGCAGTTGATTCGCTGTCCGGCCAGGTCGTCATCGACCTCTCCGATACGTCCGCAAGTCGGGCAGCGATAGGAGATAGACATACCCTGGAGTATAGCACGGCGGGCCCGCTGGTGGATCCACCCGCGGCAACATAGCTCTCCGTGTCGAGAATGGCCCGCCAGCGGACTCGCCCCCAAACACCTTATGCGAAAACGCACGGTATAAAGCTGCAAAAAATCGCCTCGGCGATAGCTCACTTCTTCGCATGACAGGTTACGATCGCACCTATTGTTCCATTGGATCATTTCACCAGGGATCGTTCTAATGAAAACACGCGGATCGGCTCTACTCTTCTTAGCCCTCTTGTCCAGTGCATCTGCGAATGCCCTCGACACCTCTGGTGTGTTCGAGCTGTCCAGTACTCGTTACACCGAGGCCTGGACCTCCCTGGCGAACGGCCAAGCCCACTCGGCGCTCACCGACGATGGCATGGGAAAGGCAGTGCCGTGGGCGAACTCAAGCTGGTGATTGGCAACCCGACCTTCGTCCCCGAAGCTACCACGCTGCACCTGCTGCTCGGCGGTATCGGGCTGGTAGTATGCTGGCGGTATCGCCCAACGCACGCGGGAAGGCCACGGCCGGTTTCTCAAACCTAGCCCCGGCCGCCATTGCTAAAGGCGAGCACGGCTGTTGATGCATCGCCTGTGCCAGGCAAACCAGCAGTGCACGATGGTCGTTTTCGGATCAGGCAGCAACACCATTCTGTCGCTCGGCACCGTGGCGGTAAAGTTGTAGGATCGGTCCGCCATGCCATCTTGCGGCTAGTGGCATCTTGCCATCGGCCAGCGGTGGTTCCTGCCGGGTTGGCGCTAACAATTGCTATGCGCGAAGGAGGCCTTTCGCCACGGCCTCGATGGCCGCCCTAACTTGGCGTTGGGTGGGACCCAAGGGGAGGGAGACGCGCGAGCTGACGCGTTAGTTTATCTCGCGGCAGCTCGAACCAGCTACCTGGCACTCTGCGCGAGGATATAATAATGCATCGCGATCTCTTCTCTGCTGAAACATTCAAACCGGCGACGATGCCGAGGGGGGCAATGATGCAGGGTACTGAAGTCTCTAATTCGCGATACGCGTGGAATTCGAGTGGCTCCACCATAACGTGGGACGACATCCCCTACCTCGAATCGTCCGTGTCCGAAACGATGGCGCCTCACATGGAGGTGTTCCGGACGATCATTCACTCCGCCCAGATCAGTTCGACGTCCACGTTTGACATTCTCGAGCGGATCGGCACGGGCGGTGAGAGCTACGTATTTCGGACGGTTCGCAGTGGGTCCGACGGTTTCTCGGTAGTTGGTGCCGTGAAAGTGTATTCGCCGGCAATCTACCCAACGATGGAGGAATACGAGGCGGCGATGCAAAGAGTCAGCCATGTCGCCGCGAGTGTTGTGCGTATCCAGCATGACCATCTCGTCGACGTGTGGAGTTTTTACGAACAAGAACGCATCCGCTTTATGACCATGGAGTGGATCAACGGGTTCGATTTAAAGGTGCTGACGTCGGGCATCTCGCGTGCGCACCTCGGCTCCCAAGAGTCGGCCAGCGACTGCCAACGACTCCAGGAGGCGGTCGTTGCCGGAGACGAAGGCACGCCGCGGTTTAGTCCTGGGATTGTGGTACATATCGTACGCGAATGCCTTTCCGGAATCGCGGCCTTGCACCGACTTGGTCTTGTGCATGGTGACATCAAGCCATCGAATATCATGGTAAACCGTACGGGTAGCGCCAAACTCATCGACATCGGAGCGAATGAAAGCCCTCGTCCCCCGAGAGTTGGCCGATTACTGACTCCACACTTTGCAGCGCCCGAGGTACTGCTGGGTGGGAGAGCCACTCCCCAATCGGATCTCGCCAGTTTGGGGTACACGTTGATTGCCTTGCTATTGGGGCGTGTAACCAACTTTAATGCGAAAACACTCGACGAACTCCTCAACGAGAAACGATGGTTGGTGGAGAATCTGCATTGCGTCCTGCCCAAAAATGTCTGCGGCTTTGCGTCGCTGATGTCGCTCTGCAAACGTTTGATCGCGTTCGATGAAAAAGACCGCGTGACGACGGCGGAAGATGCGATCCAGCAGTGCGACGTTGTGAGACGTCAATTGGTCTTAGGATCTCTGGACTGCGATTACTCGGATTGCCTACGACGTTGGATGGATCAGAGTTTTCCCATGTAGGGCGTAGTCGTTGTTTTCGCGCAATGGTGGGTGAACCCATCGGCGGGAAAATGCGCTCGCCACGACAAGTTGTCACCGCCGACGGAACCACCCACCCTACGCTTCTTTGGAGACTCAGCATGGGTGACGTTAGTACGCCCCCAGGTTACACTGGAAAGCACTGGGGCTTTTGATTGAGGAACACTGGGGATGACGACATCAGGCAGTTTGCTGCGAGTCGCTCTGTTGGTAGCGACCTGCTCGGCGGCGCTCTCTCGCGCCGATACGTTTGGCACAGACACATTTGGTACTGGCGAAAACACCTTCACGATTGATTTCGTCACGATCGGCGATCCGGGCAACGCGGCGGATACTGTCGTGCCCCATCCGGTGAGCGCGCCGCTTCCCAGTGGGTCGGTGGACTACGTCTACCGGATGGCAAAGTATGAGATTTCCGAAGAGATCATATACAAAGCAAATGCGCTATCGAATGCTGAAGGCCATCCGCTGGACCTGACGATGGACGTCGAGCGAGGTCCGCAAAAACCGGCCACGGGGCTTAGTTGTTTCGACGCGGCGCGGTTTGTGAACTACTTGAACGAAGTAAAAGGCGCACCACCGGCCTACAAGTTCGACGCCAATGGAATCTTTCAGCTGTGGGAGCCTGGTGACCCAGGCTACGACCCAGAGAACCAGTTCCGCAATCGGTTCGCGCGGTACTTCCTGCCCAGCGCCGACGAATGGCACAAGGCGGCTTACTACGACCCGGTGAATGATCGCTACTGGCTCTACCCCTACGGTAGCGACGAACCGCCAGTGCCCGTGGCAAGTGGAACCGATCCAGGTACAGCCGTCTTCAACCAGGACGGACCTGCTGATGTCATGCTGGCGGGTGGAGAGAACCTCTTCGGGTTAGTTGGGATGGCCGGCAATATTGCCGACTTTGAAGAGTCTACGCGCGACCTCTTGAACGACGATCCATTAGCCGCTCGCGGTACAAATGGCGGTAGTTGGATTTTCCAACTGCCCGAGAACATGTCATCCGTTTTTCGTAACTCAGCGTTCGTCGACGCGAAACAGCCTCGAATCGGGATTCGTGTCGTCAGCGTGCCTGAGCCTAGCTCACTTCTACTCGCCCTATCATCCGCTGTGATGATGCTGATCGTACGGGGGCAACGCCGA
The DNA here is from genome assembly GCF_024054565.1 of Aeoliella straminimaris. Taxonomy (GTDB): domain Bacteria; phylum Planctomycetota; class Planctomycetia; order Pirellulales; family Lacipirellulaceae; genus Aeoliella; species Aeoliella straminimaris. The sequence continues at coordinate 76,066 of NZ_JAMXLR010000015.1, forward strand.
CGCGCTGCCTGAGGGCTGCTGGGGCCGTACGGTGGGTGGTTCTGCCGGCGCGGTGCTTGACCGGCAGGTTCACCCACCAGGTATTGTTGTGGCCAATTGGTGGGTGTCCAAAAATCGCCGTTGAAATCACGCGGCAGTCTGGTCCAATAATCAAGCGGCACTAGGTACCCACGGCGAGCGGGGGCCGTCAGGCCCGTGGTCGTGTGCGGAAGAGTGGTGATTAGGTGAGTAAGTAAAGGTCGTTGTTGTCGCTCGGTACGTGGACGGGTGCTTCGGGGCTCTGCGCTCATTTGCGGAGCGAATGGCCACCAACGGGGTTTTGATCGTTTCGGCGCGCAGGGGGTACCAAAACTCGGAAGGTCCTGAATTCAGCAGATGTCGCAAAGTGTTGTCTTCGAGCGACTTACGAAATTAGTCCAAAGCAATGCGGCGCGAGTTTTGGTACCAGAAATCGTATATCGCAAAAGCGCGCCAAAACGACCAAAACTCTACGGAGTTCCACCATCGGACGGCGTAAGCGACACCTACGCTTCGCTGCTCGCCGCCGGCTGCCTAATGCCCACCTTTTAACAATCACAAACTACGCAAAGCTTGCCGGTGACAGGCTGGTCTGGTTTTCACTCGCGGGGTGGGTGGCCGATAGTGGGGTGTCGAGCCAGCGAAGTGGCGCCACGTGCCGCCTTCGCCATTCGAACAAGACTGTCTATTTTACCAACTCAACCAAAGCCCCCCGGGTTGCTGGACCGATACTTTTTATTGCCAGCAACCGTCGGTGGTGCTTGGCGACCGGTCGCTGGATGCGGCCATTCGCCAAGGGCTGTCGTGCTTGTCGCCTCAGCTGCCGCAGCTCCCTCTGGAGCCCACGCAGCACGGAGCAGGCGACCAGCCGGAGAGCAGGCGTTACCCGGAAGGAACTAGTAGCAGCATGCGGACGCGAGAAGAGCAACTAGAGGACCCCCAAGCAGTCCGAACCCACGTCAATGAAGTACTGTGCGAACTGGAAGATTTAGAGCCTGACCATTTCCCCCTGAGCGAACGGACGCTCGAGCGCAACGGCCAAGCGTGTGCGGCGATGTTTGTCCTGCACGGACCACGGCAGTTGCAGGTGACCGCCGTATGGGAATGGGAACGAGGCGTCATCTGGTTCTACAACGCGATTGGCGAACGGTGTGCGAAGACCCAGTTGCAGAGCACCGCGTCGCCCACCGCCGCGGCCGCAACCGCTGCTTGAGTTCCCCCGCCGGAAAAAAACGTTTGACTCTCCTTAAACAGGGCACGACAGCCACAGCATGGACGGAATTCCAAGGGCTTTGCACACCGCCGTTGCGGGGTGTTTCTTGGAAACGTCTGGCACGAACCGTATTGACCTGCCAACCGCCACAAGGTATACAAGACTTCAGTAGCCTTGTACGGCGATTAAAAACACGGAGGTGCCCCCACATGCTAGTTCTTTCCCGCAAAGAGTCGCAAAGGATTCGGCTTGGCGACTCGATCGTAGTAACCATTGTGAAGATTGGCGGCGACAAAGTTCGCGTAGGCATCGACGCGCCGGACGACGTGCTGGTGCTTCGCGACGAGCTGGAAGCGTGGGAGACCCCTCCCGCAAGCGGTAGCAATCCCGACGCAGCGATTGCCGCGGCTTAAGTGGTCGCTGCCGGGTACGCCCCTGCCATCCAAGTTCCACCCTTGGTTGCCGCCTGACCTCGACAGTTAGCCCAGCAGAGGTCGGGCCAGAAGAGTGACACTAACTTGTGTCGCCACAACCTGCGGTTACCAGCAGGAGCTCGTGTCGAGCGCCCCAGTGTTACACTGGGAAAGGCGGAGGACACAGCAAAAAACCGACGAACTTATAATTCCGCCGGCCTTTCATTTTTCTGAAAGGTCGGCGGTACTTTTTTTGACAACTGGGGTTCGGACCGCTAAGATGCGGACCGCTGTCGGGGGGAGAGCGATTTTTTCCTCCGGCAATTCCTACCTCACTAGCCCACCTCCGCGGCCCCCAGCCCACCTGCCGCTTCGCTCTCGTGACTAGCCCGTGGCCGCCGTGCCGCGATCTCATTGGTGCCATCCTGCAAAACAAGGAGCATTGGCATGCCACACTACCAAGGCTTATCCCGTCGTAGCTTTCTGACTGTTGGCTCCCTGGCCGGCCTAGGTCTGACGCTCGGCGACTACTTATTCCTTCGCCAGGCGCAAGCTTCGGAGTCCGCCACCGCCCTTTCCGAGAAGGCCAAGAGCGTCATTCACATTTTCATGCCGGGCGGCATGTCCGCGCAGGAGTCGTGGGACCCCAAACCCAACGCCCCGATCGAGTACCGCGGCGAGCTGCGGGCGATCAACACTAAGATCCGCGGCGAGCAGTTCAGCGAGTTGTTGCCGCAGACCGCCAAGGTGGCCGACAAGATGACGGTCATCCGCTCGCTGACTCACGGCGAGGCCGCCCACGAGCGGGGTGTGCACAACATGCTGACGGGTTACCGCCCCAGCCCGGCGCTGGTTTACCCCAGCATGGGGAGCGTGGTGAGCCACGAGCTCGGCCCGCGGAACAACCTGCCGGCCTACATTTCAGTGCCCAACCAATTCGATCCCTCGGCGGGCACAGGTTACTTGAGTTCCAGCTTTGCACCCTTCAGCCTGGGCGCGGCTCCAGAACGCAACGGTTTCAAGGTCCGCGACCTGAACCTGCCCGGCGGTGTGGACGAAGTGCGTTACAACCGCCGCCGTGAGCTGTTGGACCTGGTGAACTGCGACTTCAACGATCGCGTGGCGGCCGACAACGTCGGTGCGATGAACACGTTCTACGAGCGAGCGTTCGACATGGTGAACTCCGCCGAGGCCCGCGAGGCGTTCAACCTCGAAGCCGAGGATGGCAAGATGCGCGATCGCTATGGTCGCAACCAGGCCGGCGCGCGGATGCTGCTAGCACGACGACTGGTCGAAGCCGGTGCACGGTTCGTCACCATGACCTACGGCGGCTGGGACCATCACAACCAGATCACCGGTAACATGCGTCGACTGATGCCCGACTTCGATCGTGCTTACGCGGCGCTGCTCTCCGACCTCGACGAGCGGGGGCTGCTGGACTCGACGCTGGTGCTGGTTTCCAGCGAGTTTGGCCGCACCCCGAAGATCAACCAGGACGGTGGCCGCGACCACTGGCCCAAGGTGTTCAGCGTGGCCCTGGCCGGCGGCGGTGTGCATCGCGGGTCGATTGTTGGTTCCAGCGGCGCCACGGCTACCGAGCCGGACGACACGCCGATCAGCCCTGAAGATCTGGCCACCACCGTGTATCACCAGCTTGGCATCAACGCCGAGAAGGAGCTGATCGCGCCAGGTGCCCGGCCCATCGAGATCGTCAAAGGCGGGCAGGTCCGCCACGAGATCGTGGGCTAGTCGAATCCCTGAATCCTTTTCCAAATCCTTCCCTCATGGCCACCTCAGGCGAGGCCCCTTATGCGATGGCTATTTCTGGTTGCTGCCGTTCTGCTCGCGAATAGCGTGGCGTCGGCCGCCGCGCCGCAGCTCAGTCAGCTCGTTCCTCAAGGCGCCCAGCGCGGCACCGAGGCCGAAATCTCGCTGCGTGGCCCGCGGCTGGGCATCGATCCGCTGGAGATCCTCTGGCACACCCCGGGTATCGAAGTCAAAAGCCTGGAGCGCGTCGACGACAATCAAACCAAGGCCATCCTGGTGGTGCCCGAAACCACCAAGCCGGGCCGCTACCCGCTGCGGCTGCGGACCAAGACCGGCATCTCGAACGTGATGACCCTACACGTCGGCGCGCTGCCGGAGATCGAAGAGGTCGAGCCTAATTCCGATCCCAACGCGCCGCAGGAGATTGAATTCGGCTCGGTGACGAATGGCGTGGTGAAGCGGGAAGACATCGACTACTTCTCCTTCGAGGTCACTGCCGGGGAGGTGATCGCCGTGGAAGTGGACGGACTGCGGCTCGGCCGCACGTTCTTCGATCCCGTGATCACGCTCTACGGTCCCGACGGCGAGCAACTGGCCAAGTGCGACGACTGGCCGCTGGTCAAGCAGGACGCGTGCCTGTCGATCGTCGCGCCGGCCGATGGCAAGTACATGGTCGAGCTCCGCGAGTCGGCCTATCGCGGCGACGACAACTGCACGTACCGCTTGCACATTGGCAACTTCCCCCGGCCTCTAGCTGTGTACCCGCCGGGCGGACGCGCAGGGGAAACCGTGGCCATCGAGTGGCTGGGCGACGCGGCCGGTGAGGCCAGCCAGGAAGTCAAACTGCCCGACGTGGCAGACAATGCGTTCGCCTACGTGCCGCACGACGAGCGAGGCTGGGCGCCTTCGCCCCACCTGCTGCGGGTGGTCGACATGCCAGTCACCGGCGAGACCGAACCCAACAACAAGCCGCAGGAAGCCACCGTGGGCGAAGCCCCGGGAGCGTTCTACGGCCGGCTCACCGAACCGGGCGAGCGCGACCACTTCCGCTTCAGCGCGAAAAAGGGACAGGTACTGCACCTGCGGGCCCACAGCCGGCGGATCGGCTCGCCCGGCGATCTGGTTCTTCGTGTGCTGGATGCCGAAGGAAAGAACTTGGCAGGCAACGACGACGACCGGGGCTATCCCGACCCGTACATTCGCTTCCAGGCCCCCGAGGACGGGGACTACATCGCCCAAGTGGAAGAACGCCTGCGACGTGGCGACGAAGCGAACATCTACTGGCTCGAGGTGAAGTCGCCCGTGCCCACAGTGGACCTGGTGATCGACGAGCAACAACGGTACGTCGCCAAATTGCTCGACGTGCCGCGGGGCAATCGTAACGGCGGCGTGTTCCGCGTCGGTCGGCAAGACACGGGCGGAGCCATGGCGTTCGATTGGTCGAAGCTACCGCCGGGCGTGTCGGTCGAAACCCCCGAACTGCGGGGCGACTTCGACCGCGTGCCGTTCGTTGTATCGGCGGCCGAAGACGCGCCGCTGGGACAGTCGCTGGCCGTGCTTTCGGCGCATCGCACCGAAGACGACGCTCCGGTTGTGGCCAACTTCGAGCAAGTGAACTGGATGATCCGCGGGCAGAACAACGTCGATATGTGGAACTTCACCGGCACCCGGCCCGTGGTCGCAGTGACGGAAAAGGCACCGTTCAGCATCCGCATCGAACAACCGAAGTGTCCGCTAGTGCAACGTGGCAACAAGGACCTGAAGATTGTCGCCGAACGGGCCGAGGGCTTCGAAGGGGCGATCCTGGTTCGCATGCTGTACAACCCGCCAGGCGTCTCGAGCAACAACTCGCGGCGAGTGAACCAAAAAGAGAACGAATGCCTCATCCCGATCACGGCCAACCAGAACGCCCGCACCGGCGAGTGGCCCATCGTCGTTCGGGGCGAGGCCGAAGTGGGCGGCAAGCTGGTCACGGTCACACCGCTGGCCACGCTCACGGTGGCCGCACCGTACCTGGCCATGGAGTTACCGCGGCCCAACACCGAGCAAGGCAATGATGTGAGTTACCCGATCACCATCGAGCAAAGCACCCCCTTCGAGGGCGAGGCCAAAGTCGAGCTCATCAATCTGCCACCGGGTGTCTCGACCGAGCCGATCATGATCACCAAAGACACTACTGAAATTACGTTTGAACTCAGCGTGGCCGACGACGCCCGCCCCGGCCAGCACAAAGGTCAGTTTTGCCGGGTGACGGTGATGGAGAACGGCGAGCCAGTAACCCATTCGGTGGGCTACGGCGAACTGCGAGTCGATAAACCGCTCCCGCCATCGACCGACGCCACGGCATCACGATAGTGCTCCTTCCTTCAGCACCATAAAGGCACCAGCATGAAAGCGGTATTTGCTTCAATGCTCCCACGATACACTTCCGTCGCGTTGGCTCTGGCAACGTTCGCAGCTTCTACGGCACTGGCCGGCGAGGCGACGTATGTCGAGCTGAGCGTCTATCCCCCCGCGGCGTCGCTGAACCATGCGGCCGACTATCAATCGGTGGTGGCCGTAGCCAAGCGCGCCGATGGCGTGTCGGAAGACGTGACCGAGCAGGTCGAGTGGTCGCTCGACAGCGAAGTGGCCTTCCTGGACGGCAGTATTCTGCGTCCCGAGACCAACGGCCACGGCATCTTGCACGCCAAACTGGGCGAGCTGGCCTCGCAGTGCGATGTAACCGTCACCGGAGTGGAAGTGAACAAGCCGATCAGCTACCGGCACGACGTCATCCCGGTACTGGTCCGGGCGGGCTGCAATTCGGGCGCTTGCCACGGCTCGGCCCGGGGCAAGGACGGCTTTCGGCTGTCGCTGTTTGGTTTCGATCCCAAGGGCGACTACGAACGCCTGACCCGCGAAATGACCACTCGCCGCATCAACCGCGCCCTGCCCGATGACAGTTTGCTGCTGGTCAAGGCGGTGGGTGGAGTGCCGCACACGGGTGGCAAACTGTTCGAGCACGACACCGTGTATTACGAGAAGCTGCGAGAGTGGATCGAAAGCGGGGTGCCCAACGACCTGGAAGGGGCACCAACCGTCGAAAGCGTGGAGTTCTATCCGCCCCGGGTGGTGCTCGAGGGCGCCGGCACCACGCAGCGGTTCGTGGCCATCGCCAATTACAGCGACGGTTCGACCCGCGACGTGACCAACCTGGCGGTGTTCAGCTCGAACAACGACTCGGTGGCGAAGCTCGATCCATCGGCCCTGGCCACCGCCGGCATGCGGGGCGAGGCGTTCGTCATGGCTCGCTTCGACACCCACACCGTGGGCAGCCAGGTAATCGTGCTGCCTGAGGGGCTGGAGTACGAAGCGGAGATGCCGCCACCGGTGAATTACATCGACGAGTTGGTCGACAGCAAGCTCGCCGACCTGCGGCTGGAGCCCAGCGTTCAGTCGACCGACGCCGAGTTCCTTCGCCGGTTGTACATCGACACCATCGGCATGCTGCCCACGCCCGAGGAGGTTGAGCAGTTTGTCGCCGATGCCACGCCCGACAAGCGGGCCAAGAAGATCGACGAACTACTGGAACGGGAAGAGTTCTCGCAGATCTGGGGCATGAAGTGGGCCGAGCTGGTACTGGTGCGGACCGAGAACAACCGCGTCGACTATAAGGCCATGTTCCTCTACTCCGAGTGGCTCAAAGAACAAATGGAAACCGGCGTGCCGCTCGACAAGATGTTCAAGGAGCTCATCGGCTCCAGCGGCAGTTCGTTCGACGATCCGGCCGTGAACTTCTACCTGGTGGAGCAGGACACCAACAAGATTTCCGAGAACGTGGCCCAGTCGTTCCTCGGCATTCGCATGCAATGTGCCCAGTGCCATAATCACCCGTTCGATCGCTGGACGATGGACGACTACTACGGATTCACCGCGTTTTTCACGCAGATTTCCCGCAAACGGGGCAGCGACTATCGCGACTGGCTGGTCTTCAACCGCGGCAGTGGCGAGTCGAAGCACCCAGTCACCGGCCAGAACGTGCCACCGAAGTTCCTGGGTGGCGAGCAACCTGACACCAAGGGCCGCGATCGCCGCGAGGTGGTTGCCGAGTGGGTCACTAGCCCTGAAAACCCCTGGTTCGCGCCAAGCCTGGCCAACCGCGTGTGGGCCCACTTCATGGGCGTGGGCGTGGTGGAACCGGTGGACGACTTCCGCGTGAGCAACCCACCTTCGAATCCAGAACTCTTGGATGCGATCGGAACGCACCTGGTGGACTACAAGTACGACCTGCGGCAACTGGTCCGCGACATCTGCAACTCGAACGCCTACCAGCGTTCGACCGTTACCAACCAGTCGAACGAAACCGACACGGCCAACTTTGCCCACGCGCAAACACGCCGCATGCCGGCCGAGACGCTGCTCGACTGCATCTGCCAGGTGACCCAAGCGCCCGAGAAGCTGCCCGGTTTGCCGGTGGGTTCGCGAGCGGTGGAGATCGCCGATGGCCGTTCGAGCAACTACTTCCTCACCACGTTTGGCCGCGCTCGCCGCGATTCGGTGTGTGCTTGCGAAGTGAAAAGCGAGCCAACACTTTCCCAAGCGCTGCACCTGCTGAACGGCGGCACCGTGCACAGCAAAATTGCGCAGGGCAAGCTGGTTCGCACGATGCTCGACGAAGGAAGCACGCCCGAAGAGGTGATCGACGCCATTTACTTGCGGTGCCTGGCCCGTAAGCCGAGCGATACCGAACGCGAAAAACTGCTGGCAGCCGTTGGCGACGGTGACAAGCCGGTCGCCGAGCTGGAAGACGTGTTCTGGGCCATCTTGAATAGCCGCGAGTTCTTGTTCAACCACTAGAGGCTACAGTGTGGAGAATTGATTCCATGGCGAAGCTTGACGAAACGCAAATGCGGAAGGCGGTATGCGGAGTGCGGAATGACGCGCGAAGCGGTTGGAACATCCTCTATTCCGCATTCCGAATTCCGAACTCCGAATTCATCGTCACCGCTTTATTGATTGTGGCGGTGTGTCCCTACGCCCAGGCCGACGCCCCCGAGAAAGTGACCTTCGACGATCACGTGGCGCCCATCTTTCGCGAGCACTGCCTGGCGTGTCACGACTCGGGCGGGAAGAGTGGTGATTTGTCGCTCGAATCGTACGGCGACACCATGACCGGCGGCGCCAGTGGCAAGATCGTGGAACCGGGCGTCGCGGGCGACTCGCGGCTGTACCAATTGATGGCACACATCGAAACGCCGGTCATGCCGCCGGGGTCGGACAAGCTGCCCGACGAACAACTGAACCTGGTCAAAGCGTGGATCGATGGCGGGCTGCTGGAAAACTCGGGCTCCAAGGCACTGAAGTCGAAGAAGCCGGCCGTCGAGGCCTTCGTCCCCTCGGCCGACAATCGCCCCAGCGGCGAGCCCGCCATGCCGGGCGGATTCTTCCGCGAACCGGTCCTGCGCACCGAAACGGCCGGCGCCGTGGCCGACGTGGCGGCCAGTCCCTGGGCGCCGCTGATTGCCTTGACCGGACAGCGGCAGGTGCTGCTGTACCATGCCGATACGCGCGAACTGCTGGCCGCCCTGCCGTTCGTGGTGGGGCAACCCCAGGTGGTTCGCTTCAGCCGTAATGGCGACCTGTTGATGGTCGGCGGTGGGCGGGGCGCGTCCCTGGGCGTCGTGCATTTATGGAACATCAAGACCGGCGAACGAATTGCCGAGGTGGGGGACGAGCTCGACACCATTCTGGCCGCCGACCTGCTGGCCGATCACACGCTCGTGGCGATGGGCGGCCCTCGCAAACGCGTGCAGGTCCATCGCACAGCCGATGGCTCGCTGGCGTACAGCATCACCAAACACACCGACTGGGTCACGGCCCTGGAGTTCAGCCCCGATGGCCAGTTGCTGGTCACTGCCGATCGCTCGGGTGGCGTCCACTTGTGGGAAGCGGTCACGGGCCGCCCCGTGGCGGCGCTCAACGGGCACAAAGCGGCCATCACTTCCGTTTCGTGGCGTGGCGACTCCAAGCTGGTCGTAACTGCCAGCGACGATGGCGACATCCGCACCTGGCAGCCGCGTGGCAATCAGGTCAAGCAGTGGCGGGCCGGGCCGGGCGTGCTCGATGTGTCGTTCACCAAGGATGGCCGCGTGGTAACCGTGGGTCGCGACCGCGTGGCTCGCTTGTACAACACCGATGGCAAGGAACTCAAGAAGCTCGGTACCGGCGACGACATCACGCTGGCCATCGCCGCCACGCATGACGAGACCAAGGCCGTGTTCACCGATTGGACCGGCGCGGTGCGATTGGTGAATCTCGAGTCGGGCGAGGAGCTTGGCCGCCTGGACGCCAACCCACCCACGCTTACGATGCGGCTCGACGCGGCGAACAACGCGCTGGCCGAGATTGTGCCCAAAATCGAACCCGCCGAACAAGCGCTGGCCGCCGCTACGATGACCCTCTCCGGTGCAACCGAAGTGGTCGAAAAACACAAAGCGGCCAAGCAAGCTGCCACCGATGCCCTCGCCAAGCTTGAAAAGGCTCGCGGCGAACAACAAGCGCAGCTCGAACTCCGCAAGCAGGAAATGGACGAACTGAACAAGGCGCTCATGACCGTAGTGGATGAGCAACATGCCGCCGAGGCCAAGCTCGAAGAACTCAAGCAGCACCTGGCCACCGTCGGTAATCAGCAGGGCGAAGAGGCCGACGGCAAAGCGGCCGCCGAGATTGAAGGCAAGATTGCCGAGCAAGAATCGGCCCTCGAGGGCATTCTCGCCAAGCGCGAAGAAACTGCAGCCAAGAAGCCCAAGCTAGCCGAGTCGCGTAAGGCGGCCAGGAGTTCGCTCGACTCACTCGCCGGGCAGCTAAAAGAGAAGCGCGAGGCACTGAAGAAACTCGAAGCGGAAGAAAAGAGCTTGCCAAAGATCGACGCCCTCACTGCCGAGCGCGATCGATTGCAGCAGCAGCTCGACGCCGAGCGGCAGGCGAAAGCGGCGGCCGAGCACAACATCGCCGCAATTGCCGCCGAAATCGAAGCTTATGCCGCCGCGCAGGTGGAACTCGAAGCGACTTTCGCCCAGCAAGAGAGCACCGTGGAGGCGAAGACCGGCGAGCTCGGCAAGCTCGAAGAGCAGTACGCGGCCGAGCAAGCCAAGGTCGACGAAGTTGCCGCCGAACTCGAGGCGCTCCGCAAGCAGATGGAGAAGCTCGAGTCCAAACGCAAGGAGCTGGCCGCCGTGGCCAGCACGGCCGAGCAGGCGGCGTCCTCGCTCGAAGCGGAATTGGCCGAACTGTCGAACGAAAAGGCAAAAGTGGAAAAAGCCCTCTCCGACTTCCACGCCACAGCCGAGCTCCGCAAGCAGTTCGAACCGGGCAATTGACGATCATGTCCTACTCGTCATACTTGTAGGTGACGGCGTCAAGCGAGAGGCCCCTGCAATGGGGGCCTAGTGAACCTGGTCAGGGTGGAAACACAGCAGCCATAAGCTCGTGCTTCTTTGTGTGGGGGTCTCTCGCCCGGCGTCGCCCTCCCAGCATGGCTCCTCCGGTGCCCACCAGCGGCCGCGTGCGAGGCTTTCCGTTCGTCCGAGATTTCCAGCAAAGGCCACTCGCAGGGCACGTCATGGCCGACCCCGATACGCCAGTTGAAGCGACACACACCGGCAAGGAGGCCCCTCAGGCCGCCGGCTATCAGGTTGTCGCCCGACGATATCGGCCGCAGACGTTCGACGAGCTGATCGGCCAGGAACACGTCGCCAAAGCCCTGAAGCAGGCCATTTCCAGCGGCCGCGTGGGCCACGCCTATCTGTTCACCGGTGCCCGGGGTGTCGGTAAGACTTCGGCTGCCCGCGTCCTGGCCAAGGCGCTGAACTGCGTGCACGGTCCCACCACCGAGCCGTGCGACCAGTGCGACATCTGCCAGGCCATTAAGTCCGGCGACGACGTCGACACGATGGAAATCGACGCTGCTAGCAATACGGGTGTCGACAACATCCGCGACCTGCGGCAGAACGCCAACGTGCGGGCCAGCCGCTGTCGCTACAAGATCTACATCGTCGACGAAGTGCACATGCTCTCCAAAAGCGCATTCAACGCGCTCTTGAAGACGCTGGAAGAGCCGCCCGAGCATGTGAAGTTCATCTTCGCCACGACCGAGCCCGACAAGATTCCGATCACCATCCTGTCGCGGTGCCAGCGATTCGATTTCGCGGGCATCGAAGCGGCATCCATCGCCGGACGGCTCTCGCAAATCGCTGAGGCCGAAGGCGTGGAGATCGACGACGAGGCGCTGGCCGTGCTGTCGATTCGTGCGGCGGGCTCGATGCGGGACAGCCAGTCGCTCTTGGAGCAACTGTTGGCCGTGGCGGGCAACAAGATCACCGCCCAGGAGGTTTACACGCTACTGGGCACGGCCCCGGGCGAACGCATCGCGCAATTGGTCGAAGCCATCGTCAACCGCGACGCCGCGGCGGCAATTGCCAGCCTCGACGAGGCCATCGTGGGCGGCGCCGACGTGGGGCAGCTGATCGATCAGCTGCTTGGCTATTTTCGTGACGTCATGGCGATGGTCGTGGGGTGCGATACTTCGCAACTACGATACGCCTTACCGAGCCAGTACGAACAGACTCGCGAGCTCGGTACGCGACTGGGCGTGCACACGGTGCTGGCCATGATTCAGGTACTTGATCAAACCGCCTCGCGGATGCGGGGCAGTTTGCACACGCGAACGCTGGCCGAGATGGCCGTGGTGCGGCTGGCCCACCTGGATGATCTCGATAACCTGGCGGCCGCCGTAGCCGAATTGCGTTCCTCAGAACCCGCTTCCGCCGGTGCAGGGGGCGTAAAAAAAAACGTTAGCCCGCAACCCGTAGCGGCGCCTCAGTCAACCGCGCCCACACCACCGCCGGCAGCCCCAGTGTCGCCACAGCCGCCCCCCCAATCTCCGGCGGCGACCACTCCGGCACCGCAGCCCCCAGCGCCTGCTCCCGCTCGCACATCGCCCCCGCCGGCCACCAACGGCGACGCCGCGGCCCATCGGGTCGATCCTCCCGCGCCTGCGGCCCCACGCGCTCCGGTGGCGCTGACCAGCGAAGCGGTAAAGGCAGCCTGGAAGCACGTCACCAGCAGCCTCGAAGGGTTGCTCGCCATGCAGGCCGAGCAGGCACATCATGTCGAGCTCGATGGCGATTCCAGGGTGCTGGTCCGCTTCGCACCGAGCAATCAATTCTCGCTGGACATGTGCCAGCAACCGGCAAACCTGCAAACGCTCGAACGCTCGCTGGCAGAACAACTCGGTGGCGCGGTGTCGCTGAAGTTCGAGATCGACCGCTCGATCAAGGTCGAAACGCAGCAGGCCAAGCCGCAGCGAGTGGTCTCGCAGCGGCAACTGCAGAGCGAAGTGGCCGAGCGGCCCTTTGTCGTGCGGGCCATGGAACTGTTCAACACCGACATCTCCAAACTCAAAGTCATACCACCTCGCAACAAGCGGTAGATGGACGAGGTTCTCGAGCACCATGGCCACCTCGGCCATTGACAATGACCAGAAATTCACCGCTCGCGATCAGCCGTCACCCGACGGTGTGCTAGAATCAACACAACCATTTTCTAACTTAGTTACGGAGTCAGCCATGCTTAAAGGACTTGGACAGCTTGCCAACTTGGGCAACATCATGAAGCAGGCGCAGGAAATGAACTCCAAGATGCAGGCCCTGAACGAACAGCTCAAGACCAAGCGGGTTACCGGCTCGGCGGGCGGCGGCCTGGTCGAGGTGGAAATCAACGGGCTGGGCGAGGTACTGGCCGTCCGGCTCGATGAAGACCTGGTGGCCAAGGGCGAGCGAGAGATGCTCGAAGACCTGCTGCCCACCGCGTTCAACTCGGCCAAGGCGAAAGCCGGCGAGTTGCATCAACAGGCCATGGCCGAAGTCACCGGCGGCTTGGACCTGCCCGGCCTCGGCGACATGCTGGGCGGCGGAGACGACACGACTCCCACCCCGTGACCGCCCTGCCCACGACCAACTCGACGCCATCGCCCGCTACTGGCGAAGCGCGTCGCATCACCGAGCTCGACGGCCTGCGGGGCGTCGCCATCCTGCTGGTTCTGTTTCATCATTTCACCATCATCCACGGCCAGTCGACTTTCGATCGCTGGCTCATCTACTCTGGTCACTTTGGCTGGTCGGGCGTCGAATTGTTCTTCGTCCTCTCGGGATTCCTGATTACCGGCATCCTGCTAGATGCACGAGAGTCGCCGCGGTACTTCCGCTCGTTTTACGGTCGGCGGATGCTGCGGATCTTTCCGCTGTACTACGTCGTGGTGACGACGGTGCTGGTGCTGATTCCGGTCTTGTTTCCCGCACGGGCTGCCAGCGACGGACTGGTGGGCCACCACGACTGGACTTATTGGTGCTTTCTGTCGAACTACGCCATTGCCTGGGACAACGGAATTCATAACCGGCTGCTGGCCGTGACCTGGTCGCTGGCCATCGAAGAACAGTACTACCTGGTGTGGCCGCTGGTCGTGTTGCTGGTGGGCAAGCGCGGGCTCCTGCGGTTGTGTCCTGTGTTGCTGGTGCTGTCCATCGCGTTGCGGGCGGCAATGCTCTACGTCTGGGACCAAGGGCTCACGACCGTGTACGTGTTCACCCCCTGCCGGCTCGACGGGCTGGTAGTGGGCAGTTGGATCGCCACGGCACTGCGGGCCGGCTGGGAAGCCCGGCCCTGGCGAAAGCTGCTACTGGCCACCGCGACGCTGACGCTCACCACGGCTTATGTGGGCGAGTGGATCGCTACGCTGTACGTGGGCGAAAGTCTTTACGCGCGGACCGCCTTCGGTTTGCTGGTAGGTGTCTCGCTCATGGCCATCGGGTTTGGCAGTCTGGTGATCTTGTTGGTCGCTACCGATGCACTCCCGTTCGCGCGGCGGGTTCTAAGCTCCCGGTTCTTGCGATCGTTCGGTAAATACAGTTTTGCGATCTACCTGACTCACACCGTGGTGCTCCTCTCCTTCCGTCGATTCTTAATCAGTCCCTCCAACGACCGCTACACACCACTGCTGACGTTCGAACAGGTTAGTACCTGTCCGTGGGTAGGGCAGCTATTGCTCTACCTGCTAGCAATTGCGGCCGCGTGGTGCATTGGTTGGCTCAGCTGGCACTTGCTGGAGAAGTGGTTCTTGAACCTCAAGCGATACTTCCCGTACTAACCGGTGTTGCACCGCTCGCATCGTTATTGCCCTTTTTCGCAACACCGGTTCGGAAAGTGCGGGTTACGCGCAGGACAACAATTTTTTCGGCCCCCTCGCCAGATGGTGAGGAAACTCGTTAGAATGGGGAAACTGGAAACACCGACAGGGGGCCTCCTCTGCCCAATCCCCCCGAGCGGCCCTGGAGCGTCGCCTACCGTGTGGTTAACTCGGTGTACACTTTGGTATGCCGCCGCTGCCCCTTCGGGTGGTAGGCTAAGATTAAGCATACCTACGGGTTTCAAGTTTGGTTTGACCACTCCAGGCAAACAGCGGTATGCTAGAGGCGTCGGCCAAGGACCGCCGACAACAACCCATTGAATCGTTCGTCACAGGCTTAACCTCCTACTCCCCTTCCTTCACAACTTAGCAGTTCACTTCCATGCGTCTTTCGCTCGGCCAACAAATGCAACTGGCTCAGAAGCAGGTGCTTGCACCGCGGATGATCCAGTCGATGGAGATCTTGCAGTTGCCGATTATGGCTTTGCAGGAACGGATCGAGCAGGAGATGGAAGACAATCCTACGCTCGAGCAAACCGAAGAGTCGGGGGAGACAGACTCGGATAGCGAACGCGACTCGCGGGAAGAACAGGACGAAGAAAATCCTAACGCTCCCACCGAGTCGGAGAAGGAACTGGTTGTCGACGAGGAGCACAACAACGAAGACGACTTCGAACGCCTGCTCAACATGGCGGAGAATCTGCCGGACGACTACGAAGAACGAAGTCGGCCGTCCCGCGATCAGATCGAGTCGGACGGCGACCGGCAACACGACGCGATGGCCAACATTTCGGCCCGTCCCGAGTCGTTGGCCGACTACCTGCATCATCAACTCAGCTGGTTCGAAATCGAGCCGGCCGTGCGGCAGATGGCCGAACGCATCGTCTACAGTCTGGATAGCAACGGCTACCTGAAGACGCCACTCGAGGAAATCATTCCGCCGGCTGCCAGCGACCTGAACGGCAACGCTCAGCAGTACCGCGAAGAACAACTGGCCGTTGCCGAGCAAGCGTTGGGAGTGGTGCAGTCGCTCGATCCCCCCGGCGTTGGCGCGCGTAGCCTGCGCGAGTGCCTGTTGCTACAGATCAAGCCCTCGATGCCTCACCACGAACAGTTGCGTACCCTGATCGAGAATCATCTGGAAGATCTCGAGAATAATCGGTTGCCGCTGATTTCGAAGAAGACCGGCTTCTCCATCGAACTGATTAACGAACTTTGGGCCGAACTGCGCAAGCTAAAGCCCAAGCCTGGCGCCGACTACGGCGATGTCAGCGTGCCCAGCGTAACGCCCGATGTATTCGTCGAACGGGGCGAGGACGGCATCTACACGGTACGGTTGGAAGACAGCCAGATCCCTTCGCTGTCGATCAGTCCTTACCATCGCAAGTTGCTGCAGCAGGCGGCACAGCAGAAGGACGTCGAGACCCGCGAATACATCAAGAAGAAGATCAACGCCGCACAGTGGCTGATCGACGCCATCGAACAACGTCGCGGCACCATCTCGCGCGTCTCCCAGGCGATCGTCGACCACCAGACTCGCTTCCTCGACGAAGGCCCCGAGTTCATCGAACCTTTGAAGATGCAGCAGATCGCCGACAAGGTTGGCGTGCACGTCACCACGGTCAGTCGCGCGGTGGATGACAAGTGGATTCAAACCCCGCGTGGCATCTTCCCGCTGAAGCGATTCTTCGTCGGCGGAACCACCAGCGCCGATGGCGAAGAGGTGGCCTGGGACCGGGTGCGGCTGAAGTTGCAGGAAATTGTCGACAACGAAGACAAAAGCAAGCCGCTGAGCGACGATGCCCTGGTGAGCGCCTTGGCCGAAGCAGGTATCACGGTCGCACGCCGCACGGTGACCAAGTATCGCAAGGCGATGAATATCCCCAGCAGCCGCCAGCGACGCGATTGGGCGACTGCCGACAAGTAGGCCCATAGCAACCGAAGCTCCCGCCCAAGGGTGCACTACCGATTAGCACCAATTGTCAGTACTGTGGCGAAGCGGTCCCTCGGGGGTTCGAGGTCTGCTGGAACTGCGGCGGCGCTATCGATGGCTCTCATCCACCCACACGGGCGACTAGCCCCTACACTCCGCCCCAGGCGGACGACCGGCCCGTCCGGCGGTTCCGCTTTCGACTCGCCCACCTGCTGCTGTTTTTCACCATCGTTTCGTTGATTCTAGCTTGCTACAGCAGCGAACACGTGCTGTTCATCGTCGTAGCCGCGCTCATCACCAATCTGCTTGGAGTCATCGCAGGACTAATGCTCACCAATGTGTTTGGCCTTCCGAACGATGGCTCCCCACCACCCGGCTGCGACAACCAACCGGATGCCGAGGACCAGTTGGACCCACAAAAAAGCCTTTAGATTGACTGTTTAGGTGGCTTAAGCTAGGATAATCGGATTGGTCGGTGGGGCGCTAGCTTGGCTTCCGCGCTGGCAGCGGCCGTATGCTCTACAGGCGATTCCCTGTCCCCGCAGAGATTCTATGAGAACGCAACGCCGCGAAGTTGCCTTTCAACGTCCATCCCTCCGATGGCGTGGATTCCAGGGATTTACCCTAGTCGAGCTATTGGTCGTCATCGCCATCATTGGCATTCTCGTCGCTCTGTTGTTGCCAGCGGTCCAATCGGCCCGCGAAGCAGCCCGGCGTTCCTCATGCACCAACAACCTCAAGCAAATCGCTCTGGCGGCGCTGAACTACGAAAGCGCCCGGCAGCGTCTGCCACCGGGACACTTGTCTGGAGAGCAAGTGCCCGAGACATTTGGAGCGATCGGCCAGACAGTCGGCAGCACCGCTCAGTACTACCAGCTCAACGGTGTCTTCACTTACCTGCTTCCTTACATGGAAGCCAACGTGGTCTACGATCGGTTTTCGCAGACCCTTCCAATGGGAGTCGATAAGTTTGCACCCAGTGAATGGTACGCCGATGTCAATGCAAGTATCGCCAGCCAGGCGACCATCCCGGGCCTGCTATGCCCCAGCATGACCAACGAGACTCCCCAAAGCGGAGTGATGGCCAGAAAATGGAACGAGTTGCTCATTAGCAATGGACAGGTCACACTCTCCATCATCAGCGGTTCCTACACGCCCGACAATCCACTGCCGGGCATCACGCACTACCAGGGCGTGGAAGGCTTGGGTGGCAAGCAGGATCCCAATTTTCCGGAACTGGCCCTAGGTTCGAGTGGGTACAAGTCGATCAACGACGGGTGGATCGGGGTGTTTTTCGTTCGCAGTAAGACGCGAATGGCCCAGATCATCGATGGCACCAGCAACACCCTGATGTTTGGCGAAGCCCCCGGTATGATTGGTGAGAACATCACTACAAATACTGGCACCTACACCGGCTTCGTATCCGGCATTTCCTGGGCCTGCAACGCCACGCTTCCGACGGTGCTCGGCCTGGATGCATCGTCCTACAATGGCAGCCCAACACCGGAAACCAAGTATGACGTGGCGTCCGGAACCTACGGCAGCTTGCACCAAGGTGATGTAGTAATGTTCGCCATGTCCGACGGCTCGGTTCGACCCCTTACCAAAGACATCGACTTCGCCACTTACATGTTTCTTTCGACCATGAAGGGCGAAGACTTGGTCGACTCTACCGAACTCTGAGGCTGCAGGAGCCAAGCGATGAAGTGTATCAGTACGCGATTTGTTTTTCCGACGTTGATGGGCCTGGTCTTGGCGTGTCCGCTGCTTACGGGATGCATGTCCGAAAAGCCTTCGGCCCAGATTCCCGAAGATGCACAACCCTTGGGCGAGCCGGTCGACGACTCGACCACCAGTCAGGCACCCGCTGGCTTCCAGACCAAGTAGTTCGTCAGGCCAGCTAATCGGTAGTCGCATCCAGCCATCGCGGTCTCACACTGCCTCGATGTGTAATCCTCTGCGCCGGCGCTCTTTGCGGCGTAGGTCGTCGATCAGGTCGGCCACTCGGCGGACGTCCTCGATGCCTGGTACATCCATCTCCGGGTCGGTTTTGTCGCTGCTCGAAATGTGGATGGTGCCGACGTTGAACATCCGTTCGATCGGCCCCTGGCGGAAGGTCACATCGTCGATGTCGATCAATTCGATGCGCTCAATTCGCCGCCACAGGATGCCCACCTCGTGGATGAAGCGCTGGTTGGTCAGGTAGTAGTGCATGCCGAACCGGCGATAAGCGTACCGCCCGCCAAGCGCCGCCCAGCCAATCACCAAGGCCAGCAACAGCCAGCCGATGTAATCGCCAAAGTACATCAGGCCCACCACCAGGGCGACGACCGTGATCACACCGGCGGCAATCCACCAGCCCACCATCGCCTTGGGCGAGTAGCAGCCGTTCCAGACGTCGTCCTCCACATGGTCGTCGTCCCCCTGCCTGGCCGCAACCGCCCGCTGAAACTTGCTGGTCGCATCGGTACCCGTGGGAGGAATGGGAAACTCGGCATCGTTCTCCGCCTGTTCCGCCTGGGAGTGGTCGTCCGCAATGCGGGCTCCACAATGCTGGCAGAAAGCAGCGTCGTTTTCGATTTCGCTAGCACAGTTCGGACAGTTCATCGACGAACACTCGTTGTACGGGACCAGTTGATCACAGTGGAACGCCACCAGGGCAAGCCCTCAGTTTGCCCCAAAACCTACTTCGCTAGCAACCTACCAATCTTGGCAAACTTCATTCAACCGGGCCACGGGATAGTTGTCGACGCTGTCAGCCGACGTGTATACTCAACGGTCATGAAATGCCCTTTTTGTCGCTTGGACAACGACCGCGTCATCGACTCTCGAGCCAGCCAGGATGGATCGGCCATTCGCCGTCGTCGTGAGTGCTTGAGTTGCGGCCGGCGTTACACGACCTACGAACGTCCCGAGGAATCGACCATCAAGGTCGTGAAGAAGGACGGATCGAGGGCGCCCTTTTCGCGTGAGAAAATCCGCCGGGGCCTGGAGCGGGCCTGCTGGAAGCGGCCCATTTCCAGCCGCCAGATCGATACGACGGTCGCCGCGATCGAGAACGACGTCTACGCCAAGTTCGATACCGAAGTCGAGTCGAAAGAGCTGGGCGTGCTGGTCATGGAGCACTTGCAGCACCTGGACGAAGTGGCCTTCGTCCGCTTCGCCAGCGTCTACCGCCAGTTTAACGACGTGCAGGACTTCTTTGAGGAACTGCGGCCCATGCTGGCCAAACGCCCGCCGATCAGCCCCCGCTAGCCCTCCCTGGCATCGGGCGGTCCGCGATTGCCCCAGGCCAGCGCTTGGTTGAAAGCGGCCCGAAATGTCGTAGAATCTAGAAACCACTTTGGGGCGGTAGCTCAGTTGGGAGAGCGCTGCGTTCGCAATGCAGAGGTCGGGAGTTCGACTCTCCTCCGCTCCACTGTTTTTCTTGCTACTCGACTTGGCTACGCCAGGATCTCGTTGACGCTGGGGCTTTTGCTACTCGGCTAGTTTTCTTGCTACTCGACTTGGCTGCGCCAGGATCTCGTTGACGCTGGTTTTCTTGCTACTCGACTTGGCTGCGCCAGGATCTCGTTACGCTGGGGCTTTTCTGTGCTGGGCGGGTGTAGCTTTGGCGGCATCGATCTAACCCTCCCTTCACTGCGTTCAACCGCGGCCTGCGGTGGCTAGCTCCTTCACCGCGGCAAGAATCGCCTGCTGCCCTTTGATTGGCGCTTGGCAGGATTGGTTCTCGCAGATGTAGAGCGCCACGTCCTCACCGGCATCGCGACCTTGGAACAACGCGTCGAGTGGCCCTGCGGAGGATGCAGCCTCTCGCACCGCGATCACGGTACGTGGCAGCAATTGCTGCCAGCAATCGAGCGCTAACTGCTTGGCGCCGGCCCCCGTGAACACCAACTCCTGCGCCGGGCCCACAAAGAGGTCCAACCCCACCAGCATTTGCCCCGTGGCCATGGGGATCTGCTGCATCAGCGGCGCGGCAGCCTTGAGGATGGCGGCTGCTGTGTCGAGGTAATCGCCGCGAGAGGTAAGCTTACCCAATCGCAGTAGCGCCATCACCGCCATCGAGTTGCCACCCGGCGTGGCGTTGTCGGTGAAGTCCTTGTTGCGGGTGAGCAGCTCTTCGTGGTCGTCAGCCGTGAAGTAAAAGCCCGCTTCCCATTTTTCTTGCTCATTGGCGCCACCAAAGTGAGCAATCACGACGTCCATCAATTCGGTAGCGGCCGAGATGTACGACTCCTCAAAGGTTGCCTCGTACAGCGTTACCAGGGCGTTAGCGAGCGCCGTGTAGTCGTCCAGGTACGCGGCCAGCTTCGCTGTACCACCGCGCCAGGTGTGCAGCAGCCGGCCCGACTCGTCGCGCATCTCCGAGAGGATAAAATCGGCCGCTTTCCTGGCGGCCGCGGTGTAACGCACTTCGCCCAGCGCGGCGCCGACCTTGGCAAAGGCATCAATCGCCAGGGCGTTCCAGCTCACCAGCACTTTGTCGTCGAGGCCGGGCCGGGTCCGTTTACTTCGCTCGGCGAGCAACTTCTGGCGGCTCTCGGCTAACTCCTTGGCGAGCTCATCAACATCGCGGTCCAGCAGCTTGGCTTGCTGCTCGATGGTCTTTGGCAAGTTCAAAATGCTCTGGCCTTCGAAGTTGCCACCGTCGCGCACATCGTACACCCGGCAGAATGTGTCGGCCGCATCGCCCAGCAGCTGTTGCACTTCGGTGGGCGTCCAGACGTAGAACTTGCCCTCCACCCCCTCGCTGTCGGCGTCCTCGGCACTGTAGAACCCACCTGCTGCGTCAGTCATGTCGCGGAGCAAGTAGTCAAGCGTCTCGGTTACCACCTGACGGTACTGCTCGTTGCCGGTGGCCTGGTACGCCTCGAGGTAGACCACGGCCAGCAGCGAGTTGTCGTACAGCATTTTCTCGAAGTGCGGCACCAGCCAGCGGGCGTCGACGCTGTACCGGGCGAAGCCGCCCCCCAGGTGGTCGTACATCCCGCCCTGGAACATCTTGTTGAGCGATGCCGTGACCATATGCAGCCACTGGTCGTTGCCGCTGCGTTGCCACCAACGGATCAACAGCTGCAGCTCGAACGGGTGAGGAAACTTCGGCGCCTCGCCGAACCCGCCATGGATGGGATCGAACATTCGCTCCAGCGCATGCGCCCCGGCGTTGAGAAGGCTCTTGTCGAGCAGTACCGAACCTCCTTCGGCGCCTTTGCGAGTGAGCTGTTCGAGCTCGGCGGTAAGCTGCTCGGCACCTTGCAGAGCCTGGTCGCGACGGTTGGTCCACGCGTCGTCCACGGCCGCCAGTACCTGATCGAATCCCGGCATGCCTCGCGACGCGGTGGGCGGCCAGTAGGTCCCGCCATAGAACGGTTTGAGCGCCGGCGTCAGAAATACACTCATCGGCCAGCCACCATGCCCGGTCATCAACTGCACGGCGTTCATGTAGATCTGATCGAGGTCGGGTCGCTCCTCGCGATCGACCTTCACGCAAACAAACTTCTCGTTCATCATCGCCGCGATCCGCGGATCTTCAAAACTTTCATGCTCCATCACATGGCACCAATGGCAGGCCGAGTAACCAATCGAAAGAAAAATCGGCTTCTCTTCGGCGCGCGAACGCTCGAGCGCTTCGGGTCCCCATGGATACCACTCAACAGGGTTGTCCTTGTGCTGCAGCAGGTAGGGAGATGTTTCGTTGGCAAGTTGATTTGGCATGTGTGCTAATCGTCCTTAGTTTTTTAGCCACAGATGAACACAGATAGACACAGATAGACACAGATGTTCGTTCGCATCAATCAGTGCTTATCCGTGTTCATCCGTGGCTAATTTATTTACTCAATCCAACCACCACCAAGAACACGATCGCGTTCGAAGCAGACTACCGCTTGTCCCGGTGCGACGGCAAATTGCGGTTCGTCGAACATCACGCTCAGCCGGCCGTCTGCGAGCCGTGTAAACTCCGCCGGCGCGGCCGAAGCGTTGTAGCGGATCTGCGCTAGGCCTCGCACCGAATGGTCGACCGGCACATCGGTGAGCCAATTGCATTCGGCGGCGGTTAACTCGCGGCGGCCGAGTTCGTCCCGGTCGCCCAGTACCACTCGATTGGTATCCGCTTCGATGCGGACCACGAACTTTCGGGCGCCGAGCGCTACGCCGAGGCCCTTTCGCTGGCCGACGGTGAACCCTTCGATCCCCTCGTGCGTGCCGACCACTTCGCCGGCGGTCGTAACAAATTCGCCTGGCGTGGAAGAGCCTTCGCGGCGGCGCTTGACGAACTCGTCGTAGCGGCCGCTGGTGACGAAGCAGATTTCCTGGCTGTCCTTCTTCTCGGCGACGTTCATGCCAACCTTGGCGGCCAGCTCGCGGATGTCGGGCTTCAGGAACTCGCCCACGGGAAGCATCATCCGCTCGAGGTACTTCCGCTCGATGCCAAACAGCACGTACGATTGATCCTTGCCGTCGTCGATGCCCCGCACCAAGGCCACTTCGCCCCCGCGGCGGACCAACCGAGCGTAGTGCCCCGTGGCAACGAACTCGGCGCCGACCGAGTCGGCATAGTCGAACAGCTTGCCGAATTTCAGCCAGTTGTTGCACTGCACGCACGGGTTCGGCGTGCGGCCGCGGACGTACTCGGCGGTGAAGTAGTCCATGATCCGCCCGAATTCCTCGTTCAGATCAATGGCGTAGAACGGTATCGACAGCCGGTCGGCCACCCGCCGGGCGTCCTCGGCATCGGCCGCTGTGCAGCACCCCTGCTTGTGATCGAGCCGCATCACCGGCAACTGCTGCCCTCCCGAGCGAGCTTGCTCGGTGCCCTCAGAACCGCTCAGCGTGGCACAAACCGCGGGGCTCTGTTCGCCATGGCGCATGAAGACGCCGATCACCTGGTGGCCCGCCTCGGTGAGCAGATGGGCCGCCACGCTCGAATCGACTCCCCCGCTCATTGCCAGGACCACGCGTGCCATGCTTGCAGCATAGGCGCGAGCTTGCCCGCGAACAACGGCCCGCCCTCGCGGGTCCTGGGGGTTACCCGTATAATTCCGTAGCCGGAGTCGCCAGACTTCGGACCTCAGAACTCTTGCGAGTCTTGCCACCCCCAGAAAAGAAGCAAATCGCCATGGAAAAGGAATTTGTCGACCGCACGGCCGGCATTCAGGAGGCCCTGACGCAGCTCAGGGACTCTCTTTGACTACGCCACTAAGAAATCCCGCATCGAGGAAATCGAGCGGGAACAGGGCGAGCCTAGCTTCTGGGACGATCAGGAAAAGGCACAGGAGAAAATCGGCGAGCGCAAGTCGCTGAATTCTGTCGTCGCCCCGCTGGACGAGGCGCTCGCCGCAGCGGATGACCTGGCGGCCATGGTCGAAATGGCCGAAGAGGATGAGGAACTCGCGGCCGAGGTGCCGGGCGAGGTCGAGCGAATCGAGACGATGCTCGAAAAGCTCAAGCTCAGCGCGCTGCTCTCGGGTACCCATGACGCTGCGGGTGCCATCATCACCATCAACGCTCGCGACGGCGGCACCGACGCCAACGACTGGGCCGAAATGCTGCTGCGGATGTACATCCAATGGGCCAGCAAGAACGACTACAAAGTCGAGCTGATCGATCGGCAGGACAACGAAGAGGCGGGCATCAACAACGCCACGTTCGCCATTCGCGGGCCGATGGCCTACGGTTACCTGCGGGGCGAGACCGGCATTCATCGCCTGGTGCGAATCAGCCCGTTCAACTCTGAAGGCAAGCGTCAGACCAGCTTCGCGGCGGTCGATGTGTCGCCCGAGATCAGCGACTCGGTGGAAGTTGAAATCGACGAGAGTGACGTCCGCACCGACACTTACCGCGCGAGCGGCGCCGGCGGTCAGCACGTCAACAAGACCGACTCGGCGGTGCGTTTGACCCACGAGCCAACCGGCATCGTCGTGCAGTGCCAGAACGAACGCTCGCAGCATAAGAATCGTGCCACCGCCTGGAAGATGCTTCGTGCGCAGCTCGCCCGAGCCGAGGAAGAAAAACGCGAAGCGGCCGACGCGGCCAAGTACGGAGAGCAGGCGAAGACCGGCTTCGGCTCGCAGATCCGCAACTATTTCCTACACCCCGACCAACGCGTGAAGGACGCCCGCACCAAATTCCAGATGGGCAACTTCCACGCCGTACTGGACGGCGACATCCAAGGCTTCCTCGATAGCACCCTCCGCTGGCGCGCCGGCCAACCAATCGAAGACGACGACGACGAGGATTAAGAGTGGCTCACCGTAGCCCTCGACGGATGTCGAGGGTTTCTGGGAATGGCAACCGCGCTGGAGCTTCGAAACACTCGACTTCCGTCGAAGGCTGTTGGGGATTGAGAATAACAAGCTGACGACGATGTCCAACTCCCCACACACCACTCTCGAAAAGCTCACCAAGAAAGATTGCGGCATCCGCGTCGACTTCTATTGGCTCGGCGATCGGTTCAGCCACACGATCTCAGCGGTGCGCGACGGTGAAGCAACGGTGGTGTGGCGGAGCGTGGACAACGACGAGTTCGGCCCTGTGTATCAGGAACTGCACGAGCAGACCACGCATGATGGCCGGACGATTCTGTTCCTCAACGGAGCGAGTGCGGGGGCGCATTGGTCGGCTAGTGTTTCGTTCAAAGAAGCAGTCTGCCATCTGACCTTTGATGTGGCCGCACGGGTTGCCAAAGAGCCAGTTGAGCGAGTTATCGAATATCGTAGTGAATTGGATGGCAACCTACCCCTCGCCTGTGCCCACTTCGCAAACGGTAGCGGCGAACTCATCGATCCTAGCCCGCCGGGGAATCGCATTCCGTCGGAGGAATCGAGCGACAAACTGCCGGCCACGCTACGCTACAAGTACATGTTTCTTTGGTAACCATAAAGGAACATGGCCGCCGGTGGCCGTGAGCGAACAAAGCCATCCGCACGCGCTAGCGTCGGATGGATTGGCTCTGGCGCAACTGCGTAGGGCTTGTTTAGGCCTGCGGGGCTACCAGTTGCCGTACTCCAAATACAGTCGGTCGGGTTCGCGGCCACAGTAGACCGCGTGATAGAACTGCCTGGAGTGGTCGTACAACTCGAACCGCCTTGGCATCGCCTCGAGCTCCTCGCGACTTGGCCACCACTTCACCTTCCAGGCTTTCGCCGTCGTTGCTGCGAAGGAGCCCGAGAAGTGGTCGGAGCTGTGGTCCTCGAGACTCCACTCGTCAATTAGTTGATTCAACAACTCGTCGTCTGTCACTTCGAACACAAATGCATACGTATGTTCTCTGATGGCGCCCTCATGATGGAACGAGGATAAGAGTTTCGCGGTGGCTGGAATCGGGAGGGGAAAGCTGGTCGGTTGGGGACTGGCGCTACGCCAGAGGAGCCAAAAACCGACACCGATAGCCAGCAGGAGAAGTGTGAGGCGAACCAGCTTTTGCGACTTGGGCATAGGGAGCAGCGAGTCGGGAATCTCTGGCGGAGTCATTGGTGAGCAGGTATCGCTGGTTGCATTGTACCACGAGAGACCGAGGGACCTCTCTTGCGTCTAACCAAACTTGCCGAAGTCTCGCCGCGACCAACGCTCGTGGCTCTCTACTTCCCGCGGGCTGTAAGAAACTCGTCGTTGAACCCGTCCCCCAACCTGCTCCAATGGAGGTGCATCCCGCTACGTACACACCGGCGAGCGTGGGCCGTAAGGCCCGTGGTCGTGTCGAAGGCAGGTAGGCAGTGAGCGGTGAGCAGAAGGCGGTGAGTGAGTAAGCGTGCACCTGGGGCACTTCGCTGACTCGCGGAGCGAGTCGCCACTATCGGGAGTATTGGTACAACTTCCACACATGCGGGGAACAACGCGGTGGGTTATGGACCACCGGGCGAGTGATTGACACTGGAAAACAAGGGGTGTCACCGCTTGGGAGAGACCAAAACACGTTGGGTTTTGGGCCCACGGATGAAGATCCCCAGCAGTTGGCCCAAAACCATGGCCAGCCCGCCACGATCCACCGTCTGGTGACGGTGGCTACAGGGTAGCGGCGCTGGTCGCGGCTTGGCGCCGGCGCATGAAAAAACCGCCGCCTTGTGGAAAAGACGACGGTTGATGTGGGTTTCAAACTCCCGCGACTGCGATCAGTCGCGAGGGCGTACGGCACCAGTCAGGCCGCTGTAGTCGAAACGATCTTCGTCGTGCCACAGGGGCTGACCCTGGCGGACACGCTCGGCGAGGATTTCCAGCTTCTCCGCCGAGCCCGCGGGGGCCGTGGTGGGCTGGAAGGTTTCGTCGACGCGGGGCACGAAGTCTTCGTCGTGACCGTACTTCAGGATGGCGTCGAATACATTGTCTAGCTTGTTGTCAGGCATGATAAACTCTCACAACTCGATACAGGGCCGGCCCTAGGGGCGGGAAGGTGAAGCCGGCTATGGGTGATCCTCGCAGCCGCCTGGGTGAACTTACACCGCTACGGGGAATGAAGAACTCGTTAACATTGAACGCACGATTATTACTGGGAAAATTCGGAAGTCAAGTTTTTGCAAGGGTCCAAAACCCAACTTTTCTTGCCTTTTTTGGTCCAACCTGGCAAACCGTACCGGATGGCGAAAAATGGGGGCTTTAATGCAAAAAGGCAATCCAGGAGGTGGGTATTGCCGACATCCTCGAATTCCGAATCGAGGCCGAAATCATAACGTCTGCCCGCCATGTGTTAAGCCCATTTTAACAGCCTGCGATTACACCTAAAAGCGAAAGGTTCCAAAAATTTATGCCTTGGATTCAACATTCCCTGCAGTTTGCCCCAAAGCGCCGTGGCTTCCATCTGGTGACCCGCGAGATCGTCGCTCAGGTACCCGAAATCGGCGACACGAGTGTGGGCCTGTTGAACTTGTTTCTGCAGCACACATCCGCAAGTCTGACCATCAACGAGAACGCCGATCCGGACGTGCAGGTCGACTTAGAGGCCTCGATGAATGCGATCGCCCCCGAGTCGTTTCCGTACGTCCACACCTGCGAGGGCCCGGACGACATGCCGGCCCACGTGAAGAGCTCGCTTTTGGGGGCTTCGCTCACCGTACCGGTGCGTGATGGCCGACTGGCCCTGGGTACCTGGCAGGGAATCTACCTGGTGGAACACCGCAACCATGCTAGCAGTCGACGCGTCGTGGCGACGCTGTGGGGCGAGTGACATGCTCGGGGCCAGCTGGAAGCTAGGCGCCAGGGTTGGCGGACTCGGAATCCGGACCCTGGGGGTCGGTATTTTCGGCCGCTTCGACTTCCTGCTGACCGAGTCCGAACCAGCGGCCGACCACGGTGGCGGCCTGACCCACCAGCTTGCCACTGAGCAGGTCCTCGGTGATGGTGCTGCGGTCGGTGGAGAAATTCTCCCAGACGGCCGTGATGTAGGGCTGGCTCACATCGGCCAATGTGTTGTAGTAGCCACGGGTGTGGATGTCGGTCAATGCACTGCGGTAATGGTCGACCACCAGGCGATCGAGCAGCGTGCCTGCGATGGTAACGCCCGACAATGCCCCCTGAGCGACTTTGTCGGCTCGGTTTAGTGCATGTAGGGTCATTGCACCGGACACTTCGAGCAGCGTGACATCCTCGCCGCGTGCAACTTCGTGCATGTCTCGCCACAGCCGATCGATCTCGGCGGCGGGCAGGACCTTGGTGGGATCGATTTTACGGACCGACGCACTGGTATCGTTGATAGCCTGGGTGATGCCCTCGACCGACAGCGGCGGGGTGTCGAACACCTCGGCGCCGACGGCCGAGGAATTGCGGATGGCCTCGAGCAGGTCGCCGGCGTGGTCGATGGTCGAGTTCTCGTCGATCACGCCTTCGCGTTTGAGCTCGATGGCCAGTTCCTTGAGGTAGGTCTGCGAACCGTAGGCAACATCGCTCACTACGGCCAGCAGCAGGGCGGGCGAGAGATGCAGCGTGGCGAGACTGGCCATCTCGACGAAGCTGCCCACGGTCTTCTTGGCCACGTAGCCCTCGATCTTGGGAGCCGGCTGTGCGTCGCCTTCGTGCCTAACGCCGCCCACATCGCTGGTGAGAAAGTCGAGACCTTGCTGCACCACAATCTCATAGCTCTTGGAACTGCGAAACGCCTGCGGCACCAGCAGATTGGCCCCCTCGCGCACCACGCCCCCCGCCATGCCGGCGGTGCTGCGGAGTGCTCGCTCGGGGAGACTGAGCGAGTACAGCAGGTAGTCGTGCACACTGCGTTCGGAGGGTTCTGGCGTCGGATCGGACGGTTGAGGCATCGGGGTCCTTTCTCGCACATCGGCCGCAGAGGGGGTGGACGTCATCATAGCGAATATAGCCTCCGAGGGACTGCCCGGCACCGCATTGGAATACGCTTGCTGGTTGCCGGGCCGGGTAAGTTCAGGGGGTTGTTCGCCCGTGGTGCGCAACTCTTGCCCAGGATGGGTATAATTCAGTCCAAGAGCTCCAGATTCGCCTTCACGGTGCCTTTGACCGAAACGGGTGTCCCCCCATGCCGGACGACATTGAAAAACCAGCCGCATCCGCGGCGCTCGACGCAGCCATCCAGCGAAACGCCGAAGTGGTGAAACGCGGCCGCAAGCGGCGGTGGTTCCTCGAACGACTGGGGCTGACGCTGCCAGTTACCCAGCAGGATGTGCGGCAGGCGTTCTTCGAAAAGGCCAAGGAGGTGCACCCCGACCATGGTGGCAACTCGAAGGATTTCATGGCGCTGCAAGAGGCGTTCGACGAAGCGCTGAACTTCGCCCAACGCAACGGCAAGCGACTACCCTGGATTGGCCTGCAGATGCCGTTGTACATCGCCCAGCGCGAGATCCTGCGACTGGTCGAATTGTGGGGCGGGCGGGTCGAGGTGCAGCAAATGGATTGGCTGGAGGAGACCATCGGCCAAGACTTCACGGCCATTGCCGATCGCCTGGTGGAGATCGACCTGTCGGGATGCCAAGTGGGCGATGCAGAGCTGCTGGCCCTGGCCGAGCAGGCCGAAGGACTGAAGTTCCTTGAGGTATTGCGTCTGGCTCACACCCGAGTCGGCGACGCTGGCGTACTGAAGGTCACCGCGACCAGCAACCTGCGATACCTCGATCTGCGAGGCACGGCCGTCAGCGGCACGTTGCGAAAACAACTCGCCCGCCTGCCCCAGATGAATCGCGTGGAGGGCGCCGGTGGCTGGTTCGACTGGCTGCCCTGGCGGTGAGCCGTGCGGGCTGATTACCGCACCAATGCGGCATGTCGCGGCGAGGCACCCTGCTTCTGTGCGTTGGCCTTCTCTTCCGGTTCGGGCCAGTAGGGCGTAAGCGGCAACACCCCGGCCCGCGTTGCCCAGGCGTTCCACGCGCCGCTCAGTTCGGTGACCTTTCCGGCCTGCTCCTCGGCCAGATCGTGCAACTCGCTGCGATCGTTGGCAAGGTTGTACAATTGCCAACGCCCCTTCGCGCCGCGGGCGACGAGTTTCCAGTCGCCATCGCGAACGGCGCGATTCCCCTCGTGTTCCCAAAAGATGGGCGCCTTGCGATCGAGCGGCTCGCCCGCAAAGGCCGGCACCAGGCTAGTTCCCTCGGCCGGCTGTATCTCTACGTCCCCGTCGTGAAACTTGGTCGGATACTCGGCCTTACCGACCTCAACCAAGGTGGCCATGATGTCGATTAGGTGACCAGGCTGGGTTTCGAGTTCGCCGTGTCGCTTAATGCCTTGCGGCCAATGAGCAATCAGCGGCGTGGCAATACCCCCTTCATGAACATAGTGCTTAAACAGCCGGAAGGGCGTATTCGAAGCGTTGGCCCACTCGCGGCCAACCTCCATGTAAGTATTCGGGGGGCCGGGCACGACACCCCTTCCCCACTGCACAGGCTGCCCTGCCCGGGTGTATTGCGGAACCACCTTCAACTGCAAGGCGTCGTCGGCCATGGCCTCGACGGGCTCCATATCCTCGCGCAAACGCCGTGCTTTGTTGCTACGGCCTTCCTCCTGGCAAGCACCGTTGTCCTGCAGGTAAAGGATCAGCGTGTTGTCGAACTGGCCGGTGTCGCGGAGCGTCTGCACGACGCGACCAATGCCTTGATCCATCGAATCGATCATCGCGGCGTAGACTTCCATGCGGTCGGACTGCCACTGCTTGCGGTCTGCGTCGGTCCAGTCCTTCACGTTGGGCGCCAGCGCCACGTCGTCGGCCAGCAGGCCGAGTTCCTTGATTCGGGCCAGGCGCGTCTCGCGAAGCTTGTCCCAACCTTCGTCGTACTTGCCTTCGTACTTGGCGATGTCGGCCGGTTTGGCGTGCAGCGGCCAGTGGGCCGCCGTATAAGACAGGTACATGAAGAACGGCTTCTCGCCCTGCTGGTGCTCGCGAATCATCTGCGAGGCGTTGTCGCTCAGTGCGTCGGTATAATAGAAGCTGTCGGGGTGATCGGGCGCGATCAGTTGGTTGTCGCGGACCAAGGTGCCCGGATCAAAGTAACTTCCGGCTCCCGCAATCGTGCCATAGAAGCGATCGAAGCCACGCGACAGGGGCCAGTTGTGCTGTGGAATCTCATTCTCATCCACCTGCGCCTGTGTCGGCGCGGGCGTGACGTGCCACTTGCCCACCATGTAGGTGCTGTACCCAGCGGTCTTCAATACCTCGGCCATGGTCACGCAGCGGCGGTTCAGGTCGCCGGAGTAGCCTTCGGGGCCGGAGTAGCTGGTCATCCACCCCATGCCGGCCTGGTGCGGGTAGAGCCCCGTGAGCAAGCTGGCCCTGGTGGGGCAGCACCGCCCGGAGTTGTAGAACTGGGTGAACCGCAACCCGCCGTCGGCCAGCCGGTTGAGGTTTGGCGTGTTGATCTCGCCGCCGTAGCAGCCGATGTCGGAAAAGCCTATGTCGTCCGACAAGATGACAATGACATTAGGTCGCTCGTCTGCCGCCAGCAGCGGCGACGCACTGCCCAGCAGCCCAGCGAGCGCTCCCAACAGCAGCGCAGCTGCCCCGTTGTGACGGCGCAATGGAATCATGACTGGTTCCCTGAATGTGTCTCTTGTGTTGTTCCGTAGCGATAAGATGAGGCGACTAGCCGAGTGAGGGCATCTGGGCCGACCTCCGTGTGCCGATTGTACCACGGCGCAAGGCGGCCCCCCACCACCCCTGGCGGACGCTCAGCTGCCAGCTGGTGTCCAGCACGCGATCTGATCGGGGACCGGTCTCCAGGACTTGTACGTTCGCCAAGCCGCAAGGTTCCGCGAAACTGACCACGAGCCGAGGTTTTTGGGACGATTTCTGCCGCATTTTGCGACTTTGCCAGTAACACCGGCAAGTTTGCCTGTAGTAGGGGTTAGGGACCCCGCCAGCACAGAATCCCTCCAATCGTTACCCCGGGCGATGGGGTTATCCACTAGGACGTTCGTCGCAAACGGGGTAATATCAAAGACTTCGGGCACTTCGGGGAGGAGTGGCGGACGCCCGACCCGCTGTCCCGCAATTTCCAGCTCATTCGAATGGTCGATGTTTGCAATTCTTGGCAATTGGGTAAACCGCTACTGGCTGGCAATCCTCCTGTTCTGGGGAGCGCTAGCGATAGTGCTGAAGCTAGTGGCGCCCAGCTGGGACCAGGTGGCCCTGGATGGCGACTTTGACTACCTGCCCAGTAATTCTACCAGCCGACGTGGCATCGCCCTCTTGCATGAGGCATTTCCCGACGAGCAGGCCAAGAGCCAGATCGTGCTGGTGTTCGCCCGCCCCGACAAGCCTCTCTCGAAACTCGACCGCCAGTTCGCCATCGACGTAGCAGGGCAGTTGTCGCAGTTGGGCCAGGAGTCGTTCAACGTACTCGACAACATCCGCAGTCGGCTGGGCCAAGAGCACAGCATTCCCCCCGACAAGGTGCGCTTGAACACGATGCTCGTGGCGCCGCCCGCTCCCGAAGAGACGGAGAACGAAGACTCAGCCGTCGCGGACGACAAACAGGCTCCCTCACTTGGTCTCACTCAGCAGCAGGCCGATAAGCTGATCGAAGCTGTCTGTGACGAGCACAATCTACCGGTCCCCGATCCGGCTACGGCGCCCATCGTCTCGGTAGGCGACCTGGTGGCCTATGTCACCGATGACTTTCCCTGGGCAGACGACAATACGCGGGTGTGGACCGAGCTTACCCCCGTAGTGGGCCAGATGCTCAAGAACGCCGGTCGAGGAAAGCCGTCCCCGGGCGACGCTTCGAACGACGGAAGGAACCTCGACGATCACGCTGTGATGGTGGTCGGGCGTCTTACGACCGACATGATGGCCACCGAAAACGTGTGGATCCTGCAGGCAGTCAAGCGCCTGGTGGAAGAAGCCCGCACTTCGCCCGACAAGCCAGAAGGGCTAGCGGTGGGGCTCAGCGGTTCGGGCATGATTGGTGGCGATATGCAGCTATCGATCGGCGAGAGCCTCAAGAGCACGGAGTTGACCACCATCGTGCTGGTACTGCTGTGCCTGCTGATGATCTACCGCTCGCCTCTGTTGGTGCTGATACCGATGGCCACGATCGGCGTGAGCTTGAGCGTGGCAAGCGACGTCGTGGCGCTGATGGCGCAGTACTTGGGGCCTGGCGACCTGACGATTGCCGGCTTGAGCAGCGACTTCAAGATCTTCACCACCACGAAGATCTTTGTTGTGGTAATTCTGTTCGGCGCCGGTACCGACTTCTGCCTGTTCCTGATCGCGCGATTCAAGGAGGAACTCGGGCTGGGTGTCGAGTTATCCAAGGCTTCTGGCACTGCGCTCACGCATGTGGGCGACGCCCTGGCCGCCAGCGCGTTCACCACGATTCTGGGCTTGGCCACGATGTTCTTCGCCTCGTACGGCAAGTTCGTGTACTCGGGGCCGGTCATCGCGATTTGCCTGTTCATAGCTCTGCTAGCATGCATCACGTTCGCTCCAGCTCTATTGCGGGCGTTCGGCAAGGTGGTGTTCTGGCCCTTTGGCATCAAGCACCTCACTCCGCCCGAAGAGTCGAATCTGTCGTTCGACGAACAGATGAAGCGGATTTCGCCTATTTGGGACTGGGTCGCCCGCCAGGTGATTCGCTGGCCTGGTTTGATACTGTGGCTGTCGTTCGGCATTGCAGCTCCGTTCATGTTCAACGGCCTGAGTGTCCAGAAGACGCACGACTTTATGAACGAACTGGCCGAAGACCGCGCCAGCAAACTGGGCACCGAGTTGATTCGCGACTACTTCCCCCCGGGCGAATCCGCCCCCATGTCCGTGGTGGCAAAGCTGCCCAGCGGCAACTTGAACGACGATAGCGACTACTCGATCGCTTACTTGAACACACTGCTTTACAACTTGCCGGGCGTGGTCGACGTTCGCAGCCTCTATAAACCAATTGGTGGGGATCCAACCAGCGGCAAGAACATTGGCGCCGCCACCCTGGCGGGCAGTCCTTTGGCCAAGACCGCATTCGTCTCGGAGACTGGCAAGTACGCTGGCAAGGTCACCCAGCTTCACTTGGTGCTGGATAAGGACCCTTTCTCACGCGAAGCCCGGGCGATCGTCAACGAGATTGAAAAGCGGCTCGAAATGGTGAGCAAAGGGGAAGAGTTCCCCGCCGAGAAACCGGAGTGGTTCGCTGGCACTCAGGACAACTGGGACGTCATGCGCGAAGGTATTTCCAAGTGGAAAGGAGCCACGTTCGAGTTCATTGGCACCACGCCGGGAATGCGCGACCTGGAACGGGTCACTACCGCCGACGAGACCACCATCAAGGTACTAGTCGTGCTGGCAGTGCTAGCGGTGATCATTGTGATCCTGCGCCGTCCGCTGGTTTGCTTGTATCTGATCGTCACGGTGCTGCTGTCGTACTTCGCAACCATCGGAATGACGGACTTCTTCTTCCGCTGGTATTACGGTGATACTTTCGACGGACTCGACTGGAAGGTGCCAATCTTCCTGTTCGTGATCCTGATCGCCGTGGGCCAGGACTACAACATCTATCTCACCACCCGCGTGTTCGAGGAGCAGTCTCGACTGGGCCCGCGTCGCGGCTTGCGACGGGCTATGGTGCAAACCGGTGGCATCATTACCAGCTGTGGCATCATCATGGCGGGTACGTTCATCGCGATGGCTTCGGGTACGCTGCGGGGCATGATCGAAATCGGATTCGCCCTGGCCCTGGGCGTCCTGCTCGACACCTTCTTTGTGCGAACGGTCGTCGTGCCTTGTTTCTTCGCCTTGATGGCGGGTAAGGAAGATGAACCGGGGGAGCCGCAGGGGGTAAACAACGAGGGTAAGGCCCTTGGCGAAGATGCGGCACACCGGGGTAGTTCGCCGCATCACTCTGGCAGCTCTCAAGT
This sequence comes from Aeoliella straminimaris, assembly GCF_024054565.1. Lineage (GTDB taxonomy): Bacteria > Planctomycetota > Planctomycetia > Pirellulales > Lacipirellulaceae > Aeoliella > Aeoliella straminimaris. The sequence goes on from NZ_JAMXLR010000015.1 coordinate 110,922, forward strand.
TACGGAAACTGCTAGCTAGCCAAATTCGCCTCTATTGGCGTTCGTGGTCTCAGAAGTCGGGTTTCCGCGGACCCTTGATGAATTTTTGGCTTTTTCCTTGCGCCATAATTGACGAATTGCGAGCCAGCCGACAGACTAGGTGTGGAGCGACTGAAGTGTGCTCCATCACAAGCCATCCAGCTGTTCGCACACCCGCACTGATCCAACATCACAAGATTCCGCGAATGGCAACGCCGGAGGAGCCCTAACGGGTTCCTCCGGTTTTTTTATGCGCTACCGGTGCGACCGTTACGCATCGCTGGCGGCGACCACCTGTTGGTACGTGGTGTATCCACCACTCAGGTTGCGCGCCTGATAGCCTGCGAGCAAGAGAATCCTGGTTGCCATGTAGCCCCGCTGGCCCACCTTGCAGTAAGCAACGACTGGCTTACCTTGCGGTAGCGAATCCAGCTTGTCGCGCAGTTCATCGAGCGGAACGTTCACGCTGCCCGGAATCGCTCCTGCAGCGTACTCTTCGGGCGTGCGTACATCCAGCAACACCGCGTCCTCGAACTCTCCATCGATGAGATCCTTCGAGTGCGCCACTGGTTGGTCGCCACGCAGGACGCCCGCAGCAATGAAGCCGGCCATGTTGATGGGATCCTTGGCCGAACCAAACTGCGGGGCGTAGGCCAGTTCCGATTCTTCCAGGTCGAACACTGACATGCCCGCCTGCAGCGCCATGGATAGCACGTCGACACGTTTATCGATGCCGTGCTTGCCAACCACTTGCCCCCCCAGCAGCTTGCCGGTCTCCGGATCGAACAACACCTTTACCGCCATCGACGTGGCTCCGGGATAGTAGCCAGCGTGGTCGCCCGGGTGCAGGTAGACCTTTTCGTATTCCAGGCCGAGTCGTTGACATGCTTTTTCACTCAAGCCAGTCATCGCGGCACCGTGATCCCATAGGCCGACGATCGCCGTGCCTTGAGTGCCGCGATACTCCAGGTCGCGCCCAAAGATGTGATCAGCGGCGATGCGTCCTTGACGATTCGCAGGCCCGGCCAACGGAATCTGCACTGGCGTACCACTCACCACATCCGTTACTTCGATGGCGTCGCCCACGGCGTAGATGTCGGGATCACTGGTTTGTTGCTGGCGATTCACCTGAATACCGCCGCGCTGGGCGACCTTCAGATCCGCGTCGGCTGCCAACGTGCTCTCAGGGCGGACACCGATAGCCAGCACAACGAAGTCGGCCGCCAGCGTCTTGCCACTGTTCATTACCACCTGCAGCCCATTGTCCTTTGGGCGAAATTCCGTGGCCGAATCGCCCAGGTACAGGTCGACGCCGCGGTCGCGGAGCAATTGCTCGAGCGGCGCCACCATCTCGGCGTCCCAGGGAGGCAATATCTGGGGGCTGAGTTCTACCAGCGACGTTTGCAGGCCGCGATGCACCAGGTTCTCGGCCATCTCGATGCCGATGAATCCAGCGCCAATCACAACCGCTCGCTGGGCCCCCTTGGTCGCGGCGGCCAGACGGTCGGCGTCCTCCAGATTCCTTAGCGTGTAGATGCCAGGCGACTCGATGCCAGGAATCGGCGGCCTGAACGGTGCCGCGCCGGGCGCCAGGATCAGCTTGTCGTAGCTCTCCGTGTACTGCTCGCCCGTCTCGAGCCGTCGGATCACTATTTGCTTGTTAGCTCGATCAATCGACTCGACCGATTCCCGCACGCGGACATCTAACTGGTAACGTTGACGCAGCCGCTCGATGGGACTCACCAGCAACTTGTTGCGCGACTCGATGGTACCGCCTATGTAATAGGGCATTCCACAGTTGGCGAACGACGGGTAACTGCCTCGCTCGACCATAATTATTTCGGCTTCTTCCGACAGCCTTCGTGCACGGGCGGCCGCACTTGCGCCGCCTGCCACGCCACCAACAATGACGATCTTCATGACGTTCACTCACTTGGAGCTTGGATGGTGATATTCGCGAAACACCAGAGGACCGGCTAGGCAGCCTTGGCGGCCTTGGTACTGCAGGAACCGTCGCCGCACGCCTGGTTCCATGGCATGCGGGCCAGCAGCATGCCCATGCCGCACGTGTCGGTCACGCCGGCGAACACGAGTCCCGCCCCCACGAACGCCGACAGCGCCAGGAACGCAGGATGGACGAAGTATAACCCAATCCCCAGCAGCACCAGCGAACCAGCCGCGATACGAACCTGCCGTTCGAGCGACATGGTCTTCTTGCCGTGCACGAGTGGCAGACCGGCCTGCTCGCAGGCGGTGGTGCCACCTTCGACGTTCACGACGTTCTCCAAGCCCGCCGCAGTCAGCTGATCACACGCCTGCGAGCCGCGGCCACCTTTCTGGCAGATGATGTACAGTGGCTTCCCCTCGACCGGCTGCGGCACCGAGTCGGGCGACACCTGGTCGAGCGGCACGTTCACCGCACCGCGTACATGGGTGCTCTGAAACTCGGCCGGTGTTCGGACATCGACCAGTTTGAAGTTTCCCCCATCTACAACACTCTTGAATTCGTTAGGACTAATCGTTTGAGCAGCCATAATTAACACCTCTCGTATTGGTTATCACATCGCGACATTACGATATTATTGAGAAAAAAAACTCCCACTAGAATTACTTGGTTCCAAAGCGTGTTTCAATACATTGCATAATCGATTCCAAGTGAGGCTCACCCACGCGATAGTACCGCCGGCGACCTTCTTTTTCGCTGGTCAACAGTCCACAACGCTGCATCAGCCTCAGGTGCTCCGAAGCCATATGACTGGGCACGTCGCACGCCTCGGCCAGTTCGCCCACGGTGTACTCCCCCTGCAGCAGCATCTGAACCATCCGCAAACGGTGCGGGTGCGCCAACGTCCGCAAGCACTCGGCAGCTTCGCCGAGGGACTCGAGATTCGTCATTCGCATTTTCTTGGTGGATGCCATGGTTTTGCCTCTATTTCAATATATCGGAATGTCTCGATATGTCAATTAATAATTCTGACCACTTTTTGACCGCGCTCTGCCGCCTGCCATACCAACCTGGCAGATTGCCCCGGTGCGGCGTGGCCGACTATATTGGCCCAACTGGGGGGCAATCGCAAACAATTGACCAGTCCATCTGACTCTCCAAGTACTCAATGACAGCCACCGCTACCTTGCTACCGATCGACCAGGCCACGTTTCCTCTCTTCGCCGGCATTGACGTCGGTGGCACGAACATCAAGATCGGCCTGGTGGACGATGCAGGCCATCCCGTGGCCTTTGAGAAGATCCACACCCATCAGCAGCAAGGGGCCGAGAAGGCGGCCCAGCGGTCCGCTGAGAAGCTCACAGAGATGGTCGCCGGGCTCGGCATAGAGCCCGATCAGGTCGCCCGAGCGGGGCTCGCCACCCCCGGCCCGATGGACCTTGCGGCCGGCAAAGTACTGCAGCCTGGCAATTTGCCTGGTTGGCATTTTTCGCCGGTGCGCGACCTGTTTAGCCAGGCCACCGGCCTGCCAGTTACCTTCGCAAATGATGCTAATGCCGCAGCCTTCGGCGAGTTCTGGAGCGGAGCCGGCGCGGAAGTACGCAACATGGTGCTGGTGACCCTCGGCACCGGCGTCGGGGGCGGCATCATCATCGACGGGCGTCTGCTCGTCGGTGCCCATGGAGCCGGTGGCGAGATTGGCCACATCGTCATCGACTGCCGGGACGATGCCACGCTCAACAGCCTGAACCTCCGTGGTACGCTCGAGGGCTACTGCGGCGCGTACGGAGTGCTGGCCCGTGCCCGTAAGGCGCTCGAGGTGCAAGGAGTCAGATCGTCGCTCAGCGATTTGACCGACGACGCCCTCACGCCATTGGAGATCGCCAAGGCAGCGGAGGCGGGCGATCATCTGGCAATGAGCATTATCTTAGAAACCGCCAAGCTGCTCGCCATTGGAATGGCCTCGATCATCCACACCGTGGACCCCGAAAGCGTCGTGATCGGCGGCGCCATGACCTTCGGCGGCGATGGACATCCGCTAGGCGAACGGTTTTTGGAGGAAATCCGGTTACAAACGACCGAGAGGATCTTCGAGAGTCTACGCGGTGAAATCCATATGGACTTCGCCCGATTGGGGGGCGATGCAGGCTTTATCGGCGCTGCGGGCCTGGCACGAGAAGAACACTTGGGGTGAGTGGCCCCGTGCCGTCGTAGCTGGATTCGCAAGAATTCAGATAACCGACCACCACGTCCGAATTCTGGCGAATCCGGCTACCAATAAAAGCTCAACACTTTTCAACAATCGTGGGATAAGCCCCCACGCTGCGGTGTCTCTTCTATAGCTTGGCCACCAACCAGGAGACCCGAATGCAGGAATCAGCCGATGATCGAGCCGGCGACGCGCCGTCGCGATCGCGGTGGCTGGGTGACCTGCTGGACTGCCATGGTGCGGCCCTGGCGCTGTACGCCGCGCAGTGGACAACGGCCCCCGAGGACTGTGTACAGGAAGCCCTGGTGCGGCTGGCAGCCGAAATACCACCACCCGAGCAGCCCGTAGCGTGGCTCTGCACCGTGGTTCGCAGGCACGCCATGAATCAGGCAAGGAGCGATCGGCGCCGGCACCAGCGCGAACAACATGCCTGGAAAGAGCGACTCGCTTCCCGCTCCGCACACCGCCAACAGGGCGAACTGCTGGACGCCGTGGCATCGCTGCAGGGCGACCTGCGGGAGCTGGTCGTGCTGAAAATATGGGGCGGGTTGACGTTCAACGAAATGGCCGAAGTGCTGAGTACACCCTCCAGCACTTTGCATCGCAAATATCGTGAGGCGCTCGATCAATTGCGCAAGCTTTGGGAGGTTCCATGTCCGGGAATGACGCAAACCGAATGACCAGTGACGAACTTGAACAGGCACTCGCAGGCATGGTGCCCACCACGCCCGAGATCGATCGCGACGCCCTGATGTACCAAGCTGGCTACGCGGCCGCTCGCGGCTTGGCGGCAGAGCGGCGTACCGTTCGGTTCTGGCAAGGCTCCACTGTGCTGATGACGGCCGCCTCGGTGGCGCTAGCCATCACACTCTGGCAGCGACCGAGCGCCGAGCCGCAGCCGCAGTTCGTCAAGGCTCCGACGGTCACTCCTCCGGTCGAAGCAGTCGTCGATCACGAAACGCCCTCCTCCGAGAATTCGGCGGCGCCCGTGGCCCAATCGTCGCCCCAGATCTCCCAGGTGCCATCGATCGATCCTTTACTGCTGGCCGACCCCTCGAAGAACTACCTGGCGTTACGGGCCGTGGTACTGCGCCGGGGGGTGGAGGCCTGGCCGGTAGAGCGAGAAGCATCCTCCACTGGGGTTCCCGCTGCTGCCCCAGCTGGCCCCAGCACGGTGCGTGGTTTGATGGAGGAATTGTTGCCCCCGCCACCATCCCCCAAACGCTCGACGAACGACAACCCCAACGAAGCTTCAACTCGCCAAGAGGATCCAGTGGTATGAATACGATAACTCGATCAATTTGGTTAACCTCAATCATCTTACTGGCCGCCTTGTCCCCCGCGGCACACAGTCAGGTGGTGGGATTGATGGGCCCCGGCGGCGCGGAGAACAATGTCGAGGCCATTCGCTTGACCGTCACTCCGGCCGATGAGCCCGTGCCGGCCTTCAAGTACCGTTTGTCGCTGCGGCCCCATGAGCTTGTGCCCGGCAACTCGGTGGCCAGCTACCTGCGGGCGTTCCCCGAGGGGGGAATCGAGAAGACCTGGAAGGGTATCTACGACCAATTTGGAGACGAGGCGTACGACTGGAGCAGCACTCCCTTAAGTGAACTACCAATCGAAAAACTACAAGACGCCGCTGGACGATTTGAGTCACTGGTCGCGAATTTCATCGGCCCCGGAAGCAGGTGTCGTGATACGGACTGGGGCGTCAGGTACGAGGACCTGAAGGGCCCGGAGGTTATCACCTTTTTGCTGCCCGAGATCCAGGCCATGCGAAGCGTCTCTCGAGCCCTCTCACTGCAAACGCGAGTGGCCGTCGCCGAGCATCGCTACGACGATGCCCTCGAATTGATGCGAATGAACTATCGCCTCGGCCGCGACGTCGGCCAGCAGCCAATCTTGGTTAGCGGACTGGTCGGCATGGCCATTAGTGGAATCACCAATGACAACGTGGTCGAACTAATCGCCGCGCCCGACTCACCCAATTTGTATTGGGCACTCACCGAACTTCCGCGGCCGCAAACTTCGCTCCGCGATGCCATGCGGCTGGAGCTTGCGATCGGACCGCGGATGTTCGAGTTGCTCGACGACCCCGAACACAAGGATCGATCGTATGATGCCTGGAATGATCTGTGGCGGCGAGAAACAACTTGGCTGATGACCACGGGAGCCAATCTGGTAAGCATGGATGCGACTTGGGAAGACATGCTAGTAACACATGACTCTGATGCGCAATCTCTCGTTGCCGTCGCCCTTGGGCTGGCAAGCTATTCGCACGCCAAAGAGCGCCTGCTCGCTTGGGGTTTCGACCCAGAGCGAGTGGAACAGATGCCGGTCGGAAAGGTGCTAGCCATCTATCACGCCCGCATCTATCAATTGCAGGCCGACGAACTGGAGAAAGCGACCTACGTCGACTTTCCCACGGCACAGAGGATCTCGAGACAAGCCCAGGCGAAGCTCCAGGAAAGCGGCCCTTTGGGCTCTTCTGCCGATCGCGAGATACTGCCTATCGCATCGCTGCTGTTGCCGGCAGTGCAAGCGGCACAGGCGGCAGAATTCCGAACCGAGCGCAACCTGGATGCTTTGCGCGTGATCGAGGCGCTGAGAATGCACGCCGCACAGCACGACGGACAGTGGCCCAAGTCGCTGGACGAGATCACCTGTGTACCCGTGCCAGAAAACGTCGCGACTGGCAAGCCGTTCGAGTACCACCTCAAGGACGACACGGCGGTGCTTACGCTGCCTGAATCCGATGGCTTCCCTCCAGAAATACGTTATGAGCTGACTATCGCGGATGATCAAACCCAGAACGAGGCGGAAGGAAACTGAAAATGTTGCGTCAAATTGCCCTGAACACTGCGATAGTCTTCATTTACATCATCGCCTGCCAGCACACGTTGGCCAACGAGCGGGTGAAATCGGCTGTCGAACATTTGGCCAGCGACGACCTGCTTATGGTCGCGGCCATCGAACTCGATGGTCGGTGGGTTACAGGGCTGCAGAAGGAGCTAGGCGAGCGGCTGGGCGAAGAAGGTAACATACTGACCGGCTCGCCTGCCTTTGCGATGGCACTCGGGTTCGTCGAAAGCTTTCGATCGGCCGGTGCGAAGGAGCTGGTACTCGTCCAGGGAGCCGGCGACCTGAACGCGAAGGCGGGTGGAATCGCGGCCCTTACGACCGACTCGCCCGAGCAAGCCGCGAAGGTGCGCCAACTGCTTGAAGGTTTGCGGGCGATGCTGCCAGGCGGCCCCGATCTCGCCACGACCCAGCAAGACTCGTTGGTCTTGGTTGGTCTCAAGCCCGCGGTCGAACGCTACGCGGGGCGACAGGCGGACGGCGAAATCGCCGTGGCCGAGAAGCTCGCCAGCCTACTCCAAAGCGATGACGAGCACGCCGAAGGAGGCCCTTTGCCGAAGATGGCAATCCTGGTCGCTCCCGGCGAAGAACCACGACGTGTAATCCGCGAATTGTGGCCTACCTTCCCCAAGCCATTCCGCAAGATCACGGGAGAGATGTTGGCCGACGAAGTGCACTACCTCGCCGTCGAGGTGACCTCTCCTCCCGAGTGGGAACTGCGCGTGACGGTCGACACCGCCAGCGAGAACACCGCCAAACTGCTGGAACAGAACATCCACGCAGCGTGGGATCTCGTTCTCCGTAAACTACAAGAGAACAAGACGCCTGAAGCGCCTTGGCCGACACTCGAGGTCATTCAGCGAGCCGCACACGTGCTGACTCCTGCTCGCGATGGTACCGTGCTGGAAATAACCGCTTCGCATGACGATCCGGAGATGGTGGAACTGACGGCAGCCGTGTTGCTACCACCAATCAGAGCAGCTCGTGAAGCGGCCCGACGAAACAGTCGGCTGAACAATCTCAAGCAGATGGCGCTCGCCATGCACAACTATCACGACACGCTAAAGTCGTTTCCTGCGTCGTCAGCCATTGTGGACAAACAAGGTAAGCCACTGCTCTCGTGGCGCGTGGCGGTGCTTCCCTTCCTAGAAGGTCAGACGTTGTACAACCAGTTTCATTTCGACGAGCCGTGGGACAGTCCCCACAACCTAAAACTGCTCGCTCAAATGCCTGATGTGTACAAAGACGCATCGCACCCTGAACTATCGGCCGAGGGAAAAACCACCTATCAACTACCGGTGCATTCGCAAAGTGCATTTCCCCCCTCGGACGGCACGTCTCTGGAAAAGCCGACCACGTTGCTCGGCCGCCAGATCTACTTGGCGCCTGGCCGCCAATTACGCGAGATCACCGACGGCACCTCCAACACGGTGATGATTGTCCAGGTTCCACCCGAACTGGCCGTGCCCTGGACCAAACCGGCCGACTGGGAAGTCAATTTGGCAAATGCCTGGCAACAGCTGCGAGGCAAAGGGCGTGGCGAAGCGACGGCGGCGTTCTGCGATGGCTCGGCTCACGTCTGGGATCTGGATGACGAGTGGTTCAAGGAAAACCTGCCCAAGTTCATCACTCGCGATGGCGAGGAGATTGTGGAACGTTAGCGGCCGCAGGACGCCCGCCGCCGACCTTTTGCCGATTGCCAGATCCCGTGCTACACTGTGCCCACCCGCGGTGTGAGACGTACGGCCGCGGATCTAGTCTCCGGCAAGGGTTGCAACATGGCGCGGCTCCGTTTTCCATTCCCTACCCGTCCCCAGTCGCGAGGGTCGTATCGCAGTCGCAGCGGTCGCGCTCCATTTGGCGTCGGTGGGCGACGACAGGCTTCGTCGAGTCGTGGCGGCAGTGGCTTGAAGATTCGTCTATTGATCGCAGCGGGTATCGCCCTGTTTGCGTTGGTCTCCTACTACGGCAACCCAGGGGATCGCAACCAGATCACGGGCGAGGTCGAACGCGTCGCCTTGCCCGAGGAGAAGGACGAGGAAGCCTTGGGTCTACAAGCTGCGCCGAAAATGAAGCAGCAGCATGGCGGACTCAGTCGTGATCGACTTGCACAGGCCCGTGTAAACGCGATTGGCAATCAACTGCTGGCAGGCCTCGAGCGTTACATCAACCAGGAGCAAGAGGAAACGGGCGAAGAGTTCGTCAATCCTTACACGTTCGAATTTCACCTGCTGGCGGATCCGCGAACCGTCAACGCATTCGCCCTGCCGGGCGGGCAAGTGTTCATCACCGAAGCGCTGTACCGCCGCCTGGATACCGACGGCAAGATTGCCGGCGTTCTGGGGCACGAAGTTGGCCACGTCATCGAGCGGCATGGCAACAAGCGGATGGCTCAGCAGCAGTTGTTCAGCGGTTTGGCGGCAGCGGCCGGCACCGCAGCAGGCGACGTCGACAGTGCTCGCATGGCGCAGGCAGTCGCCCAGATGGTACAGATGAAGTACGGCCGTGAAGACGAACTCGAGTCCGACAAGTGGGGCGTCCGACTGCTGTACCTCGCCGAGTACGATCCACGCGCCATGATTGGCGTGATGAAGGTACTGGACGAAGCCAGCCCCGGTGGCGGCCCTCCCGAGATGCTTAGCACCCACCCCAAGCCGGCCAACCGCGTGCAGTACATCCAGCAGGTGATTGAAGAAGAGTTCCCCAACGGCGTCCCGGATGGATTGCAGCAGTGAGTGAGCGGGAGTCGCCTTTGTCGGTCGTGACTATCGTCTCCGGGGGGCAGACGGGCGCGGATCGCGCTGCGCTCGATTTCGCCATCGAGCACTACCTGCCTCACGCCGGTTGGTGCCCCCGCGGGCGCCGAGCCGAGGACGGTGCGATCGACGAGCGATACCAACTGCGCGAAACAAGTTCGGGTAGCTACCACGTGCGGACTCGCCAGAATGTGGAGGACACCGACGGCACCTTGGTCTTTTCTATCGCCGAGCAACCCAGCGGCGGAACAGCTCTTACCATTCGACTGGCCCACGAAGTAGCCAAACCGTTGCTGCACTTGGCGCGCGAGGCCCATTCGTGCCCCGGAACCGCCGAAGCCATTCGCCACGACGCCGGTGAACTGAACGCTTTCATCGTCGAGCACAACGTGCGGCGTTTGAACGTCGCCGGCCCCCGAGCATCGCAAGAACCAACGGTTGCCAGCTACGTCTGGAGCGTGCTGGCCGCAGCCTTGGCCATGGAGTGAGCATCCAGTAGCATGTCGTGCACACAAACCTGCAACGAAATGGATGCATGAATATCTCTCCAGAGAAAACTCGTATCGGTTGGATTGGCACGGGCGTCATGGGGCGCAGCATGTGTGGGCATCTGCTGGATGCCGGCTATGCCTGCACGGTGTTCAATCGCACGAAGAACAAGGCCGACGATTTGGTCGCCCGCGGCGCGACGTGGGCCGATTCACCCCGCGCGGTGGCCGAGCAGTCGGACGTGGTGTTCACGATTGTCGGCATGCCGGACGATGTGCGAAGCGTCACCCTGGGCGACGACGGAGCCCTGGCCGGCTGCAAGTCGGGCGGCGTGCTGGTCGACATGACCACCAGCGAGCCATCGCTGGCCGCGGAGATCGCCGAGCGGGCCGCCGAACGCGGCGTCACCAGCATCGACGCCCCGGTCTCTGGTGGCGACGTGGGCGCCAAGAACGCCGCGCTGTCGATCATGATCGGGGGCGACGCCGACACCGTGGCGGCCCTCGAACCACTGTGGTCGCTGATGGGCAAGACCCATGTCTATCAGGGCGGTCCGGGCTCGGGCCAGCACACCAAAATGGTGAATCAGACGCTCGTGGCTGCCGGCATGATTGGGGTGTGCGAAGCACTGCTGTATGCCTACCGAGCAGGTCTTGATCTGGATACCGTGCTCGAGTCGGTCGCCTCCGGGGCGGCGGGAAGCTGGTCGCTTTCGAACCTGGGACCGCGAATCATCTCTGGCAACTTCGAACCAGGCTTCTACGTCGAGCATTTCCTGAAGGACCTGCGAATAGTGCTCGATGAGTCGCGACGCATGAATCTGGCACTGCCGGGCGTGGCGTTGGTCGAGCAACTGTACCGCGCGACCGCCGCCCAAGGTCACGCCAAAGATGGGACGCACGCCCTGATGCTGGCCCTGGCCGAGGTCTCGGGAATCGACTGGAAGAATCGCTAAGCGGCCGGCAATTCGGCAAAACGCTGGAAGTCGGCCGCCGAAAGAGTCACGCCCTCGTGCACCAGTTGATACACGACATCGCGGGTTCCGAAGCAACCGAGCAGGTCGGCCAGCATGTCCAGGCTGCAACTGCCGTGCATCTCAACGCGGTACATCTGGCCATCGTATTCGAACAGGTGTCCGTCGATCTGCCACCGACGCCCCTCTTTCTCGCCGCCGGCGACCAGAAAGTAGCCGTCGGGTTCGATATCCATCCGCGGGATCTGCACCAACCGCTGCTGAATCTCTTCAAACTTGGCCGGCAGCGGCTGGTCGAACACAGGCGGCCCGCCACCGGGAGCCGCAAAAGTCGAAAACTCTTCGCCGCGCAGCTGAACACTGGGACCAGAAGCCAACTCCGCAGGTCGCGCGAAGACATTGGTGTGGAAGTGCAGCATGTTATTCTTCGCCATTCCCACACTCAATTCGGCAGCTGATGTCCCATCTTGTCCCGCTTGGTCGCCATGTACCGCGCGTTGTGCTTAGTGATGGGCGGGACGATGGGAATCTGGTCGACCACTTCCAGGTCGAAGCCGCCGTAGATGAAGGCGTCGGTCTTCTTGGGGTTATTGGTCAGCAGGCGGATCTTCCGTAGCCCCAGGTCTTTCAGCAGTTGAATACCGACACCATAGTCACGGGGATCGGCTTTGAAGCCGAGCGCCAAGTTGGCCTCGACGGTGTCCAATCCTTCGTCCTGCAGGGCGTAGGCCTTCACCTTCTCGACCAGGCCGATGCCGCGACCTTCCTGTGGCAGGTAGACGAGCACTCCACAACCTTCGTCGGCAATCATGTCGAGCGCCATGTGTAACTGGTCGCCACAGTCGCAGCGAAGCGACTCGAGCAAATCTCCCGTGAAGCAGGACGAGTGCAATCTTACCAGCGGTGCATCCACGCTCTTGATGTCGCCGATCACGTAGACCACCGGCTCCTGGCTCTCGTACGCCACGCCATAGGCGATCACGTGGCCGTCGCCGTAGCGAGTGGGCAGCTTGGCTTCTGCTTTGCGATACACCAGTTTTTCGCGAATCCGGCGATGGGCGATCAGATCCTCGATCGAGATGATTGGCAAGTTGTGCTTTTCGGCCAGTTCCGACAATTCGTCGCGGTTGGCTCGATCACCGGAATCATTCAATATCTCGCAAAGCACGCCTGCTGGAGTCAGTTCGGCCATGCGCGCGAGGTCAACCGCCGCTTCGGTATGCCCAGCGCGACGGAGCACTCCGCCCTCCTTGGCGACCAATGGGGCCAAGTGTCCGGGGCGGACGAAATCGGCGGGCACACTTTTCGGATTGCAGATTTCCAGAATGGTGTTGGCCCGCTCGGCCGCGGTGATGCCGGTGCGGGCCGATCGGTGATCCACGGGAATGGTGTAGGCCGTGCCCAGCGGAGCGGTGTTGTCTTCGACGATGGGCGGCAGATCCAGACGCTCGCTCACTTCCGGCAGGATCGGCATGCAGAGTTGACCGCGGCCGTGGGTGATCATGAAGTTCACCAATTCGGGCGTCACCTTCTCCGCGGCGCAGATGAAGTCGCCTTCGTTCTCGCGGTCTTCGTCGTCGACAACAATAATAATCTCGCCCCGGCCGATGGCCTGGACCGCCTCATCGATACTGGCAAACTTACTGGGCACTTTTGGCAGGTGGTTGGAGTAAAATGGATGCTCGAGAGCGAACAGAACACCAGGAGCTTGCGGCCAAGCTTCCCGGGCGCTCTACTGACGGGTGACAATCCATCAGACTGGTCACTATATCGATGATAGGCCGCAGCAGGCCCTTCTACCACTCCCGCACGGACCGCTGGCCATGACTCAGATGCCCGAAATGCCCAATCCCATCGCCCCGTTGGGGCCCGAGGAGTACATCGAGCAGGCGCATTTTTTCAGGGCCCTGGGAGAGCGGATAGCCGCGAATGTGCCCACGCAGGACGTACTGGCGGCCGTCCGCGAGGAGACGCTGGCCACCACCAAGCTACCGATGGCCATCGACTTCATGCTGTCCGAGTTGCGCCATCTGGGGGCATTCTGTACGGCTATGCAGAAGCTTCAACACTACTTTACCCCGTTTCAGAGCTTCATCATCGGCGAAGCGGAGAAAGAGCGGGGCAACTTCGATCTACGGGTGGGCCTCGCGATCCTGGCCCAGGAAGCACTCTACCGGGCGGGGCGGTTCGAGGCAGCCGAACCCACCCGCCAGGGCCTGTTTCTCTACCAGTTCGAGGTGCTGTGCCGTAATCGACTGGGCTACGACGCAGGGTTGGCGGCCATTGCCGGCGACCCATCCTACGACCAACCGTGGCGTGACTGGATTCTCACTATCCGCCGCCAGGTTGGTATGGTGGACATTGCCGACCTGCTATACGTGCAAAGCGCTCACGCCGCGGAGCGAGCCAAACGCAGTGGCCGGGCAGTTGGCGGCGGACCTGAGCCTCTGTTCGGTGATCGGGAAGGCCGGATTGCGCTAGCCAACCGGCGGAAAGATCCGCTATACCTGTTCGCCTCGCTGCACCGGCAGTTGGGCTATCCCGAGGTCCCGCGACCAGTGGTGCGTGATCCCAAGGAGGACCTTTTACCGCAAATGGCACGCCGACTGGAGCAACTCGAGAAGCGAATGTCGCTGATGGAGGAGGAGCAGCGGGGCGGCATCGACCTGGCCAAACTGTACGAGCCGCCGCCAGAGCTACGCTAGCGGACAATCGTCCGAGGGCTGGCCCTGGCAGCTGCGGATCCTGCAATCCATTGCGCAGCCATGCAATCCCTGGCTCGCCAGGGGGGCACCTTCCGCAATCGGCACAATTTCGCCAGCAAGTGCGGTTTAACACGCGGAGCAAGCGCGGTACACTCACGGTTTGCCTTACCCCCCTGCCTTTGCGAACAATGCTAGTATCCGGGCAGCTTAAGTCGGCTTCTCCGCGTTTCTTTTACAGGCACCCTTCCCAAGCAGACCATGTCGACCGTCACTGAGAAACCTACCCAACAACTGGAAGAAGCAACCGTTCGATTCTGCGGCGACTCCGGCGACGGCATGCAGCTGGCCGGCACGCAGTTCACCAATACATCGGCCCTGGCCGGAAACGACGTCGCGACGTTCCCCGACTTTCCGGCTGAGATTCGGGCCCCCCGCGGCACTAAGGCGGGGGTAAGCGGATTCCAGATTCACTTTTCGAGCCACGACATTTACACGCCGGGCGACACGGTCGATGCCCTGGTGGCCATGAACCCCGCGGCGCTGATCACCAACCTGGGTGACTTGCGCGACGGCGGCATCCTGATCTGCAACGAAAGCGCCTTCGACAAAAAGGGGCTCGCTCAGGCCGGTTATGCAACCAGCCCTCTGGAAGATGGTTCGTTGGAGAAGAAGTTCAAGCTGCACAAGGTCGACATGACCAAGCTCACCCGAACGGCCGTCGACGGCTTGGGTCTCAGCCAGAAAGAGGCCGATCGCTGCCGCAACTTCTTCGCCATGGGCCTGGTGTTCTGGCTGTACGATCGTTCGCTCGATCCGACCATGCGGTTCATCGAGGACAAATTCGGCAAGAAGCCCGAAGTGGCCGAAGCCAACCGCCGCGCATTGACGGCCGGCTACAACTATGGCGAAACCGTCGAGGCGATCAACACACAGTACCATGTCGGTAAAGCCGAGTTGCCGCCTGGCACTTATCGCAACATCATGGGCAACACCGCCCTGGCCTGGGGCCTGGTGGCGGCGGCGCACTTGAGCGGGCGTCGGTTGTTCCTGGGTGCCTACCCCATCACGCCCGCCAGCGACATCCTGCACGAACTGGCCAAGCACAAGCACTTCGACGTGCTCACGTTTCAGGCCGAAGACGAAATCGCCGCGGTGACGGCCACGATTGGTGCCTCGTTTGCCGGCGAGATGGCGGTCACCGCCAGTAGCGGCCCTGGCATCGCACTGAAGGGCGAAGCACTGGGCTTGGCCGTGATGACCGAGCTTCCCATGATCGTCATCAACGTGCAACGTGGCGGCCCATCGACGGGCCTGCCCACCAAGACAGAGCAGGCCGACCTGTTCCAGGCCATGTACGGCCGCAACGGCGAATGCCCCATGCCAGTCATTGCGGCGGCCAGCCCGGCCGATTGCTTTGATGTGGCACAAGAAGCCTGGCGTATCGCGGTGGAGCACATGCTGCCGGTATTCCTGCTGACCGATGGCTACATCGCCAATGGCTCCGAACCGTGGCGGTTGCCCGAGGTGGCAAGCCTGAAGCCCACCAAGGTGAAGTACGCCGAGCCGCTGGCCAACGGAGATGGCTCAAATGGCGAAACCTTTTTGCCGTATGAGCGGAACGAAAGGCTCAGCCGTCCGTGGGCTCGCCCCGGCACGCCGACCCTGATGCACCGCGTGGGTGGCCTCGAAAAGCAGGACATCACCGGCAACGTCAGCTACGACCCGGCCAACCATCAGCACATGATTGAAACCCGGGCGAAAAAAGTCGAACTGATTGCCGATAACATCCCGCCGCAAAAAGTGGATGGCCCCGAGAGTGGCGACCTACTGGTGGTCAGTTGGGGCGGCCCCTACGGTGCCTGCGCCACCGCGGTTCACGCTGCTCAAGCAGCTGGCAAGGCGGTTGCCCACTGCCACCTGCGATACCTGAACCCCTTTCCCAAGAACCTCGAACAAGTCCTCCGCAGCTACAAACGCGTGCTCGTAGCCGAGCTCAACTGTGGCCAACTCCGCAGCATCCTCCGCGACAAGTTCCTGCTGGACGCCGCTGGCCTTAACAAGGTGCAGGGCAAACCGTTCCAAGTGGGAGAGATCCTGGAGCGGATCAACACCGAACTAGCTAGCTAACCCTGCGTTCACTTTATTGATTACAGATGCAAGGGCGGTAAGACACAAAGACGCGCAGAGCACTAACCTTAATCTGTCTGCCTTCGCGACCTTGTAACTTTGCATCGTATACAACAAGAGATAACAAAAATGTCCGTTGAATCGTTGCCTGTTCTGAAGCCTAACGACTTTGCCAGCGACCAGGACGTTCGTTGGTGCCCTGGTTGCGGCGACTACGCTATTCTGGCGCAGATGAAGAAGGTGCTGCCCGACTTGGGCGTCCCCCGCGAGAACATCGTGTTCATCTCCGGCATCGGCTGCAGCAGCCGCTTTCCGTATTACATGAACACCTACGGCATGCACTCCATCCATGGACGTGCGCCGGCCGTGGCGACGGGCCTGAAGACCGTGCGGCCCGACTTGCAGGTGTGGGTAATCACGGGCGACGGCGATGGGCTCTCCATCGGCGGCAACCACCTGATGCACGCCATCCGCCGCAACATGGACCTGAACATCATCCTGTTCAACAACCGCATTTACGGCCTGACCAAGGGGCAGTATTCGCCCACCTCGCTATTGGGCGCGAAGACCAAGAGCACGCCGATGGGGGCGATTGACAATCCGCTCAATCCGCTTTCGATTGTCATCGGCGCCGAAGGCACCTTTGTCGCTCGAACCATCGATACCAACCTCAAACACATGGGCGCAGTGCTCAAGCGGGCGGCCGAGCACTCCGGCACGTCGTTCGTCGAAGTCTATCAGAACTGCAACGTATTCAACGACGGTGCGTGGGACTACGCCAAGGATCGCGACACCAAGGAAGACACCACCCTCGAGCTCGAGCACGGCAAGCCGATGATCTTCGGCAAGAACCGCGACAAAGGCATCCGGCTCAACGGCATGGATCCCGAAGTGGTGCAGCTGGGCAAGGGCATTACCGAAGACGACCTGCTGTTCCACGACGAGCGGGCCCCCGAGCCAAGCCTCGCCTACCTGCTGACCCGCATGCGGCACCAGGATGGCTTCCCTGAGCCGATCGGCGTGTTCCGCGCCATCGAATCGCCACGTTACGACGAACTGATCAACGATCAGATCGAACAGGCCAAAGCCAGCAAAGGCCCTGGCGACCTGGAGAAGCTGTTTACTTCCGGCGACACCTGGGTCGTGGAATAACCTCAAGTACGCAGACCGCGTATCAGTCCGGCGATTCGATCAACGCAACCAGCCAAGGTGGCAAGCGTCTAGCTGGCACGTCGGCGGTACACGCCCACCAGGCCAAGCAATCCGCCCGATACAAGCATCGCTACGGTGGAGGGTTCGGGCACCTCGACAATCTGAGAGAAACCAGTCAACGCAGCGAAGTCGCCACCGCCGGAAAGGGTGAAGCTGACCGTCAGGCTCATTTGATCGAAGGTGCCGACAGGACCAGGCTGCACCGGTTGCATGTCCGTGGGATACGAAAACACCATCGGACTGCCGGTACCCGGATTGGAGAACGCTCCTCCCACATCGACGCCCATATTCACCGACGGTGCGCCAAGTCCCACCTCGGAAGTCTGAATTTCGGCAATCGTGTCACCATCGCTATCGGGCGAATTTGGAGTGAGCGTGATTCCGTCACCGGAACCGTCGTTCAATGCCCCACCTATCTGGGCATCCACCAAGTGGTTCGTGCCTGCCAACACAATCGGCTGGGAAAACACAAACGTGAAGGTACTGGGGGCACCAAAGTCCGTAACGGCGATCGAGTAGTTGATCACCGGATCGGGATCAAATTCGGCAGAAATGGAGAAGTGGCCGTTTTCAGGATAATTTGCTTCCCACTGATCAAGCACCGAAACCGGGCTATGCTCGTCAGCAACAAATAATCCCGGAGGAACACTGAAGGGCTTCCCGTCCACGAAGCCAGTCACCATGGGTGCGGCCGAACTGAGCGATCCACAAAGAAATACAGATAGGCTTAAGAAAGAGAAGAGGTACTTGCCGGAAGAGATCATTAGTCGAGACCCTTATCTTGGGTGCAAACTCAAAGGCGAAGAGACAAGTCGTGCATAGTGCAGTTTCCCAAAACCCACAATGCTGTCAAGCAAGGTGCCTCAAACCGCACACAGTAGAGCCCCATCAGAGGGCAACCGAGACCTGGAGATCTCCGACCAAGCAGCGGAAGAAGCGACCATCCATGGCCAAACCTGCCGGTCCTGCTCGATCCTCCATAGGACGACTGACGAACCAGGTCGCGGAGGGACCCACTATCTGTAGTTGAGGGTCTCCACCAACTCCCCCGTACCCTCCGGCTGATGCCGGCAATCGGGCTCTTCGGCCATGGGATCTCCGGTCAGGGCAAACGCCCGAGAACGACTGCCACCGCAAGCCGAGCGGTATTCGCATAGTCCACATTTGCCCTGTAGCAGATCGTGGTCGCGCAGCGTGCGGAAGTTGGGATGCTGCTGATACGCATCGACAACTGACTGCTCGGGAAAGCGTCCGCACTCCAGCGGCAGAAAGCCGGCGGGGAACACCTGTCCGTCGTGGGCCACAAACATGATTCCCTTGCCGTCCCGCACGCCTAGTGGTGCTCGTCGGCCGTGACTATCGCTGCGACCGGCCAGTGGATCGCCCTGATGCTGCATCACGAACCGGCGATAGTGTGGCGCCTCGGTGGTCTTGATGGCGTACGGCTGACGCTGGGTTTGCCGCCAGAGCAGCTCGAACACCTCCTCGCACTCGTCGGCCGAAAGTCGCTGTTCCTCGATCCCCCGTCCCACCGGCACGAGGAAGAACACGGCCCACATCATGATTCCATGCTCGGCCAGTTGGTCGGCCAGCGGATCAAGCTGCCCCACGTTTCGCTTGGTGACCGTGGTGTTTACTTGCACCGGCAGTCCCAGCCGTTTGGCATCCTCCAGCATCTCCATCGTACGGTCGTAGCTGCCGCTCCAGCCGCGGAAGGCATCGTGGGTCTCGGCGTCGGCGCCGTCCAGGCTCACTCCCAGGCAGCTCACTCCCGCCTCTTTTGCATTGGCGAGCGCCTCGTACGTAGCCAATGGCGTCGCCGACGGCGTGAGCGCCACCCGCAGGTCGCGACTTCGGGCGTGGCGAATCAGGTCGAACAGATCAGGGCGCTTGAGGGGATCGCCACCAGTAAACACCAGCGTTGGTGGTTTGGGAAATTGCGTTACCTGGTCGATCAACGCTCGCGACTCCTCCGGGCTCAACTGACCAGGATGCGCCTCGGGCTGTGCCGATGCGCGGCAGTGCTTGCACACCAGATCACATGCTTGCGTGACCTCGTAGTAGAACATCAGCGGGCTAGTGGCAAAGTCTTCTTCGGTATAGTTGATGGGGAGCATGGATTTGCCCGGTGAGAATGTACAGCAATAGAAGAAGTAGCCGACGAGTTATGCTTCGTCGCGTGGTTGGCTATGGGGATACTCACGTCTCAATCATCGAAACTTTGACCTCGCTTACAACATACCTGCTTTCTCGCAGCCAGTCGCGTCGCGCTCCAATTGTTCCACCACCCGCCGGGCGGCGTCCTCGGCCGTGTGAATACAGTGTGGAATGCCAACGCCATGCAGAGCTGCGCCGGCTAGTTCGAGTCCGTGGTGCGCTGCCGTGCGTTGCTCGATTTCGTCGACTCTTTCGGCATGGCCCACGTGATACTGCGGCATCGAGCTTTGCCAACGTTTGACGACCGTGAACAGCGGTTCGCCGCTCGCGCCAAGCAATGTCCCAACCTCGCTCTTGGCCAGCTCGATCAACTTCTCGTCGCTCATTGCGGGAAGCTCGGGTCGCATCGCCCCGCCGAAGAAGGCTCGCAGCACTACGCTGCCATCAGGCGCCCGGCCGGCGTACTTCACGCTGCTGAACGAACAGGCCTGCAGAGCCCGCCCCTCGACGTTCGGCACCACCACGCCTGCCGCGTCCAGCGGGTGGGCGATATTCTTTCGCTGGTAGCCGAGTTGCACAATCACACAGCTAGAATACTCCACGCCCGCGAGCAGCTCGCTCACCCGCGGGTCGACCGACTCCAACAGGCGGGCGGTCGCGGACGCCGGCGTGGCGACGATCACTGCATCGTACGTTTCGTCCGCCTGCTCGCCGGTTTGGATGTCCTCGACGCGAAGCTGCCAGGCATCGTCGCGCGACGCGAGCTGCACCACTCGCTGGCCACAACGCACCCGTTCGCCCAGCTTCTCGGCGGCTGCTTCGATGATGCGTCCCAAACCACCCGCGGGCGCTGTGAATACGCTTTGCGGCTTGCCATCGGCCTTGGCTTCACGCTGCTTGCGGGCTGCCTGGGTGGCCTTGATCAGACTTCCGTGCTCGGCTTCCATGGCCGCAAACTGGGGAAAGCAGGATTTGAGACTCAGCCGCTCGGGATCGCCCATAAAGATGCCGCCAGCCAGCGGTTGGACAATGCGTTCGAACGCCTCGCGACCGAGACGGCGACAGGCAAACGCAGCCAGGCTCTCATCTGTGGACGCCGTGCGGCGAGGCACCAGCCGCTCGGCCGCCAATCGCAGCTTGCCCCACGGCGAGAGAATCGGCGTGGTAACCACCGGCCACGTCCGCTCGGGCGCCATGATCGCAAACCCTTCCGGCATTCGCGTCGCTCGGCCGCGGTGCACGGTGTAGACTCCCTTGGCCGCGGGCTCGGTTCCGATTAGCTCCTGCTCGATCCCCAACCGGCGACACAAATCCACCCCCCAGGGCAATCGGCGGAGCAGACTATCGGGCCCCAGCTCGAGCGTAAAGTCATCGCGTTGGACAGTCTGAATCACGCCCCCCGGTTCATCGCTTGCTTCGAGCACGACAACCTGCCACTCGGGGCGCAACTCCACTAACCGCCACGCCGCGGCAAGTCCACTAATTCCTCCCCCAATGACGGCCACCGAACGAACTGTTTCTCGACTTGTATCCATGGATTCAATTGTCGTTAGGTGCCCGAGTTGAGAAAAGGGGCAAAGTAACACGCAGGGTGCGGATGTTGGCACGATGTGTGCGAATGGGCACGCACAGCTTTCAATCGCTTTCGGGTTTCTTCTCCCGCACGATCACGCCGAACGACTCTTTTCGCACGACGTACACCTCCGTGTCGGCATCGATCCAACCCATGTCGCAACGAGCCGGGATATCTTGACCGTTGATCGAAACGATACCGGCCGGCTTGAGGGGACCAACCGTCACGCCGACTTCGCCAGCCAAGTCCAGCCGCGAGCGATCTCTCACCCGATTCCAGCTGGGCGCAGAGTTGCGACGTCGACTGGTGCTGCAATCCGGGCCACAGCCTCCGCAACAATCGAGGAGGCAAAAACCGGTGGAAGGCGCATCGCCCGCATCACAACCTCCACAGTCGCAGGCACCGATGCCATCGCAGCAGGCTCCGTCGCAAGGGATATCGCAGTCACCCTGTCGAGGATGCATCCTCCGTGCTCGCCTGGTAGCATCGTCTTTCGCTATGAGGTTCTGGTATCTGCTAACGCGCTCAAACGTTCCGGCCGTGACTCGCGCCGCCAGTGAACTTTGCTCCCCCAGATCCGTCGATCTCCACATCGCGTCCGACAGCGACCTCTGACACTCCACCAAAGCACTCTGGCACTCTGCGGTATCGCCCAGAGGATTGTACCGACCGAGTCGCCGGTCGCGGTGATAGTCGACGGCACAGTCGAACGTGATGATGGCTCGCCCCACGGCGTGACCAATAGCGTGAAACGCCGTCGCATCCACCTTCGTTGGCGAAAGCATTTGGGTAAACAGCTCAAATACATAGGCAAATGCGGCGGCGGTTGGTTCGCTGTACACCGCGAGGCTCGGATGCCGCGACTCTCGTTCCAGCGCCAAGTGCTGCTGCACCGCTGAAGTGACTCGTTGGTGAAAATCTGTGTCGAGTGATGCGAAGTAGTCCTTCGCCTTCCGGATTCGCGACTTCAAACGCCACAGCGCAAATCGCGCAACAAGACTGCGATCGTCGCGAACGTCGTCCTCGAGCTTGATGGCGGCCAGCAATACCCCAAAACTCACGCAGAATTCGGCAATGCGGGGATCGACCGCGTGCAGCCGCCCTCCCCTCGTTCGCAGCCGGCAACAAGTGGCCACCCCTTCGTCCGGCAGATCGCAACACCCTGCATCAACAGCCAGGGCGTACAGGAATACTGCTTCGTAGCTCAATAGCGGTAGTGTCTCGATGCCAAATCGTCGGTGCTGGAATGCACAGCATCCGGCATAGAGTTGCCGGTACACTTCATCGCTGCGTTGCGGTTGCAGGAATCCAAACACGCTTTCCCCAAGCATTCGGTTTAAGAATCGGAGTTCCGGTTCGTCCTTGGCTTATCTCTCCGATTTCGACTTCCATCCTAGATTGCCGATCCAACCAACTCCAGGTTGCGTGTCGAGTTGGTCAAGCAACTGAGGATTCACACTCCATCTGCCCGCAACCTTCATGGTGTGTTCTTCATCGGGGACGAACGTGTTGGGTACTCCCCGTTCCAATTCGCTAACTTCAACGGAGAAACTCGGATCGAGGTAGTCGTAGTCGAGTTCTAACTCGCCGGCAGTTACCTCTCCCCTGTTCACGAGTACTTCGTCGCAATAGGCAAATGCCCGCACTTCGTGGCCACCCTGATAACAAGCCCAGGCATCTAAACCGGAGACCCGATGTGTGGCAAAGTACTGGGCGACTCCAAACTTCTTTGAAAGACTTGCCATCAATGAGGTCCACCGGCGTTCGTGCGGCGGATGCCCTAGTTCGGGTAGTTCGTGGCCAACCAGCAATACCCAGCCATTGACTGGAGGCGAAATGAATGAATGGCCATTATAAGCGGCAATATAGCCGGCCTTCCAATTTGCGGGCTGCAGATTGTCGATTTCCAGTGCATCACAGACCGAACCTGAATCACTGCTGCGGACAGCCAACCACGACATCTTGTAGCCGAAAGGAATCGGCCGGTCCGGAGTGGCGTCGACCTGCTCCATGAGCGTCTCGATCGGCTTTGGCCCCAAGTCGCCCCTGGTGGGCTTGGGCTTCTGCTTCGGACGGAAAAACTTCCACCAGGACATGGCTCTGCAACACTTTCAACCGGTACGTGAATGTCAGTTTCATTCGCGACTTGCAGGGAGTATTACGGTTTCGGTCTCAAGGATCACTTGGCCCTTCATTCAACCAGAAACAGCGGATGTCGCCCGACTCGTTTGCCTGCCAGCAGAATCTGGTGTCGACATCCAGGCAAGTTAGCCACCCGCCTCGACACGCGGATGTGTCGATGCAGGTCGCGTGTCCCACGTCGAGCGGCTTGCCCGAGCGCTGCGACGTGTGCCCACATATCATGGTACGTCCCGACTCGTGCGGCGGCGGGTCGTCAAACTGCTCCCAATACAACATGAACTCTGGCTGCTCAGGGAGTGGCAAATCCGGGGATGCGTTTGCGTGCACAAAAAAATGCGTCTTCGTCTCATAGTAAGGAAGCAATCGAGACAAAAGAAAGTCCCAATGTTTGTCGGGCAACTCATCAAGGTTGGAAACCTCATAAGAATCCAGAACTGCCGATCCACCACAAGCGAACCAATCCTCGAAATCGAATTTAGAGTCTCTCGCGGCGATCATCATTAACTCGTGATTACCACGAAGCGCGACCAAATTACCTACCGAGTCTCGATGGATGAGCCACTCCAGGACCTGCTTCGTACCGGGTCCGCGATCGACATAGTCGCCGAGTGTGATGATGCGATCCTCGGCCTCGAAGGCCACGTAGGCTTCCAGTGCCGCGAGCGCGTTGTAGCAGCCGTGGATATCGCCAATAGCCAAAGTCCGCATGAGGTACTTCTACTTTCCGGGATGCGTACTCCCCCTCTGCTACCGCCGAGGGCTGCGTGCATCGCTCAAGTTGTTGCTAGTAGTATCAACGTACCCGCGTACGCCGCCAAGACGGTGGCTGACTCGAAGCCGATTCCGCCGGGCCCTTTTTCCTGCCGCCGCAGAAGTCCCAATAGCAGTACGGCCGTCATCAGGATCGAAACAGAGATCAATATCAGGTCGCGAAACGAGCCACCGTCTGTGTAAGTCGTGGCGTGAAACAGCGAGCCATCGCGATAGGCGATGTCGGCGGCCGCGGCAAAGAGGGTATCAAAGCAATTGCCGCCAATAATGCCCCCTACGGCCAACGTCAACGCACCGCGGCGGACAGCGGCAACCGACGTTACCAATTCAGGAATCGAGGTGGCCACCGCCGTAAATGCCGCGCCGGCGATCGACTGATTCAGCCAGTCGTAGCGGTGGGATAGCGTGGAAATCGACTTCGTAATCGCATAGCCAGCCGCCATTACCAATAAGGAAGCCAGGGCGAAGCGGACCCACAACCCCAGGTCTGCACCTGCAGTGGTCTCTGGCTCATCCGGGATGTCCGGTTTAGTCTCCGGAGTTCTGCGAGGTTGCCACATAGGGTACTCCGTGGAATGGCGGACCATCCGCATTCCCTGAAAGTAAACTACAAACATCAGTGGCGTAATCGGGTGGATGGAGAAGAACGTAATCTCGGGCGTCGAGATAGCAACGACCAGCAAGCTCAAAATCACTATCAATAGGGCGGCCTGCATCATATTCGGCACACTGGCCGCCGCGTGCTCCAGATTCGCACGCCGGTAGGCCAGGTCGGCAATAGCAAGAAACGCGGTTTGGGCAGCGATTCCGCCGATGGCATTAGACAGTGCAAGCTGGGGAAGCCCGTCGTGCGCGGCAACTACCGATGCGGTGATGCCCGGCAGGCTGGTAGCTGCTCCCAGGAATACCGCACCGATGAATGCCTCGCCCAACCCCGTCCGATCGGCAAGGCGATCCGCGAGATTTGTCAAGCGCGTACCAATCCATGCAATGGCGCACGCGCTGACCAGAAAAACAGCAATTGCAAACGGGGTCGACATCAATACCGGCTCAGTTGCGAGGGGACTTTCTTCAGTTGGCGGTGCCACCAACGTAACTATTGTCCAGGAGGTAAGAAAGGCAGCCACTGCGCGTAGCCGTCACAAAGTTGGCTGGCCGCGATTCCCGTCAGCCACTCGATCGCGGACAGTTTCAGTCCCACTATTAGCGGTGGGATGCTATTATAGGAGGTGAACTTGAGCCAAGTCTCATCGCCTCGTGTGCCATCGCTTGGAGTTTTGTCTAGAAGGAACTCTATGTCCTCGGAAGACCCTGAATCCAGGCCGCCTTCATCCGCGGTACCGGCTGCGGATACGCCCCCACCGGGTAAAAGTCGCGTCGGCCTCTGGATTTGCGTGGGGTTGGTACTCGGTATACTCTGCGGCATCACATTCGGCGAGTACTGCGCGCCGTTGCAGGTGCCCGGCGACATCTATGTGGGGCTGCTGCAGATGACGGTGCTGCCCTACCTGGTCTTGAGCCTGATCGCCAAGTCCGGCAGGCTCGACAGCCGCCAGGCTCGGCAGATCGGCGTGATCGCGGTGTCGTTCCTGGCGCTGTTCTGGCTAATTGGCATCGTAATGGTGACCGTGGCTTCGACGTCCCTGCCATCCATTGAGTCGGCGTCCTTCTTTAACTCGTCGTCCACCCTCACCCGAGGCGAGGATGTCGACCTGATGACACGGTTCATTCCCACGAATGTGTTCTACTCGCTATCCCGCGAGTATGTGCCGGCCGTGGTGCTGTTCTGCCTGTTCTTTGGCTTCGCCTTGATGGCGATGCCGGGCAAGGAACCGCTACTGGATTTGCTCGACCTGTGCGCCACGGCCATCAGTCGCATCAACTTGTTCCTGGTACGCCTGGCGCCGTTTGGCTTGTTCATGTTTGCCGCAGCGGCAGCGGGTACGTTGCGGCTGGACGAGCTCGCGCGGCTGCAGGCGTACCTGGTGGTCGTCATCGTGGCGTCCGTCATCGTTTGTTTTGTGATTTTACCGATGCTGGTGTGGGCCCTGACCGATATTTCCTATCGCCGGCTGATGGCCGTGGCCCAGGAGCCGGCCCTCACCGCGTTTGCAACCGGTAAATTGCTAGTGGTCCTGCCGCAGATCGTGGAGAAGTGCGACCAGTTGGCGGAGGAACAACCCGAAACGGACGAAGAGCCCTCCACCCCCAGCATCGTGGTACCCTTGGCCTACGCCTTCCCTCACATGGGGAAGATCCTGGCATTCACCTTCATTTCCTTTGCCGCGTGGTACGTGGGCGAGCAGATGACCCCGCCGCAGACGTTCCTGATGACCTGCGAGGGCGCCGTCTCCAGCTTTGCCAGCCCGCTGGTCACCATGCCCTACCTGCTGGACGAATACCAACTGCCTCAGGACTTGATGGCCTTCTTCATCCTGCCCGGCTTTCTGACGGCGCGACTCTCCGACGTGGTAGGCGTGGCCCACCTCATGGCGCTTACGCTGCTGGTCACGTTTGCTCTGCAAGGTCGGCTCCGGGTCCGCTGGAACCGACTGTTGCGTCTGGGCATCGTGACGACGGTATGCCTGGCGGTCGCTGTGGGGGCGAGTCGCTGGTCGCTGTCGCACATCACGCTCGAATACGACCTGGACAATCGCCTGCTGTCCCTGTCGATTCCCCACCCGTACAACGATGTGATCGTCTACAAGACAAGAGACGACCTTCCCAGCGACCCAACGCATAACGGCTCGACGTTCGAGCGGATCAAGCAGGAGCGGGTGCTGCGCGTGGGCTACCAGGCGGACCACTTTCCCTATTCGTTCTTCAACGAACAGCAAGAACTGGTCGGCCTGGATGTGGAACTGATGCACCACCTGGCGGCGCGGCTGCGTGCCAAGCTGGAGTTTGTTCCCTACGAGTACGACACCGTGGTATCGCAGTTGAAGTCGGGCGAAATCGACGTCGCTATTGGCGGATTGATCGAGAATCCCGAACGTTTGCTCGAGGTTGGGTTCACCGGGCACTATCACGCGGCAACCTTGTCCGTGGTGACACGCGACCATCGCCGCAGCGAGTTCGAGACTCTCGACAATATCCGCAAACAACAGGGACTTCGGCTGGCAGTGCAGTCGGGCGACCTGGCGGCGGCCGGACGACAAGCCCTTCCGAACGTCGAGTTTGTGCCGATCGCCGCCTACCGCTCGTACTTCGAGGGGACCGCCGGCGATCTCGATGGCCTGGTTGTTCCCGCCGAAGAGGGAGCCGCGTGGACGGTATTGTATCCCGGCTACACCGTGGTGGTGCCCACTCCCGCGATGGGTCGGCCGATCGGCATGGCGGTGCGACTGGAAGACCAGGAGTGGCGCAACTTTCTGGATCGCTGGCTCGACTTCGAGCGGCTGGATGGCGATCTCGATCGACTGCAGTCCTATTGGATCGAGGGCAATGGCGCCACGCAAATGCCGCCACGCTGGAGTGTGATGCAGAACGTCCTGCATTGGCTGCCGTAGCCACAGTCAGGTGCAGTTTACAACCACAGTTGCAGCCGGCCATCCAGCATATCGGGCAGCGCCTTCTCCACCATCTTACGCACCGACTTTTCGTGGTAGCGGGTGCTCAGATGGCTGGCGATTACCAGTTCGTTCTTGAACCGATCGCGCCGTTCCAAAATGTCGTCCAGGTGAATGTGGCCGAATTTGTGGATCTTCTCCTTGCGATGACCGGGGGCGACGAACGTCAGTTCGCAAATCAGGATCTTCGCCTCATACATCTCGGGGTTATCGTCCAGCCCCGGCGGAGCGCTGTCGCCCAGGTAGGCCAGCACCGCATCGCGGTGTTCCTCTGTTACTTCGGTGCCCGCCAGGCGAAGGTCGCGAATCTCGGTGCCTGCAAGGCCCTGGTATTCCGCCTTGAGCTTGTTGCGTCGCTGCCAGACCACGAATCCCATCGAGGGCACCGTGTGCTTGGTTGCCACGGTAGTTACCACGTACTCGCGCGATAGCTCGATCTCCATGCCCGGCTCGATCGGCACAAGGTTCACCGGCAGCCGGCCCCGGTCGAGTCGCGTGAAGCCCTGCAAGATTTGCTCGACTGGCTTCACCGCCACGGTGGGCAGGTAAATGGTCGGCGGTTCCATCTTCATCATCCGCCGCCGGGCGACGTAAACCGGCAGCGCCGCGATGTGATCCAAATGCCCGTGCGAGACAAACCAAGTCTCGGTGCCCATGAAGCTCCAGGGCTGTGCCCCCAGGTCGAACCCAACGCTCAGCTCTGGCACCCGCCAGTAGGTCTGCACCGCGGCGCGCGAGTAGCCCTCGATCGTGAGACCGTTGTGCTCGAGCGTTTTGACGGGGGCGTTTTCGACCATGGTGTCAGCGGGAAGGCGGGAGGCGAGAACAAGAGTCCGACCGTACCGGCGAGCCCCACTCATGGCAAGGGGCACCAACCGGTTCAGCAGTCAGACCGCCTCGGAGTGCCGCAGGTTCAGCCCCCATTGAAAGCGTTGTCGCGGTCGGCGGCTACTCGACCACTTCGGCAACGCTGGAGACCTTCAACTCGGCCGGCAACTGTTCGGAGCCCGGCTCGATGAGAATGTCGCCATAGCGTTGGCTCTGGTGGGCCAGGGCGTAGCGGTAGCGGACCAGCTCCAATAGCGCGAGGAACATGCCGACCAGCGTCGACTTGTGGACCGCTTCGGGGAACAAGTCGAAAAAGGCCACGCTCCCCTCACTGCGCACCCGCTGATCGATCTGCCGCATATAGACGTGAATCGGTGTGTCGTCGTACTTGATGCTCGCCACTTCGGGTTTGACCAGCTTGTCCCGCAGCACCCGGCCAAACGCACTCACCAGGTCCCACAGCTCCACGCCCGCAATTTCCGGCAACTGCTCCTTCTGGCTGCGGGGCGGCAATTCGTTGGCCGCACGGGGGAAGCGTTCTTGCCACTCCCGGCCACGCTCTTCGAGCAACTGCGCGGCATCGCGGTACTTCTTGAACTCCAACAGCCGCTGCACAAGCTCCTGCCGGGGATCCTCCACTTCATCCTCGGCGTCGACCGTCTGCTGGGGCAGGACCATCTGCGACTTGATCTCGATCAGCGTGCTGGCCAGGTCGAGAAAGTCTCCCACGGCGTCGACATCCATCTGCTCCAGCACCGCGGTGTGCTCGAGGAACTGATCCGTTACGCGGGCAACCGGGATGTTGCTGATGTCGACCTCGTGCTTCCGCACCAAGTACAGCAGCAGATCCAGGGGACCGCTGAAGGTGTCGAGTTGAACGCGAAACTGCATATTCGTAGCCGAAGACGGGAGGACCGAGCAGGGACTATCGCAAACCTCGCCGTGCAGGTCTACAGGAAACGCAAAACGCCCCGCCGCGAGCCATGCTCGGGGCGGGGCGCCTTTTTTGCTAATTTTTGGCTGCTAGCTTAGGTTGCAGCGTCGCCTTCAGCGGCAGCTTCCGCAGGCTTCTCGGTGCCACCCTCAAAGACGTCACCCTTCTCGCCTTCAGGGGCTTCGGCCGGAGGCTCAGGAACCTGCTGCATCTCTTCCGACGGCGAAGCAGCTTCGGTCGGCACAGCGCCT
Organism: Aeoliella straminimaris; assembly: GCF_024054565.1. Classification (GTDB taxonomy): domain Bacteria; phylum Planctomycetota; class Planctomycetia; order Pirellulales; family Lacipirellulaceae; genus Aeoliella; species Aeoliella straminimaris. Next base: position 140,440 of record NZ_JAMXLR010000015.1, read on the forward strand.
TCCTCGACAACCACGCCCTCTTCGACAACCATGCCACCGCAGCCGCAATCGCTCGCTACAGGAGCTCCGCAGCCACAGTCAGGAGTCGACTCGCACCCGCAAGGATCGGGCTCGCAACAGGTGGGCGCGCAGCAACCACGGTTGAACAGCTTCTTCAGGAAGCAGCACCGGGCATCGGCGTCGCTGGCCAAGCCGAAGCTCAGGCCGACGATCGCGGTCACAACACTCAAACGTAAAACTGATTTCATCTCTTCATCTCCCAAAAACCATGTCCCCGAACTGGTCCTTTTCGTGCCCTGCGTTCCGGCGACGCATGTCGCGGTCGCAGCGAAGTATTCTTCGTCCCTAGCACGCTCGTGGCTCGCCTACTCGCCACGTTCTACCCAAGCTACGCGACCCGCACTCTCGTGTCAATTAACGGGTGGCAGGTGTGGTTTTGGCCCCACCGGCACCACCCCTGGAGAGAGACGGGCACGTGCTGAAGCCTAGCTCACAGCTGGACCCTGGCAAAAACAAAAAAAGCCCGGCAACCGTAGTCGCCAGGCTTTTTTCTCGTTGTTTCTCGCCGTGACAACCCAGGTGGTCGCCACGCTGCCAGGTGCTAAATGCTTAGCAGCCGCAACCGCAACGCTTGGCGCGGCGGGCTTCCAGCTTGCACTTGATGCGTTCGCAGAGGCTCGGCTTGCAGCAGGTCTCTTCGCAGCAAGTGGTCTCTTCGCAGCAAGGAGCAGCTTCGGCGCAACCGCAGTCTTCGACGACGGGAGCTTCCTCAACCACTACAGGGGCGGACTCGCAGCAAGGGGCGGGCTCGCAGCAGGTGGGAGCTTCGCAGCAAGTGGTCTCTTCGCAGCAGCTCTTCTTGCGATTGCACAGACGCTTCAGCAAGCCTTCGCGCTTGCAGCAAGTGTCGCAAGGATCGCAGCACGTGGGGGCGGGCTCGCAGCAAGGGGCGGGCTCGCAGCAGGTGGTCGCTTCGCAGCAGGACTTGCCACAAAAACGGCCAAACAGCTTGGCGTTGGCCAAGTCAGCGGTGCTCACGGCGAACATCGCCACGGCCAACAACACACAAAAACGCAGAAGGTTTGTCGACTTCATCTTTTCTCTCCTTTGAGAAAAACCTTGTACCAACAGCGGGATGGGTTCGGCTGCTTATTCTGATGTCCCCCACACATGCGACGGACACAGCCGAATGAACCGAACACGCGTCGGTTCCAATGGAACTAAAAACAGCAGAGCTCGCTGTTCACAGGCAGGAAGGCAGGTGGGGCTAAGTTTACTGATTAGGAAAACTACAACGATTCGCTGAACCAGCCAAAGAAATTAGCACCAGCGGACCGCTCGCGTAAGGGGGCCCCAGGCCTGGGGACGTCCTTCCCTGCTGCCGTCCATTGCGTAGAGTGCCACGGATTGCCGACGCCAGAAGCGTCGGCAAACCCGCAACCTATTACCAGAAATAGACTTAGAAAGAAGAGAGTGTTAGCGATTTTGCGCCGAATTGGGGTTTTGCGCAGTCTGCGGCACTTCGCCCGCCGCCGCCTGATTTTGAACGGTGCCGGCCGGATTCGCCTCCGAAGCGACCTGAGTCAGGTCCTCTTCGTAGTTCACCACCACGGGGCCGCTGCCATCGCCCGGGTCCAGGGCCACGCCGGCAACGCGCCACGAACCCTGCACCGACTTCATCAAGCAACAGCCGTCAATGTGCTGTGCCTTGCCTTCCATCGAGAACTGCATACGGAACTCGACGGCCGCTTCATCTTCTTGTGGCACCAACCATCGCGTTACCTGAAACTTTGCCGAGTCGTCGCCCAGGCAGGCCAGGCGTTGTCCGCTCTTCTCCAGTTGTTCCACAGCCAGTGGTGTCAGCAGCGACTTGGCCGAAGCTTCATTGCCTGCAGCACTGACTTCCAGGAACCTCTTCGCGGCCATGGCCGACGGGTGGATCTGATTTGTACCTTCCGTTGCAGCCGGCGTACCCGGTGCGTTGGCGCCGCCAGCAGCGGTGGGCTTGGGAGCCTCGCCTTTACCGCAACCGACAACCGTGACCAAAGCAACCAAACAAATCGAAAGAGGACTACGCATCGTGCGTGCTCCGTAATGTGTACCAGTCGGATCGAAAACTCTCCGTGTGCAGCGCCCCCACACTGCGCTGCACCGGAGCGGGGCGGAGTTTGGCAAACCAGCGGCCGAGCGTCAAGAGAAAATGACAGCCGGCAGGACGCCGTGCTAGCACGATGTGCCGAAGGGCAACCAACCGCGTCCGCACCAGCCGGCCAGCAACCCACGGTCTCGTCGGTTTTGGCACACGTTCTTTTTTCCACAACTTCTGGCCATCAACATTCATGGTCCCAAAACTCCCAGAGTTTTGTCCCCCCTCCCATTCAAAACACCCTTGTTTTCCCGAGGTGTTTCAACACGCATGGGACCAAAACCCTCTGCGTTGTTCTCCGCATGTTCAGCGAGTGGGACCAAAAATCGGTGAGGGGCTGGGGACAACCCACTCACTTACTCACTTACTCAATCAATCACCCGCGGCTGGCGCCGTCGGCTCAGGGGCGCACGAGACTCCGCGACGATCCAGGGTTCGGACGCCCCGTTCGCTGGCGGATGGTTCGACAGTGACACGTACCACCATTGGATCAGACCAAGGCGGAGATTCAACGGCGATTTTTGGACAGCAACCCACTTGCCGAAATTGGCGGCACGGTCGATCGACGAAGGGATTTCCGCGGAATGGATGCGTTTAGATCCAGTCGCCGGTAATTGACATACCGGCCGTAATGGAGCAAGCCAGAACGAACAATAGCAGCAGCAATCCCAGCGCCCCTACGAACCACCGCCGTCCAACGTTGAACACCACGGCCAGTACCACCACGCCCACCGCTACGAACAAACCGGCCGGCATCAGGTCCATTGTCCATGAGGGGTACTGATGGCCGAGTGGGCCGGCATACACCGCTCCCAACACCAGCATGGCAACAGCGATATCTGGCAGCGGAGCTAGCCACAGCAGCCGCCGGTCGTTCAACGACTTGGTCGACGACAGGTGGTGGTGCGAGACAAACAGAAACACGAACAGCGGCACGCTCACCGGCCAGGCCACCACGTACAGCGGCGCCGCTTGCTCGAGCAACCAGAAAAATCGCTGGGCCGTCCCGGTGGCGAACACCACGCCAACCGCCACAACAAACGGCCCCCCAATTGCCAAGGCAAAGAGAATTGGCAGTGAAAGCCCGCTACCCGGCCGAGCACTGGCGGCAACTTCCGTAGCTTGATAGGGGTTTTCTTCCACCATTTGAATCGAACGTCAAATATCCAACATGGCACCGTTGCGTTGTGCACAGTACTTCGTGTTTATTTGGTCTCGTCCCTAATTTTCACCTGATCGGACTATACCACGCCCAGGTGGTGAGTTCGCGACGTTTGGCGTGTATTCGCGGGAAGTGCCTGACTCGTTGCCAGGAGTTCGCCACGGCATTTGGCAACCGCTATACTTTGGGGCGAACTCCTGTGCCGACGGCGCAGCGAGATGGATGCGGCCAGCGAACTTACTCTGCCCCCTCCAACTTCATGAGGGATTCCCATGCGATCGTTGCTTCGCTTCCGCCTGCGGACGCTGCTCGTCTTGGTCGCGGTGATTGCGGTATTGATCCCGGTGTCACAGTACGGCTGGCGGCGATACGTCGCGTATCGCGACGCCCGCGAATACGATGCGTTGCAGGCGACCAAGGAAGACTTTGTGCAACAGCAGAAGGAGATGCGGGAGGAGAGCGGGTCCACCTCTTACGGCATCGACGACGGTCGCCCCATCCCCGATGGCTTCGTGGTGCTGGTCCGCCAGGGCGATGTGTTCGGCTGTTTCATTCCGCTGGAGCAAGGGTTCAAAGGCGAGTCGCTCAAGTACAAGTGGTACTACCGCACCGATGGCTCCGGCGTGCTCGATCCGAGTTACGCTGCGGTCGAATCGGGCGAGTCGTTCGCCGGCCCCTATCGCACCGGGGGCGATTCAGTACAGGTCGCCTTCGGTCCGTTTTCGATGAACTGGTCGGGCAACGACCCGGGCTGGGGATTCCTCTACTACGACTACCAGTCACTCGACGAAGATCGCACGACACCCACCGTGGCCATCTGCGCTACAGATCAACGTGAGGTCGATTATCTCGACGCCCGCGACAGCCAGTGGATCTACAAACGCCACCCCAGCGACACCGGCGTGGCTGGCGACGTTGACCTGGAACCGGCACCGGCGCAGGATCGCGAAGCGAAATAGGCTCCACCTTTGCGTGAGTGATTGGTCGCCTCCGACGAATTCGATTCGCGGCAACTGGTGTACATTGACGGGCTGTAGCTGCACACGCAACCACTACGACTTGCCATCCTGCTTGGTGTTTTTAAGGAACTTCTCGCGATACTCATCGACGTCCTGTTGGTGGAGCACGCGGGTGTCGACGTTGTAGGTGCTGCGCATGCCAACCGGGGCGCGGCGTTGTTCGTCGCAGCGGCACAAGCTGGCCAGTTGCCGAACCGCAGCGTAACCGTACTGATAGGGATCCTGGGCAATCGTGGCGTGGATCTTACCGTCGGCCACTCCATCGAGCGTGGCCTGCTCGGTATCGAAGGCCACGATCTTCATCTGGTCCTCGCGGCCGACTTGCTCGACGGCCGCTAAGATCTCGCCCCCGTGAAACGCATTCAGGCCCACTACGCAGTCGATGTCGTCGTGCTGCTGCAGGTACTCGACCAGTTGCTCACGGCAACGCTTGCGATCGCCATCGTCGGTAAGCCACTCGACGATCTCGTATTGCGGGGCCTGATCGCCTGACTCCTCGGCCGACTCCGCGAAGAATTCTTCCATCCCGCGGCGCCGTTCGATCAGGTTGTCCTTGGTCAGGTTCGCCAGACAGACAACCACACGTCCCCCAGCGGGAATCGCCTCTTGGACTTGCTCCGCACACTTTTGGCCGGCCGCGTAGTTGCTCGCCCCCACGTAGCAACTGCGATCGGACAGTGGTGCATCCGAGTCGACCGTTACCACAATGGCCTGGTCGGACAATGAGTTAATGAATCGGGTTTGTTTATCGGCGTCCAGCGGGCTGATCGCGACACCGTCGGTGCCCTCGGGCTTCAGCGCCATTAGCATGATATTCTGCTGCTTGAAATCGTCGTCGCCCTCAGGCATGAGCAGTTCAATATCGGCATCGAAGTCCGTCGCAGCCTGACGAGCGCCTTCGACCATTAACTGCCAGTAGGGACCATCGCCACCGGTCAAAACGACTAGCTTGGGCCGGACGAACGTCGCAGCTGGCTCGTACACGGTGGAGCGGTACCAGAAGATGGCGACCGCCGCGATTGCCAGAACGACTAACAGGTTCGATCGAGTGTTGCCCGCCATGAGATTCGCCTTGAGAAGAGAGGGCGCGGCGAAAGGTCCGCACGCCACAGGCAAGGCACCCGCCGCAACTACCCGCCGGTGGTCGGTCCGGCTTGGAAGCCGAAAGCCGCTTACGATTCTAGCAAATCAACAAGCGGATCGCAGCACGCCGGGCGGCGGTAAAAAAAAGAAGTCGCCCCTTTCGCGTAAATTTGGCCAACGGTAGGGAGGGGGGGAACTCGCGATTGGCCACGCATTGAAAGGGGCGACTATGCTGAACGTCTTTCGACGCTTAAGGGGGTCGCTGTTGGGTAGCGTGAGACAGCCTCTTCTCAGCTACACCTAATTATACGAAGCTAGGGGGCGTCCTGTTTAGTGATTTGTTCTCGTTTTCTCGCGACATTTACTGAGGTTTGCCGAAAGGTCTGGCATGGAATCGTCAAAAATTCAGCGGGCGTTGTTAAGCGTCAGCGACAAAACTGGTTTGGTCGACTTTGCCCAAGGCCTGGCTGCGGCAGGCGTCGAACTCTACAGCACTGGCGGAACCCGTCGTGCATTGCAAGACGCGGGCCTGGCGGTTCGCGACGTGGCCGAATATACCGGCTCGCCCGAAATGATGGACGGCAGGGTGAAAACGCTTCACCCAAAGGTCCACGGAGGTATTCTATGCAGGCACGACCATTCCGGCGACCAAAAATCTCTTGCGGATCATCACATCGCCCGCTTCGAGTTGGTGGTCGTCAACCTTTACCCATTCAGCCAAACGGTCGCCAAGCCGGAAACCACCTTTGCCGAAGCGATCGAGCAGATCGACATTGGCGGGCCAAGCATGGTGCGGTCGGCTGCGAAAAACCACAAGTACGTCACGGTGGCCTCCAGCCCTGCGCAGTATCCCGCCATTCTCGAAGCCGTTCAGCAGCAGGGCTGCACGTCGCTCGAGCAGCGCACCAAGCTGGCCGCCGCAGCATTCGCCCACACGGCCGATTACGACGCCGCGATTGCCGGGTACTTTGCGGGCCAACTGGAAGAGATGGGCGACTTCACCTCCACGGTGCGGCTCACGCTGCATCGCGAGCTGCCGCTACGGTATGGCGAGAACCCCCACCAGTGCGCCGCCCTGTACAAATCGGCCGATGCTGGTCCCCACAGCGTGGTGAATGCCGAACAGCTCAACGGCAAGGAGCTGTCGTACAACAACCTGCTAGATTTGGACGCAGCCCTGGGCGTCGCGCGATCACTACCCCAGCCGGGGGTGGCCGTGCTCAAGCACAATAATCCATGCGGCGCCGCGAGCGGCGCGACACTTGGCAGCGCCATGGAAAAGGCGTGGGCCGGCGACCCGGTGAGCGCGTTCGGTTCGATCCTGGGTTTCAACGTGCCGGTCGACGCCGCCGCGGCCGAGTGCCTGGCCGAGCCGGGCAAGTTCGTCGAGGCCATCATCGCGCCCGACTACACGCCTGAGGCCCTGGAGATTCTGACCACCAAGCCAAAATGGAAGGCCAACGTACGGCTGATGAAGATCGGCAAGATCGAGCCGGGCACTGCTGCATTGCAGCTGCGGGCCATCGATGGTGGCTACCTGGCCCAGACCGCCGACGACCTGCCCGACGACGAGAACGAGTGGAAGGTGGTTACCGAAGCCAAGCCTACCGATCAGCAGCTGGCCGACCTGCGATTCGCCTGGGCCGTGTGCCGCCACGTGAAAAGCAACGCCATTGTGCTGGTGAAGGACCAGATGCTACTGGGCGCGGGCGCAGGGCAGATGAGCCGCGTCGACTCGGTGGAAATCTCCATCACCAAGGCCGGCGACCGCGTATCGGGTAGCGTGCTGGCGAGCGACGCCTTCTTCCCGTTCGACGACTCGATCCACCGCGCCAGCGAGGCAGGCATCACGGCCATCATCCAGCCGGGTGGCTCGCGGAACGACGAACAAGTGATCGCCGCCTGCAATAAACATGGCCTACCCATGGTATTTACTGGCTGCCGGCACTTCCGGCACTAAGGCGGCTTTCGACACGTCGCGCTGCTTCCTGCCTCAACCGACGAGCTACATCTCATCGGATGTGTCACGACCCGCGCAGCTTGTCGGCGGGGCGAATAAAAGACAAAAAAGCCTGAAATAAAGGCCGCTGACGCGTCCGCAGTGTCTGATTACAATGGAAGGTCACAGAGGCATCGCTCCCATTCTCGCCGGAACCACCCAACCCCCGTCCTCGACCACCCCCCGATGGCCCATATTTCGCTTTATGTCCTGGACGGTGCCGATCGCGGAAGGCGGTACGAAAACCTGGTGACGCCCATCACGATTGGCCGCGAGGAGGGCAACGCCGTTCAACTGAACGACGAGCGGATCAGCCGGTTCCATATCAAGATCCAGGAAGATCAGGACATGCTGGTCCTGACCGATCTGGACAGCACCAACGGCACCCGTGTGAACGGCGAGCAGGTGCAGCTCCGCATCCTTCGCTTCGGCGACATCATCTCCCTGGGCCGCAGCGTCCTGCGGTACGGCACCCGCGAGCAAATCGCGCAGCGGCTCAAGGAACTGCGGGCCGCGGGCGACGTGCCGAGTGAGGAGCTCGACATCAGCCCACTGGCCAAGCAACTGGAAGTGGGCAACGATTCGGATGCCGACTGGACCGGCGCCACCCAATCGCGCAGCACGCTGCACATTCCCAAACCCCCCGACTTGCCCGAAGGCCTGGGACCCGGCCAGGCGGCGCAACTCTCCGAACTGCTCGAGTACCTGCACCTTCGCAGCCGCGCGTTGATCGAAGGCATCGACATTCCCGAGGAGAGCAGCGTGGTGAAAATCGACATCGCCCGCTGGCAGGAGATTCTCGACGCGCAGGGCCTGCTGGCCGACTATCTGCGCCGTATCGGCGATCCCGATCGGCCCTAATCGCATCCCCTTCCTCGCTCGATCGCTGGGGCAACGCTGCAGGTCGCGCCGAAATTCGCGGTTTTCTGCGTCGATGGAAATCTGATCGGAGCGCGATAGAATGACCTTCTTGTCATTGGTCATTGAAGATTGGTCCTCGGTTATTGGTCTGCCATGGATGCGCCCCCGTTTGTTCACCTGCACTGCCACAGTCACTTCAGCCTGCTGGATGGCGCCAGCCCGATCAAAAAGCTAGTCAGCCGGGCCAAAGAGCTGGGCATGAACGGCCTGGCGCTCACCGACCACGGCAACCTGTACGGCGCGTTGGAGTTCTACCGCGCGTGCAAGGATGCGGAAATCAATCCCATCGTCGGGTACGAGGCCTACATCGCCCCCGGCAGTCGTTTCGACAAAGGTGGCGCCAGCAGCAGCAAGGAGGCCAGCTACCATCTGACGCTGCTCGCGCAGAATCGCACCGGCTTTAAAAACCTGGTGAAGATGGCCAGCAGCGCCTTCCTCGAAGGCTTTTACCACAAGCCGCGTATCGACAAGCAATTGCTCGAAGCCCACAGCGAAGGCGTTGTTTGCTTGAGCGGTTGCGTGTCGGGCGAATTGAGCCGCAACCTGCTCTCGGGCAGCTCGGCCGACGAGGCACTTCAGCGCGGGGCCGAGATCACTGAGTGGTTCCAACGGGTGTTCGGTTCGCGCTATTACCTAGAGATCCAGGACAACGGCGTCGACATCCAGAAGATGGCCATGGAGCTCACCGTGCAGCTGGCCAACAAAATCGGCGTGCCGCTGGTGGCCACCAGCGACGCCCACTACGTCAACCGCGAAGACGCCGAAGCGCAGGACGTGCTGTTGTGCATCAACACGGGCAAGTTCCGCACCGACGCGGGCCGCATGAAGATGGAGGGCGACGAGTTCTTCCTGCGTAGCCCCGAAGAGATGTTCGCCGCCTTGCCCGAGCACGCCGACGCCCTGGGCCGCAGTCAGACCATCGCCAACTCGGTGGACATCGACCTGGAACTGGGCAAGCGGTTCTTCCCCACGTTCACTGCCCCCGGCCACACCGAGCCCGACATCAAGGCCAGCGAAGCCTACTTGCGCGAGCTGGTGATCGATGGTCTCAAAGAACGCTACGCCGACACGCCGCACCGCTGGCAGAACGACGACCCGACCACAGGCGAATTGTCCGACGAGGTGATGGCCCGCATCGATCGCGAGCTGGGCGTGATCAACAAGCTGGGCTTTCCCGACTACTTCCTGATCGTGTGGGACTTTGTCCGCTTCGCCGTGGCAAGCAACATCCCGTGCACGGCGCGTGGTTCGGGCGTCGGCTCCATCGTCTGCTTCGCGCTGAAAATGAGCCACGTCTGCCCGCTGGAGTACGACTTGCTGTTCGAGCGGTTCCTGGACGAAAGCCGCCTGGAAGCCCCCGATATCGATATCGACTTCTGCAAACAACGCCGCGGCGAGGTAATCCAGTACGTTAAGGAAAAGTACGGCGAGGCCAACGTCGCCCAGATCGGTACATTCGGCACACTGGCCGCGCGGGCGGCCATCAAGGATGTCGGCCGGACGATGTCGATGCCCATCTTCCGGGTCGACCAGATCACGGCCATGATCCCCGACCAGTTGGGTATCAGCCTCGACAGGGCGCTCGAACAATCGGACGACTTGAAGAAAGCCTACGAGGGAGACGCCGAGGTCCGTGAGTTGTTGGACCTGGCGCGCAAGATCGAAGGCCTCGCGCGCAACGTCGGCACGCACGCCGCGGCGGTGGTGATCGCCAAGGAGCCGGTCAGCGAGTACGTGCCGCTGCAGCACGTGAAGGGCAAGACCGAAGTCATCACCCAATGGGCGATGGGCGACGTCGAGGCGGCCGGCCTCTTGAAGATGGATTTCCTGGGTCTGCGGAACCTGACGATCCTGGCCCGCAGCATCGACCTGATCGAAGAGTCGACCGGCGAGCGGATCGACCCGTACAAGTTCCCGCTGGACGACAAGGAATCGTATGCCCTGCTCTGCCGCGGCGAGACCAAGGGTATCTTCCAGCTCGAGTCGGGCGGTATTCGCGACCTGTTGCAGCGGATGCGGCCCGACAATTTCCGCGACATCATCGCCACGGCCGCGCTCTATCGCCCAGGCCCGCTCGAAGGCGGCATGGTCGATCAGTACATCGAGGTGAAGCACGGCCGCCGCCCTGCCGAGTACCCGCACCCCGTGATGGAAGAGGTGCTGGACGAAACGCACGGCGTGATGGTGTACCAGGAACAGGTGATGCGGATTCTCAATCGCCTGGGCGGTATCGGCCTGTCCGAGTCGTACAAATGTATTAAGGCGATCAGCAAAAAGAAGCTGCCGATCATCGCCAAGTTCCGCGAGGAGTTCCTCACCGGTGCACAAGAGAAAGGCCTCGACAAGAAGAAGGCCGAAGAGTTGTTCGGCATGATCGAGAAGTTCGCCGGCTACGGCTTTAACAAGTCGCACTCCACGGCCTACGCCCTGATCGCCTACATGACGGCCTACCTCAAGGCCCACTACCCGGTGCAGTTCATGGCAGCATTGCTCTCAGGCGATATTCCGGGGCGCAACTTCAAGAGCAAAGACTCGCTGGTCGAGCACCTCGAAGACTGCACGCGGATGAACATCGAAGTTGTTCCGCCGGACGTGAACTCGTCGTTCGAAGACTTTGCCGTGCGCGAAGGCAAGATCCTGTTCGGCCTGTCCGCCATCAAAGGTTGCGGCGGCGGGGCGGCCGATGCGATTGTCGCCGCGCGGGAGAAGGACGGTGCGTTCCGCAGCCTGTTCGACTTTTGCGAGCGGGTCGATCCGCATTCGTGTAACAAGGCGACCGTCGAAACGTTAATCAAAGCCGGCGCGTTCGACTCGCTGGGCGCCGAGCGGGCTCGCCTGGCGGCCGGCGTCGAGCGGGCGATGCAGTCGGGCGCCTCGGCCATGGCCGACCGCAAGAGTGGCCAGAAGGGGCTGTTTGACGAAGTTGAAGAGGCGGACGAAGTCGACGCCAGCGTCGACCTGCCGGACGCCAAGGCGTGGGAAGAAAAGGAGATGCTGGTCTACGAGAAGGAAGTGCTCGGCTTCTATCTCTCCAGCCATCCGCTGGCCGAGTTCGAACAGGTGCTCCGCACGTACACCACGCACAGCAGCAAGACGGTCAACAGCCTGGAGCACCGCACCGAAGTGGTGCTGGGCGGCATGCTGGCGGCCATCAAGATGAGCCACACCAAAAACCCCAAGCCCGGCATGCCCAGCAAGTACGCCATGTGGGACCTCGAGGACCTCGACGGCATCGTCCGCTGCATCATGTGGCCCGAGCAATTTGCCCAATTTGGCGACCACGTGGTGGGCGACGCGATTGTGGGCGTCACCGCGGTGGTCGACCGCCGTCCCGGCGCCGAGGAGGTGAACCTGATCATCAACGAACTGATGCCCATCGAGCAACTCGCCGAGCGCTTCACCAGCGGCCTGTCGGTCCGCGTCGACGAAAAGCGGCACGGCATCGAGACGCTCGGCACGCTGAACGAAATCATCCGCGGCTACCCCGGCCCGAAAGTCTTACGCCTGCAGCTGGTGCTGGAAGATGGCACCGTGGCGAACCTCGAAAGCGGCAAACGCGTCGATATCAACCCCGAACTCCGCCGCCGCGTGGACGAACTCTTAGGCCCCGGCAACGCCCAGCCGATTGGCTCACCACCGAAGCCGACCGCGCCGCAGAATGGCAACGGGCGGGGGCGGAAGCAGTTTGCGCGGTGAGGGGGGAGAAGTGGGGTCGGTGTGTCACGCCGAATGCAGTTTAGCTGGACTCTCCAACGTGAGGGGAATATCCTTAGAACCGGACAAAAAACTCAGTTGTTAGACGACCGGTAAAGGCCGGTATGAAGTCACCGTTGTTATCCTGCGAGCTGGATTTCGTTATGCCACAGGCGAAAGTTGATGACGCTCATCGCCACTGTGGCCCAGCCATGAATGACGGTCTCGCTCCGGTCATATCGAAGGCGTAATCGGCGAAGTCCCTTGAGCCATGCCAGCGATCGTTCGACCACCCAGCGTACGCGTCCCAGACCACTGCCGTGTTCCGCGCCACGCTTGCGGATGAAGGGCTCGATGCCCAAGCATCGCAGCACCTCGCGAGTTGTTTCGCTATCGTACCCGGCATCGGCATAGACTTCGTCCGGCCTGGTCCTTGGACGGCCGGGTTTGCCGCCGACTT
>NZ_JAMXLR010000016.1 GCF_024054565.1 Aeoliella straminimaris
ACTACAGATAGGCATAGCGGCAAATTGTACGTGAATCTCGGCAACCTAGCCGCCATCGACGCTACACGCCCGTGCGGCACGCACTAGGTGTTCAGTGTTGCAGGCGGTAAGAGTTCGTTACGTTAGAAACGTTCGGCTACTGCGCGATTCGTAGTGCCTGGTCCCGTGTCTTTGTCGCCGTGCATCGTCATTTGTCGAGCAGGCCAGTTTCAATTGAATCATTCGCTATGCAACTACTATCGATCAACGTGGGCTGGCCACAACTCGTGCAGTACCAAGGTCGAACCATCACCACGGCTATCTTCAAGCTGCCCGTCGAGGGCCAGGTGGAGGTAACCGAGATGGGGTTGGCTGGCGACGAGCAGGCCGACAAGTCGGTGCACGGCGGCGTGGATAAGGCCGTGTATGCGTACGACACCCAGGACTACCAGTGGTGGCAACAGGAACTCGACGGTCGCGAATTGGCGCCAGGTGAGTTTGGCGAGAATCTAACCGTCCAGGGCCTGCCCAGCGATCAGGTTTGCATTGGCGATCGTTACCGGATTGGCACGGTGCTGCTCGAAGTGACCCAGCCACGCCAGCCGTGCGCCAAGCTGGGCGTTCGCATGCAGATGCCGAGCATCGTCAAGCAGTTTCATCAAGCCGGTCGGCCAGGATTCTACCTCCGCGTGCTGGAGTCGGGCACGCTAACGGCGGGGGATTCCATCGAACGGGTCGAGCGGCCGGAGCACACGCTCTCCATCCCCGAGATCTACCGACTACGCTTCCATTCCTCCGCCAGCACCGCAGAGGTCACTCGCGCCGCCAACTTGACCCGCTTGTCCGAATCGTGGCGCGATGACTTTTGCAACCTTCTCGAGTCGCGGTAGAATAGATTCCGTTAAGGCGGTGACTAACATGCTTACAGTTGACGAAGCACTCCAGCTGGTGGGGCAGCACGCGGCACAACTTGCTCCGATCCGCATCCGCTTGCGCGACGCGCTGGGGCTGGTGCTCGCCGACGAAGTCACCAGCGACGTCGACTCGCCGCCCTACAACAAGGCGATGATGGATGGCTTTGCCGTCGTCGCCAGCGATCGCTCGCCCACGCGGACCATCATCGAGAGCATCATGGCCGGCGATGTCCCGCGTCGCCCTATCCGCCCGGGAACCACCGCCAGGGTGATGACCGGTGCCCCGCTGCCCGACGGCGCAACGGCCGTGGTGCCGGTGGAGCAGACCGAACTGGTGGACGACCGGACGGTGCGTCTGGAGTGGATCGATCCACCACCAGGCAAGCACATCATGCCGCAGGGCTTGTCGATGTCGTCCGGTCAGTGCATCGCGGCGGCTGGCAGGCGGATCGATTCGATCACCATGGCCGTACTGGCGGAAGCCGGCGCAGCGGTGCTGAGCGTCGTGCCGAGGCCCACCGTGTCGGTGCTGACCACGGGCAACGAACTGGTATCGGTCGACGAACGCCCGGCTGCCGGCCAGATTCGCAATTCCAACGGTCCGCTGCTCACCAGCGCCCTGTGCGAAGGCGACTACGCACCCAGCGTGCTGCCCTCGGGACGCGACGAACTGGACGAACTAGTCGAACTGGCCCAGCAAGGTTTGGAGGCCGACGTGCTGCTGGTTACCGGTGGCGTATCGGCCGGCGTGAAAGATCTGGTGCCCGCAGCCCTGGCCCAAGCGGGGGTGCAGCAAGTCTTCCACAAAGTGGCCTTGAAACCGGGCAAGCCGCTCTGGTTTGGCATCGTGCCGCGCGAACATGGACCGCCCCGGCTGGTGTTCGGGTTGCCTGGCAATCCGGTGAGCGGGTTCGTTTGTTTCCACCTGTTCGTGATTCCGGCACTGGCGGTACTGGCTGGTCGGGCCGATTCGGTGGTGCTGCGGCTCTCGAAGGGTACCTCTATGGGCGAGTTCGCCTACGGCGGCGGCCGCGAGATGTTTCGCCCTGCCTACGTCGATGCCCAGCAGCGGGTGGAGATATTTCCCTGGCATGGATCGGCCGATCTGGCGGGCATGGTGCGGGCCAATTGCCTGGTGCGATTGTCCGAAACTGGCGTCGAGTTGGCCGCTGGCGATCGCCTGGAGTATGTCCGGCTGCCGGGGATTAACCCTGGAAAATAAGACCTAAATGCCAGGAAGCACGGCACCTCGGCACCGTAGCGGCGCCCGCAAAATAGTTGACAAACAGGGCCTCCGTTAGTGATTATAGAGGGAACCCAGCTCCGCGGATCTCGCTGCGCATCGGACGCAGCCCCTTGTCGCAACCGATTGCGTCACGAAGAGGGAATCTGCAGCGGGCCAACGGAACAGAATCGCCAACCAGATTGGTTATCGTTTCAGCATTGTCAACCTCGCCCCGCGGGCCCACAGGCGAACGGCAATGCGGCGGCCGACGGAACCGTTCGTCGGCGTAAGCGACATCATACGTATTCGGCACCATTGGGGCGAAGTAAGAGAAAAAGGCACCTTTCATGACTCCTTCCGCGATCGTCTCCTCCCGCCCCAAGCTTGGGTGGGCTCGCTTCTACTTCGCACCGCTGCTGTTGGCCTGCTTGCTGCCGGCCGTCAATGTATTGGCCGATGTCGACCTGACGGGCGATTTCTATCCCTACGACAGCATCTTTACGGCTACCGACTTTAGCGAATCGGTCGATGCGGCCTTGTTCGGTACGGTGCTCGGCAACGAGGGCATCCAGGAATGGTTGCTGTTTCAGTACTTCGGCTTTGAGACTCCACCCGGGCCAGACTCCCAATTCCAGCACACTTTTGAAGAAGGCGACAACAACAAGGTCAACATCGAGATCGGCAGGTACGGTGTCGGCTCCATGGCGATGAACGGCGGCAGCATGCTGCGGTACGGCCATTTGATCATCGGCGGTTCGGTCGACGACATCGACGTCGACGATCCGGACGACTTCGGTCCCAGCACGGGCGTCGGCACTGTCACCATCTCGGGCTTTGGCACCGTGTTCAACAGCAACCCGGCCGAGGACCTGATTCCCGCCGCGCTGCGCGGCTTGGTCGATCCAACGCCACGTCCCGAAAGCGATGAAGGATACGACGTTTACGTCGGTCTGAGCGGCAGTGGCACACTCTATGTGTACGACGGTGGGCGGATGGAGATTGAAGACGGACTGTATGTCGGCCAGGGCCCCGAGAGCAATGGGTACGTGCTGGTAAGTGGCGTGGGATCGGTAATCGATCAGGCCGGTCTTTCTCCCACGGGTAGCAGCGGTGACGACCCGGATCCGAACCCCATGATCGTCGGTGCGCTAGGTAGCGGTGCGGTGCGAGTGGAGGATGGCGGATTGCTTCGCGCCGGCTCGGGCATCGGTATTGGATCGTTGGGCATTGCCCGACTCGGCGACCAGGACAGCGATGAAGACAGCCCCTTCGAGGACGAACCGCGCGTGGCTGCGGCTAGTGTGGAGATCGATGGAACCGGATCGCGGATCATAGCATCCGGTGGCGCGACGGTCGCCATTTTCTACGAGAACATGAGAGACTACGACAACAGCGTAACGTCGAATTCCTATTTGTCGATCTCGAATAGTGGCTCTATGGATGTCAATCGCATTGTCGATTCCGACGGAGATGCGGACGACGAAGCCGATTTCATTGTCGGGCATTCGGGCGTTGTCACGCTCGATTATGGAACCATCAACGTCTCCGATCGCATCCTGAACGATGGCATTCTGGGGGGCACCGGGCAGATCAACGGGGGCGCCTTCCGCAATCGCCGCGTGGGTACGGTTCGCGTAAGAGAGGACGAACTGCTGCGAATCTCCGCCTTGGGCGATGAACTGCAAAACGATGAGAACGGCTCCTACTTCATGGCCAACGATGGCGAGATCGACGTCCTCGGTGGCGAGATCGTCTTCGAGCGAATTGCAGTAGGCGTGAACGATCCGTTCTTCAATCGTATCGACGTGGGGACCGACCAGTTGCCGCCCAGGCCGGCCGTGATTCACGGTCAAGACGCCGTGATGCGATTCCGCTCCGGATTGGTCAATGCAGCTCAGTTGGCCTTCACCGCTGGCGACAACGTGCTGGAGGGCGACGTAATCAACGAGCTGACCGGCAACATTGTGCTGTCGGGCGGTGCCAACGCGGTGTTTGAAGACAATCTGGATAATCTTGGCGATATCGAACTTGGTCCCGATGGCACTAACGTATCGATGACCGTGTTGGGCGACTTCACGGGTTTCACCGGATCGACTTTGAGCCTGGGCCTGGGCTCGGGACCCAACGGTATTGCACTCAGCACGGTGACCGTGGCGGGCGATATCACACTGGGCGGCGAGTTGAACGTCGACCTCAGCAGCACGGGCGTGGCCCCGTTGGTACCGATGCCGGGCGACGAATTCGAAATCATGTCCGGTACCGGCCTGCTGAATGGTGTGTTCTCGGTGCTCTCGTTGCCGACGCTCATCGATCCGACCTGGAGCTGGGGCCTCGACTACAGCAATTCGGACGTCACCCTCGTGGTGCTCGATATCATGACGCTCGGGGGCGACTTCAACGGCGATGGCATCGTCGATGAAGCCGACCTGGCAGTCTGGCAGCAGAACTTCGGCATTCTCATGGGCGCCACGGGTGCTCAAGGCGATGCCGATGGCGATGGCGATGTTGACGCCGACGATTACTTCATCTGGTACAGCCAGGTCGGTGGTGCACCTTCGGCGCCGATCGCTTCGATCACGACAGGCCAGTTTGTGGGCCAGGTGCCCGAGCCCAGCACCGTGTGCCTGATGCTCGCCGCCGTAGCTGGCGGTTGGTGCTTGCGTCGCCGCCGCAAGTAGTCAACGTTCGCCTCTGGCGTTACGTCGGTGTTACGTTCTCTGCGCTGGTGGTCCAGGAGCATCTCGTGGCCAGATGCCAGTGGCCAGTCTGCGCCATCAAGTTGCCACGATTGGTTGTTTTCGGTCGCCAGCACTGCTTGCGCCAGGCGCGGAATTTGACGATTGTGGCGATTTCTCTTGGTATTCCTGTTGCAAGGCTTGCGCAGTAGTCGATAAGGCGCACAATCGCGGAAAGTAGCGACACACAGGTCACGCCGCGCTACGTAGCCAAACATTGTCGACGCCGGCCCCGGGAAGGGTGCTTAAGGTCGGCGTGACACGCGTTCAGGAGGAACACCCAATGCGTCTTTTCGGCCATTCCATTCGCATCGAGCAGATTGCTCGCGGTTGTCGCTTAGCCCTGGTGGGCGGCGCTATTTGCCTGGTTCCGACCAGCCTGTCGTACGCCGCGGACGACATCGCCTCGTCGGTTGTGAAGGGCAACTCGCGGGAAAGTTCGGTGGTGATTGCCAAGAGTAAGCTCGAACCGACCGAAATGGTGGAGGAGCAAGCCGACGGGCTGCAGCCCATCTCCACCGTATCGGACAACGAACCACAATTGGCGGATCCCGAGCAGCAGTTTGGCCCGCCGACCAAGAACGCCGCACTGGGCGCCGCCGACAAGGTGCCCGTAAAGATTGCCTCGAACACCACCGAGGTGGACGACGCACCCCCAACTGCTGGTCCGCAGCCGCCGCAGCCGGCCGTGTTCCACGGAATCCAGCCGGGGGTTTCGACCAAGAAGCAGTTGATTGATTCCTGGGGAACCCCCGACGAAGTCGGCCCCACGGAGACCGGCCAGTTGATGACCTTCCACATGGACAGCTTCCGGGGCGTAGAGGTGTTGGTGGAAGATGGCCTGGTGACGCTGATGAAGATCAGCCTCCACGCGTCGGCCTCGCCCGAACAACTTGCCGAGAAGGTGGCCGCCGATCCGGCCGAAGCGGTAAAAGTGATCAGCGACGAGACGGGCCACGTGGCCGCCTATGCCTATCCAGAACGCGGCATCGTGATGGTGGTCGACGAGTCGGACGATATCACTCCTCAACAGGCCGAGCGTGTGTCGGAAATGCTGCTGCAGCCGCTCGACGCCGAAACATTCTGCCTGCGTGCCGAACAGCGGACCTTGGGCGACCTGACGCTTCGCATCGCCGATCTGAAGCAGGCCGTGACACTCGCCCCGCGGGAATCGCATGCCCACTGGATGTTGTCGCGGGCATTGTCCGACGCCGGGCTGGCCGAAGAGGCCGAGGCCGAGGCCCAGCGGGCGGTGGATCTCGAACCGGAAAACATGGCTTATCGTCAACAATGGGGTAAGACGCTCGCAGCCGTTGGCGACTTTGACAACGCCGTGATTATCACTCGCGAAGTGTTGGATGCCGAGAACGTGGCCACACTGCCTCGTGCGGCCGCACTGCACGAAATGGGCCTGCTGGCCTCGCTGGGCGATGCCGAAATTGCCGGCAAGGCGATTGGCTTCCACAACATGGCCATCGCCGAAGCGGACAAACTGGCAACCAGCGACGTCGCCAGCGAACGCCGCGAGGCCAAGCGTCTGTTGGTCAACGCCCACCTGGCCATTGCCGTTGATATTTCGCATCGCGACTACGAAGACAACATGGACAACGTGGCCCAATGGGTTACCCGTGCTTCGGCGCTCGCCGAAGAGTTGATCGAGAACGACGGCGGCGATCTGGGGTTGCGAATTACCGTGGCGGAACGTTCGCTGGCGGCACTGGCCAACTTCAAGCCGTCCAATAATCCCGAGCCGCTGGTTCAGGAAATCGAGGACTCGCTGCGTGAGATCAAGTCGCAGACGGACGATCCCCTGTGGATCAGCCAATTGGAGTGGACGGCCGGTATCGCCTATCAGCACGCCCTGGAAATCGAGCATCATCGCCGCCATCCCAAGCAGGCGCTCGAGTACTCTGAAAAGGCCATCGAATTGATGGCCGACAAAGCGGAAGCACGCCGCGAACTGGCCGAGACGGAGCAGATGGTCGGCAAGCTGTACTTCCACATTGGTGCGGTGCACGCCGTGCATCAGTCGGAGCACAAAGAGGCTGTGAAATGGTACGACCGTGCCTTCCCGCTGATGGCCAGCGAGAAGGCGAAGTCGGAACTGGTGGTGCCCCGGCACGAAGGCGAGGCCCTGGTGAGCATGGCCGTTTCCTACTGGGACCAGAACGACCAGAAGCGGGCTATCAAGCTTACCGAGATGGGCGCCGATCTCATCGAGCAAGCCGTCAGCGGTGGCGTGATCACCAAGGACAACCTGGCGGTGCCTTACGGCAACCTGGCTGCCATGCACAAGCAGTTGGGCAACGCCACCGAAGCTCAGCGGTACGCCAAGCTGGTCGAATCGGTGAAGGGCAAATCCGGCACCGAAGCCAAGGCACCGGCCACTTCGAAGTCGCCAGGCATGGCCCGCAGTCGTAGCCAACAGAACTCGGCCACGGCCTCGCGCCGCAACAACACGGCACCCAGTCGTCAGCCGAGTCGTTCGCGGGTGATGAAGCGTTAGAGCACTCGTGCGGTGGGCGAGCGTCACTGCGGTGGCAATTCGCCACCATCGCGGGTTGCCATGGCTTGCCACACGGCCAGATCGACGTCGTCGCTGACGAACATCACCGAGCCATCGGCCATCAACACGTTCACCCCACCGGAGTGGTTACTGCGGGCAGCTCGCCAACCGTAAGGGCGGAAGCGGGTTTGAGGTGTGCTGTTGAAACCTGCCTCGACACCCATGCAATCGGGCACGGCCGAGTTAGGCAGCAAATAGTGGTTGTACATCGCACAGCGGTATTCGCCGTTCACCCAGGCGAACCCACGCGGGTCGGTGACATTCCACTGCTGCGTCGACGCACAGCGCGACTCGGTGAGATCTTTGCGAGTAATAAACTTGTACTCTAGCTGGGTGTCGTGGTCGGTGGCGCCGTTTCCAGCGGGTTGACCAAGCGTGCTCTCCGATGCCAATGCCGTGTTCGAAAGCCCGTCTTGAATTCGCGCCGGGCGGACGCGCGAGTTCTCGAACGCCAGTCCATCGGTATCGTGGGGAGCTCCGCCACCGATTCCCGATCCCGTGCAAAGCGCGTAATTGGTTGGCGCGAAGTCGGTGTTCTCGGTTTGGCCAATATCGCTAGGGCAAAGGAACTCCGGCACTCGAATGCGGACCGCATCCACGTTCTCGTCACTCACCACCAACTGAGGGGTGTAGAGCGGAACCGTCAAGTCGATTGCATCGTAGGCCGCCGTGTTTTCCATGTAGGGAGAAACATGAGCGAGCCCGCTCCAGCGATAGAAAGTCCACGGAGCGGCCGGCACCGCAGGATACTCCTGGGCCGTGGTGCCGGGTGGGAAGTACCCGAGAGCGCTTACGTGATTCTGGGAGGCGATTCCCAGTTGTCGCAGGTTGTTCTTGCACTGCGTGTTTCTCGCCGATCCCCGCGCGGCCTGAATGGCTGGCAGCAACAGCGCAACCAGGATGCCGATGATGGCTATCACCACCAGCAATTCGACCAGCGTAAAGCCGGTCGCATCCAGTTCACGTTTGGAGCGAACATACCTCATGCAGTTGCTTCTGTTGCGGTGGTGATTAACAGCAGCCCCGTTGGCGATACCAGCAAGCGGTGCCCAGCAGGGCCAGTCCGGCAACCCAGATGGCCGCAGGCTCAGGCACGTTGGCAACCAGCGAGGCGTTATCCGGCAGCAAGCCCGTGGATCCCAAGGTGTTACGCCAAATCGTGTAGTCGGCGATGTCGACCAGGCCATTGCCGTTGCCATCTGCACCACTGGTCGGAATAACCTCGCTACCGAAGTCGTCTTTCCACTTCAGGTAGTCGGCGTTGTCGACGGTGCCGTCGCCGTTGAAGTCGCCCGGCAGCAGATCGGGCACCACGATCACGGCACTCGCCGCCTGGATTCCGTCGACAAACGTCGCGGGCGGACTCGCCATGAAATCGAAGCTGAGCACCTGGCCCGAGGTCGCACCGCCAAACCCGAGCGTGGCCAACAAGATTGCATCGCCAGCGCGATTGAACGTCATGTTCGACGGCGAACTTATCGACTCCATGGCTGCTGGGGGAGCGGTGCCGAACACGCTGGGGTTGGTGCCATCGGGATCGTATTTCACGATGGTGCCGCCATCGGCGTTGGATACATAAATCGCGCCGCTATCGTCCACCAGGATACCTGCCGGACCGATGGCTCCATTCGGGCCGGTGGTGATGAAAGGAGCGATCGAGTCGTTCTCCACATCGACCTTGAAGATGGTTCCCAGATCGTAATCCGCAATTAGTAGATCGCCTGCCGTGTCGAAGGCCATGCCAGTCAGCCGGCCGAACTCGACGGTGGCGGATTCCAGCAGTGTATCGGTGGGGGCTCCGGTATCGGGATCGAAGATGCGCACGCCCGGCTTGCCACCTTCGCCAGATACGTCGTCCCCATCGATCACGTAAAGCATCGAGTCAGGCCCGATGGTGAGTGCAGGGAATCCAAACTGAGGTTGTTCCGTCTGGGTGGTGGCAAATACTCCGGCCGGCAGCGGTGCCGAGGGGTGTGGCAGCGGTGCACTCGTGGCGGCGTCGAACTGCAGTACCAGGCCCGAACTGTCGGCTACGAACAGTCGACCGTCGGAAGTGGTGGCCATGCTCGAAGGGAACAGGGGAACCGCAAAGTCACCCAGGGGAATGGAGACGGCCGGAACATCACCAACCGGCAGCGGGGTGCCCGTCCATTCGTCGTAGCGTTTAATGCCACTGGGTTGAAAGGTGACGGGGTCGACAGAACTGACCAGAATATCTCCCCGCACCTCCAGTGCAGCAGACAACAGGAACAGAAAACCAAACGTCCAGCAGGCAATTCGAATCATGATGCAGAAACTTCTCGACGGAGGGAATGGTGCAATGCAGGTGAGTTGGTCAAATCGCGCACTCGCGATGGCTGGTGGCCGGAAAGGAAGACGCCTGTTTCGCCTGCGGCCACCGGAGGTAGGGCCTCCTATGATAACGGAATTAGGACCTCTAACGCCACTATCGATCCTATGTCGACTGAACCCCGCGGGGTGGCGATCAGACCGGCAGTCGCAAATGTTCCTGCTCCAGGCCCTGGGCAACGAACTCCACGGCGCGGGGGGCCATGGCGTGAAAATAGTCCCAACTGTGTCCCCCTGCTGAAGTTACGATATCGCACTCGTGCGGAATGCCAAGTGACATCAGCTTCATTTGCAGCCGATCGGCCCCTTCGTGCCAATGGTCGATCGGGTCGGTGCAAAAAAACTGGTGACGGGGCCAGTTCAGGGGATGCACGTGCAGTGTGGCCGTATCTTGCCGGGCGTCCTCGGGGTCGCGGTACAACCGCCGCAGGGCAGCGGCGATTTCGGGTTGCGCAGGTGGTTGCTCAAGCCACAGGTGGAAGTCGATGGCGGGTGAAATGGCGGCCGCCACCGGAAATTTAGCGGGATGCTTGTAAGCGAGACGCAACGCCGCCTGGCCCCCCATGCTGATGCCCAGCAGGCCGATGCGAGGAGGCTCGATGCCCCACCGCGTCCGGATCTCGTGCACGACGTCGTGCACGACGAAGTGCTCGGCCGTGCGGTCCGCATCGAATACGTCCGAGGAGCGGTCGCTCCACCAGCTCTCGCCGGTGTGCGGAGCGACGACCCGCAAGCCTCTTGCGGCTAGTTCGGCTGTGAACACGGGGTCGTCGGCCAGATCTTCGCAACCGGCTGCGTGCAAGTAGATTGCGGCCAAACCGTGGGGATGGGGCCGCTCCGGCTCGAAGACGCTGACCCGATGTCCGGTGATTTCCACCGAGGACCACGCGCCAGCGGCGGAAGTTTTTTGTACCATGCTTATCTCTCCGATCGCCCTTAAGCTTTCTGTCTCACAATGTCTCAGCGTATTCTGCACGTCATTCAGTCGCTCGAGCGATACACGCCAGCGGACGAACTGCTCACCTTGTTGCCGACGCTCGCGGCGCTCGAATGCCAGCAGTCGGTGTTGGTGCTCGGACGCGGTGGTGCGCTGGCCGGAGCGTTTGCCGAGGCGGGAGTAGAACTTAGATGCCTCGAGCAGCGGTGGACGTTCGATCCCAGCATCATCGGCCAGCTGGTTATGCATGTGCGTCGCACCAGTCCCGAAGTGGTCCACACATGGGACCGACTTTCGCGGCGGTACGTCTCAGCGGCGGCGGCCAGTTCGCGGGGCTGGCGATTCGTGGCTAACTGGAGCTCGATGGAGCCTGCCCGGTTGCGTATCGGCATGCCGATGTTCTTCCCACGCACGCCCGATCGCTGGTTGGTGGAAAGCGAGTCGGTCCGCGAATCGCTTTCCAGACAACTGACTGATAGCGCGATCGCCGTGGTTCCTCCGGCGGCAGCGCCGGCCACATCGGATGCGACTCGCCGGGGCGAGTTGCTTGCCGAGTTCGGGTTGCCGGACGATGCACTGCTGATTGGTACGGCAGGGCAGTTGGTCGTGCCGCTGGGCATCAAGGAATTGATTTGGGCGGTCGACATGGTGCGGGTGCTGCATCCTAATATTCGGTTGCTCATCGCTGGAGACGGACCTCAGCGAGACCATCTACAGCACTTTGCCGCCACGGCCGCGGTACCCGAGAATATCTGCTTTCTCGGCGACACCGATCGGTGGTGCGACATCGTGCCGCACCTGGATGTTTACTGGCAAGGCACCGAAGTGCAAGCCATCTCGCCCACGGCGCTGCTCACCGCCATGTCGGCGGGCGTGCCGGTGGTGGCCAGCGACACGCCGCAACATCGTGAGTGGATCGAAGACAACCAGAACGGCTTTCTGGTGGGCTACGATGCTCGGGCCGATCGTACGCGGATCACCGACCAGTTGCTGGTCGACGCCGAGCTGCGGCAAACCATCGGCGAGGCAGCACGGCAACACTTCCACGAGCACTACATGCCGGCGGCCCGTGCGGAACAATTGGCCGACATCTATCGCCAAGCGAAGCTTTAGAGCGTCAAGGCTCCTGCGCCGCAGTAGTCGGGATTGCCGAACGTCTTGAGCTCGTGCCCGAAGCCGGCCGCCAGCGACATCAGCAGGCGGTTGTGGGCAACGCCGCCGAGCTTCAGCGAGCGGCCCATCTCCAGGTCGAGTCCTCCGCCCAGCATCACGAACGGCGTGTTCTCGTGCGTATGGCTGCTACCTTTGCCCAGTTCGTTGGTCCACACAATGGTAGTGTTGTCGAGCATGGTGCCTTCGCCGCCCGGTTCGGGGGTCTCGTCCAATCGTTGGGCCAGGTGGGCGATCTGCTCGCAGTACCAGCGATTGATTTTGGTCAGCTTGTCCATCGCTTCGGTGTTGCTGTCGGGCTCGTGCGACAGGCTGTGGTGCGGCTCATCGATGCCCATCCACGTCATTCGCGCCTGGCCCACCGAGTTCGTGATCTGGAAGGTGGCCACCCGCGAGAAGTCGTTCAGGAAACTGTGCACCATCAGTTCGATCTGCATGCGGGTCAGCTCGGGCATGTTTTCGTTCTTCCGCTCGATGTCGGGCGGCAGCTCCGGCTCGGCGTGATCGGGCGCCCGTTGGTCTTCGGCTTGTAGCGACCGCTCGAACTCGCGGACAAACGTTTCTTGTTGTTCCAGCAGTCCGCGATCTTCGGCACTCACCAGGTTGCGAACCTTGGCCAAATCTTCTTCCAGGTCGTCCAGAATGCTGGTCATGTTCTCGCGATCCTTCATTTCGCCGTACAGCTTGGCGAACATCTGATAGGGATCGTCGATCGGGGCAATCGGCTTGTTGGGGCCGCCGTACACCAGGCGGGTCCAGGTGTCGGCCCGCTCGGGCACCATCACGCCGAATTCCAGCGAGCCAAACCGCGTGCGGGTGGCCTCCTGGGACTGCAGATAGTTTTTGATCTCCTGATCGATCGACAAACCGCTGGCCCAACCGGCCGGCGTATCGCCACCCCCCTGGACGTTGCCGGGAAACAGCTCGATACCGGTCAACAGGCAGCCCATTCCGCGCATGTGCAGATCGCCGTCGCCGCGAACCGAGTTGTTCACGCCATGTAGCAACAACATGCGGTCCTTTAGCGGTTCGAGTGGCGTAAGGCTCTCTTTCAGCGTGAACTCGCTTCCCTCTTCGTCCGACCAGAACGTGGGGGGCACAACACCGTTGGGCGTGAACACAATCACCAGGCGCTGTTTACGAGCGCTGGAGTTGGAGAAAGCGAGGCTGGGGCGATTCATCAAGAACGGCGCCACCGCGGCGCTGAGGCCCATGGCACGAAGGAAATCGCGGCGCGTGTTGTGTCGACCCATATTGGCGTCCTTGGTAGGGATAAGGGGGAATATTGGCTTACTTGCTGGATTGCGAAGCGAGGTCGTCGTCGCGACCCACGCGGCTGGAAACCACGGCTACTTCGACGGCCAGTTGCCGAATGGAGTATTTACTCTCGACGAACGATTCATGCAACCGTTTGGCCACGGCAGGTCCGTATGCTTCGAGCGATTGTTGCACCAGGTAGCGGAACATCTGCTCGGTGAAGGCCTGGCTCACTTCGTCGCTGTCGGCCAGAAACTCGGCCAGCTCCCGCGCGCCGCTGAGGCTCACGGCCGGACCTTGCTGGGGCTGGTACTCGCCGCGATCGTCGATTGGCTTGTCCTGCTCGGTGTCGCGCAATCGCCCCACTGCGTCGAACCGCTCGAGCGTAAAGCCCAGCGGATTGATCAAGTGGTGGCACGTCATGCAGGCCGGCGGCTGCGTTTGCAGGGTGACCCGCTCACGCGTGGTCAGGTCGGGATGCAGGTCGGGCGACAGCGGGGCAATGGCCTCCGGTGGCGGCTTGAGTGCATGGCCCATCACGCCCCGAACCAGGAACACCCCCCGGTGAATGGGCGAGGTAACGTCCGAGTGGGCGAACTTGCTCATCACGTACGGATGGGTAATCACGCCAGCCCGCTCTCCATCGTCGAGCCGGGCCTTCGCAAAGTCGGCGGGGGGCTCGCCACCCAGGCCATAGAACTGGGCCAGCCGTTGATTGAGGAACACTTCGTCGGTCAAGAACAGTCGCCGATAGTCGGAGTCGTCGGACCACACCACTTCGTCGAGCAGCAGGTCGAGCGACGTTCGCAAGTCGGCCACCGTGTGGGCGTCGAACTGCGGATACCGCTCGGAGTTTTTATGCAAGTCGACCACCGAGTCGACCTGCAGCCAGGTGAACAAGAATTGTCGCAGCTTGCGCCGCGCGCGCGGATCGGCCAGCATTCGACTGGCCTGATCGCGGAGAGCATCGTCGCTCGACAAGCGGTCCTCGGCCGCGGCGGAACGCAGCTCCTCGTCGGGAAGCGAATCCCACAGCGACAGGGCCAGCCGCGCGGCCGTGTTTTGAGGTTCGTCGCCACCCGAGGCTTCGCGAAATAGAAAGCGTGGCGAGGTGAGTGTCATCAACAGCGCCCGACGGGTGGCCATTTCTTCGTCGTCCAGTTGCTCGAAGTGTTGGTCGACGTAGCGCTGCCGAAGCTCCTCATTCAGCGGACGACGGAAAGCCCGCTCGGCGAACTTGTGACAGAACTGCTGCAACTTTTCGTGGCGTTGTTCGTCCTTGTCGTTGGTGCCCGCCAGTCGGTTCAGGCGATCGCAAACGTAGGTGGCAGTTTCGATGGCTGCGGCCGTGGTGGCATCGAACCACGATTGCGACACGGCCGTACCGCGTTCCCAGCCGTAGCTGCGATCGTCGGGCGGAAAGTGCGTGGTGCAGGCGTAGGCCGGCGGAGCTTCGAATGGCGCCAGGCAGCGGGTGGGGATAACCTGCACGGCCCCCATCGGGGGAGCCCACATGAGTTGGATGGAGGCTTCGGAGACCTTTTTGTATTTCTCGTGCAGCTTCTCATCGCTCACACCTTGCGTACCGCGCGAGAATTCGAGCTTTAGCGGATAGGCACGCCCGCCAAGTAGATACACCTTCGCGCGGTACTCGTCGTCGTCGCCACTCTTCACCCATCGGTCGATGACGGCGGTTTCGTTGTCGTTTACCCACAACCGGCAGGCATGTTCGGTGCGGACGATGAACTCGTGCCAACCCGTTTCGGTGGGAAGCACAACGCCTTTCCAACGCATCGAATAGCGAAACGGATCTTCGATTTCCGGCACGGGGACTTCGGTGCCAAATTGGAAATCGATCGTGGCGTCGGTACGTGTTAAGGCGGCCTTGTCTCGTCCCTTGGGATTGCGGTCTCCGTAGTATTCGGCACTCAGCCCGCGCTCGTCGCCGATACTTGCTTGCCACAAAAAGCTGCCTACCAGGTCGGCGGTTACCTGGCGATACTGGTTCACCGTGAGCCGCGCCAGTTCGATGGCCGGTGGTTCCAACCGCGCGCGAGCAATCGCCGAGTAGAACGAGTCGTGAACGTAGCGGGCGATGTTCTGCGCCTCATCGCGAGTGAGCGACTCGGGGTTGTCTGCGGGCATCGTGAGCCGGATTTGCTCGGCCAGTTGATCGACAGACAAATCGCCTGCCAGCGGAGAGGGGTAATCTTCGGTACCCGCGCCTTGCTGGCCGTGGCAGCGAACACACTGTTGGGCGTACAGTTGCTCACCGGCCTCGTTGGCCAGGCACGGTGCTCCGGTGACGAGAAGGCCGACCGCTGTAGCCCAGAATAGATGCTTGAGTCGCGATTGCATGGTGGGAACCTTCGGAAGTGGTGTCGCCGAAAGTTGAGGTGAGGAAGGACCCGTTATTGTGCCGTATTTGGCCGACGGAAGCAAACTTTGGCAGTTCGAGGGTCGAACAGAACTTCCGGGTAGAGAAGGTTTATTCGCCATTCTCGGGCCATTCGCCCCGGTTTGGCGGCATTGCGCGGCTCGAAACTTCGCCTGTCAGTAAGGATAATGGACCCGATTGCCCACAAGGACTCGCGGTTGAACCTACCTGTCAACAATGTCGACTTGCCCACCACGCGGCTGGCTGTTAATGCGCCGTGGCTGGTAAAGCTGCGCTGGGTAGCGGTGGTGGGGCAACTAGCCACTATTCTGTTTGTGCAGTTTGGGCTCGATGTCCCGTTGCCGCTGGTGCCGCTGGTCGCAGCGCTTGCCGTGACGGCTGCCACTAACGCCGCGCTCGACCGGTGGGTGCGGCAGGCGGTACGTCAGCGAGTGGTTACGCCTCGCAAGGCATCGGGCGTGATCGCCGCGGTGATGTTGCTCGACCTGGTGGCGCTGACGGTCATGCTGTACGTGACGGGCGGGCCGACCAATCCGTTTGTGGTGTTCTATGTCGTGAACTTGGCGCTGGCTGGCGTATTGCTCGAGCCGCACCTGGCCTGGGTCCTGATGCTGGTGGCCTGCGCCGGCATGACACTGTTGTTCTGGCATCGTTGGCCGGTGGAGGTGTTGAGCGATCCGGCGCGGCTGACCAGCATGGCGTCGCAGCAGCAGCTGCCCTTGGCGGCGATGGGCGAGTTGGTCGCCCTGGTGGCCGGCACCGGCGTGATCGTGGCGTTCATCACCCGCGTGACGAGCGAACTTCGCGCCAGCCAGCGCGCCCAGCAACGGGCCGAGGAGCGCCGCGCCCGTAGCGAGAAGCTCGAAGCGTTAGGCACGCTGGCCGCTGGCGCCGCGCACGAGCTGGCCACTCCGCTGTCGACCATTGCCGTGGTGGTGAACGAAGTGCAGCGAGAGCTGGCCGCGCACGATTTGCCGGAACACATTGCGGCCGACCTGGAACTGGTGCGGCGCGAGTTGGCGCGCTGCCGAACCATCCTCGACCGCATGTCGTTCGACGCCGGGCAGTCGATCGGCGAGGCGCTCGAGCGCATCACCACGGGCGATCTAGTGGAACTGGTGATCGAAGACATGTCGGCGGCCGATCGCGTGCATGTTGAGGCCGATGAGGCCGCATCCCAACGGTTGGTGCAGGTGCCACCGGTGGCCGTGGCTCAAGCGATTCGCGGGTTGGTGCAGAATGGTCTGGATGCGTCGACCGACGTGGTGGTCATTAACGTTACCGGCCAACCGGCCAAGATGCAGCTTGCCATCGTCGACCGCGGCACGGGGATGCCACCCGAGGTGCTGGCCCGAGCGGGCGATCCGTTCTTCACCACCAAGCAGCCAGGGCAGGGGATGGGACTCGGTCTATTCTTAGCGCGGAGCGTTGTCGAGCGACTAGGTGGCTCGCTGGACATTCAGTCAGCCGCAGGCGAGGGAACCACCGCGGTGGTCGAATTGCCCACAAGCGATTAGAGTAAAGGTAAGAGACAACCGCCGATGAAAGGCCTGATTGCCTAAGCCTTCCTGCTTCCCGTACAGGCACCTTTCGGCCGGCGAATCGCAGGCGGAGAACTGTAGACTATGCCCACGCTATTTCTGGTTGACGACGACGAGATGCTCCGCGAACGGATGGGGCGGGCTCTGACGTCGCGCGACTACGACGTCGTCGAGGCGGGCACCTACGAAGAGGCCGTGGAGCATCTGGATACGCTGCGGCCCGATCGGGCGGTGCTCGATCTGAAGATGCCGGGTGGGTCGGGCCTGTTACTGCTGAAGCTGCTCCGCGAGCGCTCGCCCGAGACCAAGGTCGTGATGCTCACCGGTTACGGTAGTATTGCCAACGCCGTCGACGCGATGCGCGAGGGAGCGGTGGGGTACATCGCCAAGCCGGCCGACGCCGATCAGGTGCTGGCTGCCTTCGACGCCCAACCGGCGCTGTACGCCGAGACCACCTCACAGGACTTCCAGCCACCTTCGCTGGCCGAAGCGGAGTGGAATCACATCCAGCAGGTGCTGGCCGATTGCGATGGCAACCTCAGCCAGGCCTCTAACCTGCTGGGCATTCCCCGCCGCACGCTGCAGCGAAAGCTCAAAAAGTTGGCTCCCTAGCTGCCTGAGCTTTCAGTCAACCTCTTTGGTTTCGATGTTCACCGACAGGATGCCGACCGTGGTCTCACGATTCCGGGGGGTCATAAAGATGCGTACGCGGCGCGTCTTCAGCTGTTTGGCCGGGTGGACCGTGTTGTACAGATCGGGCAACGAGCTGTACTCGTCGGTGTTATAAATTTTGACCTTCTGCCACCGGCTTCCACGGGGCACGGCCAGGTACCAACTGCCAGGCAGTTGCACGCCGCCGCCATCGTCGTAGAAGTAGACGCCCAGGCTGTTGAGCGTTTGCTTCTTGCCCAGGTCGATCTCCACCCACTGCGTTTCGCCCAATTGCTGCCAACTGGTCCAGCGGCGGATGGACGTGTCGGACGACGACTTGGGGGTATGCTTCATCCGCACGGCGTCGACCGCATCCATGTCCCAGGTGTGAGAGGCCGATGCGCCAGCGAACTTCAGATTCTCCGGCGCCGACTCGTCGACCTTGGCCAGGCCCTCGGTGGTCGGAATCCAGGTGATCATTGAGCCACGATCGCGGTTCGACCAGGCGAAGTAGGGAATGAGCGTGAGTTGCGTGTCCTGTGCGCCGTCGATTCGCTTCTCACGAACTGGCAGCACGATGTCGGTCAGTCCGGCGAGCGGACCACGATTGATCGTTTCGACGCGGGCCTCCTGCAACTCCTCGGGCGTGGGCGTACGCTCGAAGTACAGCCGTTGTACGGCGCCGCCGTTGTCGATCTGCTCGGCCGAGTACAGCAACGGCCCTCGCGAAACAGCGATGCGGTCGTGGTTGGCTTCCACTTGCGGAGTGCAGAGGTTCGCATGCACCGGCATTGGCAGCTTCAGCAGCACCTTGTCGCCCGGTTGCCAGGTCCGTTTGATCACAGCAAATCCGCGAACCATATCAACCCGAACGGGCTTGCCGTTCACTTGGATCTGCCAGGCGCCCGACGGCGCGAGGTAGTGGTACAGTTCGCCGGGCACGAACTTCTCGCCCGCCCAAGTGGGGATGCGTAGCGCCAGTTCAAATTCGGCCGGTTCGTCGGGCGAGACCTTGATGGCGATCTCTCCATCGTACGGATAGCGTGTCTGTTGGGTGAGTTGGATCTTTCGATCGCCCAGCGACAGATCGCCCTGGTTGCTGCCGTATAGCAGGCAATAGACGCGATGGTGGTTCGTGGCGTACATGTAGCCGGCCACTTGAGGGATGAGCCGCGCCAGGTTCGAAGGGCAGCAAGCCGTGCCGAACCACCCCGAGCGAGGCGCGTGGCCGGCTTCGGCTTCCAATGGGTTGGGGTAGAAGAAGCTGGTGCCATCGATGCCGATACCTGCCAGGCAATTGTTGTAGAGGGCTACCTCGGCCACATCCACGTACTGGGCGTCGCCATGCTTGAGGAACATCCGCAGGTTGAACAACACGTTGCCCACCGCTGCGCAAGTTTCCAGGTAGGTCTCCATGTTCGGCAGTTGGTACTCGGGGCCAAAACCCTCGATGTGCGGAACCGCACCCAGCCCACCTGACAGGTGCATTTTAGTGTCGATAATGCTGTGCCAAATGCTGTCGAGCGCCGGGCCGTAGTCGTCGGTGCCCATCAGGCTGTCGACTTCGGCCATCGCGGCGTACAGATAGCACGCCCGCACGGCGTGACCGACGGCCTCGGTTTGCTGGTCCACCGGCAGATGTTGCTGGGCATACTGCGGCGAATTCACCCCTTGGCCGTCCGGAACAAACGAACGGCCGCGGATGTCTAAAAACCGCTTGGCCATCTCCAAGTACTGTTTCTTGCCGGTGTACAGGTACAGTTTCACCAAGCCGAGTTCGATCTCTTCGTGCCCAGGGGCCTGATTCACCGGCTTTCCGGCGTTGTAGTTGGGGTCTCCCTCGAAGAACACACGTTCCACGTGCTGGGCGTTCTTTTCGGCCACGTCCAGCAGCTTGGTTTTTCCCGTGGCTTGGGCGTAGGCCACGGCCGCCTCGTACAGGTGACCCATGTTGTACAGTTCGTGGCTGTGGATCACGTAGCTGTACGGACGGGGGCCCATTTCGCCCTCGTTAATCGAGTGGGTGATGTGGGCGACGTACAAGTAGCCGTCGTCCTGCTGAGCCCGGGCGATGATGTCGATGATGCGGTCCATGATCGCCTCGACGCCCGGATTCGGCTCCGCCTGAATCATCAGCGCCGCGCCTTCCATCACCTTGTACAGGTCCGAGGTTCGGAAGCGGTGCGGAGGTGGGGTAGGGCCCTGACTGCCGTGCTCCAGGTAGTTTGCGCAGAGCCGCAGGCTTTCCAGGGCGCCCTCGGTGTTGCTGAACGCATGGGGCAACGTTCGCTCCACCAATTGGCGAGTTCGCGGCGCCCAGATCTGGTCCATCATGTCGACCTGATGAAACGGCACCATACGGATCGCCTGATTGGCCGCCGCAGGGTCCGCTTCGCCCCGCGCAGAGACGCAAGAAATGATCGGGGTGAGCAGGGCCACCCAATACACAGCCATTCGATTGGAATTCAAAACCGCCATAGAACTTCAGTCTAGAGAGGAGCAGTCGCTAAAAGCATCAGCCTAGTATTTGCTATCCCGTGGGTGGGCCAAAATTCGACGAAAAAACGGAGGACTCGGAGCGATTCGGCTCAAGTGGAGGCGAACCGCGCGGGGCACCGAAGCTGACCTGACGGTTTGCACCATTTCCAGGAACCCCCCCCATGTGGGTGTGACGATTTACCGCTTCGTCACAATCCGATGTAGGTAGTTATGTTAGTGGGCTACTACCGAGCTTTTTCGCACAGCCCCCGCTTGGCCAAATGCGCCGTTTCGGGTTAACTGTGTGCAGTTTTTCATGTTGCGCCACGCGGCGGCAGTGGGATGAGACACGCCTGCGGCCCGCTGACGGGGTTAGTCCGGGAATTTCTCTGCGCTGGAAGCAGGTCTGTGGATCGATTCTATTTTCCTAGTTGGGTCAATCGCTTTGTCGTGTTGCTGGGCTTAGGCGCCGGTGCCGCGGTGACGTATGGCGTGGTGGCCTACACCTACGGCACACTCCCTTCGACTCTGAACATCGGCTACTCGCCCGAGCAGCCGGTGCCATTCAGTCATCAACTCCATGCCGGCGAGTTGAAGATGGACTGTCGCTACTGTCACACTACTGTGGACAAGTCCAGCTTCGCGGCCGTTCCCCCCACGGCAACCTGCATCAATTGCCACAGTGGTGCGAATGCCAACGGTACCACCGAGTACACGGCCATCCATGCCACGAGCCTGAAGCTGCTGCCGATACGCGAAAGCTACCGCACCGGTAAGCCCGTCGAATGGCAGAAGATCCATGATCTGGCCGACTACGTCTACTTCAATCACGCGGCCCACGTGAATCGAGGTGTCAGCTGCGTGGAGTGCCACGGCCGCGTCGACCGCATGCCGCAGGTGTGGCAGGACAAGTCGCTGGCGATGAGCTTCTGCCTCGACTGCCATCGCAATCCTGTCCCGCGTCTGCGGCCACAGAGCGAAATCACCAATCTGGCGTGGACCGGCCAGCCGAATCCCGACGACCCGGAGAGCATGAAGAAACATGCCCTCGAGATGGAAAAGGAATACGGCAAGATTCACGCCAGCACGAAC
This sequence comes from Aeoliella straminimaris, assembly GCF_024054565.1. GTDB lineage: Bacteria > Planctomycetota > Planctomycetia > Pirellulales > Lacipirellulaceae > Aeoliella > Aeoliella straminimaris. Next base: position 21,293 of record NZ_JAMXLR010000016.1, read on the forward strand.
TGCTCTACCTGCCACCGTTAATCGCAAGGGTTTTTGGGCCGGGTGGCGAGTTGTTGCTCGCGGCCGAGTCTAGAAAACAGACCTTACTGACTATGACCGAAACGAAGATTCCCAAATACTGGCGCAGCTTGGAGCAGCTCGAGAATTCCGAGGAGTTCCAGGAGTTCATGCACCGTGAGTTCCCTGTGGCTGCCTCTGAGTTTCCCGCCGGCGTATCGCGTCGTCGTTGGCTGCAATTGATGGGCGCGTCGTTTGCCCTGGCCAGCGTGGCTGGCTGCCGGTGGAAGACCGAGAAGATCGCCCCCTTGGTGGAACGTCCCGAAGAGTACATCCCGGGCAACACGCAGAAGTACGCCACCACCATCGAACTGGCCGGCGCCCCGCGGCACTTGCTGGTCACTTGCTACGATGGCCGTCCGATCAAGGTCGAAGGCAACCCCGACCATCCCGGTAGCCTCGGCGCCACGGATAGTTTCTCGCAGGCCACGACGCTATCGCTGTACGATCCCGATCGTTCGAGCACCGTCCGCCAGCGGCTGGCTTCTGACGTGTCGGCCAAGAATTGGGAAGACTTCGAAACGTACTTCGAGGGGCAGCTCACCAAGCTCCGCTCGGGGCAGGGCGCCGGCTTGGCCGTGTTGGTGGAGCCCAGCAGCTCGCTGACGATGGCGGCCACCGTCAAGAAGCTGGCCGACGCCATGCCGCAGGCCAAGCTGTACGAGTACGCTCCGCTGGATCGCACCACCGAACGGGCGGGCGCCGAGCAAGCCTTTGGCTCCAAGGTGCGGACGCACTACAAGCTGGCCGATGCCAAGGTGATCGCTTCGTTCGAGTCGGACCTGCTGTGCGGCCACCCCAACGCGACCCGCTACGCCCGCGATTGGGCCGCCACCCGCGAATTGGGCGACGACCCCGCGCATCCCACCATGGGCCGCACGTATGCCGTGGAGAGCCAGTTCAGCGTGATTGGCGCCGCGGCCGATCACCGCGCGGCGATCAAGAGCAGCGACATCGGTGCGGCGCTGGCCGAGGTTCGCGACATGGTTCGCCAGCGACTCGACGGCACCCCGCCCGAAGAACTCCCCGAGTTCGCCGAGCGGCAGAAGTTCGTCGAAAAGATCGAGCAGGCCGAACACCCCCGCCAGGCGCTCGAGGACGAGAAGGCTCCGCCGGTCACTGCCAAGCAGGTGCTGTGGGCACTGGCCGACGATCTGGCCGCCCATCAGGGCGAAAGCGTCGTGGCGGTTGGTCCCCGCCAGCCCGCTGAGGTTCACGCCCTGGCGTACGAGCTCAACTCGATGCTGGGTAACCTCGGCAAGACAGTCGTGTTCACCGACGAGCCGGAAGAGGAAGTCGAGAAGGGCACCATCAGCGACCTGTCCGCCGCACTCGACGCCGGCGAGGTCGAGACGCTGGTCATCATCGGTGGCAACCCCGTGTACGACGCGCCGGCCGACCTGGGGCTTGGTAAGAAGATCGATGGCCTGGTCGAAACCATTCGCCTGGGTTACTACGAGGACGAGACCTCCGAGCTTTGCCAGTGGCACGTGCCGATGTGTCACCCCTTTGAAACGTGGGGCGACTCGGTCAGCTACGAAGGCATGCCGAGTGTCTCGCAGCCGCTGATCGAGCCGATTTACGAATCGCTCTCGCCGCTGCAGATGATTGGCAAGCTGGCCGGCATCGCCACGGGGCAGCCGCAAGTGCTGGTTCGCGAAGCAATGTCGACGGTTGCCGCCTCGGGGCTGAGCGACGACGCCTGGGACAAGCTGCTGCACGACGGATTTGTCGATTCCAGCGTGCTGACGGTGGCCAATCCCTCGGTTGTCGAGGGGCTCGACGTCAAGCCGCCGCAAAAGACCGATGCCAAGCTGATGGAGGTCGTGTTCACGTCCTCGGCCAGCGTGTACGACGGTCGTTTTGCCAACAACGGCTGGCTGCAGGAGACGCCCGACTTCATCACCAAGGTCACCTGGGACAACGTAGCGATCGTCAGTCCGCACACCGCCCAGAAGTTGCGGGTGAAGCAGGGCGATGTGCTCGCCATCAGCATCGGCGAGGAAACCATCGAACTGCCGGTGTACATGCTGCCGGGGCAGGCCAACGGCTCGATCGGCGTTCAACTGGGTTACGGCCGGACGGCCGCCGGTGCCGTAGGCGGTCAGAAGGTCGAAGGCCTGTCGATTCCGCGATTCCGCCGCTGGTGGAGCCCGATGGGCGAGCCCGAGTCGATCGTGGTCGGCACCAATGTTTACCCGGCCCGCACCACCGACGCCATGCACGTGGCGCAGTTGGAGAAGGAACCGCAGCCCGCCGGCAAGACTTACAAACTGGCCACCACGCAGGATCACTTCGCCATCGACAAGGTGGGGCTGGAGATCATCAATGGCCGCATCGGCGACCTGGTTCGCGAGACATCGGTCGAGGGCTACTCGGAAATGCCCGACTTTGCCGCGCATGTCGTGCATGAGGTAAAGACCGACCCGCTGTTCCCCGACCGTACCTGGGGACGTCCGGCCAATGAGGGCGAGATCATCGAGCCCATCAATCCGGTCAAGTCGCCACACGCCTGGGGCATGTCGGTCGACTTGAACAAGTGCATTGGCTGCAATGCCTGTTTGCTCGCCTGTCAGAGCGAAAACAACGTGCCGGTTGTGGGCAAGGAACAGGTGGCCATCGGTCGCGAGATGCACTGGATTCGCATCGACCGGTACTTCCGTGGCATGCCGGATGACTTCAACAGCGAAGACCCCGAAAGCCCACAGGTTGCCACGCAAATGGTGACCTGTCAGCAGTGCGAAAGCGCCCCGTGCGAGGAAGTGTGCCCGGTGGCGGCCACCACGCACACGGACGAAGGCCTCAACGACATGGTCTACAACCGCTGTGTCGGTACGCGTTACTGTGCGAACAACTGCCCTTACAAAGTGCGACGGTTCAACTACTTCCACATGACCGGCTACATGGAGAAGCCGGAGAACCAGTTGATCCAGCTGGTCAACAACCCGGAAGTTACCGTTCGCAGCCGTGGTGTGATGGAAAAGTGCACCTTCTGCACCCAGCGCATCGCCAAGGCACGCACCGATGTTCGCATGACCGGCAAGCCCATTGCCGACGGCGACATCCAGACCGCCTGCCAGCAGGCCTGTGCCACGCGAGCGATCGAGTTTGGCGATCTGCGGGATGAAGAGAGCCGGGTGAGCCTCAATCACAAGGACCCGCGTGCCTATGGCATGCTGGCGGAGTTGGACGTGCGGCCACGCAATAAGTACCTGGCCAAGGTCTCCAATCCGCACCCGATGCTGGCCGGACCGGTCGTATTGCCGGAAGTGCACGGGCACCACGGCGAGGGCGGAGAGCATGCCGAGGGCGGAGAGCACCACGAGGGCGAAGAACACAATGGCAGCGAACACGGCAGCGACAGCAGCGAGCACGCCGCCCGTCGCGATCCGAGGATACTGCCGATTATTGGGTAAGCAGGCAAACGAACAGGTCGGGAGATTGTTTCCCTGGCTGGCTCGCCATGCTTCCCACGTTGCAACACAAAACCGCACGAATAGTTAACCACCACTAATCAACAGTCAAATACAGTCATGGCATCGGGTGATTTAGTAGTGAACGGTGGACCGGTACCGGTTGCCGACCAGCGCGATCCACGGTGGGTGAATCCTCCGTTGGTCGAGAAGAGTCAGACCTACGAGTCGATTTCCGACTCGATCTGCTCGATCAACGAACAGGAAGTTCAGAAGACCCCGGCCGGATGGCTGATGGCGTTTGCCGTCAGTTCGGCCCTGGCCGGTTTTCTGGCCGCGCTGATTGGATACCTCATCTTCACCGGTGTCGGTGTGTGGGGTAACACGAGCCCCATCTTCTGGGCCTTCCCGATCGTGAACTTCGTGTTCTGGGTCGGTATTGGTCACGCCGGTACGCTGATTTCCGCCATTCTGTTCATCTTCCGCCAGGACTGGCGAACCAGCATCAACCGCTTCGCCGAGGCGATGACCATTTTCGCGGTGGTCTGCGCTGGTACGTTCCCGGGTATTCACATCGGCCGGGTGTGGTTCGCGTACTTCCTGTTCCCGATTCCCACGACTCACCTGTACATGTGGCCGAACTTCCGCAGCCCGCTGTTGTGGGACGTGTTTGCGGTGGGCACGTACGCCTCGGTGTCGCTGGTGTTCTGGTATATGGGCATGATTCCCGACCTCGCCACGCTTCGCGATCGGGCCAAGGGCACCATTCGCCAGATGGCCTACGGCATCGCTTCGCTGGGCTGGACGGGCAGTGCCTCGCAGTGGCGGGTGTACGAGAAGGCTTACGTCCTGCTGTCGGCCCTGGCCGCCCCGCTGGTGCTTTCGGTGCATACCATCGTTAGTTTCGACTTCGCCGTGAGCCAGCTGCCTGGTTGGCACACCACGATCTTCCCGCCGTACTTCGTCGCGGGTGCGGTGTTCAGCGGTTTTGCGATGGTCATCACGCTCATCGTGCCGTGCCGCAAATGGTACGGGCTGGAGCACGTGGTGACCATGCAGCACCTGGAAAACATCTGCAAGATTCTGCTGGCCACCGGCACGATGGTCGGCCTGGCGTACACCACCGAGTTCTTCCTCGCCTGGTACGGAGCCGTACCGGGCGAGCAGGACGCGTTCATCAACCGGATGTTCGGTCTGCAGTGGCCCGCCTACTACATCATGTTTACCTGCAACGCGATTATTCCGCAGTTGTTCTGGATCAAGAAGTTCCGCACCTCGACGGTGTTGATGTTTATCATTTCGATCTTCGTGAACATCGGTATGTGGTTCGAACGTTACGTGATTGTGGTTACCACGCTCGAGCGACCGGCCCTGCCAAGTAGCTGGAATGCATTTAGCCCCACGTGGGTCGACTTTGGCATGTTGATCGGCAGCTTCGGCTTGTTCTTCACGCTGTTCCTGCTGTTCCTGCGGTTCCTGCCCATCGTGGCCATGTCCGAAGTCAAGGGCGTCATGGCCCACGAGAAGGCCCACCACCCTGACCATGCCGACCACTAGCGATTCGTAAGGCTCTCCTATAAACGACTATGTCTGATCACCAACCCAAACCCGAACCGACGCCGTACGAGCCCCAGGTGATTGGTGTGCTCGCCGAGTTCTCCGGCCCCGAGGAGCTGGTGGCCGGCGCGCGTGCCATTCGCGAGAAGGGCTATCGCCGGGTCGAGGCGTTCTCGCCGTTTCCGATTCATGGAATCGACGAAGCACTGGCCGCCCCCAAGCCCATCCTGCCCTGGGTGGTGCTCGGAGCGGGCCTGACCGGCTGTGCCGTGGCCGTGCTGATCCAGTGGTATATGAACGCGTACGAAGCGCCGATCCCGTTCAGTGGTTACGACTACAACATCAGCGGCAAGCCTTCCTGGAGTTTGCCGGCCAATATTCCGGTGACGTTCGAATTGATCATCCTGTTCAGCGCGTTTACCGCGTTCTTGGGCATGATCGCGTTCAACCAGTTGCCGAAGCTTTCCAACCCGCTGCTCCGCAACGAGCGGTTCCTCAGAGCCACCGATAACAAGTTCTTCCTGTTAGTCGAGGCCGACGATCCCCAGTTCGCTACCGATTCGCTCACCGGAGCGTTCCAATCGATTGGCGCCGGACACGTCGAGCCAGTTTACGACCAGCCCACCAAACCTTTGCCGGGCGTGTTCCTGCTCGTGGGTGGCGTGCTGGCCGTGGCGGCTTTGGTGCCGCTGGGTTTGATCGCCATGTCGCGCGACACCACGAGCACGACGCCGCGTCTGTCGATCTGGTGGGACATGGACTACCAGCCGAAGTACAAGGCACAGACCACCATCGAAACAAGCCTGTTCCCTGATGGTCGCTCGATGCGACTACCGGTCGAAGGCACCGTGGCGCGAGGCGGATTGCGGGACAATCCCGCCCTGTACTTGGGCTACATCCCCAAGGGCGAAGAGACCTTCGAGACTTCCTTCCGCTTGCAGGAAGAGGGTGCAGGGGATCAGCCGCCAGAGAGCACTGAGGAGTCGACGGCCGAGGAGAGTTCCTCCGAAGAGACGCCAGCCGAGGAGACAACCGCCGAGAGCTCCGACGAGTCCACTCCGGAGGATACCTCGACGGAAGATGCCGAGGCGAGCACCGATGACGCCGCTGAGGATAGCACCGACGAGTCCGCCACCGACGCCGCGCCGGCGGCCGAGACTCCCGCGGCGTCGCAGCCCGACTGGGTGACCGAGTTCCCCATTCCCGTCAACATGGACACCATGAAGCGGGGCCAGCAACGGTACAACATCTACTGTTCCGTGTGTCATGGTCGGGCCGGCGATGGCGACGGCCTGGTTCATCAACGGGCGCTGGAGCTCAATCAACTGACCACCTGGAGTCCTCCCACCTCGATTCACCAGGGCGAGATTCCAAACTACCCCGTGGGCCGGTTGTACGACACGATTACCAACGGCAATGCGGCCGGATTCCTCGAGAACGGGGGCATCAAGCGAGGTCGCATGGCTGGCTACAAGGCACAGATTTCCGTCGAGGATCGGTGGGCGATCGTCCTGTACGTGAAGGCTCTGCAGAAGACCCGCAACGCCTCGCCGGACGACCTGACCGAAGCCGAACTGAATTCACTGAAGAAGTAAATAACCCGCCGAGGACGCCCAGGGCGCCGAGGCGAGATACCTGACCACAATCTGACGCCCCCGGCGTCCTTGGCGGTTTCATCGCGAAGTACTATGGCACACACGACTTCATTAGATAGCTGGATTAACGACACCTCCGAGCGGCGGCGGGCCAGCCCCGACCTGAAATCGTCGGTAGGCATCCTGTCCCTGGTGGGTATCGCCCTGGTGGTGGGTATCTTCTTCTTCTGCAGAAGCAGCGCGAATACCGAAGCGCAACCCATGTTCTGGCGAGCCTACCTGATTGCCTGCTGCTATGTCAGCAGCCTGTCGCTGGGGGCGCTGTTCTTCGTGATCGTCCAGTACCTGGCGGCCGCCAGGTGGGGCGTGGTGCTTCGCCGGTTGGCCGAGATCATCTCCATGGGCATCGGCTTCTGCGGCCTGTTGTTCGCCGTGATTTGGTTTGGTTCCATCCTGGCTGGCAGCGGCGACCTGTACCCCTGGGCCGGTTCCGGAGGTCCCATGTCGCTGGATCGCCTGCCCGAGCCCAAGCAAATCTGGCTCAACCCGCCATTCTTCATCGGCCGGCAGGTGTTTTACTTTGTCGTCTGGTTCTTCCTGGCCCGGATGTTTTACAGCCGCTCGGTGGCGCAGGATCGGGCTACCGATAACGACACCGTGGCGCCGCTGTTGTGGCATAGCGGTTGGTCGATGTTCGTGTTTGCCATGACCATCAACTTTGCCGCGATGGACTGGATGATGACGCTCAACCCCACGTGGTTCAGCACCATCTTCGGTGTCTACTTCTTCGCTGGCAGTGCCGTGGGCATCTTCGCCTTGTTGGGTGTGCTTATCACCCGACTGCAGGCCCGCGACATTTTGACGCATACCATTACGGTCGAGCATCGCCATGATATTGGTAAGCTGCTGTTCGGCTTCGTGTTCTTCTGGGGCTACATCGCGTTCAGCCAGTTCCTGCTGATCTGGTATGCCTCGATCCCCGAAGAAGTGCAGTGGTACGCCGTGCGGCACATCGAGCCCACCAACACGGGCATCGGCTGGGCCACCGGCTTGTTGTTCCTGTTCCACCTGATCATCCCGTTCCTGGGTCTGTTGTCGCGCGTGGTGCGTCGCAACAAGACGGCCTTGACCTTCTGGGGCGTGTACATGCTGGTGATGCACTGGTTCGACCTGTACTACATCATCGCGCCCGATGCCGAACTGAACGAATGGAATTACGACTTTGCGACCATTGCCACGTACGCCGGAGTGATGGTGGGCGTCGGCTGCCTGTACGTTGCGGTGCTGCTGTACATTGCGGCCGGCAACTGGCTGGTCCCGGTACGCGACCCCCGCCTGGCGGCATCGCTATCGTTCGAGAACCACTAAGTTCCTCCCTCAACCTTCACCCTCCTTCAACTGGCCCGTTCAGCTATGTCCGAAGCAACTCCCGACGGAATGGTTCCTGTCGATACCAAGCACGGCGACGACGTCGACATTCGGGCGATCGTGGTCTGGGGCCTGGTGAGCGTGCTGATCACCGTGGCCACGATTGCCGGGCTGCACGCGGTTTACAACACCGTGGCGGCCGAGCAGCGAGTGACCAAGGACTTCGACGCCAAGTTTACCGAGTCGGACAGCAAAATCTCCGCTCAGCTGAATGCCCTCGACAACTTGGAGTGGGTAGACAACGAGGGCAAAACCGTTGCCGTGCCGATCGAGAAGGCGATGCAGATTACCGTCAAGGAGTTTGCCCAGAAGTAGCCGCCATTCGCCACGCGATGGCCGTCCCCCTACAATCTCTTGGAGTTCGAACACACCAAGCTGTTAGGAGTTTTCCCCATGTTTTGCCCAACCCGCTCTATCCGACGACTGATTCGGCCGCTCCTCGTGCTGGCTCTGCTGTCGGTCGGGGTGCGCGGTGAGGCGAAAATCATCACCGACGGACCGGAGGAGATGATTGGCGTGGGGGTCGAGGAGAAGGTCGGCACGCAGATCCCGCTCGATCTGAAATTTCGCGACCAGAACGGACTGCCGCTGACTTTGGGCAAGGTGTTCGACGGCGAACGCCCCGTGCTGCTGACGCTCAACTACTCCAACTGTCCCATGCTGTGCGGCCGGCAGCTGAACGATCTGGTGGCCGTGCTCAGCGACGAAGAAATGAAGTGGAACGCGGGCGACCAGTTCGAGGTGGTCAGCGTCAGCATCGATCCCAACGAACAGCCCCAGCGGGCCAAGCTCACGCACCAGCGCTACACCAACCAGTATGGTCGGCCCGGTACATCCGATGGCTGGAGTTTCCTGGTGGGCGATGGCAAGAACATCGAGGCGTTAGCCGACACCGTGGGCTTTCGGTACAAGTACATCCCCGACACCGGCGAGTATGCCCACGCCGCGGCCTTGATTGTGGTCACGCCCGACGGCGTGGTATCGCGTTACCTGGACGGACTGGGCAACGATCCGCAAACCGTTCGCATGAGCCTGGTCGAGGCGAGCGAAGGCAAGGTCGGCTCGGCCCTGGATCGGGTGTGGCTCACTTGTTTCGTGTACGACCATACCAAGGGCCGCTACGCTCCCCAGGCAGTGCGGATCATGCAGTTGGGTGGTGGGGTCACCGTGGTGATCCTGGGCCTGGCGCTGATGCCTTACTGGCTGATGCGTCGTCACCGCCACGCCTCCGTTGAACCAGCGATATCCAACCACGAGGACTCCGAGGACGCGACCCCGCAGTAGCTCGAGACCCTCCGTTGTCTTCGTGCCTTAGTGGTTAGCAGGACTTACCAGAAATGATTGGCAGTCAGTTGTTTTCCGATAGCATGCATTTACCGACGTTACCGCTCGCGGGCTTTTGGTTTGGCGATTCTGCCACAGCCACGGCCGAGAACGTTGACAAAGTGTTCGGCATCATCACGTGGATCTGCATCGCGTTCTTCGTGCTGGTCGTCGGGATGATGATTGTCTTCATTGTCAAATATCGCGCTCGCCCGGGGCACGTCGAACAGCCCTCGCCATCGCACAACAACGCCTTGGAGATCATCTGGTCGGTGATTCCCATTCTGTTGGTGGCGCTCATCTTCTTCCTGGGCTTCAATGGCTTCATGGACATGCGGACGCCACCGGCCGACTCCTACGACATTCAAGTGATCGCCTCGAAGTGGAACTTCACGTTCCAGTACCCCAATGGGGCCTCGAGTCCGGTATTGCACGTTCCGCCCGATCGCCCGGTGCGGTTGGTGCAGCAGTCGGCCGACGTGATTCACAGCCTGTTCATCCCGGCATTCCGCATCAAGCAGGACTGCGTGCCGGGCCGGTACACCTATCAGTGGTTCACGGCCCACACGCCGGGCGAGTACGACCTGTTCTGTGCCGAGTACTGTGGTCTGGACCACTCGAACATGAACAGCTACGTGAAGGTGCACGAGAGCGAGGCCGCCTTCCAGGAAGCCCTGGCCGAGCTGAGCAAGCCGCCCGTTTGGGGGCCCGATTGGGGCGAAAAACTGTGGCGTGAGAAGGGCTGCAAGACATGCCACTCGAACGATGGCTCGGCTATCGTTGGCGGTGGACCTACCTGGAAGGACCTGTGGGACAAAGAAGAGACCATGGCCGATGGTTCGAAGGTAACGGTCGACCATGACTACATCCTCGAATCGATCCGCAAGCCTCAGGCCAAGATCGTCGGCGGTTACCAGGGCGTGAACATGACCGCCTATCCCGAGTCGCTGGTGAAGCCGGCGGAAGTCGACGCCATTATCGCCTACATCCAGTACTTGTCAGATGCATACGACGGGCCCACCAAGGAAGAGGCCGAAGCGGCAGCCGCTGCCGCCGAGGAAGGCGGAGAGGCCACGGACGGCGGCGGATCGGAAGCTGCAGCGGATGATCAGCCAGCCGCTGATGAAGCAAGCGAGAGTTCAGAGTCAACCGATGAGGAGCCCGCGGCTCCTGAAGCAGGAGAAGAAGAATGATTGCCACGCCTGCACAAATCGAACAGGGTACCAGCCACGACGAAAAGAACTATCTGAACGTCAGCAGCGGCTTTGCGTCGTGGGCTTTTACGCTCGACCATAAACGCATCGGCATCATGTACCTGGTAGGTATTGCGGTGTCGCTGCTGTTGGGCGGTATCTTCGCGCTGTTGGTGCGATTGCATCTGTGGTATCCCGCCGGCGGGATGTTCGATGCGAAGACCTACAACGAGATCTTTACGCTCCATGGCGCCATCATGGTGTTCCTGTTCATCATCCCCAGCGTCCCCGCGTCGCTGGGCAACTTCTTCCTGCCCATCATGCTGGGGGCCAAAGACGTTGCCTTCCCGAGGATGAACCTGGCCAGCTTCTACCTGTGGGTGATCGGCGCTATTTTCTTCGTCAGCGCGATGCTCATCTCGGGCCTCGATACCGGGTGGACGTTCTACACGCCCTACAGTGTCGAAACCAGCACGGCCCCCGTGGTCTGCGCTACGATGGGCGTGTTCATCCTGGGCTTCAGCTCCATCTTTACGGGCCTCAACTTTGTGGTGACCGTCAACACGATGCGACCGCCCGGAATGACCTGGTTCCGGATGCCGCTGTTCCTGTGGTCGCTGTACGCCACGGGCATCATCCAGTTGTTGGCCACGCCGGTGCTGGGCATCACGGTGCTGCTGCTGGGGCTCGAAGCCACGCTGCACATCGGCATTTTCGATCCCAAGTACAATGGCGACCCGGTGCTGTTCCAGCACTTCTTCTGGTTCTATTCGCACCCGGCCGTGTACATCATGATTCTGCCGGCGATGGGCGTGGTGAGCGAACTGCTGCCGGTGTACTGCCGCAAGCACATCTTCGGTTACAAGTTCATCGCGCTCTCGAGCGTGGCGATCGCCTTGCTGGGCTTCCTGGTCTGGGGGCACCACATGTTCGTCAGTAGCCAAAGCGCCCTGACGGCCGTCATCTTCAGCGGTCTCACGTTTAGCGTCGCCATCCCATCGGGCATCAAAGTGTTCAACTGGTTGGCCACCATGTACAAGGGTAACTTGTACCTCACCACGGGCATGTGCTACGTGCTGAGTTTCTTGTTCCTGTTCACGATCGGCGGCCTCACCGGTTTGCACCTCGGTTCGCTGGCTACCGACGTCGCCCTGCACGACACCTACTTCGTGGTGGCTCACTTCCACTACGTGATGATGGGTGGTTCGTTGATTGCCTTTATCGCGGCCCTGTTCCACTGGTGGCCCAAAATGTTCGGCAAGATGTACAACGAAACCTGGGGGCGGATTTCGGCCCTGCTGGTGTTCGTGGGCTTCAACCTGACGTTCTTCCCACAGTTCCTGCTCGGTTCGCTCGGCATGCCCCGTCGTTATGCTTCGTACGAAGGTCGCGAAGGCTTCCCCGTGAGCGAGACCATGCTGCAGCAGTTCACGGCCCTGCACCGGGTTTCGACCACCGGAGCGATGATTCTGGGCGTTGGGCTGTTTATCGCCGCCGGCACGCTGATCGCCGCGCTGTACTACGGCCGCCGCGCCCCGCGTAACCCGTGGGGTGGTGCGACGTTGGAGTGGACCTGCCAGTCGCCACCGATTCACCACAACTTCCATGAGACGCCAACCGTGGGCGATCCGTATATTTACGCCAATCTGGAGTGGGACCCCGACCTGGAGGGCTACAAGCCCTTGCCACCAGCGAGCCCAACTCCGGCCCACGAACAAGAACCAGTAGGATAGGCAATGACGAATGCCGAATGACCAACGTCCAACTGTGGCATTGGTCATTGGGAATTCGACATTGGTCATTTACCCTTCCGCTTAAACAGCCACACGACTTTCAATCGCCCATGTCTGCTTCTGCACACGCCGACGATCACAGCCATCATCGGTTCCAGGCCCATCACTTCGAAACCGGCGAGCAGCAGTTTCAGGCTGGCAAGCTCGGGATGTGGTTGTTCCTGTCGACCGAAGTGTTGTTCTTCAGCGGCATGTTCTGCGCCTACGCCGCGTACCGCGCCGCGCATCCCCAGATCTTCGAGGACGCCGCGAAGTTCCTCAAGCCGGAATTGGGGGCCGCCAACACGATCGTCCTGCTGCTGAGCAGTTTGACGGTCGCCTGGAGCGTGCGGTGCGTGCAGTTGAACGATAAGAAGGGGCTACTAGCCAACCTGATCATCACGCTGGCTTGTGCCGGAATCTTCATGGGCGTGAAGACCGTGGAGTACTCCATCAAGTTCACCGAAGGGCTTTTCTGGCGGGGTGGCTACACCTACGTCGAAGGATCGCACCCCGATCTCGGGCCGACCCACGAGCGATTGATGTACACGGGCCTGGTGATGCTGGGCATCGGCGTGCTGTTGGGCGTGATCGGCATCGTACTGGGGGCCAATTCCGTGGGCCGCCGCTGGGCCTTTTATGCCCTGGCCGCCACGGTCATCGGGGCCGGCGTCGGTTGCCTGGCGGGTAACGCCTACACTCAGGGCGCAGAGGGCGATGAGCACCACGCCGAGGCCGCCGCGCATGCCGATCATGAGCATGAGCACGGCGAGGAAGCCGCTCATGGCGAGGAAGAGGCCGAAGGCGAGGGCAACGTGGCTGTCGAGGACCAAGAAGCGGTCGAAGAACTCGAGGGTACCGACCGCGTCGATGGCCTCGAGCACCCCGAGACCGCCGAACAGGCCATCGAGCAAGTGCAGTCGCCCGGCGAAATCCAAGCGGAGGAAGCCTCGGCCGATGTGGTGCTGACCAAAGAGAAACTGGTTTATGCCAGCGAAGGGCCCAAATTCCCTGGGGTCTTTTTCAGTATTTACTACGCCATGACTGGCGTTCATGCCATTCACATCCTGGCGGGTATCGGGGTGTTTGTGTGGATCGTCAGCCGCGCCGCCCGCGATCACTTCGAACCTCACTACTACGGTCCCGTCGAGTACACCGGCCTGTACTGGCACTTGGTCGACTTGATTTGGATTTTCCTGTTCCCGCTGTTGTATTTGATCCAATAACCAACGAGCTGCGAGGCGGTAAGCCTGCGGGGTAGAAGACCAGCTTCATCCGTGGTCGACCCCGGGCAACAAACCCCTAGCAATCAACGCCAAACGCCTGACCTATGTCTGAAAACCACTCGCATTACGTTACTCCGCTGCCAGTCCTGTTGGGCACGTTCTTGGCTCTGGTCGGCCTGACGGTGCTGACCGTGTATCAGGCGACGCAGGACCACGTCGACTTCGGCCGTTTCGAAGTGGGGCTCACCCTGCTGATTGCGGCCGTCAAGGCGATTCTCGTGGCGGTGATCTTCATGCAACTGGCTCACGACAAGCCGATGAACAGCATTATCCTGGTGTCGTCCATCCTGTTCGTGGCGCTGTTTCTCTCCATCACCCTCATGGACCGGGCGGAATACAAGCCGCAGGTCGACGACTACGTGATCCAGCATCCGAAAACGGCGGACAGCTTATAGCTGGTTTCTACGTACAGGGGATAAAGTTCGCACGCTTTGTAACAGTTCTCCAGTCGGGCGTATGAGAGGGTGAAGCAGGCAGTTACGACCTGCGAGACCCTCAACCCACTCTGGCAAGGAGACAAAGCGATGAACACTCTACGTAGCTCGAAGGCATTGGCAGTTTTTGGCGTGTTGGCCGTGGCCCTGGCGGTCACCCTGGTGGCAGCCCCATCGGCCGACGCCGGTTGTCATGGTTACCGATACCACCACGCCACGTATCGCGTGCCGATCGTGAAGCACTACGTGGCCCCCGTGAAGGTGGTGACCCCGGTCTACACGCCAACTTACGTAGCACCCACCTGGTACACCCCCACCTACATTGCTCCCAACTACGTCGCCCCCACCTTCAACTACGGTTACGGTTGGTAAGCCACGCAGAAAGTCGAAACAGATAGCCGACCTTCGCCTACGGGCGGGGTCGGCTCTTTTTATGCGCTCTTGCGACTGTTTGCTTGGTAGCCGAATTGGCTGAAATTCGGACGTAGTTGGCAGGATTTCGAGTTGTTGGGAACCGGACCACCAGGGCAAGGGCGAATAACCGGTCATTCCGATGGCGAATCAGTCAGTGGAACTTGTCACCGGTCGGTTGCATCGAACCGGTGGGCGTTCTCCTTGTCTTGGCTCGTGCGGAGGTTCTCGATGAAGTCCCAGTTCAGTTTGCGTCGGACGTTGTTGCTGTTACTCGTGGTGCTGGCCGTGTTGCTACCCGGCTTGTGGGGCGCGGGCCTGTTGCCGCTGCCGTCGCGAGGTGTGCCACAGAACTCCCTGTTGGTCATTACTCCGTACCGGGCGCATGGCACCTGGGTGTTCGACGACGCCCGCGTGGGGCTGGTGCAGGAGCCCTTCGTGGCAGGCATTCCCGAGATGATTGACGTGCTGGTGGCCGACATTCCCCAGGCGGATCAGGGATTTCGCATGACGTTCTCGGCCCAGGAATTTCCCGGCTACGACAAACGGCTCACCTGGAACCGCCGTGAAGGCGACGGCAACTGGTACACGCTGGACGACCCACCGATGGAAGGCTGGATCTGCCCAGCCCTGCTGAAGTACTACGACGACCCGCCCCAGCAGTTGTACGTGAGGGCGGATCCATTGCCGGGGGAGTGAATCCCTGGTTGCTGCAGCGATGTCATGCAACACATGGTTTCGTGTGATTTTGCCAGGGGCGAACCGCGGGTATAAAGGGTATCAGTTCAAATGACCTGTACTCGATGCGTTGTCCCTCGATGCTCACCACCTTCCTGCTGGCACTGGTACTAGTTGGCGCTGTCGCGATTACCTTGATCGCTTGGGCAGCCCTGTTTGGTTTGGGGTTGCGCTGGGCCAAGGCGCGGCAGTGGACCTGGCGACGCCTCGCGGTCATTTCAGTAGTCGTAAACGTCGTTGCGATCGCGTACCAAATCGGTGTGGTGTGGGTCTTTGCCCATCGGCCGCAGCAAGAGTTGGCCGTGGTGTTGCTGGCGACGGTTGGTTACTTGCTGCTGAACATTGGGATCATCTCATGGAGTTTTCGAATTTCGGCACTCCGCGCTATCCAGGCCTGGCTTCCCACTCTCCTGTCCGGCTTGCCGGTGGTGTTGTTCTCTTTCTTGGTGGTCCGCCCGCTGCTGTTCGAACCGTACGTGATTCCGACCAATAGCATGATGCCGACCTTGTTGGGATGGCACGGCCGCGATGTCTGTGCAACCTGCGGCGGGACCTGTTACTTCATCCCGCCGCCGGAGGACGTCCGTTACTCCGTTCCATTGCCCATGATCTGCGACCAGTTTCACGTCACAGAGCAGCAGCCACAGTCGCTCAAGACCTATCTGCCCACGCGTATCGTGGCAGCCCGATTCCTGCGGCCGCGTCGTTGGGATTTGTTGGTGTTCGAGTCGCCCGCAGATCCACAGCAGCTATACGTGAAACGCGTGGTCGGTCTGCCCGGCGAGACGGTCGTTATCGAAAACGGCAAGGTGACCATCGATGGCGAAGTCGTCGAAGTGCCCGAGCACCTTCAGGGGCTTCAGTACGTCACCGAAGTGCCGTGGGGACCAGACATGATGCCGATATCCGCCGGCTCGGCCGAAACGCCCGCCAAACTCGCCGCCGACGAGTACTTCATGCTGGGCGATTTCAGCGTTGCGGCCTTCGATTCGCGATTGTGGGAGCAGGGGGCCGAAGGCCATCCGCCCTATGCCGTGCCGCGTTCGCATGTCCGCGGTGTGGTGTCGCACATTGTTTGGCCGCCGGAGCGATTCCGGGTGCTGCGATAGTTGGCCAGGCGTGCTTACTTGGCGCCGTACTCTTCTAGCAGCCCTTGGAACTTCGACCAGAATGCGCTCTGCTCTTCGTACTGCTGGCGGCTGATCTTGGGCTTTATGAACTCCAGGTGGTCCAGCATGTCCTGGGTGGCCTGCACGTACGAGTAGCCTGGCTTGGCCCGGGGATTACGCCACTCGGGATCGCCGGGCTCGTAGTGGTGCGAGTAAGCACCGTTTTCGTCCAGTACGATGTTGCTGAGCAGCGTGGGGGCGACCATGCGAAACTCGTGCGTCATCCGCTCGCCGAAGGTCATGCCGACCGTGGCTTCTTCCCAGGCCTGCACCACTTCCAGCGGTGTGTTGCTGTCGGGGAATCGCAAGCCATTGGCCGCGCCGGATTGCGTGATGCCATCGTGGTTGAGGTCAACCTGCGCGGCGGGGGGCAGCAGGAGATTCAGCGCCCCTTCTTCGGTAAGCGATGCGACTCCGATGGGATCAGCCAGGTGGTGCACCTTCTGCACCACTTCGAGTTGGTTTTCGTCGAGCGATTGCAGGAAGTCTTTCGGTGCGGCGTAGCCACCCGACTCGTGCGCCTGGACCAACAGCTCTCCGTAGTCCTGGCGAAGTTGCTGTGCATTTTCGGTCTGAGCGTACCGCCCGGTGCGCTCGGTCGTGAACCAGTGGTTCCAGGCGGCCGTGATGGTTTCGCTGAGCGGTGCGTTTTCTTTCACTTCCTGAGCCGAGGCATAGCCTGCCCGCCCAACCGCTTCGAGTACGTCGCTGAACACTGCCTGGACGTGGTGATCGTGATTCGAAGGCACCGTGGGCGCGAGCAGCGAACCGCCCGTCGACGAAGATTCGATCCGCATTGCCCCCACTCCCTGGCTGAACTACAGAACTTCATCGATTCTATCGGCACATCGCACACCGCGGCGTGAGCAAACTCTCGCCGTCTCCACGGCGTCGCGTACTGATAGCAGTTCGTCCGGATGGTGCTCGCCCCCATGCTGTGGCGCTGGCGTCGAACCTGGATCGGTTGCCCGTCCACGTCGACCACGCCCGGCACCTGCTGAGCCGGCAAAAGAAAACATCGGCCGCCGTGTAACAGTTCTCGGGGCAGCCGTATGAGAGGGTGAAGCAGGCAATGGTGGCCTGCAGAACAAAAACCCTCTCTAGCATGGAGAAAGCGATGAAATCTCTACGTAAGTCGAAAGTTCTGGCAATCTGTGGCGTGTTGGCAGTGGCCCTGGCGGTCACGGTGGTTTCGGCTCCCTCGGCCGAGGCTGGCTGTCACGGTTTTGGTTACGGCTATGCCTCGTACCACGCTCCCGTGCACACGCACTACGTAGCGCCTGTGAAGGTGAACTACGTGGCGCCGATCTATAGCCCGACGTACTTTGCCCCCAGTTGCTACGGCGGCGGTTGCTACGCTCCCTCGTTCCACTACGGATACGGTTGGTGAGCCTCCCACGAGATCGTCTGGCGTTGCGAAAAAGCCGACCTTTGCCTTCGGGCCGAGGTCGGCTTTTTTCGTGCGCGATGGCCTCACGCCCAGACGGCGAGGGGAAACTTCGGATGTCTGGATCGTTTGCCTGGACTGGACACCTGCTTGAGGCAGCGGTTGCGCTGACGGACAGGCGCAACATGTCTCCGTTCAGCGTGGGAAGCGGCCCTCGAAATGCACCGCTTCGGACCGAAGAACTGCGCGACTCCGCGTGATCGATTGCCTCGCGCCGAAATTTTGTTTGTCGGAACTGTAACAGTTCTCCGAGCGGCCGTAAGAGAGGGTGAAGCAGGCGATTGTGACCTGCGAAACAATAACCGTCTCTAGCATGGAGAAAAGCGATGAAGTCTTTACGTAAGTCGAAAGTGTTGGCTGTGTGTGGCGTGTTGGCAGTGGCCCTGGCGGTCACGCTGGTTTCGGCCCCGTCGGCCGATGCGGGCTGTGGTGGTTTTGGTTACGGCTATGCCTCGTACCACGCTCCCGTGCACACGCACTACGTGGCGCCAGTTTACCCGTCCTACCACTACGTGGCCCCCACTTACTACCCGCAAGTGTGCACCCCGAACTATTGGGGACACGGTTGCCACTACCCTTGGTAGTGAGAGAAGCCAACGCGGTTGAGGCCGTTGCCCACAGCCGCTAAAAACGACGAGGCCCTTGCCGCACAAAAAGAGGCGGCAAGGGCCTTACCTTTGTCTAGCCGGAGCGCCTGACGGTTGGTATTCCAGCTCTCTCTCGTGTTGGTGAACTCAACCCTATGGGCAGTGTCCTGTCCGGCGGTACGGAGGTAATTACCCACCGCACGGACTGCGTACTTGTACACCGGGCACGAAAAATCGCCGTCACGCCAACCGGGGCAGCCAAGCCTACATCGCTTGGCTTTGACTCCTTGTGTCTAAGAAAAAACGGGTCACTTGCAGAGATCGAAGCATTGCGGTCGTGCCTGACTGCTCAGGACGCGACAAAGTCTGCCGCAACAATGCTTCGCAGTTGCCCGTAAGGCGGATCTTCCATCTTGATGGCCTCCTCGTTTCTTTCGAGTAAAAGAAGCATCAATCACCGTTACTATTAAAGTATATCAACACCGTTTCGCAAGGTCAAAAGAATCCAGTGAAAAATCGTATGCCAATCAACGCGGCTTCTCCAACCCTTGCGACAAAACACACTTGCGGCGATGCTGATGCGGAAGCCCAATGCTCTTGTGCGGGCCCTTTCCATCACTCCTTTCTCTAGCCCCACATGTCCCCTATGAAAGTTGCAACCATTACCACTAATCGCGGCGACATTCGCTTGGAGTTGTTCGCCGACAAGGCGCCCAAAACCGTCGCCAATTTCGAAAAGCTGGCAGGCGAAGGATTCTACGACGGACTGAAGTTCCATCGCGTGATCGACGACTTTATGGTCCAAACCGGATGTCCTCAGGGAACCGGCACCGGTGGGCCTGGCTACACCTTCGAAGACGAGTTTCATCCCGAACTGAAGCACTCGGGCCCGGGCGTGTTGAGCATGGCCAATGCCGGTCCCAACACTAACGGTAGCCAGTTCTTTATCACCCACACCGCGACCGATTGGCTCGATGGCAAGCACTCCGTGTTTGGCCAGGTAATCGAGAACACGCAAAGCGTGGTCGACAGCATCCAGCAGGGTGACGTGATGGAAAAAGTCACCATCACCGAGGAATAGCCGCGATGCCCGACAAGTTTGATCCTTACCGCGAACGCCTGGTGATGGAGACCGACACCCAGTGGGACGCTGCCTGCGCAACGCTCGACGATGCGGCGCGGCAACGTGTGTCGCTGGCCGTGCATGAGGATCCGGCCGCGGCCGCAAATCTCGAGTACGTTCGCACCCACACCGGTTTCTGCCGCCGCATTACAGTGATGCCCGACGACTTAAAGCGTTTGGGCGTTTAACTCTCCCCCTTGGAGCAAGTGATAGCAACTTACCTGCATCCCTTGCAGCCACTTCAACCTTGTCCTTTGCTTCGAACCTTCCATGCCAACTCGCACGCTTCGTGTTGATCTCAAAGAACGTGGTTACGACATCGCCATTGGTAGCGGGACGCTCCCGCAGTGCGCTGAGTTCCTGGCCGAGCGGTCGAGCAGTTCGCACGTCGTGCTGATCACCGATTCGAACGTCGACGAACTCTACGCCGACGCCGTGGGCGACTACTTCGTCGAAGCCGGGCTCGAGGTCGAACTGTTGGTGATCGAGGCGGGCGAGGAGAGTAAGAATGCCGACGTGCTGATCGACCTCTGGCAGACGATGCTGGCCGAGGGCGCCGACCGCGGCAGCGTAGTGGCCGCCGTGGGCGGGGGGGTCGTGGGCGACATAGCCGGCTTCGTGGCTGCCACGTTCACCCGCGGTGTGCCGTTCCTGCAAATCCCCACCACGCTCCTGGCACAAGTGGATAGCTCGGTCGGCGGCAAAGTGGGCGTCAATCTCCCCGAGGCCAAGAACATCGTCGGTGCGTTCTGGCAGCCGCTGGGCGTACTGATCGACGTCGATGTGCTCGGCACCCTGCCAGCGGGTGAATTTGCCGCAGGCATGGCGGAAGTCGTGAAGTACGGCGTGATCATGGACGAGCCGTTCTTCGAGTACCTCGAATCCAACGTCGATGCCATCAACGCGCGCGATAGCGAAACGCTGCAGTACGTGGTCGAGCGGTGCTGCCGGCTGAAGGCCGATGTGGTTCAGGAAGACGAGCGAGAAGAAACGGGTCGGCGGGCGATCCTGAATTACGGTCACACGTTTGCCCACGCCTTCGAAGCCGCTACGCAATACGGCAAGTTGTTGCATGGCGAGGCAGTCGCCATGGGCATGGTGTGTGCTTCGCAGTTGGCCGAGCGAATTGGTTTGATCGACGCACAGGCGACACAGCGGCAAATCGAACTGCTGGAAGCCTTATCGCTTCCTACGCGTCCGCTGGAATTCGACAGCGAAGAGATCTATCGCTTGATGTGGCACGACAAGAAAGTTGCCGACGGCAAGCTGCGCTTTGTACTACCAACTCGCTTGGGGGAGGTGAAGCTAACCTCCGCCGTAAAGTCCGGTGACGTCATAGCAATTCTCGAAGGCGATGCCTGATGACGTAAGTCGGTTGCGGCAGTTGGGTTCGATTTGTT
>NZ_JAMXLR010000017.1 GCF_024054565.1 Aeoliella straminimaris
AGCGAAGCAATAACCTACATCGCCATGATCAGCCTCATGTCCAAACGGCTGGCCATGGCGGAAAAATGAATTTTTAAAACACGTTCTAAGATAGTTCTTGGCCACCGTCACGTCGGTCTTACGAATCTTACCGTTGGGAGCGTTCTTCCAGGTGGTGAGCCCCATGTTGTCCTGCGACGCGTCGGCGCGGCTCCGGATGAGTTCGGCGGCCTTCATACCGGTGAATGCCCACTCCAGTTTGTTCTGCACCGTGGCAAAGAACTCTTGCGAAACTTCGGCCTTCGCGTCGTAGTCACTGCTGGTGGCGTAGATGTCGGTGATCTTCTGATAGAACCGTCGCTCGGACGCGCGAATATCGCGAATCCGTTCGAGCAACTCATCGAAGTGGTCTTGGCCGAAGGTTGTTTCCGCCGCCTTGAGCCGCTCGTCATCGAGCACGAACCCCTTGACCAGGTACTCCCGCAGCGTCTTGGTGGCCCACCGCCGGAATTGGGTGCCGCGGGGACTGCGGACTCGGTAGCCAATGGCCAGGATCATGTCGAGGTTGTAATGCTTGGTCTGGTACGACTTGCCGTCTGCGGCAGTTATGAAGTAATCCTTAATAACTGATCCTTCCTCTAACTCGTTTTCTGCCAAGAGGTTGCGGATATGAGTATTGATGTTCGCAACGGTCGTCTCGAACAGTTCGGCAATGGCCTTCTGCGGCATCCAGACGGTCTGGCCCTCGACCATTAGCCGCACCCGGGTATTGCCATCCTCGGTGGCGTAGAACAGGAAGTCGCCCTCGGAGGGGGTCGGTAGGTTCTCAGCCATTGCTGCTCCTTACAACTCGCACCATTCAAAGCCAGGACTTCGCGGCAAACCCCAGCGAATTCAGATTCTCCCGAATCGCCGCCTCTAGCTTCGCGCTCTCGGCAAACTGCTCGCCCAGCTCAGTGGTGAGCCGCTGCATCTTCTCGGCGAACGGTTCGTCGTCCTCCTCCACTTCGGCGGCGCCGACGTACCGACCGGGCGTAAGAACGTAGCCGTGTGACTTGATCTCGTCGAGCTTCGTCGATTTACAGAAGCCGGCGATGTCCTCGTAAGCTTTGCCAGCCTTCCAGGCGTGGTACGTGCCCCATTCACGGGCCAGGCAGTGGCTGCCGATCGAGGTTTGACATCTTGAACCGTTGGGTTCGACTCCCAACCGGTCCACCATTTTGACTCTTACGACGGCGCCCGACCGAACCGGCCGGACGCGCGCCGATCGAGGTTTGACGCTATGAGTTTACCCCACAACTTCCAGGCGGACAACAACAGTGACGCCGAATGGTACGAAGTCAGCAAATCGCACCGCTGTCCCATTTGCGAGAAGCCCGACTGGTGTAGTGCCACTGGTCCCCAGGGCGATCCCGATGCCGTTGTGTACATGCGTATCGAAAGCGACAACCAGCGTGGCAATGGGGGCTGGTTGCACCGCTTGCGGGAGAACTCGAAACGAGGCCCCGGCAACTCACCGAAGCCATCCGGCCAAACTGCGCCCGTGGCCACAGTGCCATCGCCGTCACTACCAAAGAGCGGAGAGCCAACGCCTTTTGAAATGGCGATCGACATCGAAGAGATCAACAAGGAGCACAAGCACTACGCCTGCTGCCGGGCCAGGAGGTTGAGTCCGCTGATCGTCTGGGGGCGATGGTGAGCGGCAAAGATGACCTGCCGCGGACTTTGCGTCTGACTGGGACCGACGATTGCGCAGCTTCTGGCGCAGCACGCAGGAAGCGATCGGGTGCAACTTCATGCAGTGAGGTGCAAGGCGCGGATGGCATTGCAGGCCACTAACAGAGCGAGAGGCAATCGCCGCAAGTCCAGAGCGGACAAGAGTTAACGCAACGCAGTGCAGCTCGGTGCGATGAGAAGCAGAAGCGGAGGGCAAGGGACTCGAACCCTCAACCCCTTGCGGGGCAACTGATTTCGAATCAGTCTGCTAGCCATTCGCATACCCTCCAGGGCTCGTTCCGCCGGACGCCCGGTGAAACTCGCTAGACCTGCAAGTTTACCGGCGCTTACAGGCCGAGGCAAGCGAGGCATCCGCGGCCGTAAAATCGGCAATTCCCGCAGCAAACCACGCTCAGCGCGCCGGATGTACCGGCCATGCGCGGCAGGATGAATCTGCCGGATTACCGAATGACTCGCCTCACGGCAGGCAGGTTCGCCGCTGCTGAGCTTGCTAGCAGGAAGTGACCGATAAACATTCTATCCGACCACTCCCTCCCGTTGTCCCCAGCAAGAGCCTCCCCGCATGGAACCTACGATCCGCATCGTCACCCGCGGTAGCAATGGCGAAATCCGCTCGAAAGACTACACCCACACCGAATCGGTGCTGAAAATGCATACGCAGATCGGCATCGACGACTGCAGCACGGACCTTGCCCTGCGCGGCATGCCGGTGTTTCGCGGCCTGATCGGTCCAATGCCCGAAGCAAAGGGTATCGTGCGGTACGAATCGCCCGAGGTGTTTGAGACGCTCACCAAGGAGTGGAGCGCCTCGGCCACGCCCAAAAGCCGTCGCCGACGCCGACGCACCACTGCCGAGTAGTCCGCAAAAAAACGGGGTGGCGAAGGTCGAAGTTGGCGACCCCGCACCCCGTTAGGAAATCAGCAGGTTGCTCCAAACACCGGGTGTTTAGCGATAACGACCGGGTGTGCTAGGCGAAACCCAGCCCATTCCCGTGCGAGGCGGATCGCTCTGCATCTGGGTACCACCAAGCGGGCGACTGGCAATGGCGGTGGCCGGCTGGGTGCTCGGTGCGACACTGGGAGTTGTGGTTGCAGGAGTCCCGGAAACAACCACGCGGTTGATCGTCTCCTGGGGCACTGCTTTGTAGGTGACCACCGGTGAAGAAACGGTCCGCGTACCGGCGACCCATTGCGTGTTGGTAACCGGCACCTGCACTGTGGCCGGGCGGTTCTCCCAGCGAGTGAACGGCTCGAGTTGGTGCGCCCAATAGGGCTGCACGAAGGGATTCAACACCCCGCGGCGGCGCGACACCCAGCGGTACTCGGTGACGGGCGTCAGGTAGTTCTGCTGGTACGACTGATAGGTAGTAGAAACCTGTGGCGTGTAGACCTGTTCCTGGCGGGTCTGATACTCGGTGGTCGGTACCATCCGCTGGGTGACGGTTTTGGTCTCCTGCCAGGTGACGCCATTGGCGTCTTTGACGATTTGCTGGGTGGTCTGGCTGCTAGCCGTGGCAGTAAGCGTGGCCAGACAAAGCGAAGCGAGAGCGACTGTTCTGTTCCGGTAGCACATGGCCCGATTTCCCTCCGTGGATATCGAGTTATGGGGAGAAGCTTCTCTACATGCGGGGCGGCCGTTCCGTTAGCCGCCCGCGAGTAATATACATCCTTTGGAGTATCGGCCCTCAACATGGTGGCTCATTAGCCGCCAACTGGGTCGGATTCCTACCAAGTACAAGTAGACGTTAGACAAACCGTTAGCCGTTAACGGGTTAGCGGCATGGGAAAACTAGTCGCGGACCTGTGCGGATTTTGGCAGATGTGCACGGATTTGGAGGAACCAGGCACCAACCCGGGTACCGGCAACTCATCCACTGCCAGCTAAGCTAGGTCGGACTCGTGTTTGATTAGAGTCGGTCCGATCCGTGTCCATCCGCTGCGATCCGCGAGAATCCGCGACGGATTTCTTTCCCACCGGGAGCTGGGCCGATGGCGACTTGCGGTTTCCAGCCCGATCGGTCAGCCTATCGGTAATCGTTGGCCAATACCGCATGAGTTTCCGCTAGCATGAAGCACGACCTGCCACTTCTGTTGCTCCGCTGCCCCGTCTCGGGTGGCCAGCTCGAGTGGCTGGCGGACGACAAGCTAGCGAGGCTGCAGCGATCGGTCGAGGCAGCCGCGGTTGTCGACCGCGATGGCGACCTGGTGACCAAGGTGCCCGAGGCCGCGATCGTCTGTCCCGCGTCGGGCTGGGTGTATCCGGTGCAGGGTGGCATTCCGGCCCTGGTGCCCGGCTCCGCCATCGCGATAGGGCAGTTTGCTGCTGCTGAATCGTAACATCTCCGCCTTCCTCCTTTCGCTTTCAGCTTTTGAATCATGTCCACCATCTTCAAAAAGATCATCGACAAGGAAATCCCCGCCAACATCATGTACGAGGACGACCAGTGCCTGGCGTTCCACGACGTCGCCCCCCAGGCGCCGACGCACGTGCTGGTGATTCCCAAGAAGGAGATCGCTTCACTCGACGAGGTGGCCGACGACGATGAAGCACTGGTGGGCCACATGTGGATGGTGATCCGCAACCTGGCCAAGGAGCTCAACCTCGGCGATGGCTATCGCGTGGTCGTGAACTGCGGTCGCGACGGCGGGCAGTCGGTCGACCATTTGCACTTTCACATCCTGGGCGGACGAAGCTTGAAGTGGCCACCGGGTTGAAATGACCAATGACGAATTGTCAATGACCAATGCCGAGCAGCCGAGGAGCTACATCTCGTCGGAAACTGCGTGACTTCAGCACAGTCATGTTTCGTTGTTATTCAGCCTCTACGGCCCAGAGCCACTCGCTAGGCAATACGCGATAGTTATCCACGGGGACAAGCTCCCAATCCTCGGCACTGCAAACTGGACAAACAATTGACGGTTCGGATCTTGGATCGCAAAGCAAGCTGATGTACTTGCTTAAGTCTGCAGGGTCGAAATAGAGCTGTCCGAGTTCTTGGTCTTCGACTGCAAACGATCCACAACAAGTCGTTCGTCTTAGCGAATAAAACGAGTTACTGCAGCCAGCCACACATCGACGAGCAAATTCAGATTGATTTACTTGCGGCATCGATTGCTTTTCGACGTAGTCGTTTCTTACCAGAAGAAAGCAAGTTTCTTTTCCGCGGAGACGTAGCTCCGCGGCTATTGGCTGAGGAGTGGATAGATCGCTCTCTGCTGAGAACTCTCCACTCAACCCTTCTTGATCTCGCTCTTGATGTCCGCCAGCTGCTGGTATTCGGGCATCGATTTGTAGACTGGATCGAGGGGATAGCAGCCCGAGACTAGTCCGTTTCTGGGAGCAGTAGTACAGTCGCTGAAGGTGCGGCAGATCTTTTTGTTCGCCAGTGGGCGGCCGGCCAGCACGTCGGCGGGCATCTCGGGATAGCTCAGCACCATGCGGCCCAAACCTACAAAGTCGGTCTTGCCCTGGCGCACAGCGGCTTGGCCCACGTTCGGCAGCCACTGCTGCAGGTAGGTGTAGCCCGAGCCGACAACCACCGAGTTGGGACAAGCTTCCTTCAACTTCGCGGTGATGGCAATCTGCCGCGCGACGCCGACCAGCGGGTCCTCGGGGGGTGAGTAGCCATCCGACGGAGGGAACAACGCCGGCCGCTGGAAGTGAGGGTTGTAGTAGGGGCTGCCGACCGAGATGCAAACCAGCGGTACATCGAGTTCTTCCAACAGCTTGAGAAACGCAATCGGCTCGGCCAGGTCGACATCCAGACCGGTCTGGTCCCCGCCAAAGGCGTGATGGTACTTGCCATCCTCTTCGAACTGCGGGACCCCTGCCCCGTCGTCGCCCGGCTTGAACGGCGGCCAGTCAACGGCACTCACCCGCACACCCAGCAGCAGTTCCGGACGCTTGGCTCGCAGACGAGTTACGAGTTCGCGGAGAAATCGGGTGCGGTTTTCGAAGCTGCCTCCGAACGGTCCGGGCCGATCGAACGCACTGAGGAACTCATGCCCCAGGTAACCGTGGCAGTGCTTCAGGTCGACAAAGTCATACCCCATGTCGGCGGCCATCGCGCCGACTTCGACGAACCGATCGATCAGGGCTTCGATCTCGTCGTCGGTCATGATGTGCAGCGTCTGCTCCATGCCGAACTTTTTGTCGAGCACCGGGTGGCGATACAGCACCTTGGGCTCGAGCCGCTTCTTGTCGTTTGGCCGTGCAAAGCGGCCGGAGTGCGTCAGCTGCAGACCCACCAGCAGATCGTCGGTCGAACCACAATGCTCGGCGTGCGTCTCGACCAGGTGGGTTCGCAGGTCGGAGATACCCTGGGCACTGCCGTCGTTCATCCACACCTGATTGGGGTTGGCACGGCCTTCGTGCGTGACGGCCACTGCTTCGCCACCCCAGATGAGCTTGGCGCCACTGAGACCAAAATTCTCCCACCGCCGACGGGTGAGTTCGGTGGGATTGCCATTCGTCTCGCCATCCCAACCTTCCATGGGGAGAATGCAGAACCGGTTGCCAATCTTCCGCCCCGCTACTTCCAACGACGCCCCCATGGGAGAGTCGGGCCCCGACTCGAGCTCCGCATCAAACGGCATCTCCACGCCCAGTGAGGCAAGATGAGCGAGAAAGTCTTCGGGCGTACGGAGTTTGGCAACGCGGGTATATGACTTAGCGGTCGAGTCGGACATGGCCTGTGAATACCTTCAAAAGTTGTAGTTTGCTGCACGCAACCTGGAGCACGCGGCCGCCCTCCTCGACCGCTTCTGGATACGGAGTACCTAATGTTGCTTTGGTGCGTCGACGGCGTGCTCTTTCGCGTGCTTGTGGTCGACGAAGTGGGGATGAGGGATCGAGCTGGCACGGCGTTGCTGACGTAGTTCCGCCAGATTCTCACGGTCGTGGGCTGGTTCCTCCTGCTCGATGGCCCGCCAAATGCCTTCGATGTAGCCCACCAGATTGTGATCGGAAAAGTGATCGATACGAAACCGCGCGAGCCCTTTCAGAAAGCCCCGCACTCGATCGCGGAACCGCCAGAAGCCACGCAGGTTGCGTACCTGCCCTCGATTGTCGAGGTAAACCTCCTTGCCGGCGTGCCGGTACCCCATCCACCGCGGCGGTACGCGGGGCACGATGTCGTTGTTGTTTACCCAACGATAGTAGTCGAGCCGGACGTAGTTCACGTAGCGATGGTCGCCGACGCGAGGTGAACCATAGGTGAACAGGCCGCACGGATTCGAGGCAATGTGCGACAGCTTGCAGCGGCCCGCACAGATGGCAGCCATGGCCCCGCCGAGCGAATGCCCGGCGAACCACAGTGGTCGCTCGTTGCTAAGCAGGGCCTGCTCGAGCCGAGGCCACAGATCGTCCACTTCGCGTTTGAACCCGCGATGGACGTGCCCCACCGTTTCGGCCACGGCGGCCACGGCGTCGAGATCGGCCTGGATGTCGTTCCATTCGGTGGGCTCGGTTCCGCGGCACACCACCACGGCGTCGTGCTCGTTACCAAACACGTAGGCCTGGGCGCCATCGCGATCGTAAAACCGCACGTCGTCCAGTCCCATCTCGTTGGCAAACACGCCGGCTTCGCCCCGCGACATATACGAGATATACGACAGCTCGGCGAACAATAGCGACTGGCGAAGCAGGCTCATCTCGGCGATCGGCCCTGTAACGACCGAACGCAGCGTAAAAGTGTTCGCGTCGTCCCGCTGGGGTCCGTCGCGTTTGGTGTTGTTTACGCCGCTTGCCATGTTCGTGGTGCCCTTGCCTGCAGTTGAACCACATGCAGCCGGCGACCCATCAAGCGGCCGGCAAACCGCTTGATTTTAACTGCTCAAACGACGCTCCTCAAGCTGAGGATGGCGGTCCAACTGGGCGGTTTAGAGAGGCTATTCGGCTTTAGACTTGGCAGACAACCCGCGAAAGAGCTCACGCGCGGTGGCCACTTCGTCGGTGGTGCAGCTTCTTGAATCGTCGCTGCGCGATTCCAATTCGTCGAGCCAGGACAGGAAGAACTCTACCGACTTGCGGCTGATACGGGGGCCGGCAGTCGACTCCACGTAGTAAGGCGCGGTGAGGGCAAATTCGCGTTTGTCGACCGTGTTGGTCTTCGCCCGCACGGCGAACCAGCCACTGGAGTCGAACGACACCGGCGGCAGCTTGCCGCCCTTCGACACCCAGTCCGACAGCCGGACCTCGACGTCGACCTGGCCATTCTTCAGGATCTCCAAATACTCTACCCTTTGTCGGCTCGCCATGTTCAGGGCGATTTGAAAGTCCAGCGTCTGGCCATCGTCCAGGCGAAACTTCGTGCCAGGAGGTTCTCCGCTTACACTCGGACGCAACAACGGTCCGTTGGTAACTACCACCGCACCATGGTCCACAGCATCCCACCACGCTGCGGGCGTAAAAGCATTCGGCAGGTGCGCATAGGTGCAGTTTATACCCAGAGGACTTTCGTTCGCGCCCGATCCACTGCCGGCCAGTGGCGATAGCTCGACACCGCAGTTGATGGTGTGGAAGTAAATGTCCTCGCCCCACAGCACCAGGCCAGACTTGCCGGGATAGAAGCTCTTGTCTCGCGGCCTGCCCTGCGGGTCTTTATCGACGATGCGCTTCCATTCGCTCTGCGAGGTGAGAAGACAGACACCATCCAACTCCCCGCTGGCCACCCACAGGGGATACTCCCACGCCGTAGGTGTTGCTGCCACCACATGCAGGCCCGCCTCCCGCGCCTGGTGAATCACTTCTAGCGATGTGACGCCGGCTGCAAGCTCTAGCGGTGGCTCTTCCAGCAACTCGTCGCTCACCAGCAGCAAAGTGCCACCGGCCAATTCCACTCGTGTAGTGTAGGGCCCCAGTGTGCGGCCGGCAGCCAGAGGAACTTGGTCGTCGACGGACTCGAGAACCAGAAAGTGCGACTTGGTCCATTTCTTGCCATCGAAAGTCCAGGCCGTGGAAGGTGCGTAAGAAATACCCTCGGTGGCCGCCACGATGGGCAGATCGCGCGACGAACGCTGCGAGTCGAGATCGCCGGCAAACCAGCCTTCGGCCGCCAGGTCGGCAAACCGCCGCATCTCGACGCTCTTGTCGTCGTCGGCATAGCGGTCGATGGTGAAACTGCCGTTCTGGGTACGGTATTCCGGTCCGGCGTCCATCTTGAACACATAATCGCCCCGCCGCAGGCCGAGCGTGGCCGTGCCGGAAAGGTAGAAATGGTCGCCCAGCTCGGCGGTGCCGACCTTTTTCAGCCGCATCGGGCGGCCGCGGGAATTTGGCAGCTCGACGCGTACCGGTATCGGCTGCCCGGTTTTGCTATCGATCGCCTGCAGGCGAAGCTCGCCATCGGCGGCCCACACCGCGGCCGGGGCCAGCATAATCGCTGCAATCAGAACCATCCGCCCAATTGTTGCATAGAACATCATGCCTCAAGTTTAGCATGCCCCACAGACGCGTTTCCGGGCGTTCTACAAAACGCCGGAGAACCGGTTAGAATTAGGAGTCCACAAACCAGCCCCTTTCCGACATGCCGATATCTAGCACTATGCCAACTGATCCCTACCAAACCCTAGGCGTCGACCGTAAGGCGTCCCACGAGGAGATCAGCAAGGCGTACCGGCAGCTTGCCCGTAAGTACCATCCCGATCTGAACCCCGACGACGAAACGGCCAAGAAGAAGTTCCAGGAAGTGCAGTCCGCGTTCGACGTACTGGGCGACGAGAAGAAGCGGAAGATGTTCGATCGCTACGGCGCCGGCTTCGAATCGATGGGGGGCGGCCCCGGCGGGGCTGGGCCCCGGCCGCAGGGATGGCCGAGTGGCGGGGCGGGTGGCAGTCATGTCGAGTTTGATATCAACGACCTGTTTGGCGCTGGCGCTCAGGGCGGTGCAGGTGCCGGCGGTTTCGCCGATTTGTTCAAACATTTTGGCGGCGGCCGCGGCGGCACGCAGGCTCCGCCCCGCCAGCAACAGCGCGGCGCCGATCTGGAATACGAGCTCACGGTGCCCTTCAACACGGCCGTCAAAGGGGGCGAGGCCTCCGTGTCGCTTCGCCGGGGAAATGGCAAGAACGAAACCATCTCCGTCAAAGTTCCCGCCGGTATCGACGATGGCAAGAAGATCCGCCTGAAAGGCCAGGGCGAGGAGAGTCACTACGGCGGGCCGTCGGGCGACATCCTGATTACGGTGCGCGTTGCGTCGCACCCGTATTTCACTCGCAATGGAAAACGGCTCGATGTGATGGTGCCCATCACGCTGGCCGAGGCCATCGAAGGGGCAAAGATCGATGTGCCCACACCGCATGGCACGGTGGCCGTGACCATTCCGCCTGGTACTTCTGGCGGCAAGAAACTACGACTGCGCGGCCAAGGGGTAAAACCAGCCAACGGCGATCCTGGCGACCTGTACGCCGAAGTGCAGATTGTCCTGCCCGACAATTTGACCGACGAACAGAAGAGCCAACTGGTCTCCGTGGCGAAGAACGACACGCGGAATCCCCGCTCTGATCTCCGATGGTGAATCTGTTTGCACAAATACCGATCCTGCTAGCCGACGAAACCAAGCAAACCGCCCTGGAGCGACTCGACCCCGATCGTCGGGCTGCCGTTATCCTGGCTCTGGTGGGATTGTCGCTGCTGGGGGTACTGTTGATCGTCATTGTCATGCTCGGGGCGCGCTGGGCGCGCCAGCGCAGGCCGCAGCGCCCCAAGCGGGCCGGTCGGCAGTCGGACGTCACGCTCGACACCTATCCCCAACGACCAAGAGTGCGTGGGGGCGAATTCCGCAGCGACGAAACCATCGTCAATCGCCCCGGTGATGGTGAGACCAAGGCGTAACACTTCGGCCCACGTTCGTGCATTACTGCCCTCCCCTCGTACCACCCGCAGTTGGCCTGTGTCCCACACTTTTCCCAAATCGCATCATTTGCTCAGTTCGGAACAATTCGATCGGGTATTTGCGGCGCGGAAGAGCCGGGGCGACAATCGATTGGTCGTATACACACTGCCCAACGGCCTGGGCCATCCCCGCCTAGGGCTGGTCGTGTCACGCAAGGTCGGCAACGCGGTGGTACGCAACCGCTGGAAGCGGCTCTTGCGCGAGGCGTT
This sequence comes from Aeoliella straminimaris, assembly GCF_024054565.1. Classification (GTDB taxonomy): domain Bacteria; phylum Planctomycetota; class Planctomycetia; order Pirellulales; family Lacipirellulaceae; genus Aeoliella; species Aeoliella straminimaris. Next base: position 10,820 of record NZ_JAMXLR010000017.1, read on the forward strand.
TCGCTTGAACCAGCACGACCTGCCGGCGGCAGATATCATCTGCCTGCCTCGCCCCAAGCACACGCCGACGCTCGAGTCGCTGAGCGAGTCGCTGCAAGCCCTCACCCGTCGGAAGAGATAGCCGCTGGGCATCTCGTCGAATCGTGAACCTACTGCGACTGCTAGCACGAGTGCCCGAATTCATTCTGGTAGCGATGGTGCGCGTATATCAGAAGTGCGTCAGTCCACTGATTGGGCCACATTGCCGGTTTCAGCCCTCGTGCAGCGAGTACTTCATTCAGGCAGTTAAGAAGTACGGCGCCATCCGTGGCAGTTGGCGGGGCGTGAAGCGCATTGCCCGCTGTCATCCCTGGCATCCCGGCGGATACGACCCTCCGTAGCGGCGGCACCAGGGGCGAGGTTCGATCGCCGTCGGTGCTAGCACGGCTGGCGATTTCAAGTACTTTTCAAACATCGCCTTGACCCCCTCGGTTGGCCTAGCTACTCTCCCCAGGCCAGATTTTTCCTGGGGCCAGGTTTGCGCGCAGGAAGCGCGAAAGGCTGGTCCCCTACCGTTTACGCCAGTGTGGGCGAAAGACATCGCCCGATGGAGCTCCCAGCATGACGCGACGAGCCAGCTTATCGTATCGTTCTTCTCTGATGCGCAGCCTCTCGGTGTGCGCCGCGCTTGCCACCCTCAGCACGATGGTTGGCTGCATGAGCCTGATCACACTGCCCGGTTTGCCGGGGCGCAGTAAGCCGGAAGAAAAGAAGACGCTCAAAGAACTGGCCGACGACGATACACCCGATCTGATCTCGAAGTTCACCCATCCGTTTGGATTGGACTACGTAAAGGTCGAGGCCCTGTCGATGGTCACTGGCCTGTCGGGCACCGGCGAAGATCCCCCTCCCACGCCGCAGCGGGCAGCCATGATGGCGGAAATGAATCGCATGCGGGTAGAAAACCCCGAGAAGGTGCTCGCCTCACCGGATACGGCCCTGGTGCTGATTCGCGGTATGCTTCGCCCCGGCATTCAGGAAGGCGATCGTTTCGACGTCGAAGTCCGCGTTCCGAGCAAGAGCGAAACCACCAGCCTCCGCGGTGGCTGGCTGCTCTCGGCACGACTCACCGAACTGGCCGTGCTGGGTGGTCAGATTCGCCAAGGCCATGTGCTGGGCGTAGCCGAAGGAGCCATTCTGGTTGACCCCAGCGCCAACGAGGAAGACGGCACCTACGCGACGCGGGGCCGCATTCTCGGCGGTGGTGTAGCGGCCAAGTCGCGTCCCATGGGTCTGGTAATCGACGATCGCTACAAATCAGTTCATCTGGCCGCCCAGATCGGCAAGAGTGTCAACGACCGCTTCTACATGCGAATCGATGGCCACAAGCGTGGTGTGGCCAATGCCAAGAACGACGAGCTGATCGAGATTGCCGTGCATCCGCGGTACAAGGATAACGTGGGACGCTACATGCGCGTGCTGCAAAGCCTGGCTGTGATAGAAACCGGCCGCGAACAACAAGAACGCGTCGAATTGCTCCGTGAACAGATCGCCAATCCGCTTACGGCGGCTTCGGCGGCACTACAACTCGAAGCCATTGGCGATGACCAGGCAAAGGAGATTCTGTTGCAGGCAATCTTGTCGTCCGATACCGAAGTCCGCTTCTATGCCGCGGAGTCGCTGGCCTACCTGGACGAAACTGCGGCCGTGGAAGTGCTGGCGCAAGTCGCCCGCGACGAACCCGCCTTCCGTGTTAACGCCATGGCCGCCCTGAGTGCGATGGACGACCTGGCGGCTTTCGATGCATTGCACGGCTTGCTGTCGGTCGACAGCGCCGAAACCCGATACGGCGCCTTCCGTTCGCTGTGGGCCATGAACCCGCACGATCCGCTGGTGGCCGGCGAGAACATGAATGGCAACTTCACGCTGCATCAACTGAACGTCGAAGGGCCACCGATGATCCACGTGACCAACAGCCACCGACCTGAAATTGTGCTATTCGGCAAGCAGCCTTCGCTGAAGCTGCCGTTGCTGGTCGATGCCGGTACCGGCGTCTTGATCAACGGCATGCAAGGACAGGAATTGGTCGTCAGCCGGTTCCGCACTGGCAGCGAAGCCGATCGCCGGGTGATCCAGCCAGAAGTTGACGAGCTGATTCGGGCCATCGTCGAACTGGGTGGCAACTACCCCGACGTGGTGCAGGCCTTGCAGGAAGCCAACAAGCAAGGCGCGCTGAAGTCGCGAATGCGAGTAGACGCCCTGCCACAATCGGGTCGCAAGTACTCCCGCCCTGAAGACGTGAAGGAAGGCGAAACACAGGAAGAAGAAAGCACCTTCGACCTGGCCACACCTCTCCCCGATCTGTTTGGCCGCAAATCGCGATAGGAAACCTGACACCGCCAGCGAGCCCGCCGATCAATGACTGCCAGTACGGTGCTCGCTCCCCGACCCTCGATCCTGTCCCCATCCTACGATGCTCAAAGCGCTCGAACTTTCCGGCTTCAAGAGCTTCGCGGACAAAACGCGGTTCGAGTTCCACGAAGGCGTCACCGTCGTGGTGGGGCCAAATGGTTCGGGCAAGTCGAATGTAGTCGACGCCATCAAGTGGGTGCTCGGCACCCAGAGTGCCAAGTCGCTACGTGGTTCGGAGATGACCGACGTCATCTTCAACGGATCGGGCTCGCGGGGAGCTCTGAACGCCGCGGAAGTGACGTTGGTACTCGACAACGCCGACGGCAAGTACGGGGGCGAATCGCAGGGTCGCGACGTGGCGATCACCCGCCGCGTCTACCGCAGCGGCGAAGGCGAGTATCTGATCAACGGCGGCGCCTGCCGACTGCGCGACATCCGCGACCTGCTGGCCGGTACGGGCATCGGCACCGAAGCCTACAGCATCATCGAGCAGGGCAAGGTCGACGGGTTGCTGCAGGCTTCGCCCCGCGATCGCCGGGCCATTTTCGAAGAAGCCGCTGGCATCAGCCGGTTCCGTGCCAAACGCCAGGACGCGGCTCGCCGCCTGGCGCGAGTGGAGCAAAACCTGCTGCGCCTGTCCGACATTGTCGACGAAGTGGAAAGCCGGCTGCGCAGCATCCGCATGCAAGCGGGCAAGGCCCAGCGATACCGCGAAGGGGTCAAGCGACTGAAGGAGCTGCGAACGGAAATTGGCATCGCCGACTGGTTCCGCTTCACCCAGCGCGTCGACAACGTGGCCGGCGAGTTGGCCAACTTCGCCGACGAGGACAATCAGCGCCGGGAGTGGATGGAATCGGCCGAGCAGGAACTTCCTCAACTGGAGCAAGCTGTCGCCGAAGCTCAAGCCGAATGCGAGAAGGTCGATCAGCAGATTGCCGGCATTCGCGAGCAGGTGGTCAGCAGTCAAGCAACGATCGACGGCCTTACCGGGCGCGAGGAGGATCTGCAGGCCAACATCGAGGCCCTCGAGCAGCAATGGCAGGCGGCGACGGCCCCGCAGCCGCAGGAGCCGGAGAACAACGACTCGGTTGTGACCCGCCTCGAAGTGGCCCGCAGCGAGTACGACGACCACTCCCGCAGCCTAGCCGACGCTAGCGAGAAGCTCTCGCACCACACCACGTTGGCCGCTCGACTGTCGGCACAGGTCGAGGAACTTTCCAAACGACTATCGGCCACCGACAATCGCCTGGAGCTGATGCGGGAGAAACTCTCCTCGATGGGCGAACGCCGCACCGCCAACAGTGCTGAGCTGGAATCGGCCCAAGAACAGCTGGCGCCGCTGCACCGGCAACTCGAATCGCTCCACCGGTCGGTGGCCGACGCCCGCGAGCAATTCAACCAGGCCGATTCGCACTGCCAGGCGTGCGAGCAAAAGCTCGAGTCGGCCCGCAGCGAGCTCAACCAAAACGAACAACGCCTGACCGAGGTGCGTCGCGAGTGCCAACGGGCCGAAACCGATCTGGCAGCCGGTCGACATCGAATTGAACTGATCGGCGAGCTCGATCGCCAGCAGCAGAACACCAACCAGAAGGTGCAACACTTCGTCGCCCACACCCTGGGTACGAAGCCGGTGGTGGTGGCTGACGTGCTGCACGTGGATGTCGATACCGCTCCAATCATCGAAGCGGCGCTGGGCGTGCTGGCCGAATACGTGGTGGTGCCCTCGACGGAGAAACTGCTCAACTATGCCGATCAACTGCCGGCCGACGCCCGGTTGATGCTACTCGACTGTCGCACCCCGGTGTCGGCTATCGACCAGATGGATCTGTCCGACGAGCATGGCGTGTGGGGGCGTGCCGATCAGTTCGTCGATAGCGAATCCGTGTACCAGCCGTTGGTGCGGCGATTGCTTGGCCGCACCTGGGTGGTCGACACCCTGGCCACGGCCCATCGTCTGGCCCGCCACACGGGGCATGGGCTGCACTTTGTGACAGCCGACGGCGATGTGCTGGGAGCCGAGGGAACCGTAGTAACCGGCCGGCGGGATCAAGCCCGCGCCTCGCTGACACGTCGGCACAACCTGGAAGAGCTACGCCAACAAGTCGCTCAGCTCGAACCTGCCGCCAAAAAGCTAACGGAGGAGCAGGAAAATCTGGAGCAAGCGTGCGAACGATGGCGCCACGAAGTGACCGAAGCACTCGACCGAGACCGCCAGGCCCGCGAACAACTTTCGCAGCTCCGCGAACAAATTGCTTCGGCCAGCACGGCCGAAAAGGTGGCCGGTCAACGAGCCGAGGAACTGCGCGTTCAGGCGGAGAAGCTCACCGCGGCGAGGCAACAAATCGATGTAGAAGAAACGGCCACGCGCAACGCCCTAAAGACACTCGAAGGCCAACGAGATGGATTGGCCAGCAGTTGCAGCGAATTGCGTCAGCAGTACTCGGTCGCCACGGCCGAGCAATCCACACAACGGGACCTCGTTGGACGACTGGAGGTCGAAACCGCGAAATTGCAGCAGCAGATCGATCTGCTGGAAGAGGCGGCCGTCACCACCAGTGGCGGTCCCTCGGCCGTCGACCTACGGAAGGAACTGGAACGCCAGCGGCAGGCCCTCGACGAGCGGCTGGCAAAACTGCGCGAACAGCGCGAAAAAGCCGAGGCACGTTTAACCGAACTGAAGAGCCAACTCGATGAGCAGACGCCCATCCGCGAAGCATGCCTCGCCCGGCGCAAGGAGGCCCAAGGCCGCCGCGACGCGCTGCAACAACGGCTGAGCGCCGCCCGCCGCCACGTGGACGAAACCCAATCGCGCCGTTCGCAGCTCGAAGTGACACTTGCCAAGCTGGAGCACCAACGCCAATCGCTGGTCGACCGGCTGAAGGAAGATTACGAGATCGACCTGCCCGAGGTTGCGGCCGCTGCTCCCCAGGAGCGGCCGGAGATCGATCGTAAGCAAGTGGAACAAGAGATCAACCAGATTCGTGACAGCTTGCACCGCATCGGAGCGGTGAACGTGGACGCGCTGGACGAGCTGGAAGAGATCGAGTCGCGATTTGAATCGATCTCGGCCCAGTACAACGACCTTTCGCAGGCCAAAGCAAGCCTCGAAAAGCTGATGACCAAGCTGAACACCGAAAGCCGTCAGATGTTCCTGTCGACGGTCGACACGGTGCGAGGTCACTTCCAGGAGCTGTTCCGCCGGTTGTTTGGCGGCGGCGAGGCCGATCTGATTCTCGAAGAGTACGAAAGCGAAGACGCCATGGACTGCGGCGTAGAGATCCGCGCCTGCCCACCGGGCAAGGACACGCGGACCATCTCGCTACTTTCCGGTGGCGAAAAGACGATGACCTGTGTGGCGCTGCTCTTGGCCATGTTCCGCAGCAAGCCCAGCCCGTTCTGCGTGCTGGACGAAGTGGACGCAGCCCTGGACGAGGCCAACGTCGGCCGCTTCACCGGCGTGCTGTCCGACTTCCTGTCGAACACGCAGTTCGTAGTGATCACTCACTCGAAGAAGACGATGACCGGCGCTAACACGCTGTACGGCGTCACCATGCAGGAATCGGGCATCTCGAAGCAGGTATCGGTACGTTTCGACGACGTGACCGAAGATGGATTCATCAAGCCCAGTGCGATGGGCCAATCGCTGAAGAAAGCCGCCTAGAGCCCAAGTAGTGTGGCCCCTTCAAGTCGCTCGGGCGTCTACTCGCTCGCTTCGCCCTGCGGCGGAAGTTGCTGCTCGGCCGTTTGCTCGAGCACCGAGACGGGCAAACCGATCGGGGTCATCCCCGCCGAACAAGTGCCGCTTTCGCAGTTGTTAGCCGCGCTGTCGGCGCCGCCACAGCAGGCGGGAAACGCCCCGCGGATGGAGGCACGCAACCCGGGAGCCGCAGTGGCCAACAGGTTGCCCACGATCACTGCCAGGAGCAAGGTACCGATGGCTACGCGGAGGGCTCGCAGGCCGCTGGACGAGCCGGCGGTCGGAGAACTTGCGAGTGTTTCGGTGGGCTGTTCGCTCATCGTATTCCGAACACGGGGTTACCTGTCGAAGATCTTCTTGATGGCGTGCACCGTAGTCTGTCGCCCAGCACGGGCAATCGACGTGGTGAGCGGAATCTCCTTGGGGCAAACGGCCACGCAGTTCTGAGCGTTGCCACAAACCTGAATGCCGCCGGGTCCCGATAGAGCGTTCAGCCGGTCGTCGGCCAGCATCGCGCCCGTGGCATGTCGATTGAACAGCATCGCCTGGCTGATGGGCGCGGCGCCGAGAAATTCGCTCTTTTCTGCTTCCGCCTGACGAGCCTGATGCTCTTCGATCGACTCGTTGGGTCGCCGTTCCACTTCAACTTTGGAGTACTGCGGACAAGCGTCGACACAGCAGCCGCAGGTCATGCACTCTGAGAGCGGGTAACGCTCTTCCTGCGATTCCTGCGACTCGCGCGGCCCGGCACCACGATCGTAGTAGTCGTCCACAGGCACCCAGGCTTTCACCTTTTCCAGGGCCCGGAACATTCGCGATCGGTCGACCACCAGGTCGCGGACCACGGGAAACTTGGTCATCGGCTGCAGTTCGATCTCGCCTTCGTGCTCTTCGAGCAAGCGGTCGACCAACGCCGAACACGATTGCCGCACGCGGCCATTGATCACCATCGTGCACGCACCGCAGACCTCTTCCAGGCAGTTGCAGTCCCAGGCCACGGGCGTGGTTTCCTTGCCCTCGGCGTTGCGAGCCATGGCAGCGATCTTCTGCAGAACGCTGATCACGTTGAGATTCGGTTCGTACGGTATGCGAAACGTCTCCCAGCGACTCGGCTCGCCAGGGGCGGCTTGCCGAAGGATTCGCACATCGAACGACTCCCGCTTGGTGGAACTTGCGGTCATATCTCTTGGAATTCCGTTAAACTGCCCAATTAAAACTTACTGAGGACACTCTTATTCTAGTTCGCCAGCGAGTATCGGCCAACTCGGACATCATCGGCAGGCGAAACTCTCAGCGTGCGGTACTCTTACTTATTGGCGGGCACCGGGTCGCGGGAGACTTCAGCCGCACCGTTGGCGGGCTTCTCGACACCCTGGGCCCCGGACTCTGTCTTCTTGACCTGCCGCTCCTTCCACACCGATTCGATGATGTCGCCACCGACGATACCGTACAAACGCGGACGCGGCGGAATGAGCGACGTATCGACATCTTCGTAGCTGAGCGTGGGATCGCCCTTTGAGTCGAAATCGGCGATGGTGGTCTTCAGCCACTTGCGGTTTTTCTCTTCGAACTTGTCGCACCACAGCTCGGCCTGCTGGCGGCGTTCGGTCGGATCGGTCGACTCGACACCTGGCATGTCGAACGCTGGTTTGTAATGGGCACCGCGACATTCGTCCCGAGCCAGAGCTCCCTTGAGCAGGGCCTTGGCCAGCGGGAACATGTCGAGCAGGCTCTTGGTGAACATCACATTCTGGTTGGTCCAGACACCGGTGTCGGACAGCGAGCACTTCCTGGCCCGCTCGTGCAACTCGGCAACCTTTTCGATGGCAGCGGTAAGCTGGTCGTTCACTCGCACCACGGTGGCGGCCTTGGTCATCTCCTGGCCCAACTCCTGGTGAATCAGGTACGGGTTCTCGCCGCCGGTCGGGGCCTCAAGCAGCTTCTTGTGCTCCATTTCCTTCTTCGACCGTTCGGCGCGATGCAGCAAGTCGAACTGGGCGTCCGAGGCCGATGCGTCCAGGCTCTTCAAGGCGGTTTCGATGCATGGCCCGACAAACAACCCTGTGAAGATGCACGAGAGCAGCGAGTTGGCCCCCAGGCGGTTGCCACCATGGTACTGGTAGTCGCACTCGCCGATGGCGTACAACCCCGGAATGTTGGTCTGATGGTTGCGAGGCGAGCCCGGCATCAGACCACCCGCGGCGGTCCGCTCGTAGTCGGCCCACAGGCCGCCCATCGAATAGTGCACGGCCGGGAAGATCTTCATCGGCTGGTCGCGTGGATCGACGCCCTGGAACTTCTCGTAGATGTGCAGGATGCCGCCCAGCTTGCGGTCGAGTTCTTCGCGAGGAATGTGCGTCAGATCGAGGTACACGCACTGTTTGTCCGCTTCGACGCTGAGACCTTCATTCACGCAGACATTGAAGATTTCGCGGGTAGCGATGTCACGCGGCACCAGGTTTCCGTATTTGGGATACCGTTCCTCCAGGAAGTAGTATCGCTCGCTTTCGGGAATATCCTTGGGAGCCCGTGTGTCCTGCGGAGTGCGGGGCACCCACACGCGGCCACCTTCGCCACGGGCGCTTTCGCTCATCAGGCGAAGTTTATCGGCACCGGGAATGGCGGTGGGGTGTACTTGGATGAATTCGCCGTTGGCGTATTTGGCCCCGTACTGCACGCTGCGGCTGGCAGCACTTCCGGTGCAGGCCATGCTCATCGTGCTGCGGCCGAAGATCAACCCACAGCCGCCCGTGGCCAGCACCACGGCGTCGGCCGGAAAGGCGCGGATTTCCATGGTCACTAGGTTTTGGGCCGTGGCTCCGCGGCAGCGTCCATCGTCGTCGATGATCGGGCCCAGGTAGTCCCAACCTTCGTAGATGTTTACCTTGCCTGCGGCATGCTGGCGGCGAACCTGCTCGTCCAGGGCGTACAGCAACTGCTGCCCGGTGGTGGCGCCGGCGAAGGCCGTGCGTTTGAACAACGTACCGCCGAAGCGGCGCTGGTCGCGATAGCCTTCCTGCGTGCGGTTGAACGGCACCCCCAGGCGATCCATCAGATCGATGATCTTAGGCGCCCAGTCGGCCATTTCCTTCACAGGCGGCTGGTGCTGCAGGAAGTCGCCGCCGTACACGGTGTCGTCGAAGTGCAGGTACTCGCTGTCGCCCAACTGACGAGTGGTGTCGTTCACGCTGTTGATGCCACCCTGAGCACAAGCGCTATGCGAGCGTTTGACGGGCACCAGGCTCATCAGGTCGACCGCAATGTCCAGTTCGGCCAGCTTCATCGCAGCGGCCAGGCCAGCCAGTCCGCCACCTACCACCAAGACTCGTTGCTCTGCCATTTCGTCTATTCTCCACTCTCAGTCTTCGTCGCTCGGATGGGTGGGATTCTCATCGCTGGCGGGCGTGGCCGTCAGTTCGGGAGTTTCGTCCGAATCAGCGTGATGAGCCCGCTTGTGTTCGGTGGGCGGGATCAACCCGGCCTCCACCTGAACGGTGTACATTTCGTTCTCGATGGCCTCGGCCTGCTTGATCGACTCTTCGCTGCTGCCGATCTTGCGGGCACCCCAGATGGCGCTGAGGCCGACCGCACCCAGCAGCACCGATGCCGCCAGGCAGACCTTCAAGGCGTTGGCCTGGGCGTGCGGACGAGTCCAGATGCCCCAGGTGATGCCCGCGGTCCAGACGCCATTGAACAAGTGAAACGCTGCGGCCAGCACGCCCAGGGCGTACAGCAGCGAGACCAGCATGTTCTGCATGATCAGCCCAATCGAGGAGGCCGCGTTGTACGGGCTGAACTGGGCTCCGCCCCACCGCTCGGCTACGTTGAGCCACCAGTCGAAGTGGAACCAGCCATGCGTCTGGAAGACGTGCCACAGGATGAACAGGAACAGATACAACCCAGTGGCCCGCTGCAGCGTGTACCGCCAGTTGGCCTCGTAGGGGTAGTTCTTGTTGTTGGGAATCATCCCGACGGTGATGCCAATGCCCACGAACATGTGGAACAGGATGGGCAGGAAAATAAATACCCACTCCACCAATGGCAGAATTCCGCCCATCGAATGGATGGCAAGGACGTTCTTCTGAAACGCCTGCGCACCACCGACGATGCTGGCGTTAACAAACAAATGGACGCAGACGTACCCGCCGAAAATGATGCCGGTCAAAGAATGTAACCGGCGAATCAAAAACTCATGGCGGACGAAAAACGACGGCTCAGTTCCAGCCACCGCAACACCTCGTGGGTTCGATACCAGACGGCCCGCGGTCGAGTGCACCAAAATGCACACTAAGTGCACATCTCGTTGCCAGACCGCGAGTTAGGATGACTTCTCACCCGTAGTATAGAGGGGCCGGCAAATGTCGCAAGGTGGCGAGGCATTTGGCCGGCGAGCAAAGCGTCGGCGTCGCCTCGGCCTGCCGTGGTTGCCGTTAACCGCCAATCACGCGCCAGCTGATGTGCTGAGCGTCGCCCGCTTGGCTCGGTACTGCTCCGCCAGGTCTGCCTGGCCCTGCTGTTCGAGCAAGGGAATCAGCCGGTCGTAGGCGGCGGCAAATTGCTCGTCGAAGCGAATCGCGTTGATGTACGACTTGGCGGCCTCGTCCGGCTTGCCGAGGTTGTCGTAGCACAAACCTCGCTTGTAGTAGTTGCTGGCGTTCTCGAAGTCGAGGCGAATGCACTCGTTGAAGCTATCGATAGCGCTGTCGAACTCGCCCAACTGGAAGTAGGCGTGTGCCCGATTGCGGTACGCGTCCGCATATCGGTTGCTGAACGAGATGGCCGTATTGTAAGCCCGAATGGCTTCGCGGTACTTGCCCATCTTGGCGTAGGTAATGCCTTGCCACAGATAGGCCCGTGCGTCTTCGAAGTTGAGCGATTGGGTGTCTGTCAGGTCACGCAGCGCCAATTCGTACTCGCCCATGTTGACAAAGCAGATCGCACGGCGGAAGTAGGCTTCGCCCTTCTCAGGGTTCAGGTTAATCGACTCGCCCAGTGCCTTGACGGCCTGGCCATATTCTTCGAGGAACCGGTGAGCCAGGCCTTGGTGGTAATACACTTCGCTGCGCACGTTGTCGTAGTCATGCGACTCGGGCAGCAAGTCCAACAGTTCGTCGCCCGACTTGATGCTGTCGGTAAGCGCTGCTTCGCGTTCGGCTTTGTCGTCCGCCGTCTTGCCAATCTCTTCGTACACGACGGCCAGCGTGATGTAGCCCTGCGCGAACGGCACGTCCTCTTGGCCTTTTTGAGGCTCGTACACTTCGATGGCCTTCTTGATGGCCTCGATGGCCTCGGGGTACTGCTGCTCCGCGATGTGCAGTGTTCCCATGGTCGAATAGGTCTGGTAGTCGTTCGAATCGAGTTCGACCGAGCGATTCAAGTCGGCAAACGCGTCCTCCACCTCATTCATCGAGGCATAGGCCGTACCGCGCAAACGCAGTGCTTCGGCATCGTTGGGATTCTCGTCCAGGTATTCGGTAAGCAACGGTTCGGCCTGTTCGCCGAAGCCGGCTTGATACGGACTACCAAGGGCGTACGCTTTGCCCAGCGCGAACACGTAGGGCAAGTGGGTGCGGTTGGAGTTGTGCGCGGCCTGCAAGTCGGGAAGCGCGGCACCAATAAACTGGCTCCCCATGTCCAGGTACATCTTGCCCCGCTGGTACTGCAGTTCCGCCCGCAGGGCCTTCTTCTTGGGATCGGCGCTGTTGGTCAGGTCGTCGGCTTTGCGAAAATCATCCAAGGCCTGCTGGTAGAGTTCCAGTCCGGCCCAAGCCTGCCCCCGACCAATGTAGGCAGCCGCTTCGGCGAGCGTATCGCGTTGAGCGGTCGCTGCATTGAGGATCTGCGTGTACATGTCGGTGGCTTTGTCCCACTCCTCATTCTCCAACGCGGCATTCGCCTGCTCGAAGGGATTTTGGGAGGGCGTATCTTCCGCACCAAATTCGTCCTGGGCGAAGGCGGCTGTGGTGAGCAACGCCGCGAGCAATGCAGGGCAGCAGGCGAAACGCAGGAAGTTGATCGTCGACATGTTCAGCCACCTCGGGAAAGGCCCGCCACGCCTCGCTGGCGGACAAAATGTTGCTTTGCCAGCCGCAGCGCCGGCCATTGGTATGTAGTCTTTCGGAATCGAGCGAAGCGAGATTGCACCCCGTCCGCTAGCGGTGCACAAGCGCACCTGTGCTATTCATCGTACCCCCTCCGGGCGCGGATGCCGCCCGATTGCTCGCTCGGCCCGCAATTCACGCCCCCGATGGTGGGGTCTTTCCGGTCGCAACGAAACGGGCGCTTCGTCGCTTGGGTTGTTCTACGCCAACCCTTGAGATGTGGTTCGGCGAATTTGTGGCAGGACGTTGTTAAGCTGTGACGATTCGTCACAAAGCAATTCACCCGCTCGACCGGTCCGACCGATGCAACTGTTGCGTTATGCTCTTTCCCCCCCGGTGATTTACTATGCTGAGTTATGCCCCCATCGTTTGCATGGTGCCTCTGGCACTGGCTGGTTGCTTAGCCACGGCGCAAGAAGTTACCCCCTCCACAGGGCCACTTTCACTCGACTCGGCCGAGGCCATCGCCCTCGACTCGCACCCCGGCATCTACGAGGCGGCCGCCCGAGTGCGGGCCGCGCGGGGCAACTGCGTGCAAGTGGGTCTGCCGCCGAATCCGGAGTTTGGCTACATGGGGTCCGAAATGGGCAACGATGGAGCCGCCGGGCAGCAAGGCCTCTATGCCGGGCAGACGTTCATCCGTGGCAACAAGCTGGGGCTCAACCGTCAGGTGGCCGTTCAACAGGTGCGCGAGCAACAGCAATTGCTCGAAGCGGAAAAGCTGCGAGTGCTAACCGCCGTGCGAATTGCGTTCTACGATGCCTACCTCGCGCAGCGTGAGGTTGAACTGAGTGAAGCCTTGGTCGGAGTCAGCACGAAGGCCAGCGATTCGGTGCAACAACTGTTCGAGGCGCAAGAAGCTCGACGCATCGATGTGCTGCAAGCGAACATCGAACTGAATCGCATCGAAGTCAAGCTGGCTCAGGCTCGTGCCCGGCGCGATTCGGCCTGGCGTCGATTGGCCGTGGCGATGGGACAACCCAACCTGACGGCTCAGTCCGTCGAGGCCGACCCAACCAAGCTGACCTGGCCCCACGACTGGGAATCGTCCCGTCAAATACTACTGGGCAGCAATCCCGACGTGGCCGCACTGGTTGTCGATATCCAGCGAGCCAGGGCGGCAGTCGCCCGGGCTTGTGCCGAGCCAGTCCCCGACGTCACGGCGCAACTGGCAATGCAGTACGACAATGCAACGCAAGACGCCATCGGCGGTGTCCAGGTCGGGATGCCGATTCCCATCTGGAATCGCAACCAGGGAGGCATCGCCCAGGCCCGGAGCGAGCTCACGGCAGCCTCGCGAAAGCTCGAGGCCGTGGAACTCGACTTGACGTCGCAACTCGCCGAGATGATGCGAGAGTACCAGTCGGCTAAAGCTCAAGCCGATGCCTACCAAGACAACATTCTCCGCCGGGCTCAGGAGAACATGGACCTCACGCAGCAAAGCTACAACGCCGGCGAGGCCAGCTACCTGGAACTGCTCACGGTGCAGCGAACTTACTTCGAGTCGAGCCTCGATTACCTGGCCACTCTGGGACAGGTGAACCGTAGCGTGCAAACGCTGACGGGCTTTCTGGTTGGCGCTCGCGGTGAGTGAGCGGGAGTTTGCAGAAAGCACACATTGGTCGGGCCGCGAGGAGAACACAGCGCAACAAAACAGGCCGCCGAAGCAGTAGTGCATCGGCGGCCTGCTTGTATTCTAGCCGGTTGGAAACGACCAATTAGAACTGGTCGGCCGAAACCGGGGGAAGCTTGGCATCCCGGACACCGTTGGGAGCGTAGTCCGAACGCCGAGAATTCGTGGTCATCAACTGGCCATACACGACCGGATCGATCGTCTCGACGACGAAGGTTACGCGGGCGTCGCCAAAGGACATGTTCACGCCACCGGAGTGGTTGCTGGACGGATAAGCGTAGCAGTCCGTCAACTCCGTCATGTTCCGCGGCGGAAGAAGGTCGGCGGGAATTCCGTTGATCTTCTGGTAGGTGGGCAGGCAGCTTGAATTCTCAGGGTCGGCGGTGCCGGCAGTGGTGGCCTGGTTCGACCACATGAAGCCGAACCACAAGCCGTTGTCAGCCAGCACGGAGTTCTTGTTCTGCGAGATCATGGTTGGCTGATTGCCGGAATCGACGTAGGCCCAATAGAACGAATCGAGTCGTTCGCTGACCATCACGGTGTTCGAAGCACCATCGTTAGACATGTAGTTAATCGATACCTGAGGCGGCTTGCTGTCCTCGCGGCCATCTTTGGCGCCAGATGGAATGGCGTTGAGGTTGACACTGCGATCCACGAACACGCCATTGGCTGGGTTCTCATAGACCGTGTTGCGGCTGGGATCGGTCGACATCTGGCCACTGTTGCCGACGTACGAGCACCAGGGGAAGCCGGGGATCTCGGGTGGATTGCTGGGGCATTGCAGAACTTCAAGTTCGGGAGTGTTGCCAGCAGCGGAACCGGAGAAGCTGCTCCAGTTGTCCCACAATGCTGGTTGGTCCATGTAAGGGAACAGCATCACAATCCAACTGGCCTGGCGAGCAGTCGTGTATTGCTGGTTGCTGTCCTTCGAACTTCGCACATCTTCAATGTCGTTGATGTAGCCAGGCAGGTAACCTCGAGTCGAGTCGAAGGTTGTCAGGGCCAAGCCCAACTGACGCATGTTGTTCTTGCAGGTGTTGTTGCGAGCTGCCTCGCGCGCAGCACCCACCGCAGGCAATAGCAGGGCGACCAGGGTGCCGATGATCGCGATCACGACCAGCAGTTCAACCAGGGTAAAGCCGCGGGGTATTCTGCGGCCAGCGAGTGAGTGCCTCATGTTTCTTCTCTCTTCGAATTTCGCCGCTGGGCAAGCACCGAGTTGCTGTGCGGCAGGGATGAAAGGCAGATGATAGCATCGGCCCGGTTCGCCGGGCCGAATCTGTTCCGTACGCGTGTCGCCTTTGATGAATTGTGATGACAGGAGTGAAGGTCTACGCAATTAGCGGCCATCGACCCGTGGCGACGAGGCAGGACGAGTAACCGGGCGGGTGGTGCAGTAGACACCATCGCCAATCTAAATTGTGGCAAAAACCGGGGCGTTTGTCCAGAAAACAGGTACGCCCCCGGCACCGGTCGCTTGAATAACCGCTCCATTCTGGTATTCTCCACCGCAGCGAAGCGGAGTCCGGCATGGGTCTCGCCGGAGGTCCTCCAATCGCCATTCGCCCAAAGCAGCCCCATTTCTTCCTCAAGAGGCTGTTTTTACCCAACTTCTTGGGACTGGCGGCACAAATACTCGGCTGGCCGTATCCAATAACCCCACCCTTCCAGGAGTACTAGGAATGTCCATGTTCATCGGCGAAGCCCTGACGGGCGATGGCAACGAAATCGCCCACATCGATCTGCTGCTGGGCAGTAAAGATGGTCCCGTCGGCGCAGCTTTCGCCAATGCCCTGGCTCGCCAAAGCGAAGGTCACACCAACCTGTTGGCTGTGCTGACCCCGAATCTGGCCGTGAAGCCCGCCACCGTCATGATCACGAAAGTGACCATCAAGGGGATGAAGCAGGCCGTACAAATGTTCGGACCCGCCCAGGCCGCCGTGGCCAAGGCCGTGGCCGACAGCGTGGCCGATGGCGTCATCGCTCAAGACGCCGCGGAAGATCTGGTCTGCGTCTGTGGTGTGTTTATTCACCCCGAAGCAGAAGACGACAAGAAGATCTACGAGTACAACTACGAAGCCACCAAGATGGCCATCAAGAACGCGATGGAAGGAAAGCCTTCGGCCGCTGAGATGATCGCCGGCAAAGACGAAGCAGCCCACCCGTTCCGGGGCTTCTAGCCATATTCCCTTCCCCGCGCGATTTCGCGCGGGGAAGGCGTGTTTCTCCACTGCCGTGGGGCGGGCGGACTTTGCCAGCGGGCTTGTCCCCCTGCCCGGAGTTTGTTCCAGACTGGCAGCAGCCAGGCCTCGGCGCGATCTCTGGTACAACTCTTCCTCCCGTTTCATGCTCTGGCCCAAAACCGGTTTTTTGGGCCAGGTGTGGGGAACAACGATGCATGGGCCCAAAACTCTGGGAGTTTTGTCCCCGTGGGTTTGCTGATACCCCGAGTTTTTCCGAGGTGTTTTGGCTTGCCTCGCGTCAAAACCGACCACGTTGTTCTCCGCATGTTCAGCCAGTTGTACCAATACTCGGTTGGCCCAAAACTAAGCTAGCCTCGCTTAGCTCCGCGAGCGAACTCGATGCGACCGCTCCGGCGCAGCGCGCACCGCTACCGTAACCGAACTCGCCAGAGTTCGCTTGGCGTGAGAGCACACAAGTTATCACCCTGCATTCTCCCCCGCTGCGTGTAAAAATCCTACAAGCACCGGTGAGAATCTGTAGAAAACTGGTTCTTGCTCGGTTGTCCTCCGTGGGGGAAGCCTAGGTCCCCGATCGTCGCATCCACCGAACGCCTATTTGCGAAGGCCGTGCCACCATGCCTGCCAAGATTCTCGTTTGCCTCGATACCGATCCGCAGCCCAGCGTATTCGACGGGGTCGTGGCAGTTGATGCGGGCGTCGAGCACCTGTTCCGTCACGGCGGCATCACGCCTGCGGCCGTGCAGGACCTGGTGTATGGGGCCATCTTTACCCGTGCTCCAGCCGATCTGAAAAACACGGCCATCTTTGTCGGGGGCAGCGATGTTTCGGCTGGGGAGAAGGTGCTGGCCGCGGTGACCAATACCTGCTTCGGACCCATGCGGGTGTCGGTAATGCTCGACTCCAACGGGTCCAATACCACCGCAGCCGCGGCCGTGATTGCCGCCGGGCGGCATGTCGATCTGTCGAAATCGACCGTCACGGTGCTTGCCGGCACCGGTTCAGTGGGAAAGCGGATCCTGCGGATGCTGGCCGACGACGGCGCGCGGATGCGACTCGGTTCGCGATCGCTTGAGCACGCCCAGCAAGTGGCCGATGAGGTCCGTCAGCAAGCGCCCCAGGCACAGATCGAGTGCGTGGTCACCACCGACGAAGCGGGACTGCGGAGCTCGATCGACGGTGCCCAGGTGGTGATTTCCAGTGGCCCACCGGGGGTAGCGCTATTGCCACAGAGCGTCCGCCAAGATTATCCCAACCTGAGTGTTGCGATCGATCTGAACGCGGTGCCACCCTTGGGCATCGAGGGAATTGAAGTCGCCGACAAGCGAGTCGAGCAGGGGGCGACCATCTGCTACGGGGCCATTGGGGTTGGTGGCACGAAAATGAAGATTCACCGCGCCGCAGTCGAGAAACTGTTTACGGCCAACGACCTGGTGCTCGACGCGACCGAGATCTACGAGTTGGGCAAGTCGCTGGAGTAGTAAACGCACGCTGCTAACGGCTGAGCGCCAGCAGCACCAGGAAGGTCAGCAACAACACGGTCGCCGAGCAGCATGCCACGACGATCCGAACCTTGGACCGCAGCCGAGACTTCTCCTCGGGGCTCAGAACGTTGGGATCGACCTTGGTTCTGACCGTGGGTCCAGTGTTCGCCTGCTCCGCAATCACCGCGGGCGCCCGCGGTGGTGCTTCTTCTGTTGGTGGGCGATGTTCTGCGGTTTGGGCACCCTTTGCCGAAGCTGCTGGCGCTGGCGGAGGAACGGGCGTCGACCGCTGCGGGCGAGAGGCCGGAGAGGGCGACGCCGCTGGTGCCGCGGTTGTCTTACTGGGTAACACCCGGCCACAATGCGGGCAGGTAGCCGATTCGACGCCGCTTAGCGAACTGCCGCAATGCGGACATTGGGACGGCGGGGCGGGAGTTGGTGGAGACGAGTTCGACATGGTTGTCTTCTATCGTAACTGGTCGAAGCCGAACTCTAAAGCAATAATGGCGTTTTGATATTCAATGACCTCGAAAATCTCACCCAGCGGATCGCACGGCCTTGGCCAAGAAACGTCGTCCTAACAACCGCCCCGCCAAATCGAAGGCGGGCAAATCGAAAGCCAGTGGAGACGCGCGCAGCGTGTCGTTGGTGGCTGCGTCCAGCGGGACGGGCTGGGTGCTGCGTCATCCTCGCTGTGCTCGAGATCGGGCAGAGGACATTGAAGAGGTCCACATGATGATCGAAGCCGGTGAGCTGGACGTCGCCCAGGACGAACTGCGGTGGCTGCTCTCGGGATGCAGCGACTGTCTCGAGGCTCATCTGTTGTTGGGGCAGGTGGGGCTGGACAAAGACAACGACTTTCCGCTGGCTCGCGGGCACTTTGGCTACGCCTACCAACTTGGTCTGCGGGCTTGGAAGCGGTCGGGGGAGCCAACACCTGTGCCGTACTCGCAATTGGCCAATCGCAGCTTCCACGAGTCGGGGCGCTCGCTAGCGTGGTGCCTGGAGAAGCTTGGCAAGTCGTCGATGGCCGACGAAGTGGTCGCCACGCTGCTGAAGCTCGATCCCACCGACCCACTGGAGTGTCGCCAGATGATTCGCGACCTGCGCGATACAGGCTCGCTGCCAATGCTGTAAACCACTACTTGTTTGGCAACCGTCGCTCGGCCAGGTACAAACCGGCCAGCAGCTTAAAGTCGACCCCATCGCCCGCTTCAATCTTCGCGCTGAGCCACTCGTCGGTGTTATCCAGGGCTACTTCGTGCACAATGATCGACTCCGCTTCGTCGCCGCCGCCCAAACCAGTCTTGCGCACGTTCTCGGCCAGATAGAAGGTCACGGCCTCGTCGGTCAGCCCTGGAGAGGAGTAGCCTTCGGCAAGCAACGTCCACTCGCCCGACTCGTAGCCGGTTTCTTCCAGCAACTCCCGCTGCGCGGCCGTGAGTAGCGGTTCGCCAGCCACCTCGGCCGTATCGCCTACGAGTCCTGCTGGTATTTCAATCACATTGCGTCCGACCGGTATCCGATACTGTTCTACCAGAATGACACGTCGATCGGGGGTGATAGCAACAATGCCCACCGCTCCGGAGGCAATGGTCCTAGTCGCGTATTCCCAGTGCCCCTGGCCGATCAATTCCAGGTGTTTTCCGCGATGCAGGGATACGGGTGGTGGCAGATCAGGTGATTCAGGCATGGTCGGCGATCCTTGAAGTTTAGCATTAGACTCCGACAGGTCGAAGCTCGCAACCGCATGGTTGCACAACGAGCAACTAGCCGCGAGACTGGAAGGCTAACGAGCAGTTTGCAAGTGATAGAGCAAGCGTTCGACAGCAGGGAAACCGCTGAAAGCCTTTGGCACGGGATGTGCCTTTTAGTCGTGCTTTCTTGGTGGTCGCCACCACCCGGTTTCCTATAGTCCCACGAAATCTCCACTCCACCCCGCAAACGAATTCCATGGCCAGCTCAACGGAGGCGACTGCCCCTGCACCCCCTGCGCAGGTCGACCGGCACTCCGCCCAACGCAACCTATATGCGCAGTACCGGCGGGTCCGCCAGCAGTCCGATCGGATTAGTGAACCACTAACGCCCGAAGACTGCGTGGTGCAGTCCATGCCCGACGCCAGCCCGGTTCGCTGGCATCTGGCGCATACCACCTGGTTCTTCGAGACTTTTGTTCTCAAGCAGGTGATCGAAGACTATCAGCCCGTCGATCCCGCCTTCGAGTACCTGTTCAATTCGTACTACAACCAGGTCGGTAAGCAGTTTCCCCGCCCACGCCGAGGCTTGCTCTCCCGACCAGGATTGCAGGATGTGAAGCAATACCGCCAGGCGATTGACGGCCGGATCGAAGAACTGTTGACGGGCGAGAGCCAGCTCGACGAAGGCCTTCTGCAGGTTCTCGAACTGGGGCTCCATCACGAACAGCAGCATCAAGAGTTGATCCTCACCGATGTAAAGCACATGCTTTCCTGCAATCCGTGCTGGCCTGCCTATCATCTGCCCGCCACCAAGGAACATGAAGCGCCTGCGGAGCTAAGTTGGATAACCGGGCCCGAAGGGGTTCGCTCGATGGGCTACGCAGGCAACGATTTTGCCTACGACAACGAAGGCCCGGTGCACGAAGTGCTGCTGCAACTCCACGAGTTGGCGTCGCGACTAATCACCAATGGCGAGTACCTGGAGTTCGTCGAAGCTGGTGGCTATCGTCAGCCTCAACATTGGCTCTCCTTGGGGTGGAATACCGTCGGCGAGCAGGAGTGGAATGCACCACTCTATTGGCATCAGGTCGATGGCCAGTGGTGCGAGTTCACGCTGGCGGGCCTCGAGCCACTCGATCTGGCCGCACCGGTGTGCCATGTGAGCTTCTTCGAAGCCGATGCCTACGCGCGGTGGCGGGGCGTTCGCCTGCCAACCGAGGCCGAATGGGAGCAGGCTGCCAGCGCCCGCGACGTCGAACAAGATGGCAACTTTGTGGAGAGCGGTCTCTATCACCCGATGCCTGCCAGGTCTTCAGCAGGCATGCAGCAACTGTTTGGCGACGTGTGGGAATGGACTTCCAGCCCCTATACGCCTTATCCCGGCTATCGCCCACCTGCTGGAGCGATTGGCGAGTACAACGGCAAGTTCATGTGCAACCAATACGTGTTGCGCGGTGGTTCTTGTGCGACTTCTGAAAGTCACATCCGTCCTACGTACCGCAATTTCTTTCCGCCGGACGCCCGTTGGCAGTTCACCGGCATTCGCCTGGCTCGCTAGAGTCATCCAGCACGACGATCTCTGTCCATCGCAATCACCGACGAAGAAAGTTTGTCCATGGTTTCTCAAGCTCCAATGCAATGCCCGTCGCTTACCAGCCGCGAACAGTTCCTCCGCGACGTGCTGGCCGGGTTGCGTGCGTCGCCAAAGGTGCTGCCCAGCAAGTACTTCTACGACCAACGAGGGAGTCAACTGTTCGATCAGATCTGCGAACTTCCGGAGTACTACCCCACGCGCACCGAAGTGGCCATCATGCAATCCCACGCCTCAGCGATGGGTGATCTGATTGGCCCCAACAGCATGATTATCGAGCTGGGCAGCGGCAGCAGTATGAAGACGGGATGGCTGCTGGAAAACGTGCCACGCCCGCTGTGTTATGTGCCCGTCGACATTTCAGGCGAGCATCTGCTGGAGGCCGCCGATCGCATCGCCGATCGTTTTGCCGATATTGAAGTGCTGCCGGTATGCGCGGACTTTTCGGCCGAGTTCGAATTGCCCGAGGCGGATACCGCGATCGATCGCCGCGTGGCCTATTTCCCCGGTTCGACCATTGGCAACTTCCGACCCGCCCCAGCTCGGCAACTGCTGGCGGGGATTGCAAAGCTGGTCGGCCCTGGCGGCGGACTGCTGATCGGTTTCGACCTGGAGAAGGATCGGCAGACGCTCGAGGCCGCCTATGACGATGCCGACCAGGTGACGGCCGCCTTCAACAAGAATCTGCTCCGCCGCATCAACCAAGAGCTAGGCGGCGACTTCGCCCTTGAGCAGTTCCGTCACCGGGCCGTCTACAACGAGTCTCACCGGCGCGTCGAAATGCACCTGGTAAGCCGGGTGCAGCAGGTGGTTCGCATCGACGGGGCAACCGTCCCGTTTGCCGCCGGCGAGAGCATTCGCACAGAATTGTCGCACAAGTACCGCCCCGACAGCTTCGCCCGCCTTGCCCAGTCTGCGGGTTTCACCCCCGTGCAACTGTGGACCGACCCCAAACAGCTTTTCGCCGTGGGATACTACACCGTAAAGGGCTAGACGCACCACTCCGAACCCAGCCTCCCCAACGGTGTCCGGAGAGGTTACGATAGGAACTTCCCGCGAGCCACCGCTCGCCACGCGTCCGTAGCTCAATTGGATAGAGCACTGGTCTTCGGAACCAGGGGTTGCAGGTTCGAGTCCTGCCGGGCGTGCTAGACACTTGGTGTCGAATGGGGTTAGACCTCTGGTTCTAGCCTAATCTGGCACTGGTTACCGTGCAAGTTCGACCTCCACAGCGACGGGAATGCTACCGGAGTAGTTCACGGAGCCTCTCCAACTCGCGGGCTTCTGCCTCGCGTTCCTCGCGACGTTCTTCGGCCAATCGGTCAATTGCCAACTCAAGAGCGGCTTCAAGTTGTTGTTCTGGTGTCATTTGATCCACTTTCTAACTTGTTCGGCGAACCACTTGGATGGCATCGCCTGTTCAATTTGCTCGATAGTCTGGCCCTCGGCGTACATCGCCAAGGCCAACGCTTTCGCCTCTCGGTATTTCTCAGCGGCGTACTGTTTTCGCTTTCGCTCTCGCTCGGGATTGACGTAGCGTTCAACGGTATCATCGCTGCCGTACCCAAAGTGGACTTGCATCAACACCGCGATGTCGGAGCACACCAAACCGGCTCGGTAGAGGTCCCTGGCGAACTGCATCGGGTCTTCCGGCAACGGGCCGTATCGTTCTCGATAGGCTTCCATGTCGCTTTGCATAGTTGCCTCCAAGCGAAAAAATGCCGCCGCCCCCGGCCATGTGGAGACGGCGGCCCCATAGGAAAATCCACGATGGGTATTCGTGGTCGAAAGGCCGTGCGGTTGTCCAGGCCGCACGGTACATAAGCCGGAGCCCTCAAATCCCAACTTAGTAGAGTGTTGAAAGCGACGGCCAGCCGAAAGATGTTCAAGAAAGACCGGACGCCGCTCCATGCGTGAGTTGTAAAACCTCACACCCGTGTTGCCTTGCGGCTATGTACCAGAACACGGGGTGAGGTGCCGTACCGGGCCATGGCTAGCCCTGCGTTTGTTTTGGTTGGCTAGGTTGCCGAGTGCTGATCCACTCTTCCGGACGCATGACTCGTTCCGCTTTTCCAAGGCCGGAGTCACCTAGCCGCTCGCTGGAGCCCCGCCGATACGAGGTTGCACAACCAGCGATTGACACGCCTTGTGTGCTAGGCGTGTGCTTGGTGGTCGCGGCGGCTCCTTTCAATACCGCCGCGACTCACCACTAGTCCACCGATTCACCCTGTTCAGCCGCTTCGGCTCTTGCCTGAGTCCAAGCACCAGTCGGGTCTCGACCTTCGGCCATGAGTTGTTCAGCACGGTACTTTACCGGGTCGGTTTCGCCGAGGTTGCCCAAATGGCTTCCATCGCGGATGCTAGCAATCTGGGCTTCGAGTTCGGCGATAGCCTTCAAGTTGTGTGCTTGTTCAACTTTCGCACGCTCAGTGATAAGCGTCTGCACTTCGCTGCGTAGGCGTCGCGTCTCGGCGGCGTCGCTGCCGTCCACTAGCTGCGAACGGGTCATATACAACAGGTCGACAATCCGACGCGAACCATTCTCAGCTCGCCAGTTTTCCGCCTCAATAGCATCGTCGATTTTCTTGAGATCTGGCTTCAAACGCCGTAGCTTCTCGGCGTGCTGTGCAGCCTTGTCGGCTTCTTCGACTTCGCGGGCATGTGCAGCCCGCATATCGGCCGCCAACCGCTGGTTGCGTGTCATCCCGGTGTAGTCGGGCTTGGACTCGCCACCGTCGAGTTCATCGGCCATCTTCAGCAGTTTGGGGGATTCCGGCCGCTTCGGCTTCCAGGCGTCGAACTCCATTTTCTGGGCGGGTGTGCGGTCGTCAGCCGCCACCGGCCCTGAGATAAGTTCAGCTTTTGTGGGTTCTCGCTTCAAGCGGTGGGTCATTTCGTCGAAGATTTCGTTGCTCTTCAACGTGGCTTCGGCTTCGCTCTCGACCTCGAAGTCTCCGAGAGGGGTCTTGAGAATAGTTTTGCCGTTCTTCGTGGTTCGCATGAACATTTGGTGTTACTCCATAGTTGCGGGCTACTCGCCCAAGAAAAGTTAGTTGTTGGACAGTCTCTTCTGCCCACGTCCGCGTTCTATTAACAGCTTTGCGTCCAGTCTCTCGCGTGGTTCACCAGTGAATTTGGAACACGCTTCGGACCAAGCCGCATCGCTGCGATACATGAAAGACTTCAGGTTTTCATCTTCAAGGCACATGTCAAAAATACGAGGCTGAACACTATCGACAATCCAGGCGTACTCGTTCTCATTGATAACCTCTCGGACGAGTCCGAATATCGCTTTGAGGTAGGTCCCAATAAGTAGCCGGGCTTCATCGAACGCCAGCAGGTCTTTTCGGTCGAGTCCGAGTTTCTGTGCTTGGTGTGCCAACTTTTGCTGACTGATAAGCACGCTTTCGGCCAATTTCAGACGCTTCCCTGGATCGGACTCGGCGTTGACGGCGGCCTCCAGCAGTGCCGACAACAGGTGCTGTTGCTGCTCCAACGAATCCGGCGAATTCTTTTGACGCTCGATAGCGTCCTTTAAGTTGTCGTCTTCTATGTTCATTTACTCACCCCCAGAGCACGATGGACGGCCGCGACGTTGTAGCGAACGAGTTTGCGGGCACTCACGACGGGAGCGGGAAACTGACCGGACTCGACCAGCTTGCTCAACTGGTACTTGGAGCATCCGATCAAATCACATACTTGTTTCTCGTCGTAGAGTTCTGGCTTGTCGTCCGATGGATGGACTAAGTGACTCATGTAGTTTTCCTTTCAGGTTGTTGAATTGAATGAAAACGGGCCGCCCCGGAGGGCGACCCGCATTGCGACCGTACACATGTTAGATCGCGTACACTAGTTTCCTGTCAGTTGATAACCCTTGTTCGTTCGCGAACGTCCTTGGCTGTCGGAGGTCTTGAGTGTGGTGTGCTCGATGACGCCGAGCCCAACCAACTCTTCAAGGATTTGACCTCTGGCGGGACGGCAGCCGGTGCATTTGCGAAGTTGTGTGATTGTGAGCGGCCCGCCCGCCAAGGCTGCCTTAACGTGCTCGCCCAACTCGTCCCGCTGTCGGACCTCTTTGAGTTCCTTTTCATTCGAGACGATCTCACTTCGCGGGGTGACCTCGACCTTCCAAGGGTTCTCGTCAATCGACACGGCGTATGTCGCGGACACGAAACCCGAAACGATACGCATCCACAAATCAGCGTGCCACGCCCCATCGACATAAGGCAGCCGATGTGAGACCAACACAGCTTGTCGCAACCATTCGCCGATGCCCGCCCCGGTCAGGTGATGGAGTTCCATCACTTCGCCCGGCTTGATCGAGCCTTTCGTTGAATGGTGAGCGAGCATCAACGTGATGTTGTTCACGCGGCACATATCGCCGATAGCTCGGAGCGGTTCTGCCATGGAGTAAATGGCTGTGCCATCCGCACCACCAAGGCAGAGATACAACGGGTCGATCATGAGGACTTCCGTCCCACGGTCGAGACACAGTTTTTCGAGGTCGGCAATATCACCGTCACGCATGAACCGCGGGAGGTCCTCAGTGAGCCAATAGCTACCCTTCTCGCACTGGACACCCTTCGCTTGCTCTTGGGCAATCAAAGTATCCTGCAACTTCCAGCTTCCGGACTCGCCGGTCATAAAACCGACCACCGATTTCTTGGCTTGGAACTTGTCGAACACCTTGGTGCCGGTCGCCAGTGAGACACCGACTTCCATCATGGTTGTTGTCTTGTAGGTCTTCATACCGCCACCGAACACCACCGGCATGTTCTTCACCAACAAATTCTCAATCAGGAACTCGCGGGAGAAGTCAGCCTTACGGAACTCGGACACGTCCAACACGTTGTAGCGTTGCTCTTTGCCCAAGTAGCGGATGGTGCCGAGGGTCGCGGGGTTGTCGTGCGGGTGGAATGTTGACCACTTCGCTTCGCAAGCACCTTCGCTGTACTTTGGACTTGTCTTTGACCAATCGTCCCAAAGTTGTAGACCAACCTCGGGGAACTCGTTCCACAGAGCCGCACCGACCTTGAGCCACGTGTCGTAATCATCGGCGTTGATACGGTCCAGGTGTCGGACCGCTTCGATGATGCTTGCCGTGGTTGGTTGCCGGGTTGGTTCGGGCTCGGGCTCGGGCTCGGGCTGGTATGACACCTTGTATGTTGGCGACGAGTTGCTTACCAAGTCGAACGAGTCCGCTTTCTTATCGCGGGCCGCGATCCACAGGAATGGGGGATTATCGCTGTTGAACTCGATGCCCCATTCTCGTGACATCTGGGCTCGGACGTTCTCGCCGATCTTCTGGTACTCTCGTTGCGAGTCACACGGGATCGGCTCGATGTAGAGACGACCATGGTAGCCGTTGCCTCCGGTAGACCGACAAATGTCGATCTTGCCCTTCAGCGATTCAACGAGCCGGTCGGCTTGTTCCTGTGGAATCTTTTCACCGTGATCCGTATCCAGATCAAACAGGATGTACTCGGCTTGGTTGGTCTGGCGATTCCACCCGCTGACGCCGAGCCGTAACCACTCCTCTTGTGGTGGCACGAACTTGTTCTGGGTGCCGTCTTTGTTGAAAACCTTCCAGGTGCTCGGCTCCGGGTCGTCCTCTCGCTGGTGCCTGATGGTGAGGTCGTGGCTCGGATCACAGAACCGATGCAGGTGAGGTCTGCTGTAGACCTCGACAAATTCTTGAAACACTATCTTCTCCGTTGCTTCTCCAAGTGTTGAAAAGGCCGGGGGCGGGGCGGAGAAGCATTCCCCACCCCCAGCGTTGTGACCGGAGCGACCGGCTACATTTGTTGGTCCACTGACAGACGGCGACTCACATACACACCCTCTATAGGGTGTGTGTATGTGAGTCTGTCTGTCTCTTCTGCATGTGTACCGCTGTCGTTTTGTGTCTCTTCAAATAACCCCTGTTTTGTAGGGTTAGGAGACACGGAGACAGAACGACACGACAGAACAGCACGAACGTGTACGGCTGTCGGAGACAGAACGACACGCCCGATTTGCTGTTGTGTCTCAATCGCGTCCTGATTCACGAATCCGGACGGTGCTCAGAGCGAGCTAGATCGGCATCGTGGCCGCTCGAAACATTTGGCCGCTGACCAAGCGGACGGCGTCGAAACCGTTTTAAGGTCGTGCCCAGGATGGGCTACTCTTGCTTTCGTCGGCGTTCTTCGGCCGCTCGGCGGACCTCCGGGTCGGGGTCTGCCAGTGCTCGCCGCCGGGCGTTCGCCTTCTGGCGGCTCTCGCGGCTAACTTCCTTCGCTCGCTCACTCGAAATCTGGTGACGATGGTTTTCCACGGGCAGGAACTTGCCGCCCTCAAACTCTTCCAGTTTTTCGAGCCGCTTCCCGGCAAAGTGCTTCCCCTGCATCGACGGGCACAGGATCGCTTCCTCGGGCGTCATATTCTCTTCAACAAGGCGACGCCTGAAGGTGGAGTACGTTGGGCGAGCATGAAGCCAATCTCTGTCGTCCTTTATTTCCCACCAGAATTTGTCGAGCATCTGCTCGTACAGCTTTTTGATGTTCTCTTCGTTGTTCGGTTTACGAGGCCGCACCGGCTCGCTCAGAGCCTTCTCGACCAACCAGCCACGGCTGACCCGCTTCCGGACGACCTCGTAGTCGGCACCCGCATCTTTGCAGAGTGCCTTCAGTTCTTCGCTCATTTGTCTCCTTGGTTAAGTGTTGATCTATCTCTTCCTTACCCTAACATTAGGTGAATACAGATAGTCCCACAGATGCGATTTTGCGATTTCACGGAAAGTTTTACAACATCCGCTCCCACGTATATAATACCACGGAAAACGCGGTAAAGCAAGTAATTTCTGGCATGAAAATTGGAATTAGTGTTGCGGCTTGCCGCATTTGCCGTGATAGGTGATGAAAAATCGGAGTCGATGGGGCAAAAATCGTGCCATTGTTAAAATCGGAATAGCCCGCACAGGTGTACCCTAGTGGCCTTGCGTGCACTGCATCCGTCACAATCCGGACAACCATTACACCCCTCCCAATCCATCCATCCACCACAATCCCTCTAGGCCGTCCCAGGACGGCCTCCGAGCCGCCGTAAGCCCATCCAGGCCAAGATGTTACGGCGGCCGCCAGCGGCTCGCTGGGGGCTCCTGGTCTGTTGGTGGTCGCTGTGGCCGCATATTTGAGCCGGGCTCAAATGATTGTTCCAGCATGAGGTAAAAACACCACCGTGTTGACCTTCAAATTTCTGTCAACGTCCGTTGACAGAGTCAAAAACTGAAGCATAGTTGTAGTATGAACATCGTTGTCTACTACAGAGTGAGCACCAACAAGCAAGAGCGGTCTGGCCTCGGTATCGAGGCTCAGAAGGCCGCTGTACGCGAGTACGCTCGCCGGACTGGCTACAAGGTCATCGGACGCTACACCGAAACAGAGAGCGGTACAAAGGCTGAGAGGCCACGGCTAGCCAAGGCCGTGGCCCACGCTCGCCGCTCCAAGGCTCGGTTGATCGTCGCGAAGCTGGACCGGCTCGCCCGCAACCTTGCCTTCCTCGACCAACTGCAACGCTCCAAGGTCGATTTCGCGGCATTAGACTGCGAGCACGCCAACAAGGCCATGCTGCAAATGATGATGGTCATGGCCGAATGGGAGGCCGATCAAGTCTCAGCACGCACCAAGGCCGCTCTGGCTGCTCGTAGAGAGCGTGGTTTGCCACTCGGAGCCGAGAATCCTAACTGCCGGAACCTCAAGCCAGGTGCGATGAAGCAAGGCCGCAAGCTGGGTGCCGAATCGAATCGGCGATTAGCAGACGAGGCGTACTCGGACATCCTGCCCGATATGGTCGAATGGCGGGAGCAAGGCGACACGCTTGCCGAGATAGCCACCTACCTGAATGACCAAGGCCACACCACCCGTACCGGTCGAAGCTGGTCACCCGGAACCGTTGCCAACGTGTTGCGACGTGCTGAGTTGGTCTGAATCCTAGCTGTTGGGCGGGCGGGGTGCCGGGTGGGTTCCAACGGCTCGATGATGGAGAAGTACCTAGCGACTATTCACTTGCAGCCCTAATGACTCAGACAGTATTGCTCGGAGGAATGGATGTCAGGCGTTGCACTATTGCAGACTCTAAGAGTTAGATGAACTCCTCGGTGCATGATTGAGCAATCTATGCCCCGCGTGGCGGTATTTCGTAATCCACTGACGCTCGCATTTCAGAACCCTTCTGGCGGCTTCTTTGGGGCTTTCAGGTTCTACACGTGGAACTTTCGCCAGGATTGTAACCCTTGGTCGTTTATCCTGCTCATTCAATGACCGAATCCACCGCCCTACTGCAATCGGAGAACTCTTGTCAAATGAGCAATGCTCCACGAAGCGACCATGAAGGTAAGGAGTTTTACCGACATATCGAATCTCTGTCTCTCCGTGTGACGGTTCCACGAAAAGCCCGTAGATATATTCGAGTTCGCCGACTTGTCCTACAGGGTACTCGCAATTGGGGACCATTGAATTCAGATAGTCCGTAAGTTCTGTCTTAAACCACTGAGGCGTTGTATAGTGGCCATTGCAGTTGCAAGTGAATTGGTACATGAGCCCCAATCGGTCGCCCGGAAACTCCACTCTAGATGAGTCTGAAACTAACCTGCCAGGACACCCAACCTGCCAGCCTTCGCGAATCGGACACCAATATACGACAGCTACCCTTCCGCACCCTTTTTGGCAAGGCTCAGATACCATTGCGTCCGCTTCGGTTCGAGGCCGAAGTGAAAATGGTGTGCCTACTGGGACGGCGGGACGCAGATCAACTAAGCGGCGAAAGACCGATAGGTCTTGATACTTCACGGCAAAAAACGCATCGAGAAGGTCTACGCTTGTCTTACGCCAGCCCCCATGGAAATGGTGTTGAGAATCAGCTTCGACAATGAGTCGAACGGCCTCCCGCTGCGTCTCAGATAATGAAAGTACGCCCATCAAGTTGTAGAGCAGGGAGAGAGAGATAGTCGAAGCATTTGTTGCTTCGACTTTAAAATCAGTTTACGGGTTCAGCCAATCTCGGTCCGGACGAGCAAGTTGCCTTGCGTTGTTGTATGCCATGTCCAGTGTCAGGCAAGTAGAAGCCCTGTAAAACTCTCCGTGGTCTCCGACTGTAAGTGCAAGATCAGCCTTTGACGGTTGGCTTATGCAAAGCGGCAAAAGTAGTTGCATCTTACCTTTGTAGTATTGAGGAATGGCAGTCTTGTAGTTGCGTCTTACACGTTCCTTCGCGTTATCAATTGCACCCTTTAGAAAAGTCTGAAGGGCGTGTGTGTCCATCGTATTGAATGGGGGCGGGAATCGCTTCTTGTTTTCATCAATAATGTGTTCGATGTTGACTCTTAGCTCTTTATTGGTGTCATACACGAGTGATGACGGATTAGAATAGTAATTTGCCATTTCGGGCAGCTTGCTGAAGCGGGTCATTTCGTAATCGCCCGCTTTGCACCACGCCCGAAAGTGCCACTGCGTGTCGACATCATCAAGTTTATTTGGTACACCCACACAGAAAATCTGACTTTGTCCGTCTGTCACAAGGCCAGTGTTGAAGGTAATTGACTGGCCATCGTCCGACACACAAATCTTGTCTTCCTCGGCTAGCCGTTTGTAGGTGTATATTGTGTAGTTGAAAAGAATCGGCAGCCGACGTTTTGACTCTTGGTTCTTCTGCTCGCTTTGGTACTTCCATCCGCCAGGCTCGTCTTCGGCCAATGCCGCCAACTCGTCTAACGAGTCGTCAATGCTCGGGATCATGATTAGATTGGCTAGCTTGTCAGGCCAAGTAACCTCGGACATTTTCTAGGTCCCTTTGCGGATGAGTGGAGCCAAGCTAATGCCAGCTCTTCTTGCTTGTTCAACTACGCCGATTGTACGGGATATTGACTCCCCAGCAGAGCAACAGGTTCACGAGAATGTAGCTGACTCTTGTCGGCTGGTAGTCCCTACTGTAACGCAGCCGGGAGCCCTTTGGCTACAATGGCTCTGTCCTTCAGTTGCTACTTGCTTCCCGTATGGTGCTCTGCCAAACGTTACCATTGGCCGAGTGGCCGCCGTGACCGATGACCGCAGGCCGACGATTCTGACTAACTGCGATTAAACGCAGTGCTGAAAGTTAGGTGCGGATCGTGATTTCGACGGCATCAACTCCGATGCCCAGCTGCTTGGCTATCAGTTCCTTTGCGGTGTCGAATACGTTTGCTGATACCTTCTGCGGTCGTGTCGGCTTGCCAGCCACCGGTTGCCAGTCGACAGCATCCGGGTCGATCCCCAATTCTTCGAGTGTTGTGTAATGCACAGGATTGCGACCAAATACCCACAGGTCGGGCTCGTCGATCTCGGCGTATTCGCTGATGAGGATTATGTATCGCCCTGGCTTTGTATCGCCGGGTCCCAGTCCGGAGATCTTGCCGAGCAGGAAGCCCGACTTGTGTGCTTCTGGCCCGGGTCCGTGGCCAGCTTCACCGTTGGCGTTACGGGCACAAACAAGGTAGTTCGCCTTCCGGGCATTTTTCCTGTTCAAGACCCATTCTTGCGACCCCCCAGATTCTAGGATTTCTTCGAGAGATCGAGATGTAAAGGTAACAATTGTGTCGGCCATGATTTGGTTCTCCGTGGACGGAACATGTCACATAAAATCACGCTAACATTTATGCCGACCAAGTCAATATGTATGGTGACATGTTACGTAAATATTACCACATCATGGTTGTAAGTCGGGACCTACAGGCTGAATCGACTTTGGGCAGATGTATCCCCTGTAGCTATACAGGAGAAATACAGGGAATGCGAAATACACATACAGGGAGTATTGCCTGTACGCCACAGTAGGTTACAATAAGGTTTCCTGTAAGTTACATGCGATATTGAGGACCCCGCATTTGAACAGACTACAAAAAGCCAGGAAGTCTCTCGATTCCGCCGAATCCAGCATCCGTACGCTAGTAGCGGATGCTGCGAACGCCGGAGACTATGACGAGGCTGTAAACCTAACAAATCTTGCCAAGACCCTAGCGAACTTGGCAAAATCAGTGACTCCTAACGGAGGAGAAGAAGCTGCTCAGTTGTCACCTCCCGAAACTAAAAAACGGGCGACCCACGAGCAGGAGGGGAGTGCCAAGCCACGTTCTACGAAGAAGTCAAAACGTAGGTCTTATCCGCGATTTATTCAAAGCAACGGCGACTTGGTAAAAGTCGGTTGGTCCAAGTCGGCATCGAAGGAATATCAACACAAAGCACCGCGTGAAGTGTTGAGTGCGGTTTCCAATGCACTTAAAGTTCAACGTATGGACGATGGTGTACTTCGGCCGCCACAGGAGTTCCTTCCCTTGTCAAATGTTTCCGGGGAGCAAATACCCGACTATCAATCTTATCTGTGCATCGCGTGGTTACGCGAGATTGGCATCGTCGAGCGGCATGGCCGACATGGCTACAGTGTGCCCGATCCGTCGAATATAGAGGACAGGATTGCCAATGCGTGGGAACAACTATCAAACGTCTAATCTGTAAGGGGTAATATGTCGGACAATCAATCTCTGTGCCTCGCACTCCTTTACGCTAATTCTGAAGACGAAGTGATCGCTATCCTGAAGGAGGCGGGCTACTGGGACAACCCCGACGTCTGGCGGCTTTACGGAGATCGCGACGGCAATTTTGCTGTCATCGGCAATCAGCAAAGTCGACCAGAAGCTGCTCTTGTCGAGAAGATAATAAATTCCGTGGACGCTCGGTTGATGAATGAGTGTCAGGTGAGGGGTATTAATCCCCAATCGAGTGATGCTCCGTCCAGTATACGGCAGGCGGTGTGGGAGTATTTTGAGGAGCATGGAGAAAAGCCGTTTGATCCAGAGATCGGAGGCAGCATACAGGAATGGAGTCGTTCTCGTAGAACCGAAGAATCTCGAAGAATCACAATAGCTTCCACTGGCAAGGTTTCGAGTACTTGTCTTACAGTCGCCGATCTTGGCGAAGGGCAAACACCCAATCGCATACCCGAAACGTTTCTTTCGCTAGAAAGAAGCAACAAGTTACGAATTCATTTTGTCCAGGGACAGTTCAACATGGGAGGCACTGGCGTACTGAATTTCTGTGGAACTCAGGGCTTTCAGTTGGTTATATCGAAGCGAAATCCAGCCATCGTGTCCGCGATGGGTGAAGACGATTCTTCCTCTGCGGAATGGGGATTCACCTTGGTAAGGCGTGAACGACCAGCGGTGACAAACGGTGGTGTGAAGAATTCGATGTTCACCTATCTTGCTCCGTTGGGTGCAGAAGAGCATCCCAATAGAGGTGGGATTCTTCGGTTTACAGCCGATTCTCTTCCACTAATGCCTGATGGAAACGTGGCGTATTCGCGTGAAGTCTCACACGGTTCAGTGTTGAAACTCTACGAATACGACATGAAAGGCTTCCGAGGCATGATGATGAGAAGCGACGGGCTCCTGTACAGACTTGAGCCGTTGCTTCCGGATATCGCATTGCCGATCCGTCTACACGAATGTAGGGACGGCTACGGAGGACATTCAGGTAGTTTTGACACACCATTGGCAGGATTAACCGTCCGACTAGAGAAAGGAAAAGGTGGCAATGTCGAAGATGGGTTCCCGGACACAGTGCCATTTATGGTCCATGGTCAAAAGATGGTAGCTAAGATTTACGCGTTCCGTCCCGGGAAGGCAGAACGCTACAGAACTAACCAAGGCGTATTATTGACAGTGAATGGACAGACCCATGGACACTTGCCAAAAAGCATCTTTGGCCGGAAGAGTGTGAAGTTAGGTCGGCTGGCAGACTCATTGCTTGTGACGGTCGATTGCTCCGGCTTATCGGTATCTGCGAGAGAAGATCTATTCATGACGAGTCGAGATCGCCTCCGAGATGGTGAATTGGGTAAAGCTGTAAATTCCGAGATCGAAGACATTCTTCGGCATCACGATGCATTGAAGGAACTCGCCAATAAGCGACGCAACGAAGAAGTTTCAAATCGCCTCAAGGATTCAAAGCCACTTGAAAACATCCTTCAAGAGGTAATGAAAATGTCACCAGCATTAGCCCGGTTATTCCAGCGGGGTAATAGACTCAGCCGACCGTACATGGACAGTTCGACCTCGGGTGCGGCAGCTGGCAAGACAGGTAGTAGTACGGGGAACCAGGGAAACAGTGATACCGGTGGTGTAAATGGGAATTCAGGGGTGTTTGAGGGGAAGCCGCACCCCACATACTTTAGATACCGCAATAAACCGAATGGCACTACACTTCACAGAGATTGCGAGATTGGTCGGCGTGCTCGAATTAAGTTTGAAACTGACGTGGAGAATGGCTATTTCAACCGTAGTTCATTAAAGGGGCATTATGACGTAGAAGTCTTGGAGGGAAGATTTGAAGGGTCGATGTTGAATCACAATTTGACTCTCCATGACGGTGTTGCGAACTGGAACGTCGAGATTCCAGAAGGTGCCGTTGAAGGTGAGACCTTAGTGCTC
Organism: Aeoliella straminimaris; assembly: GCF_024054565.1. Taxonomy (GTDB): domain Bacteria; phylum Planctomycetota; class Planctomycetia; order Pirellulales; family Lacipirellulaceae; genus Aeoliella; species Aeoliella straminimaris. Next base: position 45,110 of record NZ_JAMXLR010000017.1, read on the forward strand.
CAATGTGTCGTTAATGATGAGACACTTGTTGAACCGTTCTGCAATGTCGCTACTTTGACCGTTAAACCCAAACAGGAACATGGAGTTGGAACAAACGGCAAGCGTGACCGCACCGGCAGTAAGTCGAAAGACACCCAAAAGGGCAACCAAGGTGGCGGGGCAGGCGGCAACGGCGGCGGCACTGGTGGTAACGAACCAGACGGCATTAGCATGCCAGACATCGACGAAGTCGAGCGTGATCGGTGGGACCAATTCGGCTTCGACGAAAACTCCGCCTGCAAGATCATCGAAGATGTCGGAGAAGACGAGCGAAGCCTCTACACTTTCCACGTAAACGTGGACAACGTTTGTCTGGAAACAGAGATGAAGTATGCGAAAGGTGATCCTGCCGTGCTGAAAGCCAAGTTTGTCTACGGTAATGTGCTGATTGGATTGGCATTATTGCAGGACCATCTCAAACGCCCGCCAACGAGTGAAGACCAGTCCGAAGACTGGACGATAGAGGGGCATGTCGCGGGTATAACACGGGCTCTAGCCCCATTTGTCATTCCAATGATCGATTATCTTGGCTCGTTGGAGTCTGACGACGTTATCGCGGGGGCAGAATCGGGAGACATCGATTGACTAAGCTGCTCTGTGGACTAGCACGACCTCGCGAGCGGCAGCGGTCTTGCCCTTGAAGTTGGCGTGCCACTTTCGGTTGGGTACTTCCCGACGAATTCGGTGATATGTTTCTTTCACTTCATCATACCCAGCATCGTTCATTGCACGGAGATACTGCCTAAGGTGGCGTTCGGGTTCTGCGAAGGCGACCATTTGAACAACGTGGCCACCTTTCTTTAGACACTGCCTCACTCCGGCCATCGTTTCAGTGACTTTGACGAAGTATGGGCTGAGGTCATTCCGCCTACGTCCGGTGAATGTGTAGTATGACGCTCCCTGCCCGTCCATTGAATCGGTAATCCAGTACGGGGCAGGACTTTCCCTGCGTCCATCCACCTGCCATCGATGGTAAAGCATGTGGATTCCGGGATAGGGTGGGCTGGTGACAACCAAGGAAGCCTTATCACCAACGAAGTCACCTCCCTTGTGAATGTCGGCAGCATCGCACTGGACCAGTGTTCGGTCACATAGCCGCAATTTCTCTCGCCGATAGAGCCGTGAGTATTCTTTCAGTTCTTCGGCCATCTCGTGAGCATTGGACGCGAAACGCTCGCGAAACTCGCTTAGCGGTGTTGTTCGTTTCCGATTGTCAAACGCCCATTGTGAAGTCTTGAGAATGAGGCATCTTGCAAAGTCTCGTTCGGTCGATGTTGCTAGTTCATCTAGCCAGTGAAGGGCTATCGCAACCGCCTTTTTAAGCGGCCTAGCACTGGGCAGTGAAAGATTCTTGGCCCGAGTGTCATTCAGTATCTCTTCCAAGTCTGCTGTGGGGTATCGGAAACTCATGCGGTCTGCAACTTCATCAGCCCAGGTCGTTACGTTGTCGATGGCACCGTTGCTAAGTGGTGTTGTCTTCACCTTGGCGATGAACACCGATAGAGAGTTGATATCACATCCGTAGACACGGCGTCCCGATACGAACCCTTCCAGGATCGATGTGGCCCCGCCCATGAACGGATCAATCACCAAGTCGCCTGGCTCTGAGAACAGCCGGATGGCAGCCGCTGCGAACTCTGGGCTAAACCTGGCTGGGTAGCGATAGAAGGAATGCGTCAGCCCCTCGACCTGCCGTGAATCCATGGCTGACTGCTTGAGTTGTGAGAATATGTCCATTTGGCCACGCTCCTATATTAAATGATCTGGGGCGAATACAAAAAATCAAGAAACTGGGCTAGAGGAATCGCAGACTTTTGCGTTAGTGCTAGCACCGTTGCAATAGAGTGAAACAGGCGAAATCAGGCCGAGGCGAGACACTCAATCCAGAATGACCGAGCCATCCAGCCACCCACGGACGAAGTCGGTCGCGAGTCGTAGCGAACGCGAGTAGGTTTGCTCGCGGTAGTGCAGGGATCTAATATCGGTGCCGACGTGGCCCATGATGGCAGCGATTGCCCACTCGGGGGCGTCGCTCGCACTGGCGATTGTGCAGAACGTGCGACGCAAGCCGTAGAAGCCAACACCGGGCACGATTAAACGAACGGCTTTGTTGACTCGGAACCGATCCCACATAGGAAACGTGAGAGCGTCGACCGTCTCAGGCCAGAGCGGAGCCAGACGCGGTTGTCCGGTTTTCGGTCGGACGGTCTTCAACCAGCCGTCTTGAATCTCGTCCGGTGTGAGTTGCTGACAATCGGCGGGACCAAACCCGCAATTGAGACCGAGCAAGACCATGCTCCGCAACACACCATCAGTATCGAGTAGCTGAAGGCACTCTTCGCGGGTGAAGTGCCGCCGCTTAGTGTAACGCTGTTTGCGAATCTCGCGGGCTGGCGGGCTCTTGAGTGCGTCGCACTCTTCAACCGTGTGGTGAGTTCTCAACAAAGTGCGGGTGTGGGTAAGCCATCGTTTGAGGCTCACCGGGCTCACACGTTCGCCCCGCTTGGTGGTCGCTAGTATTTCGCGAATCTTCCATAAGTCGGACTCATTCACACTCCGTGAGCGTCCGCAAACTTCCTCAACAACCCTGCAAACGTAGGAATACTCCCACAGTGATCGTTTGGTAAGTCCTTGCTGTTTCTTGCTTTGCAGGAATTGCTCACACGTCTTAGATACTCTACATTTGAACCACATAGCACGCTCCTGATTAGTGCGTGCCTAGCGTCCGGTTGCCTGATTCGCTTGGAGCCGACGGTCCTTCGGAACCAGGGGTTGCAGGTTCGAGTCCTGCCGGGCGTGCTTTCTTTTCGTTCAGCCGAAATCGTGTTAGATGTCACTCTCCGAAGAACGGGGGTGCGGCGTCTTCGAAAGGTCCCCAAACGGTACATACTGGTTGGGGACAATAGCGGTGCACCCGTACCATGCTGAAACCGAGGAATGCTATTCCCAAGTACCGCAGGTACAATGCGTTCGGCCGCTCGACGCCCAGGGCGTGACCACGATTGGCGGTGAGGACCTTTGGCTGGCCCATCACGCGACACAGGCCGGCAATCTGGAGTTCCGCCTCGCTGATGGCCGAGTACCTGGCCTCGGGCCGGTTCCCTGATAACCGGCTAACGCTGCTGATTGACACCGTCACGCGTCTCCAAGATACTACGTATGCGTACTGGCTGGTGCAATCGCTATGCGAATGGGTAAACCGTGACGACGGGTAAGGATATCGCTCGCAATCTAAAGAAGGCGTATGCGCTCATGCATCGCCAAACCCAATCCCTGCTGTCACAGCACGACATGACGGCTGATCAGTATGTCTTGCTGGCGTTGCTCAGCATCGAAGATGGCGTCACGCAGCAAGAGCTCACGCAGCGAGCGTCGTCGGATCCGAATACCGTTCGGGCGATGCTAGTGTTGTTGGAAGAAAAGGGACTCGTCGTTCGCAAAGCCCACGTTACCGATCGGCGTGCTCGACGGGTGCTCATAACAGCCAAGGGCCGACGAAAGTACACGCTACTGGCGAAGACGCTAACGCCTCTGCAGGATGCATTGCGCGCCCCCTTCAGCGAGCCGGAGGCAAAGGCGTTCGTGGATGCTCTTCAGCGGTTTTGTGGGAGCATTCAGCAGTGGGAGTCGGACCAAGAGGCCCACACATTCAAATAGCTTTTCAACGAAAGAGGGACTGATCATGAAAGTGCAGTCATGCATGGCCACGTTCCTTACTCTTGGGTTGCTCCTGGCGATCAGCCAAGCAGCCCACGCTCAGCCCACGGAGAGTGGACCGCCAGCGGCCGAATCGAAACAAGAAGTACAAAGTGGCGGGACAGCACGCAACTTCGAATATGAGCGGCCACTGATCGGAGCCGATATTTCATGGGCGCCTTCTCAGGAGGACCGAGGGACCAAGTTCTCGGATCAGGGCGTCGAGAAGGACGTTCTCGAAATCCTGGCGGACCATAATTTCAACTGGGTTCGCCTCCGGCTATTCGTCGATCCTAAGGCAGAGAATGGGTACTCCCGGCAGGGCTACTGCGGGCTCGAACAGACCCTGGCGATGGCCAAACGCGTCGAAGCTGCCGGCATGAAACTCCTGCTCGACTTCCACTACAGCGACACCTGGGCCGATCCCGGCAAGCAGTTCACGCCTGCATCGTGGAAAGGACTCAGCGACGACGAGATAGCGGATAAGATCTACGAATACACCAACAGCGTCATCAAGCGTTTCGCCGCGGAAGGCGTGACGCCCGAGATGGTCCAGATCGGCAACGAGATCCACAACGGACTGCTTTGGCCACAGGGACGCATCAAAGACTCACCCGATACCTTCGGTACCCTGCTTCGGCGTGCTAGTGAGGCGGTCCGCGACGCCGACCCAAGTATCAAGATCATGGTGCATCCCGCGCTAGGTGGCGACAACGGTCGGTCGGTCCGGTTCTTCGACTTGGTCCTTAGTCACGACGTGGTATTCGACGTGATCGGGCAATCGTACTATCCCCAGCACCATGGGACGCTCGAGCAGTTGGAGAACAACTTGACGGACCTGGCCAAACGGTACCGCAAGCCAATTGTTGTCGTCGAGTACCAGGAGCACCGCAAAGAGGTCAACGAGATCGTCCGCGACCTGCCCGACAACTTGGGCTGGGGCACTTTCATCTGGGAGGCGACCTCGCCGCGCTGGGGTGGCCTGTTCGATCGCGACGGAGCTGCGAACGACCGAATTGATATCTACCCGGCCTTTTTCGAAAGCGTCGAGTCAACTCAGCCGCAGAGTACGAAGGCAGATGAGCAGCAAGAATCTACGGCCGAGAGCAAAGCGGGTGACATCAAGATCGTCAGGGACATCGCCTACCGCGAGTCCACATTACGGAGTTTCATGGCTCCATTCGGTGGCATCCCGAATGGCTCTCGTCCCGGCATACGATAGCATCAGCCTGTGAGCAAATGTTGCTAGAAATACTTCCGCATTTCGGGCATGCTTTTGAGATACCTCTCCGTTTGCAGTATGCCTTCGCGTTGGCCGGAAAAGCGACTTGATTTCCTTGGACCGAGAACTTGACGTAACCATCTGCGGAACGGCCGTTCTGGATGTTGTTGTCCAGCCCATCGATCTGGACCGTCCAATCGGCGGGGATCGGCTGTTTCACACCGAACCGCTGGCCGTGCATCCCGGTGGAATCGTTTCCAATACCGGTGCAGCGATGAGTCGTTACGGGATGCGTGTGGCGGCGATGACTCTGGTGGGGAAAGATGCCTTCGGAGATTTGCTCGTCGAGCGGCTTGATGACCTGGGCATCAACACCGCTGCGGTGGAGCGTCGCGAAGAAGCGACCAGCACCTCGGCCGTGCTCGTCGATAGTTGTGGTCAGCGATCGTTCGGCCACCATGTGGGAGCGTTGGCGAAATTGGATGCAGATTTTCTGTTGCAGCATGAAACCTTGCTGTCTCAGTCGCGGATGTTATTGATCGGATATCTCTCGTTAATTCCCGAGCTCGAGCCACGCCTGCCCGAAGTGCTGCAGTTGGCTCGGCGACTCGGTTGCCAGACGGTACTCGAGGCGGCAGGAAGTGGTGGCGATCCGGAGGTGGTGAAGGCGTGCTTGCCGCTGGTCGATTGTTACTTCCCCAGTCATCAAGAGGCCATCCAGGAAACGGGGGAATCGGATCCCGTCCGAATCCTATCGGCCTATCGCGATTTCGGCTGCCAGGGTGTCGTGGGTGTGAAGCTGGGAGCCGATGGCGCGGTTGTCAGTGACTCGCCCGGCGAGACAGCCCGAATCGAACCAGTCGTCCCACCTGGCAAGGTAGTCGACACAACGGGTGCAGGAGACTGCTTCCTCGGCGCGTTTCTGACCGGGATGCTGCGAGGAATGGATTGCCAAGACGCCGGCAGACTGGCGGCCGCTGCCGGGGCAGGGTGCGTCACCCGCTATGGGGCCCAAGACGGTTTGTTCGACCTGGACGAGACCTGCCGGATGGCGGGCGTGGAACCTCCCGTGGCTCGGCTGTAGCACGCAATTGCGAGAAACAAACAAGCAGGGCGACCCCGCCCCGATGAAATCCTCAGTACATTTTTAACCACAGCAAATTCCATATGAGTACATCCTCCGAATACCGATTTTCTTTTGGTCCTTGGAACATCCACGAAGGGGCCGATCCGTTTGGGCCGCCCGTTCGCCCGACCGTCGAGTTTCAACGCAAATTGGAGGTGTACAAGCAGCTTGGCTTCGACGCCGTTCAGTTGCACGACGACGATGCCGTGGCGGATCTCGAGAACAAGTCCTGGAACGACGCTCAGCAAGAAGCGAAAGCCTTGCGCAGTACGCTGGACTCGGCGGGGCTGGTAGCGGAGTTTGTCGCCCCTCGACTATGGGAAAGCGACTTGGGCGTCGACGGCGGATACACGGCCAACGATCCGCAGTGCCGCGCGTGGGCCATCGAACGCTCGAAGAAGGCGATTGACATCGCTCACCTGATGGGCACCGACTTGATCGTATTGTGGCTCGCCCGTGAGGGAACCTACATCCGTGAGTCGAAGAATGCCGCGCAGGCGTACGACTACATCATCGAAGCGATCAACGAGATGCTGGAATACAACCCGGCAATTCGCATCGCCATCGAACCAAAGCCAAATGAACCAATGGATCAGGCGTACGTGCCGACCATCGGTCACGCCCTGGCCATCGCCGAACGGACGTCGGCTCCGCACCGCGTGGGTGGGCTGATCGAAACTGCCCACGCTCAACTGGCGGGCTTGGATCCGTCGGACGAAATGGCCTTTGCCTTGGGGGCGGGTAAGCTATGGAGCGTGCATTTGAACGACCAGAACGGATTGAAGTACGATCAGGACAAGAGCTTTGGCAGCGTCGACCTGCGAGGGGCGTTCAATCAGGTTCGTGCACTCGAGGCGGCCCGGTACAGCGAGTCGGGCTGCTATATTGGACTGGATGTGAAGGCCATGCGGACCGAACGCGGCCCGATGTCCACGAAGCACCTGGCCAACAGCAAGGCGACGTTCGAGATGCTGGTGGACAAGGCCCGCTCGTTCCCCGAAGAAAAGGCTCGCGAATTGATCGAAGCGCGGGAGTACGAGTCGCTGGATCACCTGGTCATCTCCCATTTGTTGGGTCAAACGGTGAGCACGAAGCAAACGAGTCATGACAATGCTACCCAAGTCGCTTGATTCAAAGCTGAAGTCTCTGCAAAGCGACAACTCCAGCGGTGAGTTCATCTTGGCGGACGCCAAAGACGCGGACATGGCCTTTGGGCTGAGTTCGTGTGGCGAGCGAAGGCCACAGCAGTCGGACGAGCCCGCCTATCGCAGTTTGCAGGAGTACGAGGCGATCATCCGCCAGATCGTGGATCAGGGACTGGTCGACATCATGCTGATGAGCGCCCGTACGGCCGATCGCCTGGCGCGTCGCGAAGGCCTATTCGCAAACTCTGCGATGACGCCAGCGGTGCGAATGAACGACAGCACTGACATTTGGCTGGCCGGCAAGGACTATAGTTATGCCAATGAGCCATCGCTGCCGTTTTCCACGGCGAGTATCGCCCACGCCAAGACCGGAGTCGTTGATTCAGCCGACAATTCGCACGCGAGTGTCGATCTGGGGCTCTATTCCATCACGCTCAATCACGACGTAGCCCGCGATCGGGCGTCGCTGCTGGCGTATCGCGAGTTTCGTCATGAGGCGGAGCGGGCAGGGTTTCGGCACTTCCTGGAGGTATTTCCTCCTAACGCCCCAAGTGACTTGAAACCCGCCGATTACGCCCCGTTCATAGCCGATAGCATTGTCCGGCTTCTGGCGGGCGTCGCGGAGGCCGAGAGCCCGCAGTTCTTGAAGATTCCTTACCTGGGACCTCGCCTTACCGCAGCGTTGTGCGAGTTCGACCAAACCATAGTGGTTGGCATCATGGGGGGAGCGTCGGGCACCACGCACGATGCGTTCCACTTGCTGGCCGAGGCACGAAAAAGTGGCGTCCGGGCCGCACTGTTTGGTAGAAAGATAAATGGTGCGGAGGACCAACTTGCGTTTATCCAGCATTTGCGGCAAGTGGCCGATGGCGAAATTGCAGCCAGAGAAGCGGTCCGTAGTTATCATGCAGTACTGGCGAGCAACGGCATTGAGCCCAAGGTCGCACTGGAAGATGACCTCCAGCTCACGGCCGCCAGCCAGGGGCTAGGTGAGTCGGGCGTTTCCAAGGACACGGCCTCCTACTCGTCGGCCACAGCGGTTGCGAGTAGCACGGCGAGATGAATGGATTGAAAAACCAGCGCACGAGGCAGCTCATACATACGATTCGACCATTGTTCAATTAATTGCAGGTGAGAATGGACGGGCGACTTGGTATTCGTACGGTGAACGCCGCCGCGTGGCGGGAAAACCTTTACCCACTCATTCGCATGGTGGGATGCATGCTTTGCGTCTCGATGCTCTATAGCGAGACGCAGGCGCAGAGCAATTCCGACTCGCCTGACAATCGGCAGTTACTCGAACGAATCCATGCGCATATCGTCAAGCAGGCCGAGCAAGACGAGAAGGGACTTGTCGACTACACGAGCCAAATCCCTCGCACTGGCGTGGAGTACACGATGAAGGCTATCTCTGGTGGCACGTTCACTATGGGCAGCCCCGAGAGTTCACCCAACCATCAGGAGAACGAAGGTCCTCAGGTGGAGGTGAAAGTATCTCCATTCTGGATGGGCAAGTGCGAGGTCACGTGGGACGAGTACGAGCCCTTCATGGTTTCGCGTGTCGAGCGAAAAAAGAACGGCACCCGCAAAGACTACGATCCCGCGAAACATACCGTGGTGGACGCGGTGAGCGCGCCGACACCTCCCTACATGGAGATGAGTTTCGGCATGGGGCAGTCGGGCTATCCGGCGATCAGCATGACCCAGCATGCGGCCAACAAGTACTGCCAATGGTTGAGCGCACAGACCGGCCATTTCTACCGTCTGCCAACCGAGGCCGAGTGGGAGTACGCCTGCCGAGCGGGAAGTTCCTCGGAGTACTCGTTTGGCGACGATGTATCGCAGTTGGAAGACTACGCGTGGTACTACGAAAACAGCGAGCAATACGAGAAGGTGGGCACTAGAAAGCCCAACGCGTGGGGACTGCACGACATGCATGGCAACGTGATGGAGTGGACCGCCGATCGCTACGCCGAGGATTACTTCGATCAGATTCATACCAGTCCCGTGGACCCGTTCCTGCGTCCTACGAAGCTCTACCCGCGTAGCGTCCGCGGGGGCGGATGGGAGGACGACGCCGAACTGCTGCGTTGTGCCTATCGCCGCGGATCGGATCCTTCGTGGAAGATCCAGGATCCACAACTGCCCAAGAGTTTGTGGTACCACACCGACGCGATGTCGCTCGGGTTTCGCATCGTGCGTCCAAAGAAGGTGCCCACGGTGGAAGAGATGGACGCATTTTGGAACAGCGCCACAGGTTTGATTCGATAGAGGAGTTCACCTAACCACACACAATCCAGGGGTTTGTCCCTAAACTAGGCGAGGATTGAGATGAAGAACGAGACTCCAAACACCAATTCGACACGGCGGGGGTTCCTGCAGGCCGCGGGTGCCGCTTCTTTGTTGGCGGCGGTACCGCAGAACGTGTTCGCCCAAACGGGCTCCGAGGCGGGCATTCGCGTCGCCCTGGTAGGGTGCGGTGGTCGAGGTACCGGCGCCGCATTCGACGCCCTGAACGTTCAGCGTGTGCCACTGAAACTCGTAGCCATGGCGGACGTGTTTCCCGAGCGGCTGAATTCCAGCTACAACACCCTTTTGCAGTTTGTCGCCGAAACGCCCGAGAAACTCGACGTACCCGAAGATCGGAAGTTCATTGGATTCGATGCTTATCGTCAGGCAATGGACCAACTGCGTCCAGGCGATATCGTGATTCTCGCCACGCCCTTGGCATTTCGGGCGCCACACTTCGAGTACGCCATCGAACGCGGCCTGAATGTGTTTATGGAAAAGCCGCTGACGGCCGATGGCCCCACATCGCAGCGGATGCTCGAACTTGCCAAACAGGCCGACGAGAAAAACCTGAAATGCGGCGTGGGCCTGATGGTTCGCCACTGCCGAGCCAGGCAAGAGCTTCATAAACGCATCTCGGATGGCGAGATCGGCGACCTGATCACCATGCGTGGCTATCGCATGCATGGCCCGGTGGTCACTTGCTTCTCAACCCGCAAGCCAGCGGGTCGGTCGGAGTTGATGTGGCAGATCGAGCGATTTCACAGCTTTCTGTGGGCGAGCGGCGGCCTGTACAGCGACTTCAATATTCACCAGATCGACGAGCTGTGCTGGATGAAGAACGCCTGGCCGGTAAAGGCGATGGGAATTGGCGGACGTCACTACCGCGGAGACTATATTGACCAAAACTTTGATATCTACGCTATCGAGTACACCTTTGACGATGGATCGAAGTTGTTCTTCGATTCACGCATCATGGTCGGTTGCAAGAACGACATGTCGAGCGTGGCGCATGGCAGCAAAGGATCGGCCATTGTCAGCGCGTCTGGGCACTCACCAGGTAAGGTGCGAACGTTCAACTCGCAGAACCAGGACCGCAAGAGCCTGATCTGGAAGTACCCGCAACCCGAGGCCAATCCCTACCAACTGGAATGGGACGACCTGGTGGAGGCCATCGTAAACGATTCGGCCTACAACGAAGTGGAGCGTGGGGTGATTGCCAGCGTCGTCACCAGCATGGGACGCATGTCGGCGCATACTGGGCAGGAGATCACGTACGACCAGATGTTGAATTGCCCCGTTCAGCTTGCGCCCCATCTCGAGAGTTTCACGGCGGATGGCCCAGCACCGGTGATGCCCGACGCGGACGGCCGTTATCCGGTACCGCAACCTGGCATCGTGCGGGAATCGGAGTACGCGACCGCAAGCACTTGATGCTCCAGAGTGCGCGGCACATTGGTTACGTGGCGTGCACCTCGTTGCCGGAGTCGGAAGGCGCCGGCAACGGTCACGAAGCCCATCAGCAGGAGTGCGGAGGGCTCGGGAGTCGGGCTGGCAGTGCCTTGCTGCAACGTGCCGTAGTCCTGGCCAAAGTTGCTCTTCCAAACCAGGTAATCGGCGGCGGTAACGCCTGGAATGCCGTCGCCACGGTCGTTGATCGCCTGGTCGGTGGCAGCGCCGAGATGGTTGCGCCACAAGGCATAGTCGGCGAGGTCCACTATTCCATCTCCGTTGAAGTCGCCGGCTGATTGTAGCGACAGCGATCCGAAGACATCGATCTCGCGGACCAGCGGCGAGACGTACGCCTCGGTGAGACCGTCGTCGATACCAGTAAACGGATTCACTCCGTCGAAGGGGTCACGTACCAGGCCGTTCACGTCGGCTGCGGCGTAGAAATCGAATCGCATGTACTCCACCGAGGTGACCATCGGCTGCAAGTCGTCACTCGAAATGGTCACCACGGTGGCGCCGTCTGGCCCACCGGGAGTGGACGCCGAGTTTTCTGTGCCGGAGGGATCCGACTGGAAGTAGCCGAGCAATTCAAAGTTCTCACCGTCGGTGGAGGTATAAATGGCGGTGCTCGAGAAGATCCGTCCGTCCTTCCCCGCGTTGCCCGTGTGGAGGCGGATTTCGTCGATATCGTGCGGTGCCATCAAGTCGTAGACGATGGTCTTGGTGGGTGCACCTTCTGCGGGAAAATCGTTGAGTAGCCCCGTAACTCCCGAGCCCAGATCGCCGGCGCCGTCCGTAAAGGCTGCCAGACCATTGGGGTTGTTCGGATCCGTGGAGGCTGGGTTGGCCGGATGCCAGCCGTTGTCGCCGGCAAGTTCGGTGGGAATGAGTCCGTCCAGCAAGTCGGTCGAGCTATAACCTACGCTCAACCCGCTGTCGTCCATTGCATGCTCGGTCGATGCGACAATCCTCGGTCCCTGACCTTCGTTGCGGGCGACGAACTCGTGGTAAGACAGTTTCGGCTGTCCAACTCCATCGACGAGTCCCCAAGCACCTGTTACGTCGTCCGTCCATTGGTACCAGTAGGTCCGCTTGATATAGGATTGCGATTCCATGTAGTCGTAGGCCGTGGCCATGTTGTCTCGCTGCAACTCTTGTGTATTCGTGCCGACAGTTTGCCAACTGAACTCCGTTACCATGACGTCCGCCGAGTCGTTGTTGGCCGCCTGGCCCGACCGCACCGCGTTGAAGTAGTCGGCAATCTGCTCGGTTTCCAGCGCCGATCCTTGGCTGATGTAGAAGTGGTAGCCGAAGTTGTCCCACGGGTACTGGCGACCGAACTCGCCCTCGAAACTGCCCCAGACGGATGCCTGATCATAAACCTGCTGCATGTAGGGCATCGCGGTGGAGAAACTGCCGCCGATGTCGTGCGCGAGTAAGCCACCCGTGGTGAGTTGCACACCTTCCGGGCCAACCAATGCGCTGTCAGCCAGCGAGCGGTAGGTCTCGGACAGCAGATTGGCGTACACTCGAGGGAGGATGTAGGTACCTCCCGCATTTTGTGGGTCGGACGCATAGCCTGGGTTGGACCAGGCATTTGGCTCATTCCAGATCTCGAACGTTCGAATATCGGTCTGGTAACGGTCGACGAGAAACTGTGCGGTGTTGGCGAAGTCGGTCACGTAGCCGTTCACGCCATCGCCATCGCCGTCGTCGTTCCAGGCGACCTGGCCGCCGGCGACGGTTTCGTTTGAGAAAAGCCCCAGCACTTCCAAGCCGGCATTGCGTGCGTTGGCAATCACCTGGTCGTACATTGCCAGTTGATTGGCGTTCCAGGAGGTAGCTCCGGAATCGAGCCTGAAGTTCACCCGCACCGAGCCAGTACCCGTGGCGGTAAACGCGGAAGCCGCCTGAGGAGTGAGCAGCACATTGCCGTTCCAAACCGGCGCACCCGCATTGAGACCGTGAAAAGTGTCGGCCCCTGCGGGCTGCAGGATTGCCATCCACAGCAACACCGGTAGAACCTTCGATAGAGACATAGTTTTCGCTGCCGCGATCCTGGGTACGACAAAAAGTAAGCAGGCGGTGGATCTGAAGACCCAGCCGCCCGCTTGTTGTTGGAGACTGTTAACTGACAGTTTTGCTTCAACGGCGACGCCGGGCTATCAGACCGACTCCCAAAGTCGCCAAGCTGGCCAGCATGACCGACGATGGTTCGGGCACGGTCAGCACGTCGATTTCCCACACCAGTGGCGAGGTATTCGGCGCAGAAAGTCCGTCGTCGGCACCGGTGAATGGATTCTCACCATCGAAGGGATCACGCATCTGCCCGCCGGTGTTGTCGACCCCGTAGAAGTCGAACTGAATGTTGGTAACACCACTCGCCAGGAAGGGGGATGCATCGTCGAAAATGGTGACAAGAGTCGACCCCCATTGGCCCGAGTTGGTGGTGCCGGAGGGATCGGATTGGAAATAGCCGAGGGTGTCGAAGTTCGCGCCATTGTCCGTGGACAGACCGATGACAGTGGTCGAAAACACCCGACCGTCCAGCCCATCGTTGCCGGTGAGGATTCGAATTTCACCAATGTCCGTGGCGCCTGCCAAATCGTACTGCAGTCGCTTTGCGGGCAAACCAGCGTCGGGAAAATCGTTAAGCAATCCTGCCAACCCGGATTCGCCCGAGTCATTGGTGAAAGTCGGCAAACCACTGGGGTCGAGCGACCCGTTTGTCGCCGCGGGATTCGCTGGGTGCCAGCCGTTGTCGCCGGGAAGTTCGGTGGCGATCAGCCCCGACAGTGCATCGCCAACCGCAACGCTTCCGTCGAGAGAGTTGCCAAGCGCGCCATGCACAGTCGAAGAAGTTACAGCAGCGTTGGCGACGGACGCCGTCATTAGAATCGTTGACGCAAACACAAGCCGTCTCATTAGACATCTCCTCAAAGGTGAAAAGGACTCGTCAAGCAACAGTGCGATGTCGAGAAGTTTTGCAGCAAGCCTTGTGACTGCTGCGAGGTAGCCAAATCAGAATTGCTGCCGTCAGGGTGACGGCAAGGTAATAAGTTGCTGGTTCAGGCACCGCGGCAGCCGCCACCGCGGCTGGCGATCCATCCGATGCTCCGAAGTACAGTTTCCACACGCTGTAGTCGTCGGCATCGATCACGCCATTTGAATTCCCGTCGGCCCCGGCACCTGCAGTTACCGCTGTGCCAAGAGTATTTCGCCACACGGTATAGTCGGCGATGTCGACGCTGCCGTCACCGTTATAGTCTCCCACCACTTGCGCTGCGGGAGCGACGACGTCGATCTCCCACACGAGTGGCGAGATGAATGCGGGCCCGAAGCCATCGTCCACTCCGGTAAAGGTGTTGATGCCGTCGAAGGGATCGACATGGACGCCGCTTACGTCTCCCCCTGGGCCACCGAAGATGGCGACCGAGTAAAAGGAGATCTCAATGTTCGTCACGCCGGTAAGCATTGTTGTCGAAGCGTCATTGTAAATACTGGTGATGGTTGACGCTTGCTCTGGGTCGAACGGTGCTTCTGGCGATACTTCGTTGTTGAACACTCCCGATGGATCCGACTCGAAATAGCCCAGGCTTTCGAAGCTGGACCCATCATTTGTCGAGTACAAGATGGAAGCGGTTAAGAAGATGCGACCATCCGAATTATTCCTGTTACCGGTCAGGATGTTGATCCGGCCGATGTCGGCCGGCTCCGCCAGCACGTATTCCACGATCTTTACCGGTGCGCCGGACAGTGGTACTGGTGCGCCACCTGGCTGGTTGTCGTTCAGCAGGCCAGTCAATCCTGTGCCGCGTTCTCCCACTCCATCGGTAAGGGAAGGCAACTGATCGTTCGGATCGACGTTGTTCGCGGGGTGCCAGCCGGTGATGGGAAACTGATCGTTTTCGTAGACACCGGCTTCCCCAAACGATGCCGGCTCTTCGGACAGCCCTTGAATAAGATCGTCGTCAAACAGAAGTCCATCGAGCGCGTCGTGTTCGGCGCCATGAAGCGATGACGAAGTGACCGCAGCGTGGCCGCCACTGGCGGTCAGTAGTAAGCTCGCAAAGCAGCAACCTATCCAAGCAAGTCTATTGCTGTGACTGTAAAACATCCGCCTCCCCTTAGTTGCAGATAGCAAGAGATACACAAGCAGGCACGCAAAGCAACGAGTTCAACGAAAAGGGCGACTGGTTAGTCGCGGGAAGCCTTCGAACAATCGGGGTCGACTGCGCGATGGCCCAGTGCGTTCGCACTCGGGTGCTATTTTAAAATACGACAGGCAGATGTGCCACTAGTTTTTATGGCGGTTTGGCGCTGATACTTATGTATCGCCATGGGACAAGATTGTATTGCCAGGCTGGTTGGTGATTCAGTCGTATCAGGTAGTGCACCATCTCGAGCAGTCTTTTACGCCGAAACACTTCGACTCAGCCTTCCCGATTTGTTATGTTGAGTTGTACGACAGTCAGCAGCCTTGACGGCCCGCTGAGCCCCGATTCTCCTCGCGTCGCTACTTTTCCCTTGCTCGTCTCCCCCCGTTCATTCGAGGAAAGTCTTTAGATGTCCAGGCGCATTGTGAGCGGCTTTACGCTCGTCGAACTACTCGTGGTAATTGCCATCATTGGTATCTTGGTGGCACTTCTGCTGCCGGCGGTGCAGTCCGCACGCGAAGCAGCACGAAGGCTGCAGTGTCAGAATAATCTGAAGCAGATGACGCTCGCCATGCTCAACCATGAGAGCACTCATGGCGCATTGCCGAGCGGGGGATGGGTTGGCAGTTGGTTGGGCGACCCAGACCGCGGGTTCGGTGTGGAGCAGCCCGGCGGCTGGATATACAACATACTGCCCTTCATCGAACAGCAGGCGATTCGGGATATGGGGGCGGGACTTTCCGACAGAGAAAAGTGGCCGGTGTACCGCGAGCGAGATGCGCTGACGGTCGATCTGCTGAATTGTCCAACCCGCCGCCCTGCCCAGCCGTACCCCAACGACAAAGGGCACAAGCCGGTGAACGCACGGCGGTCCCCCTTGCACGCTAGATCGGACTACGCCGGGAATGCGGGTGATATTCGCTATCTCGAGGCGTGCATCAAGATCATTGAATTCAAGACCGACGCAGAGGCGGTCTTGGCCACATCGGGATGGCCGCCAAAGCTTTCGTGGACCACCGGCGTTGTTCATTCCGGCACGACGGTACCTCTGCGGTCTATCACCGATGGCTTGTCCAATACCTACGCCTTGGGCGAGCGATACATCAATGCCAACAACTACGGCGACGGGTTCGAGCCCGGCAATGATTGGTCGATGTGGACGGGCTATCAGAACGATATTGTCCGCTCAACCTACCACTATCGCCAGGACGAAGAGGATCGCGTGCCAGTCCAAGACACGCCGGGACTGGACTTCGAAGATCGCTTTGGAAGTGCTCACCCTGGTGGATGCAACATGTCGTTTGTCGATGGCTCAGTAGCGCTCGTCGGTTACGATGTCGACCCCGAAGTGCATCGCCGCAACGGACATCGATCGGACGGTGGATCCGATCGCGATACGAACGAGGATCCATTTCCAGCGGCGGGCTCCTAGCACCAAGCGGGAATCACTACTAACTCTCTCTGTCACTGGCAACCTCCGCGTTGTTGGAACATAAAGGCGAGCATTTCTTGGCATCAACTTGTGTGATCAGGCGATGAAGAATCTCTTGCTGCTTGGATCGCTACTACTGGCGATGGATATCGGCTGTTCGGGGCAACCAGCGGCCTTGCGCACCGAGTTTGCGCCATCGCAAATGGCCACCGACGCGCTGGCAGCCTACGACGCAAACTCGGATGGCCAACTCGCGGGCGAGGAGCTGGATGCCGCGCCAGCTATCAAGAAGAATCTGGCCCTGTACGACAAGGATGGGAATGGATCAGTAGCCGAGGAAGAACTCGAAGCCCGCTTCGAAGCGTGGGATGGGGCGGGGGTCGCATTTCGACGTTTGGACGTCAAGCTGACTCTTGACGGGCGTCCGCTTCAAAACGCAACCATTACCTTTGAGCCGGAAGTCTATATGACGGATTGGGTCAGGCCAGCAACTGGCACGACCGGCAAGTCGGGCATGGCCAAGATGAGCGTTGCCGCCGAAGATTTACCGGCAGAGCTCAAGTCACGCGGGCAGAACATGAAGGGGGTGTACGTCGGCGCGTACAAAGTAAAGGTCGAGCACCCCAGCAGTAGGCTCCCCGAAGGGTACCGCAGCGGCGCATTGCTGGGAGAGGAAACCTCGAGAGATGCCCTGGACGTGTCGGCCCAGATCGATATCCGCACACGTGGCTGAATGGCGAATGTGTTCTTGGGTTGAGCGGGCCTGCGCTAGGTGTGCTTGCTCCGGTATTGCGATGGTGTCGAACCCACCTGCCGCAGGAACAAGCGGTTGAAGTGTGACAGATTGTTGAAGCCACAGCGAATGGCGATCTCGCTGATTGGCCCAGCTTCCTCCACCAGCATCCTCCGGGCATGGTCGATACGAACCCCATTCAGAAAACCGATCGGCGTATGTCCCGTGTACTGCTTGAAGTGCCGGCACAACGTCGCCCGGCTGATATCCACCGCCTCGCACAGGTCGTCAATCGTGAGGTCTTCGTGGAAATGCTCAATCACCAGCCGGATGGCTTTGGAGATGGCATGCGAGTGGGGCGTCTCGCCGCGGAGCGTGAAAGGTTTGTCGCAGAGCAATCGGTAACGCGACGAGTCAAGTTCGCGGAGTTCGCAAAACAACTCCAGCAGCAACGTCAGTCGCGACAACCCTGTGCTCTGCTCCATCAACTGCATGCGCTCCCCCACACTGGCTGCGAGCGATGGGTCGAAGAGGATGCCGCGCCGTGCGATTTCCAGTAGATCGTCCAACTGACGTAACTCGGGAAACACGTGACGTGCTTCGTGCGACTCAAAATCCACCTGAATCGAGTAGCCGCTCGATTGCTCCAGCCCGCTCCAATAATGGGGCACGTTCGGGCCCACGAAAACAAGCTCTGGCGCATGGACATTTCCGATATGATCGCCGATGAAGCGGGAGCCCGTCCCTTCGGCGATGAATGTCAGCTCGGCCACGGTGTGCGCGTGCCAATGTTTGCCAGAGCCAACAAACGGCATGTGGGTCGCATCGGCCAGGCAGACCTCCACCTCGTCCAAACTGCCTTGCCAACGCAGCAACCGGAACGATTCGTGAGGAGGGGGCTCGATATGCTCGCGGTAGACCGTCATGCCACAATTATAGCGGCCTGGGGCCCAAGTCGGCTAGAATCTTGACGCGATAGTATTAGAGCCCCTCAAGTTCGTCACATCGGCGCCCCCCAGAAGATCGTATTGGATGGGATTCGTTAAGGCGAGGCAGCATCCGTACTGATTTACTGGGGCAACTCAAGAGGAATATCATTCTGTCCGTTGGCAACCGTCACCAAGAGGCCGCTCGTCATGGGATCGGCGTATTGCTCAGGCAGGATGCCGGCCTTGGGCTTTCGCTGTTTGGCTTGCTGCTTGGCGTACTCTTCTCGAGACAGCCCCGGGTCGATGTCGTCCGAAATGGCAACGGTTACGACGTTCTCCCCAATCAGTGCTCCGTCGCCAGGCTCATAAGTGGAGAGGGAGAACTTGCCGTCGCTATCGGTAGTGCCGGACGAGTAGCGTGCTGCATTGACGCCACGAAACGTCACGATGGCGTCGGCGACGGGCTCTCCATTGAAGGTCAAACGACCCGTAACGGGTGCCAGCTTGGGATCATTAGAGCCACTGCATCCGACCAGGCTGACAAGCATCAGCAGTGCGGTTAAACGTCTCACCGAGGGGGCGGGAACCCGCCCCTTTTCAATAGAAGTCTTCATTACTGGGTGCACCTCTACCTCACTGGTCCTGAAGGGCCGCCCGAACCAGCGGTGGTCAGCGGGGTGTCGTCGAGCGTCCCGTCTCGCCGGTCGCCTCGTCGCTGGAAGTTGAGGTAGTCAATGTCTTCCTGCAAGAACTGTACGGAACCGTCACAGAAGGCGAATTGTGCTCCTCCAGGATGTTTCGACTTGAAACCGGCGTCGGTAACCCAGTTGTTCCAGGAGTTGCAGTTCTTGGTCGGCGTGCCATCGTTACCGAGTCCCTCTTGCGGACAAGTTGGATAATTGATGGGTGGCGCCGTGCCAGCGTACCACTGTTGGCTGCTCCACCACGGATGCTGGATGCTGGTGCTGCAACCAGGGCGTGTTTCCCCCATGGCGATGGTGTTCGTGGTGCCGTCGAGGATCTCGCGAATGCTGGCGGCCCAGCCACGGCGTGAAAACACTCCCGAGATTTCACTGGCTTTTTCGGAGTTGCCATCTGGCGATGGACCGTTGCCGAAGGTGTTGCCGGGATAGAGCGTCTGGCAGGCGCCCAGTCCCGACGTCTTCTGGGCACCAACGGAGGTGCCGTAGTTGGTGGGCGGATATCCACCGGCGCCTCCGCCCGGCAGTGGGTTGGGAGTGAGCTTAGGGAAGTCGTCGCTGGGGCAACGCAGGTGTGGCAATTCGGTGGTACGCAAGGTCTCGTCCGCTTCAATCTGGGCAGCGACATCGCCGTCCAGATTCAGCCGCTCATGAAAGCTGCTTCCTTCGATGAACGGAAGCAGCTGGACATGCACCGATCCTTTACGGGCTGTCGTGTCGCCTGCATACCAACGGGAATTGGCAGGGAACTGGTTGAACTGCGAATGGAAGTTTTGCAGCGCCAGCCCTAGTTGCTTCAGGTTATTGGAGCACTGGGTGCGGCGGGCGGCCTCGCGTGCTGCTTGAACAGCGGGAAGCAGCAGGGCGACCAGGATGCCGATGATGGCAATTACCACCAGCAACTCTACAAGCGTAAATGCACTACGCAATTTGGGTTCGTGTAATCGCAAAACGACACCTCAGTAAACGTACAGTGAAGGGCTAAGGCCTAGCGAGTTCGCTTCGCTAAGGACCGGAATTCCAAATCCGCCTGCAGAATCCACCCGAGCCGTCTCGAGGGGGGTGCAAATTGAACTGCGATGAAGAGTGATTACCATCACCTCGTTCTCGCAACTTGGTTAGCACTGGTTACAGTACAAAAAAATAATCCTGGTTGTCTAGGCAACAGTAATCCGCATCGTCCGTGCGCCGGCAGCTCGCAGTCCCCACGACCGTTGCATGGGATATTGATCGAAGGCCAGGTCGCGAGCAGCTTCCAAAGTGATTTCTTCGTTGCGGGTTCTTAGTGATGCATCGGAAGAAAAGTTCGCAGGTGCAAAGGCGTCTTCGGCAGATAACTGTGTGGAAACACGCAAGGTGTCGAGCAAGGAGTGTTCGGTGGTTGCAGTTGGGAAGCTGCTGTTTGCAGTGACATACGTACGACCAAGGTTGGGCGCTCGCGAGACGGGATTCCCCGTAGACGAAAACCATGATCGACCAAGGCGTTCATCCGATGCGTCGCTGCTGCTGCCCATTATTGGCGCAGTAGTGCTTTCGGTCGATGTGTCTGCGGGTTCCGTCACGGCGGCAACTACCTCCGAGCTGACTTGCGCTTCGGCAGCAGGGCTAAACGACTGTCCCAGATGATTTCGCCATACGGTATAGTCCGCCAAATCTACGGTACCATCGAGATTTCCATCGGCTGCCAGGAAGCTTCCTCCGCTGGAGGGATCACTCGTTTTCCCGAATGAGTCTTTCCACAGTGAATAATCGGCTTGGTCGACATTTCCATCGTTGTTGAAGTCGCCCTGTACCGCCGAAGCCAGGGCGCTGAAGCTCAATGCAACGCCACCCTGAGCGTTCCAGGCTTCCCGCAGGAGATACCAGTCCGAGAAGTTGGTGGTGCCATCCAAGTTGAGGTCGCCATGCATGTACTGCTCGGCTTCGGTTAACCCGGTGGTGTCGCTCCTCCAACCCTGCAGAAACAACGCGACATCGTTCGAGTCGAGGCCGCCGTCGAGATTCACGTCGCCGGGCAGGAATCCAGTGCCGACCGTCACCTCAATGACAAACTCTTGTGTGTTACCGGCACTCGATTGATAGCTGACCGTGAAGGAGTCGAGCCCGCTGATAATGTTCGGCTCGTAGGTGTAGGTCCCGTTGCCGCTGTCGGTGAGTGTTCCATGCTGGGGCTGTGAGGTAATGCCGGCGAATGTGGCGACACCGTCCATACCGAGTCCACTGGCCGCAGCGTCGATCACCTGTAATTCGCCAAGATCGATCTGGAAATCGCCGAGTGATGTCGCCAGTGGCATCCAGTCGGGGAGGGCGGCCACCGAGTTGATTGCGGACTGGCTGACGGTGAGTCCCCAGGTATCGACCATGAACTCGGTCATGTCGTAGCCAACTTCGTTCGACCAACGAACCAACCACTGGTCCTTCTCCTCAGCGTTGCTGGAAGGAAGGGCACTGGGATTGTTGGCGTTGTCGGCTTCGTAGCTGGCGAAGACATTTCGATAGGTCTCGAAGCCGAATCCATCGGCGAGCTGAAACCAGAACGACCAGCGACTCGACTTGTTGGAGTAGGTGCCACCCTGGGCCACATCGGCAATGGCCCGTTGCATCGTTTCCAACGGGTCGGCCGAGTAGGCCCAACTGTTGGACGAATCGGGTGACTGGTTCTCGAGGGTATAGTTAGAGAAGACGTTGACGGTAACCTCGCCATCGCCATCAAATGTCCACCAGCCACGTTGGTGGTTGTGTCCCAACTCGTGAAAGTCGCCCCACGAGCCATCGACTGGCAGGCTGTTCCAGTCAGCCAGATTTCCCCAATACCGGTCGTAGGCTTGAATCGGAAACCCAGAATGCGCGGCGCCCGCCGAGTTCTGGATGTCGACATTAATGAGTTCGGGGCCCGTGCGTGGTTCCAGCCGGGCTGCAAGTTCATCCTGCAGGGCGACCACCTCGTTCCACCAGGCCATCAGCGCGGTGGGTTCGGCAAGCGTCGCGCTTTCAGAGGACCGCTGGACGATGATCAGATTGTCCGAAACAAACACCGCGTACGGAGCCGGGTAATCGCGGAACGTGTCGATCCACTCTTGATCGGTGTGCTCGCCCAACACGAAGTAGGGCTGCCGGATGGCGCCGTCGATGTTGATGTCGACATCGCCCAAGTTGGGTGGGGGCGAGTAAGCATTGCCACCGAGGTCGATGAAGATCGATCCCCCAAAAGCACTGGCAACTTGGATGGTGGTCTGGTCGATGTCGAAGGAGCGATGCACGACCGGCATCCGTTCCCAGGAGTCTCGCTGCGAAATGTTATCGGTGTGAGCGTTGATCCGAATCCGGAACCCTCGGCCCACTAGGGACGATGGCACCGTAATGGTGACGATCTCGCCCGGCGCCGCGTACAAACCCGTGGCGTGCCAACGCGTGGAACTCGTGTCGATGGAGACCGTATCTGACACTCGAGGAGCATCGTCGGGAATCGTTCCGTAGATGGTCTCCGCCGTATGATGGGCGGCGACTTCTTCCACGGGCGTGGCCTGCAAAAGATTGGATTCCCAGGTGAGCACCGCCTTGTCGAGGGAGTTGGATACCGGGGTAAACGGAGTCGCGCTGATACTGTCTGCCCGACCAGAGAAAGCCTCCGAAATCGCCACAGCGAGCGGGTGGTCGGCGGGCAAGATATCGAGCACCGTTTGCAGTGCCTCGCCTGCCTCTTCCTGCTGTGCGGTGGTGCCGCTTCCGCCTGACCAGAGTTGCTGAGTGAATTCGAGCGCCTGCGACGCGTTGGCAAGTTCGGTCGATCGTCGCGTGGCGTTCGTGGTGCCGTTGCGGAAGCCGTTGGCCCAGCCGAGGCCAGCTTCGCGCAGGACCTGGTTGCCATCGAGCGTCACCAGGTCGTAGCCCAGCGACTCGTATCCCCAGCCGGTGCCGCCGGTGATCAGACCGCCACCACTCTGCACATAGTTGCTGACGGCGGCCTGCTTGGCGGCGCTAACGTTGGGGCCAAGTTCCGCGACCAGGAGATCCGCACCCGCCAGGTAATTTTCCCAATCGCTATGGACGGACACATTGTCAAAGCCTTGGCTCACCAGCCAATCACGGGTGCCACTCGAGGGGGTCACAATCGCGGCCGAGGTGTCCGCAATGCCGGTGATCCACTCGATACTGTTGAGATAGAACTGCCCCGTGTCGAGTGAATTGCCCACGGAGTTAAAGTTGGTGTAGCCGTTGTGGCCAAATGCGACGATTCTTCCGCTGCCCCAAACGGATGCGGCCACGATGGGGCGGTAGTCGCCATCGTGGATGACGCCAAAAGCGCCTTCGCCCGCCGCGGCGCCAGGCGGATCAAACACCGCAATTTGCCCTGGCGCGCCAACGATGGCAATCTGCGAAACACCTGCCAGCAACTGATTCCGATACGCCTGGGCGTCGCTCACCGACACAAGCGCCGCCAGGTCTCCAGTGGATGCGGGAACCTCGGCTGCGGCAACTTCGGCTGGGGTATCCACACCGGATGCTGCATCGTCCGGCTCACTCGTGACCGGACACGCTGCGACCGGATTGCCGCTCAGTACCTGACGTGGCTCGAGCTGCTCAATTGAGAGCTTTTGAGCACTCCGGTGCCTGAGGGTTTCAGCAGCCTTCATCTAATCTCTTTCTGTTCCTGGTGGGACGCCAAAGGTGTGGGGATTGCGCGGTAGCCCCCTGTGCAACTTGCAAAGAGGGGCGTTCCACCGAGCGACCCAACCCGCGCTCCTGCCACACGACGCAAGAGGTGAGGATTCGACCCACGTTACCACTCGGTAAGGTGTTGTTCGAAGCCCTCCACCTACGATGTGGAAGGAGCTTCCAGTTGGAACTATCGCTGGCGAGGTACTAGCCCTTGCCGAGTTCGCTTCGCATCGCGTCCTGATGCTCCTGGTGCAACTTCTCCTTATCGGCCGGCGTCAGTTCTGGCGCCTTATTGCAGCCGATTTGTGGAAACGCAACAACCGCGACGAGAGCGATAGTGGCCGAGTAAACGCGAATTTGCTGCACCAATAAACCACGCATGGGGTAACCTTCAACTCGAATGCTTGTGCTGCCTGTGTGCGATGAACTACCGAACGGGACCCGTCGGGCCTTTCGGAGCTACTCCCTCTGGCCGCCCGGCAATGGTGCCAAGATCGAACCAAACGTTTGCGTCCACGTCTTCGTTGACGGTATCGACGCTTCCGTCGCAGCGAACGATGTTTACGGTTCCCATGTGATTGCTGCTGGGCGGCGAGATCAGGTCGTAAAACTTTGTTGATCCGTAGCGCCAGCAGGTGGAGTTCGGCGGCAGGATGTGGTTGTACCAGTTCCGCCACATGGTGCCCTCGTGCCAGGGGTATCCGCGCCAACGCCAATCGGGCTTGGGAGCGGTTTGCCAGTTTTGAGCGAGGATCGAATTACGCACTTCTTCCAGGGTTCCGGAGGTGCTCACCTCAGCACCTACAAAGCAATCTGCTTTGGGATCGGGTTCGAGTCCGGAGTTGCCTAGACCATTCAGCACCTCGGCAAACGCCGCGGTATTGCTCAGTCCGTCGACGATCCGACGGAGTTTTCTTGGTGCGACGCCCTCATAGTCCGCGTTGTAGCTAGTGGCTTGGCGATCAGGGCCGAATGGGCCATCCCACTCTCCAGAATACGTTACCCAGCCACCCGAGTTGGCGTGATAATTGGTCCACCCCATAGGTGTACCCAGCGTTACCATGCCGTTGCCATCCGACGGGCAGCGCAGGATGTTTAGCTCGGTCTCGGCAATCTGCGTATTGTGTGCCGTCCAGGGGTTTCCGTTGGGATCTTCGGCCTTGATCACAAACAGGTCACTGAGCGTGCCCTGTTCGAAGTAGGGCAGCATCTGCGCGTGGGGCGACCAATACCCGGCCGATGTGTTGATGGTTCCCAACGATCCAGCTGGCAGCTCCTTCTTCGCCGATTCGTAATTCAGTAGGGCCAACCCCAATTGCTTGAGGTTGTTCTTGCAACTGGTGCGACGAGCCGCTTCGCGAGCTGATTGGACTGCCGGAAGTAGCAGTGCAACAAGAATCCCGATGATCGCAATGACCACCAGCAGCTCCACCAAGGTGAAACCGTGCTTCAATTTGCGAGACAACTTCTGTGACATAGATAGATCCGCGGGCAGTTAGAGGGTTCGGATCGCCTGAATCGGGGGGGGAGATACCGATAATATCCCGCACATAACACACGGACCATGGAGATTTGTAAAGCTCGCAGATAATTCGGCTGCGGTTTTAATCACCGAGTTGCAGCTTGCGGTAGTCACGCGGTGGGACGCCTTCGGCTTTGCGAAAGACCTGGCTGAAGTAAAGGTCGTCGTGGTAGCCACACATGCCCGCGATGGTGCCAATCGACAAGCTTGTCTCTGCTACCAAACGCCGTGCCTCACTCATACGGCGATTGAGGATGGCCGTAGCGGGTGTCATGCCGGTCGCTTCGACAAACCGTTTGTGGAAAGTCATCCGTGAGACACTTTGGGTGTGTGAGACCACATCGTTCACCTTGATGCCTTCGCAGGCATGGTCGTGAATGAACTTCATGGCTGCATCGATATTGCAGCCTTGTGCCAGGAGTCCCCCGGTGGAAGCGCGCACCAGCAGTCGAAGTCCTGGTACACGAATGAGTTCTTGCGGTGCCGGCTTGCCAGCCAGCATCTCGGCAACCAGTTCGGCTGCCCGAAAGCCAATCGCTTCGGAAGGCAAATAGGAGGCTGTTTGCTGCGGTTTACTTGCCAAGGAGACGTCAAAGCCGTCGCTGCCGATAATGGCAATATCGCCTGGAACATCGATGCCGAGCAGTCGGCAGCAGACGCAAAGGTAGGGGCCCGAACGGGTTTGTTGCGTGAAAACTCCGGCTGGTTTTGGCAGCTCATGAAGCCATTTCGCCAGCGATTGGTCGACTTCTGTGGTTTGGTCGAAGTCTTCAATCAAAGGCGGGTTAAACGGTGTGTCGAAGCTGTGAAACTCGAGCCCGTGCGCGTCGGTGTGCTGCTTGTACCGTTTGCGAACGTTGAATTCTCCCTCCTCGCACGCCATAGTGAACTGGGTGATAAACCGAACGCCGATTTCCTCAAAATGCTCGTGAACCAGGGTGTAGAGTTCCTCCGCATCCCCTAGTACGACTGCCCGCCCGGGATTCGGTTCGCAGCGGGCTGTATTTACCACGGGGCGACCACCTTCGGCCACTGCTTCTAACAGGTTCTCGCGGTCGGCTGCCAGAAAGCTGACCACGGCTTTGGGAGCCCATTCTGCAAACGAGTCGGGTAAAGCGGTCGCTTCCTCTTCCACGAAGAACTCCCGCGTAATGAATCCATTGCGGGGCATGGCAAATCGGCAAACGCCACTCGCAAGACGCCGCACCATGTCGTACTTATCCTGCGTGACAAACGCCAGGCGAGTTAAAGATGATTTCATGTGGTTTGCGGATCACGGCGGGAGCGTAAGCCTGTGGCGTAGAACGGTGGCAACCGATAGAGATACGTACTCAAGAGCGCAGAGTCTTTTTTGATCGGTTTCCTGAACCGTTTACAAAACTATATGGTTCGTCTTCTAGTGGTCAACTAGTTTATGCCTATCAGGTGGAAGCGGTAGCGCTAATCTCTGCGCTGCTCCGCACACGTCGTGTGGATCGCCGCGGTGAATGGATCACTGCATCGGACCCTCGCCGTATGCCGAACGTCATGACCGACCGCCTGCGTACTCTGCGGGTCGCCATCGTGACCCTGCCTAGCAAGATAATTGAAGACTGCCCCCCTCCTTAGACCTTACTTCGCTTAAGGGAATTATGAGTCCAATGAAGAAACTCTATTGGTTAGTTGGATCAAGTGCGCTACTCGCCTGCCTGACAGCACTGCCCCAAGTTGCATCGGCGCAATCCATTGGCGTCAACATCCAGATGCCCAACGGTTGGGGAGGCTGGAACTACCACGCCAACCTCTATCAAACCAGCGAAAACCGCGCGGGCTATGAGTTGCAGGACAATTGGAACCAGTTGAACCGCCAAGGTGCTGACCCGGATCTCGATATGACGGGTGCCACGGCCTATCCACTGATTGACAGCACGGGTGCAGCGACTGCGACTACGGTGTCCGTAACCGGCGATTTTACCTACGGGTTCTACAACAACGTCGACAACTTTGCTGGAATTGATCCTGGCAGTCATGAGCTCAGTACGTTGGAGTCGAATCAGGTTCGTCTCTACAACGGATTCATTGGCTACAACTCCGGAAATTCCGGCAACGTCTTTTCGCTTTCGGGAATCCCCTACGACACATACGACGTAGTCATTTATCCCAGCAGCAGCAATGGGCGTACGGCCAGTGTTCAGCTCAATGGTGCTGGCGATACGTACTACTTTGAGTCGGTGACTAGCTACTATGCGAAGGAGCAGCTCAGCAACTGGGATGAGCCTTGGCTGGTCGGTACTAGCACGACTCCCGGTGAGTATTCTCAGGCCAACGTCATCGTTTTCGAGGGAGTAACCGGCTCCACGCTGGACGTGTTCCACGAGGCCATCAGTGGCAACTCCGGCATTGGCGCAATTCAGATTATTGGTCCAGAAGTGCCCGATCTCACGCTGACTCTCGAGGTAAATACGGACAACGGCGAGATCATGCTGTCCAACAATACGGCGGCCCCTGTCGGCCTCGCCGGGCTGTCGATCATGTCCGGTGGTGCTTCGCTGCTACCAGGCAGCTGGAACTCCATTTCGGACAGCTACGACGAAGGCGCTGGTGGTAGCATCTCTCCAGATCCCTGGCAGGAAATTGAAGCTAGCAGCTCCGAACTGGCCGAAGGTACGCTTGGCTCGGCAGGCGCCACGTTGGCTGCCGGCGAAAGCATTTCGCTGGGCAATTCTTGGGTACAGTCGCCCATTGAAGATTTGTCGTTTGAGTATCTGTTGTCTGGTGTCAACGAGACGATTACCGGTGCGGTCAGTTATTCCGGCAGCAACGGTCGTCTACGCCCCGGCGACTACGACGGCAATGGTGTTATCGATGCAAGCGATTGGCCCACCCAGCGTGACAACTATGGAGCAGACCTGACCGGCATGACAACTGTTGAGGCATACCTGATGGGCGATATGGACTTCGATGGCGATAACGATCTGGCCGACTTGCGGGCGTTCAAGGCGGCCTATTTGGCCGCCGGCGGCTCACTGTCAGCCCTGAGTGGTGCATCGGTGCCCGAGCCGAGTACGATCATGATTCTCTCCGTGGCTGGCGCCCTGGTTTGCGGTCGCCGGCTTCGTCGCGCGGTTCGCTACGCAGCCCCCTTGTTGGTTGCCGCTGTCTTGCTCCTGGCTGGCACGCAAGCAATGGCCCTTTCGATTGGCGTCAACTTCAATAGCAACAGCAACGAAGTCTTCGCCAGCACCACTTTGGCAGGCGCTGTGGCACAGACCAACTGGAACCAGAGCACCCCGGCCGCGAATGATATCAACGAAACCATTTCCGGCCTCGTCGATAGTTTCGGTACCGCTACTAGTGCCAGCGTAACTTTCACAGCACCCAACACCTGGGCCCAAGGTGGTGCCAACACCTCCGATGGCAACATCAGCTTGCTGAAGGGGTACTTGGACGATGGTGGTGCAGGATCGAATGTGCAAGTCACCGGCGTTCCATACGCCGAGTATGACTTGTACATCTACGGCATTGGTGACGGTGCCCAGGGCACGATCATGGAAGATTTCAGCGTTACCGCCGGTGGTTTCTCTGCGAACCCCACTTGGGTGCGTGCAGCCAATGTCACTGCCGGTGGCGCGCTGATCGAAGGGGGCGACGGCATCGAAGGCCACTATGTCAAGCTAACCGGCCTTACTTCGTCGGATCTCACCATTACGGGTGCTCGAGGTGCTACCGGCCGTGCCCCGCTGGCGGGTTTTCAGATTGTCGACCCCTCCGTAGCGACGGCTCTCACACTCCGCATCGATCCCGAGACGGGCATCGGAACGATCATGAATAGCATTGGAGGCCCCGTCGACCTAGATTTCTATGAGATTGCCAGCGGCGATTCAAACTCGTTGACCTACAGCACCTGGCAGTCCGTTCAGGACACCGGCAACGGTGGCCTGCCGCAGGGCGATGGGTCGGGCAACGGCTGGGAGGAGCTCGGTAACTTGGGCGACGACAAGCTGTCGGAGTTCTTCCTTGACGGTCAATCCACACTGGCCGACGGTGCCAGTGTCTCGCTCGGCAGGATCTTCGATACCAGTGGCGGCGTGCAGGAAGACATTACTTTCCAGTACAGCCTTGGTTCATCGCTGATCAACGGCATTGTCGAGTTTGCCGCCGGCCCCGAGGGTCTGCCCGGCGACTACAATAACGATGGATCGGTGGACATCGCCGACTACACCGTGTGGCGTAATAACCTGGGTGCTGCTGACGAGTCGGGCCTCAATGGCAATGGCGACGGCGGTGGAGTAACCATGTCGGACTACGCCTATTGGAAGACTAATTTCAGCACCAACAATGCTCCTTCCATCGGGGCTGCTTCGGTGCCCGAACCGTCCACTGTTCTCGTGGCCCTGATGGGTGTTGCCGGTGCCGTGGTTTGCGGTCGTCGCTTCAACATGGCTTACTGCAAGCCGGCTGTGATGTTCTGTCTGTTTGCGTTCGTCGTCAGTGGCATCGCCCGAGCGGACTACACGAATGATCGCTTGTACCTTTTTGGTGAAGGAACGGGCGAAAATGGTTCTCCGGGAGTCGTGGTTGGCAGCGGACACAACATCTCCGGTGCTGGTGACACGCTCGACGAAGTCGGCGTACCCTCCGAACTGCCTGGAGCCTACCTCGACCTGGTTCAGACCGGCGCCCCAACCTATGTCAGCATGACATCGGGTGCCTACGCCCGGTCTGGTGCAACTGCCGGAGGTCTGGGAGTCTTGTTTGATGGTGTGGACGACGCCCTGAGTGGCATTGCCCTGAACCGTCCCGACGAACTGGCAGGTCAGATTGACTTGATCGATGGCATAGAGGATGGAACGCCCGTGTATCCCATCGACTACACGGGCATTACTGGCCGTGGTTTGCAGATGTGGGTCTATCCGGATGCCTCCGCTATTGGCTCAAGCGAGTCGCCCACGACCTTCCAGAGCATTGTGTCCGATACGCTTTCTAGTGGCGGACCTGCGATCAATGCTCAGGGCCAATGGACTCAGATCAACTCGGTTCACATTGGTGTTCCGGCCACCGTCCCCGTGGAAGGTGATACTTGGTATCACGTGATGCACCACAACTATATTCTGTCCGAACCGGATGAAGGTAACAACGTGGATGCTCTAAGCGTTGTCTATGTCGACGGCAAGGCAGTGTCCGCGAACTTTGACGTTTTGTTTGCCGGATACAATGGCGACTTGGTTGTCGGTGGCCACGACACCGGTGAAGGTTACGATAACTTCTTCACGGGAGCCGTAGATAACCTGGAGATGTACGTCTTTGGTGACAACGAGACCGGCACTCCGGGCAACTACGGCGATGGCGAGGATTGGGGTACCTTCAACTACTGGACCGACAACGAATGGGTTGCCGATTGGATGGCGACGAATCATGGAAGTGTTGTCGGTGGTACTCCGATCGTTGGCGACACCGACTTCGACAACGACATCGATAACGATGACGTGATGGCTCTGATCAACGGTTGGCGACAAGGCAATCTTTACCAGGGAGCCCACGGACCTTCGCCTGCCGGTGACTACCTCACCTGGCAAATGGGCGATCTGAACTTCGATGGCGTGGTCAATCTCACCGACTGGTGGATTATGCGTGACGTTCATCCGGACGGAGCCAATTTGAATCTGGCCGCATTGATGGGCGGTACCAGTGTGCCCGAGCCCAGCAGTCTGCTAATTGTTCTTGGTGCCGGTGGTCTTTTGGCGGTCCTGCGCAAGCGGGCGGCCTAAGGTATCAGGCCCACCGAAGTCTTGAGAGCTCTCTGCAGAGAGCTTGATTGAGAGGTGCAACGCTGGGCTGGGCAGCGGCCCAGCGTTGCACCCTT
>NZ_JAMXLR010000018.1 GCF_024054565.1 Aeoliella straminimaris
AGCTATCCTGGAACAACGAACCGGCCGTGCCGACCGCATAGGTAACAAGACCTTCCGCGAACGGGCACTCAAATAGCCCGAAAACCTCGTTTCTCAAAATCGGAGTTCCGTACCTGGCCGGCACTTTCGACGAACGCATTTGCGAAGAACTGCGGCTTCTTGTGCAAACCTTCGACGTGCTTACCGGTGGAGACCTGGCCGCAGACGATGTCGAAGGGGCAGATGTGGGCAATCGTCGGAAGGGAAAGAATCAGGGCTGCGTTTCGTGCCATTGCCGCCAGAAATGGTAGATGATCTTCGTGTGAATTTACATGTTTGGAGAGAGAGTTCGCAACCGCAGGAGAGGGTGTGAATTGCTGACTATCAGGCATTCGTTCAATAAAAGGACAACAATGCTCGGATCAACCTACGCCTACAGGTTTCGTAGCTCTTTCCGCGCGCTCATTAAGTTAACTTCTGATCGTATCAACATCGAGATTTAGAGGCATAAAATCCCGAGCCACCGCCTTGGTTGCCGCTTCCAAATGAATTTCGCTTCGTCGTACCGCTTCTGTCCCAGTTGGGCTATCCCCAAACGGTAAGCTGCGTGTTCGTGCTGAGCATCGTCCAAGGTGCAGTGAGTAGCACGAACAGTAAGGGATGCGAGGGGCACAGCAGTGGCGATTTGTTCGCCTAAACGGTTAGAAGAGTGACTTAAGTGCCGCTTACTCACTCAATTGACCCTACATCCTCGTGATTCAACATACCCAGCCGGTCTAGCCGATACAGCGCGATCTTTGGCATGTTTGAGTAATGACTTTCTTCAACGCATCTCGTGTAAGCCATTTTGGCATCGATATAGCGTCCTTCATACTCGTGGCGCATTCCGACGTAGAGCCATGGTAGCCCGCTGTAACGCTTGCTGTCCGACAACTCGGCGACAAATGTGTTCTTGTCGATCAAATCCAGAAAATATGCCGACGTCAGTTCATCGGGATTCGCGCCTTCCAAGTTGTAGTTGCCATTCTCCAGGCGACGCGCACGCAGCGAGCGCCGAAAAGCAGCATCGGCCGCTTGCGAATGCCTTGCGGCAAATTGACATATGCCCTTTGTCTTAAACATATAGATTGCTCCCCCCTTCCTAGTCGCTAGCTCCATCACCTCACAGGCTTCGCTGATCTTACCACAATGCAACAGCAGTTCTGCAACGACTGTTCGATCGATACCGGGCGGAACTTTGTCGATGTCCTGGGTAAGCGCAGAATCCACAAGTTTCTGCATTTCATCAGTGTGCGCCATGTGTAAGGCTTGGGCATACCGCCCTCGGTCGAGCATGGCGGGAACGGCGTCAGTTCCAATCTTACGTGCTATCTCCTTGTGACCGGCATTGCTGTGGGCAGCGTGCTGATCGACTAGGGCTCGAATTGTCGTCGGATGATTCGCCCCATACAGCTTCATGCGTGTATCGACGACTTCGTCGAGCAACTCGGCCGACTCGGCGACTCGATCGGCTTTGAAGCAAGCACTGGCGAGTTGTGCCATCGATGATATTGTCTGAGCATTTTGGGAGCCCAAGAGGCGCCGACGATCCTCTACCACTTCTTTGAAGAGAGAGATCGCTTGATCTATGTCGTTTTTG
Source organism: Aeoliella straminimaris (assembly GCF_024054565.1). GTDB lineage: Bacteria > Planctomycetota > Planctomycetia > Pirellulales > Lacipirellulaceae > Aeoliella > Aeoliella straminimaris. The sequence continues at coordinate 1,619 of NZ_JAMXLR010000018.1, forward strand.
TAGAGCAGTGCATTGCCCAGGGTTTGCTTCGCGGCCAAAGTTTTAGAATCATCTGGACCAAGAGTTGCTTGGCGGGCGGAGAGGGCCAGAGTCGCCAGATGTACCGCTGCTTCTTGATGTTGTGGCGTTGATCTGCTGTACATGAGAATCAGCGGCGATGTGGCGCGAAGGGTCCTCTCATCGGAGCCCCCAAACACTTCTCGGTGCGCTTCTACTGTGCGTTCAGCAAATGGCATAGCAACGGATCTCTCGGCAACATAGTATGCATTTGAAAGTGTCACCATTGCCTCCAGCGTATCATCGTCGGAAGGCCCAAGTTCGCGCAATCGAATGGAATAGGAACGTTCGAGGGGAACGATTGCCTCGTAGTACATGCCCAATCCCATCCTCGTCTCGCCAATCGCCGCAAGAAGCGTGGCTTGAACTAGCGGTTGCCCCGCCAACTTGCTCTCTAGTTGTTTCTCGGCTTCCACGAGGACTTCTGCAACTGTCACCTCTTCACCGAGTAGGTGAGGATCAGGACTCTTGAATGCGGTCACTAGAAAGTCAGTGACGGCCTGATTCTCAGCGGCTCTCGCCTCAACAAGTGCTCGCTGACGATCCGCTTCTTCCAAATTTGATTGTGACTCTGCGAGCGCTGCTTGCGCAACCGTGTTCGCTCTACTGACCCACACGTTGCCCACGGTGGCGGTGATCGTCGCGAGGATCAGCACTACGCACATCGCCCACACCGCGGCCACATGACGCCGCGACCATTTGCCGATGCGTGCGATCAGGCCGGGCGGCCTTGCGAGGATCGGTCGGTGCTCGAGTACCCGCTCCAAGTCGTTGGCCAAAGCGGCGGCCGAGCCGTACCGTTCCGCAGGCTCTTTGGCGATGGCTTTCTCGACAATCGTAACCAGATCTGTCGGGATCGTGGCGTTCAGCTTTCGCAGGGTCGGGGGATCCTCACGCTCGATCTGCCGCAACAATTGTCCCCGCTCCTTGGCGTCGAAGGCAGGCCGCAGGGCGAACAGCTCGTACAGCGTGATCCCGAGCGCATAGATGTCGGCCCGGTGATCCACGACCGATGTCCGTCCGTCGGCCTGCTCCGGGGCCATGTAGCGGAGTGTGCCAAGGATGTCGCCGGTGACGGTCATACCGGCTTCGCTCTCGATCCGCGCGAGGCCAAAGTCCGTCACCCACAGCTTTCCTTCGGTATCGACCATCAAGTTACCCGACTTGATGTCGCGATGAACGATTCCTCGTTCGTGGGCGTGGTGCAGGGCTCGGGCAGCCTGAATCCCGAGGCGCATCACCGAGGTGTGGTATTCGCGCGACCCGTAGTCAGGTAGCGTCGAGAGCGCCGCTTCGAGTTGGGGCTCGGTGTCGGCCGCTGCCGGGGTGGCTTCGCTCAATCCGACGTCGAGCGTTTTGGCCGAGCTTACCGGAGGTGCGCCGACATGGCCCGACTTTTGCCGCAAGGCGGTGACGACCTCCGCCAGCGTGCGGCCCTCGATGTACGCCATCGCGTAGTAATAGACGCCGCGTTCGTTCCCCACAGCGAAGACCGGCACGATGCTCGGATGCTCGAGGGTTGCCGCCGCGCGGGCTTCGTTCTTGAAACGGGTAATCGCCTTCTCATCGAGTACAGCAGTGAAGGGCAAAACCTTCAGCGCCACCCGCCGGCCAAGCGAGAGCTGCTCGGCTTCATAGACCACGCCCATACCGCCGCGACCAATCTCGCGGACGATTTGGAAATCGCCCAGGGCCTGGGCGGGTTCAATCTCCGCAGGTGGCTCGGCGGGCGGCTCCTGCGGCCACGCCTCATGCAGAATATCCAGGCACGCCTGATTCGCCTCCAAACGTTCCAGGTATTCACCAGCGAGCGCCTCACTGCCGGCGGAATCCCGTTCGCCCGCATCGTAAGCGACCAATAGCTTGCAATACGCAGCGGGGAATTCGCCATTCTCATTCGCGGACGGGTCGCTGGGATCAGTCTCATTTCTCATCGTTCAACTCGCGTGTTAATCGATCGACGGCTCGCGTCCATAGCTTTTCCGCAGCTCCCGCCGAGCAGCCAAGCACCTTGCCCGCTTCCTCGAACGTGAGCCTGAGTTCGTTCCGCAGCCGGACAACCTGCTCTTGCCTGGGGGGAAGCTTGGCGATCGCCCGTTCCAGACGTTCGACTTGTTCGTTCTTGTGCATCTGTCCGCTGGGCGTCGTGGCGGCTCCATCTACGGGCGACCAGCGGGAAGCCCGCGACCCCCGATAGTCCACCCGTTCTTCCCGCCGCATATCGCGTTTCCCAGTGCCACGATACCTTCGGTGGGCCATCTTCACTTGATTCTTCAAAATCCCTTGCAGCCACAGGATTAGCTCGCCGCGTGTTTTACCCTCGAACTTGTCGAAGGCGCGATATGCCTCCATGAGGGTCTCCTGCACCAAGTCGGACGGACTCACCTTCACTTGTAGTTCCCGGTCGAGCACAACGCCGGCCCGCGAGCGGAGGTATTTGCGCAAGTCGGCGAACAATCTTCCTTGGGCGGCACGCGAGCCCTCGCAGGCCGCCGCCACGGTGCCACTCCAAGGATCATCCACTGCCTGTCGGGATTCTGCAGGTACGGGTGTCTTCACGTTGTCCCCCATTAGACAAGTTGCGATTCGACAAGAAATCCGACGCTAAAAATGACATAGATCGGCCTAGATTTCAAATTTTCGCCGAAAACGGCCCGAAAACGGAGTTTTTGGACAATCTTGAAAGGATTCTAACTTCGCGCGTCGGTTTCCTTGCAAAAACGCAAATACCCCTTAGGGGCCAGAGCGGATCCGGCTTCACCTTGACTGAAAACATGTAATCGAGGGGTGAATTGAGATGAAGTCTTATCAGTGGATGACGCCGGTGGTGGTTGCTCTGGCAGTCGCAATCTCGCCCGCCTGGGCGAAAAAAGGTGGGAACGGGGGTGGAGGGGGTGGAGGCGGAGGCGATGCTGGCGGGGGTACACCTCCGACTGCCGGAACCATTGTGTTCTACGACGATTTGGGCACCAGCGAAGTCTCCCCCGATGGATCCAACTTGCGACTCAAAATTCCTCAGGAGTATGGCGATCCCTCGAACCGTGTGTATGCAGGCGGTGATCGCTGGTACCTAGTTGTTCGGGAAACGGAATATCTACCTCTCATTGAGAGCGGAGAAGTCGTCGATGTGATCGCCGTGGAAAACATTTTTGCTGTCAATTCGGAGACCGGCGATGAGATCCAATTGACTAATTTCTCGGGAGATTACCTATACATAGCTAACCTAAGGTGTAGTTGGACACGGGACACATCCGATTCGCAAATAGCATTTGTAGCCTACGACGAATCTGTCTACGCGACGACACACGATGGCTTACCAGCCTACGACTTCACGGGTGGATACGATTCTCCGCCAGCGAGCCTGATTGTGATTCCCATATCCTCAGGAGATATTGATGCAGCCTACCGGTCCGGTGATCCAATCCCGCCTTTTGGATGGGAAGATCTCATTATCTCACCTGCCACTGCACCGGTAGGAACTGAGTACTTCACGGTCTCTTCGGATGGACTCTTCGGTGCATACAGTAGGCACATTGCAGTTACAGAAGTGGTGAATCTTGTAACAGGCGAAATCGTCGCGGCAGTATCCAATTTGTCTCAGCCGGCTTGGACCCCAGACGGCGACTTGCTGCTCGACGAGAATCTCGGAGGACTTTACCACTTCGATGTGTTAACCGGACAAACAACGAGTATCGTCGGAGAGACGGGTAATTTATTTGGAACTCGCTTTCCAGTGTGCAGTCCAGACGGCGTCAGCTTCGCTTACACCGCACGCGAGAAGAAGAAGGGCAACTACACCGACGGTGTCATTAGTCAAAACCTCGACGGGAGCGGCCAGCAAACAAGTTTCGCAGTAGAAACACCGGCCACTGTGGAAACGGTGCGGTGGGTCGAAGATTGAGCAAAAACTTGAGGGGCATAGCGCATCCACCTACGGGAACCTCCGCGGCTCGGACGAGCTACCGGCGAAACCGAGGTGGATAAGCTTTTTCCAGCCAAGTAGATATTTCGGTCAGCATCTGTTCTAGAGGCCGGCGCGGATTCGGCCTCTGTAACAATCAAATTTCGCGGGGTGAATCGTGATGAGTTTCGAGAAATGGATGACGTGGGCACTCGTGGTCGTGCTTACAGCGGCGATGTCGACCGCTTCGGCGAAAAAAAGGGGTAATGGAAATGAGGGTGGCGGTGGCGATGACGGGGGAGGCACGACTGTCCCGATCGTACCAGGCGAGATCGTGTTTAGCGACGCGGTTGGCTCCATCGAGATCAAGCTCGACGGCACCAATGAACAACCGAACCTAGGGCCCAGCGGCGCGGATCCGTCGAATCTCTCATTTGCTGGAGGCGGTCGCTGGTACTTAACGGTGAAAGTCAGCGGCACGATACCTGAATTCAACGAAGGCGAGATCGTTGGAACCCTACAATGGCAAGACGTCTTTGCGGTGAATTCACTCACGGGGGAGGAAATACAGCTTACCGATCTCTCGGCAGATGGCCTCTATGTATACGAGGCGAAGTGGAGCCGCGATGGGAATGACAGCGAAATCTACCTGGTTACCGAAGATGTCTCTGCCGCGCTAATCTTATTTGATGGCGAAGTTGTACTAGAGACCACCGACTACACAAACGTGCCGCCGGTATTGTTGACTTTGGACGTCTCAGCATTGGAGATCGACGTCGCCTCCAAGACGATGCAGATCCCGGCGCCCGCCACGCGTCTCGAGTTGCTGGCGAGCAACCATGCCGTATCCCAAGTTGAACGCGTCCGCGACTTTGCTGTCTCGCCAGACGGTACGTTGGGAGCCTATGAACTCGAAGACTTTATCATTCGTGACGTGTTCATCTTCGACGTCGCAACTGGTGCGACCTTGGCAATACTTGATGGCGGCCGCGATCCAAGCTGGAGCCCCGACGGCAGCAAGCTCGTCTTTGCGACTCGTACAACTGTGGAAGTTTTTGATACCGAAACGGGTCTGGCGACTGTTTTGCAAAGCGAGATTAAACGGGAGCAGTCCAACTTCTGGAACCCGGAATTCAGCCCTGATGGCAATTACATTCTCTATTCGTCACAACATCCTCAAGGAAAAGACATCAGCTTCGAGGCTCAGGTGATAAACGCCGATGGCTCGCAACGCGTCGAGGTAGATTCTCGCTTTCGAGGTACCGTCCGCTGGGTCGCTGACTAACTACAAGCTATGGGGGGCTTAGCGCATCCACCTCCGGGACCCTCCGCGGCTCGCTTGAGCTACCGGCGACACCGAAGTGGACACGCTATTTGCCGCCAAGTAGATATTCCGATCAGGAAGTAGCCAGTCCCCAACTACAGCAACTCTCCTGTACACGCACCACAGTTTCGTGGTTGAGACGAATAGTAGATCTAATTCCGCGCTGCATGGAACGCATTGTCCGCGGCATGTTTTGCACACTTTGACAACTGCGGACGGCAACACACCCTTGTGGAGCAATGGTACGTCTAGGAACGACGACTATTGCAGAAATCATTTCGCCTGTATGCGTGTGAAAGAGGGCGACGGCCGTGAAGAGAGTGGAGAGTCAACGGGCACCAATGACCACGTCAACGATCGGCGACATTGTCTACTACGATTGCTCCGGTACCAAGCAAATCAAACCCGATGGTACGAACGTACGACTCGCCTTGCCGGACGAGTACGGTGACCCTTCGAATCAATCGTTCGCCGGGGGTGCGCGATGGTATTTAGTTGTCCGCGTTACTGAGCGACTCCCTCGGTTTGAAAATCGACAAATTGTTGATTTTGTAGATATTCAAAACATCTTTGCAGTTAACTCAATCACCGGTGATGAAATCCAAGTGACCGACTTTGCGGGTTCGTACCTTTGGATTCAGAGCCTCAAATGCAGCTGGTCTCGCGATACATGCGACCAGCTTATCACTTTCGCTGCTCAAGATGAGCATGAATACGCCACAGTAGTCGGAGGCCAAATTGGCTACGATTTCGGCATCGGTTTCAAAAACTACGCATTACTTGGTACGCATTTGCTTGCTATCAATACTTCTTCAAGAGACATTGATGCCGCTTACCACTCGGGCCAATCCTTCACCCCGACTACGCGTCGTGGTGTCGCTTCAGTAACTGTCGACGAAGCAACGGACACAACTGACTTTACGATTTCGCCAAGTGGTTTGCTTGGCGCATATGGTCATGGCGTTTGTGGCCCGGTGTGCGTCGTTGAGACGTTTACTGGTAAGAAGGTCTTGGAACTGGAAGCAGGCAGCCGAGATGCAAGTTGGACGCCGGGCAACAATCTCCTGTACAGCACACAAGATGGAATTGGGATCTGCGAATTCGCCAACAGGAGGCGTTCGCTGATCACGAAGGAAGCCAAGCGCGATCAGGAAGTTCTTTCGGATCCAAAGGCTAGTCCCGATGGATCGTACATCGCCTACAAGGCTCAAGTTTCGCCAGAGGGAAGCAGGTGCGAGTCACGTATCTTCGTCGTGCATGCGGACGGCACAGGACGAACGCAGGTCGGTGACCGAGTTGTTGACGTTATCCGCTGGGTTGCCGACTGACTTTCGTTTTGAGAAGTGCGTAGATACAGCTACGTGCCCCTCCTCAGTTCAGACGAGCTCCCGGCAAATCCGATCGACCGCCGTTCTACCTGCAACATCCCCCAAGCTCGTAGTGGCAACGTGCACGCTACCCGGCGGAATCGAACGCCGGCTGGCAGCGGTCCGTTGCGGTTGGCGAAACTAAAGGAAAACTCGCGAAAGTAGGGCGGCGACCCGACAACGTCGCACCGACAAATGCACCCCCGCTGGCCCTCGACCGGCTCGGAAGTACATCACCGGCAATCGGTCACACAGATTGACCCAGCATGGCCGTGTTCTAGATGCCCCGACGTCCGCGCGACGGGAAAGATTCCGCATCAGACAGCATTCTGGAGCCACTCAGCACGTCTGGTTATTTAACACTAGAAAGCGCAAAACGGTAGTCTACCGTTTTGCGCCCGCAGTCACTACTGTGCATAAATAGTATCCAATGCAATCCAAAGAAAGCATTTGCATCGGCGAATACAGGGTGGTATGATCCTATGAAACTAGAGGGAAACGCCGAAAACCTCGTGATTTGTGGGCGTTTTGACATGCAAGAGGTCACAGATTCGAGTTCTGTCGTGCCCACTTCTGTTAAACCCTTTGGCAGACGCTAGTTAGCGTATCCGGCACTTCTGCCGTGCAGCCTGTAGCCATCCTCGTTTTGGTTGTAATCGTACAACCGAAAGGAAACAGGCATGCCACGTAAGCCCCGAGTACCGCCTTACTGCCTTCACAAGCCCAGCGGTCGGGCGATCGTCAAAGTGACGGGACGCATCATCTACCTGGGTAGGTACGACTCCGAGGAGTCGCACGATAACTACGCTCGCATTGTCGCCGACCTGCTGGCCGGTCGGCCCATCACGCGGCCGACGCCCTCACGCGGCGAGCCTGAGCCGACCCCGCGTTTGACGATCGCAGACTTGGCGAGTCGGTACCTGCAACATGTTGAGGGCTACTACCGGAAGGAAGGCAAACAGACCAGCGAAGTGCATGCAATTCGCCGTGCGCTCGAGTTCCTAAGGGTCAACCATTCAGAGCTACAGGCGGCGGCGTTTGGCATCGGCGATCTGAAGGTGGTACGGCAGGCGATCGTCGATTCGGGCGTTAGCCGCAGTACGGTAAACAGGTACTCGAGCCGAATACTCCGTGCCTTCAAGTGGGCGGCTACCGAAGAGCTCGTTCCCGCCACGGTTCATGCGTCACTCGCTGTCCTACCGGGCCTGAAAGCGGGTCGCACTGAGGCACAAGAAACTGCCCCTGTTGAATCGGTCGATGTTGAGATTGTCGACGCCACGCTCCCTCATCTGCCCGAGGTAGTGGGGGATGGCCTTCCAGGCGTTGGCGATCCTGCACTTGGCGAGGGCGAACTCACCCGGCGCCAAGGGGATGGCCTCGAGGGAGCCGAGAGCCTGGTGAAACTCCGCTTCAGCGAGAGATTCCAGGTTCGCACCTACAATGCCCTGGAGCGACTGATGCGAGAGATCCGTCGGTGGAC
>NZ_JAMXLR010000019.1 GCF_024054565.1 Aeoliella straminimaris
AGCTATGCCTCTGGCCGGTGTTTCTAAGGAAGGGAATGTCAGCATTTAAAGATGGCCCAGTTGGCCGCCCGTGTGTGTGAACAAGTAAACGCCTGAAGTCTTGGAAGTCAGCGAAATCAATTCCTTCTTGTCCACCACGCACCAACCATCGAGTGCCATCCGATCGCGATACGATGCCATGCTCCAGACCAACAGGCAGATTCTGAGTGCGACTGCGAAAAGTCAAAAGTTTGAGTTCATTCGCTAAATCTGCCACTTTCTCGCCAGGCTGGATCTGACGAACTACCTCCGCAGGTCGAATATCCCCCAGCATACCAGAACCGACATGCCTCGCCCCACGCCAACTTGTGGGTAATTG
>NZ_JAMXLR010000001.1 GCF_024054565.1 Aeoliella straminimaris
AAAACTCGACGGAGCCGGCACCCGTTAATGCCGTGCCGGGGCTGAACGTGAAGGTGCGGTTGAATCGAAGTGCGGCACCCTCTGGTACGTCAATCGAAGTGGTTGTTGACCCCTCGGTGAGTTTGAGTTCACCGTCGGCAACAAGGAAGTCACCCGTGTTGACTATTTCGACGTTTAACTGGGATAGCGTCGTCCCCGACTTGGAGAAGGTGCCTTCGTTGAGGATGGACGCCGAACCACTGATGATCCCGCCGCCGGCGACAACGAGTTGACCGCCCGATCGGTTGATAAACGTTTCGTTGAGCGTGATTCGACTGCTATTCGTTCGTACGCGGCCGAAGTTCTCCACGCTGCGGTGGAACGTGGCATTAAATCCAGCAACACTCAGGTCGGCATTGGCGGCTACGGTCGCCGTGCCGGTTCCCTCGAGCGTCAGACCGTTGAGCAGCGAGTTGCCGGAGAACACCACATCGCCACTCCCGCCAACCGTCGCCAATAGATATTCAACCGAGTCGAGCGTTTGGTCCGCGTTCAACAGCATGGTTCCGCTGACGATTGGAATTGTAAGTTCAGCCGGCAGCGGATTAGCAATGGTTACCGTGCCGCCTCTAAATTCGGCCGTGCCGGTGACCAGGAACTCCGCTTGCGAAAAGTCAAATACGGAAGTGGATGTGG
>NZ_JAMXLR010000020.1 GCF_024054565.1 Aeoliella straminimaris
AGTTGCCAAACAGCCGCGCGAACCTACCGCCACACTCCATTGGACCAAACCCCCGGGCGCTTGCTACCGCGATTCTTTTACACCGGCGATTTTCTCCGACTTAGTGCGAAGTCACGTAGCCGGATTCGCAAGAACTCGGATCCGATTACCCACACCTAAGTAGCACCGACAGTCGGTCGGAGACCGCTTTGCAATCATGAAAAACTGTTGCGACCGATTGTCGGTGTCGCTTGCGACAGGAGGGAAACAGAGCCTCCACTGCAAACAACCTCTTGTGCTCCGCACACAGACAACCGGCCGTGGAAAATAGCGTAGGGCGGGTGAAGTGAGCTGGTGGAACATTTCCACAACGCCCAACCACAGCGCCGGCAGAACCACCTATCCTACGGCACTTTCTGATTTATGAACGTGTATTTATGAACGCGAACGGCCAACAGGCCCGGAGGGCCGCGCTGCGAAAGCCCAGGGCGCAGCCCTGGGTGCACAAGCCTAACCTGCTTGTAGCTCCGCAGGAGCGCGACAACCCAAGACGGTATGGAAACTCGCTTGAGCCATGGTAGTTCGTCCCTGCGGGACTTCGGTGGATCAACCCCTTCGATTCCTATCGAAGCGTGCTGCTTCGCAGCGGGTAGAATGGTGCCGTAGGGTGGGTGGTTCCATCGGCGGTGGCCGAGTGAATTGGCGAGGGGGTGTTCCCGTCGATGGGTTCACCCACCGTTCAAAACCACCCTAAACGGTGGGTGAACCTGCCGGTGGAACATCCCTACAATGACCAACCGCAGCGCCGGCAGAACCACCCACCCTACGGCACTAACCAATCACTAGATTTCAAGACTCGACCAACATGGCGTTTATCAAATTGTTGCCGCCCGAAAGCGGTGAGTCGCTTTCAGTCTCCCGGATCATTGAACTGCTGGACGAGGAATTCGAGCTATTCGAATCCGATTCGGAGGCCGGCAGCAATCATGTCGCCGACATGATTGCTGCAACTCTGCGCTTCGATGATAGATTACCCGGCAAGCAAGATCGTCTAGACTGGCTTCGATCAATTCAGGCAGACGCGGTAGTGATTGCGTTCAGCGATGGATCGGGATCAGTAGCGCAGACTTGCGTAATGCCCGACTCAGAGATCTTCTTCGGCACCCCCGATGAAGTCGATGGCCCAGCACGGCCATTGGTAGAACGAGCTGCGCGCGTGCTTTGCTACGAGGTTTTCGAAGGATAACCGTGGAAGTTGAATCGCTTCAGATATCCCAGCTGGGTAGCACCGACAGTCGGTCGGAGCACGCCCGGCCATCATGAAAAGCTGTTTCGACCGATTGGCGGTGTCGCTTGCGACAAGAGGATTGAGAGTATTCAATACCAAGACGAACGCACGTGCTGCCCGCACGGCCAATCGGTCACTATACCTGGTGTTGGCAATGCACCCGACCAGTACTCTGGACATCGATGCAGAAGATATACAAAGTTGGACGTCGCTACTTCGATTCGGCTCTTCAAGGTGACGCCGAATCTCTGCGATCTCTATTTGAGCATCGAGCTCGTCTGTGGAGTGATCCTTCCTACGAGCGGGAGATTCCACCTTCGTGGCTATTCAACGATTTTGCCTGCAAGTTCCAATCGCAACGGGCCTTCCAGTTGGTCCCCGTCGCCGTGGAGATAGCATTGCAGCAGGAAACGGCGTCAGACTTTGAGTGCGGCCTGTGGTTGATTTGGCGACTCGCTGAATGCAGTGGAACTACCGAATTACCGATCTCACTGCAGAAGAAATTACCCGCACTTCAACGAAAACGTGAACTGTACGTTAATTCCGACAGCACAGCATTCGGGGAAATCTTGAGACACTATCGACTACAGCCCGCGGTGTTTGAATTTTTGGAGCCATGGCATCCTTGTAGCGACGCGTGTTTCGAGGATGAATTACGTCGTGAACTATGCGTCGGTCATGTACTGCATGGCCTTGACGCCATAGTCGTTGCGCGGCGACACGATATGGACGACTTCTTGTTCGAACTCTCAGATGGTCGCTTCGCTAACGTCCATCTAACTTGGTCAAGTGAGTCTAACCCAGCTTGGCCAAGCACCGAGATTTACGACTCCCGTCTGGCCATGGAAATTGAGATTCAACGTCAGATTGACGAATGGAAACAGCTTGGACCCGCTGATCAGTAATGGTGGAGTAGTATACTTTCGACAAGCTACTCCTCTGTTCTCTCTGTTTGCTCCTGTTCAAACAGTGTCCACCACTACCAACAACCTCTTGTGCTGCGCACACGGACAACCGGCCGAGGAAAGCCTTACAAGTGGCACAGGTTACTCCGGCCGGCTGTCCGTGCTACCCGACGCGAATGCGGACCTAGTACTCGTTCTTCGCCCCCCGGTCCGAAACCTCCGCGCCCACCGTCTGCTCCGCCACCTGCCGCACTTGCCGGCTGGCGATTTCTTCCTGCAGCTTGGCGATGGCATCCTCGACGCTCATCGCGCCCAGGTCGCCGTCGATGCGGTCGCGGACCGTGACGGTGCCGTTGTCGCGGTCTTTTTCGCCGACTACGAACATGTAGGGGATTAGCTCGAGTTGGGCTTCGCGAATCTTCGCGCCCAGCTTGGCGCCGCGGTAGTCGCCACTCGCTCGCAGGCCCGCGGCGGTGAGCTGCTTTTCGACCTGGCGGCCGTACTCTTCGCTCTTGTCGCTCACCGTGAGCACGCGAACTTGCTCAGGCGCGAGCCACAGTGGGAACGCGCCGGCGAAGTGTTCGATCAACACGCCAATGAACCGTTCCATGCTGCCCAAGGGCGCGCGGTGGATCATCACCGGGCGGTGCTGGGTGTTGTCGGCGCCCGTGTATTCCAGGGCGAAGCGGGCTTCGCTCGGCAGGTTGTAGTCGAGCTGCACGGTGCCGAGTTGCCACTCGCGGCCGATGCAGTCGGTCACCACGAAGTCGATCTTGGGACCGTAGAACGCCGCCTCGCCAGGCTCCGGTTCGCAACCGGGCAGGTTCATTTCGCGGGCGACCTTTTCGATGGCCTTTTCGGCGCGGTCCCATTGCTCGGGACTGCCGACGTATTTGGTACTGTCGGGGTCGCGGAAGCCAAGCCGCGCGCGGTAGTTCTCCATGCCCAGCGATTTGAGCGCCTTCAAGGTGAACTCGATGCAGCCGCGGACCTCGTCCGCCACCTGATCTTCGGTGCAGAAGATGTGGGCGTCGTCCTGCGTGAAGCCGCGGACCCGAGTCATGCCGCTCAGTTCGCCCGACTGCTCGTAACGATACACGGTGCCGAACTCCGCCAGCCGCACCGGCAGGTCGCGGTAGCTGCGGGGCTTCGACTTGTAGATCATGATGTGGTGCGGGCAGTTCATCGGCTTGAGCAGATAACGCTCGTGCTCGTGAGCCCACTTGTTGAGCGCGGCCAGGCGTTCTTCACTGGTCGACTCGAGATCCAACTGACCGTCGAAGCCCATCAGCCGCGCCGCGTCGAGCAGCTTGGCTTCGCCATCGGCGTCGAGCGTGCCTTCCTTCAGCTGGTCCATCCAGAACTCGACCAACCCGCCGGCGTCGTGTTCGCATAGCGGTGCGAATTGCGACTCCTTGTAGTACGGGAAGTGGCCGCTGGTTTCGTATAACTCGACACGACCGACGTGCGGGGTGTAGACCGCCTGGTAGCCACGGCTGCGGAGCTCGTTGCGGATGAACTCTTCGAGCACGCCGCGAATGATCGCCCCTTTGGGAAGCCAGAGGATGAATCCCGAACCGGCAGTGGTGTCGATGTGGAACAGCTCGAGCTGCTTGCCAAGTACGCGGTGATCGCGCTTGCGGGCTTCTTCCAGACGGTGCAGGTGTTCCTCGAGTTCCTTCTTGTCGAAGAACACAGTTCCATAGAGTCGCTGGAGTTGTTCGCGGCTGGCGTCGCCCTTCCAGTAAGCGCCGGCCACGGAGAGCAGCTTGAACGCCTTGCCGACGTGGCTGGTGCTGGGGATGTGCACGCCGCGGCAGAGGTCGACGAACTCGCCCTGGCGGTAGAACGACAAGTGCGACTCGTCGGCCAAACCGGTCTCGATGTGCTCGACCTTGAACTTCTGGCCCATCTCGCCGCACAGCGCGAGCGCTTCGGCGCGGGGTTGATCGAGTCGCTCGAACCGCTCGTTCTCTTTGACGATCTTCTTCATCTCCGCTTCGATCTTGGGGAAGTCTTCCTCGCTGATCGGTTCGGGGCAGGAGATGTCGTAGTAGAACCCCGTGGCGGTGGTCGGGCCGAAGGCCAGCTGCACGCCGTCGAACAGCCGCATCACGGCCTGGGCCATCACGTGGGCGGTGGAGTGCCGCAGGATGCCCAAGGCCTCCGGGTCGCGTTTAGTGAGGATTCGCAGGCTCACCTGGCCCGAATCCGGCAATCGCTTGCTCAAATCGGCAGGTTTGCCATCCACTTCGGCGGCGATGGCGCTTTTCGCCAGGCCGGGACCGATGTCGGTGGCCACATCATAGATGGAAACGGACGATTCGTACTGTTTTTGGGAGCCATCCGGCAGTTGAACGGTGAGCATCGTGCAAGCAAAGGTTGAGGGCGAGAATTGCCGCAATACACAAGCGAATTGGGCCGAAACCCAGCAAACTGCTCAGTATAGGACGGCAGCTTGGTGGTGGCTATCCGACGTCAGGAGTGATTGCAGGCGGGCGAGGTTCGGCTTAGCGGGTGACTGGGCTGGCGTAATCGTTCAAAACATTCACGCGACGCTTGATGGCAAAGCATGCGGTTTCAATCCCTAATTGCCGTTTTTTAGGAAAATTACTTGCGATCCTCAGCCAATTGGCGTTCAATGGAGAAAGCGGGCGGCATCGGAATCTCCCCCTTAACTACTACCATTGCGTCGTAAGACCATTGTTGGCAGTGTTTTAGGTGGAGAAGCAGTTGTGTTGGCACGTATTGGACTTTTCTTGATTGACGGCAGCTTCTGAGGAAGGCATCTCATGAACTGGAGTGTACAAATTCTTGGCTCGATGCTGTTGGCTTTCTGCACCTGGGCACTGGTAGTTCCCACTGCGATGGCCGACGTTTCGCACGATGCTACGAGCCACCTGATCGGCATTGAACACCCCGCGGGGGCGTCCAGCTTGTCGGAACTTACTGCTACCACGCCACTGGAACCGGTTGACGCTGTTCCAGAGGTCGAAACTGCTAACAACATCGCGGAGCCAGGCTCGATCGGTTTGATCGCCATGATGGCTCTGATGGGGGGCGGCGCCTTGATGATGCGTCGCCGACTCGGCTAGTTGTCCCCATTTCGCGGATAAAACGAACTGGATGGGACAATCCAGCACGGGCAGGCCCATTTCAATCATTTGTTGCGGTTCACTTCCCCGAGTACCGCAGCGAAACCGAGGCTCCCGTGTATCCCCAACACGGGAGCCTTCTTTTTTGCGATTTGCGAGCTTCCGCACTCCTTAAATATTGCGTTGGGTACACATCTGCCACCTGCACGCGGTAGAATAGGGCTCTCCCAGTCCACTTTAGGCGGCTGGTCCTACCTTAGAACCTGTCACGTTCAGGAGTCCTTCCCCCATGATGAAGCAATTCACCACCCTTGCCGCGCTATCTTTCTTGGCCTTGTTCGCTGCTCGCCAGGCGGCGGCCCACTGTCAGGTTCCTTGTGGAATCTATGGCGACGAACGCCGTTTTCAGGAGATGCTGGAGGACACCGAGACCATTGCCAAGGCGATCACCTCGATTGACGAACTGGCCGGTACGCACGACGCCAACGGGCACAATCAACTTGCCCGCTGGGTCGCCACCAAGGAGTCGCACGCCTCGAACATCCAGGAGATCATCGGTCAGTACTTCCTCGCGCAGCGCATCAAAGCCGATTCGCCCAAGTACGTTGAACAACTCAAAGCGGCTCACGCCGTGATTGTTGCAGCGATGAAAACCAAGCAAGCCGCCGATCCGGCCACCGCCAAGGCATTGGAGTCTTCCATCCTCGACCTGTACCGTGCGTACGAAGGCAAGGAACCTCAATTCGGACAAGCCGCCGAAGCCGCGATCGCCATTCCCACCAGCACGGCCGTCGACAGCGAGCATGGGCACGAACATGGCGCCCACGAACATGGCGCCCACGAACACGGCGAGCACACTCACGAGCACTAAGAGTTAGCGAGCCTGGTGCTGTAGCTGGTTAGCAAGTCGCCAGGCGCGTACTCCACGGCCAAGCAACTCTGGAAAGAGCCCCGTCCCCCCCGGGCGGGGCTCTTTCCTTGCGCTAGTTGTTCATCGGCGATTGAACAGGCCATGAGGCATCGCCGGGGGCGTATCGCCACTGGCGCGTTGGACGCCCGTGCCCGCCGGGGCTTCGGCCGGTATCAACGAGACCTGCGGCCGCGTCGCCCGAACCGGCATGTTGGCCGAAGCGGGCAGGATGGCTTGCGTCACCGGCAAACGGTGTGATTCGTTCACCCGGCCTGGCCGGCGAATACCCAGCGGCAGCGGTGGCGGCGCATCGCCTCCGAACGACGGTCCAGTGGCCGGCACCTGACTGGAGTCGGGAAACAACCCGGCTGGTGGCTGGCCAAACGGCATACTTGGTTCGCTGGGGCGATCTCCCCCGGCTGGTGGTTGCCCTCCCGCTGGCGGCTGTCCGCCCGCAGGTGGCTGGCCGCCAGGCGCTTCGCCTGCACCATTTCGCATGAAGTCGGGCATCGGCGGATTGAACCCATCGGGTTGCGGAGCAGGCCGCTCCTCGCCATCGAGTTCATCGTCCGTGGGCAATTCGAATCCTGGTCTGTCTTCCGTTGCAGCCGGGCCAGGCGCATTGGCCTCCGGCTCCAGGGCCTCGACCTTGGGCGGAGCCAGTCGGTCTTCGTTGGCGGCCTTCGGCGTATCGGTGGGGCCAATATCGTCCTCCCCGATCTTGGGTTCGCCTGCCTCGTCGCTCCCGCTCAGGCTGGTGCCAGGCCACAACCGCCATTGGGTTTGGCTGTAGCCCCAGGTTTCCCGGCGAGGCGTGCAGGCCCCCTCGGCCGCACAAGGCGGTGGCGTAGGTCGGCCCATTGGTGCGGCCAGCAAGCTGGCAGTCGCCACCCATGGCAGTAGGGCGGCTCCCACAACGCGAAGACGGCGGGTAGTCATCGGTCAAGTTCCTCGATTGATCCAAACACGTTATGCAAGTGGCATTCGGTGGGGAAGAGGGGTCGGTGAACCCTCCCCCAACTCGACGAGTGCCAGTTAGTTCAAGCTACCCAAGCCGAATCGTGCGATTCGGTTGAGCATGGCGGTACCCAGCGACACAAAACCGAAGACTCGTTCGGCCGGCTGCGTGAACCGCGACAGCACACCGTCCAGCTTCCGCATCTTGTCTTCTTCGATGTACAGTCGGTCGCCGGGCAGCAGTTGGTAATTGGTTGCTGTAACGGCGCCGCGAGTAATCGCCTCGTAGTCCACCGGTAGAATCTGCTCGCATCCTGTTCCCGCGGGTGCGGGGCGAGCGATGAAGATTTTCGTCGACGAAAGCTGGCTCAAACCGCCAATCGCGGCAATGGCATCCAGCACGGTGTCGTTACCGGTAATGGGAGCCGTCACCACGTTGTCGCCAAAGCCGGCACCCTGAGTGATGATGTAGTACTTCTTGCTGTTATAGGAGAACACGTCGACGATCACTTCAGGTTCGACCAGGTACTGAGACAGTT
This sequence comes from Aeoliella straminimaris, assembly GCF_024054565.1. Lineage (GTDB taxonomy): Bacteria > Planctomycetota > Planctomycetia > Pirellulales > Lacipirellulaceae > Aeoliella > Aeoliella straminimaris. Next base: position 7,674 of record NZ_JAMXLR010000020.1, read on the forward strand.
TGTCTTCGATACGTGCCTTGGCCTGGTCGAGTGTCAGCCCCGTGACGTAAACCGAACCGTAAGTGCCCAGGTTCACGCGGCCGTCCGGCCCCACCAGGTGCTCGCCTACGATTTGCTGGGCGCCAGCAGACACGGCGAGCGACACCGACACTTCGGCATCGGGATAGATCTGCGCCAGGTGGCGACGGATCGCTTCCTGTGCGTCGTCGATGGTCAGGTTCGCGACTTCGACCCGGCCGTAGCTCGGACCGAGGTCGATTTTGCCCTCCGGATCGACAAAGAACGCATTTTGAATCGGCACGCGGTCGTCCACGTACAGGGCACGCACCAGCAGACCGTCGAACGGCTCGACTACGTGCGGTGGCTTGGGCACAATTTTGACCGCGTTGATCAGCAGGATGTCCGGCGGCTCGATGACGTACGGCGGCAGCGAGACCATGTCCTTCTCGCGGCCCGCAGGATTGACGGCCGGCCCCTCGCTGGGGGTCATTGGCAGCGGCTGGCGAGGCTCCATCATACTGACGCATCCGGTGGTGCCCAGCACCAGTAGAGTGAATGCCGCCAGTAGCGAGCGTTGAATGAGTTGGGTGATGTGCGTCATGGCCCCCATCGCCTATCTGCGAGAAAAGTTGCTTTGTTTAGCGGCTTGTGTTGCTTGGCGTCCCTCCGCGCAAGCCATCCGGCGCGACCGGAATGTTCGGCACATTCGTAATAATCGGTAGAGTCGCCTGCCAACTTTGCTTGCGATTGACAAATTCCGCGCGATCGCCCTTTAGAACCCGCAGCGATAGCACCGCAGGTGCCCCCGCAAGAGCCTGCAGACAGTCCGCTAGCATCCCCCCATCGCCGACCGAAAGTTTCCCGGCGTTGGCGTCTTTTTGCCGAACCGCCGGGGCTATACTTGCGTATTAACGCAGAGACGGTCGTCCGCAGGGAGAAGTACGATTCTTGCGTAGCCATAAGCGACCCAATCGCTACAAGCAGAACGGTGGCAAAAAAAGTCGGCCAGCTTCTGCGGGGGGAGGTTTCCCGTGGCGGTTCGACGGTTGGGCAAGTGGCAAGCGATTGTTCTGCTGTTTCATGAGAAAAACAGCGCTGTCCGGCTGAGTGGCCGGGGCGTGAGACACCTACTACGGCAGTTTGACAGATTTTGGGACCCCGCTTATCTTCGATTTCAGCGTATCGAAGCGGTCGGGCAGAGAGGCCCATGCCCGCTGAAAGAATAGCCCTCTTGGCGAGGAGGCCCAACGCGGCGCGAAATGTCGTCCGTGTGGGGGCCGTAGGGTGGCCGACAGGCGGCTGCATGCCGAGCAAGTGCCACCTACCGGATGGATCTGCCCTCGCCTACACCGCCTTTTCGTCCATTATCCCCTACTGCGCCCAGTCAGCCGATCATCCATGAGTAGCACCCTCGCTCCCCGCCCTGTCTCCTTCGGAACAAGTGGCTCTGCCGCCAGTGGTCCGAGTCTGTCCCCCGGCGAGCAAAAAGCCACATGGATTGCGCTGGTCAGTTCGCTGTTTGTGCTGATGCTCGTCTACTGGAACGAGCTGACCGTTACCAAGGACTACTGGAGCGACGACACCTACTCCCACGGCTGGATTATCCCGTTTTTCGCCATGTTCCTGATGTGGAGCAAGCGTCAACCGCTGGACGGACCGGTCAGCAAGGAAACGGAAAACAAGATCTTGATGGCCATCTTTATCCCAGCCGGTCTGGCGGTGGCCTCCTATCTGTTCCTCGATATTCCCGCCATCACGTGGTCCCTGTACGCAACATCGGTGATGATCGGTCTGGCCTTGGTGTTCCGCTATCACGAATTCGAACCGGTCGAGATGTACGAACGGTGGATCGGGGCCGTGTTGGTTATCGGATCGCTGAGCCTGCGACTCTACGGCACTTACTACGACAAACTCTATTGGGATCGATTCAGCTTGATCCCGGCCATGTTAGGCGTCTTCATGCTGGCGGGTGGATTTCCCATCATCAAGCGGATGTGGGCGTCTATCGCCTTCTTCGCCTTCATGATGCCGCTGCCTTCGAAGGTCGAACACTTCCTGCTGGGCGGTTTGCAGAAGATTGCTGCCGCTGCCAGCACCACCGTGCTCCAGATCCTGGGCGTCGGCGCCTACCGCCAGGGATCGCGAATCAATGTCGACGGCCTGGCCGAGGCACTGGAAGTGATTGGCGCCTGTGCGGGCCTGCGAATGCTCACCATTTTCTGCGCGATGGTTATCGCCATGGTGCTGCTGATCGAGCGGCCCTGGTGGGACAAGCTCATCCTGCTGCTAAGCGCCATTCCGATTGCCCTCGTGACCAACATCATCCGCATTACCGTCACGGCCTTGCTGTATCTGGCTGTAGAGGGATCGCCAAATCAGGAAATGTACCATCAGTGGATTCACGACTATGCCGGTTTCGCGATGATCATCATAGCCGCTGGCATCATGCTATTTGAATACAAGATTCTCTCCTGGCTATTCGTCGAGGAGGGAGATGAAGTGCTCCACACCGCGGGTATGCGAGGTGGAATGCCGATAGGCCGAAACTAACCCTCGAGATGTTGCCCCTGGTCAACATGTGTGGTGTTTCGGCCACAGAAACTCAGCTCGCCGGGGCAGAAGGAACAGCCGTATTTTCCCAGTTTGCCGCCCAAATTTCGACTTCAGCGTCTTGCGATCGCGCCTTGGCGTCGGAGTTGCATATTGCTCAAGACCAAGGCGGACACCATCCGCCCGGCACACGCCTCTACTTGTCTCGGCAGCCATTATCCCTGAGGAGAGTTTAAGCAATGGCTAATCACGATCATTCCCATCCCACCGCTTCGGGCGAGAATCAACCGCTGGTTCCCGCCTCGCATCCAAGTCACGACCCCCACGGTGGTGCCCTGGAAGTTGCTCACCCCTTCGCCAGCCCGACGTTCTCGCGCACGCCGGCCGTGGTGAATGGCAGCATGGACGCTTCGTGGTTTTTCAACTCACTACGACGCCGATGGTTGCTGGCCACCTGCATGGGCCTGCTGGTTGCTACCGGCGTTGGGTTCGCCCTGTTCTACCTGTTCCCCGAATCGGACACGGCCCTGGCCCGCTTCCTGGTCAGTTCGGAAAAGCCAAGCGTCGTTTACAGCGACCTCGACACGGGTGACAGCCACGACTACGAGATTTACAAGGCGACCCAGAAACAAATGGTCCGCAGTAGCAAGGTGCTGAACGTGGCCCTGGACAATCCCGAAATGCAGAAGGTCTCATTCCTTCGCAAAGAGGAAAATCCAACCATCTGGTTGTACGACAACCTGGACGTTCGCTTCGAGGGAAATAGCGAACTGATGCGGGTTTCCTTGACTTTGGACGAGGATCCCGAGGAAATGGAAATCATCATCAAATCGATTTGCGACGCGTACATGGACGAAGTGGTCCGTGCTTCGCGGTTCGAGCGCGTCGAACTGCGCGACTCGCTGAAGAGCACTTATCGGAAACTGATGGACGACATCCGCCAGAAGCGGGAAGAGTACTTGCGTCTGTCGGAAGAGCTTGGCATTGCTGAAGGCCAGTTCGATCCTTCCGTCCGTATGCTGTTCGACGAACTCAGCAACAAGATGAAGCAGAAGAGCCTACTTGAGGAACAGATTCTCGCCACTCAACTCGAATACGATCGTTGGATCGCCTATAAGAAGAATCCCGGTCTGCAAGAACAGCAGATCGACGCCATGGTGGCGGCCAATGAGAACGTTGCCTATCAGGAGCAAGAGATCCTGATGCTGCAAGCTCAGCTCCGCGATGCCGAAAAGCGATCCAGCGGACGTACTACCCGCGAGATGCGTCGCATCCAAAAGGACTTGAACTACGCCCGGCAGAATCTGCAGACCGAAAAGTCTCAGCTCCGTCAGCAGATCAAACAACAAATCGCCAACCAACCCGACCATGAAATCGCCTTGGTTACCGAAGAGATGCAGCGAAAAGTCGGTTACCTTGCCGGTCGCATGCGACAGCTGATGAACGGCCGCGACATTACGCAGGAAGACGGTTCGACCGAACGTGAGTTGGGCATCGACGAGTTGAAAGAAGCCCTGGAGGCCAAGGCTGCTGGTTCCACCGAGTTGACTATCCGTCGCGCCGAGCTCGATCAGCTGGACGACGTGGCTCGCGACCTGTCGCAACGTATTCAAGCGTGGGACATCGAACTCGATCCCGCCTCCATTGAAGATCGTGAACGCGTGCGAGTGGTGGAGTCCGCCTACACGATGCCTGGCATCAATAAGTACCAGCGGTACGCCATTACGGGTCTCGGTAGCGTCGCCACGCTGCTGCTCACCTGCCTGGGGATCGCCTACCTCGAGTTCATGGGTCGCCGACTCAATGGACCCGAGCAAGTGGACGAAGGACTTGGCATCCGTGTTGTCGGTACCCTGCCGGCCCTGAACGCCAAGCGAATGATGAATCCCAAGCACCCGTTGGTTGCTCAACTCACCGAGTCGATCGACAGCGTGCGAACCGCCCTGATGCACGACTCCAACACCAAGCGTCGCCAGGTGGTGCTGGTCACCAGCCCCTCGGCCATGGAAGGTCGCACCACGGTAGCCAGCCAACTGGCCGCCAGTCTGGCCCGTGCTGGTCGTCGCACCCTGCTGATCGATGGCGACCTGCGTCGCCCGGCCTTGCACTCGCTGTTCGACGTACCGCTGGAAGACGGCCTGTGCGAAGTACTGCGAGCCGAAGCCGACGTGGCCGACGTGGTCCGTCCGACGCACGCCGAAGGCCTGTGGCTGATGACCGCTGGTTACTGCGATGCCGATGCCGTGCACGCGATGGCCACGGATCAGATTCAGCCGATCTTCGACAAGCTGCGTGCTGACTACGACTTCGTGATCATCGACGGTGCCCCGGTGCTGGGTCTGAGCGACTCGCTGATGATGGGCCAGCACTGCGATGGAGCCCTGTTGAGCGTGCTGCGGGACTACACCTCGGTGCCCAGCATCTACAAGTCGTCCGAACTGCTGCGTGACGTCGGTGTGCGACTGATCGGTGCGGTGGTCAACGGTGTCTCGGCCCGAGCCGACCGCCGCGTGACCCACCTGCAGATCGCCTCGCCCAAGGCTGCCCGCAAGCAACTGGAAGACCAGCACTCGGACGTGGCGGTCGCCACCAAGCCGGCCACAGAAGTGGACGACCTGGACGACCTCGACTTCTCCGACCTGTCGAACGACGACTAATCGGTCGGACAAGTAACTGAAACTTCTCCTCAGCGGGGTTTCGATTCGGTGGCCTGATCAGCTCCGAAACGAAACCCCGTTTTTTTGTGCGCGTAGTATGGCCGCCTCGGCTGTATCCGAGAAAACACTGATCTCGCACGTAGCCGGATTCGCAAGAATTCGGACGCCTTGGAATCGCGTCTGAATTCTTGCGAATCCAGCTACGCGGGCTCATGTCTCACTCGCTGGCCCGCTCTGCTCTCTCCCTTTGAGCTTGTTCAACCTCGGCGTCCGTGTGGGGCGAAGTTTCGAGAAGGGTGCCACGGTAAGGCTCGTCGCTTTCCCAGTAGGAGTTGATCGTCACCTCGGGAAACCGCTCGCGAAGCGTCTTCACTTCTTCGTTGGTGGCGGTCATGTCTGTTAGAGTCAGCTCTTCGAGCGTGGGCGCTGCCGTCAGCAGTTGCTCTACGTCCTCCACAAGAATCCCATCGCCTCGCAGCCAGAGCGTCTCGAGCTCGAGCTGCCCCAACAGGCTCAAGTCTTGCGGACGAAACACGGCGTCGCCCGCCGCGGCCCATTGTGCCTCGCCGGCCCGCAGGTCTTGCGTGGAGAAACTTCCCAGCTGCAACTCACGCAATCGTGGCAAAGTTTTGAGTTGTTCGATGGCCGACCGAGGAGACGTTTCCGACACACGCAAGACTTTCACAAACTTGAGCTTTGTGAGCTGTTCGACATCGTCGGCCCACGAGTAGTCCCACCGCACAAGGACAAAATCGTGGTGGTAGAACAGTGCTGGCAGGCTCTTATGCCCCACCAGTCGCGTCAGCCATTCAGGTCCCAAGTAGGTGTTGCTCCAACTGAAACTGTTGTGACCGCCATCGCGGCTCACGCCAAAATGGCGCCCCACGCGGTCCTCGATACGGCTCAGGCGGACGTGGTATCCGATGTACCCCAACACGATGCCGCAGATCGTCAAACCGACAATCAAATCGGCCAGTCGGAACTTCAGCAGGCCGCCTCGTCTACGAATCCACCATTCGACAGCAGTCGTCGTAGCTATCAGCAACAGCAGGGCCACGCCGACGTCCAACAACAGCAGACGCCAGTTGATGATGCTCACGTCGACTTGACAGGGCCAATTGTCGCTCTGGAGCCAGTTCGGCAGTTCGCTGGGGGGCTTGGGTGGCCAGGCCGAAGAGAGCGTCCAACTGCGGATGGATGGATCGAACGTACCACGAGCCACACACGGCCAGGGCCACCCATGCGTGTAGAGTGCCTTGACTTCCTCGTCCCCGAAGAGTGCGAGACCCGTCGTCGGGTAGAGTTGATCGCAAAGCTCGCGCTGGGCATCCGTCATCTCTCGCCATGGCCCGGGCAGTTGTTCCTCCCCGGGCACCACGATCAGCACCAGCAGCGCCAAGACCATCACCACCACGCACCACGTGAAGGGGTGGAGTCGTGGGATGCGACAGAGGAAGGAGCGGACGGTTTGCACTTCATTGGTTCTCACGATAGGGAAGAGAATATTCTCCTGCACCTTGCCCGAGAACGCAAACTCACTGCTCGGCGTCTTCGGTACGCACCCGGTCGATCCATTTCAGCAAGAAGTACATCGCCACTCCTGCGCCAAGGGTCACCGCAGTGGCCGCGACGGTGGCTCGGTCGTCCTCCGGTTGGCGCAGGATGGTGAGTACCATCAGCACTAGGGCGGCGGCGACGAACAAGCCCGCGGCCGTTAGTTGCCACCACTGGGGCCGGCGTGCGGGGTCGTCGTGGCGAACCCAAAACAGCGTGGCCACCGCCGCGGCCGCGCAGAGCATCAAGATGAACCCCAGGTACTCGAGTTGTGCCTGCAGCCCCGCGGTCAGCACCACGGCCGATGCCAGCACCGATTGCAGCGTGATGGCCACCCGCGGCGCACGACCGGCAGGTGGCACCGGGATGGGGAACAGCCCGTCGGCCGCCATCTTGGCGTATACACGGGGACCGCTCATCGTCAGTGCGCTGACGCTGGTGGCCAGCGCCGTGCAGATCAGCAGCCGGGTGCAGACCTCGGCCGTGGTGCCGCCCAGCAGTCTCATGGCCACTGCGGCAATGTCGTGCTTGCCGGCCAGTTGGTCGATCGGTCCGGAGTAGACAAACACCGCGTTGAGTGCCAGATAGAGCACGGTAACCAACAGCGTGCCCAGCAACATGCTGCGGGGCAAGGTGCGTTCGACGTCGCGAACCTCTTCGGTGACGTACACCGCCGCGTTGAAGCCTGAATAGGCCAGGTAGACGTAGGTCAGCTGCACCGCGAAGTCGCTCCAGGTGAACGTTGCGGTCGGCGTGGCGGGGAGCGGTTCGCGACTGCCGAGCCACCACCAACCGAGCAGCGCGAGCAGCGACAATCCGGCGACTTTCACCACCACCACAGCGTTCTGTAGCCACGCGCCACCTGCCACGCCGAGCGAATGCTGCAGGACGCAGAGAAAAATAAGCGTGATGGCAATCGTGCCATTTGGTTGCTCGACCCCCAACAACGGCGCCGCGTATTGTTCGAACACACCCGCCGCGAAGGCCAGCGCGCCGGTGAAGCCCGCCAATAGCGATACCCAGCCGGCCAGGAAGCCGGCCAGTGGATGGACGCGCCGCGCCAGATAAACGTATTCGCCTCCCGACTCACGCAGTTGCTGCGCAAGGGCTCCATAACTGATAGCGCCACAGATAGCCACGAAGCCACCGACCACCCAGCACACGAGTACCCACTCGCGCGAACCCAAGGCCCCCATCGAATAGCCGGCGCTGGTAAACACCGCCGCGCCAATCATGCTGGCCACCACCAATGCGGTGGCCGAGGTGAGTCCCAAGGGCTGCGAACGCTTGTCGGTCATGGCTGTCAATCGGATGCAGGTTTGTACCGCTGAAGCTCAGGATGGCTAGTCGGCAATAAAAAAACCCCGAGCATTACGCTCGGGGCTGGAGGTTTCTGGAACGAACGACGCATGGGAGTCAATCCTCTTCGTCGTACTCGTATTCGAAGTCTTCTTCGTCATCATCGTCATACTCCTCATCGGAGTATTCGTATTCCACATCGTCGCCATCTTCGACTTCGACCTCTTCGTCTTCGTACTCGACTTCGTCGACGTCCTCATCGTCATCATCGTCTTCGAGGTCGTCCGCTTCATACTCCTCGTCCTCCTCGTCCTCGTCCTCCTCGGGATCGACGTCTTCGACTTCCTCCCAAGCTTCGTCTTCGTATTCTTCCTCTTCGTACTCTTCTTCTTCGAGAGGTTCGGCCTCTTCCAGGAGATCACCGTCTTCGACGTCCTCGTACTCGTCGTCGTCGTAGACCTCTTCATCGTAGTCGTCGCCGTCTTCGTATTCGTCGTCGTAGCCGTCTTCGAAGTCGTTCTCCAACTCACTTCGAAGCACGCGCACGATGGGGTCGTGCTCCACCAGCGTCGTGGCGAAGGATTGTCGGCTGGGTTGTGTGGGGGTGACGATACTCACGGAGGCTGTCTCCCTGGCTTGAGTTCATGCGGCTCGCGGAACCACATTCTGTTGACGGTTGCTCTCTGTTGCAAGCTGCCCGGATGTCCCGTCCACTGCGTCGAGCAGCGGCAGGTCCTTCAGACTCTTAAGTCCAAATAACTGCAGAAACCGCTTGGTTGTGCCGTACTGAAGGGGTCTGCCCAATTCTTCCGATCGTCCGACAATACGCAAGAGGTCCCGCTCAATCAACTGCCGGAGCAGTTCGCCGCAGGCTACTCCGCGAATGGCCTCGACTTCGGCTCGCAGCACCGGTTGGCGGTACGCTACTACCGTGAGGGTATCGAGGGCCGGCGGCGTAAGCTTGAGTGGACTGTGCTCCAGATCGCAGAAGTCGCCTATTTTGCCTATCCACGGGGCAAATTGCGACCTGGTGAGCAGCCGATACCCGCCCGCGACGTTTTCAATGCGGAAGGCACGACGGCGACGGCTGTAGGTGTGCGATAGCCGCGATAGCAGTGTGCGGGCCTCGGTGGCGTCGGTCAGATTCGCCAGTTGGGCAATCCGACGCAGGCTCAACGCCTCTCGAGAAACTAGCATGACGGCCTCGACCCGGGCCTGCCGATCGCCGTTGTCGGACGACGGGGGGGAACCTTCGGGCGATTTGAGGCCGGGCCAATCGGTGGCCCGACCCCCCGCGCAGCGGGCGCCATGTCGCCGCGAACCGCTGGCGATGGTCTCGAGTTGAACGGCTAGCGATGTTCTCTGGGGTCTCATGAACGTGGTCGATCAGCGGTACTGCGGCGCGGAGTTGCTGGCCATTTGCCACTCGCTCACCTGGCGGAGCACATCTTGAGCGGCTTCGGCAGGGTCGGTCGAGACGGACTCGAAATGCCGGGTGAATACGCTATCGCCCCCCAGCGGAGCTTCGCAATAGCAGCGGTAGAATTCGCCATTGTCACCCCAAGGGTCCAGCGAACAGCGGGATACGCCACGCTTCTTCAGTTCGTCGAATACCTGTCCCACGGGTGACTTGCCGGGTTTCGTATTGCTCGGAGCCGTATCTGGCATTTGCTCGCCTCCGGCAAGTTGGACCCGGGGGTCCACTAAGGGCGGCGCGTGAAGCGGCTGCGCATCGGCCACGAACCCGGCCGGGGGATCGGCGGGCGTCAGGGGATCCATCGTCGGCGCGGGCTGCGTTTCATCGCCGGACTCGTCTGGCGAAAAGGTCTCGGCCATGAGTTGCTGAGCGCGCTCCAATAAGGGCGCGAGCTTCTCGAGTTGTGGCCCATAGGCGCGATAGGCCAGCGCCCCGAGGATCAGGGTTCCGATCATCACCGCAGCCCGATAGGCAACTTTGAGCGATTCCATAGGTCGTTCTGGTGGGATGGCGAGTGGGGGGAAACATTCGGTTGGGAGTTTCGCGCGGAGAATAGATCGCGGTAAGTTGGGCAACAAGCCCAATTCGCCCTGGAATTGGGCCCGCCAACGGTTTCGTACTGCCGCTCGCAGTTGGATGGCTGGCCAGCACCGTTGGCGAGCCGCCTCACCCCGGCCAGTGCTAGCATCTATAATTGCGGCATGGAATCGCCCATTTATCTCGACAATAACGCCACCACGCCGCTGGCCGCCGAAGTGGTGGATGCCATGGCCGAGGCCATGCGTGCGGGGTACGCTAACCCGGCCAGCCAGCACGAAGCGGGACGGCGGGCCCGGCGGGTGGTCGAGGCCGCCCGCGAGCGAATCGTCGAGTTGCTCGGCGGCCAGACAGGCGGTCGCCAGCCGGATCGGTTGATCTTCACCTCCGGCGGCACCGAGGCGAATAATCTGGCGATGTTCGGCCTCGCGCGGATGGCGGAAGACCGCTACGACGGGCCTCATCATCTGATTGCTTCGCCGGTGGAACACCCCAGCGTTGCCCGGGCGGCCGACGCGCTGGCCTGCGAAAACTGGCAGGTCGACCATCTGGAGGTCGACGCCCAGGGCGTCGTGGAGCTCGCGTCGCTAGAGAATCTCATCACTGATCGGACACGCCTCGTCACCACCATGTGGGGCAACAACGAGACGGGCGTCCTGCAGCCGGTCGCGCCATTGGCCAGCCTGGCCGCGTCGCGCGGGGCGATGTTGCACACCGATGCAGTACAGGCGGTCGGCAAGATCGATGTTCATTTTGGCAACTCGCAGGCCAGTTCGTTGGCGTTTACCGCCCACAAGTTTCACGGGCCCTTGGGCATCGGAGGTCTATTGGTGCGTGGCGACACCCAGCTGGCGCCGCAGCTGTTTGGCGGGTTCCAGCAGGCTGGTCTGCGACCGGGCACCGAGTCGGTCGTACTGGTAGCCGGCCTGCGTACCGCCCTGGAGTTGTGGCATACCGAACGTTCCGCGCGACTGCAGCACCTGACAAGTTTGCGCGATCGTTTCGAGCAGCAGATCTGTGCGGAGTTGCCCTGCGCCCAAGTAGTAGCTGCCGGCGCCGAGCGATTGCCCCATACTTCGAACATCGCGTTCCGCGGCGTCGACCGGCAGGCGTTGTTCCTGGCGCTCGACATGGCGGAAGTTGCCTGTTCGACCGGTTCGGCGTGCGCCAGCGGATCGAGCGAGCCCTCGGGCGTGCTGCTAGCGATGGGGTGTTCGGACGAGGTGGTGCGGGGCAGCTTGCGGTTCAGTTTCGGCGCCCAAACGACCCCCCCGGAGGTGGCCGAAGCGGCTCGTCGTATCTCTAAGGCTTGCAAGCACTTAGAACGACAAAAACATCGTTAAAAATGGGCCTTGGTGGCTCCCGCTTGGTTGGCAAATCGGGTAGAATTTGGGTTTGCTCTTTTCCCCTTCGAGACAGGCTGCCTACCGGCCCCCCGAACTGGAGTTTTTGTGGTCAACGGAGTGTCGACACTTCCCGTACCCAGCCGCCTAAACGATGCGCAGCAACCCGCGCTGGCAACCGCTGCTGCGCAAGTCGTGGCCCCCTCCGGGTTCATTGCGGGACAAGAGAATCGCTTTCTGGCCGCCGTGCTGGGAACTTGGTGCGACGCCCTGGCCGATGGCGATTCGAAGCCCGGCGATGCGTCGTGGGAACGGCTCACCAGCCCGTTGGTATTGGTTGGCTCCACCGGCAGTGGCAAATCGCACCTGGCGCATGGTCTGGCCGAGCTTGCCGGCGACCAACGCGCGGTCTACACCACGGCCAACGATTTGCGCCGCGAGTTCGCCACAGCCATCGACGAAGGTGGCCCAAGGGCGTGGCGCGACCGCATATCTGCCACGGCAATTCTGGTGATCGACGATCTGGATCATCTACCGGTGCGAAGCCATTTTCAGCAGGAACTGCTGCATTTGGCCCACGAAATCGAATCCCGGGGACACAAGCTGGTGGCGACCTCGGCCCAGCCAATCGCGCACCTGCCGGCTTGGCTGCCCGACTTGGTGAACTGGTTTGCGAGTGGTTTGACGCTCGAGATCTCGCCCCTCGGCGCCGATTCGCGGTACGAACTGCTCACCCAATTTGCCGCCACCAACCAGTGGCAGCTGCCAAGCGACGCCATCGAACTGCTGGTCGAGCACACACCGCCTGAACCGCGTGAGATGTTCCGCCTGGCGGCCGACATGCTGCGGCAGTTCGGCACCGGCGCCCGGCTCGAAACCGATACGCTGGCCCACTTTATTCATCAGCGCAAGGCGGCTCAGGCGCCCGAGCTCCGCGACATCGTCCGCGTGGTGGCTCGGTACTACCGCATTCCGCTCAAGTCGCTCACCAGCGCTTCGCGACAGGCGGCCGTGGTGTCGGCTCGGGCGACGGCCATTTACCTGGCCCGCACGCTCACTTCGGCCAGCTACGAACAAATCGGCAAGCACCTGGGCGGTCGCGATCACAGCACCATCATGTACAGCCATCGGCAGGTGGAGAAACGCCTCACCCGCGAAGCGGCGCTCCGTTCGGCGATCGACGATCTGACGAGGCTATTGCGAAAATGAACCCCCCACTGCTGCCTTTACCTGCCTCGAAGGCGGCACGGAGAGCTGCGGAAAACGTGTAGACCGGTGGTCGCGCCCTGTCGGCCACCTGTGACAGTCATCGACAACCACCGGCAAGCCGCAGATTTTCATCGACAATCGACTACCACCCATCGACCAACCATAAACCGTCCTTCGACACGTTTTCCACCGAGCCCCAAACTCAGCAAATCTCGACGCTCACTAAAGTTACCGAGCCTAGAACGCTCGTTATGAACACCTGGCGGCGACGAATAAACAACAACAATAAAAATCTATTTTGTATTGGACTAGGGAGAGTAACCCATGAAGATTGTCGCCAACCGCGAGAAGCTGCTGCATGCCTTCAGCACGGTTGCACCGGTAGCTCCGTCACGCAGCCCCAAAGCGGTACTGCAGAATGTGAAGCTCGATGTCACCTCCGAAGGGGCCACCCTCATGGCGACCGACCTGGAGTATGGCATTCGCTACGAAGTGGATGGCATCGAGGTCGAAACACCTGGCGCAGTGCTGTTGCGGACCGACAAGTTTGGCCCCATCCTTCGCGAGAGCAGCGACGAGACTTTCCGCATCGAGTCGGATGGCAGCACCACCACGGTGAAAGGCGAGCGAAGCAAGTTCAACCTGCCGGTGGCCAATCCCAATGAGTATCCGCCGGTGGCCAGCTTCGACGAATCGGCCCTCTTCGAGATCCCCTCGCGGCTGCTGAAGGAACTGATCCGCCGCACCCTGTATGCCACGGACAACGAGAGCAGCCGCTACGCCTTGGGAGGGGTGAAGCTCGAAAGCGACGGGCAAACCATCACGGCTATCGGCACCGACGGTCGACGCCTGGCCAAGATGGAAGGCCCGGTGAACAAGGTGGGCGATCCGGTCGGCTTCGGCGAAGCGACCATCGTCCCCTCGAAGTCCATGGCCTTCATCGAGCGGACCGTGATGGACGACGACGGCGAAATCCAGATCGCCGTGCGGCAGAACGAGATCCTCGCCAAAACGCCTCGCGCCACGGTCTACACGCGATTGTTGGAGGGACGGTTCCCCGGTTGGCGGGAAGTGTTCCCCAGCCGCACCGAATCGGCCAAGATCGAAATGCCGGTCGGACCGTTCGCCGCGGCCGTGCGACAGGCCGCCATTGTTACTAGTGACGAAAGCCGCGGTGTCGATTTCACGTTTGCCGATGGCACGCTCACCCTGGCCGGCAAGACGGCCGATGTCGGGCAGTCGCACATCGAGATGCCGATCAGCTACACGGGCGAATCGATCACCATCACGCTCGATCCCAAATTTGTGGGCGACTTCCTCAAAGTACTCGACACCGAAAAAACGTTCACCCTGGACTTGGCCGATGGCGATTCGGCGGCCGTGTTCAGCACGGACGACGGTTATGGCTACGTGGTGATGCCCCTGGCACGAGACCGATAAACCATGGACGAAGAAGAGCTGGCCCAGAAACTCTCCTACCAAATGCGGCGAAACGACGTCCAGCGACGGCGGTTCTACGGACATGAGCCGCAGGCGATTGGCAAAGTGCTGGCCAAAGTGGTGATCAACAACCGCTACGCCTGTGGCGAGTCGAATGCGGCCCTCGAGGAAGCGTGGGCCAAAATTGTCGGCCAGGCCTTCGCCGCCCGCAGCCAACCCACGGGCATCAAGCGAGGCAAGTTCGAAGTAACCGTGGCCCACTCGGCTATTTCGCAGGAACTCACGTTCGACCAACGACGCATTGTGAGCGAACTGCAAAAGTCCTTCCCCGAAATAAAGATAACCGGCGTCCGTTACCGCGTCGGGACCATTGGATAACAGGAGTTACATCAAGGTTTTGGGAACAGAAGGAAACGAAGAGAACAAAGAATAGGATTGAGAAACTCAGCGATCTAGCATGCACAAATTGTATTCGAAAGCAGATGCACTCTCACGCGAAGTGATAGGAGCGGCCATCGAAGTACATCGGGACAAAGGCCCTGGATTGCTGGAATCGATTTACGAATGGTGCCTGTCAATGGAATTGGAGTTGCGTGGGCACACTGTCGAAACACAGAGGTTGGTAGTGGTGCAATACAAGCAGTTTGAACGGCAAGATCCGTTGCGGTTCGATCTACTTGTGGACGGATGCCTGCTGGTGGAGGTGAAGGCCGTAGAAACGGTTCCACCCATTAGCAAGGCGCAACTACTCAGCTACATGAAATTGCTTGATATACCATTGGGCTTGGTCATCAACTTCAACACGATGAAACTTACTGACGGGTTATCACGGCTGATATTGCCAGGAGCGAATGGCGAGTAAACGAACACCTTCGTTCACTTCGTTTCCTTCTGTTTAAACACGATGCCCTGAGATCCCGACGTTACAACTGGAAACCACGAATGGCAGACGAGAACGAATCGTACGGAATGACACCCGAAGATGGTGAGCAGGCGGCGGAGTCGAAGCCTGTGAAGCGTGCCGTCGCAAATAGCGAGTACGGCGCTTCGGATCTGGAGCACCTGAGCGACCTGGAGCACGTGCGTGAGCGGCCCAGTATGTACATCGGCGATACCACGGTGCGTGGTCTCCACCACCTGGTGTACGAGGTGGTCGATAACTCCATCGACGAAGCGATGGCCGACTACGCTTCGGAGGTGCAGGTTACCATCAATGGCGATGGCTCGGTCACCGTCGAGGACGATGGCCGGGGCATTCCGGTCGAAAGGCATGAACAACTCTCCGAGCAGATGGACCGCGAGGTTTCCACACTCGAAGGGGTGATGACCGTGCTGAAGTTCGGCGGCAAATTCACCAAAGGCGCCTACCAAACGTCGGGCGGACTGCACGGTGTCGGCGTAACCGTGGTGAACTTCCTCAGCGAATGGGCCGAGGTAGAGGTCTCCCGCGACGGACATGTGCACCATCAAGAATACGAGCGAGGTGTACCAAAGGGTCCGGTCCGACGCGTTGGCGCCACCAAAAAGCGGGGCACCAAGACCACCTTCAAGCCCGATCCGCAGATCTTCCAGGCCACTAAGTACAGCTACTCCACGCTGCTCAAGCGGCTGCAGGAACTGGCCTTCTTGAACCAGGGCGTGAAAATCACCATCAGCGACGCCCGCACCGGCGATAGCGAAACGTTCCAATACGAAGACGGTATCCGCCAGTTCGTCGAGCACCTGAATCGGGCCAGCGATGCGATCCATCCCGACGTGCTCTACGTCAACGGCGAGGCCGAAGGTGTTACGGTCGAAATCGCCCTGCAGTACTCGAGCGAATTCACCGAGAACGTCCACTCGTACGTCAACAACATCAACACTACCGAGGGCGGTACGCACATGTCGGGCTTCCGCTCGGCCCTCACGAGGTGCCTGAACAACTACGGCAAGAACGCTGGCATGTTCAAGGACCTGGTCCCCTCGGGTGACGACGTCCGCGAAGGTCTCACGGCGGTGATCAGTTGTCGCGTGCCGCATCCGCAGTTCGAGGGGCAAACCAAAACCAAGCTCGGCAACGGCGAAGTCGAAGGCATCGTCAACTCGGTCTTCGGTGAGTTTCTGGCCAAGTACTTCGAAGAGAACCCCAAGACCGCCAAAGTGATCGTCAACAAGGCGATCACGGCCGTGGAAGCCCGCGAGGCGGCCCGCAAGGCGAAGGCGCTGCTGCGGGAACGCAAGGGAGCGCTTTCCGGTGGCAGCCTGCCGGGTAAGCTTCGCGACTGTTCGAGCAAGGATGTCGAAAAGTGCGAACTGTTCCTGGTGGAAGGTGACTCGGCCGGTGGCTCGGCCGAAGGGGGTCGGATGCGGGAGTACCAGGCGATCTTGCCGCTGCGGGGTAAGATCATTAACGCCTACAAGAGTCGCGAAGACAAAGTGCTGGCCAACGAAGAGGTCCGCAGCATGATCTCGGCTGTCGGTTCCGGCATCGGGGCCGAACAGGACATGTCGAAACGCCGTTACGGCCGCGTGGTCATCATGACCGACGCCGACGTCGACGGTTCGCACATTCGTACGCTCTTGCTCACGTTCTTCTATCGCCAGATGTACGAGCTGGTCGCCCGCGGCCACGTGTACGTCGCCCAGCCACCACTGTTCCGCGTCCGCAAGGGCAAGAAGACCGACTACGTGCAGACGGAAGAGGAAATGAAGGCTCAGCTGCTGGACCTGGGTCTCGGCGACTCGGTGTTCGATCCAGGCGACGGCCGTTTGATCGAGGGTGAGGACATGGCCAAAATGGTCCGCACGCTCGCCGCGCTCGAAGAGTCGATCATCGCCCTCGAGCGACGCGGCATCAGCCTCAAACTGCACGCCGTGCGGCAGGATCCCGAGAGCGGCAAGCTGCCCGTGTATCACGTGTTTCTGGGCAACGACGAGCACTGGTTCACGGGTCGCGAAGCGTTGGACACGTTCGTTAAAGAGCAGGAAGCCGCCTTGGGTGGCGAACTGGTGATCGACGCCGGCACGGTTGCCCTATCGACCGAGCCGAGCGCCAATGGCGACGCCACGGAAACCAACGACGTGGAGGCTGTTAAGATCCGCATCGTCGAACTGCACGAAGTGCGGACGATCAACACGCTGCTCGGCGACCTGCGTGAAATGGGCTTCGAAATCGAATCGCTCATCCCGCAGGAACGCACCGGCGAAGAGGGTTCGCGTTACACACTCCGCCGGGGCGAAAACGAAACGGGCTTGGAAGACCTCCGCGGCCTCCCCTCGGCCATTCGGGCGGCCGGCGAAAAGGGCCTGCAGATCACCCGCTTTAAAGGCCTGGGCGAAATGAACGCCGAAGAGCTCCGCGACACCACCCTCGACCCGGCCGCCCGCACGTTGATGCAGGTCCGTATGGAAGACGCCGGCGCGGCCGACGAACTATTCCGCGTTCTGATGGGCGACCAGGTCGAACCGCGGCGGGAGTTCATCCAGAAGCACGCGCTGGATGTGAAGAATCTGGATGTGTAGCGTGGAGCCTGCGTACAATATCAGTTGGAGGCTACCTAGATGACATGGCAAGAACGCATTGTCGTTGATCCCAACGTCCTGACGGGAAAACCCATCATCAAAGGAACTCGGATGGCCGTGGAGTTCGTGGTCGATCTACTAGGAAGAGGCTGGTCGGTCGATGCCGTATTGCGTGAGTATGACCATCTCACGAGAGAGGATGTCCAAGCTTGTCTGGCTTATGCTGGGGAAGTTTTAAAGAGCGAGCGCATCTACCTCACCCCTTAACATTAGCTGTATGCATCGTGCGACTGCTGGCCAACGAAAATATTGCATCGTCCGTCATCGCTGAGTTAAGGCAGCTTGGGCACGATGTTTTGTGGGCAAAGGAGTCACTGCAGGGCGAGCCCGACTCGGTTTTGTTGGCTCGTGCGCAAGCTGAGACGCGAATTCTACTGACTCATGACAAAGACTTCGGCGAGTTGGCTTTTCGCGAAGGTTGTCCAGCAGAATGCGGAATTATTCTCATTCGCCTTTGCGGCGAAGACCCACAGTCGGACAAAGGCCGAGTCATTGAAGTACTGACCAGTCGTGAAGATTCGGTAGGTCACTTCAGCGTGGTGGAGTCTGAACGAATACGCATGCGGCTGCTTGCACCGCCTCCTAAGCCGAAATAGTCTCGCCCAACGGAAGTGAATTCATCCAAAAGCACGCGTTGGATGTGAAGAATCTGGATGTGTAGTGAGGAAGAATTACGGAACACTAATCTTCGCTAATCCACGCTAATAAGATCAGTGGAGATTAGCGTCGATTAGCGTTCCCGCTTCCGACTGATCCGTGGAATCATACGTTCGCGCCGCCTCTAAGTCTGCCGATCGATGTTACTTCGGCTGAAACACCTGTTCGCGCGTGATATTCTCGCCCGGACGAAGCCACGTGCGATGATGGTAAACCGTCTGCTCAAGCAGGTTGGCCAGCCCTTGGCCCACTCGCTCCACGAGTTCCGTTGAATCCCACTCAGGGTCTTGGCCTGGAGGGCAGTCCTTGAATGCAGTCAGTGTGACTGCGACACTGCACCCCGCCGGGACCGAGTCGTCCCATTCTTCCAACGTGCCACGCTTGTAGGGTCGAGAAACGTTGTACTCGATACCCCTATCAACAACTGAGCTCCATTCCGTTTCGTTCTCGCAGTCGTAGGCGAAATCTGGAAGGCTCAAAAGTTGCTGCAGGCCCTCGCAGACTTCTGTGAGCGAGAAGCAACAATCAACTGCCAGATGTTCCATGACGCGGATTCGATTTACGTGCATGCGGACGGATCTGCGTTGCGACTCAGATTAGGTGTCACGCAAAGGCGCAGAGGCCCAGAAAAGTTTTGGAACACTAATCTTCGCTAATCCACGCTAATAAGATCAGTGGAGATTAGCGTCGATTAGTGTTCCCGTTTGTTCCTTACCACTTGAGCCCAAACTTCTCGCCACCACTAGGCCCGCCGGTGCCGCCTTTGAGTTGGCCTTTGCGCTTCTCGGGGGCTTTGGGGGCGTCGGGCGGGGGGGTGAAGTCGGTGTCGGCGGTCTCTTCGTCGCCCTTCTTCTTGGGCGCTTCGGTCAGAGCCCGTAGGCTGAGGCCGATGCGTTGCTTTTCTTTGTCGACCGAGAGCACTTTGACCTCGACGCCTTGGCCCTCCTGCACGACGTCGGTGGTGCGGAAGACGCGGCCGTGGGCGAGCTCGCTGATATGGATCAGCCCCTCGACGCCCGGTTCCAGTTTCACAAACGCGCCGAAGTCCATGGTCTTGGAGACGGTGCCGTTGATCGTGGCACCGGTGTAGTACTTCGTCTCGACTTTGTCCCATGGGTTCTCGGCGCTTTCGCGGTACGAGAGGCCAATTTTGCCGGAGTCGGGATCGATGCGTTCGATCTTCACCTTGACCTGCTGGCCCTCGGAGAGCACTTCGCTGGGGTGATTCACGCGGTCCCAACTCATCTTCGAGACGTGGATCAGACCGTCCACGCCACCCAGGTCCACAAAGGCACCGAAGTCACGCAGGCTGCGGACCACACCTTCGCGCATCTGCCCGACGGCCAGTTCCTTCATCAACTCGTCGCGCTTTTCGGCCTTTTCGCGTTCCATCACGCCGCGGTGACTCAGCACCAGGTTGCGGCGTTCGGGGTTGGCTTCGGTGATCACGGCGTTCATCTTCTGTCCGACGAACTCTTCGGCGTTCTCCACGCGGTAGATGGAAATTTGCCCCATCGGCATGAAGCCTCGCAGGCCCGCCACCTGGCATTCCAGGCCACCCTTGTTCGAGCCGGTGATGACCACCTCGACCACCTGGCCTTCCTCAACATCTTCCCAGTTGCCCACTTCCATGGCGGCACCGGGCAGGCTGAGTTCGTACAGACCATCGTCGCCACCCCGCACCACGACAACATTCAGTTCGGTGCCGGGCTCGGGCAACTCGCGATCTTCGAACTGCTTGAACAGCACGACGCCCTGGTTGCGGCCGCCGAGATCGACGAACACGTTGTCCTGGTAGATCTTCGACACGCGGCCCGTGATGGTGGTGCCTTCGGGAATCTCTTCTCCGGGGCCCTGTCCGCCCTTGTCCATGATGGCGTCGAGCGACTCACCACCGAGCGCGGCCTCGAACTCTTGTTCCAGGTCGGGGCTCAGCTGATCGCGAATGTTGGGCGGCGGGTAGATCTTGCCGGTTGGCTTGGGCGCCTCGGGCAGCGAGCTGGCTTTCTCGCTCGGCTCCACGGCGGGCGGCAACGCGGTGGCTTTAGCCACAGGCTTCTCGGCCGCGTCGTCGGCTCGCTGGGTGCCGATCAAGATTCGCTGGCGTGGCTTGTCCGACTCGCCCTCGCCAGCGGTCTCCGCGGTCGGCTCCGCTGGAGCGGACTCGGGGGACGACGGCTCCGGCTTGGCGGCTTCCGCGGCCGCGGGCGAAGTCTCGCCTGCGGGGGTTGGCTCCGCAGCTGGAGTTTCGGCAGCTTGAGTTTCCGCCACGTCAGCATTCACTGGGGCGGTCTCGGTGGCCTCGTTGGGAGTTTCCTGTTCGGTCGACAGCTTTTCGGAGTCGGACATCGGTTCAGAGACAATAGGGTCAAAAATGTGCCAGACAAACCCATCTGGACAAGCCCCACAGTCTACCAAGCCACAACAGTCGTGTGGAGCGGGCGGAGCAATTTCGACGCAATTCGCCCAGATGTGGTGATGCCCAGATTCAGTGGATAGAGTTTGCGTATTAATCCGTTCAGCTGGTCATCTCTGTGCCACATCAGAGGTGCGTTGCGGGTCTACCGCACAATCTGCGTTGGATTCAATCTGCTAGCAGCTGATGCAGATGGTAGTGAAACTTTCCCAGTTTGCCGCCGTAGTTGCCGGCCGAGATGGCGGGGATACCCTCGCCGGCGGCGGCCCCGAGGGCAACCCGCATCGCATCGGCCACGGCCTGCTCGCTGGTGCCGTTGATGACGATTTCGTAGG
The DNA here is from genome assembly GCF_024054565.1 of Aeoliella straminimaris. Taxonomy (GTDB): domain Bacteria; phylum Planctomycetota; class Planctomycetia; order Pirellulales; family Lacipirellulaceae; genus Aeoliella; species Aeoliella straminimaris. The sequence goes on from NZ_JAMXLR010000020.1 coordinate 28,709, forward strand.
CACACTGCGCCTGGGGCACTAGCTCGCTCTCCACCCGACCGCGGAGCGTGGGGCAGAAGGCGTCGTTGGTCGAGGCGACCATGCCCTTGTAACGCGAGCCCACCTTGCTGCCACTGCGGACCACGCCACCCGGGAAGGGCGTGATCACTTCACTCAACGGGGCAACCGCCTCGACCACGCGACGGGCAGCCGCCAGGGCCACGGCTTGCGAAGTGCCCTGGAGAATGATGTTGCCGCCGGCCACGCCCTTCTGAACGCCCAGCGACTCTTCGACCAGGAACTCGCCATCCATTACCGGGATCCGCCAGAACCGCCGCTCGCCTGGCTTCTTGCTCTTCTGGAATCCATCGCCGAAGAAGCGAATGTGCTTGCCCAAGGGGATGCGATCCTGCTCGACACCGTCGGTCGCAGGCAAACCGTCGTAGACAGCCGTCGTCGCGCAGGTCATCACGCACTGGCCCACGCGTTTGGGCAGGGCTTTGGCCAGGGCGTCCTTCGAGAAACCAAACGCCAGCACCACCGCGGCCGGCCGGCCATCGGGCGATTGGTCGGGCGCGAGCCACCGCTCCACCGCGATCTCGGCATCGCACTGGATGACACTCGAACCGTAGCCACACAGCTCGCGGGTGGCGGCCTCGACCCAGTAGTCGTCGATGGCCGAAACGATGAGCCGCGCGAACCGCATGCGGAATGCTTCGGCGAAGGTATCGACGATGGTGGTGGAACCCAGTTGCATGGGTCCATCTTCGCCGGTTGTCACAGGAGGGACAAGCCGACAAGGGGCGGCTTAGGGAAAACTGCCTCCGCCGAAACCTTTTGGCGCGGCCTTGTCTTCTTTCCACGGCACCGAGTACTCGTGCTGTTTGGCTGCCCGCAGTGCGGCGAGAAGTTGCTGGATTTGCTCATGGAGATCTTGGTTTACCGAGACTACCAGCAAACCAGGTTGAATAGCGCTGAGATATCTTTCCGGGCCACCTTCGTAGGTCCATCTGTCGGATCTTGTGTTGCTGATGATCAAGTCAATCAGATCGTCCATGGTCGCGGACGATGGGTTTCCATCCGCATCTTGGGGCTGAAGTAGATCGCCCACCGGATAGACGGCCGTGATTTGATGCGACCACGCTTCTTCTTCCGTGGTGATAAGCAGCACTTCATCTTCAATGACATAGACCAACTCGAGCTGCCGAAGCAGGATCCGCAGTCCGGCACCCAGCGAGATGCTCCGCAGGTTGGCGTCGATTGGTTCGTGGGTCGAGAGGCCCAAATCGTCGAGAGCCGGCACGTCGAGTTGGACCTCGATGTCGTATTCTTCCTGCAATAAATCGACAACTCTGGCGAGCGGGGCCCCCTGAAACACCAGCCCCCGCTTCGTCATGGGCGCGCAGAGGATGTGGCGGATTTTCTCGCTTTTCTCCGGGTGCCTCTCGGCCCAGAACACGGGCGCGAGCGTTTCGTCGGCTGCCTCGGCCGAGGATTCGCGATGGGAGTCGGCAGCGGGCTCTTGAGCCGCGCACTGCAGAATGGCAACGAACCCCAGGCCGGCGAACAGTGCCACCAGCGGCAGCGTGCGTGTCAGAACGGTCATCGATGCGTTTCCCCTCTCGCCAAACCGGAGTAAGAATTCAGTCGTTCACCGAGGCCTTGGTGGGCGCGGGGATGTACCGTTCGGCTTTTTGCTTGGGCTCGGGCCGCTGGGCGTAAGGTACGGCAAACTCACTTTGCTTTGCACGTCGCAAGGCGGCCAACAGCTGGACAATCTGCTCGTGCACATCCTGGGTCTGACTGACGACCAGCAAGCCCGGCTGCATGGTTGCGATGTCCCCCTCGGGACCGCCGTTTTGGACCCACGTGTCCGACGCGATGGTCGAGTGAATTAGGCCGACCAAGGTTTCTATATCCTCGGGGCGGCGACGACCCTCTTTCGCCGTTGAATCTCTCTCATACCCCTGCTTTACGGCCAGCAGGTCGCCCACGGGATAGACGGCCACTTGAAGCCGGGTGAGTGCTTCCTCTTCGCTGGTGATCAGCAGAATTTCGTCGCTGATGACGTAGGTCAACTCGAGCTGCTTCAACATGATTCGCAGTGCAGCGCCCAGCGAGATGTTTCGTAGGTTGACATGAATCGATTCATCGGGCGAGATACCAAAGTCGTCGAGCGCGGCAGCGTCAATCTGGATCTCGATGTGGTACTCGTCCCGCAGAAAATTCACCACTTCGCTGAGCGGCGCGCCATCAAACTGAAGTCCCACGCCCGTGAGCGGTTCGCGGAGCGCCTGTTGGATGCGATCTCCTTGTTCGAGGTGATTCACGGCCCAGAACACGGGCGTAGCTTCGGCGGCGGAGCCATCGGCTGCAGGTGAGGGCGGGCTGCCAGGCCGGGCGGCTGACGGGTCCGAATTGTCGCCCTCGAGCGTGCCAAATGGATCGTCCAAGGGCGTGGTGTCGCTGGTGGGGGTTCCAAACGGGTCCATTTCTTCGTCTTCGACGGGTTCGGCGAAGAAACCACCGTCCGGCTGCTGAGCCATGGCGGCGGACATGGCAACCAGGCTCAATGCGATGGCGACAGCCGCCTGGCCAAGCGGTCGAAAGTAGCTCGACATTTCGATTTCTCCCCTGAATAGTGGACGCTGGTGGAGTAGCAGCGGTCCAGTGCGCTCAGTATCGGCGCAAACTGACCTGAAAGTGCGAATGCTGCTCTTCAGATCGCGGTGAGGAGGGCGAATTATTGCAGGACCGCGGCCTGCATGGCCCTGTGACTCGGCGAACAGAGAATATCCCCCCAGCCTGGCGGTCGGGGGGGCACCGGGGAGAGGGTGTGTGAACCTGGGGCGACTAGCCTGCCTGGGATGTGGGATAGCTGCCGCTGGAGACTCCCATCAGCCGGCCCCCGCTTTCGTACCAGCCGAGACTCGTGAAGCGGCACCACAGCAGATCGACCTCGAGCTGCACGACGCCTTCGTCCGGCAGATCGATCGACAGGACGCCGCGGCGGTAGGGGATGGGCTTTTGGTGGAAAAAGGCGATGCCGCGCTCGGAAACGTCTTTGCCCACCACCACCATGGTCTGGTGCAGCAGTTCTGGTACTTCGTCGGGTTGGGGCGAGAGTTCGAACAGGTAGGGAATGGACGTCCGCGTGGACCCCCGACGTTCGTGGTGAAGCATCGGCTGCATCCGGTGCAGCAAGCTGGCGACTTCACCGCCCAGACCGCGGGGAACCTGACAGAGGGGAACGTCTGAACCACTACCGATCCAAGCCATTGACAAGCATTCCTGAATGACGCGGGGCCGCCGTGGTGCGTGGCAGCGCGCAAACGGGTAGGAGCCGCGAAGCATCGATCGGGTGAAACCGAATCCCTCGCAGTAGCGATTAACGGGTCGCTCGGCAAAGTCGGCTTCGCTCAAGCCAACGTCCGCGCGAGTGGGACTGTTTCACCCTGTACCAGGCGGCTACGAAAAGGCACCAGCCGCTGGGGGCCAGTGGGCCCACTGCACGAGTTGCACAGGTTAGACCACTAAAAGCTAGCTTAGAGTTTGGTGTGCGGCAAATAAAACTGCCGAAGTGGCAGGAGTTCCCAGCCCCTACCTGTGGCAATATCCGGCGCAGGCGGCAGAGTCGCGTCAAGCGGAGACGATAAGTGCCTGGGGTCGAGTCGCGCGAGCCCCCAGCGGGATCACTTCCGGGGGCTCGCAGGACTCGACCCCAGCCATCCAGCTGTCGAACCAATCACGCACTAATTCAGTGTCCAGGCCAGGATGCCTGCCACGGCGATGATACCGACGGTTATCACGGCAATGCGGGCCACGTCGTGCCATCCGGCAGTGGCATGGGCCACAATCGGCGTGTAATACATGGCCTGCGCCGGGCGAGGGGATCGCTCCCGCGACGCCGTCTGCAGGGCCGTTTGCTGCACTTGAGCAATAGCGGCCCGTGCGGGAATGGCATCGCCCCAGTAGCCAGGCAGGTCGCGACCTTCGCTGGCGGGCACGGCTTCTTCGAACACGTCGTGGGCCGGGCGCAGCGCCTCGGCAAAACGCCAACACTCGGGGCAGCGTTCCAGGTGTTCCTCAACGTCGACGTCCGACGGGTCGCCCGTTGGGAACGGTCCACTTGTAAGCACCATGAAAACCTGATCGCAGTCCATCGACTCAAGCCTCCAAGCTAGCATCGACACAGCGATGCAGCGCACGGGATTTACGTGGCATCGCGCGAGGGAACAGTTAAGTTCCGCCTGATGCGCACCAGCCAACAATGGGAAAAGCCGCCCTGACCTTATGCTGACATATCACCAGATAGAGTACTTGGGAGTGTACTCGAAAGTTTCACCGACATGCCAGAGGAATTGCCAGCAGAATGTTGATTGCCGCCGAGCGTGCGTATGGCGTGCGCACGGCGCCGAAATTGGCGACCAAATGCCAACCGGGGCAGGGCAATCACACCGACGCGCCTGGCAAGCGAGTCGCAAAATGCCCTGATAGCAAGTGTGGATTGCCGAAAGATGGTGAGTCGCGGCCTCCACCCCGCCTTTTAGGCGAGTTCCTTTAGCGCCGCGAGCACTTGTTCGTCGTGGCCGTCGACTTTGACTCGCTTCCACACCTTCGCCACTTTGCCTTTGCCGTCGATCAGGAAGGTGCTCCGCTGGATGCCCATCGACTTCTTGCCATACATGTTTTTCTCGCGCCAGGCACCGTACTTTTCGGCAATCTTGTGGTCGATGTCGGCCAGCAGTGGGAAGTTCAGTTGATACTTGTCGCGGAATTTCACGTGGCTTTCGACCGAGTCGGCGCTGACCCCCAGCACCACGGCGCCCATTTTCTTGAGCTGGGTCTTCTGGTCGCGGAACGCGCACGCCTCGCGGGTGCAGCCTGGCGTGTCGTCCTTGGGGTAGAAGTAGAGCACCACTGGCGAGCCGGCCAGTTCCGCCAGGCGAACCTTCGACCCATCGTCAGCGGTCAGTGTAAAAGCGGGGGCTTTTTTGCCTTCCTCGATCCAGTCGCCCATGTCACAAATCCTCGAAGTGGCCAGTATGCGGGGTGCCGTTGTGTGGATTGTAGAACTGCCGCCCGGGCTCGACGAGCCCCGGTAATAACCCGTTTCGTGGGACGCTTCGGCAATTGTTCTCGCCCACCGCGTCCGATAAAATGACCAGCTTAGGTAGATATTGCTTTCTCACCCATGAACGCCACCAGCCCATTGACCGAAACCCCGTCCGCCACCAGCGATTCCCGCGCCGACCGCAGCCTGCAACTCGCGATGGCTGCTGCCCGGACCGCCGAAGAGAACCGCGGCACCGAGATTACGCTCTTGGACATGCGGACCATCACGCCCGAGTTCGACTACTTCGTCATTGCCACCGGCAATAGCCGGCGGCAGTTGCACGCCATTAGCGAAGAAATCGACCATCGCCTGGAAGACGAACTGGGCGACAAGCGGATAGGCATCGAGGGCTACAGCGAGAGCCGCTGGATCCTGTTGGACTACGGTTCGGTGGTGGTCCATCTGTTCGACCGCGACACCCGCGACTATTACGCCCTGGAAAATCTGTGGGACGGCGCGGTCCGCGTGCCCCTGCCTTGGGACAAAGAGGAACCGCCGGCCGCTGAATGAGCCGGCCGTCCGACTGCACTAGCCGGCCTTCGGAAGGGGAAAGGCGGAAGGTGGAAGGGGGACGCAAGCGATCTGGATCCCCCCTTCGCCCTGCCACCTTTGCACAATGAACTTCCTCGCCGAAATCCGATCCCGGTTTGCCAAAAGTCTCCATTCGCTCACAGGATTCGAAGGCGACGTTGCGCCTGTCCTCGAGCAAATACGCCCTAGCGATGGCAAGTTTGGTGATTACCAGGCCAACTGCGCGATGCCACTCGGCAAGCAACTCGGGAAGCCGCCACGCGAGATTGCTGCAGCGCTCGTCGAGTCGCTCGACGTGGCCGACCTGTGCGAGGTGCCCGAGATTGCGGGCCCGGGCTTCATCAACCTGAAGATCAAGGACGAGGCCATCACCACCGCGCTGGCCGCCGCGGCCAAGGACACCCAGCACCTGGGCGTTCCGCAGGCTGCCGAACCACGGTGCATGGTGGTTGATTACTCGTCGCCCAACGTCGCCAAGCCGATGCACGTGGGGCACATTCGCTCGACCGTGATCGGCGCGGCCATTGCCAATGTGCTCCGGTTCCTTGGCCACAAGGTGATCACCGACAACCACATCGGCGACTGGGGCACCCAGTTCGGCATGATCATCTATGGCTACAAGCACTTCGTCGACGAATCGGCCCTGGCCAAAGAGCCCGTCGCCGAACTGAGCCGGTTGTACAAGCTCGTCAATTCGCTGGTCGAGTATCACGGGGCCAAAACCAGTGGTCTGCCGGCCATCAACGAGCGAATTGCCAAGCAAGAGCAGACGGTGGCGGAACTCTCCGCCGCCGAACCGACGGGCGACAAGAAGGCCGACAAGCAAGCGGCCAAAAAGCTTCGGCAGGCCGAGGCCGCACTGGGCGACTTGCGGAAAGAAAAGGAATCGATCGAGAAGAAGATCGCCGCCGTGGACGAGGACGCGACGCTCGCAGCAATGGCCGCCGAGCACGCCACCATCGGCCGGGCGGTGCTCGATGAGACGGCCAAGCTGCATGCGGACGATGTAACGAACAAAGAGCTGTGGAATAAGTTCCTGCCAGCGTGCATGGACGAAATCCAGAAAACCTACGACCGGCTGAATGTGTCGTTCGACCACACGTTGGGCGAGAGCTTCTATCACGACCGCTTGGCCGCTGTGGTCACGGACCTCCAGCAGCGGGGCTTGGCCACCGAGAGCGACGGCGCGATGTGCGTGTTCCTCGAAGGCTTCGCCGCGCCGTTCATTGTGCGAAAACAAGATGGCGCGTTCCTGTACTCAACGACCGACCTCGCCACGATCGCCTACCGATTGGAAGAGTGGCAGCCCGACGCCATTCTGTACGTCGTCGACCATCGGCAGGGTTTGCACTTCGAACAACTGTTCGCCACGGCCAAGCAGTGCGGCTGCGAGAACGTCGAACTCGAGCACGTGAGCTTCGGCACCGTGTTGGGCGAAGATGGCAAGCCGTACAAAACGCGATCCGGTTCGGCCGTTGGTCTGATGGGTTTGCTCGACGAAGCGGTCGATCGCGCCCGGGCCATCGCCGACGAGAGCCCCGTGCTCACCACCGACGACGAGCGGCAGCAGGTGGCCGAGCGAATCGGCATCGGCGGTATCAAGTACGCCGACCTCGCTCACAATCGCACCAGCGACTACACGTTCAGCTACGACAAGATGCTCGCCATGAACGGCAACACCGCGGCGTACATGCAGTACAGCTACGCCCGAGTGCGAGGTATCTTTGGCAAAGCCAAGGTGACCGAAGAACAAGCGCTCGCTGGCGCCGACAGCATTTCTATCGACTCGCCCGAAGAACGGGCGCTCGCGATGCAGCTGTTGCGCTTCGCCGAGGCGCTCGATAAGGTGGTCGAAGACTATCGGCCCAACCACCTGACGGCCTATTTGTTCGACCTGGCCCAGGCGTACGCCACGTTCTTCCAGAACTGCCCGGTGATCAAAGCCGAGACCGAAGAGCTGAAGAGCAGCCGACTCGCTTTGTGTGCCCTTTCGGCCCGCACGCTCGAAACGGGCCTCGGCCTCCTAGGCATCGAGTGCGTCGAGCGGATGTAGGGATGTTGTCAGAGTCTTAGGGTGCCTGGGGACGAGCTCCACGAGCCCCCAGCATTCCAATATCTGGGGCTCGTGGAACTCGACCCCAGCCACCCAACGTTTCTCGCACTGCTGCCAGCTTCCCGGCGCGGCCAACTGCCCTATAATCAGTGGTCGGTGCGGTGTTCTATCCCCCAAGCAGGAGCAAAGACATGAGCAATCTGATTGTGATTGTGTTCGACGATGAACATACGGCGTTCGAAATGCGGACCGCGCTGGTCAAAATGCAGAAGGAATACCTCATTGAAATGGAGGACGCAGTAGTCGTCACCAAGAACGATGCCGGCAAGGTCCAACTGCACCAGGCGGTGAACCTCACCGCGGCTGGTGCCGTAGGCGGTGGTTTCTGGGGTACGCTGATTGGCCTGTTGTTCCTCAACCCGCTGCTCGGAGCGGCTGTGGGCGCCGGTGCCGGTGCGCTGTCGGGTCTATTCACCGACATCGGTATCGACGACAAGGAGATGAAGAAAGCCGGCGAGTCGTTCACACCCGGCAGCTCCGCCCTGTTCGTGCTGGTGCGTAAGGCCACCAACGACAAAGTGCTGGATGGCCTGAAGGAATTCGCCGGCAAGGGCAAGGTATTCCAAACCTCGCTCTCGAAAGACGACGAAGCCAGCCTCCGCGCGGCGCTCGAGAAGGTTTGATCGAGAAAAACGAAGCCACGGATCGACACGGATGAAACACGGACTTCGCGATCACTCGCGTTTGTCTGTGTTCATCCGTGGCGAACTTCAGATGGCGTTCACTTCCGCGGCGTGCGTCGCCAGTGGCGGCGTCCGGCCTCGGCGTCGGCCCAGACGTTGTAGCGGAGGTCGTTGGGCGAAAGGCCCAAGGCAGCTGGGCGATGAATGCCTGCGAGCACGGCCACGTCGTACAGCTCGGCAATGCGCCCTTCGATTTCGAGCGTTTGCACCGTTTGGCCGGTCTCCAGGTCCACAATCGCCAGACCGGCGTAGCTGGTCATGCCACGCTTGGCGAGTTCGTCGTCGAGTGCCAGGCCGCCGAACTTGTTCTGCTCCCGCGGGCGCGAGAGTCCGACGATCGCGTAGTGATCGACAAACGCCAGACCGCGCGCGTAACCCGGTACGAAAGCCACCGGCTCGAACTCGCCGCGATCGAGGTCGACGTAGCCCAGGTAGCCAGTGCCGGAGTTCAACAGCCACAAGCGTCCGTCGTGCCACCGCGGCGAGTGCGGCATGGAGAGGCCCGTGACGATCGGTTCGTTGTCGGTGGTGCTCCACAGCTCACCACCAAGCATGCGGTGCTTCTTCCAGGCGCGGTTCACGTCGCTTTGGTGACACAACGTGACGTACCGCGGCTGGCCATCGACCATTGCCAGACCATTCAGGTGGCAACGGTCTTCGGCGGTGAGCGTCGTGATGAAAGGCGGCCGCCATACCTGCTCGAAGCTTTGCTCGGTGCTCACCGTGGCCAGGCAGTTGAAAAGCGTGGCCACAAACAGCGGTTGCCCCAGCGAGTCGATGGCGATGTCGTGCAGATCGAGGTCGCCCGTGGTGTAAGCGATACGGGGCACAAACAGTCGGTCGTAGCCAGCATCGCGGGCGTGATTGTCGAACTGATGTTCCATCCGCCACACCTGGAAGGCGGTGGCCAGCCATAGCGTCTGGCCGTCGGTCGTGACCCCCATCGCCCGGCGGAAGCTCCGCTCGCTGGTGGCCAGTTGTCCGCGGTCGTTCCGCCCCAGCAGCAGCAGCTTTCCAACCTGGTAGGTGGTCACCGCCAGGCTGGCATCCAGTTCTTCAAGCCACGACACAAACCCCTCGGAAAGCACCGGGCGCCAGGAGCGTTTTGCGGGAGAGGTCGCGTTGTCATGCGGAGGTTTCACGCGAGCAGTATACCGAGACCTGGCCGCGAAGTATTGGGTGCTAGCGGCAGAAGTAGCTGGCTCTTGTGCTCGAACTCCACGACTAACCGAAGCTCGACGTCCGCGTTACGGCCAACATGGTGCCTTAAAAAACAACGCCGACCCGCACCGTTAGAGCGCGAGCCGGCGACGGGAACAACTTCCGCACCAAGGTTGTTCCGGTTGCTGAGGCTATCGCCTGCGGAGTCCCCCCACCACTCCGGCGACTCCCAGCATCATCAGCACGGCACTCGTTGGTTCTGGCACCTGATAGATCTCCCCCGCGGCCACGGGCAGCACCGCCTTGTACCCCGCTGTGCCATCCACTTCACCATCGGTTCCGGCACCGACAGATCCGTCGACCGTCAGACCATGGATGACGATTTCGCGAAACTCCAGTGGCAATAGATCGTCGCCCGCGTAGTCCATCATCGCCCCCACCGGACTGCCGAACAGGCTATCGTCATCCAGGTCGAAGGTCTCGCTGTAAGCGAACGAACCGCCCGGCGCGGTTTGAGTTCCCAGGGTCAGGATGATGTCGCCATACTGCGGCAGTCCCTCGAACACTTCGACGAAGCCATCCCCATCGGCATCGTCGGCAAGTGTCGGAGTTTGCGAGTCGACGGCCGGATTGCCACTGGTGCCATCGCCACCGATCAACCCATGCAGGTGCATCAAATGGTCCATGTCTGGCTCCAGCCCCATAGCGTTGACCTCGACGCTCAACGTCCGGGTGACCGGATTCACTTCGAACATGGCATAGCCCGTAACGCCGGAATTGTTCAGTGTCGTTAGATCAGCCCGGTACACGCTGTGGACACCCCAAGCGTTCGTCGCACATACCAACGATGCGAAGAGGGTGGCGACAGGCAAAGTTCTTTTGGTAATCATGAAATCACTCCTGGTGTGGCTGGAATTCAAATGGGGGACACCATCCACCGACCGCCAGTGCGATGCAGTGAGATAGGTCTCCAACACGGTGCAAATCCGGGCGTGATCACTAGCGATTCGCAAAAAACGCTTGCTCACCAGGTTCCGTCTGGCGATTCAGCAACGTTACGAACCATCCGACGTTGCGGATCAGGGAATCCGAGGAAAATCCAAATCGAACTGCATTGGTTCCTTTTAGCCGCGCCGAATACGGTCGCCGCCCGTCCGCAAGGAGCGGCAGGTCGCCTCCCCGGCTGGACCGCCTCGGCGGGGCTGCGGGTGGCGAGTAGCGTCTGGGGCGGGGGGTAGGTGTTTGGGCCTGAATTTTTAGGAATTACCATTGCCTCGTGTAGTGTGTAGTATATACTACACACATGAGCAACTTCGGCACGTACATTCGTCAGGCTCGTGAAACACATCGAGCCAAGGATGCCAGCTTTTCGGTCCGCCAACTGGCCGCCCGCGTCGGGATCGAGCCTTCGTACCTCAGCAAGATCGAGCGGAGCGAGCAGCCGCCCCCTTCGCAGCAAACCATCGAGCGGCTGGCCGAGGCCCTGGGCGAAGACGCCGACGTGCTGCTTGCATTAGCGGGCAAGGTTTCCGACGAACTACAAGAGATCATTCGCCGCCGCCCGAAACTGTTTGGCGAGTTGATCCGACAACTGAAAGACGCGCCGGATCACGCCGTGCTGCGTGTGGTTCGCGAAGTTCGCGACGGAGAGTGGTGAAGTATCCAACCATTTAGAAAGGGAGCGCCACGATGATCGAACTCAAAGGCAACTCACTTGTAATTCGTTTCCCCGAAGTGCATCCACAGGCCGAACTGCGAGTGGAGTTTCAGCGGACGCTCCGCATACCCGACGACGACAAGACCTATCCCTTGCCACCAGGTTTGGGCAAATTCGCGCTGGAGCACGTGGACGACCACGCCGCGGGCGTGCCACCGCACTGGCTCGAGCGAGGCGGTGTGATGCTTCCCATGTACCAGGCCGAAGCGATGTGGCTCCGTTTTGCCTCTCCAGGTGCATGGAATAGGTCCAAGCTGCCCTACCCTTTCGCAATCAAAGTGGCGGCGGGCAAACAGTGCGCGGTAACGGGCGAGTCGTGGCGGAACGAACTGCATCGCGACCAGCAGGATTACATGGTCGCACCCGATCAACCATGGCTCGATGGATTCTGCATCGAGAAAGGGGTGATCCGACAGTTCGTCGCCATGCCACTCGGAGCCGGTTATTCGGCCGAGGAACAACTCACTGGCAAGGCAGAGCATGGCGGCCTGCAGATCGCGGTCTATCCGATGAAGCGCGAATCATATGAGCGGCTGTGCAAAAAACAGAGAACAATCAGTGACATGGTCAAGGACTGCTGCTTGGCTTCAGCCGAACCAACGTTCGGGTTCCACAGGAAAAGAAGTGCCGACATGGGCCTGGCGCCTGGCGGTCGCATGCGGCAGGAGATCTATGACGACCCTTACGAACTGGGCGATTGGGATCTCGAGAACAGCAGCCGGTGCTTCGTTCATCTCTGCAACTCACTGGTGTGGCAGTCGATCACGGGCTCGCTCCCGCCACACCCTGCCCCTACGGCGAAACAGTACACCACCGCAGGGCTCCCCTGGTACGACTACTACGACGAACGGGCGACCGCCGTCGATGGTGCGGCGAAACTGGCCGGCTTGAAGAGCGTCCGACAGGTGAGCGACGACAAGGGGGACGTGGCCCTGCCCGAGAACGAATCGGTGACGCCCGAGTGCATCGTTACCTACCGCAAAGGGCTGCAGCCGGGGCAGGTCCGCGAGACATGGCTGTAGCTGGTATGCCAACAACTGCGACCGGGTGGCTATCTGTAACCATCTCCGCAGACGAACCAGCTCCCGTCACTCCGCCGGGTACTCGTCGTTGCGGGGCAGCTTGAGCAGAGCGGGCTCGAACCGCGGTTTCGACGGTGGCACCGCGGAACCGTCCATGAATTGCATCGCAACCGCGCCATCGTGGCCGATGAAGGGCAAAGACTCCGAAGCACTGGTGCTGTCCGTTTCGACGAAGGGCATACCGCGGTCCAGATTAATGTTGAACCGCTTGGCCTCTTCATTTCCGCGACCGACGCTCCATATCATCGGCGCAAGGTCGTGTTGGCGGGCGAACTCGTTCCAACGCTCCTCGCCCCATACGGACTCTTCGAGCAGTCGTGGTGCGTACTGAAACGCCTGGCCCGAGTAGACATCCAGTGGCAATGTGGGGAGATAGTCGGGCACCAGTTGTTCGAGTGTCAGCGGGTATTCGCCATGGTCGAGGTGATAAGCGATGAGCGCCAGGCGGAGGCACTGGAGTTGGAGGTTAATTCTCAGGCTCAACGACTCCATCAATCGGTAATTAAGTCCAACATTGGAGTTCCAAATCTGGCTGGCGAGCAGACTGGAGTTGGCGGCTTGCCACTGTCGGTTGCTGCGGACGTTCGCCTCGACCGAGTCGTTGAGGAACCGATATCCGTTGGCGACCAGAAGCTGCTTGCGAAGCTCCTCGCCCATCAGGCCGCTCGTGCGCTGTATGTAGGCGAGGGACATCGTGGCCAGCAGGTCGAGTGCTTGTTCGGCCCGCCCGTGCTCGCCCGGCAGCTGGTCGAGGAAGAGCGCCAAGTTCAAGTCATCGTCGGGCTGCCAACCCAGGACGCCACCCGCCAGGGCCCGGCGAGATGCGACATAATCAACGAGCACCTGTTGGTCGAGTGGGGGATAATCTTGGTGGATCGCGGCCAAGTCGGCCGCCGCCTGCTGGAGCCGCTCGCTGGTCTGCCCCGGCGCGAGGGCCCAGTCGAGCAGAAGCTTGTCTTCCGGAATGGAAGCCACATTCAAACTGTACAGGAGGTATCGCCCCTGCCCGTCGATGTTGTGCAAGATCTGGCTCTTTAGCCGTTCGAGAGCCAGCAGGCGATCCCACGCGCGGTCGAGGTCGCCATTCTCCACTTGCCGATGCGCGTCCAGTGACAGTAGCGACGCCACCTCGACGGGCCACGGATCGAGTTCGCCCATGCGCAGCGCGGGCTCCTTGGTCAACTCGACGAGTCGCTCGATCTGTTCGGGCGTCACCACGGGTGGAGAACCGACTACAGCGGCCGGTGCTTCTTCCGCATCATTTTCACCAGAACCGAACTCTCCTCCGTCAAATGCACCTTCGCCAAGGTCGCCTCCACTTGCTTCACCTGCCATGAACCCACCTTCCGCGAATTCCGCACCGCTAAACTCGCCTTCAAAGGAACCCCCTTGGCTGAAGCTACTCGCACTGGCTGCGAAGCCGCCCATTTCCATGCCGCCCATTTCCGCAGCCTGCATTTCCGAACTGGCACCGAATTCGGCACCAAGGCTGTCATCGGACTCGTTGTCACTTGGGGGTTGGCTGTCATGAATGTCCAGCAAGACTTGCTGGTACTGGCGGGTGAGTTCTTCGGCCGCGCGTTGTTGCTCCTCGTATTCGTTCACGCGCGAGGCGAGATGCACGGGGGGGAACGGCACGTCGCTGGTACCGCTTGGAGAGACCTGCATGTCGTAGTGCTGGGCGAGACTTCGCTCAAAGCGCTGAAACTCCTCCCCTGCCCTGTCGATTTGCCAGCCGCGAATTGTGGGGATGCTAATTACCACCAACAACAGCGGCACGACCACTGCCAGCACCGTGCCCGACCACCGCGGAATCGTATGCCGACCGGCCAGCCAGTCGGGCGCGCGGATGTACGTGGCCAGCAGGCAGCCGACGATCACGGGCAGGTGGCACCACACCGGCGGCAATCGCCAAGCGATGATCAGGTAGCCGAACAGCAGGATGGCGATCGAACCAAACAGGCTCATGCCGGCGGCCAGAATCTCGCTTTTGATCAATTGCGAGGTGAGTTGCCCCACAGCAAACGCCGCGAAGGCAGCCAGGCTGAAATTGAGCACAAGGTAATACGACAAGTCGGCAGCGCTTACCTGCACGTCGGCGGCGACAGCGTTGTTCCATTCGAGTTGCGACAAGTGCTCGATTCCGCGCAGAGCAAGGCTCGACGTCAACCAGCTTGCCACTAGCACAAACGGCACCCATAGCAGCACGAGATACAGGGCCCATCCAGCCACTCGCACCAACCACACCAATCGTGGTCGCCCGGCATGTTCGGCCAGGAACTGCCACTGTCCCCGGCGATGATCGGATCGAAAAGCCATCGCCCCACACAATCCTGGAATGAAGAACACGCTAAGAGGCAGTTGCTCCATCGATTTGACACCGCTGGAACGAGCGAGCGCTTCGACCGCCGCCATCATAAGAATTCCACCGACCACCACGGCGAGCATCGCCTTCCACGACTCGCGCCAGGTTTGCCATGCCAGGCGCCAGACGATGCCGCGACGGGTAGCTCCGTCCACCGGTTGCAGCGTCTGCTGTGCCATGGCGGGCGAGAGGGCGGTACTGACGTCGACCTGCGTAGCAGGGGTAGTGGTCTTGCGCTTCTTTCGATTTCGCGACACCTGCTCGGTACCGAGCATCCAGCGTCGCGAAAGCACCCCAGCGAGAACTAGCATCGCGGCGGCCAGTGCCAATCGCGCGGGGATGGCCTGGTAGTAGTCGTCGCCTTTGTAGCCCATGCCACCGGCGATACTAATTGCCACCTGAGAACTGAACGACGTGGCCGCGCAAGCGAGCACCGCGGCGAGCAATGGTCGGGGAACCAGCACCGAGACCAATAAGCCGCAGGCCGTGGCTTCGACCAACAGCGTGATGCCGGATTCTAGCATGCGACGGAACGTTTCCGCTGGTAGCCACTTGTATCCCCCCACACACCAACCGACGGCCGCCAAGGCAATCGTAAACACAATGGCCAACAGTAGCACCGCGAGCAACTTGCTAACGAACGTCGTCAGCGGATAACGCGGCAGCGAGTGGAGGAACGTGTCGGTCTGCTCTTCTCGTTCGACGGAATAGGCGGTAATCGCCGCGCCGATGGCTACGAAGGCTCCACCCCCGAACGACGGAAATAGCAGCAAAAAGATGCCAAGTTGCTCACCATCAGCAGGTTGGGCAACGGACTTGACGAACAGCATCAACAGCACTGCCAATGCCGCCACGCCGAGCACAAAGCCCCGCATCCGCCGCAACTCTTTCCACACGAATCGCCCGATCAACTGCCAAGGGACGGGGTTAGGCGACAGGAATGGAGTAGCAATAGTCGACATGGCGCGTCTCCGGTCACTGCATCGAGAGAAGCAAACTCAGGCTAAAACGTTTCACAACATTCGCGGGTGACTGGGGTCGAGTCCCGCGAGCCCCCAGCCACTCAACTGTTTCTACAACTGCTGCAATCTTTCATCTTCCCAAGGCGTTGGCATCGGTTCGGGCTCACTTGCCGGCGGAGGCGAACCATCCGGGCCAATCCGGGCGACGAAGATCTCTTCGAGCGATGGCGTGTGACTATCCACGGCCACCACGCCACTGCGGTCCATGAGCTGTGCCGTGGTGGCGTCGACATCCAGGTCTGCATCGCGAACCAGCAATTGCCACTGCCGGCCATGTCGGCTGTGGGCCAGCACCGCGCCCCCCATTGGCGGCGGTGCGGAGGCTGCACCCTCCATGGTGACGGTCCACGCCCTGGTGGTGGCTTTCATTTGGTCGAGCCGCGATAGCTCCAGCAGCCGCCCCTCGTGCATGATGGCCACCCAATCGGCCACGCGTTCCACTTCGCCAATCTGATGACTGGAAAGCAGCACCGTTCGCCCACTGGCCGCCTGGTCGACCATGCTTTCGAGGAACTCGCGGCGCACCAGCGTGTCGAGTCCCGAGGTCGGTTCGTCCATCACCAACAGCGGCGGGCGATGCGCCAGGGCCAGCGACAGCACCACTTTGGCCCGCATGCCCTTGGACATGTGCGCGATCTTGCGATCGGCCGGCACCTGAAAACTGGCCAACAGTTGCCGATAGTTCGATTCGAATCCGTCGCCATAAAAGCCCGCGGTGAACCAACCAATCTCGGCGGCCGTCATCCAGTCGTATAGCGTCGGTCGCTCGGATACATAACCCACCTGGCGGCGGATCATCTCGCCATCGGCCGTACTCGAACGACCCAGCACCTGCAGTTCCCCTGCATCAGGCGTGGCGAGTCCCAGCAACATGCGGATCAGGGTCGATTTGCCCGCACCGTTCTCGCCCAACAGGGCGAACACGCACCCCGCCGGCACCGACAGCGACACGTTGTCGACGGCCGTCTGCCGGCCAAAGCGTTTGGTGACGCCACGCACTTCGATTGCATTACTCATGATTGCCGTTCCCCATGAACTGCTTTTCCAGACGAGTCAGCTCCGCATCGACCAGACGCCGCACGGCCGCGGCATCGAGCCCCGAACGAAAAGCCTCTTCGAGCACCTGCCCCACGCGCGCCTGCAACAGTTGCCGCCGCTGGGTCTGACACTCCCGCTTTGCTCCACCACGAACCGACAGACCAATGCCCGAGGCCAGCTCCACCAGTTCCTGCGACTGCAGGTCGCGATAAGCACGAGCTACGGTATTTGGATTGATCGCCAGCTCTCGAGCGAGTTCGCGGACACTGGGCAACAAATCGCCCGCCGCCACCACGCCATCGGCAATGGCGAATTTCACCTGCCGCACGATCTGCTCATAGACCGGCACGCCGTTCGAGCTATCGACACGAATAAACACCTGCAGGCTCCAGAGACTGAAAAAAGTTCTCTCTAGCAAGGCGAACTACCGTACTAGTGCGATAGTACACATTTGGGGAGTGGGTGTCAATAAAGAATCCTCTCGGAATTTTGGCGCGGCTCGGTGATGGTCGATCGACTTGGGGAATGACGAAGTACCCAATGACCAACTTGAAATCCTCACCGCCAAAAGGGTCAGGGTGAGGGGCGTCGACGAGGCGATCTGCGGGGCAAACGGGAATACTCGAGCCACGTTGCATGGAATCGAATGGTGGGAAATTCTATCGTGAAGGCTACGTTTCGACCGCAGGGAGCACAACTTATGCACAAAAAGCAAGGTACTGCGGTAGTTGCTGCCCTGATCCTCACCGCGGGCAGTACTGCTGCCGCAGTGGCGCAGGAGAGCGAAATGGACCCCGCCAGCCTTGCACAGAAGATCACGGCGGCCAGGCGTGACGCAACGTCCGGATTGATTGAGTATCGCCGGGTGAAGACGGTCATGGAGGGCCGCGAGGCATCGCAGCCGGTCGTCTTCAGGCATGTCGTATTCGCCTTCGACGGCGAGAAGCGCTACCTGCTGGCGCGTCACCTGCCCGGCAGTGCGGTGCGTCAGCGGTTCGCGGAAGATGCCCAGACGGACGACTCGAGCAGCAGCGGCCCCGGCTTCGTCAAAACGCAACTGGTGTACGATGGGGAAGAATTCTGCCATGTTGTCAACGACCAGATGGTGAGCATCTATTCGGCTGACACGGTAAAACAAAAGCGAAAGGGCACCGCGTTCGACCCTTACTACCTAAAATTGATGGGGTGGCGGATCTCCGATCCGATTGCCCCCTCCGAAGCGAACAAAGCAGTCGCGAGCGTCTTTTTGCCAGCGGTGTTAACGGAACCAGAATCGAACTACGCGGCGCGGACCGATCAGCTCGATGGCCATCCTTGCCTGGTTGTCGAGGGCTCGTTTTCAACACCGTTCGGCGATCGAGTCCACGATAAGTTGTGGCTGTCGCCAGAGCATGACTTCTTGCCATTGAGACGCGAATACATGGACAGCCAGGGGCATCTCCTTGCCAGTGTGGTCGCTGAGCAGCCCACCAGGTTCGCCGGCGACCTTTGGCTCCCGCAGGTCATCACCAACAACAATTACACGTCGAGCGAAGAAGATCCGCAGACGCTGAAGTCGCAAGAAGTTTTGGAACTCGTCGACGCGAATTTTGGCGAGATGGATCCCGAGTTGTTCTCGATCCAACTGCCAAAGCCTGCGATAGTGACAGACTACCGAACCACAAGAAAGGAGCACTCGACCTATGCTCGACATGCTGACGGCGAGACGAGCAACATGGATAGTCCCGTCGAATACGTCGCCGACAAACTGGTACAGCGCATCGATAAGGCATCTTCGTCGACCGGCCGTTGGGCGCACCTCTGGTTGGTGCTGACCATCGGCTTTGCGATCACTGGGCTGCTGCTGGCTTGGCATCGAGTAGCACAACACAGAGCCTAAATGAGCGAAGCGCCGTGCTGCGCCGCTGGCCACCAAACTCTCATTTGCACGTTTCTCTCTCCGTCGCCGGCCGGGCGAAGACCGCCAGGCTGGTGCCGTTCTGGCGGAGCGTGCCGAATTCACCTTTGCCGTTCTTACTGCAAGGAGTGTTCAGCACGCGGGCCGCGGGGTCGGCGATGGCCATGGTGGTCGATCCACCACCGTCGAGATTCACCGCCTGCACGCAATCGTTCTCGAGCATCAATTGGGCGAGTTCCGGTAGCGACATCCCTTCCGAGACACCCGGCTGGCGGCCGTCGACTACGGCCAAAATGAGGCGGTTATCGGCCGTATAGCCGATGGCGGTGCGGGGGTGCAGGGCGCGGCTGAACTTCCGCTCGTCGGTCGTTACACTGCCATCGGTCACGATCTGATTGCTACCGGTTATCGCGTTGTGCAGATTCAATTTGCTGCTGGGACTCGTGACTCGATAGGTGTCGTGCTCGCCACGGACGATGGCCACCTGGTTCTGCGCATCGATGTTTATACTGGGCCAGTCGCCGCGAAACGGCGAGACCCGCTGGCCATCGGAAACCACCAGTCCGGTGTTGTCGGTGTTCCGCGCCCGCATGCCGAAGAACGTGGCGTTGATGGCCAACTGCGCGTGCTGTTCTTGGAGAAACTCCAAGGTGGTTTGGCGAGTGGTCTCGCCATTCGGGTCGCCTGGCGCCTCTCCGTTGGGGTCGCCATTACCGGGCGTGACGCGAAACGAGATTCCGTCGGCCGCAAGATCGATCTCCGCGATCCAAATCTTCAGCGGGCGCGGCTCTTCGCGCGTCAGCTCGCGCAGCGTTACCCCATGAAATGGCCGAGCGACGTGCTCCTCGGCACCGGCGGTATAACCCACCAGCAGTGTGACAAGTACAAGACAGAAGCAGCTGAAACGGGCCATGCGGTTGGTCCTGCGGGTGAAACATCGGGCATGCCGAACCTAACGCAGACGTGTGCCAGAATCAACAATCGCCGGTGCAAGCGGCAATACTTCAGCCCCCTCCCCGCCATCGTGTATCATAGAGCCTTTACTTCCCCGACACACACCACAGGCACTCTCCTCATGCGGTACGCACTCTTCACGCTCGCCCTCATGGCAGCTCCCATCGTTTCGGCCGAAACGCCCGTCGCTTATCAGAATCCCGTTTACACCCGCAGCATGCCCGATCCGGGAGTTCTGGAGCACGAAGGGCGCTACTACGCCTTTGGCACGACGGGCAGTAAGCCGCTCGCGGATGGGCGGCGGTTTCGGGTGCTCAGTTCCGACAACCTGGTCGACTGGCAGGACGAAGGTGGCGCGCTGGTCTCGCCCGCCGGTTCGGAGGGTCACGAGTTCTGGGCGCCCGAGGTCGTAGAGCACGACGGGACGTTCTACCTGTACTACTCGATGGGGACGATCGATGATTTGCAGTTCAAGATCCGTGTCGCGACGAGCGATTCGCCCACCGGCCCCTACACCGACACGGGTACACCACTCGAAGATGGCGCGGGGGCGGCGTTCTTTATCGACGGGCACGCCTTTCAGGACGACGATGGCCAGTGGTATTTCTTTTACGCCAAGGACTTTCTCGACACGGAGAGCGGCTACCGCGCGGGCACCGGCATCGTGGTCGATCGGCTGATCGACATGCGGCGACTCGAGGGCAAACCTCAAATGGTGGTGCGGCCGCGGTACGATTGGACGCTGTTCGAGGCCAACCGCACGATGAGCATGTACGGCGGCCGGCGTTTCGACTGGCACACCATCGAAGCCCCCTGGGTGGTGAAGCACGACGGCCGCTACTGGTGCTTTTACAGCGGCTCGAACTTCGGCACCGAGCACTACGGCATCGACTACGTGGTGGCCGACAGCGTCACCGGCCCCTACACTGGCCAAGGCCAATACGCCCGCGTGCTGCGGGGCGTGCCAAACCTGGTCCGCGGCCCAGGCCACCACTCGATCGTCCGCTCGCCGGTGTCGGAGGAAGACATCATCGTGTACCACGCCTGGAACGAGGATATGACCGTGCGCCAGATGTGCATCGACCCGCTCACGTGGACGCGTTATGGGCCGCGGTGCGTGGGGCCCTCGGTGGGGGAGGTGGAGTTGAAGTAGGCTGCAGCAAGCGTCTTAGCAAAGGGTGAGATTACAGTGCGTCGAGTCGCTACATCTTGGCAAGTTATCGATACCGTGCTCCGGGAACACGCTCATACGGTATACAACGCTCTACGTCCCCCAGCTACGGATTCTGCTATCACCAACTTGTCGGCTGAAATTCCCTGCCAGCTGCCAAGTTCACTTCTCCAATCATTGCAGGTTCACGACGGGATCGAAGACTCGCGAAGCGGTGCTCATCGGTTGTTCGATAACATGGCGCTCTTGACCGCGGAAGAAATAGCGTCGACATGGCGAATGCAGTGGAACTTGCAATGCGAATGTGATTTTGGGGGATGCCACTTCACACAAACGCGTAGTCTGAAGAACGACGCGAGATGGCGGAGAAACTGGATTCCAATCATGGATTGCGAGGGCGACCACTTGGTCCTCGACCTTGACCCGGGGCCAACCGGGAAACACGGTCAAGTCTTCGCATGGTACAACTACGGCAGTAGGCCAATGCGAGTTGTCGCGGAGTCACTTCGACACTGGCTACACGTGGTTGCAGATGAATTGCAGCATCGGAGATTCACCCTTGATGAATGGGGCCACATTTCCCTCAATAAGCGTTTAACTTAGGTGTGTGTGCGGAGCACGAGAGCGATGACCTCCCAGCGTCGCGGCGTAGACGCAACACTGGGCTGAAAGACGAAATCCCTTCGGGATAGTATTTTTTCATTGCGTTACGAAGTTGCCGTGGCATCGACAATCAAAACCGCGATATGGAGGCTTGGAACCACGTGAAACCGCCGGACACCATTGATGGAGCTCGCGTAATCGAGTGGGCATGGTCTGGGTCCGCACCTTTTGGTGAAGTGCCCGGCGCTGACCCGTCAGAGGTTTTTGGATTGGCCATCGCGACCTACGGCGACACTCAGTTCTATCGATTCTCCTGCGATGCGAATTGGAACACCATTCAGGACGGACTTTACGATTCCGTTGCGGAGGCGAAGGCACGGTTGCCGGAGCAGTATCGTTACGTAGCGGCAGATTGGAATGTCCGCGAAGACGTCGGGAAGTGACACCCTGCCAACCTAAACCAGAGGGCTAACAGATGGCTTCGCCCCCTTCGCTACCAGCGCCCTTGCAGTATTTGCAGCCGTTTCTCGAAACGCTGGCCCAAGTGCCGCCAGACGAATTGGATGAGGTGGAGTGCACTGTTCTCGAAGACTTATTAAGGCAACGTATCGAGGGGCTCGACCTTCTGGAGGCCGAGCAACTTCTATCCGACGACCGCGACCTATTGGAGCAGTGGGTCAACGAGTCGAGCGACGCGAGTCATCCCGCTTACTGGCTGCTGGGGTTCCTAGCATCGCCACCGCACATCGTCGATGAGTTGCTCGAGCCCGACGAGGAAGATGAAACTGCCAGTGTGGAACGGACGATCGAGTTGGACCCGCCCTCGGGATGGAGTACCAAGCGCTTTCCCTCAGGACTGGAACTGAAGCATGGCCAGGTGTGGGCAATCATCTCAGCGATGGATGAACTATCTATTCAAATGCAGCGAGCGGGATTTGACAACTGGGTAGTTCCACCCCCGCTCGAAATGATACTCGAGACGGAAGAGGTAGCCTTCGGTGAAGCGGTGGGCACCAAGTATAGAATCCTCGAAGTGAGTCCCGCATCGAAGGAACTGTGCTATTTGCTGAAAGTTCCCGGTGGTTTTGTCAATGTCCGCATCGGACATAAGAAGTTCGCCGATTTCGACGAGTCCGCTCTGGAAGGTCAGCTGCATACACTGCGGGTGGAAACGTCGGGCTGAGTCGTTGCTGCACAATCTACTCCCCTACAATCCGCCAGCAGGACTCATGCTTTTCCATCCCAATATGCGGTGCACAATAAACGGTGGGTGTAGAACCATCAACTCTTTTCATTTATGTGGACTACGTCGACAAGATGAATACCAAATACCTGACAGGATGAATGCTGCGAGAAACGCAGCAGGTTCAGGCACACTTACTACTGGATAGACTGCAGGCTCCAGGGCCGTGTCGCCAAAGTGTGTTCTCCATGTCTCGTATTGGTCGTTACCAATCGTCAGGCCAGTCGAGTCATTTGGTAATGTGCCAGCCGGTGCGCCGAGGTGGTTTCGCCAGACTGTATAGTCGGCAAGGTCGACGACGCCGTCGTCGTTGAAGTCGCCGGGCACGTTGCTGGGTGAGAAGACGATCTGTCCATCGACTACTTCAAGCGAACGCATCCACTCCGAACCTTCAACGGTTGAAGTAAGAAAGGAACCACTCCCCGCGGCATCTGGCGACAGTGTGATCCGCGCAACCCCAAAGTCTGTTTGGTTCGATACCGGGTAGGTCAGCGCACGAATCCAGGTGGCCGAAATGGTCTGTCCCTCAAGGCTCCAAGCGGATAGGGAATCTGGAAGATTCACCGCGCCACCCACCCACGCTGAAGATGTGCCGGGTTGGGCTCCGGAAAGTGCGCCAGTAGTCACGTATGTGTCGAATGCTAGGTCTGGAGAAATCTCCAACAACGCCGGGTGTGGTTCCGTAGCCCCCCCAAGAGAATGGTTGTAGATCGAACCGGCTGTCAGCTGAATAGACAACTGCTGACCGCCGAGTTGGCCTGGAAAGCTTATGAAGATGTCATTGGAAACATACCCCGGTCCCACCAAGGTCGCGGGTGTATACAGTACTCTTACCGTGTGCCGAATGTCCACGATCGGCAATGATGCACCCCCATCCCAGCCACGAATAAGATTGTTCAAATCATCATTGTCAACGCGAGGTCCGGTGGGCGGTAAGTAAAATCCTGCGGGTATCGGTGGCAGACTGGCACCCCAGTTGGACACTACCAGATCAACGTCACGCCCGTCCACCCAGCCGCTGCCATCGAAGTCGCCGGGAGGGTCTTCGCCATGAACCATCGAGCAGGTGACGGCGACGAGAATCGCAAATGGTAGTGTTTGGTGCCTACGCATGATCCGCCCACCTTTCAGCAAGGCAATAGTGAGTGCTGCACCCGCACATGTTACCTTCACGCAGAATAGCCTAACTAGCGCACTGGAGCAACTTTCGTCGCAAGCATCAACAGGAAGCCTCAAAAAAACCTGAGAAGCAATAGTTTCTAGCCGAACAGCCGACGATGATTGTCGACCTATGGGTTTTCTACTACTTACTCCCCTACAATCCGCCAGCAAGAATCATGCTTCTCCATCCCAATGTGCGGATAGTAGGTCGCCGCTTGCGGGGCCGATAGCAGGATGAGCGACGTCGCCAGGCCGGCGTGCTCGTGGGTCTCGTGAATCAGCCGCCGGCCGATGCCCTGCTTTTGATAGGCCTGGTCGACCGCCAGGTCCGACAGGTACGTGCAGTAGCTGTAGTCGGTGATGGCCCGCGAGACGCCAACCAACGTGCCCTCGGCATTGCGGGCGGTGACGATCAGGTCGGCGTTTTCGAGCATCTTGGCGATCCGATCGGTGTCGTCCACGGGCCGCCGCGCGGCGAGCGTCGAACGCCGCAGCACGTCGATGAACTGTTCGGTCATTAGCTCCGGTTCGACGGCGTAAGTGATTGACATGGCTTGGGTTCCGTGGCACGGCGAAGTTCTGGCGATCGCATCCAGTCGTCCACTGTAGCAGGTCGAGGGATACCCTGGCGATGTGGCCGGTTCGCAGGTTTTGCCGCGGGCGGGCGCCGTGCGACTTGACTACGGAGGACTCCGTAGGTACGTTGGATTCCGTAGATGGAAGTCCCCGATGGTTGGAGCCGCACATGCCCCCCGCAAAACAAACCCCCAGCGAACTCGAACTGCAAATCCTGGGCGTGCTCTGGAATCGAGGCCCTTCGACGGTGCGAGAGATTCTCGAGGCCCTCAGCGACGAAAAGGACCGTGGCTACACCAGTGTGTTGTCGGTTGTGCAGTCGATGCAGCGAAAGAAGCTGGTGTCGGTGAGCCGTCCGCGGGGCGAGCGTGCCTACCGCTACACGGCCAAGAAGTCGCGCGAGTCGGTGCTGGGGCCGATGCTTGGTGGGCTGGTCAGTCGGGTGTTCGGCGGCGATCCGGCCGCGGCGGTGCAACAGTTGTTGGACGCCTCGGATCTCGACAAGGACTCCATCGACAAACTACGCGCGGTGGTCGACGCGGCCGCTAAGCAAAGCAATGGGAGGAAGTCATGAACGGGTGGCTCGATGGCATTGCCGGTTGGTCCGACTACTGGGCCGTGGTGCTGGTGCACAGCTTGTGGGTGGGTGCGGTATTGGCCGTGATCGTGGCCCTGCTGTTACGGCAGGTTAGTGCGCGGCGTCCCGACCTGCGGTGCGGCATTGCCTATGGGGGGCTGATGCTGACGCTGGTTGGTTCGCTGGCGGCCGCGACGCTGCCGATGGATCGCATTGCCGCACCCCGCCCTGCTCGGTCGTCGCCCGGAGCCTCCGCGCAGCAGAACGATAGCGCGCACGCACCGACCACCATTGTGGAAGCACAAGAAGAGCGCTCCGCGGCACTGGCGACTTCAGCGTCGGCGCCGGCTAGTGGGCGCGACGCCGTTTCCTGGCAGCGCATCCTGGTGGGGCTGTGGCTGGTGGGCGTGGCGCTGATGCTGGTGGGTATCGGCCGTTCGCACACCGCGGCCCGCGGTTTGGTGCGTCGGGCGAGCGACTGCCACTCGGAGTTCATTACCGAGGCGCTCGCCGACACTACTCGCGTGCTTGGCACGGCGGGTCGTGTCGCTTTGCGGTTGTCGGACGAGATCTCGTCGCCGCTGGTTTATGGTTTCCACTCGCCGATCATCCTGATTCCAGCCAGCTTCGCCAGCGGTGTGCCGATCGATACCTTGCGGGTGATTTTCGCCCACGAGCTGTGGCATCTCCGCCGGGGCGATGCCTACTTCGCCCTGGTGCAGAACGTCGTGGAGTCGATCTTGTTCTACCATCCCGCAGTTTGGTGGCTGTCGCGGCAGGTGAACTACGAGCGCGAGGCCGCCTGCGATGCAGCAGCGGCCACCGTGGTGGGCGAAGGAACGCGCGTTGCTGCGGCCCTGATCGAAACAGCCGAACGGGGGACGGCGCAGCCCGTTGCCGCCTTGGCCGCCGCGCGGGGTTTTCTGCCCGATCGTGTGCAGCGGCTATTGCGTCCGAACGCCCGGCTCGGCACGCGGGTGTCGTGGGGTGGATTGGTGGGGCTCGCCGCGATTGGCCTGGCGGCCGCCTTGAGCCTGGCAACCGGCACCACGCTGGTGGCCAAAGAAGTAGCGGTGGCGATGACCCCTGCCCAGCGAGTCGAGGCAATCGAACAGGCGATGGCCGCCACTGAGCCAGACGACGTTGCCAGGATCGATCCGCGGACCGGGCAAGTGGCCGACAACGTTCCGCGATACGAAGTGACCGCGCGCCTGGTGGCGGCAGATGGTTCGCCGCTGCCTCGCCGGGGAAGCGTTACGGTGAACTACCAAGGTCACTCCATCGGCCTTTCCTATCGCAACGATTCGTCGATGTCGACTCGCTTGCCGGTTGGTGTGACGTTCTACATCACGCCGAACATCGAAGGATTCGCGCCCACGCAGTTCGGCCCTTACAAAATGCTGGATTCGGCGATGGACCTGCAGGAACTGCTGCTGACGCCGGGCTACTCCAGCCGCCTGAAGATCGTCGACAGCGAGGGCCAGCCGGTGGAGGGAGCGAAGATTGCCTCGGCGATGGTATGGACACGCATCGGCTCGGGCGGCACCGGGCACGGCGTGCCATCGCTTATTGGACGGATGAGCGATGCCCAGGGAGAGATAGAACTCGCGCACCTGGCCGCTCGACCATTCGACATCACGATTGAGAAGCCGGGCTACGAGCGTTTGCGGCACGAGCTGGCTTTCGAGCCCGCCGACCTTACGACCTGGAAGCTCACTCCGACCAAGCCAGTAACTGGACAGTTTGTCGACGGCGCAGGGCAGCCGGTCGCCGGGGTGGAAGTGCACTGCGTGCGCAGCGAGGGCGATTCGCTGAACAGTGGTGATCCGCGCGACGAGTTTCTCGAACGACTCGTCCATCCCGAATACACAAGCGGCGCGCCGCTAACCACAGCGGACGAGCAGGGTCGATTTGAACTCTCGACGCTCAAGGCCGATGCCGAATACTGGTTCATGGCGCTGCATGCCGATCATGCTCCAACGCGACTCGATGGGGTGCAGCCCGGGCAAGCTCTACAGCAGATTGTCCTGCCGCCGCGGTTCGAACTGCACGGTAAGCTCGAGGGGGACCTGGCCAAGGTGTTTCCGGACGAAGGTCGGCGAAACATTTGGTTCAACAATCCCCTGACCTACCAAGACATGAGCTATTCGGGCAACCATCGCGTGGAGGTGGACGGAAACGGAAACTTCACGCTGCCACAACTAGTGCCGGGTCGACTATCGCTCACGATCGATAAGCAGCGCATCGACCGGCGGATCGACACCTCGACCGAAGATCTGGTGATCGATGTCGACAAATTGGGCAACTGGGGCCAGGAGAACTACCGCACCGTACGGCTGCGTATCGAGGGACCCAATAATCAACCAGTGCGCGGAACGGTCTACCTGTCTTGGAGGCTCGCCGAGGCACCGGACGTCGGCCGGCAGCAGGATGGCCTGTGGTTGGAGATTCCCGCGGACGATCCGGTGCTCGAGACGCGGGTGCCAGTGGGGGCGGACCTCTGGTTCTCCGGCAACAAACTGGTCGCCGCTTATTGTCGTCAGAAGAACCTCGGCAAGATTCCCCCTGGCGATGGCCCCTACGACGTTGCGGTCGAAGTGCAGGCCGCGGGCCTGGTGATCGGCAGCGTCCAGAGTGCGAGCGGTTCGCCACTTCGCGACTGCACCGTGACGGTGCGTCGGCTCGAGCGTCTATTGCAGGAAGAGGACGACACGCTCAACGCCTGGGGCGAGTTCTCCGTGGGCGGTCTGCCGCTAGGCGACGACCAGTACGTGGCCCAAGTACGGTTGAACGATACCTGGCAAATTGTCGTCAGCCCCCCTTTCGAACTCACGAAACTCGAGCCGATCCAAGAGCTCGCGCTCACGATGCCCGATCCGGTGCACCTCACGGGGCAAGTGCTGCAGCACGATGGGCAGCCGGCCGCGGGCCGTTATATCGGGGCATCGTTTAGCATGGGAGGGTACAGCCACAGCACGGGGCTTGGCAAACTCGACGACCAGGGCCGCTTCCGCATCGCCGTTTCGCCCGGTGGCCGCATCGACGAGCACGAAATCACGATTCGCCACGGTGGTGGATCGACCGGCGTCACGCTGTTCTATAAGCCAGACGACGACCGCGGTGGCCACGACTTTGGTGTACTGAAACTTGGGCCTGCCGGCACGGTCCGTGGCCAGGTGCTTCACGAAGGGGGCTCGCCGGCCGTCGGTGTACCGGTGGCGCTGATGGCCGACGACTGGGAGCATAGCGAATACCGCGAGATGCTGCACGACAAGACCGACTCGGAGGGCCGTTTCGAAATCGATGGGCTGGAATGCGTGCCGCAGAAAATCACTGTCGCCTACGGTAAGTGGGACATGCTGAGTATCAACCCGCCCGCACTCCAGACAACGGATAAGTATGGTAACCCCCGAACGGTCGTTACCCCTGCGACCGATCCGGTGGACTTGCAGATAGTGCTGAAAGACGGAGAAGAGTGACGCAGGCCGCGTCTGTTGCACCAACAGAACGATCGAGAGCTGCGAGCAATCGCGGCATCGTCATGGCATGACGGTTGCCGCATGGCCGGCCAGGGTAGTTTTGTCGGCGGCTTGGAACCACGCGCCGGGGCAACGTGTTGCTGGCTTTGCGCAAATGTGACGTCGAATGTTGCAGCCAAGGAGTCGAGTCCACCGGCGTTGGTCGTTCGACGAGCATCGGAAATCTGAATACGGACTCGCCGCGGGCCGGTTTTGCCCCTGCTGACAAGCCCTTGGGGCTTCACGGTCGACCGCCATCGACGGGACGATCCCACCTTTTTTGTGGTCCGCTGCCGGGGCGCTGGGGTATAACCACAATAGTCGTCCCCCTCAGGCTGTCCGTCCCTGCTCACTTGATGAGGCTTTTGTGTCGCAATTTATTGCTCCACTGTTAGCCGCAATGCTCGCCGCTGTGGGACTCGCTCCATCCATTCTGGGGGCGACGTTCAGGGATGCCGAGAAACTTTTTTTGGCGGGCGAATACGAAGACTGCGCAAGCATGGCAGCGGCGGAGATCGAGCAAGGCATCCGGTTCGAGCCCTGGCGACACGTCAAAGCCAAGGCGGAAATGGCGCTTGGCCGCTACGCCGAGGCTCGCGAGACGGTCGAGGAGGGGATCACTTCGTACCCCACCAGCATCGAGATGCGGTTGCTGGCCCACCAGGTGTTTCGCTTCAACGATAAGCCACAAGCGGCCCAGACTCAGTTGCAGCAGGTGGCCAACATTGTCCGCACCCGCTTGCGCCGCCGCGCTTCGCCGGACGAGCAACTGGCCATGGGACAATTCTTACTGGAACAGGGCGCCGATGCCCGTCAGGTGTTGGAGCTGTGCTACGACCCGGTGACCAAGGCGTTTCCCAGCTACGTCGACGGCTACCTGGCGACGGCCCGGCTCGCGCTGGACAAGTACGACAATCGCCTGGCGGCCAGTACCTTGCAGGCGGTGCCCGAGACCTCGCGCAACCATCCCGACTATCACTACTTGCTGGCGCGCACCTTTTTGAGTGACAACCCCGAGCGTGCCAACGAGGCGCTCGACAAGGCGCTTGAGATCAATCCTCGGCACACGGACAGCCTGCTGATCGTGGCGGAGAAGTTAATCGATGGCGAACAATACGACGAAGCCCACCAGACGCTGGCCGAGGTGCTGAAGATCAATCCCAAGCATCCCCAGGCCTTGGCCTTCGAGGCGGTGCTGGCAAATCTGGAAGGCGAGCCGGATCGCGAACGGGCCCAGCGAAAGGCCGCCCTGGATAGTTGGTCGCAGAATCCCGAGGTCGACTACACGATCGGCGCCAAGCTTTCGGACAAGTACCGCTTTGCCGAAGGCGCTGCGTACCAGCGGCGTGCCCTGGCCATGGACAGCAGCTATCTGCCGGCCCGCGTCCAATTGGCACAAGACCTGTTGCGGTTGGGCGACGAGGCGGAAGGCTGGCAACTGATCCAGCAGGTGTTCGAGACCGATGGCTACAACGTGGTCGCTCACAACCTGGTTACGTTGCACGACAGCCTGGACGACTATCGCGTGCTGCAAAACGACTCGTTTCGCGTACGGATGCCCCAACACGAAGCAGCCATCTATGGCCAGCGTGTGCTCGAATTGCTCGACGAAGCGAAACGCGTGTTGTGCGAAAAGTACGAAGTCGAGCTTAGCGGGCCGGTGGTGGTGGATATCTTCGCCAACAAGAACGACTTCGCCGTCCGCACGTTCGGTATCCCTGGTGCCGATGGCTTTCTGGGGGTTTGCTTCGGCAATGTCATCACGGCCAACAGTCCTTCCGCGCTGGGGGCCGACAAGTCCAACTGGGAAGCCGTGCTGTGGCACGAGTTCTGCCATGTCGTGACGCTGCAGAAGTCGCACAACAAGATGCCTCGCTGGCTGAGCGAAGGCATGTCGGTGTATGAGGAGCTCGAACGCGACGGTGGCTGGGGCCAAACGATGAATCCCACGTACCGCCAATTCATTCTCGACGGCCAGATGGCGCCGCTCAGCGAACTGAGCTCGATGTTTCTGGCGCCCGAAAGCCCCATGCAACTGCAGTTCGCCTACTTCGAGTCGGCCATGGCAGTCGAGTACATCGTTGAGAACTATGGCGTCGATTCTCTCAAGCAGATGCTCGACGACCTCGCTCGCGGCGATTCGATCAACGAAACGTTGGTGCGCCACGTTGCACCGCTGGGCAAGCTCGATGCCGAGTTTCGCGACTACCTGCTGGAGCAGGCCAACCAACTCGGGGCGAAACTCGATTGGGAGGAAGCGACGCTGCCTGCCAGTGCCGATTCCGAAATGATCGCCCAGTGGCTCGAAGACCATCCCGACAACTTCTACGGCCTGGTTCGCCAGGCGCAGGCCCTGGTCCAAGAGGAAGATTGGCCCGCGGCGCTGGAGGTGGCCCAGCGATTGCGCGAGTTGATTCCCGAATACACCGGTGCAGGCAATGCCTACGCGGTGCTGGCCCGAGCGTACCGCGAGTTGCACGACACGGCCGCCGAGCGCGAAGCCCTGGAGGCCTGGGCCCAGCGGGATGGCGACGCGATGGACGCTTACCTGCGGCTGATTGAACTGGGCCGCACGGCCGAAGACTGGCAGTTGGTCGCCGCCAACGCGCGGCGGATGCTGGCGGTCGATCCGCTGACACCAATTCCGCACCGCCACCTGGCCGAAGCCGCCGAACAGCAGGGCGAGCCGTCCGCGGCGATTGCCGCCTACCGGGCGCTGCTGCAGTTCGACACCGTGAACCCGGTGAACGCTCACTATCGGTTGGCGCAGTTGCTGCGGGACGAAGGCCATACCGACCAGGCTCGCCGCGAAGTGCTGCTCGCCCTGCAAGATGCACCCCGTTTCTTGGACGCGCACCGATTGTTGTTAGAGCTGGCCGAAGCAGACACCACCAGCGCGGACGAAGAGCCTCCGACCTCGCCAGACGAGCCCGCAGGAGAGGATGATCCAGAATGAAATACGTTCGACAGCTAAAACCGATCCGGCTGGCATTGGCTGCGGCGCTGACGCTCGCGATTGCCGGCGTGGTGGCCGCGCAGCGTGGCTTCGACGGTTGGTACAACGACTCCGACAACCGCGGCGGCGTGCCCGAGTGGGAGAACGAAGCAGGGTTCGAGAAAGATGTCTTCACCTTCGCCCGCGTGCAGTGGAGTTCGTACGGTGGCGGGTCTCGACGCGGTTGGGGGCGGGGCGGACGTTGGAGAACCGACTGGCCTTCGAGCGACAACAACTTTTCGTATCGGCTACAACAGCTGACTTCCCTGAAGGTCAATCCGGAACCGGCAATCGTACGCCTGACCGACGACGAACTGTTCGACTATCCGTTCATTTACATCATCGAACCGGGAGACCTCGTGTTTTCCGAGGCCGAAGTCGAAGCATTGCAGCGCTATCTGCTAAGCGGTGGCTTTCTGATGGTCGACGATTTCTGGGGCGACTACCAGTGGGCCAATTTCGAACGAGAGATTAAACGGGTGTTCCCCAATCGTCCGATCGTCGAATTGCCACTGGACCATGAGATCTTCTCGTGCGTCTACCGTCTGAAAGAGAAACCACAAGTCTGCAGCTACCACCGGGCGAGCGAAGGGCGCGATGCCGAAGGTCGGATGTTTCCGGGTGCACAGAAGGTGACATGGGAAGACGGTCACGGCGGCGATTGTCGGACGGTTCACTACAAAGGTATATTCGACGACAAAGGCCGCATGATGGTCATCATCTGCCATAACACCGACCTCGGCGATGGCTGGGAACGAGAAGGAATGGCCGAGTGGTACTTCAGCGAGTTTGCTGAGAACAAGTCGTACCCCATGGGAATCAACATCGTGGTCTACGCCATGACGCATTGAGCCGAGCTTTTGGCCGGCAGCATTTCGGCACGGCGCTCTGCTGAGGAAAGAACCGGGTCTGGTCGAAACAGCGAGGCCCATCGTGAAGCGCAGTCGTAACGGCCGGCAGACGGTGCCAACAACGATCTTGGAAGTAGTGTCCTTTGAATGAATCGGAGAAACTGTGAGCGTAGAGATCGATAACTTCGAACAAGAACAGCAGATCGTTGAGCAGGTTCGCGATGGCAGCCGACGGATTCGTGAAGAGTTGTCCAAGGTCATCATCGGCCAGCAGGAAGTGGTCGAGCAACTTTTGATCACGCTGTTCGCCGGCGGGCACTGCTTGCTGACAGGTGCGCCCGGGCTGGCGAAGACGCTGCTGGTGCGGTCCATCGCCCAGGTGTTCCATCTCAAGTTCCAGCGGATCCAATTCACGCCCGACCTGATGCCGGCCGACATCACCGGCACGGAAATCCTGGAGGACTCGGCCGACGGTCACCGCCGACTGCAGTTTGTCCGCGGCCCGATCTTCGCCAACGTGATTCTGGCCGACGAAATCAACCGCACGCCGCCGAAAACACAGGCCGCCTTGCTCGAGGCGATGCAGGAACACCAGGTCACCGCTGGTGGCGTTCGCTACCCGCTGGACGAACCGTTTTTCGTGCTCGCCACGCAGAACCCCATCGAAATGGAGGGCACCTATCCCCTGCCCGAGGCCCAGCTCGACCGATTCATGTTCAACGTGGTGATCGACTACCTTCCCGAAGACGAAGAAGTCGACGTAGTGACCCAGACCACTTCGCGCAAGCCCGAACCCATCGAGCCGATTTTCAACAGCGACGACGTGCTCCGCTTTCACGAGGTGGTCCGACGAGTGCCCGTGGCCCGCGAGATGGTTCGCTACGCAGTTCGTCTGGCGGCGGCCTCGCGGCCCGGACAGGCCGAAACCCCCGCGTTCGTCAACGATTGGGTTAGTTGGGGTGCCGGCTTGCGGGCGGGGCAATATTTGATTCTCGGGGCCAAAGCTCGGGCGTTGCTGAATGGCCGCTCGCACGTGGCGCCCGAAGACATTCGCGCCCTGGCCCACGCCACGCTCCGCCACCGCACGCTCATTGGTTATCGCGCCGAAGCCGAAGGGGTAACCGTCGACGATGTGATCGATCGCCTGCTCAAACACGTGGCCGTGCCCACCGAGTAGCGCGACGCCACCCGACGCCTCCCTCTCAAACTCCCCCCCCTGTTGCAGTCCCGCCATGCCCGCCGCACCGGACAATCGAACGACGCCCGCCTCCGGGCAGCCTGCCGGCGGCGCTCGCAGCGTCAGCTTCATGGATCCGCAAACGCTCATGCAGATCAAGAATCTGCAGATGCGGGCCAGGGTGATTGTCGAGGGGTTTTACTCGGGCATCCACCGCAGCCCGTACCATGGCTTCTCGGTGGAGTTCAGCGAGTACCGTCAGTACGTACCGGGGGACGATGTGCGTTACGTCGATTGGCGGTTGTTCGCCCGCAGCGATCGCTACTATGTCAAGCGGTTTGAAGACGAGACGAACTTGCTGTGCTACTTGCTGGTCGACACGAGTAAATCGATGGGCTTTGCATCGGGCGAGATCACGAAGCACGAGTACGCCCGCACGCTGGCCGCTACGATGGCGTACTTCTTGTACCTGCAGCGCGATGCCGTAGGGCTGGCGGTCTTCGACGAGCAGATCAGCGAATACCTTCCGCCGCGACATCGCACAGGACACCTCCGCCACTTCATGGCCGCTTTGCAGCGCGAGCCGCAGGGTACCGGCACCAACCTGGCCGAACCGCTGGACCAGATTGCCAAGACCGTCAGCAAACGCGGCATGGTGATCTTGATTTCCGACCTGCTGGCGCCGATCGAAGTGCTGTCCACGCAGTTGGGGTACCTTCGATCGCGAGGGCATGACGTGCTGGTGCTGCGCGTGATCGATCCCAGCGAGTCGACCTTCCCGTTCACCAATCCGCAAATGTTTCACGACATGGAGTCGGGCAAGCGGCTGTACATCGATCCCGAGGCGGCTCGCGAGCAGTACCTCCAGGCGTTCAACAGCCACGCCGCGGCTTTAAAGAGCGTGTGCAGCGACCTGGGAGTGGAGTACGTGGTTTGCCCGACCGATCGACCGCTTGAACTGTCGTTGTTCGACCTGCTGCGGGCACGGATGCAGCAAGGTCGCGCCCCCTCGCACAACGACCGGACCGCCAGGAGGGTGTCT
The DNA here is from genome assembly GCF_024054565.1 of Aeoliella straminimaris. Classification (GTDB taxonomy): domain Bacteria; phylum Planctomycetota; class Planctomycetia; order Pirellulales; family Lacipirellulaceae; genus Aeoliella; species Aeoliella straminimaris. The sequence goes on from NZ_JAMXLR010000020.1 coordinate 63,281, forward strand.
TGAGCGTACTCGCACCACTCTACTTGCTGGGCCTGGCGGCCATATCGCTGCCACTGGTGTTTCACCTGATCCGCCGCACGCCCCGCGGCGAGATGCTGTTCAGTTCGTTGATGTTCTTGCAGCCCTCGCCGCCGAGGGTTACCAAGCGAAGTCGCATCGACAACCTATTGCTGCTCTTGTTGCGTGCCTTGGCCATTACGTTGCTGGCCATTGCCTTCGCGCGGCCACTGTTTCGTCAGGCCGCCCTGGTGCAGCCCGACGACGTGGGGCGCCAGCGCGTTGCGGTGCTGGTGGATACCAGCGCCAGCATGCGCCGCGGCAACCTGTGGCAACAAGCCGTCGCGGCCGTGGACGACACTCTGGCCGAGTATCGCCCGCAAGATCGCTTCGCCGTGTATGCCTTCGACGAAACGCTGCGGCCGGTCGCCAGCCACCACGATCTGGCGGGGCTGGAAGCTTCGCGGCGCCGCCCGGCGGTCAATGGAATGCTGAAACAAATGCAGCCGACCTGGGCGGGCACCCACCTGGGGCAGGCGCTGGCCGATGCCCTGGCGTCGCTGGAAGACATGCACGATACCGATGGTGAAGAGGTTGCCGCCCCCCGACGAATTGTGCTGATCACCGATCTGCAGTCTGGCAGCCGGCTCGATGCCTTGGCCGCTTACGAGTGGCCCGAAGATGCGTCGCTGGAGTTGATACCGCTGACGCTGGATGAACCGACCAACGCGGGATTGGAGCTGCTCGGCCAGCAGGCCACGGCCACCACCATCGAGCAAGCCCGCGACCAACGACTTCGCGTGCGAGTCACCAACGCCGCAGGCTCGAAACTGGAAGACTATCGACTCCGCTGGCAAACCCCGGACGGCGATTCGCTGGGCAATCCGATCGATGTGCATGCGCCGCCCGGCGAGAGCCGCGTGGTTCGCATTTCACCCCCCAAGGCCTCGGGCCCGAACCCGCAGCTTGTGCTGACCGGCGACGCCTTCGACTTCGACAATACGGTTTACTACCTGCCACCGTCGCGCGACCAGGTGCGGGTGGTCTGCTTGGGCGAGGACGATCCCACCGACGCCGATGCCATGGCGTACTACCTGGACCGGGCCATTCAGAGCGACGCTTCGCGCACGGCCGAAGTGGTTCACGTAAAGCCGGGCGCCCAGGCCGTGATCGACAGCGACCCCCCGCACTTGGTGGTGGTGACCGCGCCCCCTTCGCAGTCGCAGATAGCGGAGCTGCGCCAATTTGCCCAGCGGGGCGGGCTGCTGTTGTACGTGGTGACGGGCGACGAAGACGCGGAGCCTCTGGCCACGTTGCTCGACCAGGACCAGGTGGAAGTGACCAGCGTCGACCCCGACGACTACGCCATGCTGGGCGAGATCGACTTCGACCACCCATTGTTCGCCGCCATGGCGGGGCCGCAGTTCAACAACTTCACGCAGATCCTGTTCTGGAAGTATCGCCAGTTAGACGAAGCAGCGCTGGACGAAGCGAAGGTGATCGCCCGATTCGACTCCGGGGCGCCGGCCATCTTGCAGCGAAGCACCGGCACTGGCGAGCTATTGGTCATGACCGCCGGCTGGAACCCGGGAGATAGTCAATTAGCGCGGTCGTGGAAGTTCCCGCTGATGATTTCGTCGTTGATCGAAAGTCATCGTCGGGATACCACCTTCAGTCCCAGCTATCAAGTGAACCAGCGGGTGCCGTTGCCGCAGGGCATCGAGCTGCCGGCCAATCCGGTGGTGACCAAGCCCAACGGCGACGAAATCCCCCTTGCCGGCGACGATACGGTTATTCAGGGGGTCGACACCCCGGGTGTCTATCGGCTGGCAACCGTGGATGGTTCGGAGGAATTTGCAGTGCACCTCGACTCGACCGAAAGCGATACAGCACCGCTCCCCCAGGAGGCATTGGAGCAGGCCGGTGTGCGGCTGTCGGCCGAATTTGACGTTGCAGCGGAAACGGCGAAGATGCAACAGACGCGTGACGTGGAACTGGAAAGCCGCCAGAAGATATGGAAGTGGTTGGTGGCGCTGGCGATCGTGACGCTGATTGTCGAGTCGTTGCTGGCCGGTTGGCTCTCCCGCCCCGCCGAACAGCCACTGGCCGCGACATGAAATTAAACTCAAGGTACGTCAGGAACCACTGATGATCCAGGAACTCCACAGAATGCTCCGAGCGGTTCGCTCGCGGATGCAGATCGTGCGGCAGCGATGGGCACTCGCGCTATGCTGGCTTCTGTGGGCTGCCGTAGCCGGTTTGCTGTGGGCCAATGTGTGGTATCTCGACTTTACCAGTCAGCAACTGGCCCTGGCGATTGCCGGTGCGGCGATGTTGACGGCCGTGGTGTGCCGGATTCTGGTACTGCGAAGCATACGCGACCCCCATTGGATTGCGCGACACATCGAAGCAAAACACCCGGAGCTTGGCGCCGGATTGCTGGCCGCGTTGGAGCAGGCCCCCTCGCCTCAGCTTCGCAAGCTGGGATACCTGCAATCGTCGGTGGTACGCGAAGCGGTCAGGCATGGCCGCAAACACAACTGGAACCGCGCTGTCTCGACCGCGCAGCTTGCATTCTCGCAGATCGCGCAGTTGGTCGCGTTTGCCGCGCTGGTAGCCGCCTGCACGATGCTGTTCCATCGAGGCGAAGCCGTCGCCCGGTCGAGCAGCCCGCCGACCGAGTTGCCGACACCGACCAAGCGGCTCGACTTCGACGTGCTGGTCCAGCCTGGCGAGACCGAGATCGAACGCGGGACGACACTGCTGGTCGTCGCCGAGTTCGGACGCGATGTGCCCTCCGAAGCAACGCTGCTGGTCGAACCGGCAGCGGCCACCGAAGGCGAAAGCATCGGCACTCGTCCCATGACCCGAAGCTTTGAGGACCCGAAGTTTGTCGGCCGCGTGGCATCGGTCGACAGCGACCTGGTTTACTCGGTGAAGTATGCCGGCCGCCAGACCGATCGATACCCCGTTACGGTGTTCGACTATCCCAAGCTGCAGCGGGCCGACGCCCAGCTTACGTATCCCGAGTACACGTCGCTCGAACCGAAGCACATCGACGATGTCCGCCACGTGACGGCCGTTGAAGGAACCGAACTGACGTTTCGCTGCCGCTTGAACAAAGAAGTGGCCCGCGCGTTGTTTGTCGACCGGAACGGCGAGGAGTTGCCGCTGGTTCGTACCGAGGACGAGGCGCCGGTGTACGCCGTGACGCTGACGCTCGACAAGTCCCGCCGATTCAAACTGCTGCTGACCGACGAGAAGGATCGGCAGAACAAGCTGCCTCCGGAGTTCGTGGTGAAAGTCACTCCGAACCGGCCAGCCGAACTCAAAATTGCCCTACCCGCCAAAGATGTCCGCGTCTCGCCGATCGAAGAGCTCACTATCTCGGGCGAGGCGTCCGACGATTTTGGGTTGCTCCGCGCCGGCATCAGCTATGCGATCGGCAGTAACCCGCCGCAAGAAGTGGTGCTGCAGGACAGCACCGCGGCCGAGGCCGTGGCCAAGCAAGCGGAAGTTGCCCACCTGGTTGCCTTCGAGGCCCTCGATGCCGAGCCCGATCAGCTGTTGTCGTACTACCTGTGGGCCGAAGACATCGGGCCGGACGGCCAGGTGCGGCAGACCATGAGCGACATGTATTTCGCCGAGGTGCGTCATTTCGAAGAGATCTTCCGCCAGGGCGACCAACCAACGCAGCAACAACAACGCGAGGCCCAGCAACAAAATCAACAACAGGGGCAAGGCACCTCGCAGCAGTCGGAGGAACTTGCCGAACTGCAAAAGCAGATCATTAACGCGACCTGGGCGCTCATTCGCCGCGAAACCGCCACGGAGCCCAGTGCGTCGTTTGCGGACGATGTCGGCGTGCTCGTCGAGTCGCAACAGCAGGCGCTCGGGCAACTGGATGAACTGACCGAGCAGCTTACCGATCAGGAGTCGCTCGCGCACGCCGCGGCTGCCAACGAACAGATGCAGGAGGCCCTGAAGCGGCTCGCCGAGGCGGACGGCACCGACGGACTGCGAACCGCCCTGTCGGCCGAGCAAGGCGCCTACCAGGCGTTGTTGAAGCTCCGCGCTCGCGAGTTCAACGTCGTGCAGGGGAACCCTCAGCAGCAACAGGGGGCCCAGTCGAGCAGTGCTTCGGGGCAAAACAGCCGTGCCCAGCAACAGCTCAATCAGCTCGAGCTATCGGCCGAAGAAAATCGCTACGAGACGCAAAGCCGCGCCCAAGATCAACGCGAGCAGGCTCAGGGCGGAAGCGAACAGGCGCAGCAGGTGCTGGACCGCCTTCGCGAACTGGCCCGCCGCCAGGAAGATCTGAATCAGCGGGTGCGACAATTGCAGTCGGAACTGCAAGCCGCCCAGTCCGAAGAGGAGCGGGAAGAGATTGAGCGAGAGCTCAAGCGGTTGCGGGAGCAGCAGCAGGAAATTCTGCGCGACACCGACCAACTGCAATCCGACATGAGCAACTCCGAAGCCTCGTCCGAGACCGAGGAAGCACAGCAGCAACTCGAACAGACCCGCGAACGGATTCAACAGGCGTCCGAAGCGCTCGAACAGGGCCGGATGTCGGACGCCGTGACCGAAGGCACTCGCGCCGAACGCGACCTGAACGAGCTGCGCGATGAGTTCCGCCGGCGGACGGCCGACGACTTTAGCGAAGAGATGCGCCAGCTCAGCGACTCCGCCCGTCAGCTCGACGAGCGGCAACGCGAGCTGACCGAGAACCTCTCGCAGCAACAGGAACAACAGAACCGCTCGCTCCGCGACGGCGGCGCGCGGCAGGAGGTCATGGATGGACTGGCCCAGCAGCGGCGCGAGTACGAAGACCTGATCGAGCGCATTCAAGAGACGGTCCGCGAAGCCGAGGAGCCCGAGCCGCTGCTCGCCCGGGAACTTTACGAAGCCGTGCAGCAGGCCAACGACGTACCCGTGCCCGAGGCGCTCGACGTCGCCGAGCAACTACTCGAGGTGGGCGTGGTGAGCGATGCCACCGAAACCATGCGGGCGGCTGGCAACAGTATCCGCCAGCTTCGCGAAGGAGTGGATAGCGCCGCCGAAAGCGTACTGGGCGACGACACCGAGGCGCTCCGCCGCGCCGAACGTGAACTGGAGGATTTGTCAGAGCAACTGAATCGCGAGATCCGCGAGGCCCGGGGTGAGGACGCCCCGTCCGATCAGCAACGCTCGGCTCAGCCCGGTGAAACACAAGGCGAGCCACCAGCGCAGGACGGCCAACAGCAGGGTCGCCAACCAGCGGAAGGCCAGCAATCGCAAGGCCAACAAACCTCCGAACAGCAGGGCCAGAATCGCGGTGGCCAACCTGGCGACCAACAACCACGCGACGACCAGCAACCGAACGAAGACCAACAACAGAGCGGAGGCCAACAACAAGGTGGAGGCCAACAGCAAGCGGGCGATCGACAGCCACAGGGCGAGCCCTCCGCCGGTCAACAGCCGCAACAGGGTGGCGAGCAATCGACCCAGCCAACTCCGGGTGACCAGCCATCCGACCAACAGCAGCCACAGGGCCCCGGCGGCCAGCCCAGCGGGCAGCAGCCGCCCAACAACCAGGACAACCAGCGCGGCGGTGGCGGCGGCTTGTTATCCGATTTGACCGATTGGCTCGACGCCTCGCGGGAAGATGCTGGTGGCCCGATCACGGGCGATAACTTCCGCGAGTGGAGTGACCGCATGCGCAACGTGGAGGATCTGTTGGAAGACCGGGATCTCCGTGCCGAGGTGGCCCGTATTCGCGACCGCGCCGAAGCCGCACGGGCCGACTACACACGGAATTCCAAGGAGCCGGACTGGGATCGCCTGATCGACGCGGTTGCCGAGCCGCTGGCCGAAATCCGCCAACGAGTGCGCGAAGAACGCCGCCGGCAGGAGTCGCCCGATTCGCTGGTTCCCATCGACCGCGACCCGGTACCGGTGGAGTATGCCGATACCGTCGAGAAGTACTATCAACGATTGGGGAGTGGCGAATGACCGAATGGGGTCTATGGGGCGCTCCCGAATGGGCTGGTCCAGCGCTCGCGTTGTTCGCGGTTGGCTTGGCAGCATTGCTGTGGAGCTACTGGCGTGCGCCAGCGTCGCGCGGCTGGAGTACGGTTGGGGCCGTACTGAAAGTCGTCGGACTGGCCGCCCTAGCGCTCTGTTTGGTCGAACCGCTCACCAGCGGCGTCCGCCCCCGCCCCGGCGCCAATATGTTCGCAGTGGCCGTCGACAACAGTCAGAGCATGCAGATCCGCGACACGCGGGGTGGCCAGACGCGGGGCGAGAAGCTGCAGCAGATGTTGCTGGCCGAAACACGTTGGCAGACGCAACTCGACCGGAACTTCGACTTGCGGAGGTTTGCGTTCGACCGCCGCATGCAGGACGTTAAGGATTTTGCCACCCTCGACTTCGCCGGCGAGGCCACCGGAATCGTTTCGGCGATCAGCGAGCTCGAACGGCGATTCCGTGGACTACCGATCGGCGGAGTGTTGCTGCTGACCGACGGCAACGCCACGGACATGAATTACGACCTGCTCGACTGGGCGGGAATTCCACCGATCTTCCCGGTGCTGATTGGTACGGACGACGTCCTGCCGGACGTAAGCGTCGAGCGGATCTCGGTGCGGCAGACCAACTTCGAGACGGCCCCCGTCACGATTCATGCCGACATTCGCTCGATCGGCGCCGGCGATCGAGAGGTCGAAGTCACCCTGTACGACGAAAAGTCGCAAGAGCTCGAGTCGCAAACCGTTCAGGTGCCTGCCGAGTCGGAAGTGGCCACCGCACGGTTTCAGGTTCGGCCTGAGCACGCCGGCGTCAACGTGTTTCGAGTCACCGCGGCGGGCGGCACGGAAGAAGCCGTCGAGGCCAACAACACGCGGGGCGTGGTGGTCGACAACGGCAAAGGACCCTTCCGGGTGCTCTACGTGTCGGGCCGACCAAACTGGGATTTCAAGTTCCTTCGCCGAGCCCTGGCCGACGACGACCAGTTGGAGCTGGTGGGGCTGATACGCATCGCCACCCGCGAACCCAAGTTTACTTTCCGCCGCCGAGGCGAAGGTTCGGGCAATCAACTCTTCGAGGGCTTCAACCGCGACGACGAAGACACCGCCGAACGCTACGACGAACCGGTGCTGACTCGACTCGGCACCGAAGATGAAGAAGAACTCCGCGACGGCTTTCCTCAGTCGGCGGACGAACTGTACAAGTACGACGCCATTGTGCTGGACGACGTGGAGGCCGAGTTCTTTTCGCAGGACCAGCTCGCCTTAATCGAGGGCTTTGTCAGTCGCCGTGGTGGTGGCCTGTTGATGGCCGGAGGCGTCGAATCGTTTGCCGAGGGGGGATATCGCCTCACGCCGGTTGGCGACTTGCTGCCGGTTTACCTGGATAGCGATCCAGCAGACCAGCTCGCTGCGAGCGACTCCGAACTTCGTCTGGTGCTGACACGCGAAGGTTGGCTGCAGGACTGGGTCCGCCTGCGTAAGAGCGAGAACGAGGAACAACAGCGGCTGGCCAGCATGCCCGACTTCCAGGCCATGAATGCGGTTGGCAATCTGAAGCCAGGCGCCATGGAGCTGGCGCAAGTGGCCAACCCCAGCGGAACGACCTACCCGGCACTCGTTGCTCAGCGGTTCGGCCGTGGCCGCTCCGCGGCGCTGTTGATCGCCGACAGTTGGCGGTGGGGGCTGCGGCGGGGCGAGGTGGCCAACGACGACCTCGAAAAGTCCTGGCGGCAGACCATCCGCTGGCTGGTGGCCGATGTTCCCCGTCGGGTGGAAGTCGAAACCCACGCAGCGGTCGACAGTCAGACAACCGCCAATGCCAGGACGCTGAAGATTCGCGTGCACGATGCCGAGTACTTGCCGCTGGAGAACGCCAGCTTGAAGATCACCGTGCGGGGGCCTGATAGCAAGCAGGTGGAGATCGCCGCCGAAGCGGACGACAGCGAAGCGGGGCTGTACGTGGCCCACCATCATTCGCGAACCCCCGGACCTCACCGGGTGCAGGTGACCGCCCTCGCGCCGGACGGCTCGCCCGTTGGCGAGTGCGAGACAGGTTGGGTGGCCGAACCACTGGCCGACGAGTTCCGCCAGTTACGGGTGAATCGTACGCTGCTCGACGAAATTGCCTCTCAGACCGGGGGCCAGGTGCTGGAGCTAGGTGAACTGAATACGTTCGTCTCTGGGCTCGATCGCCGCGAGATGCCCGTCACGGAAACGTGGATCAATCCGCTATGGCACCATCCGGCGTTCTTCACCTTCGCCATCGCGTGCCTGATTGGCGAATGGGGTCTGCGGCGATGGAAGGGACTGGCGTAGCATGAGACCGAAGACTCGACAATACGTGCTGGCCATCGCCACGGCGCTGCTCTGTTCGCAGGCGATGGGCCAGGAGGTTGCGCTTCCCAAGCAGGAGATGCTGCTGGTGATGGGGGCCCCGGGGCAGGCCGAGTACGGCGAGATGTTTCACCAGTGGGTCGACCAGTGGCGCACGGCCGCCGACACTGCTCAGGCCAACGCGAAAGTGATTGGCACCTCCGAGAGCGACAGCAGCGATCGCGAGCAAATTATCGCCGCGCTCCGCCGGCAGGCGGAGGTGGAATCCGACCTGTTTTGGCTCGTGCTCATCGGCCACGGCACCTACGATGGCAACACCGCAAAGTTCAACCTCCGCGGCGCCGACGTCACGGCCGAGGAACTCGCCGAATGGCTGGCCCCCATCAAGACGCCCATCGTTGTGATCAACTGCGCGTCCTCCAGCGGGCCGTTTCTCAATCAGTTGTCGGCCGAAGGTCGTATTGTGATCACGGCTACCAACAGTGGGTATGAACTCAACTTCGCCCGGTTTGGCCAGTACCTGGCCGGCGCCATCACCGATCCGCAGGCCGACCTCGATAAGGACGACCAGGTCTCGCTGTTGGAAGCCTATCTAACGGCCTGCCGCCGCGTGGCGGAGTTCTACGAAGAGGACGCCCGGCTTGCCACCGAACACGCCCTGCTGGACGACAACGGTGACGGGCTCGGCACGCCGGCCGGCTGGTTTCGAGGGCTGCGGGCAACGCAACAAGCAAAACAGGGCGCCGAACTCGACGGTGTTCGCGCCCATCAGGTGCATCTGGTTGCCAGCGATCGCGAAGCGCGGATGCCGCAGGAATCGCGCGAGCGACGCGACGCTCTGGAACTCGAACTCGAGGCACTCCGCCAGCAAAAGTCTTCCCTCGGCCAGGAGCAGTACTTCGAGCAGCTCGAGACACTGATGCTCGAACTGGCCCGGCTCTACCACACCGAAACGCCGGCCGCCAGCGAAGCGGAGCCCGCAACCAACCCAGCCGAATCGCCCGCTGAATCGGGCGGTTGATCGCCGTGGCGGAGGCAGGTTCTGGGATTGTCGAATTTGCCGCGGGGGGAGCTGCACCGCTGCAGGTTGGAAGGGGCCAAAAAGTGCTTCGGCGTGGTATGCTGAGGCAACCTAAGCGCCGGACCTAACTTGCCGCGATGATGTACACCGCGCGGAGTTTGACGTATGCGGAAAGTGTTTTTGACGACATGGCCGACGCAATTCTCCGGGCTCTCTGTCTCTCTCAGGTAAGCTGTACCGCAGGGATTTGTGTCCCACAGGTCGAGAAAGCTTCCAGGTGCTATTGCTGGCTAATCGTCGTCCGCGATCAGCAGGCGGCAGACGTTGACTCTCCCTTGTCAGCAACTATATCAACGCAGAGCCACTGCAGCTCATTGTTCGCTGCTCGCGTTGGTTCGATGACCTGGGGACTGTCGCAGGGTGGCTTCCAAGTACTGATTCAACTCGTCCAGGCGATTCTCGTCGTAGCCTGTTATCGACAGACCAATCCTTCCGTGCTGTAGTACACATGTGTGTGGTATTGTTCCATCCAACCCAAATTGGCTGTAGATGGTCCCACTTTCGTCAGACGCGAACGGCATAGTGTAGAGGTTTTCCTCTTTGAACTCGATAAGCGCACCAATCGGCTCCCCCAAACCGACGATCACCATCGAGAACCGAGGATCTTCCCTGTTCTCTTCCCAAATCTTTTGCAGGTGCGGCATCTCCAGCACACAAGGTCCGCACCATGTTGCGAAAAAGTTGACGAGCAGAACACGGTTGGCGCGAGGGTCATGTAGAATCTGCGATCCCTCCGTATCGGTTAACCTAAACGCACCAACGGAAGTGCCAATAGAGTGATCATGCGTCAAGAAATGATCTGGTCGACCTGACTTCAGTGCCAGAGAATAATGCCGAGCAACGTAGACATTCGCACAAACCAATCCTAGCAGGATAACCGAGTTCAATATGCCGACAGGGTATCGGCGATGAGCCGAGTGCGGCCGATGCACTTCTCGTCGACGTATTACGAAATACAGTCCTGCGGCGAGGAGCATTGTTACAAAAAGATGTATGACAATTACAATCCATTCGGGGCCGCGATAAAACATCCCCCAGTAAACATCCCAGAGGCGAATGTAAACCGGATCTCCGAAGCGGACCTGCTGGGCGACGACAACAGGGAGACCCGCAACAAACGCAATGATAAATGAGAGCAACATCTTAGATGGAGCGGACATTGCGCAGAGTCGCTGACTCTTTGTGCAGAGACCGGCACAAGTCGCACAGGCAATGATAACAAGAAGCAAATCGAAGCCGAGTCCGACGAGATAGTTCGCTCCGTAGCTGGGCTCACGATTGAGCTCCAGAATCAATCCCAATGTGAACCAGCAAAGTAGAACAAGCATCAAATACAGAAATGTGCGCATGCAGGGAACCCTGAATTGCAACCATTCGACGAACGCCATATTCGTTACAGAAAAAGTGAGCCCTCGTACAACCTGCTTCGTCACAAGAACGGTGACAGCCCCCCCTCCATTGTAGCAGTTCTGCACATCTCTGGTGCCGCAGCAATGCGCGAGTTGTACATTACCCCAGCAACCTGAAACGGATGCCCTCAGCGCCCTAACCTGACTCGCTGATGCCCCTTCGGGCCCCTTCTCAACAGACCTCGGTGCAGCTCACCTCGGCAACTTTGGAGTCATCAAAACCTGCCTCGGCCACCTCGTCCGATTCAGCTTGCCATGTCAAAAGGATATCGCTGCCAAAGCATGACACGCTGAGGGCAACTTTCACCCTAGCCGCGGAGCGGCGACAGCGCATAGCCTGGGGCGTCAGTCCGCGGAAGCATTAGGCGAAGTCCCGAATGACGATCGGGTGCTGCGCAGACTCCGCCTGTGGAACAGCGCCAGTACGGTGCATGCAGCGGCTGCCAATGTCGCAGTCGCAGGTTCTGGAACGGAACTCAACTTTGCTAAGTAGGCGTCATAGTACCCTGAACTAGAGCCGCTCAACGCTCGAGTCGTGCTGCCTCCGATATAGATATTGCCAGATCCATCGACCGCGATGCTATTTCCGTAGTCTGAGCCTGACGTCCCGAATTGTTTGCTCCAGGAAATCGCACCAGCGGCATCGAACTTTGTCACGTAGATGTCTTCGACACCTCGATTTTCAGCGGCGAGATCGCCGCGTGTGCTTCCTATTACGAGCAACCCGCCGGCCGGATCTACCGCTAGATCCGAAGTACTATCAGATGCTACCGGGGTGCCGGTTGACCCCCACCGAAAGTGGGACTGATAGTTGCCGGCAGTGTCGTACGTGGCGAGAAAGGCATCCCAGCCCCCGAATTGGAGCTGTTCATCGCCGATGATATATAGAGTGTCGTCAACAACGGCAATATCTGAGCTCCCGACGTAGTGCCCCGCGGGGTTGATTTCTCTCGTCCAGACGAGTGCGCCTGTTGGGTCGTACTTGACCACCAGCGAATCGATGTCCGTGATTGGGTATCCGGTGTTCGAGTTACCTGTCACGTAGACGTTACCATCCGCGTCTGCCGCGATGCCTTCGCCGAAGTCGGTACCGCTTGTCCCGTATTGTCGGCTCCAGAGGTGGTTGCCGTCGGTGTCGAACTTGGCGACGAAAGCGTCACCCTCTCCGGCGTTCACTCCGTCGACTACGCCCTCCGTCAGGCCCGATACGAAGGCATTTCCCTGGCCATCGACACACACATCGAATCCGAAGTCTACGGACGAGCTACCAAACCGCTGAGACCAGTATCGCGATCCACTGGAGTTGTACTTCGAAAGGAACGCATCCCACGTCGTACCGTTACCATAGACGGAGCCAGCAACGTACAGGTCGCCTGCATCGTCTACTTCGATGCTGATTGGTCGCTCGAAAGACGATTGGCCCAAGGGTTCCGACCAGAGCAACGTGCCGGCAGAATTGTACTTGCGAAGGAAGATGCTGTCGTTCTCGCTCGTGGCGTCGACACTCCCGCTTGTATAGTAGGCCAAATAGACGTCGCCAAAACCATCGACCGCCACCGCATGCGCACTCTCGGCACCTGAGGAGCCAAACTGATCGATCCACTGGATGGTTGGCGCGGCCTCGAATGCAAATGCCGTGCTGGCGACCGACAGTAATACCGAGCTGCATGAGAGTGTGATCGCTCGCATTAGCGTACCTGGCAAGGTTGGAGAAGACAGATGTGCTGGTCTGCTGGTTCGCACCAATGTTGAAACAGGTAATCTCACTATGACCTTCTTATGGGCAGTATAGGTGTGTCCAACAGTGGACGCAAACATATCTCTCTTGACAGCCCGCAGCCGGCCGTGTTGAGACGAATGTCGCACGGTCCTGCGAAGCTCGTGTACTAGCTCGAGAAGCCGGGATAATCACTCGATGCTTACCGCAACTAACCGCCGTCCCGATTCTGCCGGGGGCGGAGCTGCACCGCTGCAGGTTGGAAGGGGCCAAAAAGTGCTTCGGCGTGTCACACTTGGGCACCCTAAATGCCGGCCGTTAGCTTGCTGAGGCGATGTACACCGCGCGGAGTTAGCAGGTGACCACCTGCCCCCTCGACCGGACCGCGAGGAGGTTGCACACCTGCGGGAGGTGTCCTTGATGAAGAGGCACCTCTGCGAGTTCCGGGGACGCGCAACTCGCTGGTGTTGGTCCAGCCGACTGTAGGTTGAAGCGCAATGAGCCGCAGGCGGTCAATCAAACTTCTGCACGCTACCAACCTAAACCCATCTCAGCCAATTCGCGCTTCAACATTTTGAGGCTTAGTAGGATGATAGCTGGCGATCCCTCGTCGGTCGCCACCAGTTCGTCTCCGTTGGCGGTGAACGCTATTTGGTGCGACAGCACTGGTTGTGACGTGACCTGGGGCCAAGCCAGCCAATTGAACAATTCTTGCTTCGCGGCAACGTCCCACAGGAGAACCTTCCCATCTCGCTGCGATATGGCGAGATAACGCCCATCTGGGCTGAACACGACGGCATTGGCGGTGGAGTTCCCTGCGACCCGCCAGTATTCGACTCCTGTCTGAGTATCCCACAGCACTGCTTCCCACGGTTGGTCGTCGGCACCTAAAGCATTGACGATGCCAGCGGATCCCATCGCGTGTCCGGAGAATGGCAAGATCGGACCAGCGGTGCCGAGTTCCAGTACCCAGCGATTTTCGGGGCTAATTTCGATTCGTGTGCTTATTGACCAGGCGTTGGAAAACGACGGGAATTGTGAGAGCAGTTCCCCCGAGGGGAGTTTCCGCACGGCAATGGAGCGCGGATGTGTTTCGAAAGTCTCGTCGTGCGAAACTACCAATTGCCCATCTCGACTCACGCGTACCGAAGCACCTAACATCCGCTTCTCTCGACTCCAAACGCTTTCGCCACTAAGTAGATTAATGACTTCGGGGACGTAAGCTTTCTGCCCCCCGACTAGCATTGCTCCATCTGAAAGAAATCCAACGGAGTAGAATAGCTCATTGTATTCCTTCAGTTCGATGCGACGCGGCTTTCTATCGCCATCGAGGTTCCAAAGAAGAATTTCCCTCAAACCAAATCGCAGTAATTGTTCGCCTCCAGGAACGAAAGTCAGCCACGTTGTGGGAGATGCAGAGCTCGGATTCTCAAGTTCCGTCAGACGACGACCGGAGCCCAACTCAAACAGGCCGACCTTCGACACTCCCGCAAATTCAACGGCTACCTCCTTGGATTCTGGCGACAGGGCGAATCGAGTAATTGTCGCCTCGCCCGATCGCGTTTCCAGCGTGCGCCTCTTGAGTACGTTTGCGTCTGAAAGCTGCCAGAGTTTCGCTTTGCCAGGCCCGGCCGTGATTAATTGCTTGCTGTCGGCAGTCCACTGGATTGTTTGCAGCATGGCGCCGTGATTCAGCGGAAAGTGTTCGCCTGTTTCCAGTGAGAGGACGTCGATGGAACCGGTAAGTTGCCCGATGGCGACTCGCCGTCCATCGTCCGACAGATCGAGCAACTTTGGCAGTTTCGCAAGAGAGGTTGAATATCGAGCGATCTCTTTCCCATCTTGAATATCCCATAGGAGAAGTGAGCCTTGGCGGATCTGGCTGGGATTATCCTTCCCAGCAGAGCCCTCCTGCTTGCGATCAAAGCCATGAACTACGAGGGTTGTTCCATCAGACGAGAAATCGATACCACCGTCTAGTCGAAGCGGTAGACCTAGTTTCTTCTGCTCTTTGCCATCGAGTAAGCTCCAGAGAATTACCTCCTGTGCTTCCGATGCCCAGGCGAGCAATTTACCGTGGGGGCCGAAGGCAGTACTTGCCACCGGCATTTGTTTAACCTCTCCAATTATCTTTCCCTCTACCTGAGTTCCGTCGTCGAGATCCCACAGCACTAATTTTGCATTAAGTATTCCCGAGCCAACCAGCAACCACCGACCGTCTGGACTAAACGTCATGTCCCTACCACTTGCCGTCGCCTTTTCGGGCATGCTGAGCGTTCGTTCGACTTTGTGATTTGTGGTGTCGATCAACTTTATGGTGTGGCCATCCGTCTGAAATGCAGCCAATCGCTTGCCATCCGGCCCTACAGCCAACGCAATGCCCAAGACTTTCTTGGCCGCCTCACCGCTCTCGTCGTAGATTCGCTGAGTCGATTGCACGTCGACGACTCGCATACCGCCGCTCATCGCGGCGGGATCAATCCACAGGCTTCCCAGAAATATTCCATTCGGACTCACACCGTGGGTCATGCCATCCCATTGGTGGGTGACGTGCCCGTCCGCCTTCAGCAATGCAGCAACCGCCTCGCTCCGCAGTTCAGGTTGCGTAGGAAGCACTGCTTCAGATGAATTAGCTTCAAGCATGGCTTGAATACTCGAACGGCTCCGCAACTCTTCTGCTCGATTCAATAGATCAAGAGCTTGAAACCGGGCCCCTGGCTCACCCAGTAGCCGAACTGCCCTGGCTTGCTCGTATTCACTTCGAGCGAGTTGATCGAGCGCCTGCTCTTTGTTAGACGTCGCAGTGGCTTCTGCTAGTTCGGCGCGGACACGATCTTCTTCCGCTTCGGTTCGCGCTTGCTGTTCGCGGTCGAGACTTTGCTTCGCATCTTGCTCAGCCAGCCGTGCACGCGTCTCGGATCGCTTTGCAACCTGTGCCTGATAAGTGCTGACAAGCCCAAATCCAAGGAGAAGTAGAGCGAGCAGCGCCGCCGTGGTGACTGCCGGCTTGTTTCTGCTTACAAACTTGCGCATCCGATAGCTCGCACTGGGCGCGGCGGCGAGCACGGGCTCCTGGTGGAGATGCCGCTCAATGTCGGCCGCCAGATCGTTGGCGCTTTCGTAGCGACGACTTCGGTCTTTTTCGAGAGCCTTCATGACGATCCAATCGAGATCGCCCCGGACTAGTTGTGCAAGCCGAACTGGTTCCGTTTGTCGAACGGCCGAGATTGTTGCCAGCGCGTCACCCGTTTCACTCAGTCGAGTGCTCGGTTTGGGCGGCTCCGTCTCGCGAATCGTGCGCAGCATTTCCACCAAGCCCGCCTCACGGAACTGGTTTTGGGTGATCGGCGTCGTTCCGGTCAACAGTTCATACAACAAAACTCCCAGTGAATAGATGTCGCTCCGCGTGTCGATGTCCAGCTGGTTCATCTCAGCCTGTTCGGGACTCATGTACTCGAATGTGCCGATGACCTGCCCTAATTCGGTGAACATCGTCCGCTCGGTCAGTCGCTGCTGTGTCGCTTTGGCGATGCCGAAGTCGATGACTTTTGGAACGGGGCAACCATCGTACAGGGCCACCAAGACGTTCGATGGCTTGATGTCGCGGTGGATGACGCCTTTCTGATGCGCGTGCTGGATGGCGCGGCAGACCGGCAGAAACAAGTCCAGCCGCTGTCTTGGAGTTAACTTGTTGTCGTCACAATACTTGGTGATGGGCACGCCCTTCACCAGTTCCATCACAAAGTAAGGCAGGCCGGCCTCCGTGGTCCCTGCATCCAGTACTCTGGCAATGTTTTGGTGGTCCATCAGCGCTAAGGCCTGACGTTCAGCCTCGAAGCGGGCAATCACCTGCCGGCTATCCATGCCGGGCTTGATGATCTTTAGTGCGACTTTTCGCTCGACTGGCTCGGTTTGTTGCGCCATGTAAACGACGCCAAATCCCCCTTCGCCGATTTCTTGCAAGAGCTTGTACCTGCCAACAACGGTGCCTGACCGTTCCGACATCTTGGGCAGGTCGATGGTTGGGGCATCGCCCTGCGATGCATCGCCTGCAATGGGCCCGTCGAAAAAGCTGTCAGGGTCGTCATAGGCCTTGAGCAGCGCGTCAACGCGGCCACGCAACTCCGAGTCGTCGCCGCATGCGGCATGGACCAACTCTGAACGCTCGTCAGGGGATCCCAGCTCAATCGCCCTAAGAAAGATCGATCTGGCTGCTGATAGGTCGCTCATAACGCATTCTCCGAGGTTTTGGGGCTCTACAGGATAATGCGCCGTCTACTTTTCCATTGTCTCACATCATTTGTCCAATTCCGACTGGAGCCACGCTTTGGCGAATGTCCAGTGTCGATAGGCCGTGGCTCGCGATACGCCCAACACGTCGGCGGCTTCCTCAATCGAAAGTCCGACAAAGTATCGCAACCGGACGACTTCAGCCGCCTCGGGTAGCTGTAATGCCAGCCGTTCGAGGGCTTCATCGAGGCTGAGAAGTCTTTCGGGACTCTTGTTCAGCGGAATGGCGATGTCTTCGAGTTCAACTCGTTTTCGATCACCGCCTCTCTTGAGCCTCAATTTTCGCCGAGCTGCTTCCACAAGTATCCATTGCATAGCAGTCGAGGCGGCCGCGAAGAAGTGACGCCGGTTTTCCCAACACTCATTGGTATTCCGCCCCGTCAATCGCAGATAGGCTTCATGCACTAATGCCGTTGCCTGGAGTGTCTGACCGGGCTTTTCGTGCGCTAGCTTTGCAGCCGCGAGGTTGCGAAGTTCTTCGTAAACCAACGGTAGCAGTTCCTCGGCGGCGGAGGGATCGCCTTGCTCGATCTGCGACAAGATTTGCGTGACGTCGGCCATGGAGCCAAGTATAGCAGACGGCCGTCGGAGAGACTCCAACGGGCAGAACGCTGAGGTCTTTGCTGCTGAGGTCGCGACACCGCCGGCAATTTGCCGCCAGTGCAACTTGCGTCGGGTGCATCGCCCAACGCGCCGTAGGAAATGGCCAAACTTGCGTCGGTCGTGAGAACCTCTGTAATTACTCAGCCCGCCAGTCCCACCGAATTAGGGGGCAACGGCGACCTCTTTCGGGCCCCTGCCAACTCCCCACGGTGTGCATCCCCTCAGCGACCTGGCGGCCGAATTCCAGCCTTTCCAGGCGTGACTCGCAGAGGCACCCGAAGGCGAGTGTCCAAGTACCCAGTGGTGCTGTTACCTTGGTCGGAAAGAGGATATGGAAGACGGGCAAATCTGTGTCGTCTGGCTACGGTCGCTGTCTGCCGATTGGTTTCGAAAAGCAGTAAGACGCGAGTGTAAAAAATTCGCCGTAGAGTTTGCCAGATCGTGTGATCTAATGAAGGGGCGCGATGCTATCTATTCCGCGCCAGGGGACGGGAGAACCGTGTGGTTGCGGGAGAAAGGGAGGGCAGAAGCGTTTTGGGACAACTTCGAGTTTTGGGCCACCTTGGGAGTTTTGGGGCCAGCACGCTGAGTGGCTGGGGACTACTCTCGGAGTTTTGTCCCACCCTGCGGTTGGTTTGCCCTGGAAAACAAGTGGTTTCACCACTTGGGGGGTGACCAAAACCCGCTGGGTTTTGGGCCCATGGATGCGGATGGGGGATGTTGTGGAACAACTCGGGGGTGACCAAAACGCCGAGCGTCAGCGGGGTGGTTATTCCTCGGGCTGGGTGGCTGGCTCGTCCGTGGGCTCGGGCGGCGCCTCTGCTGCGGGGGGCGGTTGCTTGGCGTTGTCGAATTCTGGCGAGTTGACCCGGAAGTGGAGCAGTTTCCACTGGCCGGCTTCGTCCTTGAGCGTCGCCATGATGGTGCCGGGCCCTTTTTCGAATTCGGCGTTGTACGTCACTTCGATGGTGGAGTCGGAATTGTGTTGTTGAATGTTGAACGATTGAAGTGTTTTCGACTGCAGCTTGCCGAGCCGGGTGGCGATGGTGTCGCCCAGCTCCTGGAACTGCTGACGGCTGGTGACAGCGCGGAACTCGCTGGTGGTCATCGTGTCGTAAGCCTGGCCCATGGTGTCGCCTTCGATGGCCGCGAACACCGCGTCGATTTGCGGATCGGCCGTCTTCGTGGCGTTGGAGAACCCCCAGTAGATCAAGCCGCCGCACAACGCAAGGCACACAATCCCCAGCACCACGATGACGACGATTACGACAACAACGGTGTTTCCCGGACGCATGGTGGTGGGTCCTGCTTTCAGAGGGTTACGTACTGTCCGCACCGGCCGTGGTGCCAGCGCCAATATAACGCTCGGCCAATGGGGGCTGCAAACTGCATGGTCGCCATCCGATCGCAGGAGGTTTGCTGGAGGAATTGCCTGGCGCGCATGGCGAGCATTGCTGGCGATGCGATGCTGGGAATGCAGTGAATTTACCGCAGAAATCCGAGAAAATTCCTTGGTTGGTGTAGTGCCACGAGTATAATCGCGGGCGACTCGTCAGGCGGTTGTGCGTCGTCAGCAGTCTTAGGCAACTGCTCGAACGCCGCGGTTATCGATCGTCCCCCTTGCGTACCTGGTGCGAACTGGCTGAGACCAGGTGGATCACGGACCCATACGCGAGGTCAACGGAACAGATTCTAATTAGCTGGTGGTGCGCTGCGGGGTTGCTGCAGTTGTCGCATCGCTGGCCATAGTTGTCCTCAGTCAGCCCGGCTGTAGCGCCAGGTAGAAAGAGCTGGACTATGCCTCGTACTTACAGTGTTGTCTTGATGTTGCTGCTGACCTTCGCCAGCTCGGCGATGGGCACGGGCGTGCCGTACGTGTTGCTGCAGGGGGTCGACCGCGATCACGGCGACGACGACATCATGGACGAGCGGGTTAGCGGATTCACGATTCGGGTATCGTGGCGAAAGCTGCACAACGAAGGGTTCGCCTGGCTGGATGAGCAGATGGCGCGGGGCGAGCAGCTCGATCGCGATATCCAACTTCGCGTGATGGGTGGGGTGAATTCGCCACTCGACTTGCCTGGCGTGAGCTACTATCCGTTGGAGATCGACGAAGGCACCGAGCCGGAACTGGCCCCCGTGCCTTGGGATCCGCAGCTATTGAACCAGTGGGAATCGTTCGTCGAGCAGTTGGGAAACCGATATGCCGACACGCCGCGCCTGACCAGCGTGCACCTGCCAGGCTTTGCCCGTTCCTCGGAGATGCACATGACGGACCAGGTGATGGCGCTGCCCGACTATTCGTCGCAGGCGCTGGCCGAAGCATGGGTGAACTTTGCCGATCCGGTGGTCGAGGCTTTTGACGATCAGAAGATCGTGCTGAACTACGCCACGCCGTCGCAGGCACACATGGACCACTCCGATTCGGACTGGGTACTGGACGAGCTGATTGCCCGGGCCGGCACGCGGGCAGCGTTCCAGGCCAATGACCTGAGTGCCCGAGTGACGTTGGATCGCAGCAAGTACGAGACCCTGTTGCAGTTGAAGGAGCAGGGTTACTCCGTTGGCTTTCAGATGGTGAGCGGCAGCCAGCAGATTCGCTTCGGGGGCGAATTCGAAGAAGCCGTGGCCACCGGACTGCAAGCCGGCGCCGAGTGGTTGGAGTTCTATGTGAACGACACCGAGTACATTCCCACCGCAGGCGACTACAACTACGACGGCATCGTGGACATTGCCGACTATGTCCGCTGGCGCAATACGCTGGGGTCGACCATTGACTTGAGGGCGGATGGTTCGGGGAACCGGATCGTCGATGCGGCCGACTACGATGTCTGGAAGTCGCAGTTCGGTGCATCCGGCGCGGCCGCAGGCTCGGGAGGCGTGTCGCTGGTGCCCGAGCCGTCGATGGTTGGGTTATTAGCAACCGCGCTAGTGGCCGCGGGAGCGGCCTGCCGGGCACGATGGTTGACGTGGCGGCAACCGCGCTGATAGCCGGTCCACCACTGCCGGCGTGCGACATTGGCAGATTCTAGTGATCGTGGCGATTTCTTTGCCGCCGTTGGGGGATTCGCCTGGAAATGGCACCACGGTTGCACCCAGTTCCTTCTCTTCAGGCCGATGGGCACGCACCGCTTTGTGGAATGTTTCCCGGGCGGAGTCACCCCAGTCGGCAGTACTGAAAGAAGAGGAGGATTCGAAATGCAGAAGCTCACAGCAACCGAACTCGACCGTGTGAAGCAGCAAGGCAAGAAATTCCTGCTGGTCAATACTTTGGACGAGTCGAAATTCGATCAAACCAAGATCGAAGGGGCGGTGAACATTCCGCAGCAGAGCGACGACTTCGTGGATCGTGTGGAGCAGCAAGCGGGCGGTAAGGACCAGCCCGTCGTGGTGTACTGCGCCAGTACGGAGTGTTCGTCGTCGACGCAGGCTGCTGAGAAACTGGAGCAGGCTGGCTTTTCGAATGTGTACGACTTCGAAGCCGGCGTGGAAGGTTGGAAAGAAACCGGCCACCGTCTGGCCGGCGTGTGAGGGCCGCAGGCTCCGCCGCCCGACAACCACAAGCTGCCCAATCGGCTGAGCGAGTCTCCGCTGGTTGAGCAGCTTTGAGTTCAGCGACGCTAATTGAACAGATTTGACTCAACACAACGAATAAGGAGACCAAGACATGGTACGCAGTTTTACAACCCTGGCCGCCGTCGCCTCCCTGGCCCTACTGGTGGGCTGCGAAAACGAACCCGGCTCGATGCAAAGCGGGGACAACAACATGACGACTGAAAGCCCCGGCGAGGATCAAACGATTACGGCCGTATGCAAGCTGGAGCCCATTGGCGAGAGCGGCGCTGAAGGGTCGCTGAATTTCAAGCAAGAGGGGGACACGGTAACGATCACCGGCACCATCACTGGGCTCGAGCCTGGCATGCATGGTTTTCACGTTCATGAGACCGGCGACCTGTCCGACAAGCAGGCTGGCAAATCGGCCGGCGGGCACTTCAACCCCACCGACGCCCCGCATGGCAAGCCTGCGGATGAAAACCGTCACGTAGGCGATCTGGGCAACATCGAAGCGAACGACCAGGGTGTCGCCGATGTAGATATCGAGGACACCGTAATCAGCCTGGACGGACCCCAGACCATCGTCGGTCGGGCGATCGTGGTTCATGCTGGTGAAGACCAGTTCACCCAACCGACAGGCGATGCTGGAGCGCGCGTGGCGTTCGGTGTCATTGAGCAGTAAAGCCGACGCGGCAGCGATCCCGACCTGTGAGAAGGATGGGCCGGTGCCCGAGACTTAGGTAGCCTTGCGGGCTTCCACCGGACGGTGAGCCTTGAGGCGATGGGCCGCACCATTGGCGAGCGAGATGTCGGGCTGGTCGAGGAATGTGTTGAGTTGTGAAAACTCGACCAGCTCGGCCAGACCGGCTTCGGCCATTTCGCGACCCGAGACGTACCGTCCAGGCGTGATCCAGTTCGACATGGTGTCGTGCGATACCTGGAACAGGTCGGCCAGCAGCTTGTCCATGTCCTTTTCGAGCGTCCCGAAATGGCGCGCCCATTCGGCAGCTTCGGCCAGGCCCACGTTCTCTTCGCTTTGCCACCGCATAGGATGGAACAATAGAACGCTGAACGGCGTGACGACGCGGCGCTGGCACGCGGCGAAGGGCCAGAGCGCGGCGCTAGAGCACTCGCCCGTGACGATGCCGGTGACGTTGAGCCGACGAATGCGGATGAGCGTCATCAGGCTCATGGCGCAGTAGGGGCTTCCACCGGGCGAGTCGAAGTAGATGGTGCAGCTGCCGCCGGGCTCAATTCCCAGCAGCTTATCAGTTAACTCGGACTCGTTGTCGGTGAGGTCCCCAACGATGGCGATTTCCAGCGGCCCCTCGTCTTGCTGTTCGTCCTGGTGTTCC
Organism: Aeoliella straminimaris; assembly: GCF_024054565.1. Lineage (GTDB taxonomy): Bacteria > Planctomycetota > Planctomycetia > Pirellulales > Lacipirellulaceae > Aeoliella > Aeoliella straminimaris. Next base: position 85,627 of record NZ_JAMXLR010000020.1, read on the forward strand.
TGACCTGCCATCTACAATGTTCCCCTAAATCGGCTATCGAATGAGACAAGCGAAATGCGACCGATGGGGCCGCCTTACAATTCTGCCCCGTATTCAAGCCTTCATTTTACGAGACGGGGAGATTTTCCGCCATGGATTGTTGGGAAGCCGGGGGCCGAAAATCCTTTGCCAGCCGGCAAATTCGGCCTAATTGGTGCCGCCGTTGCGCGGAACCGGACATCTGGGACCCAAATGCTGGTAAAGGAAGGCGTCAAACCAGCGCAAATCGCTGGTATTTCTTCATTTACGGCCCTCTCCGCAATATACTGAAACAGGGGGGAAGAAGTGCAAGGAGGACGACTGGCAGGGTAGTGACATGTAGCCAGGTGCCACGGGCGGTACAAATCCAGGCTGCCATGGCTGAAGAGCATTTCGAATTTGTAATCGCAAGGTTTTGTCGAACGGGATCATGGGTATTCGCTTCGCCTGCCCGAATGGCCATCCACTGCATGTAAAAGCCGAATTGGCTGGCAAGCGTGGCATCTGCCCCGAGTGCCAGGTGCGGTTTGTCATTCCACAGCCAACAGGACAATCCAGTTCGGCACCGTCGCCAGAACCGGCCCGTCAGGCTGCCGCCAAGCCCTCGGGGGCTCTTCAGCAGCCAGATTCCGCTGCGAATCCGGCCGTGGCGACCGCTGCAAAGTCGTCGGCCGCAGCGCCCGCTTCGCCGACTCCGGCCCCCGTCGCTGCACCTCCTCAGCCCTCGGCTGCACCGTCATCCTCGCCCCCTGCCCCGACCGATCCATCGCTGCCGCCGACCTCGGCACCGGCAGAACAGCCGTTATGGTACGTTCGACCTGCCTCGGGTGGACAGTTTGGCCCGGCCGACGACGCCCTGGTGCATCAATGGGCGGGCGAAGGCCGTCTGGCAGCCGACAGCTACGTGTGGCGGACCGGCTGGCCCGATTGGCGACTTGCCAGCGCAGTGCCGGAGCATTTCCCCCAATTGGCCAGCACAGCGGCTCCCACCACTGCGATACCTCCGACAAACGACTACAATGAGGCCAATTCGTCCGGCGGCACCTCCTCGCCCGAGGCAGCCGACGTTTCGCTGGCCACCGCCCGGTACCGCCGGCGAAAGATGCGCTCGAAGCGTAGCCAGCAATTGGCCGCGGCGGTACTGATCCTGCTAACCATAATCCTGGCAGGAGTGCTGGTTTGGGTGCTGGCCAGCAGTACCAGCGAGCCCGACGCGGACAACGCGGTTCCACCCCCCACCACAGAACAACCCGCCGCGCCTGCGGACGCCGCCACGAACGAGGCGGATGAGCCGGCCATGGAGGATGGCGAGATGGACGACAACGAGGCAATGGACGCCGCCGACCAGTAAAGTTCGCCCGCAAGGCGAACGCTTCCCCGGCCGCTTCAGGTGTCGAGTGAGTTAGTCGACCTGAAAGCTTGGTGTGTCAGGAAGTGACCTTTGCCCCATAGCTTGAGAATCCCAATGACATCGCAATGCTGCAAGCAAGCAATATCGCTACTGGTGATGGCAGGGTGCCTGCTCGTTTTCAACTCGCCAGCCACCGCGGCGCAAGACGAGGTCGCCGCCAAGCCGAACGAGGTGGACGTGCCCGAAGCCACCGAAGATGCTACGCAGGAAGAGTCCGACGAAGCCACCAAGCCGGACGAACCCAAGCTGCAAACCTTGTTGGTGAAAGATAGACGGTTGCGGCTCAAGGTGCCTGCTCGCTGGAAGGTCGTGAAACCTCGCAACAATGTTGTCGAGCTGGAACTCTCGATCTCGCCGCTCGACGAGAAGGATCAACCGCCAGTGGATCCGGCAGACGAAAGGTCGCCACCGCGGCGAGGACGGATGACCGTGATGGGGGCGGGGGGCGACGTCGACACGAACATCCGCAACTGGATAGGGCAATTCCGCTTAGGCCGCGACGCCGATGGAAAAGACGCCATGCGACGCGATCGCCGCCGACTCCGCGGGGCAATTGCCCACGTACTGGATATCACCGGCACCTATTTCGACAGCCCGCACGGACAACGAGGTCCGAAGGTCGAACTGCCCGACTACCGAATGCTGGGCGCGGTGATCGAGATCGAAGGGGCAGGCAGCTACTACGTGAAGTTCTACGGCCCCGCCAAGATTGTCGAGGAGAATCGCGAGGCATTCGAAGAGATGCTCTCGAGCCTCGAGATCGCTCCGGAGCCGATTGAAGAGCCGGCCCCAGAAGCTGACCCCCAAGAGAGCTAGTGTCTGGACTTGCTCGTGGTTTGTCCTGTACAAATCTGCCTTTCAACCACAGCCGGGACCCCCGCTGCCAATAGACCATGCAAACTTCGCCACCGATGGATCGGGAATCTCTGCTGCTGGCACCGTACGCGATGCGAAGCGAGCATTCGGCAGGGCGAAAGTACCCTGAGACGTCGCACCCCTATCGCTCTGCATTTCAGCGCGATCGCGACCGCATTACGCATTGCGCGGCCTTTCGTCGGTTGAGCCACAAAACACAGGTCTTTACTGGTGAGTTGGGCGATTACCACCGGAGCCGGCTGACGCACACGCTGGAGGTCGCTTCCATCGCTCGCACGATGGCCCGGGCACTCGCCCTGAATGAAGACTTGGTAGAGGCCCTGGCTCTGATGCACGACATTGGCCACCCACCGTTCGGGCACGCTGGCGAGGATGTGCTGGACGAGCGGCTGGCGGGGCTCGGGGGGTTCAATCACAACGCCCAGGCACTGCGTATCGTGGAGCAGCTGGAGATTCGCTACCCGAAGTTTCCCGGTCTCAATTTGTCGCAGGAAGTGCTGGAGGGGCAGCGGCGCCGAGCCAACAAAAGCGAAATGGCGACCGCCGCTGCATCGCAACCGCCGCTAGAAGTGCAAGTGGTAGACGCCGCCGATAGCGTCGCCTACGACGCCCATGATGCCGACGACGCCTTGGAACTGGGGCTGCTAACACTGGATGAACTAAATGAGATCACCCTCTGGCGTGAGGCGGCCGAGCGAGTGCGCGACAGGTACGACGGACTGACGAACCTCGAGCTACGCCGGGCTGTGATTCATGAGCTTATCGACGCGGCCGTGAGCGACATGGTAAAGCTCGCCGAGTCGCGGATCGAACAGCTCGAAATCTCGAGCGTGGACGAGGTTCGGAGTGTGCCACCGCTGCTCACTCCCCCCAGCGGCATGGCCGAAAAGAAGCAAGAGCTGCAATCGTTCTTGTTCCAGCGAGTGTATCGGCATGCCGATGTGCTGGCGCAACGCGAGACAACCAACCACGAACTGGGGCGTCTGTTCGACCACTACCTGAAGCACCCGCAACGATTGCCGACGTTTTACGAGCGGATTGCCGGCGAAGCGGGTTTGCCACGGGCCGTAGCCGACTGGGTATCGAGCCACACCGATCGATCGGCCCGGGAGGCCTACCAGCAACTATGATTCGTATCGCCATCACCCAGCCCGACATCCGGCCGTACCGTCTGCCGGTTTATAACTTGCTGGCCGCACAGCCGGATATCGAGGTGACCCTGTTCGCCGATCAGGCCAGCGACGCTCCGAATCCGGTGCCCGACACGGTGAAGTTCGGCTTCGAACATGCCAATGTTCGCAATCGGCGCATCGGGCCAGCGGCGTTTCGCGAGCATCCCGCACAAATCGAGGTGGTCGACCCCGATCGATTCGACCTGTTGATTCACTCCTGGAACCCCAGGTACCTGACACTTCGTCCCGCGTTGAAGAAGGCAAAGCGAGCGGGGCTGCCGACCGTGGCCTGGGGACATGGTTATTCGAAGAGCGACACCTGGCTGCGGACCTGGATGCGAAATCGACTTGGCCGCCTCGCCACCGGAGTCATGCTCTATACGCATCCCGTGGCCGAGAGGCTGGTCAGCGAGTATGGATTCGATCGCGAGCGAGTGTTTGTCGCCCAGAACGCCATCGACCAGACTCCCATCCAGCAAGCTCGCCAGTCGTGGCTCGCCAGGTCGGCGGAATTGGCTGCGTTTCAGGCCGAGCAGCGACTCGATCCGTCGCGTACCGTCGCGTTCGTCTCGCGACTGCGAGACGAGAATCGACCCGATCGACTGCTGCGGGCGATAGCCAATGGACAAAGCGAGCTTCCCGGACTCACCGCGGTAGTGGTGGGAGATGGTCCGGAGCGATCCAACCTGGAGGCTCAAGCTCGCGAGCTGGGAATCGTCGATCAGGTGCGGTTCGCAGGAGCTGTTTACGACGAACACGACCTGGCTCCCTGGCTTCTTTCCAGCGGCGTGTTTTGCTATCCGGAGAACGTTGGTTTGAGCTTGCTGACCGCCTTGGGGTTCGGCTTGCCGGCCATCACCTCCGACGATATTGAAGCACAGAATCCGGAGATCGTGGCACTCAAGCCGGGTGAGAATGGCCTGCTGTACCCGTATGGCGACGAACCCGCCATGACAAACGCGATTGTTCAAATCCTGTCGGATGCGCAGGTGCGCGAAAGAATGGCTGCCGAAGCCCTGCGTACGGTGACCGAGGAGTTCACTCTGCCGACCATGGTGCAAGGATTTCTGGACGCCACGCGGCTGGTCGACGGAGTGCAGCGAACGGTTTGCGTGCCCGAGTGAAACCATTGATAGTCGTTTCCCGCTTTCCCCACCCATCGAACGACCCCCAACTAGTATGCGACTGCCCGATTTTCTAATCATTGGTGCAATGAAGTCGGGAACGACTGGCTTGTTCTTCGATGTCTGCGGCCACCCCCAGGTGTACATGCCCGTCAACAAGGAACCGCACGCTTTGTGCGACGACAAAGTGTTGACAGAAGCAGGCAAGCAGGAGTACGCGGACCTGTACGTGGCAGCTGGAGCGGACCAACTAGTGGGCGACGCCTCGACGGGATACAGCAAGCTGCCCGATCGGCCGGGCGTGGTGGAGCGAGCGGTTGCCGTACTGCCAGAGGATTTTCGTGCGATTTATATCATTCGCGAGCCGATTTCACGAATCATCAGCCAGCACTATCACGAGTTTTCCCGGGGATTGGTTGGGGCTGATATCAATGCCGTAGTGCGCGAGCATCCGCGGTATCTCGACTTCAGCCGCTATGCCTGGCAATTGCGGCCCTGGGTCGAAGCGATTGGCCGCGACCGGATTCGCGTGGTGTTGTTCGAGCAGTACAAGAGCAGCAGGTCGGCGGTGGTGGCAGAGACCTGTCGGTTTCTGGGGCTCGACCCCGACGAGAGGCCTGCCATCGACGAACAGGAAGTGTTCAACGCTGGCGATGGCAAGCCGGTGCCAGGCCCAATCTGGAATGCCATCCGGGGCAACAAAATGTACCAGAAGTTGGTCAGGCCGTTGGTCTCGTCGCGGGCCCGCCATCACCTTCGCAAGTACTTTATGCGCAAGGCTCCACCTCGCCCGACGCCACCCTCCGCGGAAACCATCGCGTGGTTACAGCAGGAGCTGGCGAACGACCGCGAGGAACTCGCTGCGCAGTGGGACATCTCGCCTTGGGGCGATGTCCCAGCGAACTGACGAGGTTACCGTCTGTTAGTCCGACACGCGCCGAGGGCGAAACTGGAAATCGGTGGGAGAGGCCGTATCGGGTTTACGGCGGCGGAGTGCGAACAGATTGGTGTTCACGTACTCCGGACCGCTCGTGATGGGATAGACCAAGCCTGTGCCAAATATCAAGCGTCCCGCCCAGCAGAACAACAGCATCGCGACGAGCGCCCCCACGATCTGCATAGTGAACGTACCAATATCGCCGCGGCACCAACCAAACAGGTGACCGGACATAGCGGCAAAGCAGGCCAACAGGTACGCATTTCGGGGTTGGCGAACCAGCAACTCGTCCCAGTAGCGCAAACAGAGCGCCATTACTACGCCGTAGAAGACCAGCATATGCAGGCCGCCTTCGTGATAGCCGTGGCCAACGATGCCAGGTCCCCAGGTCGCCCTTGTTCCCTTGGCTCGCGCCGTCTTGGGCAAGGTATATCCCAGCCCCAAGGGCTTATCAGGCCAGAAAGCGCGGGGTATCCAGTTCGTGGCAACAAAGATCACGGAGTGGAACGGTTCGGTCTCGTGGTCGGTTGTGTACAGATGAATTGCCGTAAGGGACGTCTGTGCCGCATTCTGCCCTAACATCGAATCCAAGCCCGATGTGTCGAACACCAGCGAGGGCAGCTTCGACAGTGCTTCCATAGCATTGCCGACGTTTCGCTCTTGCATCTCGCCTCGGCGATCAAAATGGCGAATGGCTGAGTATCCCAGCAGCACCGCAAACGAAACGGCGAATACAGCGCCGAGCAGTACGGTGTTGGTCAGCCAGTTCTTGTACCGCAGGGAAAACCAATACCAGCAAATGGGGATCGCCATCAGCACGCCCAGCATGGTGCGGCGACCTCCGCCACTCAGAATCGACAGCATCATGCTCAGCAGCAGCACACCGGCGAGCGTAGCCACCAAAATCAAGTTCTTTTTCGATTGAAACCAAGCAGCAAACACCAGGGCTACCGGAATGATGATCGCTTTGTTGCCCACCTGAAACAGAAACTGGGCCAGACCTTGGATGTTCGGTGCCAAGAAGCCTAGAACCGAGAGAGTCACGGCTCCCAAGGTCATGAAGTACAGCACGCCAGGCGTGGCAGCCGGCCATTTGCGCAGGGTCCGACCAGCGAGCTTGCGAGGCAGCTTGATAACCGCGTAAGCGAGCAGGAACGCCGCAAAAAACGTAAATGCCCCTGCCACGAAATATTGGTAGTCGCGACGCTCGAACTCGAGAATCCGGAATATTTGTGGCGAGTAGGCCGCCTTTAGGCCGGCAATACCGACGTAGTTGATGCCCCCCAGCAGGAATACATTCTTGGCGGTAACCAAGTCGCTCGTACCACGAAGGAATGGCACAAGTACTACCAAGCCCAAGACGATAATGAGCCCCCAACAGCCGGGGATGAGGATTGTCTCGGGAGCCATGGATCTAACGAAGCAAGTCTGATAGGGGGGTGGTTGGGCGGATTGAGACGACGTACCTCTCTCCGGCCGCTTGTTTCAGTGTACGTCATGCATAGCGGTCGAGGCCACCGCGGTAGAAAGTTACACTGCCGCAAAACCGGCATAAACCGCACTGCTGGACCCTGCCGCTGGTCACCAACATCGCCGTTCGGCCGGCCGGCAACGTGCGGACACTCTGTTTGCCCCCAATGTCTGGTGCAGGAAGCGGCAGCAAGTACTCAGCGCGAACCGCGTAATGGGCTAATTCGGTTGCCTGCAGCAGCAGCGGCAGGGCTCGCAGACTGCTAGCACCAGCCGTATTGCACTTCTCACAAAGTGGCTACACCGGGTACATTTCAGCTCCTCGCCCTGCGGGGGGAGTGCGCCTTTGCCCCCCCGAGTGAGTGCCCCCTCCAAGGATGGATCCCCATGCACGCACCGCCCCGTATTCTGATTGTTCGCCTCACAGCCATGGGCGACGTGATCCACGGATTGCCCGTGGCTACCGCCCTGCGCCGCCACTTTCCGGAGGCCATGATCGCCTGGGCGGTCGAGGGCCGGGCTGCTGAGTTGATCGAAGGTCATCCCGACTTGGACGCCGTGGTGAAGCTGCCCCGTCGATGGTGGCGCTCAGTCCACACAGCACGAACGGTCCGCCGGCAGCTGCGGGAGCTGAACTTCGATATCTCCGTCGACTTGCAGTGCCTTACCAAAAGTGCCGTGGTTGCCTGGATGAGCGGTGCCAAACGCCGGCTGGGCGTTGCCGGCCGCAACGGGCGTGAGCTGAGCAAGGTGCTGAACAACGAGCTGACCGACGTGCGGGCGTCGCATGTGGTGGAACACTATCTGGGGATCCTCGAGCCGCTGGGAATCGTGCAGCCCGATGTGGAGTTCCGGATGCCCGAGCGATCGGAAGACGCCCGATATGCCATCGAAACACTGGCCCGGGCATCGGTCACCGGTCAGCGATTCGCCGTGCTGAATCCCGGTGCTGGCTGGCCCTCGAAACTGTGGCCGGCCGAACGCTACGGCGAGCTTGCTCAGCACCTGTGGACCGAACACGGTCTGAAAAGTCTGGCCGTCTGGTGTGGTAGCGACGAGCGTCAACTGGCTCGGAAGATTGTCGATACCAGCAGCGGAGCCGTGGAGTTGGCCCCCTCGACCACCATGCCGCAGCTAGCCGCCATCACTCGCCGGGCGGCGATGTTTATCGGCTCCGACACTGGGCCCATGCACCTGTCGGTGGCCGTTGGCACCCCCACCATCAGCCTGCACGGCACCAGTCGTGCCGAATGGTGTGGCGCGTACGGCCCTTCGCATATCCGCCTCCAGGCCTTCTATCAGGACGGTTCCGCCCGCGAGCGGCGTCAGGCCGACAATACCGCCATGCGGGCCATCGATGTGCCGATGGTCGCCCAGGCGTGCGATCAATTACTCGGGCGAAAGAACAATCTGGCCAAGGCCTCGTAGTATAATAGGTTGCGGGCCCCCGTTTTGCCCCTGGCTCGATTCAGGCTCTCCGCGCGGGCGGACCCGTGCCTCGGGGATCGGCGAAACCAGATTCGACCACATCGATTGGACTAACCGTGAATGTTGCTCACCGTGCCCAAGTCCTGGGCCGGCCATGCTGGTGCGCACGCCCAATAGCAGGGGTCGCGGTGATGTGTTTCGCCGCACTGGTCACCGGCCATCATCGTGCCGCGGCCCAATTGCCGGCCGAGCTCCTTCCCGATATGCGGCCCTCGCAGTTGCAGTTGAACGTCTGCAAGGACACACCGCTCGGCGTGGTCCAACCAGGGGGCGACATCACCGAGGCCCTGCAGTGGGCTTGCGATCATGCCCATGAGTTCCAGCAGCCGATTGTGATCCCGGCCGGCGAGTTTCTGATTTCTGATACGATTACCACGCCGTACCGCGCGGGCTTTACTCTGCTCGGTTCCGGCGCGTCGCATGGTATAGAGCACCCTCGGCTGCGCGGTGTTTACACGCATCTTCGCTGGGCGGGCGATGAGGGGGGCGTCATGATTCGTCACCAGGCGGGCTTCGCGCGCGTGGGCAACTTCCTGCTGGACGGCCGTGGCAAAGCGGCGATTGGTCTCCTGGTGAGCGGCGCTGCCAAAGGCCTCGGTACCAGTAAAACCATCTTCGAGCCAATCGTGGGGGAAGGATTCGACCACTTGGTGCAGATTGGTAAAACCCAAAACACGCCGAACTGCGACAACATGCAGTTCCGGTGGCTCGAGGGCAAAGAGTGCAAGTCGTCCGTCTTACACATGGTCAACAAGATGGGGATGGACATCGTGGTCAATCACTTGCGGAACTACAATCCCGGTAGCGAACAGGTGGGCCTGTTGGTCGATGGGGGTGGGCAACTGTGGGTGCAATCGAGCCTGACCACATCGCCGGGCACGTTGGTGAAGTTCAACAAGGACGCAGGTGTTGGCAGTCACAACGGGTTCTACCGCTTCAGCCAGACTAAGGTCGACGCCCAGGCTCGGGACGGGTTTACGCTGGTCGACAGCGACTGTCCCAATCAGATTCGGCTGCTGTTCGATGGGGGGATCAATTCGTCGGACGGCATGCGGATCAAATTACTGGGTTCCAACTTCCTGCACCTCACCGACTTCTCATCGCACTACACATCCATCACGGGGAAGACTCACCGAGGATGGGGGACGCCCGCCGTCTTGGTCGAGGCGTGCCGATGCTGGGATAACCCCGCGGAAAAAATCACCGGTAACGTGAATCTGCGAATGCGAGACTGCACGGACTGGCGGAGCCAATGGCTGGACGATTTCGATTCGCAGGCAGCGTCCAAGCCAGCAGGCCAGGCAAGCGACCCTTAGCCGGCCACCGACTCGTACACTTCTGACAGATCGGTGACGAACTTCGGCCAGTTGAATCGTTCGCGGCAGCTTTCGTTGCCCCGGCGGCCCATCGCCTGGCTGCGAGTACGGTCGCCCAACAGTTCGAGGATCGCCTCGGCCAACTCCGGTGGCGACTTTGGCGGAACCAGCAAACCGGTTTCACCATCGACCACGATTTCTGGCGCGCCGCCGGCTCGGCAGGCGATCACCGGCAGGTCGCACAATGCCGCTTCGATGTACACCAGGCCGTAGGGCTCGCGGTGCGAAGGCAGCGCCATCACGTCCACCGCTCGCATCATGTCGGGCACATCGCGGCGGAATCCCATCAAGCGGAACCGGTCGGCGAAACCACGTTCGGCGATGCCACGGGTCAGTTCCTCGCGCAGCATGCCATCGCCAAAGCACCAGAACTGGGCGTTTGGCATCTCGCGCAGTACCCGCTCGGCCGCCACGATCAGCTCGCGGTAACCCTTCTTGATCGACAGGTGAGCGAATGTCCCCACGACCGGCGTGTCTTCGTCCACGCCGAATTCACGACGCACTTCCGCGCGGCTTCGGGTGGCCACCATGTCGGCGGGCTCGACCGGAAGCTGCAGCGCTGTGATGCGATTGGGCTCGAACCCCTTCTCGATCAGGTCGTCTTTCACCGCGTTCGAGCAAGTCACCAGATGAGTCTGCCCGCGGTGCCAGTGCGCGGAGGTAAACCCCTGCACGTGCCCCACGGTCGGCAGACCACCGAACCGTTCCAGCCAACAGCACCACCAGCTGGCGGTCGACAAGTGCGAGGCAATCAGTCGGGCGCCCATCTTGCGGGCCGAAGCCGCCAACCGCGATACGGCCAGCAGATTCACTTTGCCACCGATGCCGGCTGGTTCGAAGTCGACCCCTGCAGCGCGAAATTCACCCACGGCCGGGCTGTCGCGATTCAGCAGCAAGCGGTGATCGATCGATCCACCTTCGGCATGCTTCAAGAATCGCGTCAGGAACATCTCGGCGCCGGCCATCCGCGACGGAGTGATGGCGTGCATCACCGTTAACTTGTCGATGGCCGATTGGCTGGTGGGCCGCAGTTGGCGGCGGCTATGAACGGCAGCTACCTTGGCAATGCTCATGATTGTGCTTCGAGTTCTCTGCGAGCCGGGCCATGGTTGGCCTCGGTCGTGTAGGAAGTGGTGATTGGTCGTTAGCCCGCCTTCCGCAGTCCCTTATACAGGTACGGATTCAGCGAGGGGTCGTTGTACATCTTCATCTGGCGATAGACCCGCAGCATCTTCTCGCCCGATTTCAATTCGTCCAAAAGCTCCACCAGCGACTGCGACAGGTCCGCGTGCTGCAGGTGGCAACGGGCGATCTTTTCACCCACGCTTTGGCGGTGCAACTGGTCGACGTCGGTGCGGTCGAGTTGCTCGTTCATGTGGTAGATTCGCAGCGACATGATCGACAACCGGTCGATCGCACTGCCGGGCGTTTCGGTGTTGAGCCGCGCGCCGGGCTCCGGTTTCACGTCCGCGTCCGCCAGCAGGTCCAACAGCGCCTCGTCCATGCGCTCGATGTAGTCGTTGCGATTCTGGTTGTAGCCATCGATCGCTCGTTTGACCTGAGCGATCCGCTCGTCCCCCACCTCGGGGCTGCGGGCGATGTCCTCTTCGTGCCACAGCAGGAAGTTGAATTGGTGCTGCTGGCACACGGTGTTCATCAAACCGTCGTACGGATTATCGGGATCGACCTGATGCCAGCGGGCAACGGTGTCGTGCTGCAACTGGGTGATTTGTTGAACGAGCGCCTGGGAATCGAACGGCATAACAAGCTTCCTTGCGTGTGCTGCCTCGGAGGACAAATTAGGTGTGAGAAATAGAGAAAGCTGGCGGAGTCTACGCCGCGAGCCAGCAGCCAGCAAGGCGGATTCACCGCCGGGTGCTAGCACTCCGGGGCATTTGTTTTGGCCGTTTTGTCGCAGCGTTGCGGCAAATCGATTCCCTGCGACAAAACTCCCCCTGCGACAATTCCATTGGTGTTCGTAAGTCTTTCCTAGGTAGTCATTTACGTAAGCCATCGATGGTGAGGGAGATTGAGTTGTTGCGCGCGATTTGCCGCAGGTGCGACAAAACCCCATTGTGGCCGTTTGCTCCGCAAACGAGCGCACTCGTCGAGTGGCTACGCTCGCCAGAGCGTGGACCGCCCCTCGTTCGAATAGAACGCCTTGGGAAGCACGTGCTTCTGGAAATCATCCACCGTCTGGCGACGGTAGCTACGCCGGGGTGCCTGGGGTCGAGCTCCGCGAGCCCCCAGCTTCCGTATTGCCAACCCCGAATTGTCCCACAGCCCGTGTAAGATTCCCACAACGAAATGCGTAGAACGGAATTCATTTCGTTGGGAGGACATCTAGAAGAGGCAACGGAATCAACTCCGTTCTACGACCCTACTTCGCCGCCCGCACGTTCGTCAGTTCCACCACCACTGGGTTCGGCCATTTGTGGTCGTTGTAAAGTCGCTGTGCCCGCACGACGGAGATCGACAGGCCCTCGGGCGTCTGTTCGAAGCGGGCCTCGGCGTCGGTGTCGGGCGAGTATTCCACGATGCGGCCCGTCTGACCTAGCACGCGGATCTCGGTGTCGTCGGTGGCGGCTACGCTCTTCAGCACAAACTTGCGGCGACTGCCACGCTTCCAATCGGGGATGCCGGTCAGGATGGCGTACACGGTATCCGCGTCCTTGGCCTTGGTGAACCAGATGCCCTCTTCGTTGGCCACCACCCAGGGCCGGGTGTTGTAGATCGCTCGGCCGTTGACCGCCATCCACAGGCCCACTTCGCGGAGCCGGGCTTCCTGCTCGATCGGAATCCGGCCGTCCGGCATCGGGCCGACGTTCAACAGCAGCGCGCCGCCCTTGGCCCGCGTTTCCACCAGCATCTCGATCACCTTGGTGCCCGATTTGTAGTCTTCGTTGGTGGGCTTGTACTGCCACTGGGTACCCATTGTGAAGCACGACTCCCACGGCCCGTCGGGCGCCTCGCCCGGGATATACTGCTCGGGCGTTTCGATGGCCCCGCGGGTGATCAGGCAATTGGGCTGCAGGGTCCAGGCGACCTCCTTTACCGGTTTCTCGCCGGCGCCGTCGATGAACAGTACGTCCACGTCGCCGTAGTTGCTGTACAGCTCCTCGCACTGGGCCTTCAGGTACTTTGCCATGGGCTCGTGCTCGTTAGGATCAAAGGGCAACTGTCGGCGACTCACCTCGTAGCCATTTTGATTCAGCCACCAGAAGTCTTCGGGCGAAAAGTAAAACCCCACGTCCAGGCCTTGCCTCCGCACCGCGTCGGTGTACTGCTTCACGATGTCCTGGCCATACGGCGTGTTCATGATGTTGAACGGCGTGGTCTCCGTGTCCCACATGCAGAAGCCACTGTGATGCTTGGTGGTGAACACCACGTACCTGGCCCCGCTGATCTTCGCCAGCTCGGCCAGCTCATCCGCATTCCAGTGGCGAGGATTGAACGTCTTCGGTAACTCGTTGAAAAACCAGTTGGTGTATTCCTCGTCGGCCCCCACCAGGCTGTGACTGATCACGCTGCCCACCTGGCTATCGAGGCTCCAATGCACGAACAACCCAAAGCCCGCGTCCTGCAGCCACTCCAGACGCTCGGGACGGTTATCGAGCTTATCGCCTGTCGCATCCGATTGGGCAGAGGTTGACTGTGCGTGAGCAACGAGCAGAACGCTCGCAATCGTGCACGAAAGCAGAAATCGAGTAGACATGTTCATGTCGCCTGTGTTGAGAAGAGGTTCGTGGACGTGTGAATCTCGCCCCTCTATTGTCCGCAGGATCGAACCGCTGTAATTCAGTCAACAGAACTCGGTGACTCCGTTATTTCGGAGTCGGAGAACGGAGTGTATTTCGTTACCAGGATCATCTCGGCGGCTAACGGAACAGATTCCGTTTTCTAGTGCACCGCCGGCAGATACTTTTCTATCAGCGTTTCGGCCGCCCGACGGGCGATGCCGACCACGTTGCTGGTGGGCGACAATTGATGGGTGATGAGCGCCCCTTCGATGATCATGTCCACTTCTTGGGCCAAGGCAACCGGATCGAGCGCGCCGGCTTGCTCGGCAAGTTCTTCCAGGAACTTCACGCCATCGGCCTTCGCCTGCAGCGCCGTTTGATGCGCTGGGTGATGAGGCTGGGGGAACTCGACCGCGGCGTTGATGAAGATGCAGCCGTGGTACTCTGGGGCCTGCATCACCTGTTCCATCACGTCGAACATTGCCAGCAGCTGCCCGCGCGGGTCGGTGCCCGCAATCTGCTGCAGTCGCTCGCGCTGTTCCTGGCTCCACCAGCGATGATGCTCCTCGATCACGGCGCAGATCAGGTCGTCCTTGCTTTCGAAGTGGTTGTAGAAGGTTTGCTTCGAGCAGCCCACTTCGTTCAGCACGCGATCGAGGCCCACCGTCAAGAACCCTTCACGATAGAAGATCTCGTGCCCTGCCTGGACGAGTTTTTCGCGGGTCGTGAGTTCTGGCATCAGCGACGATTCCTGCGAGTTGATTCGAGTGATAGCAGACTTGACCACAAGTCAACCGAACTGGACTCCGAGTAAATTGTCCTGCTTGGCAGCGTTTTCTAGTCTTAACACATCGCCCGATGGGCGGGGGCCAGCGGTTGTCGTAAGGCCTCTCACTATATCACGAACACCCCGAAACCTTCAGGAAAAACTCTATGTCTGCCTCGATTCCGGCTACTTTGGCCCCCAGCGAAAACAGCGAGGAAGCGGGATTCGACGCCGCGCGGCACGAGGCTTTCGGCCAGCGCGTGGTCGGCATGCTCAACGATGCCTCGCTGACCTTCATGCTCAGCATCGGGCACCGGACCGGTCTGCTCGATGCGATGCGTCGGCTCGATCGTCCGGCGGCCACCCACGAAATTGCCGACGAAGCTGGGCTCGAAGAACGCTACGTCCGCGAATGGCTCGGCGCGCTGGTAACCGGTCGTGTCGTCGAGTACTGCCCCGAAACTCGCACTTACAGCCTGCCCGCCGAGCACGCCGCCTGGCTGACCCGCGCGGCCACGCCCAACAACATGGCGGGCGTCATGCAGTTCATGGCGATGTTCGGCAAGATCGAAGACCACGTGCACGATTGCTTCCAAAACGGTGGAGGTGTGCCATACGAGCGATTCGAGCGCTTTCACGAAATCATGGCCGAGGAATCGTTTCAAACGGTCGTCGCGGCGCTCGACGACTATGTGTTGCCGCTGGTCGATGGGTTGGTCGAGTCGCTGGAACGTGGCATCGACGCCGTGGACGTTGGCTGCGGCCGCGGGCTGGCGCTGATGCACATGGCCGGGCGGTTTCCCAAGTCGAACTTCGTTGGCTACGACTTTTCGAACGAAGCAATCGAATGGGCCAACGACGAAGCGGCACGGCGGGGACTAAGCAACATTCGCTTCGAGGTCCGCGATGCAGCGAAGCTGGACGACCAGGGGCGGTTCGACGTCGTGTTCGCGTTCGACGCCATTCACGACCAGATCGATCCGCATGCAATGCTGGCGGGCATCTCCCGGGCGCTGAAGAACGATGGGTTATTCTTGGCGCAGGATATCCGCAGTTCGAGCCACCTGGAAAAGAACCTGGAACATCCCGTGGCGCCGTTTCTCTACACCATCTCGACCATGCACTGCATGACCGTTTCGCTCGCACACGCGGGCTGCGGACTCGGCACCTGCTGGGGAGAGGAGCTAGCTTTGAAGATGCTCAAAGAGGCGGGCTTCCATGACGTGGTCGTCCATACCCTCGAACATGATATCATGAACAATTATTATGTCTGCCGGAAGCAGTAGCCAAAGCACCTGGCACGGTGCTTTCCGAACTCGCATTATGGAGGATCCCAGGAATGTATCGGCCTTCGATTATCGTTTTGCTCGCCTGTCTGGCCGCGAGCGGTTGTTCGACAAGTTCTTCGGTTCCCGATGTCGGCGGTGCCAGTGGTGTCGTCACCTGGAGCGGAAACCAAGCAGGCCAACCCGGTGTCGACCGGGGTACCGTTTTTCACTGGGGAAGCCTGTTTGTCATCTGGACCGACGCTCCCACTGGGGGTGGTGGCAGTACCAGCAGTAACATGCAGGGCGGATCGTGCACGGGACAGTTAATTGGCGCCAACGGCGAGGTGTTGAAGTTTACCTGCAAGACAAGCGATGGGAAATCGGGAACGGCGACCATTGCCGGGCAATCCTATGACCTGCAGAAAGGCAGTCTCTTTCTCGCCGTAGCCGACGACGACGGCTGGCAAGTCAAGCAATTGAACCGAGACCTTCAAGAGGTGCCCCTGAACAAGCAAGGCCTCCGTAAGTTGGCTGAAAGCGACGAAGAGATCCAAGAGTTCTTCGGCAGCGCGGCATCGGGCGAGTGATGGATCGTGGTTGTCGCGTGCAAACCAACCGCAGGTTGCTTAAACTGAGCGGGACGCGTCGCCCGTCTTTGAGAACGAACGTTCCTCCAGTAAGCACTAGGGTTGCTCATGGCTGTTTGTCGCTTTCGTATCGTATTGCACTTGGTGTCCTGCGTTTGCGTGTTCGCTGCCGCCAGCGCCCAAGCGCAGCCCACGCAGCGCGGCGGCGGACTGCATGGCTACATCGGCTATCAAGCCTCACAGCCGGACGATCGCGCCGAGTATGGCTATGGCATGGGGTTCTACTCGGCGGCCTGGACACTGGTCGACAAGCCGCTGGCCCATTTTCAGATCGGTTTGGCCAGCGGATGGATCCTGCCCGACAACCGCGACAACAAGGATCAGCCGCTCGCGCCCGAGGGAACGCTCGCGCGGAAGTGGAAGGAGCGCGGACCGACCTGGGCGTCGGTGTTTCAGACGGTCGAGGGCGGCTTGGGCTACTGGCGGGGCAATCGCTTTCGCTACGGCCCACCCAAGTTCAGCATGAATGGCACGCCGCAGTGCTACGACTACGAAGTTGGCTCGCCGGGCTGGTCGTTCTTCTACGACACCGAGGCCCTGCCCGACAATCGGCTGGGCATCGCGCAACTGAGTAACCGCCTGCTGATCCCTCCCGACGCCCTGCCCTTCGCTGGCGATCCGGCGGGGCGATTTTTTGGCTACACCTACATGGCGTTGCCCTTCACCGACCCGGTACCCTCGACCAACGGCCGCGCGCCGGTGGGCGACAAGGCCTGGACCTGCTTCATCTCGACGGCGAACTTCAAAGGCCCCATTGCCTATTACATCCCTGAGACCTGGAGCAAGATCGCCGACTTGTTCGACGAACCTTTCCTCTATGGGCGAGGGCTCGACTCGCGGCCCGGATTGATGGGCGGTGGGGCGATGGAGATCAACACGGTTCCTCAAATCGTGGCGTCGGACGATAAGGGAGTGAACTACTCGAAGATCCCCACGCTGCGTTTTCCCATCGACCAGAGTGGCCGCGCCGTGCTGGTGCAGGACGTGACCTACTACTCGCAGGACGCGCTGTACGACGATTTCCTTGCCTGGCGACAGGGCGGGGATGCGCCATCCGGGCAATTCGATGGTAGCGGCGCTTTCGTCGCCAAGCTCAGCACACGGACGCCCGGCTTCGATCAGGATCAAACCCCCATGCGGGGTGTGGCCGACACGTTTGATACGCAGGTGTTCGACGACAACACGTGGGGCCTGGTGTGGAAGCCGGAAGGCGACGCCCCCGCGGGGCAGTTTCCGCAGTACTATCGCCACGAAGAGGGAGTCCGCGTGGCCGTCGCCCCCGCCGACGTGCCCAGCGAAACCGGCTTGCACGATGCCGAGTTCAAGCTGGCCACGCCCGGTGAGCCCTTCACCTTCTCCCAGACGCCAGCCTGGACCACGCCGGGCGCGGCGACAGAGCCAGTGCAGGTGACGCTGGGTGATGGCTCGCTGGTCACCTACGCCTGGTATCGTTTTGTCGACCAACCGAGTTTCCAGCAGTACCACTGGAGCGACGAAAAGAAGGCCGCGCTGCAGGCGTTCGTCGAGCAGATTCACCGCGCCTGGCCCATCGACCGCGACTACATGGCGCCGCCCACCTCGGGTGAACTCGTCTCGCTCGACCCCGCCCTGTTAGTGGAACCCCCTGCTGGCATGGAAGTCGGCTATGTGCCGATCGTGTTGCGGCAGGAAGCGGATTTTACCCATCAGAACAACCGACCCTGAAAGTGCCTCCCATGAATTTCAACCGCTTATTGGGTGGGCTGGTCTGCCTGGCTCTGATGCCGGCGTTGGTCTGGGGAGCACCCGACACGCTGCAATTGCGTATCGGCAAACTACCGGCCGCATCGAAGGCATCGCTGGACGACCTGCAAAGCCGCCCGTTCATCACCGCGCACCCGGGTTGGTACTCCTGGTGTCCCAGTGTGTTGCAGGCTGCCGATGGTAAGTACCACATGTTTCATGCACGGTGGCCGCAGTCGCTGGGGTTTCTCTCCTGGCTGACCCATTCCCAGGTCGTGCATGCCGTGGCGGATCGGCCGGAGGGTCCCTACACGGAGGTCGGTGTAGCCATCCCGGCGACGGGTCCTGGTCGTGGCGACTGGTTCAACGCGCACAACGCGAAGATCAAACGCTTCGGCGACACGTACTATCTGTATTTCATTCAGACGAGAGGCGACAGCTTCGCCGTGGATGGTGAAGCCAAACGCGTGGCGATGGCTCGCGTGGGCTATCGGCATCCGTTGTGGATGAACGAAGCAAGGCCCAACCAGCGCACGTTTGTCGCCACGGCGAAATCGCTGGATGGTCCTTGGAGCATTTCTCCGGATCCAATCATTCAGCCGGCCAAGACCATTACCACGCTCACCGTCAATCCGGCGGTTTGCCAGGGACCGGACGGGACCTACTTCATGATCGTCAAGGGCGACAAACCGGGCAGCCGCGCTCGCAATCAAGCCTTGGCCATCGCCAACAGCCCGGTAGGGCCCTGGACGATTCAGGACGCCCCCGTGATTGACGACCTGGATACGGAGGACGCCTCGATCTGGTACGACCAGACCCGAAAGCGGTTCTACGCGGTGTTCCATGCGCGCGGCTTCCTTGGCATGATGACCTCCCCAGATGGATACCACTGGGAGAAGGCGGCCCAGTACAAACTGACTCCCAAAGAGATCGTGTTCGACGACGGGACCACGTGGAAGCCTGATCGCATGGAACGCCCGTTTGTTCTCACCGACGACCGCGGCCAGCCTCAGCAGCTATTTGTCGCCTGCAAGCGGGGTGACACGTCGGTGAACGTCTGCCTGCCCCTGTTCGCGACGGAGGACGAGTAGTCGCAGGCGACATTCGTTCTACGAGCTAGATCGCCTTATTCGCGAAGTAAATTGCCAACCCCACCATGGCGAGCGTAGCGATCGCCAAGGCGAACAGGATGGGGGCGGCCGACGGCTTCTTACGGCGACGACGGATGGTACGTCTCGGCCCGATGGTGGGCAATTCGGTCGGTTCGTTACTCGCCGCCGCTGGGGGCGCGACGCGCGCGGCGCTCGTGGGTGGGGGAATGACCTGCGTGGGGGGAGCGGTGGGCGAGGCTGGCTTCGCAGGTGGCGCTGCGGGCGGCTTGGGCTGCAGCGCCTGGCGTAGCTTCGCGTCGTATGCTTGCTTGAGCTTCGCGTTCAGCAGACAGACCCGCACCTTGGCCAACTCGTTGAGTAGCTCCTGCGAGTAGGAGCCATAGCGCCCAGTGGCAAAGCCTTTGACGTGCCCCATCTGACGATCGGCGGCAGCGGCGATCACATCTGGGTCGTCCTCGAACTCCGACAGCCCCAACAGGCGGTAGTGGTTGGGTGGCTGCTCCGACGGCGGGATGCCGAGCCATTTGTGATAGGGATCGAATTCGCTGGTGGCTGGTTTGCTCATCGCTGCCGCTGGGGTGATGGCCTGCCGCTACCGGGCGGGCGTCGCCAGGTTGCCGATACGCAGGTCCGTTTTATTCGATACCCCCTATGGTTTGCAGGGTTCTCAAATCTGGCACGTGCCGCGCGGGCCAGTGGCGCCGGCCGTGGCGAGTTTTCCGGATCGGCCCAACAAATCGGCGCGGCTCTTCGCCACCGGAATCGCTATAGGGCGAGTAATTGGAATTGCTCTAGATTATTATGGTATCAGCCGGCAAATTCAGCCGCAACGCGAAGTGCTTCGCAAGGTGGCTTGGTTGGCGGAACTTGCCCGCTGCGGAACAGTGAACTGAACATGGCAAACATTATCCCCGTTGGAATCGACCTCGGCACTACCCTGTCGGCTGCGAGCTACATCGACGCCGAGGGGCGCACGCAGATGATCCGCAACAATGCCGGCGGCATTCTGACCCCCAGCGTGGTGCTGTTCGACGACGACGACATCGTGGTGGGGAACCCCGCATGGGAAGCGGCCCTCGAATTCCCGGGCCGTGTGGCCGAGAACGCCAAACGCGACGTCGGCGCGGCGCTCTATCGCTACAAAATTGTGGGGCAGCAGTACCCGCCCGAAGTGATCCAGGGCTGTATCCTCCGCCAGTTGCGTCACGACATCGTCGAGGCGCTCGGCGAGGACTTCCAGGCCGTGATTACGGTGCCGGCCTACTTCGACGAAGCCCGCCGCAAGATCACCGCCGACTCGGGCAAGATGAGCGGCCTGCCGGTGCTCGATATCGTCAACGAACCCACGGCCGCGGCCCTGGCCTTTGGCGAGCAGCTTGGTTACCTGTCGCCCGACGGCGCGCCCGAGGGGGAACTCAAGCTGGTGGTGTACGACCTGGGGGGCGGCACGTTCGACGTGACGGTGATGCAGTTGTCCGCTGGCAAAGTCCGCACGCTGTCGACCGACGGCGACTACGAACTAGGCGGCATTCACTGGGATGCCCGCTTGGCCGACCATGCCACCGACCAGTTCCGCGCGCTGTATCCCGATGCCCGTGAGTTCGACGATCGCGACAAGGCCCGCGTCCTGCGCGCCGCCCGCGGAGCGAAGCACGACCTGTCCGCCGTGCCGATGGCCACGCTCACCTTTGCGATGGACGGCGACGAGATGCGACTGCCGGTCACGCGGGAAGACTTCGAGATGCTGACCGCCGATCTGGTGGAGCGCACCGTGTTCACCACCAACCAGGCGGTCAAGGCGGCCGGCCTGCTGTGGGACGACATCGATCGGCTGCTGCTGGTGGGTGGATCGACGCGGATGCCGGCCGTCCGCAAGGCGATGCAGAAGATCTCCGGCCTGAAGCCCGACGATAGCGTGCATCCCGACGAAGCGGTAGCTCGCGGGGCGGCCGTGTTTGCCCGTTACCTGATGGGCGTGCGGGGCATCGACCAGGCCGTGCCGAAGCTCAAGGTGACCGACGTCAACTCGCACGGGCTGGGCATCGAAGGCGTGAACCAGGAGACGATGCGGACCCAGAACGTGACCCTGATTCCGCGCAACACACCGCTGCCGTTTACCGTGACCCGCAAGTTCGTCACCAAGACCGACAACCAGCGGAGCATCAAGATCCAACTGCTGGAGGGTGAGAGCTCGCTGCCCGACCAGTGCTCGCCGCTAGCCGTGGCCGCGCTCAAGCACCTGCCGCCCGGCCTGCCCGCCGGCACTCCAATCACGGTCACTTACAACTACGATTCCAGCGGCCGGTTATCGGTCAACGCGTCGGTCGAGGGAATGGGCGACCAGGCGCAGATCGAGCTCGACCGCGTCCGCGGATTGCCCGAGCACCGGGTCGAACGGTGGAAGAAGGTCATCTGCCGCGACGGCGGTTACGAGGACTTCGAGGAGGCCGTGGCGGCGATGATCCTCAGCGACGAGGAGGTGCACTCGGCGTCGGCCAAGAAGATCAACGAGCCCCAGCCAGCGCCAGTCGAACGCAAGAAGCAAACACTCGAGCCGGCCGTGCACAGCGGCGCCCCCCAGGCGGCATCGGATCGCCTGCGCAACGAGAAACAGCACGCCAAGGCGGCTGCTGGCGCATCGCAGCGGAAACCCCAGCCAAGACCCCAGCCCGTCGCCAAGCCTCAACCGAAGAAGGAAAAGGACGAGCTGTACTGGGGCGAACAAGACACCGACGAAGAGAAGTCGTCCTCGCAGGTGGGCATCATCCTCGGTTCCTGCGTGGCCGTGTTCCTGGGCCTGATGGTACTGTACTACGGGGCCTGCCTGATCTTTCCCAGCCTGAACGTGCTGCGCTTGCCCCTGCCGGGCGCCGCGTCCGCGGCGGAGAGTTTGTCGATGTGGGTGTAGGAGGACGGGATTGTCCGCACGACCTGACATCGCAACCAAGTGTAGAACCATGACTGAGAGATACCCTGCGGTGGAAGGTGAGAGCTTCCTCGGTCAGTTGCGAAACGCGATAAATACCAACAAAAAATCGCTAAGATATCACGGCACTTGGCAGCTTGAATTTGATGATGAGACCAGTGGGGTAGCAGATTGGCTTAACTGGCACTTTTTCACCGCTAGTAAGCTTGATTTTGTGTTTCAGTTTGACAGTGAGCGCGGGCTGACTGTACTTGTCCGAAGGAAGATGGCCTCTCGCAAGTTATCAACTTTGGTTGAGACCGAACGATTGACGCTATTGGGGCCTGCTCGTGAAGTGGTCCTCGCCTGCAAGAAGGTGATCGCTGATTCTCCCACATGGACGATGAAAGACGAGCAACACCAGTACAACTATGTGATTGACTGCTTCAAGGATGTGAGTGTGAAGATTTACCGGACCTGATAGCAGCCGCGGTACGCAAATGTCTGGGGGCTCGCGGAGCTCGACCCCAGGCACCTGGCGTCCGCGGCGGAGAGTTTGTCGATGTGGGTGTAGGGGAAGAGATGGGGGGCGTGTTTAATCCAGCAGACGCTGTGGGGACCTGTCGGCGGTCCCCTATACTCGCCAGAAGCATGCAATCACCTCGAAACCTACGCCTGTCGTTGATCTCGCTCTTGCTGCTCGTCGTGCCCGCCAGCTTCGGAGCGTTGTGGATTCGGTCTGTCGCTGTAGAGCAACGTCCTATCAAGTGGCAGAAATTCACTTCGGATGCCGTGTCCATGCACTTGCGCGACGGCAGAGACGTATTGGTGTTCGCTAGTCCGAGTTATCACCCTGAGTCCGGCTTGGCCGTCTTGGCGTTGGGTGATCCTCGAATCCGCCGGGCGTTCAACTCCGGGGACTTCGTGGCGCTGATACTCGAGTACGACGATTGGCAAGGAAAGGAGATTCGGACGCTCTTTCATGAATTCGGTCCCACCAAAGCGCCGTTCGTTGTGCTCTATCGATCTGAAGACAGCCCGACGTCTATCCGCCCCATCTCAGCCGACGCGGTACTCCAGCATCTGCCAGAGACATTTCGCCCGCCCTACGGTGTGCTGTTTGGCGTTAGCATCGCACTGTGGGGTGTCATATGGGTTATCGGCGCGAGTCGCGGCACTGGGGGCTTACACGATTCGACTCCAGCCACGCCGACGCCAGATTGTGAAGACTCCGCGCAGAATGTCAAATCCAGTCGGCGAGATTTGTAAGCTAGCGGGGCTTTCCCACCCCTCCATCACCCGTCCTGAATCGATTTTCCCATGTCTGGATTCGGTCTCCGCGTTTTTGCTTGTGTTGCGGTTGGTTTCTCCACGCTCACGGCGGTCCGCGGCCATGAACCGGCGGTGCTCGCAGTCGGCGACGGGCAGTCGTGGTACAAGGGCAACATGCACACCCATTCGCACCCGTGCGGTTGGGCACGCTAAATGTCGGCCGCCAAGTCAGAGAAGGGATGGTTGCCGACCACAATTGCGCAGCGGACGAGATGACCGAAGACGGGTACACCGCTGTTGGTCGAACGGCGGCCCAACACGACGCTCGCCTCGGATATACGGGCGCGAAGACTTTAAGATGCTTACGAGATATGCCTTATTGATTGCTGCGCATTCAACCGGTTGTTAGGCGAAAGCGATATCGAACCAGTATGCAAGCGATGGCGCTCCAAGCATAGATGCCCGTCATTGGTTCCGGCACTGCCGTAAACGCGAACACGCCGTTCGGGTTGCTGATAATCAGCAGGTTCTCATCCAGGGCGATCGCACCTGTGATTCCGTCAGAGTTCCACACCGATGACCGGTCGATCAGGTCGATCGCATGCACACTGTTTCCTGAATTGACAAACGCGTAGCGATCGGTCAAGACAACGTTGCCCGATAAGTTGCTTCCAGCCCAAGTCCAGGATGTCTCGCCGTTGAACTGATCGACAACGCGTAAGACGTCAGCTTCGGGAACGAACACCAACCCATTCCCTACGGCAGGATTTCCGGAGAATTCACCTCCAATCTCCCACGCAATGGTCTGTTCGGAAAGATCGAAGCTTACTAGCGTTCTACTTCCAGGATAAGCGGGGTGGTTGTTGTAGGTTAGGGCGAGTGCGTCCTCATGTCCGCCAAGCACTACACTCTGTAACTGACCGTAGAAAGTTCCGGAGGAACTCGGATGGAGAATGGTTGCACTGCGTGATCCAGTATCTCGATCGACAACGTAAAGCGATCCCGTGCTGGGACCTGGACTTGCAGATGCTTCCCCCATGTAGACATAGACATTCTCCGAATCAGCGGCAGGTATCCAGCCATACTGCTGATTTACCTTGTGAAACCAGCGTGATTCGCCGTCGACGCCATAGGCGTCGAGCCCGCCGTAGTAGCCCCCCGCTGCAAATACGGCATCGCCTTCGATTGTCGGTCGACTTCCGCTTGACCACTGGCCTGAGTGCGTTGTCCAAAACTGCTGCTCACCAGTCTGCGTGTCTAACCCAACGAGAGCTGGGTAATCTATTGGAAAATCCGAGCCGCTACTCCCAGAGTGCCCCCAGTGGTGAATGAATACGGTATCTCCTTGAACCGAAGGAGCTGAGACTCCATCGTGCGAGTTCGCTGGAATTGGTATCTGCCACACTTGACTACCAGTATCGCCGTCGTAGCGTCCAACAAGATAGGGGCCGCTAAATCCATATCCGTCCAACATCGTTGCGTAAACGTCACCGTCGACAATCGCAACACCGCGGTCTCCCGCCCTGGCCGAGTAATCGGGGGCATCGATTGACCATGCTGGTTCGAGAAGTCCTGCATGGATCGGACTATTCACGTAACCGGTGTGCTGAGCATTCCCTTGAAACTGCGACCATTGACCCTGCGCCAACGAACCTAAACTCAGCAGCAATGCGGTGCATGTGCACCGTATCGAAAATCGTTCTAGTGACATAGCGAACGCTTCCTATTCGAGTTGAACTCGGGTAAGTACAACGACACCGCTACACAAGGGGCGGTGTAGCCTGACAATAGGTGGGCAGTAATAGAATGGGTCCTCCCCAATAAGTGCACCCATTATCAGCGCAGCCTTCGGTGGCCGCAAGGCTTGCGACCCGATCTAGCGTGAATCGGGGAGTTAGAGAGAACTTAAAAGGACACTGGTGAAAGAAGACTTTCGACGCGTTATAGATGGATTGCACGAGCGGCCTTCGGTCGCACCCGTGCGATCAACTTGTTGGCCTGCCTGCAGCATCAACTTTCTTACGCATCGCCAAAATGGTGGAAAGAAAGATAAGTCCAACAGAAGCCAATTGGGAAGCGTTGGGCTCGGGGACATTGCGATAGAGCATTAACCCGGAGGTGCTCGCACGTCTGAACTCACTCGCTGTCAACGAGGTAAGTAGCCCGGCCTCGGAGCCTGAAAGTCGATCATTGAAAAACGCGAATGGATGCCATGATACCCCGTCCGGAGACGTGATGGTATCACTAAGGAATCCGACAGAGACGCCGCGACTGCCTGGTGAAAGAAAGCCTGAAGTCCGGCCAATCAAATCGAGCAAACTGCTAACGGCATCGCCATTCACTGCAACGTCCAAGGTACTCGTATCAATCCCCGCGGACTGGGCAAACTCCGTCACGTCCTCAATATTCGCCCAGGTGAAGCCCTCAAACATTCCGCCCGGCTCCAACTCCAACGCCACATCTTCGACGAGATAGTTCGGCGGAAAATTGATCCGTAGCGTCTGGCTCAAATCAAGCCACTCCCGCTGGTTCACCGTGTCATAGGTGAGCAGCCCATCGCCGGGCGCCCGCCAGTCGCGCTCGATGACGGCGGCGAAGCAGGAACAGGAGAAGGCCAACAGTAAATTGACAATCAACAGCAAGAGACGCGTCATGCCTCGCCTCCGCTCCGGTGTGAAACCCCATAAACAAGGACTGGTCCAGCCAAACCCACGACCAGTAACGCAAAAGCGTTGGGCTCTGGGACATTGCGATAGAGCATTAAACCTGAGTTCGGCGGACGTGCAGTATCGCCAACATTGGTTCTCAAGGCGAGTCCAGCACTTGCACTTGATGGCAAGGAGGCAAAAAGAGCGTAAGCTGGAGCTGGACTGCCAAGCGATGAAGGTAGGGTGTCGTTAAGAAATCCCACCGAGTATGAATTGTTAACTGATGTTGGTCCAAAGGTAGGGCTTAGCAGGTTAACTGCGATTCCAGCAGCGGCGCCGTTCACACTATAGTCCAAAGTGGTGGTATCGATCCCGGCGGACTGCGCAAACTCCGTCACGTCCTCAATATTCGCCCAGGTGAAGCCCTCAAACATTCCGCCCGGCTCCAACTCCAACGCCACATCTTCGACGCGATAGTTCGGCGGAAAATTGATCCGTAGTGTCTGGCTCAGATCGAGCCACTCCCGTTGGTTCACCGTGTCATAGGTGAGCAGCCCATCGCCGGGCGCCCGCCAGTCCCGCTCGATCACGGCACCCCACGAGCAAGGTGGAGACAGTGCCAGGAGCACTAGAAATATCAGGCAAGTAGCCCGTGAAAAGTCGACAAGCATAGTGACGCGTCGTGATGAGGGGCCGCGAAGATCTTCACAATAGATTAGTTGTCCATTGATAGCCAAGTCAACCAAATCCAAAGGTCGCGTTTGTCAACCGAGGAGTTAAGGTGGCAGGCGCGGGCGTCCACCTTCTTCTAGCGATTGTGCGCGCTTGCGCGGTGTTGCATCGAATTCCACAAAACGGCGGGTGTAAAAACTTCGCCATTGAAATCATCCCGACATGTGATCGAATGGAGATGCGTAGCATTAGGTATTACCTGAAAGGACCGTGAGGAGGATGAGCAAGCTAGTGGCCGACGAGCCAGGCGACGTCGGAAATTAGGTTTTGGTCGTTTTGGCGCGCATGGGGTGTCCAAAACCCTGGGAGTATTGGTCATGGCGGATTCTGTAACTCGTTTTCCTGCAGCAGGTTAGGGTGTTGACCGGCGACAAAACGGCTGGGGTTTTGGGCCCTAGAATCGCCATCCGTTGTGGCGCCCCAAAACCAGCGAAACTCCCCCTGGCAAACTGAGCTGTCGCAATGGGTCGCGGAGGTCATACCGTTGCATCGCCGCGGCGGGGTTTTATGCTGGAAACTTCTCCCTGAGGTCCACACAGGAAGCTGCCCATATGAGCGGTCGCGAGTCGCCATCGTCGCTATACAACGAGCAGCAGCTCGATGGGGTGTGCGACCGGTTCGAGCAGGCCGCCAAGAAGAGCCAGCAGCCGGCGATCGAAGACTACTTGGGCGAGGTGGCGGAAGAGTTGCAGCCCGAGTTGGTGCGTGAGCTGTGGGCGATTGAGTGCCACTACGCCACGGACATTGGTCCCGACGAGATTGAGCAGGCGTTTCGCGAACGGCATCCCGAGCTGGTGTCGCTGGTGGCCGACATGACGTTGGTGGCGCCCGTCGGCGACGACTCGGATCGCACCATCGAGGCGCCGCGGTTGGCGACGGGTTCGGCGGCCCTGCATATTCGCTGTCCGCATTGCAGCAACCCGGTGGAGCTGCTGCCGGACGTGCCGGTGGACGACGTGTCGTGCACGAACTGTGGCAGCCACTTCAGCCTGGTGGACGACTCGAGTTCGTATAGCTCGGCGGGTCCATCGCTCAAAACGTTGGGGCGGTTCGAGCTGCTTGCGCGGTTGGGCGTGGGTGGGTTCGGCACCGTGTGGAAGGCACACGATACCGAGCTCGACCGAGTGGTGGCGGTGAAGATTCCGCGCAAGGGGAACCTAAGCACGATGGAGGTCGAGCACTTCCTGCGCGAAGCTCGTGCGGCGGCTCAACTGCGGCATCCGAACATCGTGCCGGTGTTCGAGGTGGGTCGCGAAGAGAACACCGTGTTCATCATCAGCGAGTACGTGCTGGGCGAGTCGCTGGCCGACTGGATGAAGTCGCAACGCCGCTCGGTCGACGAGATCGCACGCGTCTGCATTCCGGTGACCGAAGCCCTGGCCGAGGCTCACGCGGCGGGCGTCGTGCATCGCGATTTGAAGCCATCAAACATTATGATCGACAACTCGGGCAAGCCGCGGCTGATGGACTTCGGCCTGGCGAAGCGAGAGATTGGCGAAGTCACCATGACCATCGACGGGTTCGTGGTCGGTACGCCAGCCTACATGTCGCCCGAACAGGCTCGCGGCGAGGGGCACTGGACCGATCGGCGGACCGACATTTATTCGCTGGGCGTGATGCTATTTCACCTGCTGACCGACGAGCTGCCGTTTCGTGGCTCGCCCGCCATGCAGATTCAAGCCCGCCTGACGAGCGATCCGCCGCAGCCGCGATCGCTGGACCCGAGTGTGCCCCGCGATCTGGCGACGGTGTGCCTGAAGTGCATGGAGGTCGATCCCAACCGGCGCTACCAGACAGCCACCGAGGTGGGCGACGAGTTGCGGCGATGGCTGGACGGCAAGCCGGTGCTGGCCCGACCCCTGCCGGCGGCCGCCCGCGCGTGGCGATGGGCCAAGCGGCGACCGGCCCTGGCAACGGTATTACTGCTCGCTGCGTTACTGGCGATTGGTGGCCCCACAGCCGCAGTGTGGCTCGAAGCGCAGCGCCGCGAGATCGCCCGCCGATTGGACGAACGCAACACGCTGGTCAACCAGCGAGAAGCCGACCGGCTCGAGTTACAGCAGCAGGTGGCCTCGCTCGAACAGCGGCTGGAACTGCTGAAGGGCAACATGCCCGAGGGCGCCCAGGTCGAGGCCTGGCGCGCGGGCCTGGTACGGTCTCTGCTCGACGCGCGATACGATCAGTATGTTTCGCAGCTTGGTCAGATGGAGGATCAGGCAGCGGCGGCCGAGTTGCACCTAGCCCTGGCCGATCTGCTAGTGAGTGCCGATCGCCAACCCCTGGCGGCCGAACACTATCGCGCGGCGTTCAAGAGTCTTGGCGGCAGCGGCAACCAACCGAAACAGATTGAAGTTGGCCTGGTGCTGGCGCACCTATTGGAGTCGACCGGCGACAAGCCCGCGGCGCTCGAGGTGCTCGACCAGGTGCAGGAGTTGCTCGACGGAGTGGCTACCATCCCGAGTGTCGAACAGGCGATGTTGCGGGCGTCGCTCGAGCAGAGTGGCGAGGACCGAAGTGCCTCGGTGATGCAGGCGGGGCAGTCGCGACTGGAGGTCGAAGCCGATTGGCCGACCGAAGTGCAGGATTTGGCGAAGCTCCGCGATCAGCTACTACCACGCAGCAGGGGGCCATGATTCAACGTTGGACGATTTCCTCGCCATTGCGCGAAGCCATGGCGTAGAGCACTGGCAGCGATATGTAGTCGTTGAGCCACTGCACGGAGCCATCGGCCAGCAGGAACTGCACTCCGCCTGGATGCTGGCTGGCGAACTCCAGGTCGTTGAGCAACATGGTTCGGGCGCCGCCATCGGGGACGTTGCGATCCTCGAGGTTGTAGCCGAACTCGTCGTGGCTGGCATTGAGTGGGTAGACGATGTTTTTGGACGAACCCATACAGACTTTGGTGTAGTTGGGCACCGAGCCGGTCCAATCGCCGCCGTACAGCCAATCGCGAAAGACGTAGAGCCGTTCGCCCACCAACAGGGTGTGGGCGGTGCCGTCGGTGATGTGCGAGATCCGCACTCGGCTGTCGGGGAACAGCAGACCATTGCGACGGACATCGCCACAGCGAGTGTCCTCCAGGTCCCAGGTGTCGGCGGCGTTTACCTCACCGGCCACGCCGGCATAGTGAGCCGCTTTGAACTCGCCTTCGGGGCGAGGAGCAGAGGGGCACAGATACAGCACCTGCTGGTAGGTTCCCGGCAGGCGGTTTTGTGCTCCGCCGTAGAAGTTGTCGCTGGGGTCTTCGACCACACCGATGTCGTCGTACAGAGCTTGCTGTTCCGAATAGGGCAGCAGGAGTACCCGCCAGGAAACGCTGGGCAGGTTTCGCTTGGCGTGCATCATCATGCCCGGCGGCAGCGCTCCGCGAGCATTGTGGTACTCGTGCATCGCCAGGCCGATTTGTTTGAGGTTGTTCTGGCATTGCGAGCGGCGGGCCGCTTCGCGAGCCATTTGCACCGCGGGCAGCAACAGCGCAATAAGAACCGAGATGATCGTAATGACCACCAGCAGTTCGACCAGCGTGAAAGCAGCGCGTTTGCGGGTCATGTTTTCCGCCAGCGGGCCACCACCAGGCACGCCAGGGCCAGCAAGGAGAGTGAACCAGGTTCGGGAACCGTGATGCCCAGCAACACCTGTTGGGCGTAGATTGCAGCGGAGCCTTCCATCAGGGCGATCATTTCGTCGATGTCGTCGAAATCGAGATCGCCGTCGTAGTCGGTGTCGCCAGTAATGTCGGCCGAGATACCAATGATCCCCCCGCCATCGAGTGGCGTCAACTCGTAAGCTTCACGATCGCGTAGTGCTAGCACGAACAGATCGACGTCGAGTTGGTCGAAATCGTCGTCGCCGTCCATATCGCCCACCGCATGACCAACGATCGAGGCGTAGTAAGAACCAAACCCGTACTCGACGCCAGCGTAGGTGCCGGGCGGCAGACCGATGACTTCCAGGTTGCGAAAAGCCATGCCCTGGCCAACATCCTGGGCGTGGACCACTTGTTCGATCCGCGTGCCGACGCCGAAGGTTTCGAAGCCGGTTAGATCGACCTGCAGCACACCACCGAACGAGGCGGTTCCTTCGATCAGCAGTTGCTCGTACTCGCCTTGATTGTCTGAAGGCAAATCGAGCGACAGGCGGGCGCCGGGCGATTGGGTGTAGTCGCCTTCAATGGTCAGTACGCCGCCCCTGGAGCCGGCAGGTTCTTGAATCTCGAGCAATCCGCCGGGAAGCAACTCGACGCCACCGATCACCTGCCCCGTGCCGATGAGCGTGCCGGCCACCAAGGCGCTGTTTTTGCCAGTTTGGATGCGACCATTGTCCATCAGCACGGTTCCTTTGGAGCCAACCAGCAACTCGCCCGTGAACAGCGAGCCCTGATTCACCAGCTCGAGCCGTCCTTCCTCATCGATCTTGGTGCGGATCGTCGAACTGAGATGTCCGCTGTCGGAGACCTCGACGATCATGGGGAGCAGTCCGCCTTGGATGACGAGTTCATGAGCTGTCGCAGGTTGGAAGCCTTCGTTGGGACCGCCAATCACTCGCAGTCGCCGCGTCGCGAAAGGACTGTCGTTCGTGAGCATCAGGCTGTTGGTCGAGTTGGGCACCTCGCCCTGGGTCCAGTTCTCAGGGTTTTGCCAAAGGCTCGTGGGAATCTGTCCCGTGTAGTTGTTGTCGAACCGCGGGCTAACGAACTCCGCACTCACCAATTGATCGTCGCGCCGTAGCTGGACCGCCACATCTTCCGGTGGGGCGACGGGAAAGAAGATGGATCGAAACCGTTGTTCGATGGTTTGTGCTTCGAGAAACTGGATGGTGTCGCCCACGGCCGGTTGATACCCGTTGATCAGTTGCAGCTCGACGCTGCCTTCCAGCATGGCGTTGCCGGCGATCTGGTACAGGTCGTAGTCGACCCCCGGCAAATTGGGGCCGGCAATGCGAACCGGCAGCGTGTCGTTGGGCGAGAGCTCGAGATTGGGCAACTGGAACACCTGCTGAGCAGCAGCCCCACTCGCAAGCACCAGCCACACGATGCCGCAGACCGCTGCCCACCGCATCGCACATGGCTGTGCGCGGAGTGGGAAGATCGGGCTGGGTGTAGCGGCGGTCATTCCACTCACGCTTTGTAGGGGGTGGTGCTCTTCGTTAGTAGGGGGGAGCCGGAGCAGGACGCATCTCGTTGATCCTAACCGTCCTGCCAGGCTAATCAAGAAAAGCACTGCTGGTCCGCCACAATTTCTGTACTTTCTTGCAGATTGTGTTTACACTCGGCGCGGTAGGTCGCCCAGCGAGCTTGCCATCTGCTGTGTGGTTACTGCCCCCCTCCCTGGTGCTATGCGTAATTCACCTTCATTGCGGGCAATTTTACTGCTTAGTTTGCTGGCCAATGGGCTATCGGGCGGCTGGGCTGCGGCTGCGCCCGCACGGTTCTGGATTTCGACCGATGGCGAAGACCCCGGCACGCCGGGCGTGGCACGAGCGGTGGCCGCCTCGGGCGTCGCCCGCCGACTGTATATTTGGGCCCAGCCCCGCACGACCGCGGCGGGCGAGTGGAACGCTTCGACCAACCCGTTTCTCGAACTACAGAACGTCTCGCTGAATGTGCTCTCGCCTCAGACCACGTTCAGCATCGATTCGACTAACATCGAAGTTCACAACCCGACGCTAACCTCGGGCAATCCTCGATTCGCCGATGTGAACGACTCCAGCACCGGACTCAGCGAGGCACCGGGCACCAGTCCCGGTCTATACGATTATCCACCTGCCCCATTTCTTCAGGGATTGCTCGGGCTGCAGGGGTATTCTGTACCGGCGACAGATGGCGATGGCTTCGGCGGCACATGCGACTCGCTCGATACGTATTGCGGAACCACTACAGATGGCAGCCCCGCTTGGTTGTTTGCCTCGTTCTCGCTTACCCCCACGGCAAGTAGCGGAACCATCGAGTTTTCTCTGCAGGTGGGAGTGAATGGCATGAGCCACGTGGGCGAGTCGTCCAGCGCCATGCAGGTTGAGTTTGGGGTCGATACGCTGGGGCTGGCACCTGCGGCCTATGATCCTTCGATCGATCGCGAAGTGACCTTCGTCGAAGACGACCGCGACGCGGTACTGTCGCTGGCTGGCCCTGGCGACTACAACGCGGACGGCACGGTCGACGAGCTCGACTTCGCGGTTTGGAAGGTGCAGTTCGGATCCAAGACATACGACGCTGACGGCAATGGAGATGGCGATGTCGATATCGCCGATTACACCGTGTGGCGCAACCACCTGGCGACTGCCCCCGCGGCTATCTCGCACAGTCAAGCAGTGCCGGAGCCGAGAACCGCGGCCTGGTTGTTGCTGACGATCACTTCCCTTGTTCGACTTTCTGGAGCCACGCCGTCCAGTAGCGACGGATGAGTCCCGTCTTGCGTTCCACCGTGCGGGGCGAAAGTTCCAATTGCTGAGCGATCTCCTGAGTCGAGTGGCCCGCCAGCTTCAGCTCCGCAATCTGTCGCAGCACCTCGTCGGGCAGTTCCGCCATCAGCAGATTGCACTGTTCGCTGAGCTCCACCAGCGAGGCGGGCGTGATCTGCTCGTCCACGAATTCCAGCGGGGCTTGCTGGCTGTCGGTGCCTGCTGACCCCGAATTCGCCTGCCGACCTCCACCTCGCTTGGCGGCCGTTTGGCGTTTGTGCAGATTGATCGCTTTGCGGGCCGTGATCTTCGCCAAGAGCGGCCACAGCCCGTTGCGGTCGGTCAGGTCGGGAAACTGCCCCTGGCGAACCCGCACGAAGAAACTGCCCAGTGCACTGACGGCCACGTCTTCCTCGTCCTCCACCGCCCGAGGCAGATCGCCCAACTTGGCCCTGGCGAGTGCTTGCAAACGCTTGAAGTAGCGGGTCCACAGTTCTTGCTGTGCGATGGTTTGCTCGCCAACTCGCAGGTCGGCAATCCACTGAGTGACGGAGACTTCGCTAGCTTCGTGCATCGATGGAACTCGCAGAGTGGGCATGGTTTTGCGTCTCCATTATGGGGTGGTGGGGCACTTTCGGTCCACCAACAGCAGGCCGCCGCGTGTTGAGGGTCACGCGGCGGCCCGGTTCTCCCCCTTCCCACACGCGTGCGATACTCAGCGGCGTTTCATCCGGGCCAGTCCGGCCAGAGTGGCCGCCGCCATGAGCAGCATCGAGCCAGGCTCCGGCACCGAGGTGGGACTAGCCGCCATGATCGGCATCGGGCAGACGTGCCCGAAGTTGCTCTTCCATAGACCGTAGTCAGCGGAGTCGACCACACCATTCAGATAGCCGTTCATGGAGATGCTCGTCTCGTCGGTCGACCCCAGGTTGTTGCGCCACACGTTGTAGTCCGCGAGATCGACGGTGCCATCGGCGTTGAAGTCGCCAGGGCAAGGGCCGACAGGAATCTCTTGCTCCTGCCCGATGGCCTCCAGGGCGTTAATGTCGAGCACGCTGTAGCCATCCTCCTGGTCTTCGAGCTTGAACTGCAACTCCTGCAGGGCATAACCCTGGTCCCACACGTGCCCGCCGTGCTCCAGGAAGCTGACGCCCTTGATGCTGTCGAGCACAAACAGCTCGCTGCCCGTGGCGTAGTAACCGTCGGGATCGACGTCGTCCACAATCTGCCGAATGCTGAAGACAATGGTGTCGCGGGGTTCGTCGTCGCGGATGCCCTGTCCAAGCTGATCCCGCAGGTCCTCGTTATGCGGAGGCTGTGGCTCCAGATCGAACACATCGATTTCACCGGCCGTGTCGTACACCATCAGGGCATCGATATCGATGGCATTGCGACTTTCCTGGTTCTGGTGGGGTAGCATGGCGTGTCCCGGGATCGGCCCCAGTAGCGATTCCACCGCCGAGACGATCATCGCGTGCGACATATAGGGTGTTCCCGACGCGTTCCAGATGGACGCGCCCGTTTGAAAATCGAGTTCCAGCGAGTATTTGTCGGCGTCGCCTAAGAACACCTGACCGTCATCTTCTTGCTTGGGTGGCTCGGGACCCCACATCTCCACGCCGTCGACATCGTTGGAGAACTCCTCGGAGGGGGGAGGCATGCGATTGATTTCGCCAGCCTTTGCCCACAGCTCGTGAATCGATGCCCCTACATGAGCTCCCGCCAGTTCGACGCTCAACTCGCCGGCACCGCCAATTTGCTGTCCATTGGCAAGCGTTACCGGGCCGACACTCGGCATGCGAAACAGGTTCATGGGGCCTCCGGGGCCAGCAGGATACATGACGATTTCGTCGTCGTGCGAGTAGACGAGGTGAGCATCGTCGCGAACCACCTGGCGAAAGAGCCCATCCCGCGAGTTGGCCATGGCGTCGAGTTGCAGGTCGAACTCGTTCTGCTGTTGCGTGAACGAGTAGTCGAGCCCGTCCATCACTCCGCCGCTGCCATCCCAGTTGACGATCTGCTGTGGATCGCCGGTCGGGCCGATCACCGAAAAATCGCGGTCGTTGGAGTATTCCTTGCCGTACACCTCGTCGGGCCGCATGACGTTGGGCCCCGTGAGCGGCTTGCCAAACACCGGCACCGGTACATAAGGCACCGCGGCCTGGGCCGATGGCGAGAGAAGCAGAGTGAAAAGCGTCCCGTAAACCAGTAAGCGTTGCATCGACGATCTCCCTTGGTTGAGCCCTTCGCCTGGCAGAACTGCCGAAAAACGAGGCGAAGTGCATTGCTTGCAACAGGGAGATCAACAACCGGTCGGGGGGACCGCCAGGTTTTCTGGCATTACGGTCTCCCGCCTTGATAGCTCAGCTCAGTCGGCTGGGCGAGTCTCGATGGAGAGCGTTTGGCCGCTAGCAAGATCGGCATGAGGGACGAAGTAACCATCGATGGTCCGCATGCCGTAGCGGATGCGCTCGATCCGTGTCCCGAAGCCGCGCTTGACGATTTCAACGGTGGTGTCCCCCAGTCGCAGCTTCACCTCGTCGAAGATCGGCACCGTCACGATGTAGGCGGGATCGGCAGGCGAGTAAGGATAGAGTCCTATCGCGTTAAACACGTACCAGGCCGACATCTCGCCTGTGTCGTCCATGCCGCACAATGTGTTGCCACCCTCCATGCCGTAGAAGCGGTCCATGATGGTGTTCAGCAGTTTTTGCGATTTCTCGGGCTTGCCAATCCAGTAGTACAGGTAAGCGTAACCGTGGTCGGGCTGATTGCCGTGGCAGTACTGGCCGATGAAGCTGCTGACGTTGCGGGCGATGTGCTGCGGGTTCCAGGGTAGCGAGAACAGCTGGTCGAGTTGCTTCTCGAACGCCTCGTGGCTGGGATAGAGGGCCACCAGCCCTTCGGTGTCGTGCGGTGCGAAGAACGACGACTGCCAGGCATTCGCTTCGCGGTACATGTACTCATAATAAGGCTGCTGGGCGTCGAACGGTTCGACCCACTCGCCGCTGCGCAGGCGTCCCCGCATCAGTCCGGTCGACTCGTCGAACAGATTGGCATAGTTCTTCGATCGCTCCATCATCGTGTGATAGGTCTCTTCGTCGCCTAACTCGCGAGCTAGCAGCGCCACGGCATAGTCGTCGTAGGCGTATTCCAGCGTCTTGGTGACGCCGGCCTTGGCCCGAGTTTCGACGTGCGGATGGCGGGTGCGGCGCGTCGATATGTAACCGTTACGCATGTATTCGGTCAGATAAGGACGCGCCCGCCGGTTCTCTTCGGTGGCGCTACGCAGCATCAGCTTGTAGGCCGCCTGGACGTCGAAGTTGCGAATGCCGCGCAGGTACATTCCCGTGATGAAGGGAGCAGCATGGTCGCCGTGGAAGAACGTAGGCAAAAAACCGCTGATCTCGCCCCGGTCGACCATCGATTGAATCACGTCCGCAGCCACGTCGGGCGACAACAGCCCCAGCAGCACCAACTTGTTGCGATAAGTATCCCACAGCGAAGGCAGCGTGTAGTATCGGAAGCCCTTGTTGACGACGTTGCCCCGGTCGTCGGTGAACTGCCCATTCACGTCGCTCCGCAGGGCGGGCCAGAGGAAGCAGCGGTACAGACAGGAGTAAAACAGCTCGACCTGCCGATCGGTGCCGCCGGTGACGCGAATCTTCGACAGCTGTTGCTCCCAAGTATCGGAGGCCTTTCGCTTGACGCGGGCAAAGCTCTGGCTCGCCAGTTCGGTCTCCAGGTTCTCCTTAGCGTTGTCGACGCTGACGAACGACAAGCCGATCCGTATCTCCAGCGGCTTGCGAGACGGCTCGAAGGTCAGCACCCGCACCGAATGCTCGCGCCCTTGAACGGTATCGATGCTCGCAATCTTGTGATTCGCTCGGGCGTAGAAGTACACCTTCTCGCCCGCGCGCTGAAAACCTCGAAACGCGGAGTCGCCGTCCCGTTCGATCAGCGAATCGCGAACACGCTCGTTGGACCTCGCCAAGTCGGCGACGAGCTTCTTCTCCGTACCGGCAGGGAACGAGTAGCGATGCAGACCGCACCGCAGCGTGGTGGTCAGTTCGGCGTTGATGTCGTACCGGGCAAGTTTTACCTGGTAGTAACCGGGGCTGGCCGATTCGTGCTCGTGGCTGTACGCGGAGGCAAAGTCGTCGGCATCCACCTCACCAGTAACTGGCAGCAGCGGGATATGACACAGATTCCAATGCCCCTTGTTGGTATGGGTGAAGGCGAGGATCTTGTCGTCTTCATACTCGTAGCCGGCACCGCTGCCGAACTCGGTGATCGGGCTCAATTGCACCATGGCATTTGGCAGGCTGGCGCCAGGAAAGGTCAATCCGGCCCAAACCCGCCAAGGGGGGTCGTACCCAATTGTGGCCTCGTCGGTCAGGGGAGCGGTACCGAGGAAGGGATTCACGTGGTCCACCAGCTTCTCGTCGGCTTTGGTAGCCGAAAGACTCAGGCAAGCGAGAGCGACAACGAATAGCGAGCTATGCGGCTTCAACAGGTTTCCTCGGTTTGTGGCTTTGGATAATGCCTGGCGGGGATTTCGCGGGCGCTGAATCTTCTCAGCCGCCTGCGCCGGCTCAACTCCAATATCTTACTCTGCCAGCACGCTGGCACCCACTGTGGTATAAAAACCACTGGAAAGCCCCTACCCCAACTGACGAGGTGAGCTTTGACTGCGCGACATCAATCGATTTCGATCGTGTCTAGCACGCATTGGATGGTCAGGCTGGCGATCACGCTACTGCTGGCGGTTGGTCCTCCTGCGGTTTATGGCAAGTCGTCCGGCGCCACACCTCCCAACATCGTGCTCATTCTGACCGACGACCTCGGCTGGGGAGATCTCGCCTGCCACGGCAATCCGGTGATCGAAACACCCCATATCGACGACATGCTCGACGCTGGTGGCGAGCTCACACGATTCTACGTCTCACCCGTCTGCTCCCCGACGCGGGCCAGCTTGATGACTGGCAGGTACAACTATCGTACGCGCGTGATCGACACCTATCGTGGGCACTCGATGATGGACACCGAGGAAGTCACCGTGGCAGAGTTGCTCCGCACGGCGGGCTACGCGACGGGCATCTTCGGCAAGTGGCACCTGGGCGACGCCTATCCCTTGCGGCCCCAGGATCAGGGGTTCGAGCAGACGGTTGTGTTCCATGGCGGTGGACTCTGCCAACCGACCGACCCACCCGACAACCGCGGCGTCTACACAAATCCAACGCTGTGGCGAAATGGCGAGAAGTTCGTTGCCGATGGTTACTGCACCGATGTGTTCTTCGGCGAGGCACTCGAGTTCATCCAGCAGAGTGTAGCCGACGAAAGACCATTCTTCGCTTATATCTCGACTAACGCGCCACATGGTCCTTATCACGACGTGCCAGTCGAATTGTACGAAAAGTACAAGAAGAAAGAGGTATCGCAGGTAGTGTATGGCGATGCGAAACAGGTCGACCGAACGGCTCGCACGTTTGCCATGATCGAAAACATCGACGAGAACGTGGGCAAGCTTCGCGCGGAGCTCAAAGAGATGGGGCTGGCAGAAAACACGGTTGTGATCTTCATGAGCGACAACGGCCCTCAGGAGGCACGCTACGTCGGCGAACGGCGGGGCACCAAAGGCGAGGTGCTCGAGGGAGGGATCCTTAGCCCCTTTATTGTCGAATGGCCCGGCCAAGTGCGACCGGGGCACCGCGACGACCGGGTGGCAGCGCACATCGACGTGCTACCGACGCTGCTGGAGATCGCAGACGCCACGCCGCCAACCGATCTGAACTTGGACGGCAGAAGCGTGGTACCGCTGCTGGTCGAGCAGCAGGCCGACTGGCCCGAGCGGAGCGTGGTGATCCAGAGCCACCGTGGGGCGCACCCGGTGGAGGGACACAACATGGCGGTAGTCGGTCAGCAGTGGAAGCTCGTTCGCCCTAGCGGCTTTGGACGATTCTATCCAAAGGAAGACGCTCCCTTTCAGTTGTACAATCTGGCCAGCGATCCGCGTGAGTCGAACAACCTTGGCGACGAGCAACCTGAAGTGTTCGAACAATTGCGAAATCGCTACCGGCAATGGTTCGCGGATGTCTCTTCGACTCGGCCCGACAACTACGAGCCACCGCGAATGGTGATTGGCAGCCACAAGCAGAAGGTGGCCACACTCACCTGGCAAGATTGGCAACCCGTCGACGAGGGGTGGGGCAGCCAGGGCGATTGGCTACTCCAGGCCGAAGCGCCCGGCGTGATGGACGTGGAGGCCGTGTTTCTGAAACCCGTGCAGGGCGACCTGACGCTTGCCTTGGGGGACCAAGTGGTGCACCAACACGTGGAAGCTCCCGCCAAGGTTGTTTTCTTTCGCGAAGTCTTGTATCCAGCCGGCGAATTCGCGGCACGCTGCGAGCACACCCAGGATCCGAAAGCCAAGGGGCCATATCACTTGCGCCTGATTGAGAAATGATCACAAGGGATCGATTCGGATGAATCTTGGGTTAAACCTAGAGGCAATGACTCAGGTTTTCCTTTCATCTGGAACGCTGAGTGGTATACTCACCATCGGAGAGACTGCCCGCCGGCACCGCTGACGTCGTTCGGCCAACGTCCCGCAGGATGCTTATCTCGAAACCGGAACTCGCTCGCTTTTCACTTCATTGACAGTATTGTCCTTCCTGGAGAACGCAAGGCGGCACTGTCTAAGTAGCGGACTTTGATGCGCGCGTTACTGACTATTTGAACATTGAGGTACTGGCATGTCACAACAGCATCGTTTCATCACCCGATTTTTTGCCATTGCTTGCTTGTCGTTTGCGACCCTTGCGCCCCGTTCGGATGGCGAGGAACTTCTGCCCAGGCCCGAAGAACCCTTCAAGGGCAAGATTGGTCTGACGTACAAAGACTCGGAGGCCGTGAAACCGAAG
The DNA here is from genome assembly GCF_024054565.1 of Aeoliella straminimaris. Classification (GTDB taxonomy): domain Bacteria; phylum Planctomycetota; class Planctomycetia; order Pirellulales; family Lacipirellulaceae; genus Aeoliella; species Aeoliella straminimaris. The sequence goes on from NZ_JAMXLR010000020.1 coordinate 125,630, forward strand.
TTGCAGATTCCAGCCAACTACGGTATCGAAAAGGCTCCCAATATCCTGCTAGTCCTGATCGACGACTGCGGCTACGGGCAGATGGGCACTTTCGGCGGCGGCATCCCCACCCCTAACATGGACCGCGTTGCGAACAATGGCCTTCGCTACACCCGGTTTCACACCACGGCACTTTGCTCGCCCACCCGCGCAGCCTTGCTGACGGGACGCAATCATCACTCGGTGGCGAGCGGCGTCATTGGCGAGGCCGGCACCGGCTTCCCCGGCTACTCGGGTGTGATTCCTGCGTCGGCCGCCACGTTTGCCGAAGTACTACGTGAGTACGGCTACTGCAATGCCTGGTTCGGCAAGAATCACAACGTGCCCGACTGGGAGACCAGTCTGGTGGGGCCGTTCGACCGCTGGGCCGATGGGCTCGGCTTCGACTATTTCTACGGCTTTGTCGGTGGCGATACCGATCAATGGCATCCCGCCCTGGTAGAGAACAAAAAACGCATCGAGCCACCCAAGACCAACGAAGATGGCTCGCCCTATCACTTTACGACCGACATTGCCGACCACGCCATTCGCACCATCCGGGCCGCCAAAGCCGTGGCCCCGCAGCGGCCGTTCTTCGTGTACTTCTCCACCGGTGCCACGCATGCTCCCCATCAAGTGCCGAAGGAGTGGATCGACAAGTTCAAAGGCCAGTTCGATGGTGGTTGGGACAAGTACCGCGAAGAGACATTCGCCCGCCAGAAGAAGATGGGCATCATTCCGCAGAAAGCAAAGCTCACTCCACGGCCCGACTCCTTACCGGCGTGGGATTCGCTGCCCGAGGAGGAGCGAAAGGTGTTCGCCCGCATGATGGAGGTGTTTGCCGGCTTCACCGCCCACACCGATCACGAAGTGGGTCGGTTGATCGACGCCGTGGATGAGATGGGCGAGCTCGACAACACCATCATCATCTATATGGCCGGCGACAACGGTTCGAGCGCCGAAGGCGGACTGAATGGCCTATTGAACGAAATGACGTTCTTTAACGCACTGCCCGAGTCGATGGACATGAAGCTCAAGGCGTTCGACACTCTTGGCAGCGACAAGCACTACAATCACTTCCCAGCCGCGTGGGCCCACGCGATGGACACGCCCTACCAATGGACCAAACAGATCGCCAGCCACTTTGGTGGCACCCGCAACGGCTTGGCCATTTCCTGGCCTGCCGGTATCGAGGCCCGGGGCGAGATGCGAGATCAGTTCCATCACGTGATCGATATCGCACCGACGATTCTCGAGATCGTTGGCGTCGAGTCACCAGTCGAGTTCAATGGTGTGGCTCAAAAACCGATCGAAGGCGTCAGCATGGTCTATACCTTCGACGACGCCGGGGCCCCGGGGCGCCGCACGACGCAGTATTTCGAGATGATGGGCAATCAGGGCATTTATCACGACGGTTGGATGGCCAGCGCGGTCCGCGGTGCTCCTTGGCTGAGTGAGAATGAGCCGATGGACCTGCTGAATATGCCGTGGGAGCTGTACAACATTGAAGAGGACTTCTCGCAGGCCAACGATCTCGCAGAGCAAGAGCCGGAGAAGCTGCAAGAAATGGTGAAACTATTCTTCGCCGAAGCGGCCAAGTATAACGTGCTGCCGCTGGACGATCGCAAGACCGTGCGGCTGAACGTGGACAACCGCCCCAGCTTGACGCAGGGTCGCTCGAAGTTTGTGTACCCGAACCTTTTGCGTCTACCTGAGGGCGCCGCGCCCGACCTGAAGCACAAGAGCCACACTCTTTCGGCCGAGGTCGAGATTCCCGAGCAGGGCGCCGAGGGGATGCTTGTCACGCAGGGTGGGCGATTTGCCGGCTTCGGTTTGATGGTGAAGGATGGCAAGCTCGTCTACCACTACAACCTGGCAGGCATCGATCGCACCACCATCGAGTCGGACGAACGCTTGCCCAGTGGCAAGGTGTCGCTAAAGGCGGTGTATAAAACGGATGCCGACAAGCCGTACGCCGGCGCCGAAGTGACGCTGTACGCCAACGACAAAGAGATCGGTAAGGGCCGCGTGGAGAAGAGCATCCCCAACCGGGTGACGCTGGACGAAACGTTTGACATCGGCTTCGATACCGGCACGCCGGTGATGGAGGGCTACGATATGCCTTTCGACTTTACGGGTGGACTCAAGTCGGTGACGATTGAACTGGAGTAAGTGGAGAGAGCTACAGGCCCTGGGCGCTACGCTTAGATAAGTTCCAGACAAAGGATATTGGAGTGTAACCTACTTGCTAAATGGAGGATAATTATGTTCGCACCTCGGTGGGTCGTAGCTGGCTCCGTTGCATCTGTGCTGTTTTTCTCTGTATTGCCTGCTAGGGCGCAAGAGAAGCTTCCTCAACCCGATCCTGAATTTAAAGGCACCGTCGAAGAGACGTTCGAGAAGTCTAAGCCCGACTATCCCGAGAAGATCGAGGCACCGAAGGGCTCTCCCAACGTACTGGTTATCTTGCTGGACGATGTGGGGTTCGGCATGTGCTCGCCGTTCGGCGGTTCGGTCGAGACGCCCAACTTGCAGAAGCTGGCCAATAACGGGCTGACGTATAACCGCTTCCACACTACCGCGCTTTGCAGTCCCACGCGAGCGGCCCTGTTGGCGGGGCGGAATCATCACAGCGTCGGCACTGGTGTGATCATCGAGATGGGTACCGGGTTCCCCGGCTATACCGGCATCATTCCCCGCAGCACGGCGCTCATCCCGCAGGTGCTCCGCGATAACGGCTATGCCACGAGCATGTTCGGCAAGTGGCACAACACGCCCGAGCCCGATATCAGCCCTGCCGGCCCGTTCGATCGTTGGCCCACTGGTTTAGGTTTCGATTACTTTTATGGCTTCAACCAGGGCGAGGCTCACCAGTTCTACCCAACCTTGTATCGCGACACGACGCTGGTCTCCCCCCCGAAGTCTCCGGAGGAGGGATACCACTTGACCGAAGACATCTCGGACGAGGCGATTGCGTGGATTGGCAACGTCCGCGCCGCGGATCGCGACAAGCCTTGGTTCTGCTATTTCAGCACAGGCGCGGTGCACGCGCCGCATCACGTCCCGCGTGAGTGGCAGGGCAAGCATAAGGGCGAGTTCGACCATGGCTGGGACCGCGAGCGGGAGATCGTTCACCAGCGGCAACTCGATATGGGGGTCATCCCCGCAGGCACGAAGCTGACTCCCCGGCCCGATTCGATCCCAGCTTGGGACAAGTGCTCGGATGACCAGAAGAGAGTTTACCTGCGACTGATGGAGAACTACGCCGATTTTATGACGCACACCGACCATCATGTCGGCCGCTTGATCGATGCCTTGGAGAACTCTGGCGAGCTTGATAATACGCTGGTGATCTACATCGTGGGCGACAATGGCGCCAGTGCCGAAGGTGGCCTCGAAGGAACGTTCAGCGAGCTCGCCAGCCTGTTGGGGATTCAACTGGGGCTCGAGAGCACCATCAACCGACTCGACGAAATCGGCGGTCCTTCCAGCGAGCCACACGTACCAGTTGGCTGGGCCTGGGCCATGGACAGTCCGTTTCAGTGGACCAAGCAGGTGGCTTCTCACTTTGGCGGCACTCGCAACCCGATGGTGATTCACTGGCCCAAGGGAATCAAGGCCAAGGGCCAAGTGCGTTCGCAGTTCCATCACGTGATCGATGTGGTTCCCACCATTCTCGAAGCATGCAATATTCCCGAGCCGACCGAGGTGCAGGGCATCCCCCAAAAGCCGATTGAGGGGGTGAGCATGCTGTACACGTTTGACGATGCCGATGCCGAAGGAAAACGTGAGACGCAGTACTTTGAAATGTTGTGCAACCGGGCGATCTATCACGACGGCTGGATGGCCTGCTCGGCATTTGCGCCGCCATGGCAGACCGGCGGCCGCTCGGTCGAGGAACTGCAGCATGCCCATTGGGAACTCTACAACATCGAGGACGACTTCTCGCAAGCGGTCGATCTGGCGGAGAAGTACCCCGATAAACTCATCGAGCTACAAGCGCTGTTCATGGACGAGGCGCAAAAGTACGACGTCCTGCCTCTCGATCCACGGATGTCGGAGCGATTCGATCCCAAGCTCCGCGAAGGGGGAGAGCCGCCCACCTCGTGGACCTATCACGGCAACGACGTCGCGATGCCCGATCCGGTCGGTCCCCAGACCTTCCCCCGCCCGCACCGCGTGACAGCCGAACTCGAGATTCCTGACGAAGGCGCCGAGGGCGTTGTTACCTGCGTTGGAGCTTTCTCCGCGGGGTGGTCGCTGTACATCAAGGACAACAAACCGCACTTCCGCTACACCTGCTTTGACATTGCGAACGTCGACATTCCGGGCACCGCGGAGGTTCCGACCGGCGACGTGACGCTCGGCATGGAGTTCACTCCCGACGGCTCGAAGGAGGGCGGCGGGACCGTCAAGTTGTTCGTCAACGACAAGCCAGCTGGCGAAGGCAAGCTTACGCGAACTTTGTTCCGCTACGGGCTCGAGCCGTTCGAGGTCGGCCGCGATTCGATCACCCCGGTCGATCCTGCCTACGCCGATAAGGGAACCTTTGAGTTCACCGGCAATATCAAGACAGTCGACTTCCAGCTGAAGTAGGCCTCGAATAGGGACCTACGGCAGGAAGAAACCGAACGACATTTGCAGGCGGTTTGCATCGCCTTCGGCCCCGCTGGCATCCTCGCGCACGCCGTACAGGTACTCGATGCCGCAGAACACGCGCTCGTAAGGATTGGCAATCAGGTTTACCGCCAGGTAGGTGGTGCTGAGCAGATTATCGGGATCCTGGCCCGGCAGGTCCTCCATGTGCAGCTTGCTGAACGTGACATTGGAAGTCCACGCGTCGCTCCACTGGTGGTGAACGCCCACCATCCAGCCAAACGACCCAGCAATGGCGGCCGAATCGGGACCGGTGGCAACCACGTCGGGCGAGCCACGGTAGCTACCGATTCCTTTGCCAAAGGTAATCTGGTAGTACGCCTTGGTGTCTTCCATAACGAACACCGAGCCGGTAAAGTTCAGGCCCCAACCGGTGCCCGTAATCACTGGATCGCCGTTTGGCTGATATCCCAGCCGCCGCAGTACATAGGCAGCCTGCAGCTCACCCCAATCGCGTTCCACTCGGGCGCGGGTAATGAAGTCGGGAAACTCGGTGCGTCCCTGCCCCATCACCAGACTTGGTGCTTCGACGTTGATCTGCGGATCTTCCAGCGCCACGGCGAGGGAAAGAAAATCGTCCCATACTGGCTGATCCCAGCGTATCAGGCCCTGCCGGCGATTGACGTTGGAAACCGCGCCTTCGAAGTCGAGTGTCTGAGGAACGGCGGCCGGGTCGGTGAACGTGGTCCATGTCTGGCCGGCGGTGAATCGGCCGATATGGCCGTAGGCGTGTCGTAGCCGAAAATCGCTGCTGGTGGGGGTGCCGCCGAAGAAGTCGCCTTCGACGAAGGCCCGCACCGTATGGCCCTCCGTATGCCAGCGAGTATCGAAACTGAGTCTCGATTGTCGGGCGTGGAAGCGTGCATTCTTGTAATTGGGGCCACTGGTGGGAATGGTTGTCGTGTCGAACGAGTCGGTCGAACCGATTGCGTCGAAGTCTTTGATCAGATCCGCCTTGATGTACCCGCCAATTTTCATGGCAATGTCGTCTCCCACGACCACAATGCCACCGGTGAATTCCGGAAATGCCGTGAAGTTGTTATCCAGCCGAGCATCTACGCCCTGCTCGTTGCCCTCGAGCTGAAACGACTGCCCCACATCGGCTGCTAGCGACAGATCAAGAAAGTCGCTGCCGGTGTCGCCTTCGCTATCGCTTTCGGTATCAGTGTACTGAACCGGCGTAAGGCGATTGTCCACCTTCATGTTCAATGTCAACTGATGCTCGTCGAACGGCACATTGCCCTTCGGAGGAGGTAAACGCCAGGGGCGAGACGGCTCCGCTTCGTCGGCTCTGGTAACCGCGCAGCACGCAAGCGCGCAAAGAACGGTACTAGTCAATGCTAGCTGGAGCGGGGACATGGTAAACGATGAGAAGTAAGAGAAGTTGTGCTAGCAGCAGGCGGCGTCAAGACAGCGCGCCATGCTCATCATTCGGTCGGTTCGACGCGGTTACTTGAGTGATATTGTCAAGCTGACCCCGGTCGACCTCTGTGGTGCTGGTGCCCTCCGTGGACTTTCCGACGACGCAGCCGAAGGTGCCATTCATCTCTCTCTCATTTGATCCCCGCAAGTGTGCCGGTGCCCGTAGGGTTAATGCCGACAACTTGGTTGACAACCACCAATGGACGGTCGACGGGTACCCAGCAGATGGCCGATTGTGCCCGCTTTCGAGGTTTTCTTCTTGTTTCCGTGGGGTGCGAGGGCCGGGGTTTTCTTGCTCTAACCCGATTTACCGGAAATACTGGTGCGTCGACTGTATCGTGCTATGATTCACTCTAGTTCCCGCTCACTCGGATCAGCAGGAAGCGCAGAGCGAGGATCGTAATGAGACTTCTCCCGCGCTAAACTTTTTCTCTTTGGAGCAACCATCATGCGATACTTCCTGCTGACGGCGTTAGCGGTCGGTGTGGCTGTTTCTTCGACGGCGCGCGTCACAGCCCAGGAGCCGGCCATCGAGCAGCCCCAGGCCGAGGCCCCCGCTGACCCGACGGCCGATGTTCGCAAAGCCATCGACTCTTACGTCAAGGCGTTCAACACCGGCGACGCCAAAGCACTGGCCGCGCACTGGACCGAGGATGGCGAGCTAGTGACCGCCGATGGCACGACGTTTACCGGTCATGAGCAACTGGCCAAGAGCTTTACCGACTATTTCGCAGAGTCGAGCGATGCCAAGCTGGAACTGGTGGAAACCAACGTCGAGTTGATCTCGCCAAGCGTGGCCAGCGAAACAGGAATCGCCCGAGTCGTCTCGCCGGATGGGGAACCCAGTGAAACCGAATACCAGGTGGTGCACGTCAAGACACCTGCTGGTTGGAAGATGGATCGCGTGTCGGAACGCCCCCAGAAGACGGCCGCTCCTTCGCACTACGAGCAACTGCGCGACCTGGAGTGGATGATCGGGTCCTGGATCAATGCAGATGATACGGGTGTGGTGGATGTCAGTTGTCGCTGGACCACGAACCAGAACTTTCTGGTACGGACATTTCGAGTAGAGATGGGGGAGGATGCTTCTTTTGAGGGAACCCAGGTAATAGGTTGGGATCCCCATTCGGGCACGATTCGCTCGTGGCTATTTGATTCTGACGGCGGTTTTGGTGTGGGCCGGTGGACGACAAGTGGTGGCCGCTGGACCGTGGCGACGCTGAATGTCCTGCCGGATGGCCGCCGTGGCTCGTCGACCAATGTTTACGAGTTGCTGGACGAGAACACGGTTCGCTTCAGTTCCGTGGGTCGTCAGGTGGACGGCGAGCTGCTGCCCAGCTTCGAGCCGATCACCATCGTTCGCTCCGAATCCGAATAAAACGACTCTTCTAACTCGACGAGGCCGGAAATGAACCGTCCAATTACATGTCTAATAGTCGCCGCCATGGCGATCTCGCTCACCGCCAGTGAAGCCTACTCGCGGGGGGCAGGCCGTGGTGGAGGTGGTGGAGGGCGAGCACCCTCGATGTCCCGCGGTGGTGGTGGCGCAGCCCGGACGCCGTCGATGAGCCGTGCGGCGCCCAAGCCAAAGGCGCGGCCTTCGGCCAGCCGACCAAACGTCAGTCGCCCTAGCCCTAGCTACAACCGTCCCAACGTGAGTCGGCCCAACACGGGCGGTGCGACTCGACCGAATACTAATCGGCCCAACACCGGTGGTGCGACTCGACCGAACGTGAACCGTCCGAATACTGGCGGAGCAAATCGACCCAACGTCGAACGTCCTAACCTTGGAGGCGGTACTAACCGCCCGAATACTGGTGGTGGCAATAGCGGTAATCGTCCCAGTATCAATCGTCCCAATACCGGCAGCGGCAATCGACCCAACCTGTCGGGTCGGCCTTCGCAGGGCGACCTGAAGGACTTTCTCGATCTGCCTGGCAGCCGGCCTGCCACGCGGCCCGGCACCGACAATCGTCCAGGCGGCGGTGACCGACCGAGTTTCGAACGCCCCGATTTTGGCAACCGCCCCAACATTGGCGATCGTCCGGGATCTGGAAATCGGCCTGGAACTGGCGATCGACCTGGTCCCGGAAACCGACCGGGGGATGGCAATCGGCCCGGAGATGGCATCCGACCGGGACGCCCGGACCGGCCGGAAATTGGCGACCGTCCAGGGGGCGGAAACCGCCCTGGCGTCGGCGACCGGCCAAATCGTCCCGATCGACCTGACAGACCCAATAGACCAGATCGGCCCAATCGCCCCGACTACGATCACATTCGCGATCGCTGGAGAGACCGTCCAGGCTACGATCGCAACTGGTGGGGTCGCTATCCAAGCACTCGGCCTGGTTGGGGATGGCACGCCGGCTGGAATCGCTATCCTAACAACTGGTACTGGCGACACGCCGCGTGGCCGGCGGTTGGGAGCTGGTTTGTGTGGAACTGGGCTCAGCCCGTTACCTACAGCTACGGTACGAATGTCGTGTACCGCGATAATTACGTGTATATCGACGACCAGCAGGTCTGCACCACGCAGCAGTACTACGATCAGGCCCTGACCATCGCCGAAAGCGTACCGACGGAGCCGCCGGCCGAGGACTCGGTTGAATGGCTGCCGCTGGGCGTGTTTGCCATTGCCGAACAAGGTGGTGTGGATAACGGAATGCTCATTCAGCTGGCCGTCACCAAGGAAGGCGTCATTGCGGGCACGTTCTACAACGATGCTACGTCCGAAGGCCGCCCGCTCGAGGGCATGGTTGATCGCGAGTCGCAACGCGCCGCGTGGAGATTTGCCGATGGCAAGAATCCAGATGTCGTGATGGAAACGCCTATCTACAACCTGACCCAAGACGAAACCACGGCCCTGGTACACTACGGTGACGCCGAGACGCAAACCTGGCTGATGGTCCGCTTGCCGGAAGAGAACGACGGCGAAAACTAGGGCAGTGGCAAGCGAGTCAATCTGCCTCACGGCATCGCGAGTTGCGATGCCGTGAGCGGATCGACATTGTAAACGCGCTCTGGTGGCAGCAGTTGTTTCGCCCGATCGCGGTGTCCTTCGTCACGCAGTCGGCGGATCTTGCCAACCATCTGGGTAAGGTCGCGCAGCTCGACCGTCCATTCGTTGGCAAACTCCGCTATCACATGGCGGCTCAGTCCCACTTGGATCGAGCGGTGCTCGAGTTTCTTTCCGTTAAGCGACCGCTCGGGGTCCCATTGGACGTGAACCTTGGCCCCTTCGAACGTCGTTCGCCATGCGTTTGGCGTGCCGTGCACCTGCGGATGAAACGAGGTTAACACCCCCTGGCTTAGCGCGGAGTTCCAGCCTTCGCGCGTAATGCGAACTGCTAGTGTTCGTTCCTGTCCAGACTTGCGCCCCCAGTTGCTGCGCTCCATCAGCCACAGGAATGATGGTTTGATCCAAGTCATCCGCCCGAAAGAGAAGGGCGCCACAAACCGGCCAGCTGCGATAGCCGCGTCTGCGATCTCGGCACGGTACGCCTGGTAGATGACGATGGTGTCGCGATCGTAGTCAGCGCGGATTTCGTGGTAGGCTGGCATCGGTCCTAGCGTTCTAATCAGTTGTTGCTTTCCTTATTCGCCAGCACAGACGCACGGCAGCGTTACTAGGTTCGGTTCGTCCGCGTTGCTAGCACATTATCCGAAGCGGCATCTCTGGGCGGATACGCACAGATCGCGGCGTGCGTGCACACTTCGAGCGGCGGGGCGGCGTGCGATTCTGACTCAGAACACGGAGATTTGCCCCTTCTGCAGTAATTCGAGCCACGATGGAGATAGGCACATCCTTTGCAAAGCCTTCGTTCGACTTCGCCCGTGTGGGGTTGAACGCTGAGCCATGACAGGGGGCATCTCCTGTCATGTGCAGGCGGAACTTCTTCATCCGGGAGCAAGTGCTACAGCGTCGGCGGAGGTTGCCGACCGGGATGGTCACCACTTAACAGGCAGTTGATTTTTCCATGTTTGCCATTGCCGAGGCAACGTTTCTGGCGCCCGACGTCAAACGGTTTCGCATCGAGGCGCCCCGGGTTGCTCGCAATCGCAAGGCAGGCCAGTTCGTGATTGTGCGGGTCGAAGCCGAGCACGGCGAGCGTATTCCACTCACCATTGCCGACTCGGACCCCGAGGCCGGCACCATCACCATCATCGTGCAGGGCGTCGGTAAGACCACCAAGATGCTCAACCGGCTTGAGGCGGGCGACACGCTTCCCGATGTGGTGGGGCCGCTCGGAGAGCCTTCAGATATCCAGAACTTCGGCACCGTCGTAGTTGTGGGCGGCGGTGTCGGCACCGCGATTGCGTACCCAACGGCCGTGGCCATGAAGCAGGCGGGCAATCGAGTGCTTGGCATTGTCGGCGCACGAACTAGAGAGCTGCTGATTCTGGAAGAAGAAATGTCGGCCACCACCGACGAGTTGCACCTGATGACCGACGACGGCAGCTACGGCCAACAGGGTTTCGTCACGCAGAAGTTGCAGCAGTTGATCGACGAGGGGGAAGAAATCGACCACGTGCTGGCGATTGGTCCGATTCCCATGATGGCTGCCATCGCCGATGTGACCCGGCCCTACGATATCAAGACTGTCGTCAGTTTGAATCCGATCATGGTCGACGGCACTGGCATGTGTGGCGGCTGCCGGGTGACGGTAGGCGGAGTCAGTAAGTTCGCTTGCGTAGACGGACCGGAATTCGATGCGCACGAAGTCGATTTCAAAATCCTCTCGCAGCGAAACAAGATGTATCGCGAACGAGAGAAACGGTCGCTGGAAGAATTTGAAATGGCGCCGCAGCCCGAACTCGACCGAGTGCACGCATGCCATTTGCAGCAAGAGCATCCGGAGGTAGGGCCACGAGTGGGTGGTGCTTAGTGTTTCAGGCAAGGCGGAACAAAACGGGCGAACATCATGGCTGAACGACTTCCCCCCAAACAGCGGACGAAGATTCCTCGGCAGGAGATGCCCGAGCAGAATGCCAAGCAGCGGGCCGGCAATTTCGAGGAAGTGAACCAGGGCTTTGGTTTTGCCATTGCCGAAAAGGAGGCGCAACGGTGCTTGGAGTGCACGGATCCCAAGTGCATGCATGGCTGTCCGGTGGGCGTGCAGGTCCGCGAGTTCGTCGATCTGGTATTGGAAGGCGAATACCTGCAGGCAGCGGCCAAGATTCGTGAGGACAATGTCCTGCCGGCCGTCACCGGTCGGGTCTGTCCCCAGGAAAACCAGTGCGAAGGGGCATGTATCCTCTCCAAACGGTTCAGCCCACTGGCCATAGGTCACCTGGAGCGGTTCGTGGCCGACTACGAACGCTCGACTGGCCTGGTAGGGCTGCCTGAGCGGGCCCCGGATACGGGAAAGAAGGTGGCCATCGTTGGCAGTGGCCCAGCGGGATTGAGCTGTGCCGGAGACCTCGCGCTCCGAGGCCACGATGTAACGGTGCTCGAAGCGTTGCACGAGATTGGCGGCGTGTTGGTCTATGGCATTCCCGAGTTTCGCCTGCCCAAGGACGTCGTGCGGGGCGAGGTGGACAACATGCGAAAGATGGGCGTCAAGTTCGAGACGAACGTTGTGGTCGGAAAGACCGTGACCATGGATCAGCTGTTCGACGAGGAAGGCTACGACGCCGTGTTCATCGCCACCGGTGCAGGACTGCCGAAGTTCATGAACCTTCCCGGCGAGCATCTGGGAGGGGTTTACTCGGCCAACGAGTTCCTGACCCGCGTGAACTTGATGAAGGCCTACGACAGCGATCAGTCCGACTCGCCCATCTACGAATGTCGCGATCGAAATGTGGCCGTGATGGGGGGCGGCAACACAGCGATGGACGCCGTACGTAGTGCTCTTCGGCTGGGCGCGAAGAACGCCTTCATCGTCTATCGCCGCGGCCAGGAAGAAATGCCGGCCCGAAAGGAAGAAGTACACCACGCGATGGACGAAGGGGTGCAGTTCCTCAACTTGCACAATCCGGTCGAATTCGTTGGCGACGACGAAGGCTATCTGACCGGAGTGAAGCTGCAAAAGATGGAACTGGGCGAACCGGACGAATCGGGCCGGCGGAGACCTGTCCCGATCGAGGGATCCGAGTTCGAAATGCCAATCGACGTGGCGGTGATCGCCATCGGCACCGGGGCGAATCCACTGGTGCAATCCACCACGCCCGGCCTCGAAACCAACCAATGGGGATACATCGTCGCCGACGAGGAGTCGCTGCGGACAAGCCGACGTGGTGTGTTCGCGGGTGGCGACATTGTGAGCGGCGCAGCGACGGTAATTTTGGCCATGGGCGCCGGCCGAACCGCTGCCCGATCGATTCACGACTACTTGGTGACAGGCGAGTGGTAGTGAGCGATCGGGCACACCGGGTGGTACGTTCTGGGCGAGCGCTCAGGTACGACCGAGCCAAGTCAGCAGAGCGGTGCCCCGTATTGACGTAACTTGTTAACTCAGAAAGGTCTTAAAACTTACGCACTTGCAGCAATTGGGTGGCCAAATTGTGCCAGTCGAAGGCGGTCGATAGCGGTCGGGGCACGAGTTTTGCTCCTCACGTTTTAGTTGGCGGAGGCCTGCGTTCGCACATCCACACCAACAGGCAGGAGACATCGACATGGCCAGCAAGGAGAAACCGATGAACCTGTTTGCGGAGTTGATCAACACGCTGCGTACAGCGGCTGATCAGAACATCGCAACACAGAGCCAGGTACTGGAGAGTTGGAGCCGCTACTTGCCCGGGGTTTCGCAAGGGAGCCCGTCATGGCTGGCTCCCATCCGACAACTGCACGCGGGTTGGGCCGACGCAGTCGTTACGCTGGCTCGCAGTCAACAAGAGGTGATCGATCGCCAGTTCGACACGGCGATCAAATCGTTCGAGGCCGTATGGACCGGCGCCAAACAGGCTAGCGCGGCAGCAACAGCCTCGGCCGTTGCCGAACCGGTAGCCAAAATTGAAGAGAAAACGGTGGCCGAGCCACCCCAAGTGAACGGCAGCAAGGCACAACCAACCATGGGTGTGAAAGGCGACATGAATATTGCTCAACGCGTGGCCGTGGTGACTGGAGCAGCCAGTGGTATTGGCGCCTCGGTAGCCAAAGACCTTGCTCAGCGCGGTGCACGGGCGGTAGTGATGGTTGACTTGAATGATGCGGTGAACGAAACCGCCAAGCAGATTAACAAAGAGGTCGGTCGCGACGTGGCGGATGCCATTGTGGGTGACACCAGCGACGCGGAGTTTCGCGCCCGGGTGTTCGACGACGCGGCCTCGCGCCACGGCCTGGTTCGCATCTGCGTGCCTGCCGCCGGAATTACGCGGGATGCGCTGTCCGTTCGAGTGGATAAGGAGACCGGCCAGGCTTCGGTTTATCCGATCGAGGATTTCCGCAAGGTAACCGAGGTGAATCTGATCGCGCCCATCTATTGGGCCATGGAGATGGTTGCCCGCGTTGCCGAAGATCGTCGTCGTCGCGGATTGAAGAAATGGGAGCCGACCGAGGAGATGGAAGGCACCGTGGTGTTCCTGGGATCCGTATCGTCCCAGGGCAATAAGGGCCAAATCTCCTACGCCGTTGCCAAAGCCGGACTGGAAGGCGGCGCGGCCACGCTGATGAAGGAAGCCATCTTCCACGGCGTGCGTTGTGCGATTATCCATCCCGGCTTCACGGATACGCCGATGGCCAGGGCGTTGGGTGATGAGTTCCTGGAGAAGTACGTGCTGCCATTCACTCAGCTTCGTCGGCTGATCCGCCCCGAGGAGATTGCTGACGCCGTGTGCTTCATGGTGTCGAACTCGGCAGTCAGTGGCGAGCTGTGGGCGGATGCGGGTTGGCACCCGCCAGCCTGAGCGAAGCTAGATGAGTGAGCAGTGGAGGTTAGTCGTCCCGATTTTCCAGTCGACGCAAACGTTCATCCATTTGATGAAGTTGCTGGCGTAACAGCGCCTCGTCGCTGGAAGACGGGACAGGGCGGTCGTCGCCCGACGTCGGTGCAATAGTGTCCAGCCACGTTTGCAGCCAGTGGATCGGCTTGCTGAGCGTAGTTGGGCTGGGATTGTGTCGATGCAAGTAATCGAGAAAGGTGAGCGAATGTCGGAAGTAATCGCGCAGAAAGCCCGACATGGCGTCGTTCGAACGCAGGATAAAGTGGAGCATATCCGTGGGGAACAGTTCCATCTTTTCCGGATGGCGTTCGGCGATAATCTGCGTGAGCACTACCCGAGTGAGATCTTCGCCGGTTTGGCTGTCTCGAATTTCGACCGTCTGGCCGCCCTGAATCATCTCCTCGATCTCTTGCAGCGAGACGTACTTGCTAAGCTGTCGCGCGTAGTAGCGGCGGTTGGGATACCGTTTGATATGAACGCGGGAGTCGGACATCACAGGGGTCGCCTTCGATCGGAGAAGGGCGGATCGTTGTGGCGTTTAGCTACCCAATTGTAGCACTTGATGGAAAAGGAAAACAGCAAGGCGGTGCAGGAGGTGGACGGCACAAAGGCGACGACGCCCTCAAGATGCGTGTATCGAAGCGTTTTAGTGCGTGAGCAATGGTTGCCATGCTGGGATTAAACATGAATCAGCGTGAAAGGAGGTAGCGTGATGGCTACCACGATGCCAACCGATGTATTTGAAGACGTCTTTAAGAACTTTCGGAAAGCGGCCGAATCGAACCTGAAGATGCAACAAGAGATGTTCCGCCAATGGGGGGCACTATGGCCCGGCTTTCCTACGCCCCAAGCGGCTTGGGTAGAAAAAGTCCGCGATTTCCAGCACCAGTGGGTGACCACCGTCTCGGAACTGGCACACAAGCACCGAGATTCGCTGGATAAGCAGTACCAGGCCGCCCAGGAGTCGTTGGAAGAAGCGCTGCGCGTCTCCGAGGCATCCAACCCCGAGGAGTTTCGTCAGCGAACCGAGAAGATGTTCCGCAAGACCTTTGATTGCGTACGCGAAATCTCGGAGACTCAGATGAACGAGTTTCAGGAGGCCGTTAACCGGTGGAGTGAATTGACCACAAAAGTCGGTAAGTGACTAAAGTGATCCGATTTGCGGGAGGTGCGTACGTGAGCCCATCCGCCTCCGCTTGGGTGAGCACTATGTTCCGCACCTCCCGTGTTAAAATTCACCAATTGAAGTAACCTATACCACAGTGCCTGCTATTCGCCTGCACTGTGGTAACAGTCTATTGCGATAAGGAGTTGTGTCCTGTGAGTGCAACGAAGTTTGTTACTGTAGATGGAAATGAAGCAGCAGCCCATGTTGCCCACTTGACCAACGAAGTGATTGCGATCTACCCAATCACGCCTGCTTCGCCGATGGGCGAGTTCTCCGATGCCTGGTCCGCGCGAGGCCGCGAGAACATCTTCGGCACCGTGCCTGACGTAATCGAGATGCAAAGCGAAGGGGGGGCGGCCGCCGCCGTGCATGGTGCACTGCAGGCCGGAGCTCTCTCCACCACCTTTACAGCCTCGCAGGGGTTGTTGCTCATGATCCCCACCATGTACAAGGTGGCCGGGGAAATGACCCCCACGGTGTTTCACATCGCTGCGCGGTCGCTCGCTACGCATGCATTATCCATCTTCGGCGATCATGCCGATGTGATGGCCGTGCGGCAAACAGGCTGGGCCTTGTTGGCGTCGAACTCCGTGCAGGAAGTGCACGACATGGCGATGATCGCTCAGGCGGCGACACTAAAATCGCGAATTCCTTTTCTGCACTTCTTTGACGGCTTTCGCACTTCGCACGAAGTGAACAAGATCTCCCAACTGCCGAACGAAGTGGTGTGCGAGATGACCGATCTGGATCTAATCCAGGCGCACCGCGATCGGGCGATGAATCCCGACAAACCCATTCTACGCGGTTCGGCCCAGAACCCGGATGTATACTTCCAGGCCCGCGAGGCAGTGAACCCGTACTACTCGGCCGTGCCGGGCATCGTCAGCGAGGCGATGCAGAAGTTCGCCGAGCTGACCGGACGCACTTATCAACTGTACGACTATGCCGGCGCGGAAGACGCCGAACGAGTGATCGTAATGATGGGCTCCGGCGTCGGTGCGACCGAAGAGGCCGTAAGCAAACTCAATAACGCGGGCGAGAAGGTCGGTGTACTGAAGGTTCGTTTGTATCGGCCGTTCGACGTGCCGTCCTTCCTCGCAGCACTTCCCGCATCGGCCAAAGCGATTGCCGTGCTCGACCGCACCAAGGAGCCGGGCTCGATTGGCGAACCACTTTATCAGGACGTCATCACTGCACTGTCTGAAGGTGGCCGTCTGCAGGACGTGCCCACGCTGATTGGCGGGCGCTATGGCCTGTCGTCCAAAGAGTACACGCCCGCCATGGCGGCCAGCGTGTTCGAGGAGCTCAAAGCCGCCGAACCGAAGAAGCACTTCACGGTGGGCATCATCGACGACGTGACAAACCTCAGCCTGAAGTGGGATCCCGAGTTCTCCACCGAACCGGACGACGTCATGCGGGCTGTGTTCTACGGTCTGGGCAGCGACGGCACCGTGGGCGCGAGTAAGAACTCGGTGAAGATCATCGGTGAGAATACCGACAAATTTGCCCAAGGCTACTTCGTGTACGACTCGAAGAAGGCGGGCTCGGTAACGGTATCGCACTTGCGATTCAGCCCGCGGCCGATCGAGTCTTCCTATCTGATCGACCGCGCCAACTTCGTGGCCTGCCACCAGTTCAACTTCCTGGCTCGGATGGACGTGCTGAAAGTCGCGGTGCCGGGCGCCACATTCCTGCTCAACAGTCCCTACGGGCCGGACGAGATCTGGGACAAACTGCCGCAGGAGGCCCAGCAGCAGATCATCGACAAAGGCCTGAAATTCTACGTGGTCGACGCCTATAAGGTGGCCCGTGAAGCGGAGATGGGTTCGCGGATCAACACGATCATGCAGACCTGCTTCTTTTCGCTGGCGAAGCTGCTGCCGGGCAACGAGGCGATTGATCATATCAAGGCGGCCATTCAGAAGACCTACGGCAAGCGCGGCCAGTCGGTAGTCGATCGCAACAACGCTGCGGTAGACGGTGCACTTAGTGCCTTGTGCGAAGTCACGGTGCCCAGCCAGGCAACCAGCACTTCCCATCGCGAAGCTTTGGTCGCCAGCGGCGGTTCGGATTTCGTCCAGCGGGTGACCTCGATGTTGATCGCCGGCCTGGGCGACCTGTTGCCAGTGAGTGCGCTGCCGGTCGACGGCACCTTCCCAACCGACACGGCGCGTTTCGAAAAACGAAGCATCGCCCAGCAGATTCCCATCTGGGATCCCGACATCTGCATCCAGTGCGGACTGTGTGCATTGGTGTGTCCTCACGCGGCGATTCGCACCAAGGCCTATCCCGCCAGTTCGTGCAATGGTTCGGCGCCGGCCGATTTCTTGTCACGCCCCTGGAAGGGCAAAGAGTTGCCCGACCATCTGGTAACCATTCAGGTGGCGCCGGACGACTGCACGGGCTGTGGCGTATGCGTCGACGTCTGCCCGGCCAAGAGCAAAGAGGTCGTCAAGCACAAGGCGATCAATATGGAGGAGAAAGACCCGCATCTCGAGCGCGAGCGGGCCAACTTCGACTACTTCCTTGGGCTACCCGAGGTTGATCGAACTGCAGCCAAGATCGACACGGTGAAAGGTTCGCAGTTGCTGCAACCGCTGTTTGAGTTTTCCGGGGCGTGCAGCGGTTGTGGTGAAACGCCCTACCTGAAGTTGATGACCCAGCTATTTGGTGATCGAGTGTTGATAGGCAACGCCACAGGGTGCTCGTCCATCTACGGCGGCAACCTGCCAACCACACCTTACAGCCAGACCTCAGCGGGGCGAGGGCCAACCTGGAACAACTCGTTGTTCGAAGATACGGCCGAGTTCGGACTGGGCCTGCGACTGGCAGTCGATCAAAAGCGAGACTATGCCGAGCACCTGCTGAAGAAGCTTGCCTCGACGGTGGGTGACGATTTGGTAGGTGAAATCGTCAACGCCACGTGCGCGGACGAGGCAGCCATCGCCGAGCAACGCGAGCGGGTTGAACAGTTGCGATTGCGGCTGAAGGAGTCCAGCGATCCGGACGCCATGAAACTGGCTTCGATTGCGGACGTGCTGGTCAAACGCAGTGTCTGGATCGTCGGTGGCGACGGTTGGGCCTACGACATCGGTTTTGGCGGCCTCGACCACGTGCTGACCACCGGGCGCGACGTCAACATCCTGGTGCTCGACACGGGCGTCTACTCCAACACCGGTGGGCAGATGTCGAAGGCTACCCCGCGGGCAGCCGTGGCGAAGTTCGCCGCTGGTGGCAAGCCAGCCCGCAAGAAAGACCTGGGTATGCTCGCCGTGTCGTACGGCAACGTGTACGTCGCCCAGATAGCGATGGGATCGAACCCCAACCAGACGCTCAAAGCCTTCCGCCAGGCGGAATCGTATCCGGGCGTGTCGCTCATCCTGGCGTACAGCCACTGCATCGCCCATGGCATCAACATGGAAACTTCCATGTCACATCAAAAGGACGTGGTGCAAACTGGTTTCTGGCCGCTGTTCCGCTACGACCCGCGGGAAGCCCACGCCGGTACGCAGCCGTTCCACCTGGACAGCCGCAAGCCGACCAAGCCGTTCAAGGAACTGGCCATGTCCGAGGCACGGTTTGCGATGCTGGCCCGCACGAATCCCGAACACGCCGAGTACCTGTTTAATCTGGCACAGGGAGACATCGACGATCGATGGCACTACTACGAGCAGATGGCCGGAGTGGAGCGTGAAGTTATGGACGAAATCGTAGAAGTGGAGGTGGAAGCTTAGCCATGCCTGTCGATCTGAAAACCAAGTACCTGGGAATGACCCTTAAGAACCCGCTGGCAGTGGCAGCCTGTGCACCGCTGACCGGCGATCTCGACATGCTCTGGCGTTTGGAAGCCGCTGGCGCATCGTGCGTCGTGCTGCCTTCGCTGTTCGAAGAGCAAATCGTGCACGAGGAACTGGAAATCGCGCAGCTGTACGATTACCAGACCGAGTCGTTTGCCGAGTCGCTGACTCACTTCCCCGAATACCCCGACTATGCCACGGGACCGGATGAGTACCTCAAGCACCTGGAATCAGCCAAGCAGGCCCTGTCGATCCCTGTGATCGGCAGCCTCAACGGTTCCTCGAGCGGCGGCTGGGTCCGCTACGCGCGGGCGATCCAGGAAGCGGGTGCCGACGCGGTGGAGTTGAACATTTACTTCGTTCCGACCGACGCGTCGATGACGTCCGAGCAAGTCGAGGCCAGGTACGTCGAGCTCGTTTCGGAGGTTCGCAAGTCGGTGTCGATTCCGGTGGCCGTGAAGATTGGGTCAAACTTCACCAGCCTGCCAAACTTCGCTCGCAAACTGGTTCAGGCGGGGGCGAGCGGCATCGTGTTGTTCAATCGCTATCTTGAGGCAGATATCGACTTGGACACGCTGGAGATTAAGCCCGATCTGGTGCTGAGCAACCGCTACGAGTCGCGGGTGCCATTGCGATGGATCTCGATTATTCGCGACCAGATCAGTGTATCGCTAGCTGCTACCAGTGGCGTACACTGTATGCAGGGCGCTGCGAAGCTGCTGCT
Organism: Aeoliella straminimaris; assembly: GCF_024054565.1. Taxonomy (GTDB): domain Bacteria; phylum Planctomycetota; class Planctomycetia; order Pirellulales; family Lacipirellulaceae; genus Aeoliella; species Aeoliella straminimaris. Next base: position 145,296 of record NZ_JAMXLR010000020.1, read on the forward strand.
GGCTGGAGCCGATGTGACGATGATGGCCAGCGTACTGTTGTTGAAAGGGCCGGAATACCTAGCCACCATCCTGAAGGATCTCGAGGCCTGGTTGGAAGAGAAGGAGTACCTATCCGTCGAGCAGATGCAAGGGAGCATGAGTCGGGCCAATTGCCCCGATCCTAGCGCCCTGGAACGAGCCAATTACATGAAGGCCTTGCGCAGCTACACGCCGGAGGAGTTCATGCCGCATTGATTGTGGTCAAGCTAGACTTGGGGGCGATGATGGCAACGTTATGGCCATGCTAATGCTACCTAGAGTCGTCGCCGCCAACAGACTTGCTTGACGTGTGCAGGGTGTCCCGCAGAACCCTTCGGTTCATTCGCGGCCAGCCTGCAGGGCTAGCGCAGCAAGGTCGGTCCAGCCGATGGGGAGTGGAAGGTGTCCAGTCACGACGACTCCTCCAATACGTTCGATCCGTTATTCCGTCCCTTGATGGATTACTGGACGGCGTACACTCGGCAGCTAAACGAGGCGGCGGAGGCCGTGTCACAGCAAGCCTGTCCCGCTGCTGATGAGCAATCGCAAGGCCGCGAGTGGCTCGACGCCGCCAGCAAGAGCATCGACGCCTATCTTCGCAGCCCTCTGTTCCTGGGGTTGCTAAAAAGCCATCTTGATACACTGATCGAGCTGAAGCGACAGAGCAACGCCCTCGGGCAGATGGCCACTGCTGCGCCGCAGGGCAAGGCGGAAGCCAGCGGTGCGGCCCAGGTAGGTTGCCGCCTCGACGAGCTGTCAGCAATGCTCGTCGAGCAATTGAGCCGCATTGAAAAGCGGCTCGAAGCGGTGGAGAAGAAGCTCGACAATTCCGGGGGGCCACCATGAACTCCGCAGGGCCGCCAACTTTCCTGGATGCCCTACTCGAACTGCAGGGCGACTCCCAACTTCAAACGTTGAGGCTCTGGGAACACCTGCTCCAGTTTCCTCGCGTGGTTCGCCCACCAACGCGAATTTCGACGACACCATACGAGGTCGTACTGGAGAACAACGTCTTTCGGCTGCTGCGTTATCAGGCCAAGCCGGCTCGCCAGTCTGCCGAGCCCGTGCTGATTTGCTTTGCCCTGGTAAATCGCCCCTATGTCTTGGACCTGCCGAACGGTCGCAGTGTGGTGCAACGGCTGTTGGAACGGGGGATCGACGTGTGGTTGATCGACTGGGTTGCTCCAACCGACGCCAATCATGGAAGGTGCTTGGCCGACTACGTTTGCGGTTCGATGCACGAGGCGGTCGAAGCAACCCTGCAGCGTGCCGAAGTTACGCAACTCAATCTACTCGGCTACTGCATGGGTGGGACCATGGCCACGATCTACACGGCGTTGTTCCCCCAGCAGGTTCGCAACCTGATACTAATGGCCCCGCCTATCGATTTTCATGCGGACGATGGGCTGTTGAACCGCTGGACGCAAGTGGATTATTTCGATGTCGATCAATTCGTGGACGTCTACGGCAACTGTCCCGGCTGGTTCCTGCAGTCGTGTTTCCAACTGATGAAGCCCGTGCAGAACTACATCGAGAAGTACTTGAATCTGCACGAACGGATAGACTCGGACGCCAGTTTGGAGAACTTCTTGGCCATGGAGCGATGGGCCAACGATAGCATTCCCATCGCCGGCGAGACGTTCCGCGATTTCGTCAAGCTGCTATATCAGCAGAATCAGCTCACAGAGGGTAAACTTGAACTCCGTGGTGTGAAGGTGCGGCTCGGCTCGATCCAGTGCCCGGTGCTGCTGCTCACGGCCGACCGCGATCACTTGGTGTCGCCCCGGTCGAGCAAGGCACTCGAGCAGCATGTTCGTTCGGCGGAGTTCGAGTCGTTGTCGATCGACGCTGGACATATCGGACTGGCGGTCAGCGCTCGCTCGCACCGGGAATTGTGGCCGCCAGCATCCGAGTGGATCGCGGCGCACTCGACGGAGGTGACTTGACGCCCGTCGCCGGCGCCGCCATACCAAACTCGTCAACCACCTGACATTCGAAACAACCAACCGAATCACTCACATGCAAGACATCGTTCGACAACTCGAGGAAAAGCGTGCCGCCGCCAAGATGGGTGGCGGGCAAAAGCGTATTGACCGGCAGCATGCCAAGAGCAAGCTGACCGCCCGCGAACGGATTGAACTGCTGCTGGACCCCGGCACGTTCGAGGAATGGGACATGTTTGTCGAACATCGCTGCGTCGATTTCGGCATGGATCAGGAGAGCATTCCTGGCGATGGAGTCGTAACCGGTTATGGCACGGTGAGCGGCCGGGTGGTGTTCGTCTTCAGCCAGGACTTTACCGTGTTCGGCGGCTCGCTCTCCGAGGCCCACGCGGAGAAGATCTGCAAGATCATGGACCACGCCATGAAAGTCGGCGCGCCGGTGGTCGGCCTCAACGACTCGGGTGGCGCCCGCATTCAGGAAGGCGTGGCCTCGTTGGGTGGCTACGCCGAGGTGTTTCAGCGCAACGTGATGGCGTCAGGCGTGGTACCGCAGATTTCGCTGATCATGGGGCCCTGCGCCGGCGGTGCGGTGTATTCGCCCGCGATGACCGACTTTATCTTTATGGTCAAAGACAGTTCGTACATGTTCGTCACCGGCCCGGAAGTGGTAAAGACGGTTACCCATGAGGAGGTGACTCACGAAGAACTGGGGGGCGCGGTGACCCACTCGACCAAGTCGGGCGTGGCCGATCGGGCGTTCGAAGACGACGTCGAAGCACTTGCCATGCTGCGGCGTTTCATCAACTACCTGCCGGCCAACAACCGTGTGGCTCCGCCGCACCGCCCTTCCCCGGACCCGGCCAGCCGCGCGGAACCTTCGCTCGACACGCTGGTGCCGGACAACCCCACCACGCCGTACGATATGAAGGAACTGATCCTAAAGATCGTTGACGACACCGACTTTTTCGAACTTCAGCCCGAGCATGCCAAGAACATCGTGGTGGGCTTTGGGCGCATGGAAGGTTACCCCGTGGGCATCGTGGCCAACCAGCCCTTGGTGCTGGCGGGATGTCTGGACATTCGTTCGGCGATCAAGGCCGCCCGCTTTGTGCGGTTCTGCGATTGCTTCAACATACCGATCATCACGCTGGTGGACGTTCCCGGGTTCATGCCGGGCACCGCGCAGGAATACGGCGGCATCATCAAGCACGGTGCTAAGCTGCTATACGCCTACGCCGAGGCCACCGTGCCGAAGATCACGCTGATCACCCGCAAAGCGTACGGCGGGGCCTACGACGTGATGGCTTCGAAGCATCTGCGGGGTGATGTGAATCTTGCCTGGCCCAGCGCCGAGATTGCGGTGATGGGCCCCAAAGGAGCGGTGGAAATCATCTTCCGCGAAGAGCGCGGTAACAAAGAGAAGATCGAGGAACTGACCGAAGAGTACCGTAAGAAGTTTGCCAATCCGTTTATTGCGGGGCGGCGAGGATACATCGACGACGTAATCACGCCTCGACTGACCCGCGAGCGGATTTGCCGCTCGCTGGCGATGCTGCGAGACAAACGCCTTGAAAATCCCTGGCGCAAGCATGGGAACATTCCCCTATAGACAATGTTAAAAAAAATCCTGATTGCCAATCGCGGCGAGATCGCTTGCCGCGTCATCAAGTCGGCCCAGCGTATGGGCATCCAGACGGTTGCCGTCTTTTCCGAAGCGGATCGCAACGCCTTGCACGTTGAGATGGCTGACGAGGCCGTGCTGATCGGCCCTGCGCCGGTGGCGGAGAGCTACCTGCTCATCGATCGCATTGTCCAGGCCTGTAAAGAAACCGGGGCCGAGGCGGTACATCCCGGCTATGGCTTCCTGTCGGAAAACGCCGCCTTCGCCACGGCGCTGGAGGAAGAAGGCATCGCGTTTATCGGACCCAAGCCGCACGCCATTACCAGCATGGGTGACAAGATCACCTCGAAGAATCTTGCCATCGAGGCAGGTGTGAACACGATTCCAGGCTTTACCGGTGTGGTCCGCGATGCCGATCATGCGGTGAAGGTTGCTCACGAGATCGGCTACCCAGTGATGCTCAAAGCAAGCGCGGGCGGCGGCGGCAAAGGCATGCGCATCGCCACCGACGACCAGGAGTGCCGCGAGGGCTTCGACAGGGCATCGGGCGAAGCGCAGACGGCCTTCGGCGACAAACGGCTATTTGTCGAGCGGTTCATCGACGAGCCTCGCCACATCGAGATCCAGGTGCTGGCAGACGCCCACGGCAATATCATCTATCTGGGCGAACGCGAATGCTCGCTGCAGCGTCGGCATCAAAAAGTGATCGAGGAAGCCCCTTCGCCATTCCTCGATCCCGAAACTCGCGAAGCCATGGGCAGTCAGGCCGTGGCGCTCGCGCGGGCGGTCGACTATCAATCGGCCGGTACGGTGGAGTTCATCGTCGATAACGATCGCAATTTTTACTTCCTGGAGATGAATACCCGTTTGCAGGTCGAGCATCCGGTGACCGAGTTGGTGACCGGCGTCGATTTGGTGGAGTTGATGATTCGCATCGCTGCTGGCGAGCCGCTGCCACTTGGGCAGGGCGACGTGAAGTTCAATGGCTGGGCCATCGAAGCCCGTGTGTATGCCGAAGATCCCTTCCGCAACTTTCTTCCTTCGATCGGCCGCCTGGTACGGTACTGTCCGCCGGCTGAGTCGAACGCCGTGCGTGTCGACACCGGCGTGTACGAAGGGGGCGAGGTCTCCATGCACTACGATCCGATGATCGCCAAGGTGATTGCGCATGGTCCGACGCGCGACTTGGCGATCGCGCACCTTCGCGAAGCCCTCAACGAGTTCTGCATCCGGGGGGTGGCGCACAACATCAGCTTCCTGGCGGCGCTAGTGGACCACAAGCGATTCCGCGAAGGTCGGCTCAGCACCAACTTCATCGCCCAGGAGTACCCCGATGGCTTCGACGCCGCTCACGTGGTGCACGACGATCCGGCCCTGCTAATCACTGCGGCGGCCACGATACACCGTCGCTATATGGACCGCGCCGCCAAAATCAGTGGCCAAATGCCTGGGTACGAACGCAAGATTCACGACGACTGGGTAGTGGTGCTGGGAGGCGAGCAACATCCGGTAACAGTGCGGCCGCTGGAGGAAGGTGGCGGCCACGAGGTGTACTACGGCAACGCTCACTACCGCGTGATGAGCGACTGGCAGTTTGGGCAGCCTATTTTTCGCAGCACAATCAATGGCAACTACGTCTGCATGCAAGTGGAACGGCGGAACATGATCTACCGCTTGTTCCATTGGGGTTCGCAGGTCGATGTGATGGTGCTGACGGCCCGCGCGGCGGAGCTGCTGTCGCGGATGGCTCCCAAGACACCTCCCGACGTGACCAAGTACTTGCTGTCGCCAATGCCGGGCTTGCTATCAAAGCTGCTCGTCGAGCCGGGAGTAGAGGTGAAACTCGGTCAGGACATGGCAGTCGTCGAAGCGATGAAAATGGAAAATGTGCTTCGTTCCGAGCGGGACGGAGTTATCAAGAACACCATGGCTGCGGTGGGCGACACGCTGGCAGTCGACCAGCCGATTGTGGAATTCGAGTAACCCAATCCATTCACGAGGCGTCATGGCGAGCGTCAAATACAGCAAGGATGAACAGGCGGTTGTAACCCTCTCACTCAACCGCGACGAGAAGAGGAACGCGCTGAATGGCGAAATGGGTGCTCGATTGCTTGCCAGCCTGGAACAAGCCGAGCGAGAAGAAGCTCGGGTCGTGATCCTGCGAGCAAACCCGGGAGTGCCTGTATGGTGTGCGGGGCACGATCTGGCGGAGTTGGAGCCCGATAATCTGCTGGAAGATAACACCACCCTGAAAGTCTGCCGGCACCTGCAGTCGATGCCCATCCCCGTCGTGGCGATGGTCGAAGGCAGCGTCTACGCGGCCGGCATGCTATTGCTGTTGTATAGCGATATGGTGGTGGCCAGCCAGAATGCCGAGGTGGCTATCACTTCCAAGAAGCTGGGAATTCCTTTGCCCGCGGAGCTGTACGCCTACTGGCTACGCGTGATGGGGCTGCACAAGACCAAGGAGATGCTGTTTACAGCCAGCACGCTCACTGCCCACGATGCCTATGTTGCCGGCCTCTACAACCACGTGGTCGAGGCCTCAGAGCTGGAAGCGACCACGCAAACCCTCGTCGAGAGGCTGCTCGCCTGCTCGCCGGCGGGCATTGCCAACGCGAAACAGCAGCTTAATGTACTTGCCGCGCAGACCGGACTCGCCGACGGCCAACTGGCCGAACTCCAGCAGCGGAACGAGCAGCTGCTGGCGGACCCGGATGTCCGGCAACGCATCGCCAAGGTGTTCGACTCGCTACGCTCTCAATAACGGTGAGGCTCAGTTGGCCAGCCGAGCGATGAAGTAACCTGCGACCACCGCTGTGCCAATCACGCCGGCCACGTTGGGTCCCATGGCGTGCATCAACAGGAAGTTTTGCGGATCGGCCCGCTGCCCTTCCACCTGGGCGACGCGTGCGGCCATCGGTACGGCCGATACACCCGCAGCACCGATCAATGGGTTGATGGGATTGTTGGGGGAGAACCAGTTCATCAGCTTGGCAATCAGCAGGCCACTGGCGGTGGAGATGCAGAACGCCACGATGCCCATCGCCAGGATGGAAAGCGTGCTGCCTCGCAGGAACTCATCACCTTTCATCGTGATGCCGACGCAGGTGCCGAGGAAGATGGTGACGATGTTGATCAGCTCGTTCTGAGCCGCCTTCGAGAGTCGTTCGACCACTCCACTCTCGCGTAGAATGTTTCCGAGCATCAGCATGCTGATCAGTGCTGAAGCGGACGGTACTATCAGAATGCAAATGATGAGTGTGGCGAAGGCGAAGATCAGCCGTTCGAGCTTGCTCACCTTGCGAAGCGACTGCATGCGAATCTTGCGTTCGTGCGATGTAGTCAGCGCTCGCATGATTGGCGGCTGAATCAGTGGCACGAGAGCCATGTACGAGTAGGCCGCTACAGCAATTGGGCCCACAAGGGCGGGTGCTAGCTTGTTGGCAATGAAGATGGACGTCGGACCATCCGCTCCGCCGATAATGCCGATGGAAGCCGCCTGGTCGGGGGTGAATCCGATCAAGTACGCTCCAAGGAACGTAATTAGCACGCCTGCCTGGGCCGCAGCCCCCAGCAGTAGTGTGCGCGGATTAGCAATCACAGGGCCAAAGTCCGTCAGCGCCCCGACACCTAGAAAGATGAGCGGTGGATAGATCTCTAGATCTATGCCCTGCTTCAAGTAGTAGAACAACCCGCCCGCTTCATGCTCGGTGGGCGTGTTCGTAAGCCCGGCCGTCGGCAGATTGGCCAACAGTGCCCCAAATGCGATGGGCAATAGCAGCATGGGCTCGAACTCTTTGGCGATCGCCAGGTAGACCAGCACGCCGCACACGACCCACATGATGAGCATCTGGTACGTAACTTCATCGAACGCTGTGAACTGGTTGAATGCATCAATCATGTTGGTTTCAATTCATCTCGAGAAGCACGTGGCCTTCGCTTACGGTATCGCCTTCTTTGACCAGGATCTTGGAGACCTTGCCAGCGGTTGGGGCGGTGATTCGGTTTTCGACCTTCATCGCGTCGAGTAGCACCAGCACCTGGCCTTGCTCCACCGAGTCGCCTTCCTTGACCTGGATCGCCTTCACCATACCCGCCATGGGACTGATGATGACACCAGGAGCTGCGGCACCGGTCGGGCGCGCGGGGGCCGCGGCGGCTGGCGCGACAACCGGAGAGGAGGTGATCGCCGGACGGGGAATGTTAGTCACGGGGGCTGAGTCGTCGCTTAGCACCTCGACGGAGACGTCGTACGACTTGTCTCCAATGGTAATTCGAAGCTTCTTCATCGATGGTCCTGTGGTTTAAGTGCATGAGATGCGTGTATTTGTGAGCGACCCTGCAGAGCCCAAGCCATGTCTTCGGGCGTCAGTCCGCGTATATGTACGATGCGATGCGGTTGCGTGACGACAGCCGCCACGGCCGCGACAATTACCGCCAAGGTTTCTTCCGGCAACCCTTCATCGGGGATGGGCGCAGGTTTCGGTTGAGTTTTGCTTTCTCTGATCGTCTTCAGTATCCAGGCGACAGCCGTGCTCATTAGTGCCAGGGAGGCAAGTGCCGCCAGCACAACCAGCAGTCCCACAAGAATGAACTGCAGGACTTCGTTCATCGTCGGTTCTTCAGAGAAGACCGCTATCAGCAGCCAATTGTTGAACATCATAGTGGAATCAAACCGTGCTTCTTGGGTGGACGGGTTTCGCGTTTTCTGAGTGTATTTCGCAGGGCGAGCGACACAACCCCTCGGGTTTGCGCCGGCGAGATCACGTCGGTAATCATGCCGTGCGACGCCGCCATGTAAGGCGAGGCGAAGCGGTCGCGGTACTCTTCGACAAACTTGGCTCGCAGAGCCGCGCGGTCTTCGGCCGCATCCAGTTCGCGGCGGTACAGCACGTTCACGGCACCTTCGGCACCCATCACGGCAATCTCGGCTGTCGGCCAGGCAAACACCATGTCGGCCCCCAGATCGCTGCTGCACATCGCCAGGTACGAACCGCCGTAAGCCTTTCGGGTGATCACGGTGATCTTCGGCACCGTGGCCGCCGAGTAGGCGAACAGCATTTTGGCACCATGGCGGATAATGCCACCCTGCTCCTGGGCAACACCAGGCAGGAAGCCGGGGACGTCGACCAGAGTCATCAGCGGGATGTTAAAGGCGTTGCAGAATCGAATGAACCTCGCTCCTTTATCAGAAGCGTCAATGTCCAGCGTGCCTGCCTTTACCATCGGTTGGTTGGCGATGATGCCTACGACAATACCATCGATCCGCCCGAAACCAATGATCAGGTTCTGGGCAAAATCTTTGTGTACTTCGAGGAACCGACCAGGGTCAACCAGGCGTTGAATCACCTCGTACATATCCATCGAATCCTTCGCATCCGCAGGGACGATGTCGTTCATCGAAGGATCGTCGTCCAGCGAGATGTTGTCCGGCGTAAAGTGGGGAGGATTTTCCAGATTGTTCGGGGGCAGGTAGGACAGCAGTTCTCTAACCAACTCCATGGCGTGCTGATCGTTGTCGGCAACGAAGTGAACGTTGCCACTGAGCGTGGCGTTTGCGGCCGCGCTGCCGATCTCTTCCATGGTTGCTTCTACGCCCGTGGCTCCCTTGATGACGCCGGGGCCGCAAATGAACATGTTCGCGTTCTCACGCGTCATGATCAAAAAGTCCATCAACGCGGGGGAGTAGGCCGCACCGCCAGCACAGTTTCCGGCAATCACGCCGATCTGCGGCACCGCGCCCGATAGCTGCACGTTGCGGTAGAACACTTGCCCGTAGCCGGAGAGCGATTCGACCGCTTCCTGGATACGAGCGCCACCAGAGTCGTTAACGCCGACTACCGGCATGCCGCCCTCCAGGGCGTAGTCCATTAGATCGCAGATTTTCTTGGCGTGTCGTTGCCCGAGAGCACCACCGCCCACCGTGGCGTCGTGGCTGTACGCGGCGATCGGTCGCCCGTCGACCCAGCCAATGCCGGTGACAACACCATCGCAAGGCAGCGACTTCTTCTCCATGCCGAAGTCATGGCAGGAATGCTCGACATGCATGCCCCATTCCTGAAAGGTGTCCGTGTCGTAGAAGATGGACAGCCGTTCTCGGGCGGACAGCAGGCCCTTGGCGTGCCGTTTTTCGATGCGATCCTGTCCGCCACCTTCGCTGGCGATCTTGCGGCGCTTCTGCAGGTTTTCGAGTAGTTCTCTTTGTATGGCCATTATCTATTCCTCTGCGTGCTGCGCCTTGGGCGCGGATACGCGTCTATGATCGTGCACGATAGCTCGCGTGCGATCGTTCGTAGTAGTGACGCCGCCTGGCTATTTCACAAAACTAAGTTTCGCCGACCTTAAGCCCACAAGCTTCCAAAATGCTCCTTGCTGCGGCCTCGGGCGCCAAGACTCCCTCGAGCACTTTGGATTCCAGGTCGTTTCGTATCTTGGCCACCGCAGTACTTGAGTGGACAGCATGGCGAAGCTGCTCGTCCACAATACTCCACATCCAACGTGCACTTTGCCGACAACGACGTTCGGCGAGCAGACCCAGCTGTTGGGCCTTCTCCTGTCGTCGCTCGATGGCATTCCACACCGCGTCGATGCTGGTATGCTCCAGGGCACTGCAGGTCAACACGGCGGGGGGCTCGTCGGTTTGCGACGTCAAAGCATGCAAGATGCGTTCCAATTGTCGAGCGGCAACCTCGGCGGGCTGGCGATTCACGCCATCCGCTTTGTTCACCGCAATCACGTCTACCAGTTCCAGCAAGCCACGCTTGATGCCCTGCAGTTCGTCGCCTCCTCCCGGCATCATCAATGCCAGGAAGCAGTCGGTCATCTCCGCCACCATCGTTTCCGACTGACCTACGCCCACTGTTTCGATCAATACGATCTCGAAGCCGGCCGCCTCGCAAATCAGCATGGTCTCGCGCGTTTTGCGAGCAACTCCGCCCAATGTACCTGCCGACGGTGAGGGACGGATGAAGGCGTTCGGCTCGGCCGACAGGTGGGCCATTCTGGTCTTGTCGCCCAGGATGCTACCACCACTTACGCCGCTGGACGGATCGACCGCCAGCACCGCCACCTTGCGTCCCAGTCCCACCAGGTACATGCCAAGGGCTTCGATAAACGTGCTCTTGCCAACGCCCGGCGGGCCGGTAATACCAACGCGAATCGACTGCCCTGTATGTGGCAGGATGCGCGTCATCAACTGCTCGGCGAGCAATTGATGTTCGGGCCGAGTCGACTCCACGAGCGTCAACGCCCGGGGCAAAACGGCAATGTTTCGCGCAACGACACCGGCGTAGTAATCCTCCAGGGTCAGCGCTCGGCGACGTGATGACGATCCCATAATCGATATAATTCGGTAGCGGTTAAGCGACTTGCTACGACAGGCTGAGCTCCAGCCTTTCGGCAAGGTCACGGAGCAACTGCGCCGCCGCTTCGCCGATCACGGTGCCGGGGCCAAATACGGCCACCGCACCTGCTTTGCGTAGAGCGTCGTAGTCCTCCGGTGGTATCACACCGCCAACCACAATCATGATGTCGTCGCGATCGAGTTTCGCAAGTTCGTCGCGCAATTCGGGCACCAGCGTCAGGTGACCAGCGGCCAGGGAGCTGACACCGACGATGTGCACGTCGTTCTCCACCGCATGGCGAGCGGTCTCGCCGGCGGTGCGGAACAGCGGGCCGATGTCCACGTCGAAGCCAAGGTCGGCGAACGCGCTGGCGATGACCTTCTGGCCACGATCGTGACCGTCTTGCCCCATTTTGGCGATCAGGATCCGTGGTCGGCGTCCATCTTGCTTCTCGAAGGATTCGACCAGTTCACGTACTTCGTTAGCGTGTGCTTTGTCACCCACTTCGTTGCCGTATACTCCTCGTACCGATTGGACCGGTGCTTCGTACCGGCCGTAAACGTCTTCCAAGGCACTGGATATCTCGCCCACGGTGGCCATCGAACGGGCCGCGTCGACTGCCAGTTCCAGTAGATTGCCGGTGCCATCTTTGGCCGCATGTCGCAACGCGTTGAGCGTCGCTTCGACTTTCGCCGAGTCGCGTTCTTCTTTCAGCTTCTTGATGCTGGCGATCTGCTGTTGGCGGACCGACGTGTTGTCGACGTGCAGCACCTTGAGCAGCTCTTCGTCCTTCGGGCGATACTTGTTCACACCGATCACGGTTTGCTGTCCCGAGTCGATGCGAGCCTGAGTCCGCACGGCGGCTTCTTCGATGCGCATCTTGGGGATACCCGCCTGGATGGCCTTGGTCATGCCACCCAGTTCCTCGACTTCCAAAATGTGCTGCCAGGCCCGATCGGCTAGGTCGCGTGTAAGCCGCTCGACGTAGTAGCTGCCCCCCCAGGGGTCGACCACGTCGCACGTGTCGGTTTCCTGCTGCAGGAACAACTGCGTATTGCGGGCAATGCGTGCCGAGAAATCGCTTGGCAGCGCCAGGGCTTCGTCCAGAGCGTTGGTGTGCAACGACTGAGTGTGGCCATGGGTGGCCGCCATCGCTTCCACACAGGTACGAATCACATTGTTGTACACGTCCTGGGCGGTGAGGCTCCAGCCGCTGGTTTGGCTGTGCGTCCGCAGGCTCATGCTCTTGGCGTTCTTGGGATCGAACTGCTTAATGAGCTTTGCCCAGATCATCCGGCCGGCCCGCATCTTGGCGACTTCCATGAAGTAGTTCATGCCAATCGCCCAGAAGAACGACAGGCGGGGAGCGAACGCGTCGACCTCCAGGCCAGCCTTCTGTCCTGTGCGAACGTATTCCAGTCCGTCGGCCAGCGTGTAGGCCAGCTCCAGGTCGGCCGTCGCACCAGCTTCCTGCATGTGGTAGCCACTGATGCTGATGCTATTGAACTTCGGCATCTTCTCGCTAGTGTAGCGGAAGATGTCGGCAATGATGCGAATCGACGACTCGGGCGGATAGATGTAGGTGTTACGAACCATGAACTCCTTGAGAATGTCGTTCTGGATCGTGCCGGCAAGTTTCTCCGGTGCAACACCCTGCTCTTCCGCGGCTACGATGTACAAGGCCATGATCGGCAGTACCGCGCCGTTCATGGTCATCGACACGCTCATGCGATCGAGCGGAATGCCATCGAACAGCATTCGCATATCGTAGATGCTGTCGATCGCCACGCCCGCCATGCCGACGTCGCCAGACACCCGCGGGTGGTCGGAGTCGTAACCGCGGTGGGTCGACAGGTCGAACGCGATGCTCAGGCCCATCTGACCGGAGGCCAGGTTGCGGCGGTAGAACGCATTGGAGTCCTTGGCGGTCGAGAAACCAGCGTACTGGCGGATGGTCCAGGGACGCATCGCGTACATCGTAGAGTACGGTCCACGCAGGAAAGGCGGCATCCCTGGCATGGTGTCCAGGTGCTCCAGACCTTCGAGGTCTTTGGCCGAATACAACGGCTGCACCGGAATTTGCTCAGGAGTTTGCCACGTCAGGTCAGCCGCCTCAGGGCCGGCGGCGTGGTGCCACCGATCGTAGGTACCTGGCGTGGCCGGCTTCTCCGCGAAGGGAACCTCGGCAAAGTTAGGAACTGAGCCACTCATTGCAATACTCCTTCCTCGCGAAGCAAATTCCGCAGTGTGCTGAGAACGTCGCACTTGATGAAGATGAATTGATCCACCCCGGCGTCTCGCCAAGCGTTTTCGTTTTCGCCTGGATAGCCGGCCAGCACCACCGTGCGTGCACCTGCTGCTTTGAGCTTGGCCGTCGTGTCGGGCACCAACTCGGGATACAGTTTGTCAGATGAACAGATAACGGCCACCTTGGCTCCCGACTCCGCCAGTGCTTTGGCGGCGGCGTCCGCATCGGCAAAGCCGTTGTTGGTCACAGCCTCGAATCCGCCCGCCTCGAAGAAGTTCTTCGAGAATGTGGCCCGTGCCGTGTGGTGGGCAATCGGTCCCATGTTGGCCAGGAACACCTTGGGCCGCGAGCCTTTTTCGGCGAGCCACTTGTCGCTGGCATCGCGAAGTGCCTCAAACGGTTCGGCGAACGGATGCGGTGCGATTGGCGTGATCGTAGTGTCGCCCTCGCCAAATCCTAGTCCGCTAGCCAACTGGCCGATGGAAGCACCGGCCGACGCAGCCTCGACGGCTGCGGCCATCTTCTCGCTGCTACCGGCCACGCCACTCACCACCTCGGCTGCACAGCGGGCGGTAGCCAATCGCTGGGTAGCTTTCGCTTGCAAGGCCGCTCGATCGGGCGTTTGGCGAACCACGGGCTCCTCGGTCAAATTGGGGAACTCGCTTACGCCGGTGATGCCTTCCTTGCGGCTGGCAATGGCCTTGGCCCGCGGAGCAAATGCTGAGTCGATCTGATCGGCGACCCAGCCACTCTCTAAAGCGGCCAGCATGCCGCCCTGCCGTTCGATCTCCTGCAACTGGCTCCAGGCTTGAGTGGCGAGTTCGTTGGTCAGCCAGTCCATGTACCAACTGCCGCCGGCCGGATCGACCACTCGATGCAGGTGCGACTCGTCCTGTAGGACGTGCAGCGTATTTCGAGCAATCCGTCGGCTGGTGGCGTCGGGCAGACCGGCGGCAACGTCGTACGGTTCGGAGGTAATTACCTCAGCGCCCCCGACACCACCAGCGAACACGGCCACCGTGTTGCGTAGCAAGTTGACGTACGGGTCGCGTGCCGTGAGCACTCGTTTGCTGACGCGAGTGTGCAGTCGCATGGCACCAGCTTCAGCGTCGCCACCACTGGCTTCGACCACGCGTGCCCACAGGCTACGTGCTGCTCGCAGTTTGGCGATGCTAAGGAATTGGTGTGTGCCGACGCTCATGCTGAACAGTATCTGGCGTGCGGCCGATGATACATCCATGCCGGCAGCAGTCATCGCTCGCAGGTACTCGACCCCCGTCGCCATGCTGAAGGCGATATCCTGTACGGCGGTTGCTCCAGCGTGGTGGTAGGCTGCGGTACCGACGCGGACGGCGGTGACCTTGGGGTAGTTTGCACTGGTCCACTTGGCCAGATCGGCCATCAGGCCGAGGGCCGTCTGTGGCGAGGTGGGCAGCTGCCCGTCCCGAGCCAGCACAGCCAGCGGATCGGCATTGAAGGCACCACGTGCTTCGTCGGGCTCCACGTCATGGCGACGCCAGAGGGCCACCAGTTGAGCCGCAGCAGGCAGAAATGCGGCACCGGCTTCCAAGGCAACTCCCACCAGTGGCAGTTGCACCTTAGCGAGCACGGCGTCCAGATCGTCCACGTGATAGGCGGCCACGCCGTCGCGTGCTGAGAGCTCATCGGCCGCCTTGGAATCGGCATCAAGGCCACCGCGTGCGGCACAATCCAATCGCAGCAGGATCGACGTCACTCCACCTTCCAGATCGGCTAAGATCGCCTGATTGGAGGCCGCCAAGTCGGGGTGCGTGTATTCCTGTCGCAGGTCCCAACCCGTTTCGGCAAGCGCCAGCGGCTTCGAACCACGGAGGAAGAACGGCAGTCCCGGAAAGCCGTTGGGGTCTCCCTCGGATGACCAGTCGCGCGAAGTGTAGACTGGTTGCAGTTCGACCCCTTCAAAGGTCCGTGTGATCAACTTCTTTTCGAAGGGAGCGCCCTTCAGGTCGTTTTCCACCACCTCGCGCCACGCTTCGTACGCGACGGGGGGGAAGTCCTTCTTGATATTCAGTTCGGTGTCGAGCATGGTTCCACCGTTGTCCTCTATCTTGTTCACGAAGCGGGTTCGCAAAGTTCGGTCAGTACACCAAAGGTGCTTTTCGGGTGCGCGAAGGCGATCTTCATGTTGTGAGCACCGAGGCGTGGCGTTTCGTCAATCATCCGCAAACCGGACTCTTTGAGATCCGCAATCCGCGCTTCAATATCATCGACGGTAAAGGCCAAGTGGTGAAGCCCCTCACCGCGACTCTCCAAAAATTTGGCAACCGGACTCGACGGATCGGTCGGTTCGAGCAACTCGAGACGAACGTCACCCACTTTGAAGAAACCAACTTTCACTTTTTGTGTCGGTACTTCTTCATAGCATTCGAATTCAGCACCCAAGGCGCCTTCATAGAAGGGACGCTGGTCGTCGATCGAACGAACGGCAATCCCCACGTGATTTAGAGACTTTACGGATTCCACAATTCACTCCTATTTAGTTGCTGGCGCCGCGGATTGCTGAAAGGCGGACAGCCGGTCGTTGATCTGACTTAGCCAGAGCCGTGCCGCCGCGTGTGGCGTTTCCATCAAGCACCTCGCCAGATCGAAATTGGAAAGTCGCGTTGCAAAACCCCGCCAGTGGGGCAGGGCGATCCATCGCTGCGGCCATTCGGCAATGAACTGTCGCAGAAAATGCTGCAGCAGCACGGAGTCGAGTCGGTCGTCATCGATTCCCAAGTCGTGCAGGACGCCATCCAAAGTATGCAACGTCTTCCGAAACAATAACAGGTCTGGACCCAGTCGCAATCCCGCCTCCTGGTAGGCCTGGTCCAGCATCCCTACCATCCAGTTCAGACCGGGCAGACTTCCCCGCCCGACCTTCTGTATCCATCGTTCCGCCACGGCTTGCAGCTTGTCCCGATCGCCGACACTCGTGGCCACGACATCCAACGCCCGCACCACTTCCGATGCGTTGAGCATCGCCGCCGCTAGCACGACCTGGACCAGGGCGACTCGTTCCTTCTCGGTTAAGTAACCCACCAGGCTCCAGTCGAGTATCCCGAGCCGCCCCTGGTCCGTGTGTAGCAGGTTGCCCGCGTGGGGATCGCAGTGAAACAGCGTATCGCTATCTTGCGAGAACATGGGCTTGGCAAGCAGCGTCTCCACCGCCAAGGCCGCGAGCGAGCGCCTGGTGTTTTTGTCTTCGTGATCGTGATCCGTCAGTTTCGCACCCGACAGCCACTCCATGGCGGTCACTCGGGGAGTGCAGTACTCGTGCAGTGAGGGAATGTGCACCCGAGGTTCGCCGGCATAGATCCGGCCGGCCGTTAGCAAATTCTGTTGTTCTCGGTCGAGGCGAACTTCCCACTGCAGTTTGTCGCGCACCTGGTCGAACGTTTCTTTATAGTCGAGCGACGGAATGCCGAGTTCTTCACAGCGATGATCCAGGTATTCGCCAACGCGGGCCGCCAGCTCGAGTTCTTCGGCCAGGCGCTCTTCGATGCCGGGCTTTAACAGCTTGAGGACACCCCGCCTGGTGGTGTCCTCCACTGCTTGGGTGTAGCCCACCACCACGGCTACGCTGGCCTCGGCAATGGCGGGCTCTACCAGTTCGATACCTAGTTGCGGGAGCGAACCCAGCTCGCGGTTGAGTGTATTGGTGATCGTGCCGTGCGCGACTGTGGGCGGCAGCGATTCGAGTTGTTGCAGTTCCTCCCTCAGTTCGGGCGCGAGCACTGGATCACGAGCCAGGATTTGCCCCAGCTTATGCAGCACGGGACAGCTTTTGGCAAGCACTGCCAGCCGCCCGGAGATGTCGACTTCAGCTGGCAGTGCCGCCTGTGCTGCAAGGATGGCGTTCTGGCGCTCGTCGGCAAGACCCTCTAGGAATACCGCCAGGGCACCCGCGACCGGCCGAGCGAGTTTGGCATATTCGTCGGGCAGCACGGATGCTAGGGCATCCTCGTCGATGATCAAATTCCATTGCACCATCGTAAGTCTCGATGACGTGTAGCTTGGCGGATCGAATCTTCATTCGGATCGTTTGGCTAACCACTCTTCAATATGAGGCCAGGTATTTTTCTCGGCACCGCGGCCCGCCATGATGCCGATATGTCCGCCGCGTACGCGGAACACTTCTTTGTCGTCACTTCCCGCCTTGTCAATTACTCTCTCCGATTGGCACGGTGGCGTAATGTGATCCGACTCGGCGATCACGTTCAACAAGCTGGCCTTCAGTTTGCTGAGGTCCACCTGCTCGCCGCGGATCTGGAGCGTGCCTTCCATCAGGCGGTTCTCTTTGTAGAACTCGTTAATCAGCTGCTCGTACGCCGCGCCGGACATGGGGATGATGTCGCGTACCCAAGTGTTCATCGAATGCCACGCCTCGGTGGCTGCAGGATTGTCGATGTTATCCCACAGCATCGTGTAGCTGCCGATGTAGTTTTCCACCGGCTTGAGCATCTTGGCTCCGCTGTCAATCATCTCGCCGGGAATGTTTCCCAGCTTCTGGGCGATAATGTTGGGGTTGAAACGGTTGCTCTTGGTCCATCGAGTGAAGGCTCCTTCGGTTCGCTCGGAGAAGTCCAACGGTGCGGTCAGCAGGATCAAGTTCTTCAATCCATCGTCCGGACGCAGTGAGGCGTACAGCGTCGAAATCAATGCACCCAAGCACCAGCCCAGCATGCTGAACTCGTCGCAGCCAGAATGCGATTTCACTTTGCGGACCACGCGTGGCAGGTAGTCCAGGGCGTAGTCGTCGAACTTCAGGTTCTTGTCCTCCGGTCCTGGAGCGCCCCAGTCCAGCAGGTACAGCTCGTATCCCTTGCCCAGCATGTACTCCACGAAGCTGTGACCCGGCCGCAGGTCGAGTACGTGGGGGCGGTTCATGATGGCAAATACCATCAGCAGCGGGACCTGTTTGCGCTGCGACTCAGGCACGGTCGGAATGTAGTGGTACAGCTTGGCTTTATTTAGCGTCCAGACAAGTTCTCGAGGGGTTTGGGCGATCTTGGCGTCGGTGGTCAAAAAGCGATTGAACTTCTCTACTCGCTCCATCGCCTTGTGCCACTCGTTGCAGACGTCGAAGAACGTCGGCACAGCGTTACCAACCGCTGAATCGTCGGTGGTCGTGTTCATGACGTATCCTCTTCGTTTCGTTAGTTGCCGGAATTGTCCATCGAGCTGCGACAGGCGGACAGCACTTCGTCCAACTTGGCGTCCATGTCGTCCAGTCGTACTTCGATATTGGTGAGTCGCTCGGCCAGCCGAGTGACTTCGTCGCGAGACGGAAGATTCAGGCTCGCGAGTGTGTTTTTCATGGTGTCTTCCACTGCCTTGCGGAAGGGGCCCGAGCTGACAAGCCAGGCATCGAGCATCGCCCCACTGGCATCCGCGTAGGCGTCGGTGTTGACCACATCGACCATCACCTTCGCCCATGCATCCATGCTGGCGTCCCGCATGTCTTTCAACATGCCAGTGGGATCGAACGGATTAAACGTTTCGCTGTTGGAACTCATGGTCGTTCTCTTTCGACAGGATCCACACGATTACATGAACGCGCCGCCGTTCACATTGATCTGCTGCCCGGTGACGTAGTCGCCGTCGGCTACCAGGAACGTGACGGCCTTCGCGATCTCCTCCGGGTGCGCGTAGCGCCCCATAGGAATTTTAGCTTTTATCTGGGCTTGGATCACATCGGGTACCGCGGCAAACATGTCGGTCTCGGTGTAACCTGGTGCAATGCAATTGACGGTGATTCCCGAGCGGACCAGTTCGGCCGCGGCAGTGCGGGTAAAGGCAATGATGCCTCCCTTGCTGGCGCTATAGTTGGCTTGGCCCATGGCGGGAATCTGGCCGTTCATCGAACTTATGTTGACGATGCGGCCGAAACTTTGGTTGGTCATGATCGGTATGGCCGCGGAGGTACAGAAGAAGCAACCGTTGAGGTTCGTGGAAACGACTTCCACCCACTGTTCGTCGGTCATCCTCGGCAACAAGCTGTCGCGAGTTACCCCCGCGTTATTGACCAGAACATCCAGATGTCCGAATTGGTCGGCAACCTTCTGCACCATGCCTCGGGCTTCCTGCGAGTTACCGATGTTTGCTTGCACAAGCATGCACTCGCGGCCCAGGGCCGATATCTCTTCTGCTACTTCTTGGGCTTTGTTTTCGTTGTGGGCATAGTTGATTGCAACTTTTGCGCCTTCTCGAGCAAGTTCTAAGGCAATTGCCCGTCCGATTCCACGCGAGGCGCCTGTCACCAGCGCCGTTCTTCCGTCGACCCTACCCATCGCAAGGCTCCTATTCGCTAGCTGTGTGTTTGTTTATAAGGCGTGTGCACTGAAACAATCTGGTCGCCGCCGACGCGGTGCGGATGCTCAGCGTCGACGGCTGCTTTGGACTACTAGGCGTGCTCGAAGATGGCCGCGATTCCCTGGCCACCGCCGATGCACATCGATACCAGGGCGCGCTTGCCGCCGGTACGATTCAGTTCATACAGAGCCTTAATGGACAATATGGCGCCAGTGGCTCCGATGGGATGGCCCAGCGAGATGCCACTGCCATTCGGGTTGGTCCGATCCATCGGCAGATTCAATTCACGGGCCACTGCCAGCGCTTGGGCTGCAAAGGCTTCGTTGACTTCGAAGACGTCGATGTCGTCGTAGCCAAAGCCCGTTTTCTCCAGCAGTTTGCGAATAGCCGGCACGGGCCCGATGCCCATGTACTTGGGATCGACACCGGCGTAGGAGTAGTCGACCAAACGGCCCATCGGTTTCAGGCCATGCGAATCGGCGTATTCCTTGTCGGCCAGCACCACGGCCGCGGCGGCGTCGTTAATACTGGACGCATTGCCGGGCGTCACGGTGCCCTCGGGATCGAACACCGTAGGCAGCCGCGACAACTTCTCGACCGTCAAGCCGTATCGCACGGTTTCGTCCACTTCGAACGGCACAGTCTCGCGTTTGGCCTTGATTTCAATAGGCACGATCTGAGCCTTGAAGTAACCGTGATCAAGTGCCTCGCCTGCCCGGCGATGGCTCTCCACGGCCAGGGCGTCCTGATCTTCGCGCGAGATGCCGTACTTCTTGGCGACGTTCTCCGCAGTGACCCCCATATGGCAGTCGTCGAATGGATCGGAGAGGGCTCCAACCATCGCATCCACCATGGTGGTGTCGTTCATGCGGGCACCGAAACGCATTGCTGGCGAAAAGTAGGGAGACCGGCTCATATTTTCTGCCCCGCCAGCAACTGCCGCTTCAGCGTCGCCCAGCATGATCGTCTGTGCGGCGGTGATGATCGCCTGCAGTCCGCTGCCGCACAGTCGGTTGAGTGTTAAAGCGGGGGCTTCGTAGGGCAATCCACCCTTCACTCCTGCCACGCGGGCCAGGTAGTGGTCGTGCACGTCCGTGTGAATGATGTTGCCGAAGACAACATGGCCGACATCGAGTGGATCGATGCCGGATCGCTTGACTGCTTCGCGCACACACACTGCAGCCATTTCTGAAGGAGGCGTATCTTTGAGGCTACCGCCGTAACCGCCAATGGCGGTCCGAACTCCGCTGAGAACGACAATCTCGCGTCCCATAGCAATTCCTCCCGATAGTAATTTCGTCAGGATAAGATTGGAAAGAGCGATGGTGCTTACCGTAAGCATTTCACGTGCCAGAAAGAGGACGAATAAAGTTGCTTTAGTTGCACACCCGGCCCTCGTCGCGCCCCCGCTCATTGTGCGGTTCCGCACAAACGCGCTGTTGGTGCCGTTCATAACAGCACACTTTCGTTCTGCTGCGCGCCCGTGGTGGATGCCCGGCTTCGGGGTAGTAAGGGCCTTCAGGTTCCCGCTGCTTGCCATTCCCGAGCTGGTTGGTAGTTTGGAATGTTGGGGCAATGGGATTGCTAGCGAACCGGCAGCGGTCGGTACGCGGTTAGCACTGCTCTGCCCTCTCGTCGTCTGGGCACACCTAGCGCGCGGAGCGTGGGGTGCCGCCGAAACCTCGTAGTGGGAGGTGATATGGGACTTCATCAGAACATGACTGCCGAGCCAGTCGGCCGGCTCGAGCTGCGTCAGCCACCCCTGTGTGGGCCAACTGACAGCGTTCGTACGGCCATCGAGCAGATGCGGGCAAAGCGACTGGGGTGCGTGATTGTCGTGGACACCGAACAGAAGCCGCTTGGACTCTTTGCCGAAAGCAAACTCACGCAGCTGCTGGCCGAAGACCCCGCGCGCCTCGACGATCCCGTCTGCGACCATCTGACCAACCCGTGGCCGTGCGTCCGCGAGTCGGATCCCATTGCCATGGTGCTGGGGGCGATGCAGGCGGCGAACGTCCGATTCATTGGCGTACTCGACAAGGACGGCCGAGTCGTGGGGCTAACGGGGCAGAAGGGCCTGATGGAGTACGTTTCCGAACACTTCCCCCAACAGGTCATGGTGCAACGCGTGGGAAGCCCGCCGCCGGCCGAGAGAGAAGGAGCCTAAGCATGTCGTCACAGCTACCCAAATCCAGCTCGGACGAATTTCAGGATCCGCTGGAGAACTACGATCCGAAGCAATACGACGACCCGCTGGAAGAAGCGCTGGCCACGCTGCCGGTTTCGGCAATCCAGTCAACTCCTTATGCAGGCATCGATCCCAACACGCCCATCAGCGAAGCCATTCAGCGTCTGGCGGGCTTGCAGGTAGCTTGCCTACTGGTGGAAGAGCAGCAGAAGCTGCTGGGAGTCTTTTCAGACCGCGATGCGCTGGATAAGGTCGCCCTGGAATACGACGAGATGAAGGATCGCCCGGTGCGAGATGTGATGACCAGCCGTCCGGTGTTTGTGTACGATAGCGACTCGTCTGCCGCGGTGCTCACCGTAATGGCGGTACACGGTTTTCGCCACGTGCCGGTGGTCAGCTCTTCGGATGGCAAGATCGTTGGCATCGTC
The DNA here is from genome assembly GCF_024054565.1 of Aeoliella straminimaris. Lineage (GTDB taxonomy): Bacteria > Planctomycetota > Planctomycetia > Pirellulales > Lacipirellulaceae > Aeoliella > Aeoliella straminimaris. Next base: position 167,422 of record NZ_JAMXLR010000020.1, read on the forward strand.
AGTCCACACCGCGTGACGGGATTCCTGCAGTCCTATTTTGAAACGAAGCAGTAGGCGGCTCGCAGATCCAGCATTCGCCTTTTCGAATCCAGCTTTCTAGCTCGGTTGGAACCGACGCTCGATGCAATCGAGAATGCTCTCGAGGTGTGGCTCGGCAACCTGATAGTACACGCGGCGACCTTCGCGTTCGCTGGTAAAGAAGCCGCACCGCTGCATCAACCGCAGGTGTTCAGAGGCCACGTTCTCCAGCACACCGCAGTCTTCGGCCAGCTCGCCCACGGTGTAGCGGTCGTGCAGGAGCAACTGCACCATACGAATCCGCACGGGATGGGCCAGGGTTTTCAGGCAATCGGCGGCCTGGCCCAGGGCGCCCATATCGATCCTTTTCAGAGGTCGATTCTTCGTCGCGACCGAGGTGCGTGTCGTGGTTTTCTTAGTAGCCATAGTATTGTTCCGGGACGCGAGGGATCGACTTCTCTCGACATATCAATGTCGTTTGCCAGCCGGCCGCTTGCAACTACCCCGCCGCTCCTTCCGCCGATTATCGCTGGATTCCCGTCGATTGTGTGGTGGGATAGCTCCGCGGTGGGGTGGCTCGGCCAACCTGAGTGTTCGGTTTTTCCCGGGCGGCCGCGGCGTTGATGGCCGTACGACGCGCTTGCTCGGCTTGCTCGAGCACGGGCCAGAACTGTTTGGCCAATTCCTGCGGCGGTACGAAGCCCTCGATTTTTCCCAGCAACTTATTCTGTGGCGAGATGACGAGCGTGGTGGGATACGCCCGCACGCCCAGCTTCTGCGCCAGTTCTGGCAGTTGCGACGCGTTGAACGCAGCGGGTTCGGCATAAGCGGCCACTCCCGCGGTAATCTGCGGATGGGCCAGCGTCTCCTGCAACATCTTCTTGCAGTACATGCAGTTGTCGGACGTCACGTACAGGAACATGGGGCGACCGCTCGTCTGCGACGCTTTCCAGGCCTGATCGATGTTGGCGTGGCGAAATAGCACGGGTGCCTGAGGGCGTGCCGCTGCTCGAGGCACAGGAGGGGCCGCGTATCGGGGGGCGGCCGCCGGTTGTTGGGCGCCAGCCACGCCACCGGCGATAGCAATCAAAGCTGTCAGGCAGATTCTTAGCATCGTAAATCCTCTCGATAGGCTCGGATGGAGTAGAGATCGTATTTGTGGGGTGATCGTCTTTAAGGCGACCGCCGATGCTCAATATATCGTCACCTGTCGAGGTGTAGATTTAGCAGTTCTGGGACTTTCCGTTCCACCTGATTTTCACGACTCGACAGATCGCGATTCGGTGGGGTGGGAGGGAGGGGCGGTCCCCAATTGCCAGCGGTGCCAGCAACGTGCTCAGAGGGCAGTCGAAGAGGAAGGTAGAAAGGCGCGCAGCATCAGCGCCAACTAGCATCAACATAAACGAGTGGTGTAGGCCCCTGCCGATTCGACGCTGATGCACGCTTGAGCCCAAGCGGCGACTGCCAGGCCTGCGAGTCGCTAAGCCCGTTTTGGCAACCGTCGTAGGAAGGAATTGTGCAACAGAGTCAAATAGCTGCCCACAGCAGGCGGCCTACCCACTCTCACTCAGTCTCTCGTAGTATTTGGCTTAGCCGCGATTTGTGCGGCGGCCGACAAGTGTGCTGGCAGTTGCTAGCAGTCCGCCCAATAGCAGCGCGGTACTCGGTTCGGGTACCGTCGCTGGCACCAGTGCACCGCTACCGGTGACGTAGACCACCTCGCCGGTTGCCAGGTAGCCATTGGGCATTTGCCAGTTGAACTCGAGGTCGCCGTCGACACCCGCGCCGAACACTGAGGTGTTGAATAACTGGCCCAGATCGAATTCTGCACCACCGGCAAAAATGTAACCATTCTCGTTCAGCACGTATTCCACCATCGCGCCAGTTCCAGAGCCTCCGGCCTCGGCCCAGGAGGCCGCGGATCCTTCGGCGCCAAAATTGTCTTTCCAAAGCAGGTGGTCCTGGTCATCAACGACTCCGTCGCCATTGCCATCGGCACCTTCGCCCGCCGCAACTAGGGCCCCCAGCGAGTTGCGCCATACGGTGTAGTCGGCAAGGTCGGTGACGTAGTCGCCGTTGAAATCTCCTTCTGGCTGCGAAGCATCTATCTGATCCGCCAGGCTATCCCAACTCGAAGTCGTCAGTGCTCCACCCGCGCTGACAATCTCATAGTACTCGGCGACAAAGTCGTAGCTTGGATTCGGATTGACGATCTTCACGTCGCCGGTGGTGGTATTGACTTCCAGGCGAAGCGTCTCGACACCCGGCGATTCGGTAATGATAGTTTGATCGAGCGACGAATCGTAACTGACCGTGGCACCGGTGGGTGCTGCCAAGGCCGAAGTCGGGTCGCTCAGCAGTCCCGAGTGGTTGCCATTCATGGTGATGGTCCCTCCCTGGTAAACCAGGAAGGAATCGAAGTATCCCCCTTGTGCCAATTCTCCGATTTGCAGGTTTCCACCATTCATGAAGTAGTTGCCCTCGGCACCGATCCCCATCGTCAATGTTCCCGCCACCGTTACGTTGCCAGCGGTCTGCACGAACGTTCCCAGGTTACCTCCGCCGCCGGAAACGACATTGCTACCGACAATCAGGTCGCCTCCAACATGCAAATCCCCCCCCGAGACGTTCACGGTTCCGTCTTGTCCATCGCCAACAACCATCGCTCCAGCAGTGGTCGGGTTGATGGTGGTGACGCCGCCGGTGACGTTCATGCTGGCGTTACCCGATAGACTGCCACCGGCCGTACTGGCCCCGTAGCCGACGACGAAGTACTCGAAGCCATCGGAATCGAAGGTGCCACTATCAATCTGCAGGACCGAATCCTTCGAGAAGTACATGCGACGGATATCGCTGGCCGCCGTGAAGTTGACATCGCCACCACCAACATAGAAGGTGTCACTCTCACCGCGACGCCCGGCTTGGAAATTATGCAAGGTGTTGGTCGATGTGGAGGTCAATTCAACGTTCAAGACGCCTCCCAACGCGTTGTAAGTACCATCGCCTTCGGCGCCATTGTCGCTCATGAACCAGCCACGATCGACTGTCGAAGTGACGGTGCCCCCCGTTTGGTTGATAGTGCTGTCGAACGCGCCGTAAGCAACGATGAAGTAATTGCCGGACTGTGTGAGAGTGGCGTTGTCGGCAATGTTGAAGGTGGCGGCTTGATCGGCTCCGTTCTGAAAACGGCCATTCAGAACCAGCGCACCGGTTCCGCTGAGTGTCGTGGTGGCCGAGCGACTGAGGTTGGTGGTTGTGTCCACACCGACGGTAGCTTCGCCGCTGGCGATCGTTACTTCGTCCACAGCGGCGGGAGCGACGCCGCCCACCCAGTTAGTAGCGTCGTTGTAGTCTCCGATGCCGCCAGCCCAGTCGATGGCCAACGCGGCCGTACTGGAAGCGACAAAATAGGCTCCGCTCATCAAGATCGAGCCAAAAAGCTTGCCCATGTTTGTGGTAGTCACGTTAGTATCCTAGTGATGATCGAGGTGAGTTGTATGATTACCAAGCGTCAGGAGTCCATGACTCACGAGATCGGCTTCAGGCAGCGGCATGCAAAGAACGCCGTGCCCAGCAGGCCTGCAAGCACCAAGGAGGCTGGCTCGGGTACCGCGACGCCGGATGTTAAAGAAGTGAACGCGGCCGCGCTGTTGCTGGCGATGTAATCCGACTTGAATAGCAAGAAGTCGTAGCGATCGTTGTCGCCGTCGCGGTCCAGATCGCCTGCCAATGCGGCATCGAGCGGCGAGAGTCCCGCAAGATCGGTGAATCCATTGGCCGTAAAGATGTCCCAGTCCAGGGAATTGAGTTCGCCATTTCTGTCGAGATCAGCACGTTCAAAAACCGCCGTCACATCGTTGAAATCGTAGAGGGCGTTGATCTGCTCGATGCTCAGCGCGTCATCCCAAATGGAGAACTCGTCGAGCTTACCTTCGGTCTCCTCGTTGCCTCCGGTGTTGAATCCACCACCTCCCCAAGCGGGGGCCGGATTACCCAGGTGGACCTCGGCAGCCGCGTCGACCCAGTCTTTATCTTCGTTGCTGCTGAGCAGGAACTCGCCCTTCTCTTCTCCATCGACAAACACCTTGATGGCGGTGCTTTCGTCATCGTAAGTGGCCGTGTACATGTGCCAGATGCCATCGTCGGCGAACGGCGTGTTCGACCGCGCATCGATGTGCGATCCCCACAGGCGAAAGCCTTCGCTGATGTTCATCACGGCGCGACTGGCAAAGTAGGTTTCCGCAGAGTCTGCGCCGTCGCCGCGAATGCCGAAACCAGCCAGGTAGTTGAGCGAGGGAATGCTCTCTTCCAGCTTGACCCAAACATTGATCGACCAGTTGTCATCCGCATGGATGGGGAGCAATGTGTCGCCGGGAGTCGAGTCGACATAGTCGATGCCATCCCCAGCAAAGACCTCGTCGCCGGGCAGTAGCTCCACGCCGTAGCCGAACTTGCCATCTTCCACGATTACGGCGCTGCCGGTACCCGTGTGGCCGTTCCCGGAGCTGTCCGTGAACGAGTTGGTTCTTCCGAGCGACTGCTCGAAGTCCCACAGGTGTACCATGTTCTGGGCTCGAGCCGACGTGCAAGCCATTACGCACATCGCTAGTCCCGACATCGTCAATGAACGTAGCATCTCCGCTAACTCCTCGTTGGTGGTGAAATCACTGATTTAAGAACCGATGAAGCGACACCGCTCGGCCGTTAGGGACGGCGGCCTCGTGCTTCCTTTGTCGTGCCGCCGTCGTTGCGAGCACCCATCTGTCGGAAGGTCTCGGCATCGATGTCGAAAGAAACTCCATCCACTGAACCATCGCACATCGAGAACAGGCAAACACCGGGATGGGCGCTGCCGAACAGTTCCCATTGGATGTCGGACGCCAGCCCCCCGTTGTCGCCGTCGTGACGTGGTGTATGGGTAACGTTCTCTGCGTCGTAGTACGTCGAACGCACCATGTCGTCTTGAAAACCGATGTACATCGACCAATCGTCCGCGTGCCATTCTCCCGATTCGTACGCTTCGATCGGCATCCACTTTTCTCCCAACGCGATGGTGTTCGATAGTCCATCGGTCACCGAGCGGTTCTTGATGGCCTTGCCACAGAACGAAACGCCGCTGAACTGCTTAAGCGAAGGGGGGAAACCTGCAGGAAATTGATCGCGAATATAGTTGGCGGGGATAATCTCCCGGCAATCGCTATCGAAGTCGGTCATGTCCCCTACATTGGCCGCATAGTCGCATCGGGTTGCCTGTTCGTTGGAGTAACCAAACACATTGCCGGTTCCATCGCCCGTCAGCACGTCGCCTACCGAAGCGGGATACGGACCACCCTTTCGCCGCGACGGACAGTTGGCGATGGATATCGGCGTCGCATCTCGCTCGAGCAGTGCTTCCCGGCGGGCACTACCGGACAAACCTGCTCCCATATCATGGAGCGCCTGCTGCTCCACGTACGGCAATGTGGCGTACAACCAGGAACCTGGCTGCTTCGCGCCGGTACCTCGATCCGGGTCGGCGCTCCATCGACCTGGCCATCCTGATGATGGCCACTCGCCCGCGGTGCTCTCATGGTTGGTCATGCCGAGCGTCCAGTTTTTCAATTGCGAAATGCACTGGGCACGGCGAGCCGCTTCGCGGGCTGCCTGCACCGCGGGCAGGAGCAGTGCTACCAGGACTCCGATGATCGCGATGACCACCAGCAGTTCAACAAGAGTAAAGCCGGTGACAACCGAGTCCCGGTAACAGCGACGTCGCATAGCAAGATCCTTCAGCCTACAGCTTGATTGGGTGCGGTGATTCGCAGTGGCCTGTAAAGTGCACTCCCCGCCAACGACCGACTAATACCGTGCGACTTGGATATGTGACGGTCCGGATCAAGACTTTACGGAACCTTAACGCTCGGGCGGTTTTCATGTCGGATGACCCACTCGGGCGCTTCGGGGAACCTCAAAACCACCCTGTCGGCAAACTGCATCCGGTCGGGGACATCCGCAGCGGTTCTCAACAGCCCGAACAATCTGAGAAAATGTTGGGGGTTCGCGCGTCACAAAACCGTACTGTCCCGGTATTTGTAGGTGGCCGAGCTGGGCAGACGGCACAGGCTCGGTAACGTAAAAAGAGGTTGAACATCCCCCTGCAGCCTTCGACGTATCATCCGATGAACTTCACTTCCCCCTTCAGCGACCTTCCCGACCAGGCAGCTGCCGAAGAATTCGTTCAGCTTCTCACGAAAGAGCAGAACAAGTTGCTGCACTTTATTACCATGCTGTTAGCAGGCGACGTGCAAGCGGCGGAGAACGTGCTGCAGGAGACCAATCTGGTGCTCTGGCGGAAAGCACGCGAGTTTGAGGTGGGGACAAGCTTTCAAGCCTGGTCTCGCAGCGTTGCACGCTGGCAAGTGCAGGCCCACCTGCGAGATCGCTCTCGAGACCGTCTTATCTTCAATGATGAACTGGTCGATCAGCTTAGCAGCCGCGACATCAGCAAGATCACGCAACCGGAGACGCGTGGAGCGCTGAAAAACTGCGTTGAAGGACTGCGGAAGAACCAGTCGAACTTGCTCTCCTTGCGATACACGGACGAACTACCCATACGAACCATTTCGGTACGCGAAGGAAGATCGGAAGCCGCCATCCGGTCCGCACTCAAGCGGATTCGGCGTGCTTTGTTAGCTTGTATCCAGTCTAAACTGGCCACCTCCGAGTAGGCGTCGATGGAATATTGTCAGGCGACTACTCATTTGTGTCCGGCAGGATTCAAATCCTATGTACGATTCCCACATTGACGAACTGGAAGACCTGGTAGCTGCCATCGCCGACGGCGGTGCAAGCGAAGAACGTGTGGCCGCACTGCAGCAACTGTTGTTAGACGACCCCCAGTTACAGGACCATTATGCTTCGCTGGTTGGCCTGCATATGCTGCTTCACTCGCAGCTCAAGGTATCGGCCGACGACGAGCAAGTGCTTCCGATGGTGGGGGAATCCGCCGCACGACAAACCGACTCGACACGGCCTGGCGCGAGCCTTTCGCAACACATCGATCGAAATGTCACGTCGTTTCACCCTTCCCGGTATCGATGGGCCACGGTGGCCACGCTGGCGGCCTGTCTGACAGTTGCGTTCTGGTTGGGGCGCGTCTCTCAGCAAGGCGAACATCACACCGTGAACCCGCCATCGCAGCTGATCGCAAAGGGGCCGCGGGTGCGACAGAAGGGGCACGAGCTGCTGGTCGACAATACCGAGTCGCTGCAGATTGTGGGTAACCTTACTCGCGACGCGGGACTTACGAGTCTGCTGCTTCCCCGCTGCAGCTGCGCTGCTCCCAACGAGCTCACTTTGTGCAGCGGAAACGCCTGGTACGAACGCCCCGCTAGAAAGACGGAGCGAGGTTATTTGCTGGAGTTGGGACCTGGCGAGCACATGGACGTCTACTTCGACACCGACGCCATGGGCCGAAACACGGTAGCCATTGTCGAACTGAGCAACTCGGGGCTCGTGATCGGCAACGCAATGCAGTTCAACAACCTGCCCAGCGGTATCAGCAAGGCACAGCTCTCTCGAGCGGGCTCGGTCGGTGAATTTTCGGAACACAACAATACACCGGTCGCGAAGTACTTTCTGTTTACCGGTTCGCACATGCTATATGACGGCGCGGCGGGGGAAGTGTGGCGGCAGAGCGACTTTCGCGTGCAACTCGACAAGGAGGACCTGCTGGTTCTTGGGTGGGACGATAGTGGCTACTCGGGCTACATCCGTAGTGGCAAACACGACTCGCCAGCCGATTCGGACTTCAACGATATTCGCGCGATGATTCGCTTGGAGAGAAGCGATGACCAATTCGATGAGCCTACCGAGCCACTTGTCTACCACCCAGCGCCGGAAGAGCCCGCTGATCACGTTGCCGAGGCTCCCGATGGGCACATCATCGAGGTCGGACCTGGCGAGAAACTGGTCCTGGCGGCCTACAGCGACGCGGTCTGGCAGAACTCCGTTCGCATCATCGAATTGTCCACAAAGCGCATTCTCTGGAGCCATGATGGAGAACCGCCGCGTGAAGGTATCCGGCAGACACGAAACCGTGGAGTTTTTCTGATCTCCAATAACGGCAGTTCGGTAGAGCAGTACCTTATCGAGGGACGCCACCGCCGAGGCTCCGGCCCCGATACCGACGAGTGGATTGCCAACGATCACCAGGTGCTTACAAGCGATGGCAAGTCGATGGTCATCGGTTTCAACGACTCGAAGGCTGTCCGCCCGGTCGAAGATTGGGACGACCTGCGCATCTTTGCTCGCTGGTTCCGCGACTGAACACGAACCCCCAGTCACGCGCCGAGAAAACCGGCTAGAGCGTTTTCAGAATACGTGCGGTGGTTTGGCGCCCGTGAGTTGGTTCGCATGGCCGCGGTACCGCCACACGCACAAACGCACCTCAAAGTTCTGTGTCGAGGGTGTCGCCGAAGTCGAAGTCGGCTGAACTCGTGGAGACGAAGTCGTCCATGTCGGCCAAGGCAAGGTCACGCGGAGTAGTCCCTTGCGAAGGGGCTTGCTGCGCGACAGCAAGCAGCAAGGTCGTCGGGTCCGGGGTGGACTCAGCGCTCGACGATCCGTTGACGAATGCTTCGCGATGGGCAGCACCAACGGATCGGCTGGACCTGCCGAAGGGCATTACCGACTTTGTAAATTCGGTCGCCGGAGCGTCGGAAACTGTATCTGAATCGGTAGGCACATCGGTGCCGGACTTGCGAGTCTGAATCGTCGCCACTTCTGGTTGGGAATCTGACGTCATAGCGGGGGCAACTCCGGACCCGAGATTGTTTCGCCAGATCGTGTAGTCCACCAGGTCTACGACTCCGTTGCCATTGCCATCCGCTGCGAGGAGCAGGTTGGAATCAAACGCGTTCTTCCAGACGCTGTAGTCATCCAAGTCCACGTCGCCATCGATGTCGTAGTCGCCAGGTTGAGGGTTCACGTACCGCACTCGGTAAATGCGTGCACCAGTTGCAGTGGGACCATTGTCGCCCGAGTCCTCATACAACTCGGAAAAGTACAGCCCATCCGGCCCGGCGGCGAGTGCAACCACGCTGGCGTGTCCGTTGCCAACGTATTCGACCAGCGGGGTGGGCCCTTCGACCAGATCACCATTTTCGTCCAGCACAAACTCAGTCAGTCGTTTGCCATTGGCTTGTGGCCCCTGGGCGTACGTGGGCCCCGATTCGCTTATGAAGGCGTGGTCCTGCATCGAGGCTGGCAGCGCACTGCCGCCAAAGGTCTCGGGCTGAACGAAGGTGATGTTGACCGGTGCGGTGGACGGATTCCAGTTGTAGATGGCGAAGTTCTGCATCGAGGCATTGCTGCCATCCCACAGATAGTTGACTCCGGGGTTGACCTGCGCGAAGCGGTCGACGCTGGGGCCGTTCTCGACCTCGTAATGTTTGCCGTCCGAAGCACGCCAGGCGCCACCGAACGGATTGCGGAACCCGTAGGCCCAGACGTAGTCGCGCGCGGTGATACCGTCGCCGGCAATATAGAAGGGGTTGTCTGCCGGGGCGTCGCCATCGCGCGTCATGCGAAGCACCTTGCCGCGAAACTGATCTAGATCCTGAGCCGTACTGGCATCAAATCCGTCGCCATTATGAACGTAAAGCATGCCATCGGGACCGATGGTGATGTTGGAAATCTGATGCGATTGACCTTGAGTCTCCGGTTGCATATTCAGCAACACTTCGCGGGAGTCCATGCTGAGGCCGCCAGCAGTGCTCGTCAGATGTTCTACCTTTGGATAGTGGACCGGCCCACCGGGTGGATTGCCATTGTCGGCCAGCATGCCGACGTACAGATGATAGATGTCTGAATCCACCTCGTCGCGGATGACAGCCAAGCCAGTCAGTCCCTGCTCGCCCGACCCCGAGATCGGCCCCGTGGGATTGTAGTCCAGCAGGGCAGTGGCGAACTCGTGCTTGGTGCCGTCACGTGTCACTACTTGTATCGACCCGTAGAGCTCAGTGACGTAGTACAGGGGATCGTCGGGATTGGGGCCAGGATCGGGTACGAAGGTGATGTTCACCGGCAGGCGATAGTCGTTGCTGACCTCTTCAATCACAAACCCAGGCTTCGTCGTAACATAGGGGATGTCGAGATTGGCTTCCCTGGCAAGTTGACTGAAGTTGGGCACCAGATCGCCGGGGTCCGCGAAGTAAGTGGCTCCCGACGAAGCCACCCATAGCTCCAACTCCTGCATCGGTGCCAAGGTAACGGCAGGCAAGAAAATGGTGTGCTGCTGCCCATTGGCCTCGACGAACTCCAGATCGGATTGCATGAGATTCAGCGATTGCGATCCTGCAGCAATGACAACGCGAACATTGACATGCTCGGTCAGCCCGGGGTAGTCGGTCACGACATTGCCCGCTGACCCCGTACCGGTGATATCCAGGAGCGGATCGCCAGTAGCGCCATCCTCCAGCCGAAGTGAAGGAGGGGTTCCCGTCGCTTCGCCTTCGCCGAAGAACTGTATCTCTGCAATTTGCATATCACCGGCGTTCGGATCTCGCAACTCCGTGAAGACAATCTTGTACGAACTGTAGGGCGTGTCGTTGTCCACAGCGACCACGGGCCCATCGGCATTCCTCGCCAACGGCAAATCAACCGTTCCCGAATCGATCAGCGTCCATGGCTCGCCATCGCCAAAGCCATGGTTGGTGGAGTTGATGGCGCTGTTCGTGCCATAGATTTCCCACGCCGCGGGGTCTCGACCTTCTGCGTCGTTGGCGGTGGTAATCCTGAAGCTGGAGACTACGGAGTTGGGGTCCGAGGGAGTTACAATCAACCCCGAACGCGCCGCGCCAAAGTTGAGATACTTGGTGTTTGCATTCCCATCAATGGCATTCAGGGGACCTTCGGCCCCTGGCGATCCGCTGGAGGGGCCTCCGTCAACGTCCTGAATGGGAATGATGAACATACCGGGCGCCAGCAATCCACTACCGATGCCATTGGTGTTGGTGTACAGCTCGAAGTCGGCCAACTGCATGCTATTGGCATTGTCAGGATCCTTGACCGATGGAAACACAACCTTGTACGACGTGTAGCTCGCTGCATTAGCAAAACTCACCACCCCGCCATCCGCTTCCCGCGCATTGGGAAGCGATAAATTGCCGCTGGTGATCAGCGTCCAGTCTTCGTCGCGGCCATTGCCGTGCGCAAAACTCGTGATGGGATCGTTGGTGCCATAGATGATGTAGGAATCAGGGTCGCGTTCCACCGCATCATTTGCAGTGGTGATTCGAAAGCTGCGGGCCACGCTGGCCACGTCAGGTGTGACAATGAAGCCTGTGTTGAACTCGGCAAAGTTGAGGTACTTGGTCCCGGAATTACCATCCAGCACATTGAAAGCTTGCTCGCCGCCAGGCGAATCGCTGGCCGTTCCGACGTCGGAGTCGAAGGCAATGATCGGATCGGTGGAAGACAGAATGCCTGCTGCTGTGGGCAGGTCCACCGGCACGCCCAGGGCATTCGTCCAGTTCGGGGTGGGTGAATCGGCGACGTCTTCCAGTTGCAGTGGGAAAATGACACTGGCGGCCGCGGTGTGAAACAAACGGCTGGAATAGTCACTTACGGAACCGGTGTCGTCACGAAAACGGACGCGAAGTTCGTAGTCGGTGTTTTCGTCGAGAGTAATCTCTCCGGCTCGGTCGTTCTGGAAGAACCCGTCACCTAAGTGCGTGTGCAGGCGCTCAACACCTTGAATGCCCAAGGTTTGCCACACCGGCTCCGGCGAATCGCCGGTTGTCCAGATCTCCCAATCCGACGATAGATGCCCGTCGCCATTGGGATCCGAGAACAGGATCGCTTCCATGTGCACATCGGCGGGATTGACCTCTTGTCCGTCGAAGCTTGGTTCGGTGACCAGGGGAGCCGCTGGCGCGCCTGGGTTGCCAGGATTGACCCCAACGATTTGAATGAAATCGACGCGTGTATCTTTGTTCGCCGCGGCTCCCACGTCCAAGGTGAGCCTTCCATCCGACACCGTAACCTGCTTGGTCATCTGCATCGCGACATTGGTATCAACCTGGTTCGTCCAGTAGTTGACGCCCTCGATGTTCACGGTGTGCAAGCCGTCGTTGTTGGCGGGATCACCCACAGCGACGGTCACTTCGTAGGTGCCGTTCTCCAGGACGAACTCCCAGGTCGCATCTACTTCGACGTGGATCAACGTGTCCAGCCGCTGGTCGGCAACCAGGCTGCGTTCGCGCGATTGATCGGTATGGTCGCTCGACCAACCATAAGCCAGCCCATTCTCGCGAGGCCCGAACACAAGGCCTATATCTCGCACGTAGCCTGTCGGTACGGACGCCTCGTCGTTCTGGAAATTCACCAAATAGGTGTCACCTGCCAGCAGCTGTCGAGGTTCAAGTGCCTCGATGTGCAACGTCTTCGTACTGCCGTGTCGTTTTGGGAGCATGTCTACACAAGGATGTTGGGGCAATGCTGATAGAACTGCTTACGCTTTCGCGGATGAGCAAAGGCAACGAAGGACCACGACAGCTACATCGCATCATGCAATTCTACGGACGCATCCATAGATGTCAGTTGTAGCTGCGCAGTCAGAAATCAAGGGCGCTAGATGATTGGATCAGTCCGCATACCACCAGGCATGGACGCGGATGTCGTTCCAATCGACCCGCTTGGGAATTTCCGGGCTATCCTCGAATCCAATCGACACCCAGTTGTCACCCTCGTCGGTAACGCTGTGGGGGGAATCGATCCAGCCGCCTTCTCCACGATCGGCGTCTGTGATGGATCTGCCTTGGATCTCGTAGCTGCGTACGGTATCGGAATTGTTGTAGATGATGTAGATACCGCGTTGCCCCTGCTGGAAGCTAGATGTGAGCGTTCCCGGTTCCGTACCATCGTGCTGCCAGACTACTTGTCTATTGGCTGTATCGATGAAGCGTACCGAGTTTTGAAGGTTGGCCGAACTGCTGACGGCCAGCAGCACTTTTTCTCCTGGTCGGACATCGAGTACGTAACCGCTGCGTTTCTCCACCCGGTTGGCAGGATCGCCGATCGGTTCGGGGACGTAGGAAACACCGCTGCTTACCGGCGAGGCTGGTGCTCCGGGGCCAGAGAAATGGATAAGGGCACACATGTCGTTGAAGTCGCGGTCGCGATCGACTTCTTCGCCAATTTCCACATCGGGATAGCCGCTGTCATCGAAACCGATCACCAGGAAATCCGCGGATTCGTATAGCAATGCGTAGTCGCTTTGCTTCCAATCTCCGCTGCCGTCCGGCCGTTCCACACAGTAGGAGCCGGCAATCAGGAAGTTCTTGCGGGTCGCCTTGTCGTTGGTAACGGAGTATTGCCCAATGCAACCAGTGAGTCTGTCGCCTACCGGCGAGTTGCCGGCGGATAAGTTGTTGAAGGACATCGAGGCCCCGGAGATTTTTCCCTGTTCATTCAATTCAACCATGCCCAACGCATTTTGGCACGTGGCATCGGTATCGACGCTCAGGTCCATGCGCACTCCGGGCGGTATGCTGATCACATAACCTCGTTCGCGCCCGTCGAAGGTACTATCAATCCAGGCAGTCCCCCCACTGAGTTCCCACCTCGAGTCCTGTTCTCCAGAAGTGCCTTTGCTCTCGCATCGCGGCAGCCACAGGCAGTTGATTGCATCGGTTCGCGTGAGACGACTCAGGACTTCAAGGGCACGAGCATCACGTACCCGTAACGAATTGAGCGGCAAGTCGCCAGAAGCATCCTGGCTCCAATCGTAGCGCAGGGTCTCCGTTGATGCCATTTGGGGAACGGTACCCTGCATTTGGTCGTTTGTTAGGTGCAGGAAGTACCATCCGAGGCCAATGACGACCATGGCGGCCAAGCTGGCTAGAACCATGGAGAGTTTGGGACGCTCGAAGGGCTCAGCCACGTCTCTGCCCACGCGATCGATCAGGGTTGCGCAGGAGTGCTGTGCAAGAGAACTCGGCGCGTCCTCAAGGTCAGATGAATCGCCAAATGGCTGCAACGAACCGTCCCCAATCTCACACCGCAGCAGAGTTCCCAAACGGATCATGCTGGCGTAGTGCGCTTGCAGCTCGGGCCTGTCGAGCAGCAGGCTCTCGAGTCTCTGAATCCGATCCGCCGAGACCCCAATATCGGCAATCTCGCTGACAATTTGATCTATTTGTTCTCGTTCTCGTTCCATCATGTCGTTCAACCGTGTATTTGATGATTCCACCAGGAGAATAGGTGCCGACAACTTGTCGCAGCATGCACCTGGTAGCTTGATTCACCCGTGCTCAGCTTCGGACATATGCTGCTGAATACAGCGAAGCAACGCCTGCCGTATTCGCATCAGACGAACCTTCACTGCAGAAAGCGATTTGCCCGACCGCTTCGCGAGGGCAGCAAGCGAAAGACCTTCTTCGTAACGACGCCGCAGCAACTCCAAGTTCTGCTTGCTGGTATTCTTGAGACAATGTCGCAAGGTCACGTGAACGGCCGTTTCGTCTTGTTCGTAATCCGGCCGATTGGCCAATTGGTCTATTAACTCCTTGCTAAAAACATGCCTGTCTCGCGATTTGTCGCGAACATAAGCTCGCACCTGCCAGCAGGCCACCTTCTGGGCCCAGGCAGAGAAACTTGTGCCGGGCTCGAACTCATCCGCCTTGCGCCAGAGCACCAAATTGGTTTCCTGAAGCACGTTATTAGCGGCATGCGGATCGGCAAGCAGCATATTGATATAGTTCAGTAGCCGCAATTGCTCACTTACGAGCAATTGAACAAAGGTTTCCTTTGCGCAGTCTGAATCACTCGAGTTGAATCTCGCTTCTGACATCGCAAAGCCTTGGATCTGTAGCTGTTAACAGTCCGGGTGACGAGGCTCAGTAAATTGAAGAGGTCACCCAACGCAAATGCAAATCAATCACATTGCTCGCTGAAGGAATAGTTGCGCTTTACCGCCATTAACGGCAGAAACAACGCCGCAAGCAACGTCCCGAAAGTTGGCTCGTGGTTTGAACTTTGCTGCTAAATCTCGAAAAGCCGGTTTTACAGGGCGAGGGATCTATACAGTTCGACCCCAGACCTCGCTATTTCCCCATCTCTAAATACCAGAAGATCCGCATTGGTTACATCTTTCTCGCTCCGCGGTGCTCGCGGTTTGAAGAACTAGACCGGCGTTGCGGGGATTGGCTTCAAAAAAATGCAAAATCTGGACGCCCAGATGTAACTTTTTGGGAACCTTTTGGTATCTCTTTCTTACGGGGAAGAAGACGAACAACGTATCACCTTCGTGTTACAACTGCCAGTATATAGTTTTTCGAACTGCCCTTTCCACACTTTTCAAAGAACTCATCGAACCCGCTGAAACCACCATTTGCGTCTAAGCGGGCTGACCTCCGCACGCATCCAGTGCGTGCGCATGGTCTTTGGTACGCGCGGCTTTAGTCATAGGTGCCCGTTGAGTCTTTTTATTCGACCAAGCTTTTCCCTGGAATTCAGAAAGGACCCCATGATTTCCGCACGAACACGTCGGGCTCATGCGAGCCGTTTGTCCGGCTTCACACTAGTGGAGCTTCTTGTCGTAATTGCCATCATCGGCATCCTGGTGGCCCTGCTATTACCCGCAGTTCAGTCTGCCCGCGAGGCCGCGCGTCGTGCCCAATGCACCGACCATCTAAAGAACTTGGCCCTGGCGATGATCAATCATGAGTCCAGTCTGGGCCTACTCCCGTCTTCAGGGTGGGCAGGGAATTGGACGGGGGATCCCGATCTCGGTTCCAAGCCGGAACAACCTGGTGGCTGGCTGTTCACGATCCTGCCTTATATGGAGCAACAGGCACTCCACGATATGGGCAGCGGCTTGACCGGCCAAGCACGCAAAGATGCTCTTGCGGCACGCGATGCAACTGTCATCGCCATTGCCAACTGCCCCAGCCGCCGCAAGGGTGGCCCTTATCCGTTTACACTCGGGGGCCAGCCTGCCAGTGGAAACGGGCAGGGTGGTAGTTTCACCTACTCTCATCCGGTGGTGGCACGATCCGATTATGCGATCAGCGTGGGCGACGAGTTAGGCTACGACAACGACTGCCAGGGACGCGGATATTCGTATGGCGCCAAGATTCGGCCACCTCGTTCCACCGAGTACAGCGGGATTAGCTATTGCGGATCGTCCGTCAAGTTTCGCCAGATCACCGATGGTCTCAGCAACACGATTGCATTGGGTGAAAAGTACGTGCCATCGGGCACTTATCAGGTGAACGATCCCTGGATTGCGGATGACTGGGGTATGTATACCGGGTTCCAGGACGACACGGTAAAGAGCACCTTTTATCTGGGCTACAACGGCAACACACCCACCGAGGCAACGCACACACCTGTTTCCGACAGTACCGATCAAGGAACGATCGGGGAAACTGCCCGTGAGCTGTTCGGTAGCCCTCACACAGGCGGAACGCTCTTCGCGTTGTGCGATGGTTCGGTGAGTCAGGTCGCGTTCGATATCGACCCTGAGATCTTTCGCCGAATGGGCGTGCGAAACGACGAGGGGGATACCAAGCAGGTGGACAGAAGTGGTGGTGGCGGCGGACCGCGCCGCTAGAGCGTGTGATGGGCGATGATCTAAATCTCTACTCTTCTATATTGATTCAACATGGAGTTCGGCAAAAATGCTCGCGCGTAACACTATAGGTTTGGCATCACTGGCAGTTGTGCTGGCCCTTTTTGGCGGCAAGGCTCAGGCTGCGGATATCCTCGGTATTGGAGACACCATAATTGCCATCGATGCCGATGTGGCGACCAACAGTGCCTCGCCGGCGGGAGAACAGGCTCCCTTGGCAATCGACAACGATACGGCCACCAAGTACTTGAATTTCGCGACCACTCGCAGCGGGTTCATTATCACCCCTAGCGGCTCGGGTGCTGTTCAGAGCTTCATCATGACCACGGGAAACGATGCTCCCGGGCGTGACCCCTCAAGTTATGAGTTTTACGGCACAAACGACATCATCACGTCGGAAGCAAATTTGAATGGCCGGGAGGAAGACTGGACCTTGATCTCCATGGGTGACATCACGTTGCCAGGAGATCCTGCAATTGGCGACGACCAGCGAAATGTCGCAGGCGATCCCGTCGGATTCGTAAACGGTACCGACTACACCTCCTACAAGATGATCTTTCCGACCACGAAAACTGCAAATACTATCATGCAGTTCTCCGAGATCGAGTTTCTGACATCCATGGATGGCTCTGGCACCGATATCTCGATGCCTGGCGACTTCATCATCCCGATTCAGGACGTCGACTTTACTCCCCAGAGCAATTACCCCGCCGGCGAAAATCCACGGCTGATCTACGACAATAACGTCAACACGAAGTACTTGAACGGTGGTGGAGTTAATTCGGGTTTCATCGTCACCCCTTTGGTCGGTCAGACCGTCGTGAATGGTTTTCAAATCACCACGGCCAACGACGAGGAGATTCGCGACCCTGCTGCGTACGAAATCTACGGTACGAACGATCCGATTGAGTCAACCGACAACAGCTATGGTCGTGACGAAGACTGGACATTGATTCAGAGCGGCACCGTAACCTTGCCCACCGAACGGCTCACGGCCGGCGGCGTCGTGGCGATCAATGGAAATAGCTCGGCCTACAGCTCCTACAAGGTGGTGTTCCCTGAACTCAAGGACAACAACACCATCATGCAGATTGCCGAGTTCGAACTCTTCACACCCACCCAGGCCACGTTGACGGTGGATCGGCAAACAGGTTCAGTAATCCTCGCGGCCACCGAGAACATCACCTTCGATTCACTTGAGATCCTCTCGGTGTTGACCAATGCCTTGGATGCATCGGAGTGGAACTCTTTGACCGACGGTTCGCCCAATTCCGATCCCAACGATACCTGGTCCACCTCGAGTTCGACCAGTGAGTCACTGGCGGAAATGGACGCTGCCGGCGGTGCTGATGATGGTTTTTCGTTAACCACCGGCAGTTCCATGAACCTGGGCAACATTTGGCGCGCTGTGCCGACAGAGTACGAAGATATCCGAGCAGTGCTAACCAATGACGGCGGTTTGGCACTCGGCGTCGACATCCAGTTCGTCGGCACCGAGATTGTCGAGGGCGACTACGATGGCAACGGGTCGGTAGGACCAGAGGATTGGCCCTTGTTCCGAGATGTACTCGGTCGCAACTATGAAGGCCAGACTGCTGGTGCTGCCTATCTTGGCGGTGACTTGGATGGCGACTTCGATAGCGACATCGACGACTTCAATCGCTTTATCGACCTGTACTTCGCCGCCGGTAATTCCGCGCTCAATTTCAACGCAGTTCCCGAACCTTCGTCGGTGGCGATCGCACTGGGCGCCTTGGTGGCAGTGGTCGGATTGCGTCGCGCGAATTGGCGTGGCATCGCGATGCTGCTGTTGGCTTTCACGTTCGTGGGGGCAGCAACGCAAGTAAACGCCCAAACGTTCACGCTGGACAACACGATCGTTCCGACCGTCACTATTCCTGACGGCCAGGAGAATGAAAACGTAGATTCGGGCCCGGAGAACTTCTTTGACGACGTCGTGCTGGACGACCCGCTCGACAACGACTTGTTCGTGGCGGACTACAACGGAGAGGGCGTCGTCTCCGCGCAGTACGCGGGCCTGGGGGCAGCACCGAAGGTCGTGTTCATGGACTATGGTGCATCGATCAATCCCAACTGGTTCTCCTACGCCCAACGTTCGGGTGCCGATCCGACAGCCGACCGGGTGGGGAGCTTCGAGTTCTGGTTCAGCAACAGCGATTTCGGCGGCGTGCTACCCGGCGGCGATCCGGATGCCGTGTTAAACATCGATCCGGATGACGAACGGCTTCGCGACAGCATCCTGCGTCCCTATCCGCTCGGAAGCGATAGTCTGAGTGGTCGGTATGTCGCCATGCGGCTGACGGTTTCGGACCTGTCGGCGAATCAACCCGTCAATAACATCGGCGGTCACGAATTCCGCTTTCTCGATGGCCCCTCCGATGTGGTGTTGACTGTCAATCGCAACACCGGCGAATTGACCCTGAGCAACAACGGCTCGAATGCACAAGCCATCGAAATGCAGGCGTATCAGATCGAAAGCGAAGCCGAGGCATTCATTCCAGGTTCATTTAATGGACTGGCTGGCGATGTTACTGGTTTCACCCAGGGAAACGGATTGAGCGACGGTTGGGAAACGACCGGCAATTCGCCTGCTCGCCTGATCGAGGCAAACTTCTTTGCCGCAGACGATCTGCCAACAGGTATTTCCAACGTCTCTCTGGGAACCGCCTTGGCGACGGGCGTCCCCGCTGAAGACATCTCCTTTACGTGGACCAATTCTTTTGGCGACGTGTTCGATGGGCGCGTTGAATATGTCGGCGACATTACGCAACAACCGGGCGACTACAACGGCGACGGTACCGTGGACATCGCTGATTACACGACCTGGCGCAACAACTTGGGATCCACCACGGCAAATTTGAATGGCGATCTAACGCCAAGTGGAGTGACTGCCGCCGATTATCAGGTGTGGAAGGACAATTTTGGTGAAACGCTGCCGGGCGCCTTGGCAGGTGTCGCTTCCAGCGTTCCCGAGCCAACCGCGTGGATCTCGATGTTGACAGTCGCCGGCTTGATGCTGAACACGCTGCGAAGAGGAAACAAGAAGCACACGATTGACTGAGCATCGTTGGGGTTCGCCCAATGAGCTATTAGCACCTGGATTCAAGAGACGAGGTACTGGGACGTGTTGTTGTCTTGCAACTACGGACGAACACCAACTTATCAACCGGGAGAAAGTACCAATGATTCGACACCTATTGATTGTCGCTGTAGCGGCAACAACCCTAGTGGTTGCGATGCCAACCGCACGGGCGGTCAAGCTTTTTGACCAGAACGACAATGTGCTGGCCATCGACTCAGGCGCGGCGAGCTTCTCGCCCTTGGCCGAAAGTTCGGGCAATGTCGTCGACCAGACGATCTCGCCAGGCCCCACGGGCTCGACGAAGTACCTGAACTTTGGCAAAGAGCAGACGGGATTTATTGTCACGCCTGCGTTTGGGGCATCAACAGTTCAGAGCTTGCAGCTACGGGCGGCGAACGACGCGCCTGCTCGCGATCCGCTCACCTATGAGCTCTATGGAACGAACGATGCCATCTCGAGCGGTAATAACAGCCTCGGCGATCAGGAATCGTGGTCGCTGATCAGCTCGGGCGCGACGGGGCTTGATACAGATCCGGGCCGACACGCGCTGGGGGCGATCGAGGACATTGTGAATGCGGCGAGCTACGCGTCTTACAAGATGATATTCCCCACGCTTCGGGACACCGCTGATTCCAATGCGAACTCCATGCAAATCGCTGACGTGCAATTGTTCACCGATCTTGCTGGTGCTGGCTCGACCGTTCTGGCGAGTGGCGATCCTACCTTGGCAGTCACGCACGACGCCGTGAAGTCCCTGAGCAGTTATCCCGACGGGGAGAACCCTACCCTCGCCCTCGATGGCGACGTCAACAACAAGTACTTGAACCGTGGCGGTGAGGATTCGGGCCTTATTCTCAGTCGGGCCGACAATAAGCCAACCGTGATTGAGTCACTTACGTTCACTACGGGCGGTGATGCCCCAGGTCGTGATCCATTGAGTTGGGATCTTTATGGGACCAATGATCCCATCACCAGCCTCGACAATAGCCGCGGTCTGGATGAAAACTGGACACTCGTCGATTCAGGCGTTTCCGGGCTCGAAGAGGACCCTGGCCGCAACATGACCGTCGGAGCACAGCCGGTAGATGGCATCGAAGCCTATGGTGCCTACCGTTTGGTTTTCACCTCGCTGCGTGGTTCGCCTGGGGAAAGGCTGATGCAAGTAGGCGACATTTTGATCGAAGGACGGATCGTTCCCGAACCCAGTTCGTTCGTCTTACTCGGTGTGGGAGCGTTGGCAGCTCTGACCTTCTCACGTCGCCGTTAATTAAGGGAGCGGATCCCTAGCGAAGATCCGGTGGGGCAGTCCGGGTCGACGCTATGGTACGTTCCCAAATTCAGACGCCCAGTGGTTTCCACTGGGCGTCTTGTTTTCTTGCTACCACCGTCGTCCGATGGGAACCAGCTTGCCGGACCAAGACTTCGTGCGTACATCGAGGTGTATGCCCTGCCTAAAGAGAGACGGGTCAGCAACGCGAGAACACTACCGCTCTTTTGAAGCGCTTTTCGAGTAGTCCGGGCGTTGCTCCACAGAAGTGGCTTTTCAGATAGTTCCAGAGACCTTCGATCGGATTGAGTTTCGGGCTGCAGGCGGGGAGTTGGACGAGCGTGATGTTTTCGGGCACGACCAACGCTTTGTCGGTCCTTGTCTCGCTTCCAGTACGCGGAACAACTGAGAATTGCTGAAGGTCGTTCTGATCGACGCAGCGAAAACCCGTCGGCTAGAGCGCTTTCCTCTTTGGTGTACCGGTTTAGCTTGTGGTGTCGGTCCGCTGCTCTATTGGCCCGTTGCTATATCGGCCCGCATCGACGGATAGTGGTGCGCCTGCTTCGGCCTCCCCGCAGCGAACCAACTCAACGGCGCCAAACCAGCGCATCAGTTCTGAAAACGCTCCAATCCGTCATCCGCGGCGCATCGTGGTTCTGCCGCGCGGGTGGGAAATGTGGTTGGTGCGGCGCTATAATACGCAGCAGGGCCTGCTGCGTCACGCGCAGGATTTTGTTGGGGAACTGAACGACGCCCCCACGCGCCGCGATCCAGGCCCACTGACAAGGAAGGTGATGCGCGCCTCGGGCGGGTGCCGACACTGATTTCCTTGGTTGTGAGTCGGCACTTGCGTGATCTACAGCACAGCCGCGGAGAGTCCTTGCAAGCTGTTGCTGTTTGAATTGGGAATGAGACTTCAAGCCGCAATTGTTCTCCCTAATCCATATTTCGTTCTCGTGAGTGTTCCTATGTGCCATTGGCAGTTCGGCGGCATCCTTGCCGTAGTCACCTCGTCGGGAGATTCGGCGGCAAGTGGAAGCTGGACCATGCTGGTCGTCTTCTTCTGCCTCGCGATCCTCGTCTCTTTCGCCTGCTCGATATTTGAAGCCGTGTTACTGAGCGTGAGCCAACCTTTCATCGCGACGATGAAGACAACGCAACCGGCTGTGGGGAAGCGGTGGGAGATACTGAAGACTCAGATCGATGGGCCACTGACGTCGATCCTGACTCTCAATACCATCGCGCATACGGTGGGATCGATTGGCGTCGGAAAGGAAGTGGCGGGCCTTGCCAGGGGGTCAGGCTACAGCGGCTGGATTGAGGGCCTAACCGCGGCGTTGATGACGTTTGCCATTCTTGTTCTTTCCGAAATTATTCCCAAGACTTTAGGAGCCAAGTACTGGCGTAAGCTAGCACCGACGATCGGAATCCTGCTGGAAAAACTCACCTGGCTGATGACGCCTGTCGTCTGGTTCATTCGCCTCTTTGGTGGATCGAGTCACAGTGAGGCCGCGTTCAGTCGCGAAGAACTCAAGGTGATGGCGGATATCGGCCATAAGGAAGGTAAGCTGCTGGAGGGCGAATCCCGAATTCTCAAGAACCTGCTGCATATGCGGGACAATGAGGTCCGCGACGTGATGACACCGCGAGTGGTTGTTTTCTCCCTTCCCGAAGAGAGCACGGTGGGAGAGTACATGAAGCAACACGAAGCTTCTCCGTTCTCCAGGGTTCTTCTGTATCGCGGCAATCCGGATCACGTCACGGGTTTTGCTCTGCGGGATGAGTTGTTACTCTCCGCAGCCAGAGGCCAGGGAGACGTCAAGCTATCGGAGTTTTCTCGCCCTGTTCCTTCTGTGTCCGAATCGCTTCGATTGACGCTGGCGTTCGATCAGATGGTTGCGAATCGGCATCACATCGCGGTCGTAGCCGATGAATATGGCGGCCTGGCAGGACTCGTAACACTCGAAGATATTGTCGAGACGCTGCTGGGCCTGGAGATCGTGGATGAGGCCGATACGCGGACCGACATGCGGGAATTTGCGCGTTTGCAGTGGGAGAAGCGAGCCAAGAAGATGGGGATATCCATTGAATCGAGACCTTCGCCGGACGCTGGCGAGGCCGGCCCTGGGCCAGAGTCGGACGCCGACAGCCTTTGACGGGCGCCCTTGGCCGAAACGTACCTCCGCTACGACGCTTCCGCCATACCGAGCGAACGCGTGACGCTTTCGGTCGATTTGGCATATTTCCGCAGCGCGGAAGATACGCGATAGGACAGCCGCGCATAGGTCGTTGATGACAGCAATCATCGTTCATATCGGGCCTGGAGGGCAACGACCAAGTCGCACCGTCGCGGAGCGTCGAGCCCTGCGGGACGGAGTGAACGCAGCTGGTAAAATGGGCAAATCCGCCCAGAGTTGCTCATCCAGCGGACACCTTCACCAGGGCAGCGGTTTCATACTCTGCGGCAAGCCGCGTTTTTGCGGATTGCGGCTTTTTGTGTTGCATAAGGTCCTGCGAGGAAGAGACTTAGAAGCATCGCCCGAAATTCGTGGCAACTTGGATGTCCGAAAACCGGGGTGAGGGCTATTTGCCTGTAGGCGAGTTGTGCGCGTTGCAAACATCTCGCCACCGGAACGCTTCTCTTCCGATCCATCAGGCGCTATGGATAACACGACGGCGGAACTTGTGTCGCAACTCACAGCCAGTCAAAACCGGCTGCAGGGCTACATATTTACCCTTACCGCCGATCGAGAAGCGACCCAGGACATCTTGCAATCGACGAACCTGGTGATCTGGGACAAGGCGGATGAGTTCGTGTCTGGCACCAACTTCGTCGCCTGGGCCTTCCAGATTGCCCGGTATCAGGTGTTGGCCTATCGCAAGAAGCAGATGCGCTGCAAGCTGGTCTTCAGTGACGAACTGGTGGCGGAGCTGGCGGAAGTGATGGCGACCGATAACTCGGACGAGTGGTTTCAAGCCAGACAAGCGGCCCTGACAAAGTGCCTGGAAGGCATCTCTGCCAGGAATCGCGACCTGTTCCTGCTCCGTTATCGCAATGGCTTGAAGATGCGCGACATCGCCAACCAAATCGGCAAGACGGCCAGTGCCGTGGAAAAGATGGTCGCCAGGCTGCGGGGTGCCCTGCTGCGATGCGTCGAGGCACGTCTTCAAGAGGAGGCGGCCCCGTGAGCCTACCAAATGACATTCAATGGGAACTCGAGCAACTGCTGGCCAAGGCCGTGGACGACTCGCTTTCCGCAGAACAAGCGCGCCGTCTGGAGCGATTGGTGCTGGGGCATCCCGAGCGACTTCGCTTCATGCGAGACTACATGCAGCTCGAAGTGCAGTTGCAGGCCGAAGCAACTGTGGCCCAAGGCGTGCCGCCGGCGTACTGCCACGTGGCAAACACGGCCCCACCGGCAACCGCCCACTCGCAGATTCGCCGCAGCCTTGCCTACGCCGCGGTACTAGGCGGATTGGCCGCGGCGGTGTGCCTGGCTGCGGTTGGTTTCTTCGGCCCCGGCACACCCGCCGAGCGGCCGGCTGAAGCTCCGCTGACGGCGGTGGTGTCGACCTCCCGGCCCCCTGCCCCGGTAGCCACGCTGGCCACCCAGACCGATGCGGAATGGCTTGGTCAACAACGGGACGTGGGCCATACCTTCCGGGAAGGCGAAAGCATTGAACTTCAGCATGGCGAGGCACAAATAAGCGTCGGCTGTGGCGCGGAGATCGCAGCCAAGGCGCCGGTCGCACTGACGTTCCTGGCCCACGATCGAGTACGGCTCGATTCCGGTGAAGTCGCCGTACACGTCGCCGAGTGGGCTCGCGGCTTTACGGTCGTCACCGACTCGATGGAAGTCGTCGATCTTGGCACCACCTTCACCGTCTCGGCAGGCGATGGCAACAACGACGAAACGCGTGTCCTGGAGGGCCTGGTGCGGGTGCATCCACGCTCCGCACATGCTGACCAACGGCGGGGACTGCTGGTGAACGAGGGCGAGTCGCTGCTGGTGGATCCGGACGGCAACCTGCAAAATCAACTGCTCTTGCCCGAGCACCTGCTCAACTCCTGCAAGTTCTCAGCGGTCACTCCCTACCGCCCGGTAGTACTCCACAATACAGGGTACGAACTCGCTGTGGGCGACGAAGATTCGAACTGGGTGGTCATCGCTGGTCCGGATGGCGACCTGCAGCAACCCGAGTACGCCATGGTTTGCGTACCCGACGAACGCTACATGGCCAACGATCCGGCACTGTCGCAATGGGTATCGCTGCCGAACTGGCGGACCGCGACGGCGAATTCCCTGTACACCTTCCAGACGCGGTTTGACCTGACGGGCTACGACTTGAACACCATCCAACTGTTCGGGCGTTTCCTGGCCGATAACGGCATTCAGCAAGTTCGCGTGAACGATCGCGAAGTGGAAGTGAAAAGTTGGATCGACAACCAGCAGGGGCAGGAGTTTGGCGCCGACCAGTTTCGCTTTGTGAACATCACCGACGGGCTCGTACTAGGCGAAAATGTCGTTGAGATCGACGTCTGGAATGGAACCTTTCAGCCGGTTACTTCCCCGGCAAATATCCCCCCCAATCCCATGGCACTACGCGTGGAGTGGTACGCCTTCGGGCGCCAATCTCGATTGGACAATGCAAGTAAACCCAAAATGGTGAGATAGCAGCACCATCGATATAGCTCCCCAGTGAGTTCGCGATCATGTCATTCCCCACCGGCAACCTGGAGGTTCTACCGACTCGCATTTTCAAGAAGCTCAGAATTCAGGACGGACTGTTCATTATTCTTTTCGGCTAAATCTGCTGGGTTGTCGCTGCAGGGTGTTGGCGGCACCAGGCTTTGGAGGACAACAGATGACTCGCAAATCAACTGCGTTGTTGGGCGCGCTTTTCGTGCTTGTGTTTTCGGCCACGACTACCAGTGCAGTGACCCTTTATCAGGACGATTTTGGCGGCGACGGTCTGAGCAGCCTTAACGGAGCCGCTCCCGACGTTGCGCCGGGCTCTGAAACATGGGCCTCCGGGTCGCATCTCTTGAACAACGGAACGCAGGACGGCGCCGGACGGTTCACGGCGCTGTTGCCGTTCACTCCTCAGCCAGGGGCCGGCTTGTACACGCTCTCCACCGAGTTTTCGGCCACCGGCACGAGCGACAACTGGCTCGCAATCGGTTTCACCGAAGCCCTCGCCCCTGCCGGCGGTGGTCTCGAGGAACGCTGGCTGGATGGCAGTAACAATTCGCAACCCGCGTTATGGGCACTGGCCCGCACCGCCGGTAGCTCTGGCATGGACCAGTCCTTCCTGGGCTACGCCGGGGGCAACCACACGTTCGGTGGCGTCAACGCCCCGACGACGAGTGCGACGTCGCTGATTATCACGGTCGATACCACGAATCCCGATTGGGAGGTTACCTGGGACTTCAATAGCGATGGCGTCGATCGTACCGAGACCGTCCTGGCTGCCGATTTGCCGAGCATCGGCTATGTGGGCTTCTCATCCACGGACGTGGCCGGCACCACCAGCATTACCAACTTTCTGCTCGAGGGTCCTGCCCCGCCAAACCAGTGGAATGTCGACGGAGGGGGCAGCTTTAACGTCGCTAGCAACTGGGTCGACAATGTCGTACCAACCGGATCGGCGGTGTTGGGGAGCGTCCTGACCGCCCCCAATGCGCCCGGGACGGTAACACTCGACTCGCCGGTCTCGCTAACCAACCTCAGCTTCCAGAATGCAAACAGCTACGTCGTCGACGGCCCTTCGACCTTGACGCTCCAAGGCATGGCCACGCTCGACGTCACGCAAGGCACGCATACCGTGAACGCCCAGATCGCTGGCAGCAGCGGACTGACCAAAAGCGGCACCGGTACGCTTGTCCTGTCGAATGCCTCGAACAGCTACACGGGCGACACCACGATTTCTGGCGGCGTCTTGGACCTGACCGACCTCGGTGCAATCAACCAGTCGTCCGGCACCACGAGCGTCGCCGCCGGAGCCACACTGCGACTCAATGGCGATGGGCAGGGTAACGGCGCGAGTGGCACACTGAGCGAGGCACTCACCGGGGACGGAACTCTCCGCCTCGAAGGCATCGATGTTAACGATCCCGATACGGATGGCCTGACTTCCGAGTTAATCACCATCAGTTCGGCGAATGCCAGCTTCAATGGCCAAGTAAGCGTTGGCGGAGGAACCCTTGAGGTGACCAATAACGGTGCCCTCGGTAGTGGTGACAACACCGCCGCCACAGGCACCGCTGTTGATGGCGGATTCTCCGAAAGCAAACTGCATCTGGCAGGCGTCACCGTGTCGACGGAGCGCCTCGAGATCGTCGGCCGGCAACCGGCCGTCACGGCTCCCCATCTGACCAGCGCCGGTACGAGTGAATGGTCGGGGGATGTCGTTGGCAACACGGGCGGCAACCAGTACAGCATCGAGTCCCAGTCCGGAACCCTAACCCTGTCTGGAAATATCTCGTTGCCGGACTCCAGCGAACGGTTCTTGAATCTTTCCGGCGCAGGCAACGGACGCATCGAGGGCCTGATTGTCGACCGGACGCTGACCGAAGGCGATGGCGCGGAGAACGCAAGCACCAGCTTGGTGAAGACAGGCTCCGGCACCTGGACCATAGCGACGACGCCTCCGCCAGAGAATACGGACCCCGAAGATCTCTCGACCGCCCGCGATGGCTACCACCAAGGCAGGACCGTGATTGCCGAAGGCACCCTGGCCGTTCAATCGACCGGCGGCACCGATGGCGAACTGTGGAGTCGCACCATCGAGGTGCAGCAGGATGCGGTTCTCGATATCAGCAGCTTTACGACCTACAGTCTGCAGGCGATCGAAGATCCAGATGGCACGCTGTCGACAGGCGACGAAGTTGGGCAGACACTTGCCGGGGCTGGCACCATCAATGTCGGAGGCCTGCTGCAAGCTTACGACGATTCGACGCTGGCACCGGGCGACAGTGTCGGTACGCTGACGCTGAACGGCAACTTTTCCTATTCCACTTTTGCTGATACTCCGGCAGGGTCGTGGAACTACGAACTCGGCAGCACCACATCCCCTGGCGACAGCGATCAATTGCTGGTCAATGGCACTGCCACGATCAACGCCAGCGCTGCGAGTAACGTCATCGACGTGCGTGTCTCTCCCGTTGAGGGCACTCTGGCGTCGGGTGCCTACCCGCTGATCCAGGCCAACTCATTGTCGGTATCCGGCTCGGCGGGCAACGGAACGTATGTGGAGCGAGTGTTCGATGCCCAGGGCAACGACATCACCTCCACGATGCGTCAAACCGTGGCCGTAGCAAACACGGGTACCAGCGTGGTGCTCAACGTTAACGGGTCGTCCGCCAATCTCAGTTGGAATGGCCCTGCCAATGGAGCCTGGGACGTACAGACGAGCAATAACTGGTCGGGCACAGGCGGCCCGCAATTTAGCCAACTGGACAACGTAACCTTTGGCAATGTGGCAAACAAAACCGTCACGGTCAACGGCAACGTCGCCCCTGGCAATGTCACCTTCAACGGCGGCGCCGGATCAACCTACACGGTCACCGGCTCCGGCGGGATGACCGGCTTTGGTCCCGTGGCCATCGAATCAGGAACCGTCCAATTGCAGAACTCCGGTAATGCCTACGCTGGCACTACCACGGTATCCAGCGGTGCGACCCTGGAGATCGATAACGCCACGACCGGTGATATGGTGGTCAACGGCACCCTATCGATCGGCGGCGCAGGCGTGGCCTTGGGTGGCGCCCGCACGTTCTTTTCCGACGACTTCAGCGGCGCTGGGGCACCGCTCAACGGTTCCACACCCGACACGTCGTATGACGGAAATCGCTGGGTCGCAGCACCAGTTTTTGAGGACGACGGCGACAGTGTCACCGGTCCCAATGCTGGCGCGTCGGCCACGCTGGCCTTTCAGCCCGTGAGTGGGTCGACCTATGTCCTGGAGACCTCCATCTCCAACATCGTGGGCAACGGCAACTGGTTCGGCGTGGGCTTCGCCAATGGTCAGTCCGATGCCAGTTCCGATGCGGCCCGCTTCATCGCAGGCGACGTGGAAGGGTTGGCCTGGGCACTGTACCGGGGCAACACCGACGGCAACCAAACCTTCCTTGGCGACACAAGCGTTGCGGGAAACAGCGGCCTCGTCTCTCAAGCGGCATGGCTAACCAGCGAAAATGTCGGTGGTGGCGACGTTGCTATTCGCATCTCGCTCGACACGACCGGAGGTGCTGGCAACTGGACTGCAACGATGGAAGCCGACACCGGTAGCGGCTTCCAAACGATCCGCGATACGGAAGTACTGCTTGACGAAGCAATTACCTCCGTGGGAGTCGTGAATGCCAGCACGGAGGCCATCACCGGCACCGTAGAGTCGTTCTCGCTTACCGGCACAGAGCCTGCGAACGTGAGACTGCTTGGGCAGACGCTCACCGTCGATGGCGACCTGACCATGGGGTCCGACTCGTCGTTGGAGTTCGACATTGCCTTAATTGGACAGGACTTTGTCGACGTGACCGGATCAGCAACGCTGGATGGTACCATCGACGTTACTCAACTCGGCAGCTTCACGCCTGCGGCGGGGACGCAGTACACACTTCTATCAGCCGCCGAAGGTATCACAGATGCGGGCGTGGATTACGTCTTACCAGCAGGGTTCCGTGCTGCAATTGTCGACATGACCGACCTGGTGCTGTCCTTTGGACTCCAGGGCGACTTCAACGGCGACGGCATTGTGGATATCGCTGACTACACCGTCTGGCGCAACAACCTCGGAGCAGCAGACGAATCGGCTCTGATGGGCAACGGCGATGGACTCAACGGGGTCGACGCCGGCGACTATGCCGTGTGGAAGTCCAATTTTGGCAGTGGCGCCGCAGCCGCTGCAGGCAGCAACGCTCAGCAAACCGTGCCCGAGCCCAGTTCGATACTGCTTCTAGCTCTAGTATTGGCAGGCGGAGCGATGGTGTATCGGAAAACCAGCTAGCGGAGAAAGCTTCGAGGCTCGGCCACCGTGGAATAGGGCAGCATTCCACGGATTGGCCGAGCCCGCAATAGATCATGATTTACTTACTTTGGTTCCTGGGAGGTATGACTAATGCATCACTTGATAATGAGCACCTTGATCGCAGTCGTTGGCGCGGTAGCCATCGGCGGCCACGCCTCAGCCTCGTTACTGTTTATGGATGAGTTTACGCACGCCGACACCGATAACTATGATGCGATCGACCAAGATTCGTCCCAGAGCGGCAGCCTGGCTGGTGCTATCGAACTCAGGGCGTCGCGTGCCCTCTTCGGTATCACGGACAATCAAGCAAGTTGGCCGCAAACAAGTGAAGGGCGGATACGATTCCATGAGCAAACCGGCCCCGGTACCGCTGCAGGACGATATGATTTTTCCGGCGACTTGGCCGGCGGCTCACTGCTTCGTGTTGAATGGAATGTGAATTGGGATGAGACCACCGATTGGACTGCTTTCAATTTTGGCAGTATTGGCATCACCTCGGGTGAGCCTGGCATCCTGGTTAACAACGGCGCCACGGATGTTGGCATTCTATTCCGAAAGAACTCCGATGGCGTACAAGTCTTCGACAACGGCAGTCTGACCCTCGACGAAGTGAGCATCCCATATACAAGAACTGGAACGGGTCGAGTTCGCGTCGACGTCGCCTACGACGGCGTGAGTGACGGAGACGCGCTGACAGTGAACGCCTGGGTAGACGACGTGCAGGTGGTCTCCAACCTGGGCGGCTTTGCCTGGAATGATCTAGTGGCCGAGGGCGGCATCAACCTGGAGTTTGAGCAACGCAATGGGCCATCCAGAATCGACAATCTGTCAATCAGCCTCATCCCAGAACCAAGCTCTGTCGCCTTATGCGGGCTGTTGGGGATGTTAGGGCTGGCCGGAAGGCTGCGGAGCCGTTGGGGGTAATACCATCGTTTCGAAGTCATGAAAGTATCATCACCGCTTGGGGCTAAGCGCCTCTGCTTCCCCAAGCGGCAATTTCAAAAAAGTGGAAGATAAGGAGTATCGGCATGTGGTGTAGCTTCGCTAACAAACGCTCGCGACCTACGGGGTTTACGCTTGTCGAACTCCTGGTGGTGATCGCTATCATAGGCATCCTGGTGGCGCTACTGCTCCCGGCGGTGCAGGCCGCCCGCGAAGCCGCCCGCCGTATGCAATGCACCAACCATTTGAAGCAACTTTCATTGGCTGCGCTCAACTACGAAAGCTCCTACGGCGAGCTGCCGGCTGCCAGGATTGGGTGCGACGGCTACCTGGATCCCTGCGACAAATTGCCTCAGTCGGGCAATATCTCTGGAGTCAACCTGAAGACGCAGGGTGCCAGCGTGTTCGTTCAGTTGCTCCCCTACATGGAACAACAGGCCTTGTTTGACCGACTGGATATTGAGAACAAGACGATCTGGGATGCCGGCCAATGGAACGGTTGGTTGTCGGATCCTAACATCATCGCGGCGGTGGGTACGTCCCTGCCGGAGTTGAAGTGCCCCAGCGATGGGGAATTGAAGGAGTATGCCGACTACTCGCACCAGGCAGCCGGTACCCAGGTGCGGGCAGCAACCGGCAGCTACGCTGGCGTGGCAGGCGACGTGGGACCGCCCAATGGGCCAGACCCTTTGTTTGACGATCGCACGGACACGAAAGGCCGAGCTTACGATCTGAAGTACAACAACAGCGGCGTGTTCTTCTACGTCCGCCACATCAAGCTTCGAGAAATCACCGATGGCACCTCCAACACCATGTTCTTTGGAGAGACCATCGATGGACATGGACGGCTCGCCGAGGATGGTAGCGGCGATCTCTTGGCAAGCAATATCTGGACCAACGGCAACCGATGCAATTCGTCCATGCGGACCACGGTCAATCCGCTCAACACCATTCCGGAGCTCGGAGAATCGATTCAAAACTCTGG
The DNA here is from genome assembly GCF_024054565.1 of Aeoliella straminimaris. GTDB lineage: Bacteria > Planctomycetota > Planctomycetia > Pirellulales > Lacipirellulaceae > Aeoliella > Aeoliella straminimaris. Next base: position 199,379 of record NZ_JAMXLR010000020.1, read on the forward strand.
CACCCGCACGCACTGTGGATTCAACAGCCGCCACCCGGGCGGGGCCAATTTCGGCATGGGCGACGGTAGCGTCAGTTATCTAACGGAGGATGTTTCAGAGGATGTATATCGACAAATGTCTACACGGCAATCGAATGCCGACGACTATATCGAAACCGTGCCGACTTCTCCTGGCCCGCGCTAGCCTGCTTGTTACCAACCGCCAATATCGCATCATGTTTCGTTCACACTCTTACGCTCTTGTCGCCCTGTGGTTGATGGCTCTCAGCGTTTGCCTGGGATGCGGCGACAAGCACGAAGGCATCGTACCGGTATCGGGTACCGTAACCATCGATGGCCAACCGCTCACCATCGGCCAAGTGCGTATCCTCGCCAAGGACCACCGCGCTGCGATGGGGAGAATTCAGCCCGATGGCTCGTTCACCATGTCGTGCTTCGAACTTTCCGATGGGGCTCCGATCGGAACGCACCTCGCCACGGTTTCGGCCGTGGAATCGATTAACGAGCGATCCAATCGCTGGCATGCCCCAAAGAAATACGCCAACAAAGTCAGCTCCGATTTATGGGTGACCATCGACGGGCCTACCGACGATCTGAAGATTGAACTCACGTGGGCCGACAGCAAGCAATCGGGGCCTTTTGTGGATAAGTTCTGACTAGACCTCCACCACTCGCACCACCTGAATTCGCATCTAATGACCAGCAGGCATCCATGAACGTTCGTCCTTCACGATTCGCAGCGTATGCGTGTATGCTGGCGGTTGTCGCGGTGATCTCTAGCCTCCCATCGTACGGCCAAGTCGATCCCTTGAGCTTCCTTCAGGTGGTCCCGATCACCGACAACGACCCCGGCACGAACGAACTAGGTCGCGACCGAGTATCCATCAACTCGACACCGTTCAAGAACGAGTCCGTCGTCAGCGCCGGCAACTATCAGTTCACCACTTTCTATCGCGAAGATGGCAAGCTCCTGGTCGCCCGCCGCGACCTGACGGCGCCCACCAACGACTGGGACATTCGAACCACCGAATTCACATCGTACAACATCAACGACGCCCACAATGTTCCGGTGCTGGGAATCGATGGCGAGGGGTACCTGCATCTGGCATGGGGCACGCACAATAATCCGCTGCTCTATTCGCGATCCACTACACCCGTGACGGGCGGGCAGGCTTTGGAATTTGTGGGCGACACCGTGGGCAATGGTTCGGCTATCAACACGATGACCGGTGCGAACGAAGCCGCAACCACTTATCCAAACTTCCTCCGCATCCCTGGCACCGACGACTTGCTCTTCAACTATCGAACCGGCGGGTCAGGCAATGGCACCTATCGAATCACGCATTACGACACTTCCAGCACAACATGGTCGTGGTCCAATGAGGACTGGATCGCCAACACCGATTCGTCGGGGCTGACGTACAACGCGTACCCCCACAACATGACGTATGACTCGCAGGGTGGGCTCCACGCCAGTTGGACCTACCGGTACAACAGTTCGTCGCCAACCGGCCATTCAGGATTCCAAACCAACCACAATCTCTTCTATGCCTACTCGCCCGATGACGGTGTCACTTGGTACAAAGATGTCGCTGGCACTGTACCCTACCCGACCGTCATCGATGAGCTGAATTCCCAGATCGTTGTTGATATCCCCGAGGGTTCCAGCCTAATTAACACTGGCACACAGGCTATCGATGCCAATGATCGCCCTGCGATAGCAACCTGGTGGGCCCCTCTGGCTTATGCCGACACGCCTGATCATCGCCGCCAGTACATGTTCGTCGGCAACGATGGCGACGACTGGTTCACCTCGCAACTGACGCATCGCCGTTCTGATCCCAATACGCCCGTTCCCGAATCGCAGCTCGGCGCCAACCATATGGGCCGGCCGCAGATTGTGTTCGACGACTATAATCGTGCGTATGTTGTCTACAAAGACAACGACAATGGAGGAGGCGTCACCTTGGCCTATTCGCAGGCCGAGTCGCGCGACGACTGGGAGTTTATTCAACTAACAACCGACAATCTGGGGTACTACGAACCGACGATCGATCGAGACCGTTGGAATACGGATCGACAACTGCATATTCTCCTGCAAACGATCGACGGCAGTAGCAGCAACGGGGGCAGCCCCATGTCTATTCTCGAGTGGGATGCAGCCGCGGCCATGGGGCGAGTTCTCAAATGGACAGGCTCCGAGAGTACGACCTGGGACACCTCGGCGGTGAACTTCAGCGATCTTGGGGCGGCTAGCACTTTTGAGGAATTCGACAACGTCACATTCGACGATTCCACCGCGGCAACGGACGTCCAGCTCTCGGGTGGCATCGACGCGGGGAAAGTCGTAATCGACTCCACGCAATCGTTCTCGTTTCTCGGTTCCGGTAGCCTGCAGTCTGGCAGTCTCTCGGTCGTGGGGGGTGGTTCGCTCACCCTGGCAACCTCGGGTAACTCCTACGCCGGGCCGACCCGCGTTTCGAACGCCACGCTGACGATCACGGGAAACGCCAATGATATGGTCAGCACCATCATCGCTGCTGACGGGGGAACAGTAGTCATGGATGCAACCGACGCCACGAGCATGGCCAGCAGCTTCGAGGTCTGGCCCACTGGAACGTTGGAAGTTGGCACGCCCACTTCATCCGGCAATGTCTTTCCCACCAGTCCAACGGCGATTATCAACGATGGCTTGATTCGCGTGTATCAAAGTGCCAATCTACAGCGTGTGAGCGGCCAGGGACGCATCGAAGTAGCCAGCAGTACCACGCGTCTCCAAGACAATGGCTCTTTCGATGGCATCATATCCATAGCTTCGGGAGCGACAGCCCTGTCTGAAAGTACCGACGGTGTAGGGTCGGCATCGGCCCGCGTCCGTGTTGACGAAGGAGGACAACTGCGGCTTACCAGCAGCGGCGTCTATCAGCAGAGGTTCGACCTCTCCGCGGACGGCGGTGGCAGCGGCGCGTTGCAAATTGACTCGGGCCTGAACGTCACGTTAGCAGACACCGTGACTTTGGGCACCAATGCCACGACGGTCAACATTGCCGAAGGCGCCATGACGACGGTTGATCGTCCCGTCTCGGGTCCGGGAGGTCTGACCAAGCAAGGCACAGGTACGCTGCGTCTGTCGGGCACCAACACGTACTCCGGCCCCACCGTAGTGGAAGCCGGCACCCTGATAGTCGATACCGTGACCGGTGCTGGAGACACCAGGGTGCAGTCGGGCGCCGTGCTCGAAACGGGTGCTGTCGTCCAAGGTAGTCTCAGTGTCGATGGAGGAGCCCTGCTTCGAGTCATTCCCTATTCGGCAACCAACAATGGAGTGATCTACGAGGAACGCTTCGGTGGGCCAGGATCAACCCCACTCAATGGAGCTCCGCCCGACACCGTTTCGAGCGGCCAAGTATGGTCTGCACATGCAAGTATCATGAGCAACGCCGAGGGCATCAGCATCTCGGGCGGCTCATCTGCCACCCTGCCATTGACGGTAGAAGATGGCTATGAATACACCTTGGATGCAAATTTTCAGAACGTGACCGGCGATTCCGACTGGTTCGCCGTCGGCTTCCTCGAAGGACTCATGGATGGCGGCGCCGACAATGGAAATCGCTTCATCGGCGACCCCACCACTGGCAAGGCGTGGATGTTGTTTCGCGGTGACAATTTTTCGGGTGCCAATCAAACGCTGCTCGGCGATGACTCCAGCGGAACCGTGTCGGCCACTTCCTGGCCGACACTCAACACCAACGGTGGCGACATGCAGATGCGGATCCTGCTCGACACCACCGGTGGAGCGGGTAACTATCAAGCAGAGTTTCTTGCCAAGCTGCCAACGGACCTGGAGTACACCACAGTCGCAGGTCCGGTAAGCCTGTTGAACGAGAGCATTGGCGCTGTAGGGTTTGCTGTCTCACAAAGCGACGTCATAGGCGACGTCGACTTTTTTCGTCTGCTACGCAGCGGCGATGCACCGGCCGACCCCGAAGCCCTATTAGTGGAAGGCGACCTTCATCTCAGCTCCGGCGCTACCCTCCAATTGGATATCACGAATCCTGGCAGTTATGAACGGGTATCCGTAGCCGGCAGTTTTATCGCCGAAGGCGCTGTCGAGATCCAACTTACGGAGGATGCCTCGCCGCTTTCGGCTGGCGACACGTTCGACCTGTTCGACTTCAACGTGTTAACTGGCGTTTTCGAGTCGCTTTCGCTTCCTGAATTGCAGCCTGGTCTGATCTGGGACAACTCCCGCATCCTAACCGAAGGTATTGCAGAGGTCGTCGTAGGCTTGTCGGGCGACTACAACGGAGACGGTACGGTCAACCTCGCCGACTACACTGTATGGCGAAACTCTTTGGGGGCATCCGGAGCCGGATTGGTTGCCGACGGTAACGGCGACTTGCACGTCGATGCACTCGACTATCAGCTGTGGAGATCGCATTTCGGGCAACAACTCGGTGGACAACCGGGGCAAGTCGCGGGCATTCCAGAGCCTTCCGCTGGGTTGCTGGCCATTTTCTTCGGTATGCTGGGCATCCGCCAATCGGCGAGTTTGAACCAGAGATCGATTTCTGTGGTTACTGGCGAGTAGACTGCAGCATTGTATCGATGAAGGAATTGATCTTGGCGGTGCACTGAAGGTGATAGGTTCAGCATGAGATTTTCGACATACTTCGCCCCGATCTCGTTGGCACTGGCACTTTCAGTCGCCAATCCGGGGTTAGCCGAAGAATCGCCCGCCAATGCCTCGACTCCGCCGGCTCCTTCAGGATTGTCTTGCGAGTTCTTGAGGTCGCCGGAGCGCACCGTGATTTACGATCCGGAACCCGAGTTTGCCTGGCGATGCGGAGCGGGTTTCAACGCCTACGCTCAATCGGCCTATCGAATAAAGCTGCAGAGGACTGACTTGCCCGAACAGGATCCTCAGACGTTACTTTGGGATTCGGGCCGTGTCGCAAGCGACCAATCAATCAACATCAAATACGGCGGGTCCCCCCTTGCCGCCGGTGGTCGCTATGAGTGGCGCGTGCAGTCCTGGAATTCTCAAGGCGAGCCATCCGCCTGGTCAGACCCGCAAGCGTTTAAGATGGCTGATGAGCCCAGTCCTCTTGCCACTTCGCGTTATGAAGTTGAAGCTTCGGCGGAGTCGCCCACTCGTGTCGTTGAGTTGGAGGCGGGCGAGTACCTGGCCGACTTTGGCCGGTCGGCCTTTGGTTTTCTGAAGTTGCGATTTCCGACAACTACTCGCGAGTCCCACACCCTCAGCGTGCGTTTTGGCGAGAAGCTGAAGAATGGCCACATCGACCACCACCCGGGCGGATCGATTCGTTCCTACCTGGTCAAGGTGCAGGTGCCCAAGGGGACCACCGAGTTCACCATCCGTCCCCCGCTAGACGATCGCAACACCAGTGGCAGCGCGATCCGACTTCCCGAATCCGTCGGCGTCGTGGCCCCGTTTCGTTATGCCGAAGTATCCGGACTACCGACGCCGCTCGAGTCGACACACCTCGATCGCGTCCGCTTCGACTATCCTTTTGACGAATCGGCTTCTTCCTTCGATTCCTCCGACGACACGTTGAATGCCATCTGGCAGCTCTGCAAGTACTCCATCCGTGCGACGACATTCTGTGGCGTCTATATCGATGGGGATCGGGAACGCATCCCCTACGAGGCGGACGCCTACATCAATCAGTTGTGCCATTACAATGTCGATAGCGAGTATGCATTGGCGCGTCACTCGCATGAATACCTGCTGCACCACCCGACTTGGCCAACCGAATGGAAACAGCATTCGATCCTCATGGCTTGGGAAGACTTTTTGTACACGGGGAACTCCGAGTCGATGCAGCACCATTACAACCTGCTTCGCCGTGAGAAATTGCTGTTATTCGCTGAGCGGCCAGATGGTTTGTTGGATACTTCGGAAGAAGGGTTTCGCGATATCGTCGACTGGCCTGCTGGTGAGCGAGACCATTACGACATGTGCGACGTTAATACGGTGGTGAACGCCTTTCACTATGCGACCTTGATTCGCATGTCCAGCATTGCAGAAGTGCTCGGCAAGTCGGAGGATAGCGAGCTCTTCGAGCGGAAGGCGGAGTCCCTTAAACTTGAGTTTAATCGGCAATTCTGGGACGAGGAGCGAGGTCTCTATGTTGATGGATTAGGCAGCCAACATTGCTCGCTTCATGCCAACTTATTCCCTCTGGCATTCGACCTGGTGCCTGTCGATCGGGTCGACTCCGTCGTCGCATTCCTCGAAGCGCAAGGCATGCGCTGCAGCGTGTACCCCGCTCAGTACCTTTTGGAAGGGCTCTACACGAATGATCAGTCCGAGCAGGCGTTGAGTTTACTGTGCTCCAAGAAGAAACGCAGTTGGTACAACATGATTCGGGCCGGTTCTACCATCACGCTCGAGGCATGGGACCGAGAGTACAAACCCAATCTCGATTGGAATCACGCATGGGGAGCGGCGCCCGCCAATCTGATACCAAGATACTTGGTAGGTGTGCGACCGGTTGAGCCTGGCTTCCGCAAGTTCGTCGTGCAGCCGCGCCCCGGTTCGTTGGAATCGTTTTCCGCGAAAGTGCCCAGCATCCGCGGCGCCATCGAAGTCAGTTATTCTGCATCCGGCGATGGCTACAAGTTGAAAGTAGCCGTACCAGGCAATTCGACTGCCCGAGTCGGCCTGCCACTGCTGGCAGGCAAGCCACCTGTGCATGTCACGCACAACGGGAAGCCCATAGAACTCCGCTCGGAAGGCCAGCATTGCTGGATTGAGGAGGTAGCGCCGGGCACGCATGTTTTCGATGCCTCTCTCACGGCTCCGCAAGCGTCCCAAGTCTTGAGGACTCGAACCTTGAATCTACTGACAAAGAATCGCTAAGCCTTTCGTAGGTGCTTGGACAAGCAGGGTTTCTTGTTTCCCTTATCACAGACTTGGTCGTTTTGCACACACCAGGCGTGCACTGACCAGCTCCCACCGACAGTACGAGTTGTTTCGTTAAGCTCTGAATCACCGATTGGCCAGCCACGCGTAAGTGTAGCCACGCCCCGACTTCAAGCATCGGCGGAAGACCCCGAGGCGCAGCTCATCTCGGCAGATTCGAGAAGCTCGGAACCTACCTCGGTTCCAAGCCCTGCGCTGCGAATTCCTGGTGATCCAACTCCTCGAGGGGCAACCTCACGGATACATAAAGATTGGCCGATGGAGCGCCCGTCGCTGATTCGTTGGCAGCCAACCTGTATGCCCACCGCGCAGTTCGAGCGACGATGCGACCTGGACAGAAGGCTTTCTCGACTCGGCACGTCGATTGCTCGGTTCTGCTGTCTTACTTATGGACCCAGTCGCGCCGCGCGCGATTCGCAAACCCTCAGCACATCGACAAGGAGAAAACCCTATGGCCACCCCATCCCTCCAAGGCAAGTCCATCGCCTTTCTCGCCACCGATGGCGTCGAACAAGTTGAACTCACCCAGCCGTGGGAGCAAATCAAAGCGGCCGGCGCCAAGGTCACGTTGGTATCGCTCGAATCGGGCCAGATCCAGGGCGTCCACCACGAGAAACAGGGTGACAAGTTCGACGTCGACGCCGTTGTTGATGATGTCAGCGCTGAACAGTTCGATGGCCTGGTGCTCCCCGGTGGTGTGTTCAATCCCGATGCGCTCCGCGTGAACGAAACGGCCGTTGACTTTGTCCGCGACTTTTTCAAGCAGCACAAACCGGTCGCCGCAATCTGCCACGGCCCCTGGATGCTGGTCGAAGCGAACGTAGTCGAAGGTCGCAAAGTGACCAGCTGGCCGAGCGTGAAAACCGACCTGAGAAACGCCGGTGCCGAGTGGGTCGACCAAGAATGCGTCTGCGACGAAGGGCTCGTGACCAGTCGCAATCCTGACGATCTCCCCGCCTTCTGCAGCAAGGCGATCGAAGAATTTGCCGAAGGCAAGCACGCCCAGCAGACGGTGTGATAGGGCTGGCGAGCTGTTAGACGATGCTTCGCGACTTTTGCCGCCGCCCCACACGCGGGTGGGGCGGCGGCCACGGTGCTCTCCATGGAACTGGAGTACAGGTTGTGGCGTGCAGCTAAGCATGTTGAGTCGCCGGCGTCGGACGTAAACGACGTGGTCCGATTTCAAAACTACTGGAAGGCTGGCGATCGAACCAAGGAGAAGCTGCGCGCCCAGCAAGCGATCCAACGAACCATCCTCAAAGACGAGCAAGTTGTATTTCAGCAAGAGGAAACCAACTCCATCGAAATCGACGCGGTGGTTGAAGCACTGGAAGCCACTCGAAATCCAACTCGGATGGAGATCGCAGTAACCAGCGGAGTGCCGCTATGGTCTACTGACTTCTACGTTTTCGCGGCAACGCGAGAACTTTCGCGTGTATGAAACTCGCTGTTGAAACGGCCGTTTGGAGTGGTCTAATGGGGTTGCGTGGCAATCCATGCGCGTCGGCTGTTGGGTAACTCGGTGGCCGGGGGTTCGAATCGATAAGCTGTTGGTGAGAGCCTCGTGCTGGAGATCGCCCTGGCTGGCCGCCAGCGCTGAATGGCAGAGCGAATTCCCCCCATCGTCGTTATTGAAGGGGTTTTGGTCGTTTTGGCGTGCGTGGGGGGACAAAACCCTTGGGGTTTTCGTGATGGCGGATTTTGTAACTCGTTTGCTTGCAGCAGGTTAGGAAATTGGGAGGCGCCAAATCGGCTGGAGTTTTGGTGCCTAAAATCGTACGTCGTATTGGTGTCCCAAAACCCTCAAGAATCTCCGGTCAACCGCATTCGACGCCAGCAGTAGACTGAACTCGGCACCGACCAATGGTCCTGCGGATCCGAGGACGAGCCGGCCCACTGGATGTTCCCTTTTTTCCGACCTTTCATCGAATGCGTTTGCTCTGGTGTTACGATCCAAATTCGGCCATAACGTTACCCCCCCAAATGACTCTCTCCCACGCGGTGCTCGGTATCGATGGCTCGAACAGGCAAACCTTCGGCTGGACTTCACTTCACGCATGCAATTCGTGCCGTGTGCGAGGATATGACTCGCCGGGTGGAGTTGCTGTCGCACATCGATATGAGTCGTGTGGCGGTGGGGTTTTGTCAGGCCCGAAAGCGGGTGCCGCACGGTCTGCAAGCATCGCTGACACCACTGCGGTTCGAGAACGGAGCACGGGACAGCCTGGTGCGGGGGCGGCGATACACATGCCAGTCGATTTTCGACCCTAGCGGCCGGGAGTATTTGTACCTGCTGAACTTCTATCTGCCGCGATTCTTGGATCACTCGCTGGGCGAGAAGCTCACGACCATCGTGCACGAACTGTGGCACATCAGTGAGAAGTTTGACGGCGATCTGAGGCGACACGAGGGGCGATGCTACGTGCACGGGCCGTCGCAACGGGAGTTCGACCGCACGGCGTCGAGGCTGGCCGGCGAGTGGTTGGCTAGCGAGCCGCCGACCGAGTTGTACGCCTTCCTGCGGTACAACTTTCGCGACTTGGTGAAACATTTCGGGCAGGTGTACGGCGAACGCTACCCGGTGCCGAAGCTGGTGGCAGCCAGGGGGCCAACGAAGGAAGCGTGCTAGCAAGTCTGGTGTTGACCGGCGGCGGCGAGCTTCCTAATGTGCGTAGCGAATTGTCTTTTCAACAGGTCAAGCCAAACCTTTGGCCGCGGCAATCGCCCTGCTTCGCGACAACGCGAAACTGGCTGCGATATCGCCATGGCAGAAAGACTCGCTTGACGAATCACTTATCTGAATTGGGAATCGTACGGTTGGCTAGTTCGCACTTAGCCTCGATCACAGTGTTGCTGTTGCTGTTGTCCAGCGGCGCAGGTTGTCAATCGATTGGCGACACCGGCAATCTGACGAGCGACTCGCTGCTCAAGGCGGCCGAAGCCTCGCCCGACGCCGTGACGCTCGACATCTACTGGGCGCGAACCACGCTGGACGACATGGAGTTCGGCTCGCGTTTGTGGAAGTCGGTGCAGGAGGATCGCATTCCGGTGGAGCTGCGTTGCCGGCTGGCCAATGAAGGGCTACGGGCAGGCGTGGTGAGTGGTACGCCGTGCGCGGAGCTCGTGGAGCTGCTGAATCCCAGCGGTGTGGATCTCGACACCGCCGAGGAACAGTCGGGCATGCTGTCGGCCAAACCGGCCCAAGTCACTCGGCGGTTGAAACAACTGCGGCCCGGCAAACGGCTCGAATTGCAGGCTGGCGAGGTGGTGCCGACTTTCACCCTGTTGCGGGGAGGCGCGTCGGGCCTGGTTGGCAAGGCATTCTCCGATGCCCAGGGAATGTACGCCGTAGAAATCGGCCAGCCGACCGGCGGCCAGGTGAGCCTGGAGCTGCTGCCCGAACTGCACCATGGCCAGCCGCAGATGAAGTACGTAAACCCCGGGCCGGGCATGGTCGTGGCGCAGCTGCGTCGGGAGGTGGAAGTTTTTGCCGAACTGAAAACCACCGTGGATCTATCGCCCGGCGAGATGCTGGTGGTCACCAGCCTGCCGGGCAGCAAGCACCGGCTGGGATCGCTGCTACACCATACGCTGTCGGACGAATCTCCCGAGCAGAAATACCTGCTTCTGCGTCTATCGCAACTGCCTCACACGGCCGTTCTGGCCGCTGACGAGAACGACGCCTGGCCCTGGAAATAGCCGGCCAGTATGTGCGTTTTGGCCCATGTGCGCGCGCTCTGACATGGCTTTGGACCCTCCCCCGTGTCTGATCCGCGCGCTACAATGCGTACTCCTGCAGGCTAATGTCTAACCTACCTCACATGAGGAGCCCTATCATGCCACTTGTACCAATGCGTTTGTTGCTGGACCATGCCGCCGAGAATGACTACGGCCTGGCCGCGTTTAATGTGAACAACATGGAACAGATTCAGGCCATCATGGAAGCGGCCGAAGAGACCAACTCGCCGGTAATCGTGCAAGCTTCGCGCGGTGCCCGCAAGTACTCGCAGGATGCTTACCTGAAGCATCTGATGCTGGCCGCTGCCGAACTGTATCCGAACATCCCTATCGTGATGCACCAAGATCACGGTAATAGCCCCGATACGTGCCAAAGCGCGATCGACAACGGCTTCACCAGCGTGATGATGGATGGCAGCTTGAAGGAAGATGGAAGCACGCCCGCCGATTACGACTACAACGTCAAAGTCACCAAGGAAGTCACCGAAGCCGCCCACAAGCAAGGCGTGAGCGTCGAGGGTGAACTGGGCTGCCTGGGTTCGCTCGAGACCGGTGGTGGTGAGCAGGAAGATGGCCACGGAGCTACCGAAGCTCTGTCGCGCGATCAACTGCTGACCGATCCGGACGAAGCCGAGCGGTTTGTCGCCGAGACCGGCGTCGACGCCCTGGCCGTGGCCATCGGCACCAGCCACGGTGCTTACAAGTTCACCAAGAAGCCCACCGGCGAAGTGCTGGCCATGGATCGCATCGAAGAGATCCACAAGCGTCTGCCCAATTGCCATCTGGTGATGCACGGTTCGAGCAGCGTTCCGCAAGAACTGCAGGACATCATCAACAAGTACGGTGGTGCCATGAAGCAGACCTACGGTGTGCCTGTCGAAGAGATTCAGAAGGGCATCAAGCACGGTGTGCGTAAGGTGAACGTCGATACCGACAACCGTATGGCCATCACCGGCGCCATCCGCAAGGTGTTCGCCGAGACGCCTGAGAAGTTCGATCCGCGTGACTACCTGAAGCCGGCCCGCGAAGCGATGAAGCAAGTCTGCATCGCCCGCATGACCGCCTTCGGTCAAGCTGGTTGGGCCGACAAGATCAAGCCGGTTTCGATCGACAAGTTCACCAGCTTCTACGCTGCTGTTTAGTCGAACAACCAAGTGCAAAACAGGACAGCCGGTGCCCCACGGGGGCGCCGGCTGTTTTTTTGTTTTTGGACACTCGTGTGGTAGAATGTGGGCAGGAGCACCACCGAAGCCCGGCGCTGGCTGGCCTTGAGCCGTGTGGGTGGTTGGCCCGAAGGGTCGAACGGTTGCCGTGTATCGTTTGCTCGATGACATCCGCGTACTGACCGAAGATCTTGAACTCACCGGCGAAGACGTCGTACTGGGCTCTGTGTTGCCGGTCGCGGAGCTTTTCGCCGAGCTTAATTGAGCCCCCTGCACAACGGAGTGATCCATGCGACTGGCATTTTTTGCAGTACTTCTCTGCGCCTCGAATCTCGCAATCGCCGACAAGGCGACCGAGTCCCAGCCAGAGATGTTGCTGGAACCGGCAACGCTGGTGGAGCATTTCGCGGGCCGGAAGGCGATCGGTGAGGAGAATGTGATCTTGCTCGATGTTCGCTCGGAAGAGGGCTTCGAGAAGGAGCACCTCCCCGGGGCTCGGCACATCGATGCGGGGAAGTGGAAAGCAGCTTTCGGCGACGGAACCGATGGCCAGGCGTGGTCGGAGCGAATCGCCAAAGCGTTAGTCACTCTGGAAGATGGAAGCACGGTGGTCGTGTACGACGAAGCCTTCAGCCCTTCAGCGGCACGCATCTGGTGGATTCTCAAGTACTGGGGCGTCGAAGATGTACGGGTGCTGAACGGCGGCCTCGCGGCCTGGAAATCGGCCGGTGGTGAGACGGTCAGCAGCCCGACCACAGTTCCCGATTCGCCCACGGAGTTCACGGCCAGGCCCAACCCCGATCGGTTGGCCACCTACCAGGATATGCAGCAGATTCTTGGTGCAGGCGGAGAGACTTGTGTAGTGGACACGCGTAGCGACGAAGAGAACACCGCGGGGTACATTCCCTCGGCCACGCATCTCAACTGGCAGGAGTTGATCGTCGCCGAAACCGGCAAGCTACGGCCGAAGAAGCAGCTGCAAACGCTGTTGGATCGCGTCGAGTTCGACCCCGCCACGCGTACAGTCACCTATTGCCACTCGGGCGGCCGGGCAGCCGTCATGGCGTTTGCCATGGAGCTTGCAAGCGGCAAACCGGTGGCTAACTACCACGGCAGTTGGAGCGACTGGACTCGTCACGGAGGCGAGCGAGCAGTCGACACATCCAACACCGGCCGATAACCATCCAACACGGACTGCACCCCGGGGCGAGCCACATTGATTCGTCGAAACATTCCCCTTATCGATCTTCCCGACAAGTGGCTTTTGCTTTCGCAGGTGGAGCATGCGCGGGTGAGTTTTGAGCTGGCCGAAGCATGGGGGGGCTCGCTGGACAGCGTCGTATGCGGGCCCAACGACCAGAACCCACACCTGCAGGAGGTCCGCCAAGAACTGTTGTCGGCCATCCTGCATCACGACGACGGCTGGGCCTCTTGGGAAGCAAGCCCACCCCTGGATTCGGAGCATGGCCGGCCATGGTCGTTCATGGAGATTCATCGCTCGCAGGCACTGCCATTGTGGCGCGACTCGGTGCTTCGAGCCTATAGACTGGGACCGTTGGCCGGCTGGGTGGTGGCGGGGCATTTTGCCCATCTTCTGCGTGAATCGCACGAGGCCCACTGCGAACTTAGCGAGCAATGGCTGGCCGAAGTCGATGTCTGGCGCGACGAATGGCTGGCCGAGTGGCGTTCGCTCAATCGGCCGGTGCACACTGCCGATCTAGCCGAGGAGTGCCTGGAGTGGTTAAGGCTGTTCGACTGGTTGAGCTTGTGGTTGTGCTGCTATTGTCCGGCCAGCCTGGGTGATCAGCGCTGCGACGCCATGAAGCTCGACACCGGCAATCTGAAAGCGACTCCAGTGACAGTGACTCCGGATAGCGAGCCACCAGACCAAGGCGATTGGCGGGTGAGAGTGGAGCCATGGTGCTTCGACGCGGACCGCCTGGAGCTTGATGCACTCGGTTACACGGTGCCCGCTCAGCAGTACAACAGCACGGGCGAAATGGCCAAGAGCCGCTCGCCAATGCGGCTTCGATGGACGCTGATGCCGGGTTGAGCCAGTAGAAGACGACCGCAGAAAAACAGAAAGGGCAGGACGAGCTAGCTCGCCCTGCCCTGTAGGCAAGGTCAATGGTCAGAGGAGGGGGGACTCTCTGATTTCAATCCATTCAGCAGACCTTAGCGAATCCTTCCTAGGGAGATTTTACAGTCGAGACAGGAGCAGCTGACGTTCGAAGACCATTTCCTTTGGCAGGCGGTCGTGCAGATCGATGAACAGCTTCTCGTGGTTCAACGTGGCTTGCCGCCAACCTTCGCGGTCGACTTCCATCAGGTAGTCCCACTTTTCCTTCGGGAAATCTAGACCAGTCCAGTCGATGTCCTCATAGTGAGGCACCCAACCCAGCGGAGTTTCCTTACCAACCGCACGGCCGCGGACGCGATCGACAATCCAGCGAAGGATTCTCATGTTCTCGCCGAAGCCCGGCCACATGAACTTGCCGTTTTCGTCCTTACGGAACCAGTTGACGTGGAAGATTCTCGGAGTTTCCGTCAGGCTGCGACCCATCTTGATCCAGTGACGGAAGTAGTCGCCCATGTGATAACCACAGAACGGCAGCATCGCGAAAGGATCGTTGCGAAGTTCACCCAGCCCGCCAGCGGCGGCGGCAGTTTTCTCCGAACCCATCGTGGCACCGATGTACACGCCATGCGTCCAGTTGATGCCTTGGAAGATCAGCGGCACCAGCGACATCCGGCGACCACCGAACACAAAGGCTCCGATCGGCACACCGGCAGGGTCTTCCCAGGCGGGGTCGATTGTCGGGCACTGCCCAGCGGGGGCCGTGAACCGGGCGTTGGGGTGCGACGACGGCGTGTCGGAGTCCGGCGTCCAGGGATTGCCCTTCCAGTCGGTCAACTTGGCCGGTGGTTCATCGGTCATATCTTCCCACCACACGTCGCCGTCTTCGGTCAACGCGCAGTTGGTGAAGATGCTGTTCTTCGCACAAGAGATCATCGCGTTCGGATTCGAATCGAACGAGGTGCCAGGTGCGACGCCGAAGTAACCATACTCGGGGTTGATGGCATGCAGACGGCCATCTTCACCCGGTTTGATCCAGGCAATGTCGTCGCCCACGGTCCAGACTTTCCAACCAGCGTCTTCCAAGGGCTTTGGAGGAATCAGCATGGCAAAGTTGGTCTTGCCGCAGGCACTTGGGAAGGCGGCCGCTACGTAGGTCTTTTCGCCTTCGGGCGATTCGACGCCCAGGATCAGCATGTGCTCGGCCATCCAGCCTTCGTCGCGAGCCATGCAGGAGGCAATCCGCAGTGCGAAGCACTTCTTGCCCAACAGGGCGTTACCACCGTAGCCACTACCGTAGGACCAGATTTCGCGAGACTCTGGGTAGTGAACGATATACTTGTTGTCAGCGTTGCAGGGCCACTTGGAATCTTCTTGGCCCGGTTCGAGCGGAGCGCCAACGGAGTGAACGCAGGGAATGAAGTCCATCTCTTCATTCTTGTTCAGCAGGTTCGCGACGGCTTGGCCCATGCGGGTCATGATCCGCATGTTGACCACCACGTAGGGCGAGTCCGTCAGTTCCACACCAATGTGAGCGATTGGCGAACCGATGGGGCCCATGCTGAACGGGATGACGTAGAGCGGACGACCCTTCATGCAGCCTTGGAACAGGCCGGAGAGCTTCTTCCGCATCTTGTCGGGGTCTTCCCAGTTGTTGGTCGGACCCGCATCGTCCGGACTGCGCGAACAGATGAACGTGCGATCTTCGACGCGAGCAACGTCGGCCGGATCGCTGCGGAACAGGAAGCTATTGGGTCGCTTCTCTTCGTTCAGCTTGATGGCCATTCCACTGTCGACCATCTGCTTGCAGAGCGTATCGTACTCTTCCTGCGAACCGTCGCACCAGTGAATGTAATCGGGTGTGGTGAGCTCAGCGATCTCCATGACCCACTCACGCAATTTTTCATTTTGGACGTCCCCGCCCCCTACTTCTTTGTAGCTCATGGTATTCAGTTTCCTGCTGAGTTGAGGTTTGCTGGTCCCTACGGCTCTTCAACCGACATTCAGAACTCGAGAACCTCCCGGGCCTTTCCACCCGCCTGGGGACGCGCGGTGGAGCGCAGTCCGGGAAAGTTTTTGCAGCGTATCGGAGCAAGACGCGTGCCACAACCCAGTGGAATATTAAACGTCCAAAACAAGCAGGTTTACGACCATTCCGCACATGCACATGGAGTATTGCCGCGCGGTATCGCACGGCGAGTGTGCACACCGTGCCAGAAAGCGAAAAGAAACGGACGCTCTTTTGCAAACTCCGACAACCAAATACGCCGTGACTCGGCGTTGGCTGAAACGATATCTATATCGTCTAGGGAGCTTTGGCGTCGGCCTCGTCTGGAGGCGTTGGATCAAACCCCGTGTCGACCAGTATGTATCCGCTCCAAAAGAACGGATGCTCGGCCGGAAGCGGCTCGGCGCCTTCGTCTCCACGGCGGTAACGTGGCTCCTGGGCGGCGTCCAAATCGGTGCGGCGGGCGAGGGCCACGCTGCGTCGCCATGCCTGGTCGGCCGCGGTATGGGGCAGCTCGAGCGTCATCTCCCGCAATAAGTCGCGGTGCGTCTTGCCACTGGTCTGCCAGCGACTCATCAACACAGTCTTTGCCCCGCTTGCCAGCAGCGCGCAGTGTGCCTGGAACATCTCAGGCCCGGCATTTACCGCGTCGTTGCGCCCGCGCCCTCGCGATTTGAGTCCCGTCTCGGCAGCCGTATGCACGCCCCCGAGCAACAGTCGCTGGCAATCGGGCAGCGGCAAGGTAAGCCAGTGGCTCAACGCGCTTTGGCTCGAGGATCGGTCTAACGGGACCGGTGTGAAGTTGTAGGGCTCGGTGGGATCGAGGGTGGCGTCTGCTAGCACAATTGCCTGCTCGGCCAGCCCCGCTATCAGCGACGAGCCGACCGCCACAGGAGTGTCGATAACCGCCGAACCGGTTGCCGTGGCGGCGAGTTCCTCAAGCGCCTGTTGCGGCAGATAGCCACCAGCGCCCGTGCCGGATGACGCTGCAATCAACGTCGTGCGAATGGGCCGAGGGCGGATGCGATCGGGCGCCGCCCAGCCGAGTGTCGGCACATAACGGACGGGCGTCCGGTCGATGATCATGTCCTTGTTTCCGCCGGTACTCGGCATCAACGGTTCAATGGGGGCGTGCCACAAGATGCCATCGGGTACGATGATCAGTTCGGTGGTACTGGCCAGGTCAAGCCGCGACTCGGCGAACAGCATGTCGCCAAACTGCTTCGCCATGGGGGCCCAACCGTCGATTGCCAGATTGCTGGCATCCAACTCGCGATTCTGGGTAAAGTGCCCCATGGTCCTCAGCATCTCGACCGTCTTCTCCGCCAGCGGACCAGCTTCGGGCAACTGCCAATGGTGGTACGCCTGTTGGGTGAGAATGAAGGCGAAGAAGGAATTGGCCGACTGGTGAAACACGATCACCGCCTGCCCCTGCTTGAGCTGCTGCTGCAGGTCCTTGGCAAGCACCGCGGGTGGCAGCAGCAGTGCGGTGGGATCGCGACGTAGCACCAATTGGCGAACCAGGGTTTCACGCTGTTCGGCATTCTTCGCCAGCCGTTTTAGCTGGCCGTAGCGTTCCTGCGGTACCCGGCCTTCGCCATCGGCCAGCGGTTCGGCTTCCAGTTGTTTGTGGAGATCGGCGGCCTCGTCCAGCAGTTGTTTGTATTCGGGGACTCGCAACATCAAATTGCGATGTTCAACCGAAGCATCTGGGGGCAGTTGGGCGGGATCAGCCTCCAGTAGATTGCGAATTGCCAACAGCCGACCGCCGACGGGTTGGGCGGACCAGAATCGACGACGCTTGGTAATGTCGGCAATATCGATGGCCGGCAAGATCTCATCGCGACTCAGCGCAGACAGCAGCCAACGGCGGAGCGGACCCTCATAGGAAGTGGACAAATTGACGAGCACTTCCAACGGATCGCTGGCCCAATCCTTGCTCGCCGGGTCTCGCAACAGCAGGGCGTACAGGTCGACCGCGACGCGCGATGAGACTTGGCCGCTATCGATGCGCTCGTTGGTCAGGACAATCTGGTGGTGGCGGAGTGAGTGGGTGGCTTCCAGTGCAACGGCCTCGGCCGTCGCCTTATCGCCCTGAGCGATGTTGCCTTCGAGGTAGGCGATAAAGGCCTCGACGTATCGACGCTCCGACGCAATGCGGCAGGTTCGCAGGTCGCGTCGGCGGGCCGAGATGCCGCGCAGCATGTTGGTGGCCCCGTTGGCATCGCCAGCAGAGACCAATTCCTCGGCGCTGGCCGTTAGGCAGATGGCCGCCAGGTAGTCGAGATTCTTTCGGTCGGCCCAGTTTGCCGCCGTGGCGAGGGCGGGCATGGCTCCGGTGTTGCCACCGGCCATCCAAGCCCGATGGATCATTTCGAATGAAGACGCCAGCACATCGTAGTCGTCGTAAGCGTAGCCGGCGTAGCTGGCTTCGGTGGCCAGTCCTAATGCCGCCTTGGCGTTGCCCGACTCCATAGCCACCTGCGCTTGCGCCAACAGTGCAACGCCTGTTAGCGGGTGATCGAACCGACCATCCACCAGCGTGCTTCGGGAGAGGTTGGCCAGGGCCTGCTGCGACTCGCCGACCCCTTGCTGTGCCAGTCCCAGGAGGATCCCGGTCCAGGCGTTCGACCAGTGATTTCGAGCGGTGTTGCCGCCCCGCGCCAGAGCATCCACCAGGTCCTTGCTGGTTCGGTCGTACTTGCCCAGCGGTCCCAGGATCTCGTTGCGTCGGCGGATCGACAGTGCGGTGGCGCGCATCACTTCAATCACATTTAGCCGCCAGAACTGCGGCGACTGCAGAGCGCCTCCCTGGCGGACCCGATTTTCGGTAAGGAACTCGCCCTGAGTGACGAGCATGGTGTCGCTGAATATGCCGTAGGTTGGTCGCCGGGTGGATGTACCCCAGGGAGCAATGCGACGTTGGACGTTGCTGTCCACCCGAGGATTCTGGAAGCGAACCGAAAGTAGCCAGCGGGGATAGGTCAGGAATAACTCGCACGCCGCATCGAACTCGGCCAGCGCTTCACGCGGGTACCCCATCTGGTAGTAGGTCTCGCCAAGCATGGCGCGATAGCAAATCGAATCGACCCAGCGAGCCAGGCCTACACGAATGCCTCCTCGCAACTCACCCCGAAATCCCCGCAGCGCGTCACGATGATCGGCGCGATAAAGCTGCTCGATCGTGGCGAAATAGGACTGCCCCGGATCGGTCCGGTCCTGAGCCGACGCTTCTTGGGCCGGCCAGCCGCCGCCGGCTAGCAGCAATGTCGTGACGGCACTTGCTAGCACCCAATGGCGGCGAACGGGACCTTCGGAAAAGAGGTTCAACATGGTGGAGCGGGGTTGGGGGAGCGAATCGGCGCGAATAAACGTATTCTACCATTCGCTTCCAATCCAGGCGATTTATCCCAGCTTAACAGGCATTTGGCCAGATTCCGGCGGAAAAGTCGGATCCGGCCGCTCCCGGGCAAAGTTTTCCCCGCTTCAGCTAAACCCTGACGGTTGCGCGGACGATAACGGTAGTAACGGTTCGCCAGTGCGCGACCCACTCGTCCATTTGCCGCCGGTTCTTCGCTCACTATCAATTGCCGAACCGAAATTGCCATGAACAAGCCAACGGTCTCAAGAATGAACCAGAAACTCTCGCAAGCCGCGTGCGGTGCGGTGATCCTCGCCTCGATGGCTCTCACCGGTTGCCAGGGCGTGTACTCGGGGCAGGTGCTGCCTAGCCCCTGGTACCTGCAGGACGACGTGCAGTACTTCGCCCCAGGTCCCGAGTTTAAGCTGTCCAAAGAAGCTCAGGCGATGGAAGAAGCGAAGGCCGAGATCGAGAGCGTTCCACAGGCTCGCTAGTCTCTGCTTAGCCGCCAACCGCTAGTCTTACGGTGCTGGCCGTCCGCTGCCGAAGCCATCCGCTCGCGCGGATCAGTTGCGGACCTATCGCCGTGGCGGGCGTATGCGTCACCCGGTGGCGATTGACTACCGACGTGCGCAGCCGGCTCTTGTAGCATTCGTTGCCGGGTCCCAGGTCGAACGACTGATCGCCACGGCGGAAACTATCTTCAACCAGCCGCGACATCAGTGCTGTGCCCACGCCGCTCACGGGTGCGTCGGCGCAGTAGCCCATGCGTAGGCCCATTACGCGGCCTTCGCAGCGATAGCCGTACCAGAACGCCACGGGGCGACCCGAAAGTCGAAGTACCGCCAAGTCGACCATACCCAACCGACTGGCGGCCGCGTGGGTGTCGCGGAAGAAGCTCACCAGTTTAGGGTGCGAGAGCGTATTACCGGTCGCCGACGTATTTTGCCAACTCTGGCGGGCTACTTCCTCGCATTGGTCGTACAGTTCCCAAGCAGGGTCACCATCACCATCGCGACGCGGCTCGGGGCGGTGACGCACGAACTCGGCTTCGCCCCAATCGGTAACTCTCCGACTCACTCGCCGCAACTCGTGCCGCCGCTTCCGCGATAGATTGGCCTGGTAGCTTTCCCAATTGCCCAACGCCGCGCAGTCGATCAACGAGGTCATGCCCTGTGGCATCACTCGTGGCGGCAATCCAACCTGTCGGAGCGCATTGAACGTGCGCCCATGATCGCGACTGTCATGGGCAATCCATGGCAGTTCCAACTGATCCCAGTCGCGCGGACTGGAAGCAACATGGCGAAGCGCGGTAAGCAGTGTGGCAGTAGGGCTGGGGCCGATTGGGCCGTAGAAAGAGCCCCAGTCGTCGAGTGGGTACGTGAGCACTCGCAGCGAGCCAAGCCGATGCCGACGTCGCACCACACAGAGGGGCAGAATACCAATGCCCTGCCCGGCCGCTCGCACCACCAGCACTCTCAGCCGCTTTCCGCTACCGAAGTGTCGCCAGTAGTTTTCCAGCCAATCGAACGTGTGCAGAAACGTGGCGTTGGGAGTATCCGCCAGCAACGAATCCCACATCAGGCGGTAGCGACTTAGCGAGCGGAGGTCATTTACCTCGACGACTTCAGCCATGGAAGTTCGTCCAATCTTGTTGGGAAGAGAATCGTGACAAGTGCGGGACACAGAACGTGGTACCCTTGCGGAGGAGCAAACCGCAACCAGCGTGCCAACCATGCCCCTCCGCAGCCAGCGGCCCTCCCAATCGTTACAATTGCCAGTTCCCGGCGAAAACGCAAGCAAAAACCGGCGCAGCCCCCTGCAGCAGGTGTAGATTCTGCAAGTCGGGTGCTGCAAAAACACCTCGCGGACACCCAGCAGGGTGCCGCCCAACCAGCTTCTTTCGTACGACCGCATGAATCCCCAGATCCGCTCACGCATCGAGGCGATCCACGCCGCCGAAGTACAGTTCGTCCTGGCCGTTACCGGCGGCGGGGCCTCCGCCATTGGCGACCTACTGTCCGTGCCCGGTGGCTCGCGCTCGGTGCTCGACGCCCAGGTGCCGTACAGCCCGCAAGCGCTGGCCAAGTGGATCGGCGCCCAACCGGAGCAATCCTGCAGCGAGCGAACGGCCCGTGCCATGGCCATGGCGGCCTACATGTGGGCCCGGCAACTCAGCACCTCGGAAGGTCCATTGGCCGGCGTGTCGGCCACAGCATCGTTGGCTTCCGATCGCCCCAAGAAAGGTCCCCATCGGGTGCACGTCGCTTTCCAGACCATCAGCACCACCTGCGCGCTGACGCTGGAACTGAATAAGGGCAAACGCACCCGCGAAGAAGAGGAGCAATTGGCCGCCGAGTTGGTACTGTACGCCGCGGCCGAAGCAGCAGGGATCGAACCCACCTTCGAACTACAACTGGCAGAAGACGAGAAAGTGGTTCGTCGCCGTATCGAGGCGCTGCCTTCTTGGCGAACGCTGCTGACCGGCGAGCAATCGGTCGTGGAGATGAACTGCCGCGGCGCCACCGATTCGATCGCCCTGTTCCCCGGCGCGTTCAACCCGCTGCACGCTGGCCACGTGGAGATGGCCGCCATCGCCGAGCAAGTGCTCGACTGCCACGTGCTGTACGAACTGTCGATCGCCAACGTCGACAAGCCGCCACTGGACTACGTGGAGATCGAGTCGCGCGCGCTGCAGTTCGAAGAGAAGCCACTGGTGCTCACCCGCGCCGCCACGTTCGTCGAGAAGGCGCGCCTCTATCCCGAAACGCCTTTCATCTGCGGTGCCGACACCATCATGCGGATCGGCCAGGCCAAGTACTACGGCGGCAGCATCAAAGCACGCGACGCCGCCATCGCCGAACTCACCGAATTGGGCTCCAGCTTCCTGGTCTTCGGCCGCGAACTGGAGGGTGCCTACTGCACGCTCGAAACGCTCCGCCTGCCCAAAAGCCTGGTCGACATCAGCTCGTCGATCTCCGAATCGACGTTCCGTAACGACGTCTCCAGCACCCAACTCCGCGGTGAGTAACGGTGTCCGTTTGCTCCGCAAACGAGCGTTCCCCACAACCGGACCGCCTCGCGGTCCGCGAAGTCCACTCGATTTTACCCCGGTGGCCAGCGGTTGGGGTTGCGGTACGCGCTATCCACCAGGGCAGCCAACCACATCAGAAATGCAGTCGGTAACATGCAGTCGCCAATCAGATGCGCTAAGTCGCCCCCGTGACCGAGTGCGGGAAATACCAGCAAGAAACTGAATAGCACGCTGGGAGTAAGAATCACCAGGGTCCTCCAGCGTTTATTCGACACCGCCAGAGCCCACCCGGCAATGGCCAATGCAGGCAGCAACGGCAACAGTATCCACCCCACAATCAGTGCTTGATAGGGGAATATAGCCGCCAACCCCATCACCACGCAGAACAGCGTGACTCCAATTAGCAGTCGTCGCAGTGTGAATCGTGGAGCAGGCATAGGGTTATTCTAACAGCCGGACCGCCACGCGCGTGCGCGAGTGATGGTCAACCTTCATTCGGCGGCCTGCGCCTCTTCGATTCCAGCCAGCTATCCACCGCCGCCGCCACGCCCATGGCGAGTGTGGCGGGCAAGGTATAGTGAAAGATGTTGAAGCTGAAGGATTGCCAGAAACCGGGAGGCCCTCCTTCAAAGAAGAAGATCTCCAGCGGCATCAGCACCAGTCCCGCCGCAAAGCCGACGGCCAGAATCTTGAGTGTCCGCCCTCGGTTGTGCGAAACGACCATCGCCCAAAGGGCGATAGCGATTGCCGGCAAACGCAGCACCACACCCCACATCGCGTCGGCCGCCGATTCGGGAAACTTCGCCATCAATCCCAGCGTCGCGCACAGTACCGTGACGCCTATCATCAGTCGGCCGAGAGTGAATTGGGAACGGGGCATGAGGGTATTCTAGCAACTGCGGCTCCCTCCTCGCTGACTGTTTCCTGGTGCCTCACGTT
>NZ_JAMXLR010000021.1 GCF_024054565.1 Aeoliella straminimaris
ATAGAAGCTGTGATGGGAGGTGGGAGAGGTTGTGGTGAGCCACCCCGCTTTCCAGGGGTGCATCGCCCGTAGAATGAAGAGACGTCTGCCGGAATGGATCCGGCAGACGCGCGGACTCGGTAGATCGTGATGGGTTGACGCCTAGACGTCGTGGGACATCAAGATCGCCGGTCCTTTTCGTTGTGAACCCGAACAGCCGGAGGAGCCACGCACCACGTGAGCTCGAACTCACTATCCAGGGAATAGCGATGAAGTACAACCGAATTATTGGCGTGGATGTCGCCAAAAACAAGCTCGACATCTATAACTCGAAGACGCAGCAGCACCAGGTGATCGACAACTCGCCTGCAGCCATCGCATTCTTCCTCTGCGAATTAAAGCGAGGCCGGACCAGGACACTGGTGGTCATGGAAGCCACTGGAGGCTACGAACATCTGCTGGTCGAGCAACTGTTGGACAAGAGTATCGATTGCTCGGTCGTCAATCCGCTCCAGATCCGCAACTTCGCCAAAGGCTGCGGCATGATCGAGAAAAACGACAAGTTGGACGCCCGGATCATTGCCCGGTTTGGGGAAGTTGTCACACCCAAACTGCGAGAAAAGCCTTCGGATAGTGAAGCGAAGCTGAAATCGCTTGTCCATCGTCGCGATCAGATCCTCTCGCAAATCTCTGCCGAGCGAAATCGGCTGCAGCAGACTCCCGATGAAGAAACCAAAACGATGATCCACCACGCCATCCATTTCTACAAGGCACAAATTCGCACTGTGGACCAGCGCATCAGCCAGGTCCTGGAGGAGTGTGCCGAATTGACCGCGAAAGC
>NZ_JAMXLR010000022.1 GCF_024054565.1 Aeoliella straminimaris
ATCTTCAACCTCCAGGACGATGGGCGGCTGGTCGAGATGAACCAGCAAGACTTCGACACCGAGGACGATTTCCAGTCAATGCTCGAGCGATACCCCGACCTCTTGGCCGGTGACCAGATGCGAAGCGACTCGCCGCGGAGGTGGTTGTTGATCCAACGGGAAATGGGAGTCGCGGACGAGCGAGACGGTGCCGACCGCTGGTCGCTCGACCATTTATTTGTCGATCAGGATGGCATTCCCACACTCGTCGAGGTGAAACGGAGCAGCGATACGCGAATCCGACGGGAGGTTGTTGGGCAATTGCTTGACTACGCCGCCAATGGTGTTGTTCATTGGCCCCTAGAGCAACTGCAAGCAGAGTTCGAGCGGCAGTGCGATCAGGACGGTGTTCAGCCACATGAGCGGCTAGAACAGTTCTTAGGCGAAGACCAGGATGCATCCTGGTTCTGGCAGCAGGTCAAGACGAACCTACAGGCAGGTCGTATACGGCTACTGTTTGTTGCAGATGTTATCCCTAAAGAGCTCCAACGGGTCGTAGAGTTTCTTAACGAACAAATGGACCCTGCGGAAGTGCTTGCGGTGGAGATACGCCACTTTGTCGGCCAAGGGCTTAGAACACTGGTACCGCGTGTAGTCGGTCAAACGGCGGAGGCCGCAGGGCGAAAACAGGTAAGTTCAACGCGCAAGCCACCACGGACACCCGAAGAGTTGCAGACGCTCGCTAATGAGTGTGGGGTGGGCGCGCTATATCAAGCACTAGTAACCCAGTTGAAGCCATTCTTTAGCTCCATCACGACTACGCGATCGAACATTGCCTTTAATGACAAGGTCAGCGGCAAAACGGAAGCCGTGATTCTGAAATTGAGCCCCGGTGAAAGCGATAGAGGCTTTGGCCTCGCCTATGCGGTCTACATCAATCGACTTGCCGAGTTGTTAGGTAGCGATAGGAAAACGGTAGTGACTGCGATTCCCAGCCCTGAGCAGATTGAAGAGGGAACGTGGGCCGGAGACATCTACCATGGGGTCGCGAAATCGGAATCCGAGTTTTCGACATTGATTAAAATGCTACAGGAGGTCAAGCGAATCCAGACGAGCTAGATGATACCGCCAAAAGCTACACGGGATTCAGAAGAGGCACCCGGAGTCTTCGCAATCAAGTCTCGTCCTGCATAGGGGTTAACATGTCCGACTACACCGTCAAGAAAGGTGCATTAGGCACGGTCGTGCAATACGAATGTCCGCAGTGCAAGTCACCACTGACATCCAATGTCAGCGAAGCAGGAGGCCAAGACACCTGTCCCGATTGTGGGTGCGTCTTTGTCATTCCGGGAGAGGCGGAGAAACTTGAACTGGAGCGACGAGCTGCTCTGAAGCAGCGGGCTAAGATTGAAGAGCAACAGCGAAAGAATCATGAGGCCGAGGATGCAAAACGTCGGAAGGAACAGCGTCGCAAAGCCAAGGAGGAGGCAGCTGCTTTGGCAGCAGTTTCCACTTCGCCACCAGTGGTTGCCCAATCCGTCAATTCTCCACCTTCAGGTGCATTCCTGAAACAAAAAAGAGAGTTCGGTGATGGAATTCTCGAGTTCTCCTTCTCCGTTGCGAGGGGATTCTCGGTGGTCACCATCGTTTTGTTTTCGATTTTATTGGTCATTGCCTTACTTGGAGCAGTGTTCGTCCAAATAGGAAAGCGCAAAGTCAACGCACCACAGGTCGTGGCACCTACGAAGGCGGAATACGATTCTTACAAGGCTTCATCACCAGACAACAGCGAAAATGATACTAGTTATTACACTGACGAAGGCGATGGAAATGATGTATTGTCTCAGATTGCTACCGAGTATCATCTCGATAGCTTTGCAGTTTCAATGCTGGTTTCCGCCTCTGAATCGCTTGAGCAATCTGAAATGAAAGAATTCACGAGCGGCCTCAAGTTGCTACTCGATGCGGATAACTCGACATCTAAGAGGTCTGCCGCGATCTGGTATGCTATGGAGTATGCGGAGCGCAAGAGAGCGAGAGAGATTGATCTCAGCTTGGATCGCACAAACAACCAGTTCTGGAACCGAGCAACTTTTCTACTGGTGATGGGGTCACTATACCTCTTCATTGCCCTTATGTCCTTTATCGCCTTCCCACTACTGATACGTATCGAACGCAATACTCGCTCAGTTGCGTCTGTCCCCCAAGCTTAGCAATCCGACCCCATGTCCATATCCACCACCGTTAAATCCATCCAGGACATCATGCGCAAGGACGCGGGCACCTATGGGGATGCCCAGCGGATTGAGCAGTTGGCGTGGATGTTCTTCCTCAAAATACTCGACGATCGGGAAGCCGAAGAGGAGCTGCTGCAGGACGATTACCAGTCACCGCTCAAGGAAAAGTTTCGCTGGCGGAATTGGGCGGCGGACGAAGAGGGGATGACCGGCGATACGCTGCTCGACTTTGTCGACAACAAGCTGCTCAAGGAGCTGAAGAACCTGCCCACTGGGGCGGGGGGCAATCCTCGTGCGGCCGTCATTCGCATGGCGTTCGACGATGCCAACCAGTACATGAAAAATGGCACGTTGATGCGGCAGGTGGTGAACAAGATCAACCAGGTCGACTTCAACAACAGCAAGGATCGCCACCTGTTCGGCGACGTGTACGAGCAAATTCTCAAAGACCTGCAGTCGGCCGGCAATGCGGGTGAGTTCTACACGCCCCGCGCGGTGACGCAGTTCATGGTCGAGCGCACCAGTCCCAAACTGGGCGAGTCGATCCTCGACCCTGCCTGCGGTACCGGTGGCTTCCTCACGGCCGCCATCGAGCACGTTCGCACCAATGATGTCAAAACGGCCAAGCAAGAGGAAAAACTGCAGGCGTCGATTCATGGCGTCGAGAAGAAGCACCTGCCGCACATTTTGTGCATCACCAACATGCTGCTGCATGGCATCGAGGTGCCCGCCAACATTCGGCACGACAACACGCTCAGCCGCCCGCTGCGGGACTACGGCCCGAAGGATCGCGTCGACGTGGTGGTCACCAACCCGCCGTTTGGTGGCATGGAGGAAGACGGCATCGAGCTGAACTTCCCCAAGGCGTTTCAGACCCGCGAAACGGCCGACCTGTTCCTGGTGCTCATCATGCACCGGTTAAAGCCGGGAGGCCGGGGGGCGATCGTCCTGCCCGACGGCACGCTGTTCGGCGAAGGCGTCAAGACGCGGATCAAGGAGCGGCTCTTGACCGAGTGCAACCTGCACACCATCGTGCGGCTGCCCAACGGCGTGTTCAACCCGTACACCGGCATCAAGACCAACCTGCTGTTCTTCACCAAAGGCGAGCCCACAAAGGACATCTGGTACTACGAGCACCCCTACCCGCCGGGCGCGAAGAGCTACAACAAGACCAAGCCGATCCGGCTCGAAGAGTTCGAGCCCGAGCG
Source organism: Aeoliella straminimaris (assembly GCF_024054565.1). Classification (GTDB taxonomy): domain Bacteria; phylum Planctomycetota; class Planctomycetia; order Pirellulales; family Lacipirellulaceae; genus Aeoliella; species Aeoliella straminimaris. The sequence goes on from NZ_JAMXLR010000022.1 coordinate 3,425, forward strand.
CCAGTGGTGGGGTAAGCCCGACGCCCGCGGCGGTTTCAAAGGTCGCAAGGCAAACGAGCAGGCGTGGAAGGTCTCGGCCAAGGACATTGCCGCGGCGGGCTACAACCTCGACATCAAGAACCCGCACAGCGCCGACACCGGCCCGGGCGATCCCGATGAACTGCTGGCCGAACTGCACGAGGTCGAGAGCGGTATTCAAGAGACACTCGGACGTTTGCGCTCCGAACTCGCCACGGCACTGGGGGGCGAGCCTGAATAGGGCGAAGTGCAACGCTTCCGACCTAAGAATTTCGCCATTCCGTCCCTCCCAATAACTACAATTGCACGTAGAATAGGATTAGACTAGGCTTTGCCGCCCCATATTTGCGGGAGCGTTCGCAATTAGTCGGTCGGTCCCAACCGAAGCTAAATATTGCCTGCATGACAACTTCTATCGAAGCAATGCCAGACTACGAGCGGCCCCCACTCGTCGAGACCGTGGTAGGTGTGCAATTTGACCAATTGCAGTCATTTACGAACGCACACTTGGGTGGCTTCTGGAAGTCGCTCGACGCTACGGAATGGCCCACTACTGCTGACGCGCCACCGTTGCCTCGGCAAGTGGAAGAGTTTACCGAAGGCGCTAAGTGGGCGAAGGGACTGCGTCTTCAATTCACCCAAGATCCAGCTTGCCGAATACAGATCAAGAATGCCGATGAAGATCGTATGGTCCAGCTGCAAAACAACCGTCTTCACTTTAACTGGTTAGGTGCATCTGGTGGCAACTATCCTCGGTACGGACAGGTCCTCGCAGAGTTTAAACAAATACTAGCTAGTTTCGTGAGATTCGTGAGCGATGAAAACTTGGGTGAGTTTAGACCAAACCAATGGGAGTTGACCTATGTTAATCATATTCCCAAGGGCAGCGTTTGGGAGACACCGGCAGACTGGAACTTTTTTGAACCTTTAGCAGCTATCCCCTCAGTTGACAAAGTGGTCCAAGGTGAAAGTTTCAGCGGCGAATGGCACTTCACCATTCCTGATCAACGAGGGCGCCTGCATATCGAATGGAAGCATGGTGTGAAGCCAAAGGAAGGCACAGATGAACAGCAGTTCGTACGCCTTACCCTTACCGCGCGTGGGAAGGTGGAAGAGAATTCGATTGACGGAATCGTAGAGGGTCTGGACCTGGGTCACAAGACTATCGTATCGTCATTCTCGAGTCTCATGAGCAACAACGCCAACAAGTATTGGGGGCAAAAATGATGGAAGCAACTAAGGCAAATCCGTACCTGTCGGAGTCTGGTAGTGATGCCGTCCTCACCTCGGTTGAGAAAGATTCTTTGGCTAGTCGGTACTATTCGACCGTTCGCATTCGCCATCTTTGGCAGATTGCCATTGAGCAGACTCTAGACCTATGGCTAAAGAATCCCGACGCGCTCGAAGATGACGGCATTGATGCTCCCGATGCGACTACGATTCGTTTGGCGTTTGACTACGCAGAAACCCTAAGGGATCGAGGGCTGCTTCCGCCCACTTGTATAGTCCCTGATGGAAGTGGTGGCATCGTGTTTGAGCGTCGTCAGGGTAACGAATCAGAGGTGGTCCATATCTGGGATGATGGAAGCGTTGAATTTCAACAATTTGATGGTGCCAAGCTTGTTTGTAGAGAGCCGTTCTAGTCGATGATCTCTGGAATTATTTGTGGACGCTGGCTTCGAACACGTCGACGATGACGAACTGCTCTATCGCCGTGTCCCTGCATCGACCGGCTGGTACGATCCCTCTACGAGCCAGCTCAGTCCCCAAGCGTTCGCCCCTCACAAGCAGCGCGACGTTACGGGTTTATCCGTATCCCGAGCGAAGTATCGATCAGTAGAAGCTGCGGCTAAGGGGCAACCTGGCAAATCGTACTACGTTGCCGTGTTGCGAGTGCGTGACTTAAGAGGCCAGGGCATTGAGGTTGTTCCCCGCCCAGAATTGCCGGACGGTGAGATAGACCCATCGCATGCAGAGCTTCCCGATCTAAATTCGGCAAATCGGAAGGACAATATCACTCTGGAACGGCAACGTGCTCTTGCAACAGAGCTTGTGTCCCATGTCGAAGGGCCGTTTCGCACATATTTGGGGGGCGAGTAAGGATGGCGGATTCGGTGACGATGGAACGTGAAGCGACAACGCTCGATATGCTGTTGGAGAATTTGGATACCTTCGCCGCTGCGCCGGGTGGTGTGTCGAAGCTGCGGCAATTAATTCTTAATTTGGCAGCAAGGGGCGTTCTCGTCGAACAATATGCGGCTGAAGGAACTACGGAGCAGGCATTGCTAAACATAGCTGCAGAGCGTTCGCGACTGCAGAAACTAAAGGAGATTCGCAAGCAAAAGAAACTGAGTCCAGTTGCCGCAGATAGAGTTCGGGGAAGATCGGCACCACGCGGACGGCACGCCCCGCGTTGGCAGTCTTCGGGCACGGTACCAGCAGGCGGTTTTGTTCCCAGTCGACGTGTCCCCACTTCAGCTGCCGCGGTTCGGACGCCACTCTCAGCCCGCCCCAGCGACTCAGGGCAAACAACAGCTTCCACTCCAGCGTCGGCAGTTCTTGGAGCACCGCCTCGGCGTCGGCTGTCTCGACAAACCTGAAGCGGGTGGTCGCGACGTTGGTCTTCTTCACGCCATCGAAGGGATTGTCCTCCAGCCACTTGTACCGAATGGCCGAGCGGAAGAACTTCGACGCGATGGCGGCCCGTTTGTTGGCCGTGGCCTGTGCGAGGTTCTCGTGAGCACGCAACCAAGTGACGAACGCTTGGGCGTCGCCCAGCGTGATGGACTCGGGCTTTCGGTCACTACCGAAGTAGTCCTGCAGGTTGTCTGACGCACGTTCGTAGATCGCCACGGTGCTACCGGCGAGAGTCGCCCATTCGTTGGCCTTGATGGTGTTGATCATGGCTCCAAGGCTCTTAGGTGCCACGGTGCCAGGTAACTCTACGGGCTCACACAAGCCCTTGGCCGCGAGCTTGGCGTGGAACTTGGGGGCCAACTCGGCAAGCCAGCGAGACGTCTGCGGAGCACGCTGAGTGCCGTAGTTCACCGCGGTGGCGAGCTCTTCGATGTGGTGCAGGATCTTCTTGGCTTCGCTCCGTCGAATCTTGCTGTTGAGACTGACCGTCTCGCGACGATCGCCAACGTTTACGAGTATTCGGTGCCGGCCGTTCGGGCCCTTTGCCAGTGATGCCATCGGTTTGGTCTCCTTGTATGAGAAGGCCTCAGCTAGTCCATGCCAGCCGAAGCAGAGGAGTTGGTTCCACCTCAACGGTGCTGTCGAGTTCCACTCAAAAGGCTGACGGCCGGTTCAACCGACCTCACGCGCGACTTCAATTGCTTTAGCCATGTCGCGTTCCGCGTAGACCTCGGTGACCTTGGCTTGGGAATGGCCCAGGTAGACTTGTGCGGCTTCGAGTCCGAAGCGTTTGCGCACCTCGGTGGCGGCAGAGTGTCGGAGCCGGTTCGGACTCCATGGCTCGACCTTGGCCTTGATGCAGGCGCGATGGATGGCTCGGGCGTAGCTCGCCGAGTTGTAGCAGTTGCCCGGCTTCCGCTTTGGCTTTCGCTTTCGGTTCGTGCCGGGGTGATCTCCGCATGACAGCGGGGTCACTCGTTGTTGATGTTGAATCGCCCGCCGCTTGGCCTCGCTGTCGCGCGGCTGAAAGCAATAGTCGGACGGAACGCGAGCCAGATAGCGAAGAAGTACCTCCTGGGCCTGGCGACCGAGGCAGATGACCCGCCGTTGCCCGTGATGCTCGGTCTTGTGAGACTGGGGTACGTAGAGCCAGACGTCTCCGCTGCGATCGATGTCGCAGGGCCGCATGATGCAGACTTCGGACGGACGCATGCCGGCAGCCCGCTGCACGCGGACCATATCGGCCACCACTTCGGGCAGGCAGGGGAGCGTGGCGTCGACCACGGCCGCCTCTACAGGGCGAATAGGCTTCGACTCGGCAGCCGCTGTCTTGCCACGTCGGAGCCCCTCCACGGTTGCCAGGGCGGCGTAGACGCTCTCAGGCACCAATTGTTCCGACACCGCCCAGCGGAAGATCCGCTTGATACGGCCGATGGCCTGATTGACGGTTGTCCGTGCCCAACCGGCTTCGATCAGGCGTTGGCGAACTGCCTTGAGCGCCAGCGTTCCGAAATCCGCAGCGTTGGTGCGGGCGTAGAGCTCCTTCAGCGGGCGGATGGCGGCCTTCATGCCGGCCACTTCGGACGTCTGCTTTCCATCCTTCCGATAGTAGGTTTTGGCGTGTTTCAGATAGCGCGTCAGCAGTTCGGCGATCGATAGATCGCTGTCGCCGGCCAGCTCCTGGCGTCCGCTGACGAGCCACTCGGCAATCAGCCGATCGTACTCACGGCGGCTGGCGGCGGTGCCGTGCTTGCCGAGGTAGTGGTCGCGGCCAGAAAGGGTGACAACTGCTTGGCCGGTACCGCGATGTTTGCGGTATTTAGGGAGAGTGTTGCGTAGTGTTGGCATCAGGCGGGTCTCCGTCTGGAGCCAAAACGGTAGGCTACCGTTTTGCGCTCTTGGGAAACACCGCGCTGACGACCGTCGTCAGGGCACGCAACTCGCGATTCGGTGGGACTTTACGTCAAGTGGGCACGACAGAACTCGAATCTGTGACCTCTTGCATGTCAAGCGCTTTAGGAACGCTAGCTATCGCCCATAGCCGATACGGGTTAACAACGATTGCTAATCTTATCAAAGGCTGTGGTCGGATGCAAGAATTGTCGAGGATTAGCACGCTTTATCGAGCCGTCCGTTGTATCGTACAACGATGTAGATCTCGTACTCCAGCGAAAACGCTAACCCGATATTGCTTCAGGTATTGATGAGATTGGAGCTGTTGCGATTCTGGCAAGCGAATTGAGGTCATACTGCTTCGCCAGCTTGCTCGTGGTCGAATCACACATCGCTCATCTAGCCGCTCGGTACAGTCGGCCTCAACTCACGTCATGGGGTGGCTATCTGCCCAGGATATGCATCATGAACTCGTCAAGATTCGGCGGGGCACGCCCACATCTATGTTCCGGAAACTAGGACGCGTCAAAGATCGCAGTCTTCAAGTGCGTGTAGGTAAAGCCCAAAGTACTCCGATGTGGTTTCGTCATCGGATCCAACAGTTGATTGGGCATACTTCGATCCGTACCACTTGTCCAGAACTCCTCTAGCGTAGAATCGTAACGCTCGCCCGTCTCGCCGGATATGTTCCTCACTGATATGCGGTCGAATTGCGCGGTCGAAGTAGGAGGTACGCACGTCCAGAACAGCGGCCATTTCTCTCTTCAACAGCCAGGCTTCCTGGCGATTTGGCTTGCGAGGTGATGCCACAGTTACTCCTACTCATGTGTCGCGCTTACTTACTTACCTTACAGATTCCGTCCATGAAAAAACACTGCGATTGCGGGCAAAGCCCACTGCGGGGGGACCCCCGGCAAAGGACCCCAACCCCGGGGGGGTGGGATGTCGTGGGGAGTGGGATTACACAGGACTACTCGCAATATGGGTGGTGCTACGGTGAGTCCAAAGTCGGCTGGAGGTGCGACCGCGATGGGCCAAATCTCGCTTACGCGACAAGAACTCTACGACCAAGTCTGGTCAAAGCCTGTTAGTCAACTCGCGCAAGAGTTCTGCATTTCCGATGTCGGACTAGCTAAGCTTTGTCGCAGGTTCGACATCCCTCGCCCGCCTCGCGGCTACTGGGCGAAGCTGCGCAATGGGCACCGCGTCCGAAAGGCACCTCTGCCTGCTACGAATCGTGAACTTGGAGAAGTCATCAATCTTACTCTAGCGCCAGAGTATCAATCCCGCGATTCGGACTCAGAGATCGCTTGGGAATCTAATCTGGTCGAAGAGATAGTAGACATTGAAGTACGATCTTCACTTCGGGGCGCTCACCCACTTATCGGGGAGACAAAAGAACAGCTGGCCGCTGCCTCAACGGGCGAGAATGGGCTACTGGCAAGCAAAGAGACATTGGCACTCCATATAGTTGTATCACGCAAGCAACTGCATCGTGCGTTATTGATAATGGACGCCTTGCTGAAGGCCCTGGACAAGGCCGGGTTTCCCATCGCCCCTGGTCCCGAGTTGACCTTGTGTGACCAAGCGATACGGTTTGGTATCACAGAGCGATTAGATACTCAGCGAATACAACCTCCCGACCACGATCTTTCGGGGAACTACCAGTTTGGACATAGTCGATTCAACAAGGCCTACTCGCCCTCTGGACGGCTAACCCTCTATGTGCTGGATGCTGACCGCCAGTGGGCCGCAGGGTGCCACAGGTCGTGGAGCGACGCCAAGAAACAGAAACTCGAGCAATGCCTGGGCAAGTTTGTGGCTGGACTCATGAAATTAGCTCGGCGCAAACGAGAGTATGAGCAGGCGGAAGCTGAACGCAAAGCACTGGAAGAAGCCGCACGGGAAAAGCGTGAGAAAGAACGTCAACGACGTGCTGAACGTCGCCAGCGTCAGCAAGAAGAACGCGATCGCGTGGATCTGTTGCTGCAGAAGGCGGAGGATTGGCGCCAAAGCGAAAACGTCCGCGCCCTGATCAACGCGATGAAGCAGCAGTACTCTCAAAGTGGAGTATCCGTTTTACCTGACTCGGAGGAAGGCAAGTGGCTAAATTGGGCTGCGGCCCAGGCTGATCGGCTTGACCCCCTGGTCGAATCGCCACCAAGCATACTAGATGAACATATTCCTGATGAACCGGCCTACCGGTGGTAGTCATGGCTGCACCACGGCAAGCTCGAGCAAGTTCTTTCGAAGAGATTAAGCCGCTCGTCGAACTCTGCAAAGCCGGCAAACTGTTTGAAGTCACCGATTGGATTACCGAGGGATACCCCGTCAGCCCGCCACTGCATTGCGGAAAAGGCGGGCGAAAAAAGACGCCGCTGACCTACGCCATCGACCAGGGATTTCACAGTCTGGTGAAGGTTCTTCTCGATGCGGGAGCAGAGTTGGAAGACGACGGCTACTCCCGCCCCATCTACCGTGCCCTGGAAAAGCGGCGATTCGACATCGTCCAACTCTTCGTCGACCACGGTTTCGATCCCAAATCGATTGAAATGCGGGAGGTATTCAGCACCTGGGACCTCGACGCGATTCGCTACTTTATTGACCGCGGTGCAAACGTCGTGTCCGAGATGCCCTTGGCAGAAGCCCTCTGCTTTAAAATTCGCCCCGCTCTGACCGCATTTAAGGAGTACAAAGACCGCGAACCGAGTTTTCCCGAGCAAGCTAACGTAGCACTTCGGCATCATTGTAAGGCGGGGAATCTCAAATGGATCTCGCTGCTGCTTTGGGCAGGCGCCGACCCCTGCGCAAAGGGAGAATCAGAGCCACACTGTGGTTCGGATTCTGATTGCGAGGGCCTGTCAGCTTTGGCTTTTGCTGCCTTGTACGACCACTACGAAGTGTTTGACCTCAAGAAGTTGCGCATTGATCCAGGATCTCCTGTGGCTCATGAAGTTGTCCGGTACTGCAGTGGCGGTGACGGATCGCCCATCATTGAGAGGCTATTAAAACAAGGATTGGATCCAAACGACCGAGTCAACGGCGGGTGCAGTGCTATTCAAACCTTCTTGACCCACGTCGATTGGTCAGCCCGGTTTCGTTACTACCGTTGGGAAGAAAAATCCAATGGATTTGATACCGCGGAAGGTAGAGAGCACCTCCGCTTGATCCACCTGCTAGCCAGGCACGGCGGGCGGTGGGTACCGGAAGAATCCGGCGAAATCAACGCGGCACGGCGCGCCCTGGTCACGATGACCCCGGACTACACATTGGAGTTTGTGTGGATCATGGGAAAGTACAAAGCTTGCTCCAAGCAGGTGATCACTTCCCTCGTGCACACTCCCAAAATTAAGCGGCACACTGCGAAGTGCTCCGAGAGGCTGGCGGAGCTTTTGGAGATATGGCCTGCAGAACCTGAGACGCTATAGGAGCCTTGAACTCGGCCGTCCATCCAGCTTCGTGACTTCCTTCGTTTGATTGGCTATGCAATTGTCGTCAGTCGTGCTCGGAAGAGGTTGGATTCACGTCCGGCTGCGTGTCGTTCCAATCTCCAGTTGTTAGCTGTGTGACCTCACCCGTTTGTGAATCAACAATGGAGATTCTCTGGAAGAGACTATCAGGTGACAGATCGGCATAGGCAATTCGTCGGCCGTCAGGGAACCAACGTGCGCACTGATGTCCTCTGACACTCTCGTGGGTTGTTACCGCTTTCCATTCTCGAGGCTGTACCTCTCCTTCAAATTGGTACTTTTCGGGAGCCAGGAAGAGTCGCGGATTGGGGTCGTCACGAATCAACTTGCGAATACACGCTAGACGTCCGTCGGGAGACACGATCGGCTTCTGGCAGTGCTGCTCCTTCCCCAATTCGTCGGTGAGTTGTTCCACCGCATGACTTGTTGGATCAATGCGAAACAGGTCGCAATCCGGCCCCCAGGACGATCGCATCACCGACGCAATGATGTACCCATCAGGAGCCCAGCACAAACCGGTTGGCCAATCGTAGGGGTCGGGAAAGTCATCTGCCGCAATGGTCACCGCACCAGTCTCGGTGTCGACCACGTGGATGGCGCGACGGTCCTTATGGGCGAAAGCCACTTGCCGACCATCGGGCGACCAGTCAATGGGTTCGGCAATATCTGGATGGGTATCGTCGAACACGCGGACGTTGTTGCCATCGCGATCAGCGGTGCAGATGTGCCAGCTACCTTTTTCGTTGGAAATGAAGGCAATCCGCAAACCATCCGGGGACCAGCAAGGTGTTTGGTCGGTAGCGATTCGCGATTGCCGAAAGAACGGTCGTATCCCACTTCCATCAGTATTCATCGTGTAGAGCTGGGACGTCTCACCACCACGGTCGGAAGTGAAGATAATGGGGGGATGGGCATTCGGCACTTTGATGACAGCGATTCCGCCTTGCGGAGACCCTCCGCCAACCAACACATGCTGCCTGTCGGCGGTAAGCGCCATGCGACGCGAACCTCTTCGCAAACCCTTGATTTGAGCGATGATGCGACCGTCGTGCGCATCCAAAAAGTATAGAATTCTAGAATCCCTACTTAGAGCAATCAGCAGTCCTGGCGACTCATCGAGCAATAGGACCGTCGGTGCCCGGCGATTTAAATGAAAGTACTCCTGCGGACCGGTATCAGGGAACCCATCAACGTCGAGGACCCAGATCTTTCGCTGCTCTGAATCACAGACGAAGAGCTTGGCGAGTTGTTCAGAGAGAACTACGGACGTTAGGCTGCTATCGTCAGGAAAGGGCACCGATGCAAGAGCGTAAGGTGGCCGCAGTTCGACCCGATAAAGTCGAGGCGACCTGTTTGGGGGATGTGGCGCGGTGACTAGGTAAGCCCAACGACTATCGGACGAGATAGCGGCGTCCTCTGAGCAAGGTTCGTCTGGAAGTGGGATGCGTTTGACCAGTCTGGGGTCTGCTCCAGCAACATCGACGATGGCGACTCCATCATCTTTCTTGCTGCCTTCTTCGGAGAGTCGCCCGTCTGCACCCATTTGGACCACCAAAGTCTTCCCATCCGGTGTAAGGGCCAGCTTTCTGTCCCACCAGGAGTCTGAGGTTGCCGAGTCCACGATGGGAACATTCAGTTTGTGGTTGTCATTTGCAAGATCAATCTGAGTGATGTAGGAAAAGTAGTAGTTTGGCACGTATAGGCGTTGCTCGTCTGCGGATAGTTCGATGTCATTGTGGATGTGAAATCTGGAGAAGGAGATGGGCGGCATCAGGTCTTCCCCGGTGCGAAAATCAATAGCACGAATTGGACTACCAATTTCGCTGCCGGTGTCTTGCGCGTGAGCAACAAACAGTCGTTTCCCATCGCTTGCCGGGCGAATCGCAATGATTCCTTGGTCAATACTCCCGTCGGCTCGAGGTGTTTCGATCCAGCGGTCCACGGAGCCAGCAGGCGGTTCTGGTATTTCAGGGAACCCACCGACTAGCTGTCGCCGACCACCATAGATTACGGTCATTGCGCCCAACACCAGCAGCGCAATTATGGCGACTATTGTGAACCACGCTCGGACGCGACTTTGCCGAGGGGGCAGAGCAATTGCCTGAGGTCGGCCTTCGGCATAGCGATTCAGGGCATCGGAAAGTTCTTCCGCCATTTGGTACCTTTCTTTGGGCGCGATCGCCATCGCCTTTCGGCAGATTCCATCAATTTCAGCATCCAGGTCGGGGCGACTATCAACCGGAGCTGGCACCGGCAGTTTTTGTTTCTGGATGATGCAGTCCGTAGGCGACTCACTGAAGGGAACCGTTCCGGTGAGCATCTGATACAAGACGACACCAAGGCTATAGATGTCGCTGCGGGAATCGGCTGGTTCGCCCCGTGCCTGTTCCGGAGCCATGTAGGCGATCGTGCCCACAAACTCGCCAGTTGTGGTCAGTCCGGTGACCGATTCGACCGGCTTCGCCAGGCCGAAGTCCATCAAGACCGGCTCACTATCCTCATCTATCATAATGTTCGACGGTTTGATGTCGCGATGAATGACACCCGCGCGGTGCACTTTCGCCAATGCGGCGGTCGATTTGCTGAGGATCTCAGCCGCGTCGCGGGGCTCGAAGCACCCGTCCTGCTCAATGACCTCCTGCAGCGAACGCCCCGCTACAAACTGCATGGCGATGAAGTGAACACCGCTAATGGTGCCCGCATCGTAGATGCGACAGATGTGGCGGTCCTCCACGGCAGAGGCTACTTCTGGTTCTCGCGTGAAGCGATCGATTACGTTCGCATCGGAATACCGAGGAAACTTCAGCGCCACATCGCGCTGCAACCTCATGTCCAGAGCCCGATAGACGTTCGCCTCGCCACCATCCCCCAACTGTTCACGAATCTCATATCTGCCGAACGTTTGGCCAGACAACTGCGGCAGAAACACCGGGGGAGTGTTCCGCCTGGCTGCCTCTGTGTCGTCCACAGCGATCGTGGTTTCCTCACCGCTCGAAGTCTCTCGGTTTACAGCCGCTTCTGTTTGGATCGTCTCGAGATCAATTTCGTCGGCCAAATTGCCGAATCGTTCCTTTAATTCATCTTGTTGTGGGGCGGAACCAAAGTAAGCCCTGGCCAGGCACTCCGATTCAATCAGCTCGACTACGACGTTCGACTCGGAGCGCAATTCGGGAAACTGGTCGAGATACTGTTCAACGCGTGCCGGACGCCCCAGTTTGGTACGGTACTCCAGGTCGACCTTGATCAACTCGACCAGACCGGCAGTTCGTACTTGCCGATCCCACTTCGAAACAAACGCCTCGATGTCTGGTTCGGCGTCCGCATGCCAGGCCATTTCAAAGCGTTCGATTGCCTCTTCGACCTGACCCCAAGATGGCAACTGTTGCGCGGATCTCACGTCCATGGAATGGTTGTCCGCAGTCGAAGGTGGAGGTCGCTTCGCCATTCGTTTACTGATGCAAGAAAGATCAGCCGCGCCATACTGTTTTGCGGTCGAAGTGCGTGATGGCTCTTAAGCTCAATTCCTTTTCTGAGTGAATCTGGCTCACTCGCCGCCCGTTTCTTGGTCGGTGTCCGTTTGAAGCCGGCCGCGAATCTCGGCAACCGCCCACTTTAGCCGTCGTTTTACCGTCGCGAGCGACCAACCTAACTCCGTGGAGATTTGCGCGGTCGATTTGCCCAGAAAGTAGTGACGGCGAAAGATCTCGGCATCTCGATCGGAAAACTCATCCACCACAGCGGCTACTTCGTCCACCGCATCGGCCAAGTCGTCAGCCGTCCGTCGCCAAATGTCGTCGGCCAGGTCAACGCTAGCAGCGTCTCTGGTAGCCTCGCGGCGGATGTCGCGTTTTTGAGCAAACTCTTTGCGAATCGTTCGCTGCAGTTTGTTGTCCGCGATGGTCAGCAGCAGTCGGCAGAGTGCGCCCGTATGCTCGAACTGATACTCACTGTTCGAGGTCCGCTTGACGAAGGACCAAAAGGTCGACTGCACAATGTCTTCTGCATCGATCCGGCGGCTGAGCTTGGCCCCTATCTTGCGGTCGATCGCTTTTTCGAGCCATGGTCCAAAGCGTTCCATCAAGACCGCCACGGCATCATGATCACCATTTTCGATTAGGTCGACGATCTCTGTCGCCCGCCGATCTTGCCCGTTGTCCAATGTCACCGACGTCATCCCCACCAATGCGTAGACAGCAACTAGAAGAGTCCCCTCAGAAAAGTCAGTGCCTCAATTCTAACTGGCCGCCAGGCCGATTGCCACGATACGCGAGAATTGCGGCTATAGCAGTTCAAAACGGCGTGCAATCGGGACGTTACAAAAAAATTCTCAAGTCGTGTGAGCCATGGTTGGTGGAGTTGGGCATTGAATTGATAGTGCCGTCGAAGTCGGTATCGAGACCTGAAGGTCTGGAACACCATCATGTGTTCTTCAATCGAAGGGAGCGCGGCTTGTTGCAGCCAAGCCGTGATTGAAGACGACGGTGGCTGTTAACAACGCGTTATGCTGACGACTGCAGCGGGCAATTGGGCTATGACGCACAGTGAGTGTACCAATTCGGCAATCGATAGGATAATCCGAAAAAACATGACGCAGAAGATTGCCAACGCGGCACCAGACGGCTATCGTGCCGTACTGAGTTACCAGAGTCCGATGCTGGTTGGCTCGTCTTCGTATCGGCGTACCGAACTACGCGTCTACTTGGGGGCTCACGCTTTTCATTTATTCGGGCATTGTCAGTAGTTACTGACATGCACGGGCGTGCCTCGAATCGGGAGGGGATTTCTGATGCGGCGTTCTCGCAAGCGTGGTGGGAGTGTATTTAGCCGGAGTACGAAACAGTGCGCACTGAAAGCCTCTGAGCGAGGACGTTTACTGAGGTGCGAAGCGTTGGAAGACCGGCGGATGCTGTCGGCCGACCAGTACCCAGAGCTACCCGGGATGGTACTTGTGGATCCACTTGAAGATCAATTCAAGGACCAAGTTGTTTTTCTTGATTTCGACGGTGCGGAGAACCTGACCTACTACGGCCCGATCGTTATCGAGGATATTGATGTGCCGGCATTCACTGCGCCCAGTGAACTTGTTGGCCAAGAATCTGCAATTGTTTCGTCAGTAGTCTCGAAGCTTGACGATATTTTTTCGGGCACTGGGCTTGTTTTCACGACAGAAGAGCCGCTCGATGCCATCCCTTATTCGACTATCTATATCGGCGGCAGCTATAAACCTTTTGCTGAATATGGGACGTTCCAGGGGCTAGCTGAAAAAGTTGATACCGGCAACCTGGATCCTTCAGACCATGCCTTCGTATTTTCGTCGACTATAGGCTACTCGGACGGGGGCGGATCAGATTATTTATCTCAGTTAAGTGATGTTATTGCTCATGAGACCGGTCGACTTCTCGGATATGAGAGTGCCTCTTTATCAGAGGACGCTGGTCCACTGGAGCATGTGGCGGCTACTTGGTACTCAAATTATGGAATCAGCCGATCATCAGCAATCACTTTATATGAACCAGAGCTTCATTCCTTTCAGGTGAATGCCATTGCTCAATACAAAAATACCGAGTGGTATGTGAATGGGGTCTACCAAGGATCAGGCGAAAATGACTGGTCAGGAATCGGCGCCATCGATCCCGAGTTTGATTACTACATTTCGAGCACATCTAATACTGAAATCAAGGCCCTCGTTTATGATCGTTATTGGAATTATGAAGAGTACCACATCTGGAACATAAAAGTCGGCCGTCCTGATCTGACGAAATCCTCTTCGAGTATTAATGATACGACAGTTGCCCCAGGCGACACCTTAAGTGTCAATGTCACCGTGAAGAACCAGGGAGATGCAGACGCAAACTCTGGAAACGTGTATTACTATTTCCAAAAGGGATCGCGTTCCTACACAAGTTCTTACAAAGTAGGCGAAGATTCTTACGGCGCACTTGGGGTAGGAGGAACTTCATCGGAGAGTGTCAGCTACACCGTTCCTGCCAGTGCTTCAGCAGGCACGTGGTACTTCTACTATTGGATTGATGCCACAGAAACGACTAGCGAGAGCTACGAAGGCAATAACCGATACTACTGGGAGGTCACGGTTGAGCGAGACACAACTCCACCAAATCCCCCGACATTTGACTCTGGCAGCAGCGACCGTTCCCAAGGCGTATGGTCCACCGACAACGATGCCAACATCTGGTGGAATACTCCATCAGATGAGAGTGGGATAGCAGGGTATTCGGTGACTGCAGATTACTCGTCATCAACAACTCCAGACACAATAATTGATACGACTTCCCGCAGTTGGCAACTGGACAATGTCGCAGATACATCGGGTTTCTACCTTCATGTGCGTGCCGTGGACGGAGAAGGCAATTGGGGAAATGCAGCTCATTTTGGACCCTTTAAGATCGACACCGCCAAGCCTGGGCAACCTGTGCATCGCGACCCCGGAGCCACCACAACTGACACGACTCCAACGTTTGATTGGGATCCGATCACCAACGACCTGAGTGGAATCGACTACTACGAGTTGTACATAGGCGATGGTCTTCTAGGTATCAACGACAAGGTTTACTACTCAGGAAGCTCTACGGCTTGGACACCCCCAAGTCCGTTTCCTTATGCAGACGACTATTTCTGGCAAGTCCGGGCCATTGACAATGCGGGCAACGTTGGAGAATGGTCAAGCGCTTGGGGATTGGAAATCCTTGGATATGCCGATCTCGTAGGCACGGGAGGTGTCCCATCGAGGAAGTACTATCCAGGCGAAACGGTCAACTTCACCTTTGGTGTGCTGAATAATGGACAGGTAAACGCCAACTCGGGGGTGGTGAACTTTTTCGCAAATCGCAGTTCTGAGAGTTACGATCCTGGCGATAAGATAGGTGACCAGGCTTACGGTAGCCTCGCCCCTGGTGCGTCTTCGGACGAATCGTTCTCGTGGCAGATACCAGTAGACGCAACGCCTGGGACGTATGTTGTTTCGTACTGGGTTGACGCAACTAATACAACACCAGAGGGCAGCAGTGGCGAAAGTAACAACAAGGGACGTTGGTATGTAATAGTAGACCCGCCGGCGCAGATTCTCTCGGTCAGCCATGACCCCACAGATGGCACCACAGCCGTAGCCAATCTGGAACAAACAGTATCGGTTTCCGTCGGAGCTGAAATCGCACAGCCGGGTGTGCTTCAAGTGTGGATGTTTGACGATGACTTTTCCACACAAGACCGAAAGTGGGTGTACATCCCTTCCGCGCAAAGTACGGTGCAGACATTCGATCTGTCACTTATAGAGACAGTCACTGGATCGCGTGATTACCATACGCACGTACAATTCCGACCCGGTATCACTTCCGGTCCTCTCACAACATCGGATTCAAGTGATGTTGTGTGGAGCGAGACTGGTTACACCATCAATTGGACTGAACCATTCGACCCAGGACCAAGCATTGTGTGGCAGTCGCCTACCGGCTCATTACAAGGCTTGGTTCCCTTCGTCGATGTGACTTTCAGCGAGACAATCAACGCGTCCACGTTTACACCGGCCGACGTAATCGTTCAGAACAGCGTTTCGTCGATAGCCGTTGCTGACGTAACGTCGCAGGGAGGCAATACCTACAGAATATCGTTCTTGAGTCCCCTGTACGAAGTGGATGCGTATACACTTGCAATTGGACCAGACATCGAGGATGTCGCGGGCAATCGCATGAACCAGGATGGCGACAATGTAAATGGAGAGCTGCTGGACGATCAATACACAGGTAGCTTCACGATTGACACTGCGTCGGAATTGCTAGTTGGCCATGAGTTGTTTGAATATCTCGCAAAAGCGGTTGTATATGCGGATGGCCCATCCAGTGGTGAGGTATGGGACGAGAATAACTCTGCTGTTGAAGCGGCTCTTGCGTCTAACCCCGAGTATCGAACGGGGTATTTCGTAGATGATGTATTCTCATTTAGTGACGGTTTGTATGCGTTAGCTCTAGAACCGATTGCTGGAGCTGGCGATTCGATTCTCGTGTTCCGCGGCACTCAAGGTTTTGATGACTGGTACTCCAATTTCAGCGCTGAGGGGGTGGGATACAGCCAGTTTCTTGGTCATCGTTCGGAAATCTATAGTTGGCTTAGTGAAGAGGCGAGCGAAGGCGATACCGTTAGTATAGCGGGACACAGTTTAGGTGGTGCCTTGGCGCAGTGGTTTGCAGCGGGCTGGACAGCTCTAGGCAATAGTATCGGCGAATTGGTCACGTTTAACGCTCCGGGGATTAGCGAGGTAATGGCTTCGGAGTTTGTAGGGTCGGCTGGGCAAGTCCACCACTACGTCACCAGTGGCGACGTGGTATCCATGGCTGGAGAGCACTATATCAATGGGAATTACACAATTACCGGATGGTCGAGCAATCCGGTTCTGCCTGCCAGCTATCTGTTGGATAAACACTTATCACCAGTTCTGCTGGACTACTACCGCACGCCGGATGGCAGTTTGCGAGAGGCTGCACCTTCCTCAACCACGAGGGACTCGGGCAGCGAGTCCTCTGATTTGAGCAGTTGGTGGTTCTCATATGCAGCCTTAGAACGGTTCGATTTCCAGTATGCATCGTGGGTGGCCACAGTTGAAGCCATTGCGCTAACGGCAGATTCAGTCACGTTACCCTTAGGGGCATGGGGCCCGGCGACCAGCGCACTACCTCCGAGCCTAATTTTCCGTGGAACCACAGAGGCGGCTCGAAGCGATCTCGGCCCAATGTTGCAATGGATTATGACACTTGGGGATGGGAGCGACTTTGCACCAGACGGTGACGTCGTTGCGATTCGTGACTATGCTAGCGTTCAAGAAGGAGAAGCCATCATTCTCAAGGTATTGGAAAATGACTTTTCCGATTCGGACCAACCGCCCTCGATACATCAAATAGCGGCATACCCGGAACATGGTAATGTAATCGTCAATGCCGATGGAACGATTACCTATACGCCTGATGCCGATTATTACGGCGAAGACATATTTGAATACGAAGCATCAAACGGTAATTCCTATGATTCGGCCAGCGTCTACATTACGGTTACGGCACTGCCGCAGGTCACGCTGAACACACTCAGCGCCAACGCCGGTGAGTCCTCTAGCAACGGAACCATTCGTGTCACCCGTACCGGGGGAAACAACGCTTCCCCGCTAACGGTTAACTTCAATGCCCCGACTGGTTCGGCTCTACGGGGAGCGGACTACGACCTGACGATGGGCTCGACTACGCTCAGTGGCAATAGCGTAACCATTGACGCTGGGCAATCCTATGTGGACGTGACGGTGGAGGTGCACGACGACGCCATCGACGAGGACAGCGAGTCGGTCCTCCTGACGTTATCCTCGGGCAGTGGGTATACGCTCAGTGGGACGACTAGCGGTACCGTGACAATCAGCGATGACGACACCGCCGGGGTGACAGTCAGCCCCACGAGCGGACTGGTCACCACCGAGGCCGGCGGCACGGACAGCTTCACCGTCCGACTCAACAGCGAACCGCTCTCGGACGTGACAATCGGTCTGTCTCCGAGCGACACCAGCGAAGGGGCGGTCTTGCCCGCGAGCCTCGTCTTCACGCCCGGCAACTGGAATCAGCCTCGCACCGTAACCGTGACCGGTCAGCAAGACACGCAATTTGATGGCAACGTCACCTATACAATTGATACTTCATCAGCCAGCAGCAGCGATCCGAAGTACAACGGGCTGGCCGTGGTAGATGTATCGGTCCTGAATTTGGACGACGATGATGCTTCTAATTCGCTTCCGACCGCTGATGCTGGCGGTGACTACACCGTCCACGAAGGTACTGCTATCACCTTGGATGGCAGTGCATCATTCGATTACGACGGAACGCTAGTGTCCTACCTCTGGGATACAGACAACGACGGTGTGTTCGACAATGGCACCGAACCCACGCTTGACTTCATTGCTACAAAGGATGGCAACTACACAGTCGGTCTCAAGGTGATCGATGATCAAGATGGCGAAGATGTGGACTACGCAACCGTGGCAGTGACCAACGTTGCTCCCACCGCCGATGCTGGCGGTCCCTACACAGTGACGCTCGGAGAGTCTGTCCAACTGGATGCCACTGGATCAACAGATCCTGGCCACGACATTTCCAGCTACGCTTGGGACCTGGACGGTGATGGAGACCATGATGACGCTACCGGATCGACCTATGAGTTTACCCCGACTTCCAGCGGCATTCTCAATGTCTCGGTTCGAGTTACCGACGACGATGAAGCATCGAATGAAAGCTCTGCATCGATTGACGTGACGCTGGACCCAAGCTGGAACGCCGATTTCAACTCCGACCTCCGCGTCAACCTCGCCGACTACACCGTCTGGCGAAATAACCTGGGCACCACGGTAACTCCCGGCGATCCCGGCGACGCCAACTTCGATGGTCTGGTCGACCAGACCGACTACCAGATCTGGAAGTCGCAGTTTGGGACGGTGATCGAGGAGCCCGCCGTCCATGTCGAGGAGAATGCCATCTGGAATAGCAAGGTCTATATCTCGTGGCAGAACGTGACGCACATCTACCAAGCAGACTCGTTAAACATGGTGATCGACACATGGAAGGTCGATGACGACGGCGATGGGGACCCTCGCAATGACACCAATCGGATTCTCTCGGGGGTCGACGCCGCGAACGGTATCTACGCAAACATGGGGGGCATCGGAGGCGTCGATAGCGGCGCCACGGCGGCTACTACTGTTAACGCCGACGGAAGCGTTACCGTAACTCTATCTCGGACAACGGCTGACGGAACGCTTGAAACAGCCTATACGATCAAGCCCGACGATGTAAATATTTACGGCGAGTTGATTGCTGCTCCCAGCTCCGATGCGAGTTTCTCCTGGGGAATTAGCCAAATCGCGGGAGTTTGGGTTTCGAACCCGCTGGGCGAGTTGGCTACTTATAACCAAGTCTACGTTGATGGAGTTGTCCACGACGCACGGCCCAGTGCCGTTACGGGCGCCACAGAAGAGGGATTGGATTACTGGAGAAAGCAGACTGCTGCTCCAGATTACGTTGCCCTGCTCTCGACAGAGAATCAATGGACGACGGGAGTCGCATTGACGGACGCACCGATCGAAGTGGAGCTGCGCGGCAATCTGGTAATGTCTTCGCAGTACGGCGGTTGGACCTTTGCACGTGCCGCAACCCTAAGTACGCCTAGCGGCGTTACCCTGCAGGGTGGCGAGACGTACTCCTTCGCGGCGGTCTTCCATGCAGATCAAGATCCTTCTCTGCAGGAATTCGAGAGCCTGATAGAAGACGCCACCGCTCCCATTGCACACTGGGCGTTCGACGGAAACACGCTCGATTCCAGCGGCAACGGCTACGATGCCACCGCTTACAACGACTACTCCTACGAACCCGGAGTATCTGGGGATGCAATCCATCTTGTTGGAAGTGGGAGTACGGGGCTCGCTGGGGGGCATGTCTTGTTGCCGTCCTTCCCCTTAGACACGATGGACGAATTCACTCTTGGCATGTGGGTCAATTACCAAGACCATACCACGACGTTCGGAGGTGAGTCACTCATCCAATTCGGTCGCGGCGCGACTGGAGACAACAGCATCTACGGCATTACCTACGATCCGACGGTTTCAACACCTAATATCGGCTTTCATGCAGGTGGACCGTGGACTTCAGGAGTGTCTGCAGTCAGCACAGCATTTCCGGCTGACTTCCAAAACAACTGGCACTACCTCACGCTTCGAGTTGGCGACGGCGAATTGACCGGGTTCGTCGATGGCCAGAGTATCGGTTCTGACAGCTACACCAAGCCAACTGCCAGTACACTGGAGAGTGTCGCAGGCATCGGTGCTCACTGGTTTAACAGTGGGGGCACAGAATCGAATCGATTTATCGGCAGCGTCGACGAAGTCAAGGTCTGGGATCGTGCCCTTTCTGATTCGGAAATCGAAGCAGAAGCAGCTTCCGTTTCTGTCGCAGTACATATGGCAGAGTCAACTGCGCTCTCCGTTGCTGCGATGTCCGTTAACGAAGCTGCTGCCACGCAAAGTGTAACCGCAACTGCCCTTGACGCCGCCATCGCACTGGAAACGGAGTCAACAGCGTCCAACCCAAGAGGACGCTCGTCAGTCAGGCAAGCCTTTGCATGGCGTGACACGGCCGAATCCGTGTCGCAAAGTGATCTCCTCCTCCTGACACGCAGGGATCATCGCCACCAACGCGTAGGAGCGGATGAGATTTCAGATCTAGCTGTGGAGCGAGTGCAGCATCATCGAAGAGCGAGCGATTCACTCAAAGACGATGTGCTGGACGAACTCTTTGCGAATGAAGCACTGGGCGCGTATTCGCTCCGCGGCGGGTGGCGCTGTTGATCGCCGCCAAAAGGTACAGAGGGACGCTAAAGCACTTCACTCTTGGCAACTGCAATTTGTTGTCACAGTGATAAGCCCCTGGCCCCGACCACACGATTCGTTTTGCGATTTGTGAGCCGGATTCGGTTCAGAAAGCACTTAAGGAAGTAGAACACTTCGGTGCGGCGAAGGCTGGCTGAGGCAGCTCTAACTGGATTGCCCCCGCTGATGAGGGGAAGCCACTCGCACAGCTGCGCGGCGGCCATGTTTCGATGGAGCAGTGGGGTGGGTGCCGTTTAGCCAGCACTCTTTGCTGGCCGCACTCCGTCTTGTCAATACTTGTCTGGGAGGAGTAGCAGTGACGATTCGATTCTTAAGTGTGCCAATGTTCTTCGCGATGCTTCTGGCTTCACCTGCCGTGGCAGGTATCAACGACGGTCTGCTCGCTCATTATCCGTTCGACGGCAATGCCGACGACACCAGCGGCAATGGCAACCACGGCACGGCCTACAATGACTTTTCCTATGTTCCTGGCGTGGCTGATCAAGCAATTCACTTGGTCGGCAGCGGCCACACGGGGCTTGGCGGTGGCCACGTACTGATACCATCCCTGCCACTGGATACGCTGGACGAATTCACGATCGGATTGTGGGCCTACTATGAAGGGCACACCACTACCTTTGGTGGTGAGTCGTTCATTCAGTTCGGACGCGGAGCGTTCGGGGACAATAGCATCTACGGCATTACCTATAACCCCGACGACACCGGTATCGGCTACCATGCTGGCGGACCTTGGACGACGGGAGTTTCGAGCGTAGGAACACCCTGGTCTGCGGACTTCCAAGATAACTGGCACCACTTTGCGTTGCGTGTGGAGAATGGCACCTTGACCGGCTTCCTCGACGGCCTGATCGTCGGAACGGATACCTACTCGAAGCCAACCACCAGCACCTTGGAGGAAGTGGCGGGAATCGGCGTCCACTGGTTCAACAGTGGTGGTACGGAGTCGAACCGCTTTATCGGCAGCATTGACGACGTGCGAATCTACGACCGTGCTTTGTCCGATGCAGAGGTGCTATCGCTAGTGCCAGAACCGTCTGGGATGTGCCTGGCTGTGATCGGGTGCCTGATCTGCATGGGAGTTTGCACTCGACGATGCAATTGACATGGGAGGTCTGTCAAGAACTGCATGAATTAGGAGATGGTCTCCGGCAGCCGCTCCTGTAAGGCAATGCCTATTTTGAGTACTTCTCGCGTTCTTCCCAAGGGCGTAGGCGGTGGACCAGGTCAGGCAGCGGCGGGGCCTTAACAGACAGCCCTCCGCCGCGAGATAGCTGGCTTTCACTAGGGCATTCTCAAATCGCCTATCGAGTATTCTTCCGCAAAGCTGACCTACAAAGAGGACGCCCCATGACTACTCCCAGTTGGCAGCGGCATATGCGGCACGTCTGTATTTCGATTGTTCTTGTCACGGTCAGTCTACGTGGTGAGCCAGCACATTCAGAGTGCCCCGATTCCCTATTCACCGACTACTACACCTGGGCTTGTGTGGATCCAGAGCGACCGACCAATGGTGAACCGGTCTCGCTCAGGATGAACCTGACCTACAGATCAAGCGGTTACCACGTCACCACTGTCGATACCGAATCGCTCGAAGACACGGTGTTTCTTGTCGACGTCTTCGTCGAATCACCTGGGCCAGATGATGGCGTGTTTTGGGCGATTACATCGGAGCGAGTGGACGTACCATGGGGACGAATTTCACCAAGTGACTACAAGTACACAGCTAATGTCTGGTACCTGCCCCGAGGCACCAGCAACCAGGTGTTGAGTGAGAAACTCTCAGGAGGTTTTACTGTTGTGCCAGAACCGCCCGGTTGCTGGCTTGCCGCTGCTGCCCTCATCGGATTTGCCGCCACTTTCAGAATCATGCGACGAGAAAGTTCAATGATCGTTGGTAGGTTGTAATCAGGAAACGCCCGTTTGCATCCAGCATTGTTCACGCTCGCGGACGGATGTATCGCTGCGCACGATACAAGTTCCTCGTGCACGAGAGCGTGATG
>NZ_JAMXLR010000023.1 GCF_024054565.1 Aeoliella straminimaris
ATCTTCAACCTCCAGGACGATGGGCGGCTGGTCGAGATGAACCAGCAGGACTTCGACACCGAGGACGATTTTCAGACATTGCTCGAGCGATACCCCGACCTCTTGGCCGGTGACCAGATACGAAGCGACTCGCCGCGGAGGTGGTTGTTGATCAAACGGGAAATGGGAGTCGCGGACGAGCGAGACGGTGCCGATCGCTGGTCTCTCGACCATTTATTTGTCGATCAGGATGGCATTCCCACACTCGTCGAGGTGAAACGGAGCAGCGATACGCGAATCCGACGGGAGGTTGTTGGGCAAATGCTCGACTACGCCGCCAATGGTGTTGTCCATTGGCCCCTAGAGCAACTGCAAGCAGAGTTCGAGCGGCAGTGCGATCAGGACGGTGTTCAGCCACATGAGCGGCTAGAACAGTTCTTAGGCGAAGACCAGGATGCATCCTGGTTCTGGCAGCAAGTGAAGACGAACCTGCAAGCGGGCCGCGTCCGACTGTTGTTCGTCGCCGACGTGATTCCCAAGGAACTCCAGCGCGTCGTGGAGTTCCTCAACGAGCAGATGGACCCCGCGGAAGTGCTGGCTGTGGAGATACGCCACTTTGTCGGCCAGGGCTTGAAGACGCTGGTTCCTCGTGTGATCGGCCAAACCGCCGAAGCCGAGGCACGCAAGCAGGTCGGCACGACGCGGAAGCCTCCTCTCACGCTCGAAGAGTTGCAGGAGCTTGCCAATGAACATGGAGTTGGCGAGGTCTATCGCGCGATTGCCACTGCAGCCCAGTCCAAGTTTGATGCAGTCCGCACGACACGTAGCAATATCGCTTTCGATGGCATTGGGCCCAATGGGGCGTCAAAGTTTGCCATGCTGAGCTTGTACCCGGCGTTGAGCAAACCCGACAAAGGCTTGTACGCCGAGTTTTACCTCGATCGCATCGCCGCGTACTGCGGTCGTCCACGAGATGAGGTTCTGGCTGCCGTATCGCCATCGCTGACCTGCAGGCCCTACGATGACGGAGAGGTTGGCTCAGGGTACATTAGGTCATTTACTGATGTGGGGCGTCTTTTCACACTTCTGTCGAGTCGATCATGAACCGAGGAAGCCCCAGAATCTTCCAAGCCGCCAAGGGTGGTAGCTAAATTTGAAAACTCCGTCGTCGGAGGATTGTCGGTAATGAACGAAGAAAGCTTCGAGACAGCAGAGGAGCGGGTCGACGCCCTTGTGGAAGAGATTATTCATGCCGTTAAGCCCAAGTTCGATGAAGTATACATCACTGGCACGGGGGCCATTTCCTGCTCCATCTTAGGCCAAGGTGGCTCACCGCGGATTTGGATGTCGTTCTCCCGATGTAGACCACCACTGGCCGACAAGCTGCATTTGCAATTTATCGTCGAGCGTCTTGCAGCGCATTCCGGTCACTCAGTAGACGAAATTGTCTCTGCAATCCAACTCCCGCAGACCGAGATGAAACTTCGCTACAGAGACAAGGAGGGAATTATTGATGGTTTCATCACTTCGATGAACGACATCGCCGCGCTGCTGCAACTATTTCCCGATCGTGCCCCGCTTTCTAGTCCTTGATTAATTATGTCCATATCCACCACCGTTAAATCCATCCAGGACATCATGCGCAAGGACGCGGGCACCTATGGGGATGCCCAGCGGATTGAGCAGTTGGCGTGGATGTTCTTCCTCAAAATACTCGACGACCGGGAAGCCGAAGAGGAACTGCTGCAGGACGACTACCAGTCGCCACTCAAAGACAAATTCCGCTGGCGGAACTGGGCGGCGGACGAAGAGGGCATGACCGGCGATACGCTGCTCGACTTTGTCGACAACAAGCTGCTCAAAGAACTGAAGAACCTGCCCACCGGGGCGGGTGGCAATCCGCGGTCCAGCGTCATTCGCATGGCGTTCGACGATGCCAATAACTACATGAAGAATGGCACGTTGATGCGACAGGTGGTCAACAAGATCAACCAGGTCGACTTCAACAACAGCAAGGACCGCCACCTGTTCGGCGACGTGTACGAGCAGATTCTCAAAGACCTGCAGTCGGCCGGCCACGCCGGCGAATTTTACACACCCCGCGCCGTCACGCAGTTCATGGTCGAGCGGACCAATCCCAAGCTCGGCGAGTCGATCCTCGACCCCGCCTGTGGCACCGGCGGCTTTCTCACCGCCGCCATCGAACACGTTCGCACTCACGATGTGAAAACGGGCAAGCAAGAGGAAAAACTGCAGGCGTCGATCCATGGCGTGGAGAAGAAGCACCTGCCGCACATTCTGTGCATCACCAACATGCTGCTGCATGGCATCGAGGTGCCCGCCAACATTCGGCACGACAACACGCTCAGCCGCCCGTTGCGGGACTACGGCCCGAAAGATCGCGTCGACGTGGTGGTCACCAACCCGCCGTTTGGTGGCATGGAGGAAGACGGCATCGAGCTGAACTTCCCCAAGGCGTTTCAAACCCGCGAGACGGCCGACCTGTTCCTGGTGCTCATCATGCACCGGCTAAAGCCGGGCGGCCGGGGGGCGATCGTCCTGCCCGACGGCACGCTGTTCGGCGAAGGTGTGAAGACGCGGATCAAGGAGCGGCTCTTGACCGAGTGCAACCTGCACACCATCGTGCGGCTGCCCAACGGCGTGTTCAACCCGTACACCGGCATCAAGACCAACCTGCTGTTCTTCACCAAGGGCGAACCCACAAAGGACATCTGGTACTACGAGCACCCCTACCCGCCCGGCGCGAAGAGCTACAACAAGACCAAGCCAATCCGGCTCGACGAGTTCGAGTCGGAGCGCCAGTGGTGGGGGAAGCCCGACGCCCGCGGCGGGTACAAAGGTCGCAAGGCAAACGAGCAAGCCTGGAAGGTCTCGGCCAAGGAGATCGCCGCGGCGGGCTACAACCTCGACATCAAGAACCCGCACAACGCCGACACCGGCCCGGGCGATCCCGATGAGCTGCTGGCCGAATTGCATGCGGTTGAGAGCGGAATCCAAGAGACGCTAGGCCGCCTGCGTTCCGAACTCGCCACGGCGTTGGGGGGCGAGTAACGATGGCGGATTCGGCAACGATGGATTGCACAGCAAGGGGCGACACGACGGCCAAGATGGTCCTAGACAATCTTGACCAACTTACTTGCACGCAATTGGGCCTAAACGGTGTTCGACGCAAGATTCTTGCACTAGCACTGTCTGGGCACATGGCGCCTGAGGCGAGGGAGACGGAAGCTGCGCTAGAGATGCTAGCAAAGCTCCGTGCTGCGGCACCGAAACCGAAAAAAACTAGGGGAACAGGTGCCACCGAAGTGGAGTTGAATGAGCTTCCGTTCGGCAATTGTCGCCACCTCAGCTGGGCAAGAACATCAGAAGTCTGTGCTGTGGAGAAGGGAGCGATTCCGATTCAAAAGGCGGAACCGGGGCCGTACCCGCTAGTCACTACCGGAGAGCAAAGAGGCAGCCATGTTGACTATCAGTTCGACTCACCCGCTGCGATTGTCCCACTTGTCTCTTCCACAGGCCATGGTCATGCAAGCCTAAAGCGGCTTCACTACCAAGAAGGCAAATTTGCGCTGGGTAACATTCTATGTGCCATTACTCCGTTGGACCACGAGCTGTTATCTGCCAGATTTCTCTACGAGTATTTATCGGCCTTCAAGGAGGAGTTGCTCGTGTCTCGCATGGTCGGGACAGCCAATGTTAGCCTCACCATAAAGAAGGTGTGTGAGGTGCCGATTCCCATCGTGAACCGCTCTGTCCAAGAGCGAGTCTATCGGTTGATGAAGCTGTGCGATGAGCTGGAGACCCAGAACACCCGCCGCGGCGAAGTCCGCACCGCCGCCAGCCGCAGCGCGCTGGCGCACGTCACCAGCAGCACCACCCGCAGCGAACTCGAGCGCTCCTGGCAACGGGTGAACGACCACTTCGACTCCTTGTACTCCGTGCCCGAAACCCTCGGCGACCTGCGGCAGACGATTTTGCAGTTAGCCGTGCAAGGGAAGCTGGTCCCGCAGGACCCGGAGGATGAACCGGCGGAGGTGTTGCTGGAGCAACTTGAAGCGAGTGGTGGCAATCCCAACGTCCGGCGTAGTGTCCCGTTGAATGTACCGCGCCCCGACTTTTTAGCTGAGGAGAGTCTACCAGTCAGTTGGAGTATTGCGTCGACGGCGAGACTGCTTCATCTAGGCGCGATTAACGACTTGAAAGATGGTAACCATGGTGCAAACCACCCTAAGGTCGCCGAGTTTACAGCGGAGGGTCTTCCCTTCATCACGGCCGCTCAAGTTAACGAGACGGGTGGAATCGATTACGACAGTGCGTACAAGGTCTCGGGAGATGTGCTTGCCAGGCTTCGAGTCGGATTCGCAAAGCCAAATGACGTGATCTACACGCACAAAGGGAGCGTGGGACGGGTTGCCATCTGCGAACGGGATTGCATTCTCACACCACAAACTACCTATTACCGCGTCAACAGCCGGATATTCGACAATCGCTATTTACGCATCTTCTTGCTGAGTCGGGCATTTCGTCGGCAGGTGGATAACGTTAAGGGACAAACGACGCGAGATTTCGTATCGATCAAGGCCCAGTACAACTTCTATCTCCATGTGCCACCGCTAGCCGAACAAAAGCGAATCGTCGCCAAGGTGGACGGCCTGCTGGCTGAATTGGACGGCATTGCCACACAGCTCGAATCCCGCGGGCAGACGACGCAGGAACTACTGGAAGCGGCTATTCACGGGGTACTGGAGGGGGTGTAACCATGGCGAATCGTTTAGAGGTCAATCCAGAGTACTACGCAGTTGGAAACGGCACGGAATTCGAGCGCTTTGATGCGAGTCGCGTACCCCTGAAAACTGTTTCCCACGTGACCCACTTGAAGAATGCCGTGAGGGTCATTGAAGATGGCTCAGTCCGGGCAGACTTAGTGTTCGATGCGAGCTGCCTAAATGTTACACGGACACGGGTCGTATGGCTGTCCCCGAACGATTGGACCAATGCGGGCGGTTACCGCTATGGCAATGTGAAATTCACGTTGGACTGGCGCTCGCTCATTACCGGCAAGAAGGTGTATTGGGTCGAGGCAATGGATTATAGTCCTCATGCTTGTCGGCTTTTGATTACGGACATCGAGCACAACGAACTGCGCAAATTCGATCCGCAAAATGAACGGGGGCCATGGTTGTGGGACGCGACTACCGACGAACATTGGTGGAACGGCAATTACTGTCTCGAAGTCATGCTTGAGAGCGATCTACTTCTTGGCAGCGGTCAACAAATCGATTTCGTAGAGCATCATGCGAATCGATGTTGTATCGACCATCATTCTTGCCAAGATAAAGGCATCACCCAATCGGATGCCGCAAGCGAGTTTCTTTGCATGCTGGCCGATCGGAGTCTGACACTCCCCGGTGGAGTTTTTGGGGAATCTGCCAGATTCACAATTCGAGGCGTTTGGAACTTAATTGCGCGCTGTATTTCGAGAAGTGCATGCCGTGGACAATCCAATCGAAAGTCGCTTGCCCAAGCACGCGCGTGCCTCGCCGCGTTTGGGCGAAGAGACGCCAACAGTAAAACTGATTTTGCTGAACTCGTAAGCACGTTCCAGAACACCGATGAAGCTATTGCCGCCACTCGCGCGGTGCTGCAAGGCACTGTCGGTTTCGAGTTGCCCGAGTAAAGACCCTAGTGTGCGAGAATCGTTCATGAATCGCAATCCGATTGAACGGGGAGTCGAGGAAATCCAACTCAACTCGTGGGAGGACTTTCAGCCTTTTATTTCCAGCAGATTTCTCCATGGCCCCGCGTTTGTTTACCGAGGCCAATCAGACTTTGACTGGCAGCTCCGATCGAGTATCGATCGTCATGAGGAAGTCTACCCAAAGCGAAAGAACCTCAGTGGAGGAAACCCAGAATTCTTCAACTGCCCCCCACTTACCCACTCGCAGCAACTAGCCGCTTTTCGCCACGCGATGCGCGGTCGGCGAGGCCATCATTCCCCAGAGCTGAATGACGACGAATGCTGGGCTCTGGGACAGCACTATGGGCTTAAGACTCCACTGCTCGATTGGACACTGGCCCCCTTTGCTGCACTGTTCTTCGCCTTTGAAGGGAATAGCGACTCCCAGTTTCGCGGAGTCTATGCTTTTTCGACTAGTTTGCTGGAGAAGAAAGAGATGCGGAATCGCGTTTCTCTGCTCTCACCACACACTGACGAGAATGTCCGCTTGATAGGTCAAGCGGGGCTGTTCCTGAAGCTGCCGAGAAACGAAGACTTGGAGTCCATTGTCCGCGAAGTCTGTGCGGATGAAGACAAGACGGCGTACTTTATTAAGATCAAGATACCAACCACCAAGGCTGACAGGGATGCGTGCTTGATCACACTCAACAAGATGAACATCAACAACATGACGGTCTATCCAGACCTGGATGGCGCGGCGAAGCACGTCAACTCGCTTTGGCAACCAGGCTACGAAGACTTAATCGCCTGGCTGGGACGCAAGACGGAGGAAGATAATGCCAATTGAGTCTGGCATTGACAGACAGATGGCTGCTCGTGACCGTGGTGTCATTCCATCGACTTCTGACTGAGTAACTAACATGACTGCACCGCCCAAGACAATACAAATCTTCCTGCCCGCGGGCGATCCTCAAGGCATACGTGTCGCCGAGATTACTACGCGAATCATGCGGGTGATCGAGGTGCCGCGAAGCCTGTTAAATGAGTTTCTGGCGATGCCGGAAGCGAACCAGGTTGCTCTCTATTTCCTGTTCGGTGAAGAGGACGACACGGATCAACGAGTTTACATCGGCCAGACTGGCGATCTGAAGAGTCGAATGCGTCGACATAACGCCGAGAAAGACTTCTGGGAGCGGGCATTGATCGTCGTGTCACTTACAAACAATTTGACGCAGACTCACGCAGTGTTTCTTGAATGGTACTGCCTTACCGAGTGTCGCGAGGCAGGTCGTTGCGCCGATGAAAACGGCAACGCCGGGAGTCGACCTCACACCCCGGCCCCCATGGAGGCCGACTGCATTGAAATCTTTGACACCGCCAAGACTCTACTGAGCACGCTGGGGTACCCCGTGTTCACGCCGGTGGCAAGTGCTGAATCGAAAACCGATGAGCAGGAACTGTTCTACTGCCGTGGTTCAGAAGCTGATGCACGTGGCCTCTACACGAGCGAAGGCTTCGTGGTGCTGGCGGGGTCCAGTGGCAGGACCAATACAACGGCTTCGTTCGAGAAGTGGAACCTTGGAAAGTCGCGAGATTCACTGCTCGAATCGGGAGTGCTCAAGGAAATCGGCGGACGATTGGTATTTCAAAAGGACCATCTGTTTAAGACCCCCAGCCGGGCAGCCATCATCGTAATGGGCCGTAACGCAAACGGCTGGACGGAATGGAGAGACGAGCATGGTCGCACCTTGGACGAATTGAAGCGTCAAACCGGTGACGAGGACTCCTAGGAAGACGCCCTTCATGGTCTCGCGGTAATTGTAATTGCCAGGACGGTCCAGTATTTCGAGCCGATAAAGTCAGCCAGTGGCAGGTGCCCCCGATGAATCGCTTCAGTCCCAAAGTCGTCGAGAAACTCAAATACTACGTCTACCTCTACATCGATCCCCGCAACGAGCAGGTTTTCTACATTGGTAAGGGCAAGGCCAATCGGGCGTTTTCCCACCTCGGCGAGTTGCGAGATTGCGACAAGGTGCGGCGGATCACCGAGCTGAAGAAATTGAATCTGGAGCCGCGGATCGAGATACTGAAGTACGGCCTGACCGAGAAGGAGGCGCTGCTGGTCGAAGCCACGGCCATCGATCTGCTGGACATATCGAACCTCACCAACGCCGCCCGCGGGCATGGCACTCGCTATGGCGCGCGGGCCAGCGTTCAGGAGATTGTTGATCGATTGGATTCCCGTCCCGCCAAAATTACCGACCCGGTACTGCTGGTGAACATCAGTCGGGCGTTTCACTATGGGATGTCACCCATCGAGCTATACGACGCCACACGTAGTGCCTGGGTACTGGGCGCTAAGAAGGACGAGGTGAAATACGTCTTCGGCGTCTACCAGGGCATCGTACGTGAAGTGTACGAAGTGACGTACTGGCTACCCGGAGGCTCCTCGATGCGCTACGACGACTATCACGGCAATAAAGCCAAATCGCATCGCTGGGAATTCGTCGGCATCCTGGCCCCCGAAGAGATTCGACGGAAATACCTGAATCGATCGGTGGAGGAGTACTTCAAGCGAGGCAGCCAGAACCCGGTGAAGTACGTGAATTGTTGAGGGGGCTGCCATGTACAAGGAGCGGTTCGTCCGAATCGCTCTTCACGCCATCGGCCACGAAGTTGACTACCGCTACCCGCCGCGGTCGATCGCTAAGGTTGGCCTGCGATCCATGGACCGTCAACGGATGATGAAACGTCGCCTCGCCACGGCGGGCCTTCACCACCACGGGGTTCTCAAGGGCATCGCGCTGGCCGTCTGTCATATTGCCAGCTAGTTCCCCTTGTGGCAACAAGTCCCAGCGGTGGCTACCAGGTACGTACTGAATCGAGCCGTTTTCTTCGTCGCAGTCGTCCAAAGGCAATGCGGAGCTCTTTTTCGCTGCTGTTGAACCCAGCGAGCTGAACGAGAAGCTGATGTTTTGCAGATGCCTTGGGAGATCGTTGGGTTGCTGTCCCCTTCAGACTCGTACACCCTCCAAAAATGCCGAAAAAGATCAACAATCTTCGTCGTCCGGCGCAACACCTAACACAGAATTGAGCGCACTATCTCTTCTCGCGTGGTTCTGCTTTACCATCAGCACGCAGATCTCCATCGCTGTGAGGCGGTGGCGGGCGCTCAAACTTTCGTCGCTGACAATCTCCACGACCTTGTCGATGAGGATAGGGCGATCGGCCCGGTGGACAGGCCAACCGTCACGGACAGCCCGCTTGATCAGACGCAGATCTTTGAGCTTGCGGCAATCAAGGTTTAGCGCTGTTGTAGTGGGTCGGCCCCCCCTCCCCCCAAGGGGTGATTCTTCAGAATGCATTGTATCGGCTTCCTTCGGTATTGTGGAAGTGGTTTTCATTGTTGGACCTCAAAATGGGTTGGCGGGCTCACCCAGCCGATTCACCTCGATGGCCCGCCACCGCTCGCGCTCGAAGGCGACGGCGGCTTCCTCGGCGTGGATGCTCTCCTGGTTGAGGTCGCTCACCTGGGGAGCTCGGTACTGGCCGCCGAGCGATCGGTGCAGCCGAGAGCGGAATGGATTCGTGCGAGCGGTTCTCGGCGCTGGTTGGTGGTGTGCGGTGGTCATTTTTTCTTCCGGGGGAAGCCCGCTTTTGCGCGGCTTCCCTTCTGTCTTTCTGTATTGGGCGCACCGTGGTGCACCTGTTATGGTCGTCACGGTGCACCTGTAGGGGTGCACCGTGGTGCACCTGTCTGCGGTGGGGGCAATGTGGGTTTGAACACGCTTGGCGAGCGGTCGGCTGCACCCTTCCGCACCACCTCGATGTAGCCGGATTCGGCCAGCCTTCGTATCACGTTGGTGACTGCTCGACGTTGCAGGCCAGCAGCTTCTCCGATCCGAGCGTGGGTCAAAATCGCAGTGCCCGTCCGCTTGTCGACATGTCGCCAAATGATGATCCACACCATGGCGTCGGACTGCTTCAGGTTGGCGAGGTGCAGGTCGACGAAGATGTTGAACTCGGTAAACCGAGAATCTGCTCGCGTGCGTAGCGGCCTGCCGTTGCTCTCGTGGTGCCCATTCCGCAATGGTACCCGCCGAGCGGTGACTTGCCGCCGCAGTTCGTCCATATTCGCGTCGATGCGATCGATCATGCAAGCGACGCCTCCCCACTATACTCAGCGAATTCATCCCACTCTGACACCTCCGGCGGGGCGATGTGCTCCTGGAAGCGACCTACAAATGTCAATTCGATGTCCCCCATCGCGCCATGACGGTTCTTGATGCACTTGGCTTCCAACTGCCTGCCGTCGACCTTGGGGTCCTGGTGTTCGACGTCTTGCAGGATGAACCCTGTGTCGCAGGCGTACTCGCACTCGCTCGACTCCCGGAACTGACCCTGCCTGCTCATCGCGCTGATGGCGAGCACCGCCGGGCCCTGCATGGCGATCTCTCGGCAGTCGCTCATAACGTCGCTAACGCGTTGCCGCTGGTCGGTTGACTCGGTGGAAGGGCGGAATCGCTGGATGTAGTCGCAGACAACAATGGAGGCTCCTACGCTGGCCGAGAGGGCCTTGAGGCGGGCCATTGTGAAGGGTGGTCCCATGAAGTGCAGGCGTGGCTTCTGGCTAAGCAGGAACTCCGAGGCCTTCATGACCTTGTCGAGGGTTGCGCCTCGATACTGGCGGTCTCGAACAACGCTGTAGGGCACCTGGGCGATGCGAGCCAGTTGCCGGTCGAGGAGTACACCCGGTGGCATCTCGCAGTTCGCTACCAAAGCAACGGTTTCTAAATTCTCCATGAGAATGTTGAAGGTCAACTGCATGGCGAGCGCAGTCTTCCCTGCCCCAGGCACAGCACCTACGAGAATCAATTGCTCGGGGCCGATGTTCAGGCGGTTCAGTTGGCTATTGTTGCCACCAGGCTCCCAATAGGTCATGCGATCAAAGTTGGTCAGCGACTCCTGCCAGTCCTTATACGGGTCGCCCCGACAGCTATTTCGGTCGACAATGGCCGAGGCGTCCGACAACAATCTGGTTAGAATCTCTTCCGATCCTTGCCCATTGCTAGCCTCGTGCGTGACGCGAAGCCCCAGCTCGAGCAACCGACGCTGACGGGCAGCCTCGGCTACCTTTATCGCGTAAAGGCGAGCGTGTGCGGCGGTGGGGATTTCCTCGAGCAGTTCGGCAATGTACTCGCGGGCCAACTCACCAACATCACCACCGCTGGCTCGCATCCGGCGGAGAACCAGTTTCGCGTCGATGGGTTCACCTGCCTGCAGAGCATCATGGCAAGCCCACGCGGCCGCCTGCCCTAGCTCATCGTCAAAGTCGTCAGGCTGGACTGTGGCGAACACCTCCGGGGCGGTGGCGCCATTAATCAACATGGAAGCGATGGTCCACTTTTCGGCCTCAGGATCACGGGGGCGGTTGATCTCGGTCATATTGCCCTCCGCGCGAGCCGCTGGCGGTGCAACTCAAACAACAGCTGCAACAACAGACCTTCTTGTGTAAAATCGTCCGATTGATCTATCAGCCGCCGGAGGGCGGCTATTTTGTCTTCGACCGACTTCGTTGGTTTCGCGGACGCAACTTTTGTGGTAGCCTGCATTTTGTAGGTGTCCTTGAGATTAGCCCCGCGGAGGGTGGTGCTTCCGCGGGGCACTTTTACGCGCCGGCCGCGGGAGCGGGGCTTGGTGGAGAGAATTAAGAAGCCAGTTCCTTCTCGAGTTCGGCCTCGGCACGATCGATGGCCGATTCTTTTTGCTTCGCAGTACGCTGGGGGATGGGCGTACCATTGGCGACAGCGGTGCTTCGCTCAACGAACCGCTCGTAGGCTTCCTGGGTGGTGAAGCGACGGGCGCCGATGTTCATGGTTTCGAGCTTCACGCCACGGACACCGCGGGTCGACCATCGCCAGACGGTGGTGGGGTTCAGCCCCTCTTGTCGGGCGAGCTTACCGAGGCTGAGGCGCTGCTCAGCGAGTAGGACCATGCCGAGCGGCAACAGCGTGGCCACAATGGCGAGATTTGCGACCGAGGCGAGCAGGTAGGCCAGCAGAGCGAGAACTAGGGCAGCGAATGCCAGATTGCGGAACATGAGGGAACGCCTCCGGTTGGGTCTGGAAACAAAGAAAGGGCGTGCAAAGCATTGTTTGCACGCCCTTAATCATTACGGCAATCAGAGGGTTTTTCCGCGACAACCCGCTGCGACTAAGTACTTAGTACGACAAAAAAAATTGCGACTAGCTACTTACTGTCAAGTAGGCCGCGGCGAGCGAGCTCATTTTCAACAGCGGTTCGCCCGAAACGTCGCGTAGATTTGTCCTTCATGTCGTTAATTCGACGCACCAATTCAGAAACATTCTTCGTGCCATACAGGCGGACCGCATCATCGAACCACTTTCTACACTTCGGTGGATCGAAGCGATGGTGTTGTCCGCCATTGCTGAACTTCTTGGTTCTATCGCGACTCTTTGAAGCTTCTCTTGAGTCGCGCAGCCACGCGTCGAACGCACCGGATGCAGTATCACACAGACGCTCAAAACTACCCCCGAGGGCAAGGGCATTTTTTATCGCCCGCGATACTTCGGGATCAGGATTCGACTCGAGGTACTGCAGAAGTTCGTTCGCCGCCTTCTCGATTAGTATCGCTTGAGATTTGCTGGGATGGACGTCTTCGCCATAGTGGGCAATCACCGCTTTGGCGGCTTTGCCCACTTTCTGCAGTTGTTCCTCCAGAGATAGACCGCTTAGGCGGGTGAGTTCATGACGACGGTGTCCACTTGGCTTTAGTGGGTAATCCATGGCAATTCCATCCATTTCGAGTTTACCGAGCCAACCAGCCGGCTTGCCGTGGAGGATGGTAGATACCACGGTTTACCGGCGGGTCGCTCTGCGGGGGATCAATCCCGGAGCTCGGTGAATTGTTGCGGTTCGATTATCCCCGTTTCCGGGTGTCGATTCAATCAGTTGCGCCGGTAGCTGCGCACGTTTCTGAATTCCCCTGCGAGTCGCTACAATCTTTGGCAGTGTTGCAGTCCTCTGGCGACTACGACGCGCGAGCCACGGCTCGAGCAAAATGGTTGTCGGTTGTCCGCAGGTAGTGCCGCTGCGCCGTGGCCAAGCTGTTGCCCACCCAGTCTGCTACTACGTTGGCGGGGAACTCGTCGGTTAGTTCGATTTGGCGCGATGCGCGCATCGAATGCCACAAACGAGGCCAGACTTCGACGCCCGCGGTCTTGATGGCCCGTTGTAGCGGCCGACGCAGGGCGGCGTCGCTGATACCTCGCAGCATCGGCAGGAGCCACTCCTCGCCCTCTTGGGACGTCTCGAAGTATTCACGAAGCAACGGGTAGAGTTCGGGGAAGATCGGCACCACGCGGACGGCACGCCCCGCGTTGGCAGTCTTCGGGCACGGTACCAGCAGGCGGTTTTGTTCCCAGTCGACGTGTCCCCACTTCAGCTGCCGCGGTTCGGACGCCACTCTCAGCCCGCCCCAGCGACTCAGGGCAAACAACAGCTTCCACTCCAGCGTCGGCAGTTCTTGGAGCACCGCCTCGGCGTCGGCTGTCTCGACAAACCGGAAGCGGGCAGTTGGGACGTTGGTCTTCCGCACGCCCTGGAATGGGTTTTCATCAAGCCACTTGTGCCTGATGGCCGAGCGGAAGAATCTGCTGGTGATGGCGGCCCGTTTGTTGGCTGTGGCCTGCGCGAGGTTCTCGTGAGCACGCAACCAAGTGACGAACGCCTGGGCGTCGCCCAGCGTGATGGACTCGGGCTTTCGGTCACTACCAAAGTAGTCCTGCAGGTTGTCTGACGCACGTTCGTAGATCGCCACGGTGCTGTCGGCGAGAGTCGCCCATTCGTTGGCCTTGATGGTGTCGATCATGGCGCCAAGGTTCTTCGGTGCGACGTTAGCAGGCGACTCTATGGCCTCACACAAGCCCTTGGCCGCGAGCTTGGCGCGGAACTTGGGGGCCAACTCGGCAAGCCAGCGAGACGTCTGCGGAGCACGCTGAGTGCCGTAGTTCACCGCGGTGGCGAGCTCTTCGATGTGGTGCAGGATCTTCTTGGCTTCGCTCCGTCGAATCTTGCTGTTAAGACTGACCGTCTCGCGACGATCGCCAACGGTTACGAGTATTCGGTGTCGGCCATTCGGGCCTTTCGCTAGTGATGCCATCGGTTTGGTCTCCTTGTATGAGAAGGCCTCAGCTAGTCCATGCCAGCCGAAGCAGAGGAGTTGGTTCCACCTCAACGGTGCTGTCGAGTTCCACTCAAAAGGCTGACGGCCGGTTCAACCGACCTCACGCGCGACTTCAATTGCTTTGGCCATGTCGCGTTCTGCGTAGACCTCGGTGACCTTGGCTTGGGAATGGCCCAGGTAGACTTGTGCGGCTTCGAGTCCGAAGCGTTTGCGCACCTCGGTGGCGGCAGCATGTCGGAGCCGGTTCGGACTCCATGGCTCGACCTTGGCCTTAATGCAGGCGCGATGGATCGCTCGGGCGTAGCTCGCCGAGTTGTAGCAGTTGCCCGGCTTCCGCTTTGGCTTTCGCTTTCGGTTCGTGCCGGGGCGATCTCCGCATGACAGCGGGGTCACTCGTTGTTGATGTTGAATCGCCCGCCGCTTGGCCTCGCTGTCGCGCGGCTGAAAGCAATAGTCGGACGGATCGCGAGCCAGATAGCGAAGAAGTACCTCCTGGGCCTGGCGACCGAGGCAGACGACCCGCCGTTGCCCGTGATGCTCGGTCTTGTGAGACTGGGGTACGTAGAGCCAGACGTCTCCGCTGCGATCGATGTCGCAGGGCCGCATGATGCAGACTTCGGACGGACGCATGCCGGCAGCCCGCTGCACGCGGACCATATCGGCCGCCACTTCGGGCAGGCAGGGGAGCGTGGCGTCGACCACGGCCGCCTCTACAGGGCGAATAGGCTTCGACTCGGCAGCCGCGGTCTTGCCACGTCGGAGCCCCTCCACGGTTGCCAGGGCGGCGTAGACGCTCTCAGGCACCAATTGTTCCGACACCGCCCAGCGGAAGATCCGCTTGATACGGCCGATGGCCTGATTGACGGTCGAGCGTGCCCAACCGGCTTCGATCAGGCGTTGGCGAACTGCCTTGAGCGCCAGCGGTCCGAAATCCGCAGCATTGGTGCGGGCGTAGAGCTCCTTCAGCGGGCGGATGGCGGCCTTCATGCCGGCCACTTCGGAAGTCTGCTTTCCATCCTTCTCGTAGTAGGCTTTGGCGTGTTTCAGATAGCGGGTCAGCAGTTCGGCGATCGATAGATCGCTGTCGCCGGCCAGCTCCTGGCGTCCGCTGACGAGCCACTCGGCAATCAGCCGATCGTACTCGCGGCGGCTGGCGGCGGTGCCGTGCTTGCCGAGGTAGTGGTCGCGGCCAGAGAGGGTGACGACTGCTTGGCCGGTACCGCGATGTTTGCGGTATTTGGGGAGAGTGTTGCGTAGTGTTGGCATCAGGCGGGTCTCCGTCTGGAGCCAAAACGGTAGGCTACCGTTTTGCGCTCTTGGGAAACACCGCGCTGACGACCGTCGTCAGGGCACGCAACTCGCGATTCGGTGGGACTTTACGTCAAGTGGGCACGACAGAACTCGAATCTGTGACCTCTTGCATGTCAAGCCATTTACTGCGCCAAATAGGCAGAAACGAAACCCTCAAAAACAAGCCAAAAAACAGGATTCCATCATCCTATACACTGGATGAAATGTCTGCAATCGGCTTTTTTGCACCCCATTTACTGCGCGTTTACTGCGCCGAAAATGACCTCTTGCAGGGTAGGCAAGAGTAGCTGCAATCGGCTACATGGCCGACACCCAGGTAGTTAGGACTAACGACCGACTAACGTTGTCTAGAACCCGCTTGAAGACTGTAAAGGTCCGCACCGCTCTTCCAGTAGCAGCTCAAGCTTGTTGATAGCGGCCAACACCTTCGCGCTCGTGCGTTTATCCGGATAAAGATCCAGTTGCTCTTTACAAAAGTGCACCACTTCATTTGCTTGAGAGTGAAACGGGGGTACATGAGACAACTTTTCCATCGCTTTGCGGAGAAGCACAAACGAGTTATGTGTAACCGCTGGCTTTTCAAGAGGGTCGGGCCCAAACGGCAGGCTTTCGGCAAGGCGTTCGAAATTGCCTTTCTCGCGGTGAATGCGACGCTGGGCGTCTTCGCAAATCTCGCGGTCACTTTCACCCATTAAGTAATCGCCGTCTGGAAACGGTGTAATGCGTACCATGACGGCTGCGTCTGCCACCGATACTACAAATGTCCGGGGATTTGGCTGTGTCATGATTCTCGCCATGTGTTCTCTTGCCAGGCCATCCAACCATACCCCGCATGCAGACGACCATATCAAAAAAAAGGGAGTACCCGCATACACTTAGGAGCCGCCTGTGACGGATTTGCCGAGTATGCAGCCTTGTTGGCGTCGTTCCGCAATGCCGCCAAGACGCTAGGTATTGGGCAGTGCCGACCATTCGGGGTTGATCCCGCGTGTTGCCGGCGGCGCCAGCCGATATGGTCCAGGCCGTCGTGAAGTTGCCGTCTCTTCAGAAGTCATGCAGTCGGTGATTATTGGCGAAGTGTTGTTTAGAACTGTATAATGCCGGTCGCGTCAGCGTGAAGCCATGCGTTGAAGCACTTTTGTTCGATGCCATATAGGAAACTCTAAGTACGATGGCAGAGAGTGATCCCTCAAAGAGAATTGCGCCGGCGGCGATCCAGTCGCTCAAGGAAGCGCTAACATACGCATATTGGTATAAGTCCGACCTTCAAAGCTTCCTGACTCACACCGTAAGCGATTCCACCATCCTTGCTCGTCTAGACTGGGGGGACTACAAGCGAAACATCGTCGCCAAACTCGTCGACCATCTCGCGCAGAACGAACACATCTACCAGCGTCAACTGCTTCGCCTGATGACGGAGACTGCAAATATCACCGATTTCAATCACCTAGCACGTCTTGATGACGGCGCAGAAAAGGTCCAAAAAGCTGAGGCTGCTGTTGCAGCACTGAGAAACCAAGTTAAAGGACATGGCGACATTGTAGCAGAAGAGAAGAATGTAGAACGCCGGCGTGCGGAAACGCATCAGAAACTGATGGCTTTGGCCGCTGTCAAAGAACACATCGAGCAACTAAAGCAGGAATACTTTGCCTTGCTCGGTTCCGACAATCCGCAGCAACGTGGTTATAAGCTCGAAAAAATACTTCGGGAGTTGTTCGAAGTATTCGACCTCGATCCCAAAGCGTCATTTCGAATCGAAGGTGAGCAAATTGATGGTGCTTTCACGTTTGAAGCTACTGACTACTTGCTGGAAGCCAAATGGCAGGCAGAACCCGTCAGC
Organism: Aeoliella straminimaris; assembly: GCF_024054565.1. GTDB lineage: Bacteria > Planctomycetota > Planctomycetia > Pirellulales > Lacipirellulaceae > Aeoliella > Aeoliella straminimaris. The sequence goes on from NZ_JAMXLR010000023.1 coordinate 17,035, forward strand.
GCCAAGCATCTTGACGGGATGGCCGGCAAACTATCTCGAAAGCTTGACAATACACTTGGGTTGTATCTTTCAATCAATGGTTTCTCGGAGGATGGCGTCAAGGCCCACTCTTCTGGCCGACGAATGTTGATTCTCATGGACGGCAGCGATCTTATGGCCGTGTTGGAAGGGCGCATTGATCTAATTCAGCTTTTGCTACGCAAACGCAGAGAAGCTTCACAGACCGGCAATATTTACCTTGGCATTCACGAAATACTCACCGGTAAACACTCTTAGCCACCGCTCGCACCGGCGCGGGTTCTACTTTCATTCTATTGCAGGATGGTCCGGTGTTAATACACTTGCTGGGGCGTGCAAGAAGTTCTGAATGTGAACGCACCGGTGTAGGCTGGTCACGCACGACCTCGGTCTTTGTAGACCGCGCAGCATATGGGAGTTATATAAAGAAGTCTTGAACAGGCTTGCCAATCATGGAAGTCTCCAACTTGAAACAAGTAATTCCCAACCACCAGGGTGCTCGAATGTTGGCGATCCAAGAACTTCGCAAAGAAATACGCTTTGGACTCGCCGTCCTCCAAGGTTACATTCGACCGGGCGGTTCGCTCAATCTTACTGATATCAACGTCCACGCTGAATACTTCGTTGGTGACCTCCTGAACGAAGTTCGCGGGTGGCGTCTGAAGAACACAAACGTTTCAAAAAGCAACTACCCTTGCATCGACCTTATCGACAATCACAATCGAATCGGCATCCAAGTCACCTCCGAAAAAGGTGCTCCCAAAATCAATCAAACTATTAAGTGCCTGGACACTCACGGACTGTCAGCGCATATCGACCATTTCAAGCTGTTTTCGTTGCTGCCCAAGCAAGGCACCTACAAAATCACTGAAACGTGCGCAGGCGTGGCTTTTAATTGGCGAGTCGACGTGCTTGATTTCGACACTTTGCTCCAAGAAATTTACGGGGTCGCCAATCTTGGCAAGATCCAGTCAATCCGCTCCGTCGTTACCTCGGCTATGCCGCGGCTCTTCGCCAGCCGTCGCAAAGTCTTACTTGGTCTCCGCTCGCACCTCGCACGTGATCTCAGCATTTTCGACCGCCAAGTAATGGATGCACCATTTCAACACGAAGACCCTCTCCTTATGTACAAGGCGATTCGCCAGATGCGAGTCACCCTGCAGAAGAATGGATCGTCCCGACTTTCGAACGAAGTGGCTGCTCAAAACTTCGACGCGGCGAAAAACATCCTGACCAAGATGGAGTATCAGGTCCGCAATCAGTTTCCCGATATTCACTATGCAGCCATGAAGGACCAAACGTCTATGACCGACAAGGACGGAGACTTCGGCAATGCAATTACGTTGATGATGCAAATTCGCCAATCCCTGAAACCACTTCTCGATGAGGTTCAACAGGAACTAGATAGAATTGACGCCCAGTTGTTGTCATAGGCCGCTTAGCAGGGCGAAGTTAAATGACACAGTGACGGCGATGCTATGCGTATGCTCACCCAGCACTATCTACAGCAAAACTACCAACAGCACATGCCAGCGAGAACCCCGTCGGCCGCTTGAGCCGAGGGCCTCGCTGCCTCAGTTCGGTCGGCAAACTGCCCCCAGCCAGCACACCCTGCAGAACCGATTGCTTCCCATCATGGCGAGCACCTACCACTCTGGTAGCTAGCCGGACGCCTTGGAGGTACAATCGCGGTTTGCGTAGCTCCTGCGTTTTTAGGCTTTTCCCAATATGCGGCAGACTTCGGATGGCATCGAACGGTTTCAGCGACAAGGTCAATTTCATTTGGTCCGTAGCGGACCTGCTTCGTGGGCCGTACAAGCCCAATCAATATGGCCGGATAATTCTACCCCTTACTGTGCTCCGGCGGCTCGACTGCGTGCTGGAGCCCACCAAGGACAAGGTGCTCGCCAAAGCCGCCAGCATCAAAGGCGGCAAGGTGGAGCGGGAGAAGGCGGAGCCGATTCTCAACCGGGCGGCGGGCCAGTCGTTCCACAACACGAGCAAGCTCACCTTCGAGAAACTCAAGGGCGACCCAGCGAAGATTGCCGCCAACCTGTCGCAGTACATTAAGAGCTTTTCCTCGACGGCCCGCAAGATCATCGAGTATTTCGGCTTCGAGGACGAAATCGCCAAGCTGGACGAGCACGACCGGCTCTTTCTGGTCGTCTCCAAGTTCTGCGACATCGACCTCCACCCGAATGTCGTGCCCAACACCGAGATGGGCTACATCTTTGAGGAGCTGATTCGTCGGTTTAACGAAGCGGCCAACGAGACGGCGGGCGACCACTTTACTCCGCGTGAGGTGATTCGCCTGATGGTCAATCTGCTCTTCGAGCCGGATGGCGACGTCCTCACCAAGAAAGGGATCGCACCCACTTTGCTCGACCCCGCCTGCGGCACGGGCGGAATGCTGGCAGTTGCCGACGAGTACCTTCACGAGCTGAATCCCGACAGCCGCCTTCAGGTATTTGGCCAGGACCACAACCCCGAGTCGTACGCCGTTTGCGGAAGCGACATGCTCATTAAAGGCCACGATATTAAAAACATCGCCTTCGGCAGTAGCTTCTCGAAGGACGGGTTCAGCGGCGAGACGTTCAATTACCTGCTAGCCAACCCGCCGTTTGGAGTCGAGTGGAAGCCCGACGAAAAATTTATCCGAGACGAGGCGGAGCGCGGTTCGAGCGGTCGCTTCGAGGCGGGCCTGCCCCGCATCAACGATGGTTCGCTGCTATTCCTGCAGCACATGATTTCTAAGATGAAGCCTACCGCCAAAGGGGGCTCGCGAATCGCCATCGTGTTCAACGGGTCGCCGCTGTTCACCGGCGACGCCGGTAGTGGCGAGAGCGAGATTCGTCGTTGGATTATCGAGAACGATTGGCTCGATGCGATTATCGCGATGCCCGACCAGCTCTTCTACAATACCGGCATCTTCACCTACGTATGGGTGGTTACCAACCGCAAACGAGAGGAACGCCGGGGCAAGGTGCAGCTCATCAACGCCGTCGATCTGTACCAGAAGATGCGGAAGAGCCTCAATAACAAGCGGAACGAAATCAGCGAAGAGCATATCGCGGAGACCACTCGCCTCTATGGCGAGTTTGCTGAGTGCGACCGCAGCAAGATTTTTGACAACCAAGACTTTGGATTCCGGAAAATTACCGTCGAGCGCCCGCTAAAGCTCGTGTTCCAGGTAACGCCCGAACGCATCGAAGCCCTACGGGAAGTCAGAGCATTCGAGAACCTTGCCAAGAGCAAGAAAAAGAAAGGCACCAAGGCTCACGAAGCCGAGGTCGCGGCAGGTAAGGAGTACCAGGCGGCACTTGTCGCGATGCTAGAGTCGCTCCATGCAAGAACGGTCTACAAGAACCGCGACGAATTCCTCGACATCATCACCGCAGCGGCCAAAGACGCCGACGTCAAGATTCCAGCCCCGATAAAGAAAGCCATCCTCGCCACATTCAGTGAGCGCGACGAATCAGCCGACGTTTGCACCGACAAGGACGGCAACCCGGAGCCCGATACCGAGTTGCGAGACTACGAGAATGTGCCGCTCAAGGAGGACATTTACGAGTACTTTGCCCGGGAAGTAACGCCACACGTCCCTGATGCCTGGATCAGCGAGGAAAAGCGGGACGAGAAGGATGGCGGGGTCGGCATCGTCGGCTACGAGATCCCGCTGACTCGTCACTTCTACGAATACAAGCCGCCACGACCGCTTGCCGACATCGAAGCGGACATCGCCGACATCGAGAAAGACATTGTCCGGATGCTTCGGGAGGTAGTTGGATGAGCACCGACCTGGAACGTTTTGGCTGCCTACTAACCGAACTGGAGACTTCGCACAAGCTGATTGTGGCAGGCTTTGGGACGCTTCAAGAAATCGACATGGCAAACGATTTTTATCACTTGCCGCACCAGCTCCTGGCAAGCGGCCTTGAGCGTCTAATGAAATGCTACATCTCGCTTGCCTACGAGGATGCCAACGGCTCATTCCCCGACATGAACTACATGAGGACACTCGGGCATGACCTTACGAACCTGCTCGCGAAGATTACGGACGAGTTTTACGGCGGTAAGTCTCGTCGGCTAGTTCAGGCAGAGTACGACTTCATCACCACCGATCACGAGCTCGCCGGGTGCGTGCGCATCTTGTCGCTATTTGGCAAGTTTGGGAGGTATTACAACCTGGATATCGTAGCTGGGAGTCCACACAGTCCGATTGATCCCAGCAGCGAGTGGGAGGCCCTTGAATCCACCATTGTGGATCCAACTCCTTATATCGGTGACATGGAAGCGATGCACAATGACTACTATCCTCGCGTGCATTCGAGGATTATCGCAAAGCTTGAAAGGCTCGTGAGGGCGATCGCGCTTCAGTTCACCATTGGCGATCATCCTGATTCCGAGGGGCGACTCAGCCAGACTTCCGTTGTGTACTCTGACTTCCGGAATCTCCGAGATGAGCAGTTAGGTACGCGGGACTACAGACGTTCAGTTCATATCCTGGAGCAAAGAGAGAAGGCAAAGTGGACGAAACGAACCGATGAGGAAATCAAGTCGAGTGGCTGGCCAACTAAAGAAATCTCAAAAGACGACTTCGAGGGTGAGTGGCCATTTAGAGCTGACAAGATAGTTGTCGAGCTTCGGGACAACCTCTTCTGTATAGCCAACATCGAAGGCTATGCGTTCGCGCTAAATGGTAGTGCAAAGAGCCACCTAAAGATGCCATTCCCACACGAAGCTGGCGTGGCCATCCTTGGCAAATCAGTTGGACCGTTTACCGATATTGCCTTCAAGCTGAAGGACACCGAATCATGAACGCCGACATCGAGAAAGACATCGTGCGGATGCTGCGGGAGGTGGTCGGATGAACAACGTGATGAACGCCATCACTCACGTGTTGACTGAGGCCGATGGCCCACTTCATTACCGTGAGATTACCAAGCGTGCCCTTGCATCGGGGCTTTGGAAGACCCGAGGCACGTCTCCCGAGGCGACGGTCAATGCCCACCTGTCGGGTTCCATCAAGCGTGACGGTAGCAAGTCCCCATTCCGGAAGCACGCGCGTGGCGTCTATGGTTTGGCGACTGCCGGCAGTTCAAACGGTGCCGCCAGCGAGGATGTAGAGAATGACGATTCCTCTATGTCTTACACGGAAGCCGCGGTGCATGTGCTGGAAGAATACGCGGATGGGCAGCCGATGCACTATCGAGACATTACCAATAAGATTCTCGAACTTGGCTTGGTGGAGACCGCGAGCAAAACTCCTGAAGCAACTCTGAACGCCCAACTCCATATGGAGATGCAACGGCGCGAAAAGCGTGGAGAAGAACAACGCTTCGACCGTCGCGGTAAGGGCATGTTCGGTCTGGTTAGCTGGAAGCCAACGGGACTCGAAGGCCAGATTCGTAAACGCAACGAAGAGGTACGGAGGAAGCTCCATGAACGCGTTGCAGAACTGACACCTGAAGACTTCGAAATACTTGTCGGGCAACTGCTGACCGCACTTGGCTTTGAGGAAGTCGAAGTTACAAAGATTTCCTCCGACGGAGGTATCGACGTCCGCGGCACGCTGGTGGTCGGCGACGCGATTCGCACGCGGATGGCGGTGCAGGCGAAGAAGTGGAAGAACAACGTTCAGGCCCCTGTCGTTCAGCAGGTTCGTGGTAGTCTCGGCTCGCACGAACAGGGCCTCATTATTACGACCAGCGACTTCTCGAAGGGGGCTCGCGAGGAAGCTCAGCGGCCCGATGCAATCCCGGTTGGCCTGATGAACGGCCAGCAGCTTGTGAGCCTGCTGATTGAGCACGGCATCGGTGTCCGCCGCACGACGCACGACATCCTCGCCCTCGATGAACTACGGGAGGGAGAAGAATGACGGATGAACTGAACGTCGCTGAACAAGTTGTCACCAAAATCGAACCGGGATCTGGGTGGCGACGTTACGAGGAGTACAAAGACACGGGCATAACATGGCTGGGGCATATTCCTGGGCACTGGACTGAAAAGAAGCTCAAATGGGAATCTCCTGTTTACCGTGGAGCGTCACCGCGTCCTATAGACGACCCAAAATACTTCGACGATGACGGAGAGTTTTCGTGGGTCCGCATCGCGGACGTGACAGCAGCAGGGATGTACCTCGACAGGACCACCCAGAAGCTCTCTGAATTGGGTGCGAGTCTGAGCGTGAAGATGTCACCTGGCGAGATGTTCCTAAGCATTGCGGGAAGTGTTGGAAAACCGTGTATAACAAACATTCAGTGCTGTATTCACGACGGGTTCGTCTACTTCCCTCGTCTAAAAGCAGACAGACACTATCTTTACTATATCTTTGCTTCTGGTGAGCCCTATAGAGGACTTGGTAAGCTTGGTACACAGCTCAATCTAAATACCGACATCGTTGGCGATATGGTTCTGCCGTTCCCTCCGCTCAACGAGCAGCGGCAGATTGCGGCGTTCTTGGATCGGGAGACGGCGAAGATTGACGAGCTGGTCGCCAAGAAGCGACGGCTCATCGAGCTACTCAAGGAAAAGCGAACCGCCCTCATCAGCCAGGCCGTGACGAAGGGTCTTGACGCGAGTACGGAGATGAAGGATTCGGGAGTGGCGTGGTTGGGGAAGGTACCCACTACTTGGGACGTGCTCTCTCTACGATACGTCACCAAAGTGCAGACGGGCCTGACCCTTGGCAAAAAATACAAGGCATCACAGCAACTAGAGTCTCACCCCTACCTCCGTGTGGCCAATGTCCAGGATGGCTATCTTGACCTAAAAGAAATCACTGAAGTGGACATTCCAACAGAAGATGCGCCACGATATTTGCTGCAATCCGGCGACGTCCTCATGACTGAAGGTGGAGATTTTGACAAACTGGGCCGGGGGTATGTCTGGGAAGGACAAGTCCCTGGTTGCTTGCACCAGAATCATATCTTTGCCGTCCGCCCAATGGCAGATCGGCTTCATCCAGAGTTCCTTGCATCGTTGCTGACTTCCTACCATGGCAAGACGTACTTCACGAGTACATCTAGTCAAACGACGAATCTCGCAACCACCAACAGTACGAAGTTGAAGGAGTTTCCGGTCCTGGTACCTCCACAGCAGGAACAACGCAACATTCTAGATTTCGTTAGACAGCAAGCCATCGTGCACGAAGCCCTAGAAAGAACTTCGGAAAAGGCGATTGGTTGTCTGCAAGAATACCGCTCTGCCCTCATCTCAGCTGCGGTGACGGGTAAAATCGACGTGAGGGAGGCTACGGAATGAGCCTTGCAGCTACCGTAATGACGATAGGACATTCGAATCACGACTTGAGTCGATTCCTGGAGCTGCTAAGCGACCATGGTGTTTCCGTCGTTATTGATGTCAGATCCCAGCCCTACAGTCGCTTTGCCCAATTCAACCAAGAGAATCTAGCTGGCTCACTCGGTGGATTCGGAATCAACTATATGTTCCTTGGTAGAGAACTTGGGGCCCGCAGAGACGAGCCCGAGTGCTACGAAAACGACCAAGCTACGTATGATCACGTTGCGGAACTCCCCGCGTTTCGGGAGGGACTATCGAAAGTGCTAAATGAGGCAGAATCCAACGTCGTCGCTCTCATGTGTGCCGAACGCGAACCCCTGGACTGTCATCGAGCTGTATTGATTGCTCGCCACTTAGAAGCCCATGGAGTTGAGGTTCGGCACATACTTGCCGATGGTGCAATCGAGGCACACAAAGAAACTGAGAAACGAATGGTTCTAGCGATGGGCGTGGACCCACTATTTGATGCGGGAAGATCCCCTAGCGAACTGATAGCAAGAGCTTACGCTGAACGCGGCAAACAAATCGCCTACCGCAGGCAGGAGTCCGAGAGTGAGTGACCGACAGACTCAGCGCGAACCAATCACCATCTATACGATTGGGTTTACCGGACACTCCGCAGAGGAGTTCTTTACCAAACTCCAGAATGCCGGCGTAAAGACGCTAGTCGACGTGCGGCTTAACAATGTGTCGCAACTCGCTGGCTTTGCAAAGCGTCGGGACCTCGAATACTTCCTGTGCACAATTTGTGACATCGACTACATTCACGAGAAGATCCTAGCTCCGACAAAGGACATTCTCGATGATTACAAGAAGAAACGTATAACGTGGGAGCAGTACGAACTCAGGTTTAACAAGCTTCTTGCGGAGCGACGACCGGATGTGGAGTTAAGTCCGAGCGAGCTCAATGGTGGTTGTCTACTTTGCAGTGAACATGAGCACATTCACTGCCACAGAAGGCTGGTGACCGATTTCTTGCAGAGCAAGTGGGGAGATGTCGAAGTCGTCAACTTGTAGGAGCCACAAATGGCCCGCATCGCAATCTTGGCAAACTCGAAACGCTTTGATGGTCAATGCTTGGGTGGCATCGACCTAGACACCAAAGAGTGGGTCCGCCCGGTCACGAAGAGCGGTGACGGCATACCAGTGGAGCGTTGCTTCGTGAACGGAAAGTTTCTGACTCTGCTTGACATCTTAGAGTTGGACCTTATCAAGCCCAGAATCGTCGACGAATTTCAGTGTGAGAACAGGTTCATCCGAAATTGGAGATGGAAGCGAAAGCGTCGCTTGAAACGCGACGCCGTGAAGAAGTACGTTGAGTCCGACACGCCCATCCTTCACTCCTCGGGCGACCGCGTTGCCCCAGACGACTTGCTCGTGCTTCCGCCAGAAGATTGGAAGTCACTTCAACTCGTGCGCCCGCGAAATTTAAGATTTGGACGCCACTACTACGACCCGAATCGGTGGGTCGCTCATTTCTTTGACCGAGCGGGCAATAGTTACTCGCTAAAAGTCACTGATCCGGTGGCCACGAGAAAGCTAGAGGGCGGCCAGAGTATATCGAAGCGGAGCCTGCTGACGGTGAGTATGGCCAAGCCGTGGTCGCACGACGATACCCAGAAACCACCAATGTGCTACAAAGTAGTCGCCGCCGTTGTGGAACCAAATTAGGCAGACTATGGAGAACCTGCGAAAACAGTAGTGTCGGTCTTGCCCGACGCGGTGCTAGAATAGCGAGAATGACTGTCAAATCGGCAAACGGCCGACGTTCGTAGCCTATCTCCAAGGACCGGTCAAACCCAACCGCTACATATTCAGCCCTTCGTATCATGCCCATCTACGAACTCAACGACAACTGTTTGACGGAGGTCAAGACGACACGATTTGGCGACGCCGGCGTCAAGGAGCGCGAGGATCTGCAGCGATTACTACGCGATCAGATCGAGGTCCTGGTGCCTGACGCGATGGTGCTTGCCGAGGAGTTTGGCCAGTGGGACGACTCGCAACGCCGTATTGACCTGTTGCTGCTCGACCGGGACGCTCGCCTGGTTGTCGTCGAACTGAAGCGAACCGAGCGGGGCGGCCACATGGAACTGCAGGCGATTCGCTACGCGGCGATGGTTTCGACGATGACCTTTGAACAGGCTGCGGACGCGCACCGACGCTATCTCCAGCAACGAGGTATCGACGCGGATGCCGAGGCACGCCTGCTAGAGTTCCTCGATTGGGAGGAGTCGAACGAAGATGATTTCGGCCAATCGGTTCGCATAGTCTTGGCATCCGCCGAGTTCTCGAAAGAGCTGACGACTGCCGTGATGTGGCTCAACATACAGGGGCTCGATATTAGCTGCGTGCGGCTGCGTCCCTACTCGTATGGCGACAAAGTCTTGATCGACGTGCAGCAGGTTATCCCCCTTCCCGAGGCGGAGGAATATCAGGTCCGCGTACGGGAGAAGACCCAACGTGAACGGAGCGACCGGGGCAGTCAATGGAACGAGGAGAAATTGCTCACTCAAATTGCCACGGACCACGGTGAGGATGCCCGGCGAGCAGCTCAAGAATTGTTGGACTGGGGCGAAGAGAATGCAGACTACGTGTGGTGGGGACGTGGAAAACAGGCTGGCATGGCAGTAGCGATCGTCAAACCTGCAAGCACCAAGTTTCACATCTTCCGCATTGTAACGAACGGTAAGATCGTCTTCATGCTCGACTCGCTGCATAAGAAGCCGCCCTTCAATCGGCCAGAAATACTGCGCGAGATCGCTGACCGCTTGAAGCAATTTGATGGACTAGAGATTAGCGACGATGATCTGCGCCGGAGGCGGAGGATTCCCCTGGCGACGTTCGCGAATGCCGACGCCATGGCCAAAGTTTGCGAACTCGCGCAGTGGATGATTGAGCTAGTACGAGCGGAGACAGCATCGCAAGGAGACCGTGATGCCCATTGACCACCGCGAAATTCGCTTCGAAGACGCCATTGAGCAGTACCTGCTCGACAATGGCTATGAAAAGGGCGTTGGGCATCAACTCGATGCAGAGCACCCCGATGGTTTTGACGCGAAGCGGGCAATCTGGCCGAAGGCCGTCACCGACTTCTTGAAGGCGACTCAGCCGGAAGTGTGGGATTCACTCGAAAACCTGCACGGCGAGGATACCGCACGCATCGTGCTGGACGACCTTTGTCGATCGCTCGACTCGCAGGGACTGCTAGCCGTGCTCCGTCACGGCTTCAAATGCTATGGCAAGCGGCTGCAGATGGCCTTCTTTGCCCCGGCCCATGCGATGAACCCCGAGACCCAGCGGCTCTACAAGGCGAACCAGCTGGACGTCGTGCGGCAACTGCATTTCAGTGATGCCGAACCGGGCAAGTCGCTCGACTTGGCCCTGGCGCTCAACGGCTTGCCGCTCGCCACGGCGGAGCTGAAAAACCAAAACTCAGGGCAGACCGTCGAACACGCGAAGCAGCAGTACCGTGACGACCGCGACCCCAAGGAAAAGCTGTTCGCTTTCAAGCAACGCGCGGTGGTCCATTTCGCGGTTGATACAGACGCAGTTGCAATGGCAACCAAGCTCGATGGCAAGAAGACTTTCTTCCTGCCGCTCAACCGGGGCGACGGCCTCGGAGCAGGTAACCCAGACAACCCCAATGGCTACAAAACCGAGTATCTTTGGCAGGGCATCTGGCAACGGGATGCTTGGCTCGACATATTCGCCCGCTTCGTCTTTCTCGAATCCAAGGAAACGAAAGTCGGCGGCAAGAAGGTCCGCAAGGAGACGATGATCTTCCCACGCTATCACCAGCTGGACGCGGTTTCAAAGCTCGAAGCGGATGCCAAACAGAAAGGGCCGGGCAACAACTACTTGGTGCAGCACTCCGCTGGCAGCGGCAAGAGCAACAGCATCGGCTGGCTCGCTCACCGGCTGGCCAGCCTGCACGATGCGAAGGACGGCAAGGTATTCGACTCGGTCATCGTGGTGACCGACCGTGTTGTGCTCGACCGTCAACTGCAGGACACCATCTATCAGTTAGAACACAAACAAGGCGTTGTCCAAAAGATCGACGAGAGTCACAAGTCGGCCCAGCTCGCTGCGGCGCTCGATGCAGGTACGCCGATTATTATTGTGACGATACAGACATTCCCATTTGTCACGGAGAAGCTCTCCAAGCAGAAGGATCGCAAGTACGCGGTCATCATTGACGAGGCGCATAGTTCTGCGTCGGGCGAAACCGCTACGGAACTTAAAGCGGTGCTTGCGGCGGAGCAGATTCGGGAAAAGGCCCGGGCTGAAGCGGAGCAGAAGGGACTCGCCGACTACGAAGAAGAGATTCTTCGCACGATGGCCAAGCGGGGCCGCCAGCCAAACATCAGCTTCTTCGCGTTCACTGCGACGCCGAAATACAAAACGCTCGAAGTCTTCGGCGGCCGAGACGTCAGCGGCAAGCCGACGCCGTTCCACCTCTACAGTATGCGGCAGGCAATCGAGGAAGGTTTTATTCACGACGTGCTGGCGAATTACACGACGTACAAGACTTACCACCGGCTATTGAAGAGCATCGAGGAGGACCCGCAGGTTGAGAAACGCAAGGCGGCCCAAGCGCTGGCCCGCTTCATGAGCCTGCACCCACACAACATCGCCCAAAAGACAGAGGTGATGTTGGAACACTTTCGAGCTCACACGCGGCACAAGATCGGTGGACGGGCGAAGGCAATGGTGGTAACCAGCTCGCGGCTGCATGCCGTCCGCTATAAGCAAGAGTTCGACAAGCAGATTGCCGAGAAAGGCTACGACGATGTCCGCACGCTCGTGGCATTTTCCGGCACGGTCGAAGACCCTGACGTGAGCGGCAAGTCGTATACCGAACCGGAGATGAACCCCGATCCCGAGACGGGGAATCCTATCAAAGAGAAACAGCTTCCAGAGAAGTTTGCAGGGCCAGAATTTCAAGTGCTCATTGTTGCCGAGAAATACCAAACTGGGTTCGACCAGCCTCTGTTGCACACGATGTACGTTGACAAGCGGCTCGCTGGTATTCAAGCCGTGCAGACATTGTCGCGACTTAACCGCACCTGCAGCGGAAAGGAAGATACCTTTGTTCTCGACTTCGTCAACTCGCGCGAGGAAATCTACGAAGCGTTTCAGCCTTACTACGAGCGGACTGACGTCGGTGAGGAAGCCGACCCGCATCAGCTGTACGAGCTACAAGCGAAGATAGAAGAGCAACACATCATCCACGCCAGCGACGTTGAGGCGTTCTGCAAGGTGTTCTTCCAGGCCAAGGCCGTGCAGAGCAAATCGGACCACGCCAAATTGCAGGCGACGCTAGACCCCGCCGTGACGCGATTCAAAGAACTGGACGAGGAAGAGCAGGAAGAGTTTCGCGGATTGCTGGGAGCCTTTCGGAACCTATACGCATTTCTTTCCCAGGTCATCCCATTCCAAGATTCAGAGCTAGAAAAGCTGTACGCTTACGCGCGATTCCTGCTTACGAAGCTCCCTCGACGTGAGTCTGGACCGCGCTACCAGTTCGACGACGAGGTCACACTAAAGTTCTATCGACTTCAGAAGATCAGCGACGGCAGCATCGAACTCGACAAAGGCAAGGGCGGAGAAGTTGGCGGGCCGACCGCTGTCGGAACAAGTCTCGGCGAAAGTCCAGAAGTAGAACTTTCAACGCTCATCGAACTGGTCAATGAGCGATTCGGAACCGACTTCACAAAGGCCGACGAGCTGTTCTTCAATCAAATTCAGGAGGAAGCCGTCAACGACGAGGATATTCGCGAGGCGGCCAAGGCGAACACACTCGACAATTTCCGTTTTGTCTTTGACAAGGCTTTGGAGAACTTCTTCATCGACCGGATGGAACAGAATGAGGAACTGTTTGCCAAGTACATGAACGACCCGGCCTTCCAAGAGCTGGTCAAGCGGCATCTGCGGGAGCGGGTCTACGGTCAGATACGAGACGAAGATGCCGCGTAGCTACACCGCGTAGCCCCAGACGGACTGGCAAGGGCTCGCCCCGGTCAATCAAAGGCACACACAATGGAATCGAAGCTTGCATTCACGATCTTCTACGCATGGCAGAGCGACACTCCGCACAATCACAGTCGGCACTTGATCCGCGAAGCACTCGACGAAGTGGGGAGCAAGCTTGAAGATGATTTCGGATGCTCTCGAAAGTGTGGGTCGCCATACGCCGAGCAGTCCGGCACCGAACCAGCGAGTGAGTTTATCGCCAACTGGCCGGCGCATTGTGCCCGGTTTCTTTTTGAGTGGTTCGCGATGTACGATATGCACGGGGACCGCATTGAACTCCCCGCACTTGAGAAGTTCACCGAAGAGAAGAAAGCAGGCGCGCAACGCTACTAAGGCTCTGACTCGCCCGTCTAGTTCCAACCGTCTTTCTTCCGGCCACGCTTTCGCTTCTCGGCGAGGGTCAAGCTATCGTTCAGCTTGGCGATGCCGAGCTTGATTGCCCAGCGAGTTACGAGGGCCATCTTCGCAACGCCTAGCTTGTTCATGGCGTTCGTGCGATGGGTATCAGCAGTGGGTGTAGAAACGCCTAGGATCTTCCCGGCTTCGGCGGTGGTACAACCGAGACTTATCAGACGGACTACTTCAACTTCGCGGGGTGTAAGGTCGTGTTTCATGCTGGGTACCATTGCCCGGGTCGGATTATGCAAAACTTGAATTATCCTCAGCCTTATAGTGCTTCGGAAGCGGCCCTAAAAAGGAAAAGTCGGCTCGCCAAATTTAGCAAAACACCCCGAAAACCCCGAGGAATTTGGGCGAAAATCGGGTGAGACCGTGCCCGACTTTTTATTTACGGCCACCTTTTTTCATCGAGCCATAGGCCGGCACCGAAAACTGCCAAAAATAAGGGGTTTTGTGGCCAAATGAAGGTGCGAACCCCCAAATCCGCGACTCCGCGGCGCTGAAAATGCCCTGAAAATGGCCAATAAATACCCGGGGTGCCGCCCTAACTCCTTGCAGTGCAACGGGTTACACCTCGCGAGTTTTGGGGTGACTTTCTGACGACTACCCCAGTAACCGTTTGACCGCCGTGGGTGACCACGCCTTGCCCCGCCGCGTGAGCAGCCCGCGCCCAGTGAGCTCATGGGCGATTGCTTGATACGTGCGGCCCGCTTCGCGTAGCTTTCGAGCGATGGGCAGTACATCCTGCCTATGACGCTCAGCAGCGGCCACATTTGCCGCGTTGCCCTTGCGCGCCGCAACGGATGTCAGATTGCTAGGATTGCCCAGCTGGCCGCCACGGGCCTTGTAGGCAGCCAGGGCAGCCTTTGTACGTTCACTGATTCGGCGGGCTTCATCCTCTGCGACAGCAGCCAAGATGTGAACGGTGAGCCGGTTGGCCGTTGGGTTGTCGCAAGCTACGAACTCGATACCCGATTCCATGAGCGTTGAGACAAAGGCGACATTCCGCGCTAGCCTATCGAGTTTGGCGACGACCAATGTAGCCCCGCGGCGTTTGCAGGCTGCGATGGCTCGTTGTAGCTCGGGGCGCTGCCGCTTGTTCGTGCCGGTCTCAATTTCGGTGTACGATTCGATCGGCTCGCAGAACGCAGCGACGGCCGCTTGCTGGGCTTCCAAGCCTAATCCGCTTTGGCCTTGGCGGGCGGTGCTGACTCGATAGTATGCGACGTACTTCATTGGTGTCTATCTTTGGTGAGCTGGTAGCGTTTACATTGCCAAACGCCCGTTGAAGGAATGTAAAGCGCGTTTTCGGGGCAGTTTCGGACGGGATAGAGAAAGGGGCCGTCCGTGGCCCCGGCACCATGAACTAGACCGCTAGTGCAAGTTCCATCGCGCGGCTAACGTCGGCATCGGTCAGGGCCTTGATAGCCCGTTGGGCCACAGACAAACGCCCCTTGCGGCTTTTGTCGTGCTGGACGTAGCCCTGGATAGCGTTGAAAGCTTCCCAGGCGGTAGCCGTATGGGCGCTGCCGAGCGGTCGGCCCGTTCGCTGGCGCTCCCGCATAAGGCGACCAACGATAGACTCGGCGCGGCGCTGGTAGCTGCCTACCGTGCGCCGGCTGGCATCCTCGGGCATCGGATAGACCGCGGCCACGAACTCGCGGAAATCAAGTTCCGCGGCCTGCATGCGCTCCACCGTGGACACGACACCATCCCAGCGGGCGGCCAGCCCGCGGAACGTTTCGATCAGCCCGGGCATGCGGTCGCGCAGCTGCCGGGTATGCCGAAGCGAAACGCTGTGGGATTGGCCAGCGGTCCGAATCCACTGCAAGTTGCTGCAAGCATCGCGGAACAATCCGAGGCTGGCCGTAAACGCCCGGCCATCGTAGCCAGCTTGCAGGATGAACCGCGGAAAGATGTTATCGGCCGTGCCGTAAATCGCCCGGCGGTGTTCATCGGTCGGGCCGATAATGACATGGTGGCCGCCATCCCAAGAGCAGGTTATCCCACAATGGCTAGCGTCGAATCCAGCGCTGGCTGCTTCGGCAAGCGCTTGCACATCATCCAGCGTATGCGGCGTGTAGCCACGGCGACAGGCATTGCCGACGCACTCGGAATTGTCCGAGCGGAACAAACCGTAATGCGGGGTACGCTCGCGGTCGGGACCGAGCAGGGGCAGCTTGCAGACTTCAAAGGGGAACGCTTCGGCGATTGATTGGCGGACGTTTTCAAGGGTAGTAGTCATGGTGCAGAAATCCAAAGGGTGAGAAGCAAGCAAGAAAAGAGTGCATCGAGTGATTCAGGTGGCAGGCGCGGCGGTGTATTTCAGGGGCTTGGCCGCCCAGGTTTTTGACTGAACGAACGAACGCAGCGTGCGGTATCGCGTCGCCCATCGCCCAGACTTTGCGGGCCGGGCGCAGAACCCTGCCGAAACGCGCAGCGGGGTTGAACCTTTGCGGGCTTCGGCCGTGCAAGCGCCGCAAAGGTGCAAGCCGAATAGCACCGCGTTCATGTCCTCGCGCCTGAATAGCTGATCGCAGCCATAGCAGAGCGTTGGCGCTTTCATGGCCTGTTGATACGCTTCGCGCTGGGCGCGGGCTTCATACTGGCGCTGAATGCGCTCTTGCTCAAACTCTGCGCGTCGGCGCTTTCGGCTGGCGTTCTCGCTGCGATGGGCTTCAATCGTGGGCATGGTGTGAGACTCCAAAGGGTGAGGAACAGAGAAAAGCAAAGGGGGCGCGCGGGTGGCGAATCCCGCTAGCGCGCTTGCGCCCTGGGTTCGCATCTAGGCAATTTCTTGGGCGAGCTCACCGCGCCGATCTAATAGCCGCTGCGCGATAACTCGGCAATCAATCGCGGTAAGGTAACCGTCGCCGCAGCAAGGCCCGTGGCGGGTTATGAGCACCGCGGCCAGTCCGGGATGGTCGGACGCCAGCGCGTCGATAACCTGGCCCGTATTACCGTTTAGCCAATTTTCGGCGAGCCCTTGCGCGCTTGTTTCTAAGTCGATCGTGGCGTTGTATTCGGCCGCCCACCTTTGCGCGGGGGCTGGCGGGTTTTCATCGCACTTAGCGCAAATCTCGCCGAATCGGTAGCCGTCGGTTTTGGGGAACATGGGGAACGGGGCACGGTCGGACGAACCACAGCACTTGCAAAAGGGGCTAGACATGGCGGGAATCTCCAAAAGGTGAAAAGCAGAAAAGCAAGAAGGCTGGCAAGATGCGCGGCTATTCGTTGCAGGCATCGGCGATGAGCACCAGGCAGCGGCGCAGCGTGATGCGCCAGCTGGGCGATATAGCGGCCAGCGTGCGCCAGTCCCCGGGAACACGCCCAAGTGCGCGCTCGCAGGCGGCAAACGCTCGGCAGTAGGTACGGTAGGCGGCTGCTTGCTTGCGGTTCTCAAGGTTGATTGTCATGGGTGGAATTCTCCAAGGTTGGTAAGGGCCTAGTAGTTAAAGAAGTCGCACGCGCCTTGCACTTCGGAAATCGAGGCGGGTCGCAAATCGGATTCGGGTACATGGCAGACAGTACCGTCTACGCGCTTGACGATTGCTGTACCGCACAGCACGTCGAGCTTGCGGCCTGCCATTGTGGATCCGTCAAGCAGTTGCCACGCAAACATTCCCTCCATGGGCACAGTGTCGAACTGGATGGAATCGGACATAGGGCGAGAACCTCCAAGGATGAGGGCAGCAAAGAAGAGGAAGCGAAGAGGTCGGCCGCATGCTGCTTGCGAGTTCTTGGCCATCCCTCTTTAACACTACACGGCGCGCGCCAGATTTCAAATCAATTCGCATGAAGTGCTCGGATTATTTCCCGCCGTTAATCGTTGCGATGCGCGCACAGAGGATCAGGTGAAAACACTATTGTCGATGCAGGGAAGGTGCAGGCAGTCGATGCAACCTTATGCCGGCGTGATCTTGCCGACAGAGCGCAAGCGGTGGTGTAATGCGCGAGAACAGGAGTCCCGTTATTTGAAAGCGACTACGCGTAATTGCCGTTTTTTGCCCCGACACCCCGTCGATCTTCCTTGACCTAACCTGATATAAGACGGGCACAGCGACTGCGGCTCCAAGCAATCCACGCCCGCCATCAAAAAAAAGGCGCTTTCGCTGGCTTCACGCTTGGGCGCTGATCGGGTAGTCGATTGAGCGCGCGGCGAATCTCAGAATCGGGTTGGCTATAGCCAGCCACTGGATACCGCCATCCTCTGGCGGGTATCGGTTTCATGGGCACCGGAAGCGTTGACGGCCTCGGCCGCTGTCCTTGGAAGTGCCCCATCAGGCAGGTCACACGCGGCGGAGCTTTGCAGGTGAAGGCGTCTTATTTTTGTTGATCCGCGGCAGGGAAACTCGACGGCCCCGGCAGGCGACACACAGCTCGATCGAGATAAGGCAAAAAAAAGAACTGTTCACACTATCAGGACAAGGTTCATCTTGACGCGTAGTTATCAAGTAGCATGACACACACGTAGATACGCGGTGCATGAACCAACACCACAAAGGTCCATGGATGCACGGAGAACACACGCTAGTGTGACCAGAATACATAAGATCGCTCATCGACCCGGCTTCTCATATCATAGACGTTTCTGCGCAAAAAGAACAGAAGGCTGGCAAGTTGCGCAGAGTTGCAGCCGTCAGTCGCCCCGGAAGTCATACGCCCTCGCCCTATTTTCCTATTTCTACGAGAGGTGCGGCAAAACGTACTTGCAATTCGTGGAAATATGTGATATTTTTAAATTAGCGGAGCGTATTGCTTGAAATTGGCACCAATCGTGCTTATAATAGGGGTATGAGAAGAGAAAAACCCCCTAGCAGCGATTCCGCCCCTGATTTCTACACCGTTTATGAACTTGCGCACCTTCTCAAGGTGACGCCGGCAACAGTGCGCAACTGGACTCGTGCCGGTCGCCTCGTATCAATCCGCCTTTCTCCAGCGTCGATTCGGTATGGCCGCCACGACGTTGTGGCCTTCTTGGCCGCTTCTTGCAACAGGGAGGCCGAGTAGTGTCACCAGCCATTAGCGTCCCGCTTCGCTCCCGCGTTGATCCATCCGCGCCCGTTACCATCCCACCCGATGATGTTTTGCGGGATGAGCTGGACTCAATTCAGTTGGACTACGACCGGCATGAGCGCGTCCCGGGCTGGATGCTCAATCAGGCCAAGCCATTCTGCGACAAGCATATCGAGCACCGGCTAATAAGGCACTCCCTTGGGAGGAAGCAAAATTTCTTCGCTAAGATGTTCCATGCGCTCCGCTTGGCTGCTGCCTACGGCGGGGTAGTTCGGTTCAACTACAAGGCGGACCGAGTACCAGGCGAGGTGGCCCGCGCTGTCCGCGATGCCGGGCTCTGCTACTTGGCAGTGAGGAAGGGGGGCGGGAGGATGAGCCGCCTCTTTCCGCTCGGCCCAATACACGAGGCGTTGGTTGGTGCTGATCCGCGGGAGTTCGACCGGCCCACCACAACCGGGCAGCGTTGCGTTGAAATCCATACCCGCAAGACGAAGCTTGAGCCGGCGCACCCGATACCGTTTGAGCCGGATAGGTTCAGCGAAGCGGAGTATGCGGAGCTTCTGCTTGCCGAGAAGATGCTAACGCTATCAAATGATGTGAACAGCCGGTTCTGTTTGATGGGCCGGAAGTGTTACCGCACCTATGACGACGGGGACGAGCCAACCTATCATTGGCTCGACGGAACCTATGAGGTCCGATCTTGGCTCGCCGCACGATTCACAGAGAACCTTGAGGGCGACGGCCCGCTGTTTCATCATGGGCGCATCTACACGCCCGGCTTCTCCAACCTCCAGGGCTTGTGCGGAGCTGAGCGGGCGACCCTCCTCATCAATGGCCGCCCAACCGTCGAGTTGGACTTCGGCAGCCTCCACGCTATGCTGGCCTACAATCTGCGTGGTTTGCCATGTCCGGAGGATCCCTACAAGCTCTGGGGAGCGTTCACTACAAAAGCCCAACGGGCCGTAGGGAAGCACTTGATCAGCTCTGGATGGAATGTGAAGGGCGGTTGGTACAGCGCTATTCAGTCGAGCGCCAAGGCCGCCCAACTCAACAAACACCGCCCGGAATCCTATGAAGTCCAAGGGTGGGATGGCGATTGCCTTCTCGGTGACGCGAAGGGTGGGGCCACTGAGAAGCGAAAGAAGGAATGGCACAAGGCGAGGGAACTGCGAAGGGCCCTGCATGGGATGGCCCCTCAACTCGACCTTGATGACCGCAAGGCCCTCCAGCACTTCCTCAAGGAAGAGGTTTGGCCGTTGGTCAAAAAGCAACATGGGGCCGTCCTCGACCTGTTTGGCACGGACGCCGGTATGCGGCTCTTCATGCCCATCGACGGCGCGATAGCACGCGACGTACTCCACCACTTTGCCAAGCAGGGCAAGCCGTGCTTCCCAATCCACGACAGCTTCCTTGTGTTCGCCGAGGACAAGCAGGAGCTTTGCGACGTGATGCACGCTGCCTACCGCAAGATTATCGGGGAGTACGTCCGCGAACATGTCAGTGAGCCAGAGCAAGTAGAGTTCGCCCCAGTTGTGAAGGATCGCAACGGGATGATCGTAGAGCCCAGTCGGAAACTCGCCGCTGCGTAAGGACACCCACCAAATGAAGTCCCGCCCCAACACCGCCGATACCATGCTGGAAGAACAAACCGATCCTCTAACCGTCGGCTATCGACGCGGTAGCATGGTTCTTGTCGCCATAGACGGCACACATGCCACCATCCGATGCGACTGTGGGCGGCAGTTCTCGTGGATTCGGCGGAGGTGGCTCAACAACCGCAAGCAATGCTGCCGGGCCTGCCAAAGGCGGCAGTGGTTGACGGGCGGCGATTCCGCAACCCCGCAGCCGCCGCACCATCTTCGCTACGTTGGTGCGTTCTATCGCAAGGGCTCGTTCATTGTCGAAGCGACGGGCTGCGATGGTGAGTACCACCGCACCAAGTTCGCCGCCCATTTATTCCGCCCCAAGGCGAACAACTGGCGGAAGGCAGGTTGACCATGCTGAGAATCGACGCGGACGGCCCCTGTTTGGTGGCGTTCATCAACAGCCCCAGCGCATCCGAGTCTCGCAAGCTGCGAGCCATCGGCGAGCCCGTCTTCGATGGTCGCGGCGGGCTTTCCATCCGGTTTGCTCCCGACCGCCTTGCCGACGTAGTCAATGTGCTGAAAGCGAGGCGGGCCTACGGAAACGATAGTCGCCCGAGTCCGACGGGCGAGAAGAGCGATACACCCCTTGAAGAACTTCCAAAAATGAACCCGAACAAGCCCCCATCCAAAGCCGACACCCGCGAGTTGATTAAGCAAGCATATTCCCACTGGCTCACCACGACGGGTAACGCCATCGCCGCGGCCACGCTGGCGCTCGCCGAAGCTCAGTCGTGCGTCCAGCTCCCGGCACAAGCAAACCCAGAACCGTTCGAGCCTAATACGAGTGACCATGAACTGCTGACGCTGCCGGAGGCCGCCGACTACCTGAGGTACTCACCCAGCGCTCTGCGGAGGATCGCCAAGCGCAAGGCGATTCAGTTCGCACAGATCGGCAGCGGGCCGATCAAGTTCCGTCGCGAATGGCTCGACGACTACGTGGCGGCCAATGCTTCCAGCCCCAAGGACGTGAATCGTTCGCCCGCGCGGAAGAAGACAACACGCCGTTCGGTCTCCTCAACTCAAGGGCTTGATCCCGCGTTCTTTAAATCAAACCACGAATCTTGACGCTGCACCGATGCCCATCAACTCGGCGGGAACACAAGCCGAGTAACTAACCACCAATATGAGCCCAATTGAGAAGTTGCCCACCATGAGTTGCATCGCTTCCATCTACCGCAATGCCGAAGTCGGGCAGCGGATCTATCGAGCAAGGCCACCCTGAGGACGCACTAGAGCCGCACACGCCATCACACATGACATTTCACAACTCGGCAGGGACGCTGAGCAACCACGTCGCAGAGAGTAGAACAGTGAGAAACACGACCCATGTCATCCGCACCACTAATTCCTTCGCCTACCGACCGCGACGCCAACGCGCGCCAGATAGTTGAAAAGACTTATGCCCGTTGGCTAGGTAAGACCGACGATACCACCGCAGCCGCGATCCTAACGCAAACTGAGATGCAGTTGCAGCACTCAAACCCGGCGGGCGCGAATATCGAAACCACACCCGGAAATGGTCCGCTCAGCGTCAAGCAGGCGGCTGACGAACTTGGTGTATCGAAGGAAACCGTCTACAAGCTGTGCTCAGAGAACGCCCTGCGCCATACCCGCGTGGGCCGGCGCATCACGATTACCCGGCAGCAGCTTGAGGACTATCGGGACCGCCCAAAGTTCCGTCATGTGGCTGCTTGAGCACGCCAAGAAGATAGTCATCATCTTGCGCCAAGTGCTGATAGACCCTCGCGACCATGTTCGGATTCGCGTGGCCCATCAAGACGCCAACCGTCGTCGTATCCACACCACGCTTTAGCGATTCGGTCGCAAAGCCGTGCCGCAAGGCGTAGGCGCACAGCCAGTCCATTCCGGTCTTCTTCTTGAGCCGCTTGAATGCGCAGTTGATTGAGCTCTTTGTCCAGGGGTTGCCCTTACTGCTGCGGAAGATCGGGCCGGTTGGATTCTCGCCAGCCAAACGAGCGGCTATCTCTGCCGCGGTTTCGTTCATGTAGATCACCCGCCGTTTTTTCTTGCCCTTGCTCTTCATGGTTGGCAGGACAACCTTCGGGCCGTCGATCCATCGAGCCTCGATAGTCCGGGCTTCTAGCGGTCTGCAGCCTGTTTCCCAGAGGAATATCAGCAAGTCGCGAAACGGGCCGCGTGCATGCTCTAAGCATTCCTTGTACTGCGCTGGTGTAACCGCTATTTCTCTTGAGCTGGGCGACGGCTTGGTGTAGCCCACAAGCGGCGATTCCCGTATCATCCGTTCCTTCACGGCCCAGTTCATCGCTCGCGTCACGCACCGTGCGGCGGCGTGCTGAGCGGAGTCTGATAGTTCACCATAGCTGCGATCCACCCAATCGCCGACCGTTCTCGGCGTCAGGTCCTCGACTTTGAGTCGTGGGCCGACAAATGCCACCAGGTTGCGCAGGTAGTTGGCGTACCAGTCATAGGTGGATTTCGACCGCTGACGCTGGCAGAAGTCGAGGAAGTCGTCGCAGACCCGCGCTACTGTCAGATGAGCCGGCGCTTCGCCCTTGGAATGTAGGGCGTGGTAGGCCCGCTCGATTTCGTCCCAAGGCGTGTCGGCTGTGCCGAGCTTGTGGACTTTGCGGCCTACTGTGGTGTACCAGCAGTTGTCTTCGGCCCGTTGCCACGGGCCCTTACGTTTTCTAGGCACAATCGTTTCCCCTTGCCCAAGTATAGGTCAGGCTTGGGAGGGAAGCGGTTTACTGCGCCATTTACTGCGCCAGAGTGGCTTGAATCGACGTAAGTCTAAGTGGGCACGACAGAACTCGAATCTGTGACCTCTTGCATGTCAAGCAAGCGCTCTAACCAACTGAGCTACGCGCCCCTGAGGGGGTCGGGAGCCACCAGGGTGGGTGGCTGCCGAGCCCTTTAATATAGCATGCCATGAGAAGGATGCCAGTGGGCCCACAGAGGTGGGCGACGGGGCGATGGACCCTCATTTTGCCGTGCTAGCGGGGCGATTGGTCGCGGCGAAAGCGGCGGAGGCGCTCGTGGAGTTCGGCGTTGGCGGGGGAGAGGTCACTGTGAGGCTGGCCGATGGGCTCCCCGCTGTGTTGGCGCGGAGACAATGGTTGCTGCGCGTCGGTGCTGTCTTCTGCGGCCTGCTGCTTGGGTGCGCCGTTGTGATGCGATGCCCCATTTTGAGCGGGCGAGTTGGTTGGGTGAGGAGCGACGTTCGCCAGAGTGGGGGTTTCGTTCGGCTTGATGCTTTCGCTGGGCCCCGCTTCGACGGTGGGGGTCGTCGCTTGAGCAGTTTCCTGCTGTTCGACGGGCTGTTCCGCTGGCGGCGGTTCGGGCGGGGCGGCGGCTACCGGATTGGTGGCGGTGGTTGTTGCCGGCGGTGTCGAAGTCGTAGCGGCAACTTGAGACGCGGCATGTTCCGCCTGGTCTGCTGGCGTGTCGACATTAGTCATCAGCTCGGACAGGTCGTCGGACGCGCGACGCGTGGCACGGAACAAGGCGCCAATTGGGCCCACCAGCAGGGCGGGTAGAAGTATGAGATCGCCCACTAACGCCGCGGCCAGGATGGTAACCATCAGGTAGCCGAACTGCTTAGTGGGGGTAAAGGTGCTGACGGAAAAGACAGCCAGGCCGAGCCCCGCCACCAGCGTGGTTTGCACCATGGCCTTGGCGCAGCGCTCGTAGGCTTCGATGGCCGCATCGTATCGCGACATCCCCACACTCAAGCCGCGGCGGAACCAACTGACAAAGTGAATGGTATCGTCCACGGCAACCCCCAACGCAACGCTGGCAGTCATCATAATGCCGATGTCGACGGGGATACTGAGCCAACCGAGCCCGCCAAACACTACGACCAGTGGGAACAGATTGGGGATCATGGCAGCCAACCCGCCGCCGATGCTTCGCAGCAGCACCATCAGCACCACCGCAATGAGCAGCGTCGCCATGACCAGGCTTTCTTGCAGGCTTACCAGCAGTTGCCGTTGCGTCTTGTAGACCAGTGGCATTACGCCGGTGTAGATGGCCACCAGTCCATCTTCGCCCTCAATGTTATCCGTAGACACATTGATGGCCGGAAGCTGTAAATCGGCCAGCTTTTTGGCAATGGCCGGATCGCGCGTGACGATGGCGTCGAGCTGAGTGATTTGCTCGCGCGCCTTGTCGCTCATGTCGTTTAGCGACTCGGCAGCCACTTCGTGCAGTTTGCCTCGCCTGCCATTGGCAACGGTTTCGACACCCGCTTCGCGAAGCAGTTCGGCAAACAACACGTCTTCGGCGGAAAAGTCCTCGGGTACCACCAGCAAGATCCGCGCGCCGACCAACTGCTTGTCCTGTTGGTTGAGCTGTTCCACCAGGTGGCTGCGGGCACGGTAGGCATCGAGCACCGGTTCGACAGTGTCGCGAAGTTCGCGGACAAACTCGCCGTAGTCGATATCGGACAGGGCGGCGACTCGGGCCGACGCTCGCCACAACTCGCGGTGAGTTCCATCGTCTGTTGGGCTGTCGGGGTCTTTCTCCCAGGTGAGAAACTCATGCAGCGTTTCGCGGTTTTCATCGATCGCTTCGCTGACAACGTAATCGTGCGTGCGGCGGTTGGAGGGCGAACGCGTTTCCATCTCGCCTGGTGAAAACGTCGAGGCATTGAGCGTGCGACTCACCGCGGGCAGGGCCTCGATGTGCTGACCGATCCGGCGGATCAGCCGCAGGCGTTCGACCGTGGCCATTGCGTAGTGTTCGCCATCGGCCTCGGGGTGATCGTTGACGCCCCGCCTCATTGCTTCGGGCACGGCGATGACGACTTCCATGGGGACGAGATTCCCCAGGTGTTGTTCGAGCCAAGCGTAGTCCTGCACCAAGTCGGACTGGGGATCCAGCAGCTTGATGAGTTTGACTGACGAGGTAATGCGGGGCAGTCCGAACGCAAACAGGACCATGAGCAGCGTCGAACCGACAGCCACCCAGCCGTGGTGATGGCAAATGCCCTCGACGGCCCTTCGGGCCCAGCCGGGAAGCGAAGAGCCCGACTCGCCACCGCCAGGGGCCAAGTTGGGCGGAGCGTAGCGGTGCAACGCCACGGGTAGGATGGAAAACAGCAGCCCCAGTGCGAGCAGCACGCCGATGGCCGAGAACACGCCGAATTTCTCAATCGGCAAGATGTCGCTGCTGGCCAGCGAAGCCAACCCAATGGCAGTGGTGAATGCCGCTACGCCGCACGGCATTAGTGCCATCCGGACGGCGCGCTCGACGGCGCCGCGGCGCCCGCCCGCATCGACGGCATCGCGATAGTAGTTCACCAGGTGGATGGCACCCGACAGGCCCAGCACGTAGACCACGGCGGGCATCGACATCAAGATGGCGTCGAGCTTGCCCAGCCTGGCCGAATCGGCGCCCATGGCCAGGACTTCGACTGCACCGAAGTAGTAGACAGTGGCCAAACTCGCGCCGGCAGACACGACGGCTACGAACAGCACCATGCCTGTGAGCCGGAGGCTGCGGAAGCAAGCGTAAGCCAATACGATGCCGACCAGCCCGGAGAGCCCCGCCAATTTGCTGAGAGTTCGCTCGCCCTCGATATCGATCGAAACGTTGTCGACCGGCGGGCCGCCCATGTGCAGTTCTTCGGCTTTAATGCCGTAGTCCTGCGTGGCGATTTCGATCACACGCTCGATGCCCATTCGCATCGTGCGGTTGTTACTGGTTGCTTGCCGACTGAGGTACGCCATCAGGCAAGTCGTGCGTGTGGAGTCGTCTCCCTCGACTGTCGGCGGTCCGAGGAACGCGCCGGTGAGTCGCTCGATGGCCTGGTCGCGATCGAGGCTAGCCGGCGGATTCGCCAGCTTATCGATCATATCAGGGCCGGTCATTACCCGTGCGAAGATTCGCCGGTCGGCGTGAGGTGCCACGCCGGCCTCTTCGGCCATCTCGGGTGTCAGGGGCTCGTTGGCGAGCCGCTGAGCCAGCTGGTTGAGTTTCTCGGTATTGCCGAGCGTGCATCCGTCCCAACTGAGCACCATGAACGCTTCGTTGCCGAACTGCTGGCGGAACCAGACGAGGTCCAGCGATTCGGTGTAGCTGGCCGGCAGCCAGTCCTCAACGTTGTTGGTGTTGGTCTCGAGTGCTTTGCGGGCACCCCTAGGAATCACCGCCACGAATAACACCGCCACCAAAGCAATCGCCAGGTAGTTGGGAATGCCAAGCGGCTGGCGGTCGAGGAAGGTGGGACGTTCCATTCCGGTGGAGGGGGCTCAGGAAGGCGGGCGGTAGGTGAATGATTTGTAGCACCAGCCTACCAGTAACATTCCAAGCCGAAAATGCCACCATTGTAAAATGGGTCGCCAGTATAGGGAAAACGGCCCTCATCCGGCGAAAAATTCAGCTGATCGGGGGCAATGGCCACCGCCGAAACGTACATCATCTGCCAGCCCGCCTTCAGCGAGATGTTGGGACGCAGGTGATAGCGGCCGACCAGCTGCATTTCGCCGATAAAGCTGAGCGTGGTGTCCCGATTGTTGACACTGTAGCTGCTGTCCTCGTCGTTGGTGATGGTAAATCTGGACTTGGCCTTGACATCATTGATGTAGGGACCACCTTTGCCCATCAGTTCGACATTCCAGCGATCGCGTTCATACAACAGGCTGCAGCCAAGCTGCACTCCGAACATGTCGTTGTTGGTCACGACGTGGTAGTTGCCATCTTCATTGGCGAAGGTCGAGATGTTCGTGGCACTCCAGTCCAGGGTGTCGACCAAGTCGAAGTAACGAAGTCCAAACAGGAACTGCTTGGTAAGGCCCTCGTTGGTGGTACGCACCCATTCGCCACCCGGTGTGAGCATCATGCGGTCGCGACGCAAGCGCTCTTTCACACGATAGTTCACTTCGAAGCTGTTGAAGCGACTGTCGTAGTCGACCACCATCGATTCGGCGCCGTCGAATGCTGGATTGAAGTCCGAGATTCCCGTCGGCACGAACAGCGTTTGACCGTCTGTAGAGCTGGTCAGGGTGTCGTCCTGCGTCGACTCGCCACCACCGAAAGCGGTGAATTCGATCGTATGATCGCGATTTTCGACGTCGCGGAACAGGAAGCGGCCCAGCGTCAGACGTACGTTACCCGCGGCGCCCGGATCGGACCGCTTGAGCAACAGCTTACGCGTGGAGCCGCTGTCTTGCCCAAGTGTCATGTCGTCGCGTTTCCACATGCGATTCAGCACCACCGCTTCGATTTCGGTGTACCACCAACCGCGACGCAACCACGTGCCACTGCTGGCGGTGAGTGCCGGTTGGCAGCCCCACATGTCGCAGTTGGACTGATGCAGCGCATGGTAGTCGCCGTACTCGCCCATGGGTACCGATTCGGGACCGCTAGACAGGTCCTCTGGCACACCCAGTGGCGTGGAGTCCTCCATGCCTGGTGGGACTACCTCCATCGGTCCAGCCGACTCGGCAGGAGGTGTTATCGGGGGCATCGTTAAATCCTGCGCGTAAATTGCACCGGAAGCCGCCACAGCGGCCAATGCCCAACAAATTCGAATTGATGCGAAGTTCTGCCTGGTCACGGATTGATTCTCCTGTCGTCCCGTGCCCTAATTCAAATAGGCAAGCGATCGCCATCGACGGGTTTGACGACTCCGTTACGAGCCAACCGAATCGATGCTTGGGGCGATCGTTACCCCCCTGGGGACGCGCGGTGTGTCCACCTGTGGTGGTTCATCGTCCGATTGCCGCCCGCAATAAAGGAATTACTGTTAGAATCCGTCGAATCGGCACCAACCGTACAATGCGCAGCGATTACCTCGATTGCGCAGACTGCCGTCTCCGCCCCGGTCTTCCACCGAACAACCAGCAACACTTCATAGGAGCTAACGCATGTCTTCCCCACTCGAATCTCTGATTCATTGCGGCACGAAACTGTGGCTCGATTCCGTTGATCCTGATCTGGTGCAGAAAAATCGCGCGCTCGGTGCGACCGGCGCGACATCCAATCCCATCATCATCGCCGATCTGGTGAAGACGGGCCGGTTTGACGAACAGCTTGGCTCGCTCATGGCCAGCGGTGATGCGACCGACGCCGATATTGCCTGGTCGCTGACCGACCAGATCGTCTCGGACGCTGAGCGGGTGTTCGCGCCCGTCTGGCAAACCACCAGCGGCAACGACGGCTACGTGAGCTTCGAGCTCGATCCTTTGCTGGAAGATCCCGATCGCGATCTGCCACACGTCGACCGGGTGGAGCAGTATGTCGAACTGGGCAAGCGGTGGAGCAGCGAGCATCGCAACCGCATGATCAAGGTGCCAGCAACGCCAGCTGGTCTCGAGGCGCTGCAGCCTTTGGCGGCAGCTGGCGTGCCGCTGAACGTTACGCTCATCTTCACCCAGCGGCAGTACCAGCAAGCGCGTGATGCCATTTGGCAGGGAGCGCAGCGTCGTCGGTCGCTGCAGTCGTTCAAGAGCGTGTACAGCATCTTCATTTCTCGGGTGGACGTTTACACGGAGAAACACGTGCCATCGCTCAGCGAGGCCGCACAGGGGCAGGTGGGCATCGTCAACGCCAAACGCCTGTGGGCCGACAACCAGCAGTTCTGGGGTGGCAAGGAAGCGCCGCTGCATCAGGAGATCGTATTTGCCAGCACTGGCAGCAAGAAGCCGGAAGACCCCGCATGGAAGTACGTCGCGGCGCTGGCCGGCAGTGACATCCAGACCAATCCTCCGGCTACCAACGACGCGGTGCAGGAGAGTGGGCTCGAATTCACGCGGACCGTGGACCAGCTGCCCCCGCAGGCGGTGCTCGATGAGATCGACAAGCTGGTCGACATGCAAGAGCTGGAGAAAACGCTGATGTCCGAAGGCATCGCCAAGTTCGCCACCCCACAGAAGGCGCTGCTTGAGTTGATTGCGGACAAGCGCCGGCAGCTTGCCAGCACCTGATTCCAAACACTGCAGGGCCGCGAAGCGGTCCGTGTTTTGGTGCGAAAATCGTTACAAGTTGCAGGATTGGCCGGCTGGCGACCGATACGTGGTGATGGATACTTGACTTTGTTTAGCAACTTACATAACATTCTGCCGAGGTCGCCGTTCCGGCGCCTGTTTTTTGCTCCGAGGTCCCGTTATGGCCACCAGCACCAGCGAGTTACCTGTTGTTATGCCCACCGCATCCCCTTCTGCCGTTGAGCCCACCCCCGAGCTGTTGGCCGAATTGGCCGAGGCGAGCGCGAAGCTGGAGACCGCTACGCCGGAGGAGATTGTGGCCTGGGCGGCGGAGCGATTCGGCAACGGCCTGACCATGGCCACGGCCTTCGGCCCCGAGGGCTGCCTGATTCTGTCGATCCTTGCTCAGGTAGCGCCGCAGACCTACGTATTCAATCTCGACACGGGGTATCAGTTTCAGGCCACACTCGACCTGCGTGATCGGATCGCCGAGAAGTACGGCCTGGAAGTCGACATGCTGCAGCCGGAGCTCACGGTACCCGAGTACGAGGCCGCGCACGGCGGGCCGCTGTACCAGACCAATCCCAATCAGTGTTGCTTCGATCGCAAGATCAAACTGTTGCACCGCGGCCTCGCCGGACGATCCGCTTGGATGAGCGGCATTCGTCGCGACCAGAGTGCCGATCGTGCGCAGTCGGCCATCGTGGGGTGGGACAAGAAATTCAATCTGGTAAAGATCAGCCCCCTCGCGAATGCCACCAAGAAAGACGTCTGGGCTCGGATCGTCAAAGAAGGCGTGCCTTACAATCCGATGCACGACCAAGGCTATCCCAGCATCGGCTGCTGGCCCTGCACGCGCGCGGTGACGGATGGCGAAGCCGATGAACGGGCCGGACGATGGAGCGGCACCGCCAAGACCGAGTGTGGTTTGCATTCGGTCGAGCAGCAGGGCAGTGGTATCTAAGCAAGCCGGAATGGTGGTAATCCTCTCCAGAAATCAATGCTCATTGGCCAAACTGGTAAGTAAGGTAGTAGGTGAGTCCCGTTCACCCCCGGACTTCCAACTACGGACCGACTCACTTTCTAACCCACGCACCTCGTAGTGAAACTCTCCGCGAAAACCGAATATGGCTGCCTGGCGATGTTGCACCTGGCGGAACAGCATCCGCAGGGCGAGCCCGTGCAAATACGCCGGGTGGCTGCCGAGCACGGCATTCCATCACGGTTTCTGGTGCAGATCTTGTTGGAGCTGAAGCGTGCCGGGCTGGTGCACAGTACACGCGGCGCGGCGGGCGGTTATCAGCTGGCCCGTGCTCCGGAGGAAATTAGCCTGGGCGAAGTGATCGCCGTCCTCGAAGGCAGCGATTCGCCGCCCACCGAAGAGGCGAAACGCGATGGGCTCCGCGGCGCCCTCTATTCTGCGTGCCGGGAGGCACAAGCCGCCCAGCAGGAGCGACTCGAGGGAATATCTCTGGCCGACCTGCTGGAATATGCCGGAGGAGGTTGCGAGCCGATGTGGTACATCTAGCAACGAATCTCTGTTGATTTTGGGGCGTAAATCACCAATAGTGATGGCACGAAATTCAAATTCCAGGGGCCGGGAGCACCACCTATGCATCGAACGCTTGCTGTTTCGTCTGCTCTGTTACTGGCTAGTGTGGCCTGCTCGCCAGTGGCCCAAGGCTGTTCGGCCGTCCTGCTGCAATTGGCCAACCGGCCGGTCATGGCGCGGAACTACGACTGGCATATTGGCAACGCGCTGCTAATGATCAATCAGCCTGGAATTGCCAAGCGGGCCTTGGCTTTCGACAATCCGGCCGAGTGGACCAGCAAGTACGGCAGCGTCACCGTCAATCAGTATGGTCGTGAACTGCCAGTGGACGGAATCAACCAACAGGGGCTGGCGATTGCCGTGCTGTGGTTGGATGAGACCGAGTATCCGGCCGTCGACGAACGACCGTCGGTGAGCGCCGCTCAGTGGGTGCAGTATCAACTCGATACGGCTTCGTCCGTCGCGGAGGTGGTCGAAAGCGACAACAAGATTCGCATCAATTCGTTCGGCGGTGTGAAAGTGCACTACTTTGTGAGCGACGCGACGGGTGATTGTGCCGTGATTGAGTTCATTAAAGGTCGCCTGGTCGTACATCGAGGTGACGGCCTGCAGTATCCTCAGATCACCAACGACACCTGCGCTGAGTGCCTGCGGCAGATTGGGACTTATCAGGGATTCGGTGGAAGCGAGGCAATTCCCCGCGATAACCATTCCATGAGCCGCTATGCACGACTGGCTCGAGCGGCCCAACAGGCCGAGGCCGATCGCGGCGAGGCACATGAACTGGCGTTCGATACGATTCGCACCGTCAGTCACAGGTCGACGCGCTGGCAGATCGTCTACGACCTGCAGTCCAAGAAGATGTACCTTCGCACACAACAGCAACCGACAGATCGTGTCATCGATCTAGGGCAGTGCCAATTCGACCCAGCCCGTCCCGCCAGAGTACTGGACATCGAGACCCCGCTGCGTGGGAACGTGGTGAGTAAGTTTCGCGACTACACGCGCGAAGCAAATAAACGCCTCATCGAGCAGTCGGTGGCCGCCACCAGCTTTACGCGCGATATGCCCACAGCAATTGTGCAGATGGTGATCGACTACCCCGACCACGCCTGCACACCGATCGCCGCCGAAGTGTCCGAGGCGGCGCGATAACGTTCCGCCGCGTTACGGCAGGTTACGCTCGAACAGCCGGTAAGTCTTATAGCGAATGGCGCCAGCTTTTTCCAGCGTCTTACGCGACAGGTCATTCGACTCCAGCACCCAGGAAAACTCGGCTTCTGTGACGCCGTGTTTCAGTACCGGTTCGATCAGCCCTCGCGCAAGCGAGATGCCGACCCCCCAGCTTTGGTACTCGGGAATTACGTTGGCACTGATCACCCGCATGCGAGTAATCTCATTGCGCCGCCTGAGCAGTTTCAGAAAGCCAAAGGGCAAGAGCCGTCCGTTGATCTCTCGGATTCGCTCGTTGTAGTCTAGCAGACCGAAGATCACGCCGATCGGCTTTCCTCGGACTTCGGCAACCAGTGTCATGTCGGGCACGATCATGTGCCGCAGTTGGCTGGCCGTCGAGGCGACTTCTGCCTCCGACAGGGGAACGAATCCCCAGGTGGCCGACAGGGCCTCGTTGTAGATGTTCAGGAACATCTCGACTTCTTGGCGGAATTTCTTGCGATCCATCTGCCGCAAAGTGATGCCGAACCGTTCGCGGATGCCTTCGTCAATCACCCGATGCTTGTCATCCATCTGTGACAGCATGCCGACGTGTCCCCAGAAGGCGAACAGGTCGTGCGCCTTCTCGAAGCCGGCGGCCCTGATCAGTTGTTCGTAGTACGGCTGATTGTAAGTCATCATGAACATGGGGGGCTTATCGAAGCCGTCGACCAATAGACCCCATTCGTAGTTGATCGATGGATTGCATGGGCCGCGAACGGAAGTCATGTCGCGATCGGCCAGCCACTTGGCGGCCGCCTCGAACAGCGGCGCCGACACTTCGAGGTCGTCTTCCGACTCGAAGAAGCCAAAGAAGCCCAGCTTGTCCTTGTGCCACTGGTTGTGGGCGTGATTCACGATGGCTGCGATCCGCCCACAGGTTTCTCCACCACGCTGAGCGAGGAACGTCTGCACCTCGGCGGCCTGGTAGAACGGGTGCCGGCGATAGCCGAGCAGCCCCCGTTGCTCGTGAATGAGCGGCGGGATCCAGTTTTCGTCGTCTCGGTACAAACGCCATGGCAGATCGACGAATTCACGCTGCTCACGGCGGGTGGAAACGGGTATGATGCGTACTTCGGACATGGGGCGAAGTGTAGACGCCCTACGCAATTCGCGAAACATCAGCTCCTGCCCTGGTTGCCATGCCTCGCTGTCTCATCACCGGCGCAACGGGATTTATCGGGCCCCGGCTGGTGCAAGTGCTGCAAGCAGCGGGGGGAGAAATCCGCTGCCTGACGCGTCCCACCGCCGATGTTTCGCGTCTAAAGGCCCTGGGGGTCGAACTAGCCACTGGTGATGTTACCGACCCCGAGTCGCTGCCTTCGGCAGTCCGCGACGTGGATTTTGTGTTCCATTTGGCCGGACGGACGTTTGCCCCCAATTACGATGAGTTCACGAAAGTGAACGAAACGGGCTGCGCAAATGTGTCCGCTGCGTGCGCGGCCGAGTCGAATCCTCCAGTTCTAGTAGTAGTTAGTTCGCTAGCAGCGGCCGGGCCTTCGCCTGCGGGACGTGCCCTCAACGAAAAGGATGCACCCGAGCCGATTTCCAACTACGGTCGTAGTAAGCTAGCTGGCGAGTTGGCCGCCCGCGAATGGGCGGCTGAGGTGCCGACCACCATCGTTCGCCCGCCGGTGGTGTTTGGTCCGGGCGACCGTGCCGGGTTGGTGCTAGTACGTAGCCTGCAAAAAACAGGAGTCCACGTGGTGCATCGGCCAGGATTGCCGCTGTCGTTGGTGCATGCCGACGACCTGGCTGCGGCCTTGCTGTTGGCCGCGCGGTATGGTGAGCGACTCGACCCCACCGATCCCAGGTCGAGCGGTGTGTACTACGCGGCCGATCCGGTGCCGTCGTCGTACACCGAAATGGGACACATGATCGGCGAGGCCTTGGGACGCCAGATTCGCATACTCCGGGTTCGCAAGTGGGCTCTGGCCTTGGCCGCCACTTTTGGTGAACTCGGCGGGCGAATCCGCGGTAAGCAGTCGCCACTGAACTGGGACAAAATGTGCGAGGGCACCGCCAGCGGTTGGGTCGCGTCGCCAGCCAAACTGGTTAGCCAAACGAACTTCGTTCCCGCCGCGCCACTGCCTGAACGATACCTGCAGACCATCGAGTGGTATCGCCAGGAAGGGTGGATCAAATAGAGACACGCATCATAGGAGTTGAGTCGATGAAGTTGGGATGTCTTCGTGCGTTTGCGTTGCTGTTGCTTCTCGCTGCTCCTGCCACGGCGGCCGAGCGGATGAACTTGTTGTTCATCACCGTGGACGACATGAACTGCGATTCGGTGGGGGCTTTTGGATGCGAGCTGGAAGGCATCACACCAAACATCGATCGGCTGGCCAGCGAGGGCATGGCGTTCGATCGCGGCTTTGTGAACATCGCCATCTGCCAACCAACGCGGGCGGTGTGGATGACGGGGCGATACCCGCACCGCAACGGTGCGCTGGGATTCGACCCGATTAACGCGGACGTGCCGACCCTGCCTGAAGCCCTCCAGGAGGCCGGGTACTACAACGCGCTGATTGGCAAGACAAATCACGTAGTGCCGACCCGGGCGGACTCGTTCGATTTGAAAGTCAACCAGCGCGACTTGGGGCATGGCCGCAGCGAGTCGCACTACGTCGAGGCGGTTCAGCGTGCCATGGCCGAGGCGAAAGAGGCCAGCAAGCCGTGGTTCATCATGGCGAACTTGCACGACCCACATCGGCCGTTTGCCGGCAGCAAGCAGGAAAAGTACCGCCCACGGCCGGCCGTCACCCGCACGATCACTCCGCAGCAGGCGGAGGTTCCCGCCTTTCTTCCCGACTTGCCGCCGGTGCGGCGCGAGATGGCCGAGTACTTCACCTCGGTGCATCGGGCGGACGACATCGTGGGCGCGATTCTCGACGAGCTGAAGCAGGCGGGGCTGGCCGATCGAACGGTCGTGCTATTTATGAGCGACCACGGGATGCCGCTGCCATTCGCGAAAACCAACTGCTACTACCACTCGAATCATACGCCCTGGATTGTACGCTGGCCGGGCGTCACCACGCCGGGAAGCCGCGATGCGGAGCATTTCGTCAGTGGGGTCGATGTGGCGCCCACGTTGCTCGCAGCGGCCGGCTTGGAGAATCTGCCCGATACCGACGGAAGCTCCATCGTGCCGCTGCTCGAGGGACGGCAGCAGCCCGAGCGAAACGGAGTGTTTACCATGATCAACACCACCAGTGGCAAAAACGCGTACACCATGCGGGGAGTGCAGGACGGGCAATATCTCTACATCTGGAATGGGTGGGCCGATGGCCACACTCGTTTCCGCAACGAGTCGCAAAGCGGCCGCTCGATGCGTGCCATGGTGGCGGCCGCCAAGAACAATCCGGACATTGCCGCCCGAGTGCAGCACTTTCTCTATCGCACCACCGAGGAGATGTACGACCTCGAAAACGACCCCGATTGCCTGGTGAACTTGATTGCGGAGCCCAACGATCAGTACACACCACGCGCCACCGCCATGTCGAAACGGCTGTGGCATTGGATGCGAGACACGAACGACCCCGCCCGCGAGCAGTTCGAGCAGCAAGTGGAGTTGGCGCTGGACTGAATTAGAGTGGAATCGCACCGGAGGCTGCTGCCTTCACGGCACGGGGACGAATCGCCCTTCTACTCGTCGTCCGACTCTTCCGGATCGCGACTGAACGCGTAGTCGGGATTTTCGCGGTCAAAGTCCTTGTCCAGCAGTCCGACGTTCAAGTCGACATCGGTGTAGATGTACTCTTCCAACAGCAGTGGTTTGCCGCCCGCCTCACGGGGCCAGTAGAACGAGGCGTAGCCAACGGGAATCTTGTCCTTGTCGTCGACAAACACCATCGCCTTGTGGAAGGTGAAGTGATCGCGCTCGACGGGATGAACCACTTCGATACGGGTGCAGGTTCGTTCGTCGACCTTGGCTCCCTTGTAGAACGTCACTTCGCACTCGTCGTACTGCATGTCGTTCTCAATCACTTCGATCAGTCGCTGGACCAGGCGTTTGAAGCCGACATCGGTAATTGGATAGCGATTCTCCCGCATCGCCAGGCGACTGTCGGGTTTGATGTACGTGGTCATGTAGGCCATGCGCTGACCGCCCCGGCGTACCAGCACACGGCCACCGTGGCTGCCATCGATGAACAGTGCCGCTCGGCCTTCCACCGAGGCCGGTTTGTCGAACTGCAAGTAAACGCTGAACGGTGTTTGGGCGTCGCCCTCGGCTTGTTGCTCGTGGCGAACCTTGGCGTTGATGAATTCGTACTTGCCCAATTTCCCGGCGATGCGTTCGCGACGCACGATCTTGCAGGTGTAGTCGTCGATGTTCTTCTCGATCGACTCCAGCGAGTCTTCCGCCAGCACCAGGGCAGGGTAGAGCGGGTGGTCGGTGCGCCGAGCCGATTGCTTGGGAAACGGCGCCGTAAACGACGCCAGTTTTTCGGCCGGCTCGTTCTTCTTGCCTTTGCTGGCCTGCTGCTCTTCGGCTTGTACGGCCGCGTTGCTGCATGTGGTCGCTACAACCAGTGCAAATGATACCAGCCAAGCGTTCCTACGACGTGCCATCCGGTGCCTCCTCCGAAAAGATGTTCCGACCGCGTCCAGGTGGGTCGGCATGCGAAAAGGTATGCTCCAGTCTACCTCTGCGTCGGTTTGCGAGTCGCCATTGGACTTCCACGAGGGGCAAATCCTGCGCCATCGCAAACGTTGTAATCGCGCAGACATACACACTTTGCCACCACGGCAAGCAATCGCGGCACACCTTTACGGTACTACGCAATTCGAGGCAATATGGATCGCCACGTCCACCTTTGCAAGCACTAGAGTCCGTGAGCCTGCCGAAAAACCCGCAAATCGCCCTGTTTTCCCAACGCAATCAGGGCGTCGCCGGCCGTAAATTTTGTGTCGGCGTGGGGGGCGAAAAGCATTTCCCCTCCTGAGCGGCGGATGCCGAGCAGTAGAATTTGGTGATTTGCTTGCAGGGCCACTCCCCGAATCGACTGGCCGACCAGCGGGCATTCTGGTGGCAGAACGAGCTCCTCCAGGTCCGCCCGCAGCGTCTTGTCGCTCACCATCAGGTCCATCAACTCCGTAGCGTGCGGCTGCGTGACCATGGCCGCCATCCGCCGGGCGCCGATCACCGCGGGCAGCACCACGTCGTCGGCGCCGGCCTGGCGAAGCTTCTTCTCGGTGGCCGGTAGCTCGCCGCGGGAGATGATCCGCAGCTTAGGGTTCAGGTTCCGCGCCGTGAGTGTAAGGAACACGTTATCGGCGTCCGAGCGGAGGGCCGCCACGAACACCTTGGCCCGCTTGATGCCCGCGGCGAGTAGCGATTCTTCGTCCAACGCATCGCCCGTGACGATCAGCGTGCCCTCGGCACGCGCGGCCAGCGCTTTGTCGGAGTCCTCGTCGATCACCACGAAGGGTTCCTCGCGGCTGGCGAACTCCTCGGCCAGCGTTTGTCCCATGCGGCCCAGCCCGCAGATTATGGTGTGACCTGACAGGTGTTCGATTTCTTGAGTCATGCGACGAATTCCTAAGGCCCGGTAGATTTGCCCTTCGATCATTGACTGCAGTAGCATAGTGATCGTGTAACCGACCACGAACATGCCGATGAGGATGACGAAGATCGAGTAGAGTTGCAGCTCCGGTGGCGTGTCACTCACCTCCGAGTAGCCGACGCCCGAGACGGTGATCACAAAGTAGTGAACGCTGGAGAGCCAACTGCCGCCGGTGAGGATGTGATGTCCCGTAACCGCGATTATGAAAACCGCGGCCAGGGCGAATAGGGCCTGGCGTATCCGCGCCAATGCAGTCATCAATGTGCGATCAGGTTGTGTAGTCGGCGTTCAGGCGGACGTACTCCGCCGTAAGGTCGGTGGTCCAAAACCGCGCAGCGGCCGCTCCTTCGTCCAGGATCAAGAGCAAACTCGTCTCGCGCTCTTCGGCCATGCTCTTCGACACGGCCGCTTCATCAAAGTCGACTGGTGCACCTCGTTCGTACACCAACAGGCCGTTGATGTGCAGACTCACGTGGTGCGGGTTGAACGGCACGCCCGCGTAGCCCGCCGCCGAGACGACTCGGCCCCAGTTGGGATCAGCGCCGTGGATGGCTGTCTTGACCAGCGGGCTATCGGCGATCGTCTTGCCGATCTTCACCGCTTCAGCTCGTGTGCGGCAGCCATGGACTTCGACCGTTACCAGGTGGGTGGCCCCTTCGCCGTCGGCCGGAATGGACTGGGCGAGGTCTTCGCACACTTCGTACAGTGTGGCTCGGAAGGCATCCAAGTTGCGACCCTCGAGCACCGGCCCGCCTGCCGCGCCGTTGGCCAGCAGCAGCACTGTGTCGTTGGTGCTGGTGTGCCCATCGACGCTAATGCAGTTGAACGTTTCGCTCACGGCGTCCTGCAGTGCTTGATGCGCGTCGCGCGGCGAGAGGTTGGCATCCGTCATTACCACCGACAGCATGGTCGCCATGTTGGGCCCAATCATCGCCGCCCCTTTGGCGATGCCTGTCACCGTGAGCTTCACGCCATCGAGCTCGAACTGCCGGCCCCGTTTCTTGGTGACCGTATCGGTGGTCATCATGCCACGGGCGGTTCGCTCGAGCGCATCGTCGTCGCTGGACAGCGACTGCGAGACTTGCTTGATGCCGCTTTCGATCTTCTCCATCGGCAGGTGAACACCAATCACACCGGTCGACAGCACCAGCGTTTGGCCCTCGTCCAGGCCACATGCTTGGGCCACCATCGTGGCCATCTTCTGGCAATCCTCATCCCCGCGATCGCCAGTGCAGGCGTTGGCCACGCCCGAATTAATCACCACCGCGCGAATCTTCTCGCTGGGCGTGAGCGATCGGTCGTACGTGACTGGCGCTGCGCAGACCAGGTTCTGCGTGTAGACGCCTACCCCCACTGTCGGCCGATCAGACAGGATGAGCGCCACGTCCTCCTTGCCCGCGGTTTGCTTGATGCCCGCGTGAACCGCGTTGCCGGAGAATCCGATGGGAAAATGGGGTGTCATGGTGCTTTGTTCGCCTGCCGAAATCGATTTGGTAGTTTGTACCTTCTCCCCAACAACCTGGGGCAGAGGGAGCCAGTGGGGGCTCTGCCAGCCATTCTTCTAAATCAACGCCGTGGTTTCCTTGTAGCCTTGCATCAGGTTAAAGTTTTGCACCGCAGCGCCGCTCGCGCCTTTGATCAAGTTGTCGATCACGCTGATCACGAGCGCCCGCCCGCGGACCACGCGGGCCGTGAGGTGGCAGCGGTTGGTGAACGCGACGTGCTTGGTGGTGGGTGGCTTGTCGACCACGTCGACAAAGGGCTCGTCGGCGTAAGTCTCTCGGAGGCACGCCATCAGCCCTTCGGTATCCACGTCACCCACGGGCGTAGCGTAGCAGGTGCTCAGGATGCCGCGGTCCATCGGCACCAGGTGCGGCGTGAACAGCACTTCGACTGATTCGCCCGCCGCTTCGGTGAGCATCTGGTCGATCTCCGGCATGTGGCGATGCGCGCCGACGCCGTAGGCCATGAGACTTTCGTTGCACTCGGGATAGTGGAACGCCGGCTTGGGGGTGCGTCCACCGCCGGAAACACCACTCTTGCTGTCGATATTAATGCCCGCTGGCGAGATCAACCCGGCTTTGAGCAACGGGTAGAGAGCCAGGATGGCGGACGTGGGATAACAGCCTGGGTTCGCCACCAGGTGCGAGGCTTTGATTTGGTTGCGATAAAGCTCGGGCAGGCCGTAGACGGCGCTCGGCAATCGTCCAGCATCGGGGTGAGTGACGCCGTACCACTTTTCGTAAACGTCTTTGTCTCGCAGGCGATAGTCGGCACTCAGGTCGACCACATCCAGTTCATGCTCCATCAACTGGGCCACCGCCTCGGCACTGGCGGCGTGGGGGAGACAGCAAAACACGCTGTCGGCTCGTTCGGCCAATTGTTCGGCGGTGAGCGGCTCCAGCCGCAGGTCCAACTGGCCCGTGAGCTGTGGATGGACCTCGGAGACGTGAGGATTCTCCTCCTGCCGGGTGCCGAGCGCGGTGATCTCGACTTCGGGATGCCTGAGTAGCAGCCGGATGAGTTCCAGTCCGGTGTAGCCCGAGGCTCCGAGGATAGCAACGCGTTTCGACATAGCACGCACTGGGGGGAGGGGAGAATTGATCGGCAATCCGCTGATTTTAGCGGCAAAAATGGGCAATCGCTACGGGGTAAGCCCCACGACTCAGCGATTGCGGCGGATCAAACGCTCGTCCACCAGGCGCAATACGCCACGGGCCACGTCGGTTTTGCTGCCGGCAAACTCGGCCAGCACCTCGCCCTCGGGGCAGAGAATCTCGACTGAGTTTTCCAGGGCGTTCATTGCTTCCACTCCGTTGGAGACCATCAGGTCGCAGTGCTTGCGTTCCAGTTTGGCCAGCGCCCGCAGGCGGTGGTCCTCGGTCTCCAGGGCAAATCCGACCACCCACCGCCGCTTCTCCTCGGGATCGAGGTCTTTTTCGGCGCCCAGGGTGGCCACTACGTCGTCTGTTTCGACAAGCTCCAACAAGAGAGGTTCACCCGTCTTGGAGATTTTCTGATCCGAAACCCGCTCGGGCCGGTAGTCACACGGCGCCGCCGCCCCAATGAGCCCATCACAACTGGCAAACTGCTCGCGGGCGACCTCCATCAACTCCTCGGTCGAAGTGATCGGCACCACGGTGGCCCCTGGCGGATAGTCGACCTCCACCGGCCCCGAGACGATCACCACCTCGTGCCCAAGCTCCAGCGCAGCCGTGGCGAGCGCCGCGCCCATCCGACCACTCGACGCGTTGGTCAGGTAACGCACCGGATCGATGTACTGGCGAGTGGGTCCGGAGGTGATGAGGATTTTGGCCATGGGGTTTCTTGGGTTTCATGTCACGCAGAGACGCGGAGACGGCGGAGGTTCGGAATCAGTCGCGGATTCACGCGGATTGGAGCGGATGTTCGCGGATAGTAGTGGCGTAGGTGTTTGACGGTGTGGCAGGTGACGGCCACCATCACAGGGTAGCGGGATTGGATTGTGAGTTCAAACGACGCTGACAACCGCCACTTCAGTGCATACCATCGTTCGGGCGTGCTAACCGATCAAAGCCCACTTATAGCCATCGCCGTTCAACTCGGACCACTTCGTTGCGGGCTCTCCAAGCGATGCGCGCAATTCTAACACTACATCTGAAAGTGCCGCCCGCTGATAGTAGGCCAAGTCGAGCGCTTTGTCAGAGTCACCCATTCCACTCGCAACACATGCAAACTGTTCGGGCCCAACTAAGACTTCGACGATCTTCGTGATTGCTTGCTGAAGCGAAGTTGCTACTGGCGAAGTTTCATCGTGTACACGAGCAAATCGTTCGGCGTGTCCGAGACAAGCTACGCAATCATAGATGTGCATATCAAAGCCGTAGGGCCCATCATCGAACAGGTATTCAGGTTCGCCAGGATTTGCCGGAATGGAAACTACTTCCCATGGTTCACAATCG
The DNA here is from genome assembly GCF_024054565.1 of Aeoliella straminimaris. Lineage (GTDB taxonomy): Bacteria > Planctomycetota > Planctomycetia > Pirellulales > Lacipirellulaceae > Aeoliella > Aeoliella straminimaris. The sequence goes on from NZ_JAMXLR010000023.1 coordinate 58,633, forward strand.
AACGAATACCAAGCGTGCTCCTGGATGACTCGAAGTTGGACGGCGCATTCGGCGAGGCTAGAGTTCAACCTCTGCGATATGCAAGTTCGATCACAATTTTCCGGTCTCGAAAAGACTACATCAATGCTTGTGCCCACTGCACTTCATCCAGCCAGAACCTTGGTGCTCGGTGAACAAGAACTCTACTGCACTGCACCGGATAACACGTGAGTACGACGGATTATACAGCTCGTAGCTGTATGTCGTCGAGAACGCGAACACGCGGTCGGTCACGTAAAATGCAACAAATGCCCTGCACAAATGGGAACATATGAACTTACTTCGGCTTCATTTTCTTAGGGCACCTTCTCACTTGTCCAATCCGCGATCATCCGCGTCTCATCTCCTCTGCTGTCTCCGCGCCTCTGCGTGACACCTACGTCCGTAGAACCCTATCGACCTCGGCTAGCTGCGGCTCTTTGCGGTCTCGGTCACACTCCAGCTAGTGGATAAGCTGCTCCTCGACCGCTGGTTTGGTTTTCCAACTAACCCAGGGCTGCACTTGGACTCGTGCCTCGTCCGCGTTTGCCCTGGGCTATCCTATTTCGCCCCTTCGGGGCTGGGCTTGGTGGAAGCCGATTCTATCGCAATCCGTGTTCATCCGTGGCCAACACTTCAGCACGATTGACGTGCGGTTCCGTCTTCTCTGCTTCCTCTGTTATCTTCTGTCCAAATCCGCGATCATCCGCCGAGATCCGCGCCATCCGCGTCGAATTCAAAACGCTAACCACCAAGCAGCTTTTCAATCTCCGCCGCAATTGCCTCCGGTTCGCTCATGCGGCCGGCACCTTTGTCGCGGCAGCTGAGCCAGCCTTCGTCGGGGCCGACGAGGTGCACACCGTCTTCTTTCACTTGGGCGACGTTCCGCTGCACCGCGGGCTTGGCCCACATCTCGCAGTTCATCGCCGGGGCCATCAGTACGGGGCCTTCGAACGACAGGAGCAGCGTCGAGAGCAGGTCGTCCGCGATGCCACCGGCCGCTTTGGCCAGGATGTTGGCCGTCGCCGGCGCGATGCACAGCAGGTCAGCCTGCCGCGCCAGTTCGATGTGCGGGCCCAAGGGATGCGTGTTGGGCGGGAAAGAATGCGTGGCGACCCCGCGACCAGTGAGTGCGCGGAATGTGGCTGCGCCTACGAACTCTTCGGCACTCGCGGTCATCACCACCGAGACGCCATGCCCGGCTTGTACGAGCTTGCTCACCAGCGCGGCCGTCTTGTAGGCAGCCACGCCGCCGGTAACGCCGATAAGGATTTCGGAGGGCATGGTGTGGGGAACGATTGGGATCAAGCGGGGAACGTCCAGCCGCGCGCTCAATCACGAACTTCACCCTCCCTCCGGGAGGGTCGGCCTCTCAGGGCCGGGGAGGGCCAAGGCGTCCACCTGTGAGTGGTCGAAAGATGCTGGCTAGTACTCCCCTCCCCGCGGCTGAGACCGCGACCCTCCCCGAGGGAGGGTTTGGGACTGTGGCAGCTTACAGTGCGGAAAGGTCGACTTCGGGGCCGTCGTCCATCGGGGTCGGTTCACCGACCACGGTGCGGACTTCGCCCGACTGGTCGAGGAAGATCTTGTCCTGCAGGATTTCCTGCACGACGATTTCCATCTTCTCGTCGGTTTCTACATCCACCAGCGGACGGGCGCCACCGTTGATGGCAACCAGTCGCTTCTGGATGAGCGTGGAGAGCTTGAACCGCCCGCCCACCTTGTTGACGATTTCTTCTTCCTTCAAAGCGTCGATCATACTTCGAGTCCCTCTTGCGTGAGGATGTTTGCTATCTGGTCGATGGTGGATTCGACCTTGTCGTTCACCACCCGATACTTGTACGTATTGGCTTGGTCCATCTCGTGACGGGCCACGTCCAGTCGGCGGAGGATCGCTTCTTCGGTATCCGTCTTCCGAGACCGAAGTCGCTGCTCGAGTTCCTGGTCCGACTCGACCGTAATAAAGATGGTCACCGCCTGGGGGAATTGCTCGCGGGCTTTGCGCGCACCGTCCACGTCGATTTCCAGAATAACCCATTGCCCGGCCGCTAGACTAGGCCTTACCTCGTCAAAAAGGGTGCCATACCAGTGCCCGCGGCCGAAAACCTCCATGCATTCCAGAAATTCCCCCGCCTCGCGGCGAGCCGCGAACTCCTCGGGCGAAAGGAAGTGGTACTGGCGGCCATTCACCTCGCCGGGGCGCGGCTCGCGGGTTGTGGCCGATACGCTCAGACGAATCTTGGGCGAGAGCCGCTGGATCAACCCCGCCACGATGGTCGACTTTCCCACCCCCGATGGCCCGGAGATGATGACCAGGCGGCCTTGTTGGTCGGCTGCGGGCGTCATTTGCGGGAAACTGACCTCGGCAGAGGGGACGAAGCGAAAATGACCAAGGACAAATTCACAATGACCAAACGGAAGCCTTGGTCATCTTCAATTCGTCACTGGTCATTCAACATTTTGTACTTGTTCGCGGATGCGTTCCAGCGCGGCTTTCATCTCCACAACGTACTGGCTGATCTCGCAGTCGTTGGCTTTCGAGCCGATGGTGTTGATCTCGCGGCCCATTTCCTGCGAAATGAACTCCAGCTTACGGCCCGAGCTTTCCTTGGCGTCGACCGTGTCGGCGAACTGGGCCAGGTGGCTTTTGAGCCGGACCAGTTCTTCGCTGATGTCACTCTTGTCGACAAACAGGCTCATTTCCCGCAGCAGGTCGGCTGGCTCGACCGTGACGTTCAGTTCCGAGAGAGCCCTGTTCACTCGCTCGGTTAGCCGCTCGCGGTATCCCACGGAGACGTTCGGCGCGCGATGCTCGATGGCCGCTACCTGCTGATCGATCACATTGCAGTTCTCCAGCAAGTCGGCCGCCAGGGCTCGGCCTTCCGCCTCGCGCATCTTGGTGAGCGAAGCCAGGGCTTCCCGCAGCGTTGGTTCGATCTGCGGCCAGTCCTCCTGCGATTCTTGCTCGGGGGCACGGCGATCGTCGATCACGCCGGGTAGCGTGAGCATTTGACTGATCGAGATTGATCCCTCGATGCCCGCCTTGTCGGCGACCTGCTGGGCCTGCTCGATGTAGCTCTTGAGCACCTCGGCATTGATGCGGTAGTCGTCCGGCGCCGTGGCACGCTGGACATGCATGTTAAGCTGCACGGTGCCACGACGGACTCGCTTGCGAACCAGGGCATCGATTTGCGGCTCGAGTGCGCCGTAGCCTTCGCTGGTGCGGAGGCTCAATTTGTAGTGGCGGCTGTTGATGGTGCGAAGCTCCACGGCCACCGACAATGTGTCGAACCGGTTATGAGCTTCGCCGAAGCCTGTCATGCTGAGGAGCACAGCGGGTAACCCTCCGTAGCGTGAAAGCGAGGTGGTTACTCTTCGCTGGACGACGAATCGCTAGACGACGATTCTTCGGTGGTCGCACTGCTCGAATCGCCCGCTTCGCTGGACGACTCCTCGGCTGCGCCGGTGCCGGTGCCTTCGGTTTCGGTTTGTACCGACCGCTTCTCGTCGAGTCCGCCGAGTTTGCTGCTGCCTGCTCCGCCCCGGCCGTTGGCGAAGTAGAGCGTGGCGACGATGCAGACGAACATCCAGATCAGGGCCGTGTAGGCGGTGATCTTGGTGAACGCATCACCTGCCTTGGCACCGAAGGCACTGGAGCCTCCCGGTCCGCCGAGCGCACCAGCGAGTCCACCACCACGTCCTCGCTGAACCAGGATCAGCAGGATCATGAACAGGGCGATCAGGAACAAGGCAACTTGAAATAAAGCTTCCATCGATCTCGCTTGGGTTGGGACACCAAAACGGCGATCGCCCGGCGATGAAGCCGGGCGGCCGCCTTTTGTTGTAAATTGTAGCCGACAGCACGCGGCCTCAGACCGCCTTGGCGATGCCCAGGAAGTCTTCCGGCTTGAGGCTGGCTCCGCCAACCAGGGCACCATCCACATTGGGCTGCGACATCAGCTCAGCCGCATTGCTGGGCTTCACGCTGCCGCCATACAGGATGCGGACTTTGTCGGCAATCTCGTCATTGTAGCTTTCTTTGAGCAATCTGCGAAGGTCAGCATGCACTTCTTCGGCCTGCTCGGGAGTGGCTACTTTTCCAGTGCCAATGGCCCAGACGGGCTCGTAGGCGATCACAATTTTTGTCACCTGGTCGGCCGTCAGGCTGGCCAGCGAGCCGGCGAACTGCTCGGCGATTACCTCGCCTGTCTTGCCGCCTTCGCGCTGTTCCAGCAGCTCGCCCACGCACACGATCGGCACCAAACCGGCCTCGAGGGCGGCCAGCGTCTTCTCGTTCACCATGGCGTTGGTCTCGCCCATGATGTTGCGGCGTTCGCTGTGGCCCAGGATCACGTATTCCGCGCCGACGTCCGTCAGCATCGCGGCGCTGATCTCGCCCGTGAACGCGCCGTTGGGCTGGGCGTACATGTTTTGGGCACCCAGTGCGACCGGCGAGCCGTCCAGGGCCTTGCCGACCGATTCCAGGTAGATCGACGGGGGGCAGACCAAGAGGTCGGCGTTCTCCACGTCGCCCGAACCCTTCGCCACGCCCTCGGCCAAAGCCACGGCCGCGGCGTGATCGGTGTTCATCTTCCAGTTACCAGCGATTAGTGTTCGACGCATGGTGGGGGGTCTCCATATTTCAACTCGTTTGATGTCCAACCGAGGGTGTCGGTTCGACCAGGTATTAGGTGTTAAGCGTTAGGCGGTCGAACTCAGTCGCCACCTCCGAACGCCTAACATCTAACGCCTAAAAACTCTTACCAACGGCCTCCGCCACTTTTCTGATCTGGGCGGCGAGGTCTTTGTATTGTTCGGGCAGCAATGCCTGCGGGCCGTCGCTCATTGCTTCTTCAGGGCAGTTGTGTACTTCGATGTGCACGCCGTCGGCACCGCATGCCGCGGCAGCCAGGGCACACGCGGGGATCAACTCGGGGCGGCCCGTAGCGTGGCTCGGGTCGACGATGATCGGCAGGTGCGACATCAACTGCACCTGCGGCACCGCGGCGATGTCGAGCATGTTGCGGCACGCATTGTCGAAGCCCTTCACGCCCCGCTCGCACAGCACCACTTCGGTGGTGCCGTTGGCGATCACGTACTCGGCGCTCATCAACAGGTCCTTCACTGTGGCCGCCATACCCCGCTTCAGCAGCACGGGCTTCTTGGTCATGCCGACTTCGGTGAGCAGAACAAAGTTCTGCATGTTCCGCGCGCCAAGCTGAATCATGTCGGTGTACTCGGCGATCAACTCCACATGGCGGGGGTCGATGGCCTCGGTCACGACGGGCATGCCATGCTTGTCGCCCACCTCGCGGAGGATCTTCAGGCCCTCTTCGCCCAGGCCCTGGAACGAGTAGGGACTGGTCCGCGGCTTGTAGGCTCCGCCGCGAAGCACGTTCGCGCCGGCCGCCTTGATCTCGCCAGCAATCTCGTCCAGACGCTCGCCGCTCTCGATGGCACACGGGCCGGCAATCATGCCAAAGTGGCCGCCGCCGATCTTTGTCACCGCCTTGCCGGAGCCGATTTCCACCACCGAAGGTTGCGGGTGCGCCTCGCGGCTGGCCAGCTTATAGGCCGGCATGACGGGCATGGCGTCTTCGACGCCTGGGATGGCTTTGAGCGGCGCGGTTTGGATCTTCTCCTCGTCGCCAATCACCCCGACCACGGTGCGGTAGGTGCCTTTGCTCAAGTGAGCCTTGAGGCCCATCGCCTCGATCCGCTCGACCACGTGATCGATCTGGTCGTCCGTGGCACCGTTTTTCAGAATTATGATCATGGGGGAGCTGGGGGCTCAGGGCTGTAGCCGGATTCGCAAGAATCCGGGGGCTGAGGAGGAGCACTGAATTCTTGCGAATCCAGCTACGAAACGTCCCCAAATCCTAGCCGATAGGCTCCCGATGCGCATAGGACCCAAGCACCACCAGTTGCTGGGCCTTTTTCTCCAGTGCTGCGATGGCCTTCTTGGCTCGGGCCTCCGTGGCGTGGCCGACGAATTCGATGAAGAAAAGATAACGCCCGCGGCTGCCCGCTACGGGGAAGCTCTCGATCCAGGTCATGTTCAGTCGATTCCGCTTGAACACGGCCATCGCATCGGCCAGGGCGCCCGGTTCGTGGCTGATTTCGAGCATCAGAGCGGTCTTGTCATTGCCGGTCTTGGCAGCCATCTCGCGGCCGATCACGGCAAAGCGGGTAACGTTGTCCTTATTGTCTTCGATGTTGGGCACCAACACCGACAGGCCGTACTGTGCGGCCGCCTGGGCGCTGGCGATGGCAGCCACCGTTGGATCGTTGGCGGCGGTCTGGGCTGCTTCGGCAGTGCTGGCGACGGGGTGGCATTCGGCGCCCGGCAGGTGCCTGGCCAGCCAGTTTCGGCACTGCGAAAGTGCCTGTGGCTTGCTCTCCACGCGACGCACTTCGGCCCGCGCGCCCGAGCCTAACAGACAGTGATGAATCACCAGCGGCAGCTCACCGCAGATGCTCACGCTCGCCTTGGCGAAGCACTCCAGGGTGTCGCTCACGCGGCCATCGGTGGAGTTCTCCATCGGCACGATGCCAAACGCCGCGGTGCCTTGCTGCACTTCTTCGAACACCGCTGCGATGGTCGCCACGGGCACCAGGTCGGCTGCCGCGCCAAAGTGTTCGATGGCCGCAATGTGGCTGAAGGTATGTTCGGGGCCCAGGTACGCAATGCGTTCGCTGCCGGTGAGCGTGCGACACGCGGCCACGATTTCGCGAAACACGGCCGACACCGCTTCGCTGGCCAGCGGCCCGCGATGGCGAGTCACAGCCTTGGCGGCGGCATCTTCGGCAACCTGATGCGACTCGCTGGCCAGTTCCGCGCGGCGCTCCAGCAGCTTGAGGATCTCGCGATCCACGCTGTCGATTTCCCGCTTGGGACTCGCGGTTCGCGTCGTCTTTTTCTTTTTGGCCATGAGTTAAGAATCAGTCGCGGATCTGCACAGATTGGAGCGGATTCACGCGGATCTTTGAATGAGTAATTTATTCGTCCAGGAGGTTCGCCGGTGCGACTTCCATGCGGCGGTTGACTCGTGCACCTGCCAACGCACCAGATTCAGATCCGCGACCATCCGTTCAAACCCGCGTTCATCCGCGACGAATTTAAACCGCCAAATTCACCCTGCCACCCAATTGTAAGTCCTTATCGGTGGCCAAGTTGCTCCTGGCAGCCTGCCAAGTTGACTGCCAGTTTGGTCGGGTGGGCGGGTGCTGGCACGCAGGTGGCAGTCAATTTGGCAGCCCCGGCAAGTTTGGCGGGGCCGGAGAACGTGTTCTCCGCGTGTCGTAAGTTGTTGTTTTCAGGCATCTTACAGCAATTTATTGCTTTTGCCAGGGGGACCGGCACACTCTTTGCTTTCTCCCTTCGGCGTACCGGTCTGCACTGGGCCGAACAAATACAAGTTTACGACCCCCAATTCCATATATTCAGCAATTAAGAATTCATGCCGCTGCTCCTGTTGGCGGTTAATGACACGCGAGAATAGATCGCGAGAGAGAGAGGAATCTCATGGCTACTGGCGAAAAAATCATTGGTATCGACCTCGGCACCACCAACTCGGTGGTCTCCGTAATGGAAGGCAAAGAAGCCAAGGTCATTCCCAATCCCGAAGGCAATCGCCTGACGCCCAGCGTCGTGGCGTTCACCGACAAGGGCGAAGTCCTGGTTGGCGAGCCCGCGCGTCGTCAAGCGGTGACCAACCCCACCAAGACCGTCTACTCCATCAAACGCTTCATGGGCCGCCGCCACAACGAGGTGGCCAGCGAAGAGAAGATGGTGCCGTACGAAGTGACCGGCGGCAGCGAAGACTACGTGAAGGTGAAGGTCGGCGATCGGGAGTTCACTCCGCCAGAGATCTCCGCCAAGGTGTTGGTGAAGCTCAAGGAGTCGGCCGAGGCGTACCTGGGACACAAGGTGAACAAGGCCGTCATTACCGTGCCGGCTTACTTTAACGACGCACAGCGTCAGGCCACGAAGGACGCCGGGCAGATCGCCGGGCTCGAAGTGGCTCGTATCATCAACGAACCGACCGCCGCGTCGCTTGCTTATGGTCTCGACAAGAAGACTCAAGAGACCATCTGCGTGTTCGACCTTGGTGGTGGTACGTTCGACGTGTCGATCCTCGAAGTGGCCGATGGCGTGTTCCGCGTCATCAGCACCAATGGCGATACCCACCTGGGTGGCGACGACTTCGACGAAGAGTTGATCAACTACGTGGCCGACGAGTTCCAGAAGGAGCAGGGCATCGACCTCCGCAAGGACACGATGGCCCTGCAGCGTCTGCAAGAGGCCTGCGAAAAGGCCAAGAAGGAACTCAGCTCCGCGCAGTCGACCGACATCAACCTGCCGTTCATCACCGCCGACTCGAGCGGGCCCAAGCACTTGCAGATGAGCATCACCCGGGCCAAGTTCGAAGAACTGGTCGATGGGCTGGTGGAGCGTGTGCGTGGTCCCGTGATGCAAGCCCTGGAGGATGCGAAGCTCGACCCCTCGAAGATCGACGAAGTCGTTCTGGTGGGTGGCTCGACGCGTATCCCCAAGGTGCAGGAACTGGTCAAGAAGATCTTTGGCAAGGACCCGCACAAGGGCGTGAATCCCGACGAAGTCGTGGCCGTGGGCGCCGCTATTCAAGCTGGCGTGTTGGCGGGCGACGTGCAGGATATTCTGCTGCTCGACGTCACTCCGCTGTCGTTAGGCATCGAGACCCTGGGTGGCGTGATGACCAAGCTGGTGGAGAAAAACACCACCATTCCGGTCGAACGCAAGCAGGTGTTCAGCACCGCCGACGACAACCAGACAGCGGTGACGGTACGCGTGTTCCAAGGCGAACGTGAGATGTGTGCCGACAACCGGCTGCTGGGCGAGTTTAACCTCGAAGGCATTCCGCCCGCGCCGCGGGGTGTGCCGCAGATTGAGGTGAAGTTCGACCTCGACGCCAACGGCATCCTGAACGTGGCCGCCAAGGACCTGGGTACCGGTGTGGAGCAAACGGTGAAGATCGAGCAATCTTCGGGCTTGTCGGAAGACGAGATCAAGAAGATGCAGGAAGACGCCGCGGCTCACGCCGAAGAGGACAAGAAGAAGCGCGAGCTCGTGGAACAGCGAAACCGTGCCGACAGCTTGGCCTACCAGGTGGAGAAGACGCTCAAGGAGCAAGGCGACAAGATCTCCGACTCCGACAAGGCGCCGATCGAAGCGGCCATTACCAAGGTCCGCGAAGCGGCCAAGGAAGACGATCCGGAGAAGATCAAGACGGCCATCTCCGAGCTCGAAGCGGCTAGCCACGCCATGAGCGAGGCGATGTACAAGCAGGCCACGGCCGACGGCTCGAACGTCAATGACGAAACCGTGGGCGCCACCGCCGGCAAGGGCGGTGACGACGACGACGTCGTGGACGCCGAGTTTGAAGTGAAGGAAGACTAAGAAGCTGTGGGCTGTTAGCTGTAAGCTTTGGGCTTGCAGTGACCGGCCAGCAGTTTTGGTTATACAGTCCGATCCAGTTGCCGCGGAGCTTCGGCTCCGCGGCGCTTGGGTCACCCGCTGAGTTCGAGATTTTCACCCCAGGTTCAAAGCTGAATAGATAACCAACGCGAGCATCATCGACCAGCAAGGCAGGTGTTCGCACCTGCCTTTTTTTATGGAGTGAGAGCACATGGGTGGCTGGGGCCGAGCTCCGCGAGCCCCCAGGGGCGCAAACTGTGGGCTCGCTGGACTCGACCACAGCCATCCGAACAGTTCAAGGATTGTCCATGAACGGCGTGCAACTTGCCTGGTACCTGGGTATCCGAGCCGTGGCGGTTGTGGTGGGGCTGTACCTGCTACATCGCCTGGCGTTGGGGCTCGAGGCCCGTGGGCTTATTTACTACTTGAACAAGAAACCAAATAGCAGTGGTGTGACGGCCGCTGCCTGGGAGTTCGATCGACTCACTCGTCCCTCGGTCGAACATCACGTTGCGGCCGAAGATGAGCAAGTGGAGAGCGAAGAGAACGATGGCGAGTAGGTAATCAAGCCGCAGTGGCTTTGTAGGAATCTTACACGCGTTTGATAAGATGAAGGTTGCGAAGCGTCTGGCCACTCCAGGGTGGCTGTGGTCGAGTTCAACGATGGGCACAGGCAGATAAATTGTGAGCTTGCAGGACTCGACTCCAGACACCCCAAATTACCAGAAAGGTTTTGGGCCAATGCGGAAAGCCGGTGGGGGAAACTCGTGGAGTTTTGTCGCACTTCCCGGCGGAAAGTCCCTGAAAAAACAGTGTGAAACGCGAGTGAGATGGGACAAAACTAACAGTGTTTTGGGCCCATGAATGTTGTTCCCCCATGTTGGCCCAAAACATGTTGGCCCAAAACCCTTTGTTCCGAATCGCTATGTCCCGAAACCCAGTTCCGACGAGGTGTAGCTCGTCGGCTGTGGGCGGCGAGTAAGTAAAAGTTGTTGGCAATCCCACAATCCACAAATCCCTGACTCCTGAATCCTGACCCCTGCCGCCACTATGCACCGATCCATGACGTACGCCGTTGCTACTGCCATTACCGCGACCTTACTGCTCGCCCCGTTGTCGGCGGCCAAGAATCCCATCGATCCTGGTTGGTACGCCGATCCGGAGGTGGCCGTGTTTGGCGAGCGGTATTGGATTTATCCGACCACCAGTGCGAAGTATGACGAGCAGGTCTACTTCGACGCGTTCAGCTCGCCCGACCTGGTGAACTGGAAGAAGCACGAGCGGATTTTGACCGCCGACGACATCACCTGGGCTCGCCGGGCGATGTGGGCGCCCTGCTGTGTAGAAAACAACGGCAAATACTACTTGTTCTTTGCCGCCAACGACCTGCAGCGGCCAGGCGGGCCGCTATACGACAAAGATAACCCGAACAACCACACCGGCGGCATTGGTGTCGCCGTGGCCGATCGGCCCGAGGGTCCGTTCAAGGACCTGTTGGGTAAACCGCTGATTGCCGAGTTCCACCACAATGCCCAACCGATCGACCAGTGCGTGTTCCAGGACGACGATGGCACCTGGTACCTGTATTACGGCGGTTGGGGCCACTGCAACGTGGGCCGCTTGAAGGACGACTTTACCGGCATCGAACCCTTCGATGATGGGCAGTTGTTCCACGAGATCACGCCTCGCGGGTATGTGGAAGGACCCGTGATGTTCAAGCGGGACGGCAAGTACTACTTCATGTGGTCGCAGGGTGGTTGGACCAACGGCACCTATCATGTTGCCTACGCGATCGCTGATTCGCCGACCGGACCGTTCAAGCGAGTCGGTACGGTGCTCGAGTCGGACGAGAACATCGCCACTGGCGCCGGTCACCACTCGGTGCTGCGTTCGCCGGCGAGCGGCGACTGGTATATCGTGTACCACCGCCGGCCGATCCCGAACAAAGACCGCGACCACCGCGTTACGTGTGTAGATCGGCTCGAGTTCAACGACGATGGAACCATTAAGCCCGTAAAAATGACCTTCGAAGGCGTGAAAGCGGATGCTTTGAAGTAGCAGAGATTTTGGGTGGCTGTGGTCGAGTTGAGCTCGCCCACAGTAGCTATGACCTGTGGGCTCGCAGGACTCGACCACAGCCACCCGACCGCGTCGAATTACTTTCCGACCCCTGAATCCTACCCCCTCCCTACCATGGCTTTTCGATTCGATAAACTGACCCTCAAGGCTCAAGAAGCGGTGCAGCGTGCGCAGGAGCTTGCTGCGGACGCTGGCAATCCGCAGATCGAGCCGTTGCATCTGCTCTCTTCGCTTTTGGCCGAGACCGAGGGCATCGTGCGCCCTGTGCTGGCGAAGATGAACGCCAACGTGGGACAGCTGCAGTCGATGGTAGAGTCGGAACTCGGCCGGCTGCCCAAGTCTTCCGGTGGTTCGCCGCCAGGGATTGGTGGCGACTTGAGTAAGGTGCTCGAAGCGGCCGCCGCGGAAGCGGAGAATATGAAGGACGAGTACGTCTCGACCGAGCACCTGCTCTTGGCCCTGGCCAAGACCAAGTCGAAGGCCAAGGACACGCTCGAACTGTGCGCCATCTCGGAGAAGGACCTGATGGCGGCCCTGCAGCAGGTGCGTGGTTCGGCGCGGGTGACCGATCAGGAGCCGGAAGGCAAGTTCCAGGCACTCGAAAAGTACGGCATCGACCTGGTGGAGCGAGCACAGCAGGGCAAGCTCGATCCGGTGATCGGCCGCGACAACGAGATCCGCCGCGTGATTCAAGTACTGTCGCGGCGACGGAAGAACAACCCCGTGCTGATTGGCGATCCCGGCGTCGGCAAGACGGCCATCGCCGAAGGGCTCGCCTTGCGCATCGTGCAGGGCGACGTGCCCGAAAGCCTCAAAGGTCGCCGCGTGGTGGCGCTCGATATGGGCGCGCTGGTGGCCGGGGCCAAATACCGTGGCGAATTCGAAGAACGCTTGAAGGCCGTGCTCCGCGAGGTGGAGGACGCCGCCGGCAGCGTCATTATGTTCATCGACGAATTGCATACCGTGGTCGGTGCGGGTGCAGCCGAGGGTTCCGGCGACGCGGCGAATTTGCTGAAGCCAGCCCTGGCCCGCGGCGAGCTGCGGTGCATTGGCGCCACAACGCTCGACGAGTATCGCAAATACATCGAGAAGGACGCGGCCCTCGAGCGACGGTTCCAACCGGTCTTCGTCGGCGAACCAAGCGTCGACGACACGATTGCCATTCTGCGTGGTTTGAAGCCGCGCTACGAAGCGCATCATCAGGGCGTGAAGGTCAAAGACTCGGCTTTAGTAGCGGCCGCGGAACTGTCGGATCGCTACATCGCCGATCGGCACCTACCCGACAAGGCGATCGACCTGGTCGACGAAGCGATGAGCCGCCTGGCGATGGAGCTGCAAAGCGTGCCGCAAGAGATCGACGAGGTCCAGCGGCGGGTTACGCAGTTGGAGCTGGCTGCGCGGCAACTTGCCGACGAGACCGAAGAGCATGCCAAGGATCGCCTGGCCGAAATCAACAGCGAGATGGAAGAGCTGCGGCATCAGCTGGCGAGCCTCCGCGAACAATGGGAGGCCGAGAAGCTGGGCGTTGGCGACGTGGCCAGCGTGCGACAGCAGCTTGAAGAAGCCAAGTTGGCTTATGAGCATCAAGCCACGGCCCTGAACGAGAAGCAGTCGAGTGGCCAACTGGTCGACGAGCGCGACTATCAGAAGCTGTACGAGCTCGATCAGGCACGCACGAAGCTAGAGAAGCATCTGGAGGAGATCGAATCCCGCCAGGAGGAGGCCCAAGCTCAGCAAACCGAAACCAAACGCAAACTGCTGCGGCAGGAAGTCGGTCCCGACGAAATTGCCGAGGTGGTCAGCGCGTGGACCGGCATTCCCGTCAGTCGAATGATGGAGACCGAGCGGGCCAAGCTGCTGGTGCTGGAAGAACGTCTGCACCAACGTGTGGTCGGTCAGGACGCCGCGGTGGAAGCGGTGGCGAACGCCGTGCGCCGCAGCCGCAGTGGTCTACAGGATCCGAACCGCCCGATTGGTTCGTTTCTGTTCTGCGGCCCGACGGGTGTCGGTAAGACGGAGCTATGCAAGGCGCTCGCCCAGGTGATGTTCGACGACGAGAACGCTATGGTCCGTTTGGACATGAGCGAGTTCATGGAGAAGCACACCGTGAGTCGGTTGATCGGCGCGCCTCCCGGGTACGTTGGTTACGAAGAAGGTGGTAAACTCACTGAAGCGGTTCGCCGCCGGCCGTATTGCGTGGTGCTGCTGGACGAGATCGAGAAGGCCCACCGCGATGTGTTCAACATCCTGCTGCAAGTGCTGGACGATGGCCGCTTGACCGACAACCACGGGCACACCGTGGACTTTACGAACACGATCATCGTGATGACGTCGAACGTGGGCAGCCAGATGATTCAGGAACTGGCCAGCGAAGGTGGCTCGTCCGAAGAGATGCACCGCGCGGTGATGGACGCGCTGTCGGCGCGATTCCTGCCGGAGTTCCTCAATCGCATCGACGAGACCATTGTGTTCGAGCCCTTGAAGCGAGACGAGATTCGACACATCGTCGATCTGCAGACCGCGCACCTCGAGAAGCTGCTTTCGAAGCAGGGGCTCGAGCTGGTGGTGACCGACGCGGCGCGGCAGGAAATAGCCAACCAAGGCTATGATCCCGTGTTCGGCGCACGACCGCTCAAGCGAGTGGTGCAGCAACAACTGCAGAACCCGTTGGCGACGGAGCTACTAAAGGGAGAATTTCCCGAGGGAGCAACCGTGGAAATCGGCTACGACGGCGAGGAGTTTACATTTGCCAGGAAGTAAGCCAGTTCCTTGAGGAGTGGCTGCTTCACGGCGGTTGTAAAGGCGCACCAATGTAAGCGGCGGCACCAGCGTGGAGTAAACTCCGCGATGCCGCCTCGCATTGGGTGCTCGCCTTACGCTCGGTTGGTGGCCGATCTAGCGATCGACTTCCTCGAGCTTCCACTCGTGAATGAGCACTTCGGCTCCAGGGGTCATCGCACGGAGCTTCCGAGCGATTTCACCTTTTTCGCTGGTGGTGGCCTTTGCCAGGCGCGACTTGAGATGAGCGACCGCCTTCAGACGCTTACGGCGCCGGCGGATTTCGCGTTGACGTTCACTACCTGGCATGCACCAGACTCCCAAACATATGAACCAACTTGCCACGGCACGGATCTTATCGGTATCGTGCCACTTAACACAGACCCGTCATTGTAACGCTGTCCCGCATTCCCGCAAAGTGGGTCGCCGCCGCACGGCAGGGCGGTACGCGCGACCTTGGTCGGGTAGTAGAGCCTGGTTGAATGCACCGGTCTTGAAAAAGCACTGGTTTTGGGGGCCAAAGCGTATCTGCCGTATTTCTCGGCCAATCGATTCTTTGTCCTTACGGTCCCTGGAGCGACTCACCGCAGTAACAGGGCCGATGCCCTTGCCTTCTCGGCTATATGGGGGCACCGACCACGGTGGGCGAGGCGACTTTCCGTGGTGAGACCCAGATGACAGCAAACTACAGCGAGAAGACTATCCGCGTGCCATCGGGGGAATCTTCCGCAACTTCAACTCCACGAACGTACTCCTCGCCTCCGGCTCTGGTGATGGTCACGCGGTATAGTCCAACGGGCAAACCACCGACTGACTTACCTTCGGTTGCCAACGACACCGCGCCTAGCGAGTCGGAGATTCCTGAATAGGCTTTTGGCTCTGCGACCGCAAACTCCTCCTGAACGAACTCCACCGTCGCCATTTCAAGCGGCCGCGTCCCCAAACGAACACGAACCGATAGGGGAACCGTGCTGGCTTGGGTGTCGTAGGCCTTAAGCCTTTCGGCTATTTCGGCGCTGCTGAGTTTTCCGTCGTTATTGGAGTCGATCCTATCCATTGCGGTTGCAAGAGCAGGCGATTGCTCGATTTCTCCTCCGCTCAACTGGCCGTTTTGATCGGTATCGTAGGTCTCCAGCGCCCGCTGCGCTGCGTCCTCAGGAGCGTATCTATCGGGTGGGTCTAACTGTGACGAGCAGCCTACTGACGCGACAGCATACACCAGGGCCATGCCGGCCAGCAGGTCGTGACCCTGTCGAACCATCCCGCGTGAAAGGAGAGGAAATCTTCGATACTTCATCCGTTGTACATTCCGTATCATATCTTAGATGGAGAAGGATCAGCGAACCGGGCCTGTTGACGCTCTCGCTTGCTTCACTCGACAACTATCTCCAAGTACGCCCATCACTTCCCAGACTTGGGGGTCGATGTCGTATTCAATTGGATGAACGGATCCATCGCACATCGCGCCGAAAAACGCGGAGACGTGGGAGCTGCCGAAACGTACCGAGCACGCCTCTTCAATCGCTGTATCTGGTTGGGGCAGATAACGTTCCTCACTTCGCGTCCAACGAATCACGTCCCAATCGTATCCTTGGTACAGCGAGTTATTGTCCGAACAGCTGTTTTCTCGACTCTCTTCAGCATAAAAAACGGGGCTCAAGAACTTCTCTGCAGCCAGCAATGTGTTGGACGTCCCCCGGGAGATCTGACGTAGTTCGACGGGGAACCGCGGTCGAACGGGTCCGTCTAACCATTTGATGTTGCTCTTCGTGTATCCCCAACTGCCGCAATCAGGGTAGGTATTCACACAGTTTGCGCTAGAAGGACCACCCCACCATCCGACAGGCGATCCTTCCGCCGGAGAGTGACAGCCGCCGTTTGCCGCGTAGTCGGTTTTTGCAACCATGTAGTTGGGGGGGTCAGCGGCATTGACCACAGCGTAGGGAGCGTACGATAAAGCCGGCACTCGTCGGCTGGGACAGTAGAAACTTGGCACCACCTGTGTTTGCTGAATGGCCAAGGCTGCTCGTTTCTCGGCAACCGACAGCCCTGACCCCACAGAGTGAACGTTTGCGCCTTCCAAGTACGGGAGTATACTGTAGGCCCATCCACCCGGTTGGCGTTCGCCCGACCCCGAATCAGGATCACCGGTCCAGGTCCATCCCCAACCGCCCGATGGCAGCGCACCAATGTTGCTCTCATGGTTTAAAAAGCCCAAGCCAATCTGTTTGAGCTGATTCTGGCATTGGGTGCGGCGAGCGGCCTCACGCGCCGATTGCACGGCAGGAAGCAACAACGCCACCAGAATTCCGATGATGGCAATTACAACTAGCAATTCCACGAGCGTAAAAGCCCTGCGCAAGGATGGTAATTCCTTCTTCGTCATCATATGCCTCTGATTGTGTAAAGAGGGTTCAATGGTCAAGCTTGACGCTGTCGAGGTTTAGCAACGGTCATCGCAATGGTCACGCCCATGAGCGCAAGCAGTACGGAGGTTGGCTCGGGCACACCCGTGAGCTGTCTCGTTGAGAAAGACAAGCCGGCGTCCTGCAATGCAGAGTGCATCAAGAACAAATCGGCCAGGTCGGTGGTTGAGTCCAAGTTGAGGTCTCCACGTTTCCATGAAGCGACGCTCGGGACCAAAGTTTTCGATAGCCAACCTTCCTTGAATTTTATGACGTCCTGCTGGGTCACGTCGCCATCGAGGTCGAGGTCGCCCAAGATGGACGGCGGGGCAATCGTCTCGCCCGAGACAAAAACATAGACCTTATCGTTAGTCTTGCTGATGACGTAGACTTCGCCGTCAGAATCGGCGCCAAAACGCATATTTGCTCTCCCACCAGCACCAACGCCCACGACATCGCCTAAGGTCATTGACACCCCAGAGAGATCGACGATTGATTGTTGAAAGACATTCGCCGGAATCTCATCGTTCACAAAGTCAGTGGTCGAGGCGAAGAAGATTTGGTCGGTCGACAGATTGCCAAATAGGTACTGGCCTTCCAGCTCCGGCGCAAGCGTGCCGTGGTAGGCCGCACCAGCAACAACCGCAGCCGTTCCGTTGAGATTGTTCCGATGGTCGAATTGCGCTACAGGGTACGTGTACGCGTCACTTAGTCGTGTTGCCAGCGGTACCTCGGTAAGAGTTGTGCTGCTGTACGGGGTGGCAAAGTCGTATGTACCCTCGCGCTCAGCCCAGCCGTAATTCTTGCCACTTTCAATCAGGTTTATTTCCTCCACGTTGTTGTGGCTGATGTCACCTGAGAGCAGCTTGCCGCTAATGGGGTCGAACGCCATGGTCTGCGGATTGCGAAAGCCAAGTGCGTAGACCTCGTCGAGGATGTCGCCGCCATCAGGCGCCTGACCATCCGCACCAACAAACGGGTTGTCGGAAGGAACGGAAAATGGATCGCTGCCACTGCTTAAGGGGTCAATGCGAATGATCTTTCCCAGCACGGTGGCACCGCTCTGCGAAACCGTTGTAATTACGTTATCGGCCGAAAAGTCCTGCGATCCTGGCAATCGACCACCACTGTCGCCAAACCCGATATACAGCTTTCCGTAGTCGAGATCTCCGGGTGAAACAGTAGGGTTAAATGCAATGTTTTGGCCGATGTGGTGACCGGCCGGGTACTGCACCCGATACACTTCGCGCTGTGACGAGAGTGAGACGGTTTTTGGGTCGAATGTCCACTCCGTCAACACGCTATCGAGGTTGCTGCCGGTACCAAGCTCCCAGTTTGGGTTGAGTTGGTGTGTTGGATTCGGGCCGCGTGACTCCGCCTGCATCGTGTAGAACTTCCCGTTCGTGTTAAAGTCCGGGTGAAAAGCGATGCCCCGCAAACCATCCGCCGAACCGACAGGGTTATTTCCAAACACGCTTCCTCGCTGAGAAGCGACGTTCAGGAACACACCAGGGTTGTCAGTAAGCGAGCCATCGGCGTTCTTGGTGTACTCTTCCACTAACCCATTCTGCAAAGCGAAATACAACTTGTCGCCGCGAGCAATCATCTGCTGACTGTTGTGCGAAAGTGAAGCAACTTCGACCAAACGCACGGGGCCATTTGTGCCAAAAGGAACGGCACCCAGATCCACGTCGTTGGCCGCAAGTACCGCGGACCAGCACCCCAACGCTAGGAGTGCTGATGCGATAGCTGACGCGACCTTCGGTGGGGGAACCGACAATATCAATTTGCTCCTACTCGTCACATTGACGTGATTGAACGGCCTGTATTCACCGGTTTGTCTATCGCCGGCGCCACGCCAGCCAGCTAGCGAGGCCCGACAGCGTTATCAATGCAACCGAGGAGGGCTCGGGTACGGCTTGGCCAGCAAGCATGTCCGCTGTGATGGTACCGACTCCGGCACCAGCCAAAGCCTGATTCATGATGTACAGGTCTCCCAGATCCGTCATGCCATCGTGATTGAGGTCACCATTGCCCCAGGTCTCCCAGTCGCCGGCGACTGCTGTGCCATGGGCACCAGCAAACTCGTTCACGCTAAGCCATCCAGCAATGAAGGCGTCGACATCGCTGCTGTTGACATTTCCATCCTTGTTGACGTCTCCTGGCTGCAGCACTCCACCAGGGATGTTGGCAATCTCGTTGGCAATCCACTCGTTGTCAGAGAATAAGTCGAACGATCCCCAGTTTTGACCACCTTCGGAGGTGTTGTCGCCAAACACGTACATCTCCAAGTTGTCGATGTCACCCTCAAAGAAATAGTCGTACTCTGCAGTTTCAAAGTTATTGTCTCCATTCACCTCGGCTGCCCCCACCACTAGCTCGCCTTTGTAGTTGGCAGGCGGAGCTGCAACGATCGTGTCGAGGTTAGCTGAAACCACCACTCCATCTACGTACACAACGCTCAGGAAGGTGTCGCCCGAGGTCGGTTGGTGATGGTGCATCACGTGGTACCATGTGTCGCCAGCAGGCACGTCCACGCTGGCGGGTACGGGTGCAATTCCGTCAGCACCTGAAACATGTTGAGAATTGGTTTGAGTCCACTGTCCGACTTCGTTAATGGCAGGACCACCACTTAGGCTCGTATCAAATACGATGCTCTGGTATGTGCCTGGGCTTTCCTCCGAGCCAAGTGCCGATTGCGCTGGATTGACCCACATTTGCAGTCCGTGGCCGAGGATCCCGGTGTAGTTCAGCGGGTAACCTTCCACTAGAGTCGATAGGTTATCTGGTCGATTCAGTGGAGTGCCATGCAAAACATCGTCGGTACCATCGAACCTCGCTCCAAAGTCGCCGTTTGCAGCACCAGGACGACCCGACACATCGGTGTACCTTGGGTCCCCTCCTACAATCAAATCGAGGTAAGCACCCCCTGGTCCAATCTCATCGCCGGTTGCCGACTGCCCATTGAAGACGAAACCGATGGTGTTTCCATTTCCAACGTTTGCTGCCACGTCGACGCTGGGCGGAGCGAGTGTCGCATCTGCCGAACCAGGATCGCCAAACAAGAACGCGCGATCGTTTGAAACCGCCGCCTGGGCAGTGCTGCCCACAACTGCCCAAGCGACGAGAAAGCACGTAGCCAGACCGAGTCGGCCACGCATTAGCATTGAGAATTCGCTCTTCATGAAACCAACTCCGTTTGTTTTAACAGTGCGCGTTAGCATCAGACTGCCAAGGGCTGCCAACACCAGCACGATGGTCGACGGCTCTGGTACGGCCCTGACGGCAGCTGGCAAACTCGCAGTGGAACCGAAGTTTGACTTCCAGTCTGCATAGTCGGATGCGTCGACGCCGCCACCGTTTCCGGTGCCGGGTGCGAAACTGGACTCGTCGCCCGCGCCAAGGTTGTTGCGCCAGACAGTGTAGTCCGCTAGATTGACCACTCCGTCACCGTTATAGTCGCCGGATACCGGAGGGGGCACATCATATACAACCAAGCCAGGTATTAGCGCCCCGTCAGTAGTCCGGTAGGTGAATACCAGATCACCTTCGTTGCCTGCGCCAAATACGGATTCGTCGAACGCAGAACCAATGGATAGGCCCGACGCGGGAACCTCTGTACTGCCAAGCAGAAAGCCCTCGTGCAACGAGTTGGCTGAACCGGAACCAACCACGTCCCAGGTTTCACCGGGATTGCTCCCTCCACCGATAGGATCGAGATTCTGATCCGAGAAACTGTTCCAACCAAGCGGATCAAGGGCACCACCGACACTACTGATTTGGTAGCTGTTTATACTGACGGGACTTCCCGTCGGATTGCGAATCATCACGCTGCCATTGTCCGGATCGATCTGCAAAGTCAACAAAGCAAGTTGCGAGAGTGCCTCCACCGTAAATGAATTGTCAGCATTGTCCGTGATACTGAGGCCGTAGCCAGCTGACGAACGGAAGGAACCATCCCCACCCAAAGCGGCTGCCGCCTGCACGGCCGTAAGGTCGACCAAGTTGCCGCCGAAATCTGCCGTGAACGTTCCTCCGGGTGAGGTGAAATCGACATAGTTGTTCGCGGCCAGCGCATCGCCGGTAGCAGCAACAGTGAAATTGCTTAGTGGGCCGGCAGCGTCAACCGATCCACCATTGACCGTGAAAGTGCCATACCGCGGACGCCCGGCTGCAGACAGCTCACTGCTGAATGTGATGCCGGCATCAAAGTTCAACGTACCGTCGGAATTGACGACAAAGTTGTGCGTCACCTGTTGCTCGTGGCGAATCAACGCACCCGAATGTGACACATTGAGTATTACGTCCTCGTTGGCTCCCCCAACTCCGTCGCCCACGACGAACAGCGTCCGCGCGAGTCCAACTTGGTTGGTAATGTAGCCGCCGATTTCCCCAACGCCCGAGGTGATGGAAAGGTTGCCACCGCTCTGAAGGTTCAGGATCGGGGTGTTCGTTCCAGCAGCGTTTCTACCGCCAATGTCTGGCACGTTGACGGTCGGCATATTCGAGCCAGCAAAGATAATACTGTCATCCACTCCCGCCACGCTCAGACCAGCGCTGCCCGCATTGTCATCTACTGGAATACCGTTCGTGTCCCAATTGGCGGCATTGTTCCAGTCGCCGTTGCCAGCGGAGCCGGTCCAGGTGTAGTCGATCGCTTGAGCCTGTCTGGTTGGGAGAGCAAAAGAGGCGACGGCTAGCAATGCCAGGAGTGAAATGCTGATCTCACGGTGCTGACGGCGAAGCACAACGGCCCCCAATATTGCTACCATTCCCATCAACAGGTAACTGGCAGGTTCTGGTACACCCCGGGCCGCGATCATCGCTTGGAACGACCCCGCACCGTTGGTGCTTTCAAATGCACGTATGAAGAGATCGGTATCAAGAATGTCATTGACTCCGTCCCCATTTAAGTCGCCCGCTAGGTAGGCCGCGGCAGCGGGCAAGCCTGAAGGGTCGTACATCGCGTTGGTAACATATTCATCCCAGTCATTGGCATCGATTACACCGCTGCCGTTCAGGTCACCGACTTCGATGGGCACTCCTGAGTACTCTACATCAAGTGTGTTGATCGAACCGTCGCTGAGCAGAATCTTGGCAACTACGTCTTCGTAGGGCGTCTGTTTCCAGGGAGTTCCCAAGTTGATTGGACTGCCAGAAGCCAGGCTGCCACCGTTGCCACCATCGAGCTCGCCTTCACTGAGGTCTGTGCCGTCGGGGGTGGTGGTTAAGACTGTCCAACTGTCGTCGCTGTCAACGGATCCGTTGCCCGGCGAGGCATCGTAGTTGCCAGTTACTGTAGTCCAATCGCTGGAGTCGGCACTGAGCGAGCCCGCAACCGAAGTTAGAGAATAGCCAATAATCCCAATGTCTGAGCCTGTTTCATTCACCAGTGCCACAGCACCCGTTGCACGATCAATCGTCAGAACCGGGTTAAGGGGCAAGCTGGCGAAAGCACGAATTTCAACAGGCGTGAAGAAATTGTTGTCGCCAACCCCATTCGAGTCGTGGGCGATGAGGTGCAGACTATCAAAGGTGTCGCCTGGAGAGCCGAGCGCAGAACGGTTGTAGTACGGCGCCGAATTAGGAATGCCCTGTCCCGTGATCGACGCCACCAAGCTGCCGCTGTTGTACAACTCGATGTCATAGTCGTCGTCTCGGTCGTAACAGCAGTTGTTTCTTCCCCAAAGGTCGACATTGAATGATTCGCCCGCGGCAAGGGTGATTGGGCCGTTGGTGAAATCGAAAATCAGTGTCACGTCCTGACCTGCAGGTTCGTCGCTGTGGAATCCATCCGTGTGGATGCCGGCAGGTGTTGCCGAGGTGGGATTGGCTGGATCGTAGGCGAATGGATCGTTTACCAAGTTGGTAATGTCCGTGCCGAAAGCAGGTTGGGACGAGTTGGCAGCGTCCGGGGTTAACGGCACTAAAGTGAGTGCCTGAGCTTCCAACGCCATGCCGCCTAGCATTAGTACTACAATCGTGGACTTTACACTCAGTTGCCGAACTAGATGTACGTGCCGTTGTGAACTCAACATGGTGTCGATTCTCCCTTTATCAACCTGGACGATGATTAGTAGGTAGCAGGGGGTATTCTCGATGAGAACAAGAGTCTTCTTACTTCACAGAATTCATTCACGCGTGAACGTGGACCCTAGCCATCGGTCCCGATGTGCATGATGGACCTTCAACACACAACTCACTTAAGCCACAATCTTGGGAACTGCCCCCCCCCCATCGAAAATGTGGCTGACCAATCGTTCCGCCCAATCCGTCGGAACTTTGATCACATACCTCGGTTAATCTAGACAAGTGCCGAAAAAACTATAGTTCTCTTCGGGTCTTGAGAATATACAGTCTTCGCCCCGGCTTTGTCACTTAGTTTTTGGTTCACAATGCTTTGTTTTTGTCGCATCGCCCAAGCCGCGAGCCAATTGCTGCAAGTCCTTGCTAGAATTTGATTTAACACATAAGAGAACTCGTGGGTGCAGGTTCCGTATCTCGTTACTTCGAGAATGTGGCATTGCACTTAGAGGGCAGGGGAGCACGCTCAGCAAACCGAGGTAGACCGACGCCGGCCGCGCGGTCAACACAGATATCTCCGACCAAAAGAGTACATGCTCCACCGCTATTGCCTCCACGTCAGGCCTAGCAGACAACTGGATGCTGCGAAACTTAATCGACAAAGACTACTAGGCAAGGTGCGCGAAAACGATAGCGTGTGCTGCCCACACGTGTCAGCATATGCCATCGCCCAGCTTACTCAAAGTTAGGGACTGCGTCGTATAAACTTCAACTCGAATGGGCTCAGTGTGGGACAATGCCCGTCCCACGCCGCAGCAAGGTAGCCAAGCCAGTTCAGAATCGGGCATTGTGTGCATTGGCGATGCGGTGTTGCTGTGGACGTGAGTACGTTTGCAAGCTTGCAAATTCTTGTAGCCGATGAACTCCGGAAGATAATAGTTGCAGCTACTCTATGCTTCGTGCCCTTGGTACTAGCCGGTTCCCGAGAGAATGCAATTGGGTGCTTGGATCGCAAGCTCGATGGTCGCAAGAAAAGAACGAGAACAAAAATGTACTGTGTGTTGCTTCGAAATCTGTTGAGGCAGGTAATTGGATACCTCGGCTTATTTTCGGTTTTCAGCTTGCCAGTGATGGGGCAGGCGATAACAAAAGGCAGTCGCGCGACCTCTCGCGCAAAACAACCTAACATTGTCGTATTCCTCGTCGACGACATGGGGTGGACAGATACTTCTGTCCCGTACCACCGTGAACCAACGGAGCTGAATCGCCGCTATCGAACTCCGCGCATGCAACAGCTTGCTTCGCAGGGAGTGATGTTCACACAGGCATATGCCTCGGCTGTATGTTCTCCCTCGCGTATCAGCCTGATGACAGGCATGAATGAGGCGAGGCATGGTGTAACCAACTGGACATTAGATCGAGGCCGTTCACCAGATCCTCAACACCCCCGCGTTCAGCCACCAAATTGGCCACTGAACGGCATGGCTGCCGAGCCTGGTACCGAGCGGACCGTTGTAGCCACTCCACTGCCATCCTTGTTGCAGGAAGCCGGTTATTACACGATTCACGTGGGCAAAGCCCATTTTGGCGCCACTGACACACCCGGAGCAGATCCTAAGAACTTGGGCTTCGACGTAAACATCGCCGGTCACGCGGCTGGCGGACCAGGCAGCTATCTGGGAACGAACAATTTTAGCGCTGCGCACCGCAATGGGCGGAGAGTCTGGGACGTACCCGGGTTAGATCAGTATCATGGACAAGATATCTACTTGACTGAAGCGTTGACGATTGAAGCTCTAAAAGCTGTCGAAGTGGCGGTGGATGAGCACAAGCCGTTTTACTTGTACATGTCGCACTATGCGATCCACGCACCTTGGGAGGCGGATAAGCGTTTCCTCGCTGACTATTTAGGGAAAGGCTACGACGGATTGCCCGCGACTTACGCTTCCATGATCGAAAGCATGGATGATTCTCTCGGTAAGATCCTCAGATGGTTGAGTGAGCGGGGAGTGGAAGACAATACGTTGCTTGTCTTCATGTCGGACAACGGCGTACCTAAACAGTGCCCACGCAACCTGCCACTTCGGGGCCACAAGCTGACACCCTACGAAGGCGGGGTCCGTGTCCCGATGATCGTGCGTTGGCCCGGCCGCACATCGGTGGGCACGCGACAAGATAGCCTCGTCAAGATTGAGGATTTGTTTCCAACAATACTAGCCGCAGCTGGTGTTGAGCAGCCCCAGACCGTACAAGCGACCGATGGCGTAAACTTCCTGCCCTTGCTCGGCACGGAGGCCGACCGACCTCCATCACAACGCGAGCTGGTCTGGCATTTTCCGCACACCTACGATGGGCCACCATGGAGTATGATTCGCAAAGGCGACTGGAAATTCATCTGGTTTTACCTCGACCAACGGTCCGAACTGTACAATGTTGCCGAAGATATCGGCGAATCGATCAATTTGGTTAATAAGCACCCCGATGTCGCGACGGAGTTGTCCGCTGCCTTACGTCGACAGCTCGTCGAACTTGGTGCACAGATTCCCATCGACAAACAAACAGGACAACCGTTCGGTATGCCGCCGGGTGAGGAGGCGTTTGAAGCGTTAAGCCGTCCAGAGTCCTAGGCCGACCAGTGGATGTTTGTCGGTGAAACTATGAATGAGCCCGGATGCCACGTGGGGGGTAGCAGTCTGTTGTTCGACGTCGACGGACATGGGAGTTGCTACTGCCGATCGACGATCTCGGGATTCGGCAACGCCGAGGTGGCCTGCTTTGGACCTCGGACGACGGCTTAGAGTTTGCCTTGCGTCCAATGTTGGGATCTTAAAACATTGGAAGCCACTAATTCCCGGACGGCGTTCCACAGACCAGACGCGACCACTACGGCCGCTCGGTTAAGTTCGAGCGGCCTCAAGTTCTGGTCGTCGATGGTGAACCTGCCTACCAGTACGTACCTGGTGGTACGTCGATAGACGGTTCAAACGGCACCAACTGTTATGTCCTCCGGCGCAAAGAGCACTAAGCGTTGCCAAGGCACTCGTGGGGATCGTTGCACAAATAGAGTCTACGGGTATTCAGCACTACGCTTAGCTCAAAATGTCGCGACAGACATTTCCGTGCACATCGGTGATGCGGTAGTCGCGGCCTTGATAGCGGTAGGTCAGACGCCTATGGTCCAATCCCAGCAGATGCAAAATGGTTGCGTTGAGATCGTGCACGTGCATGCCGTTCTCGACAATATTGTAGCACCATTCGTCAGTCTGCCCGTAGCCGATGCCAGGTTTCACGCCGCCACCTGCCATCCAAATAGAAAAGCAGCGAGGGTGATGATCGCGTCCGAACTTCTTTGGGTCACCTTGCTTGTAAACAGTTCGTCCGAATTCTCCTCCCCAAACAACGAGAGTGTCGTCGAGCATGCCGCGTGCCTTCAGGTCTTGCACCAGCGCTGCCGATCCCTGGTCGACCTCCTTGGCAATCTTTGGGTGGCGCTCAGGCAAATTGCTGTGATGATCCCAGCCGCGGTGATATAGCTGAATGAAACGAACGCCCCGCTCCGCTAGTCGTCGAGCCAGCAGACAATTTGCGGCGTGGGTGCCCGGCACTTTTGCATCGGGACCATACAAATCGAATGTTGCTGCAGATTCAGTCGATAGATCGATCAATTCTGGTGTCGAAATCTGCATCCGATAAGCCATTTCGTAGGCCGAAATTCGTGTGTCGATCTCGGGATCGCCAACGTTCGCGAGTCTAAGCGAGTTGAGCTCCGCCAACCGATCGAGAAACTTACGCTTTTCTTGAATGGTGGCTCCGGTGGGGTCTTGAAGGTAAAGCACAGGGTCTCCCACCGTCCGTAGCTTGACCCCCTGGTGGTTGGAAGGAAGGAAGGCACTATCCCACAGACGTGAGTAGAGAGGCTGGGCTTGGGGATCTGTGTTCTTGTCGAGCAGTACGACGAAACTTGGCAGATCGGCCGATTCGCTCCCCAAGCCGTAACTCAGCCAAGCTCCCAACGAAGGCCGGCCTGGTTGTTGGTTGCCCGTCTGGAAAAAAGTGATGGCGGGATCGTGATTGATGGCCTCGGTATACATCGACTTAACGATACAGATATCGTCGGCAATCTTGGCGTGATGCGGCAACAAGTCGCTGATCCACTGCCCAGACTGCCCATGCTGACGAAACTTGGCAATTGACCGGGCTGCCGGCAGCGACTTCTGGCCCGAAGTCATTCCGGTGAGCCGCTGGCCTTGTCGTACCGAGTCCGGCAACTCTTGTCCGTCGTGCTGTTCAAGTTGCGGTTTGTAGTCGAACGTGTCCATTTGGCTGGGCGCGCCCGATTGGCAGAGGTAAATAACTCGCTTGGCCCGCGGCGCAAAGTGCGTTGCGCCCGCCATGCCGGGAGCGTACCCTGGGCCGTTCTGCTCGGCGAGCGACTTGGCGTGGGCGTGCGTTGTTGGAGCTAGACTTGACAGTGCAGCTAGTCCAATCGCGGAGGAACCGGCCGCGAAAAAGTGGCGGCGATTGATCTGTAAGCGGAGTTCTTCGATTGGATGCATGATCTAATTCTTCGTGATGAACTCGCTGAGGTTCAACATTAGCCGGGCCACCGATGTCATGGCGGCATGTTCGGATAGTGGCAACTGCGTGTCTCGTTTAGACTCGCCAACTGAGAGCAGGTCTTTCGCCTTGTCCGGCGACGCGCTATACATGCTCACCAACTCCGAGTTTGTATCTAACAGCACTTCGAGTTCAGCCACGGTGGGTGGCCTTCCCAAACAAACTTCCATTCCAAACCGGATCTGTTCCTCAGTAGTCTCTCCACCTTCGGTAAGCATCCGCTCTGCCAACGCGCGTGCCGCTTCAACGAATTGAGGGTCGTGCAGCAACACAAAAGCCTGCAGAGGAGTATTGGTCCGCGATCGTCGAATCTGGCAATACTCACGGGAGGGGGCATCGAAGACCGCCATGGATGGTGGGGGTACCGTGCGTTTCCAATAAGTATAGATGCTCCGTCGGTATAGCTTGTCACCAGAGTCTTGTTCGTACTTGCTGGAAAACCCGGGGCGGTTGTTTACTTCTAACCACAGTCCTTTGGGGTGATAGGGGAATACACTCGCACCGCCGATCTTTCGATTGAGCAGCCCACTTGCGGATAAGGCAGTGTCGCGAATCACTTCGGCATCCATTCGCATTCTCGGTCCGCGGGAAAGATAGCGGTTCTCTGGATCGCGAGCATAGGATTCTTGAGTGACCGAGGACGATTGCCGATATGTTTCCGACAGCATAATGTTTTTCAGCAGGGCCTTGGTGTCCCAGCCCGACTCCACGTACTCGATCGCCAACCAGTCGAGCAACTCGAGATGGACAGGCACAGAGCTCTGAAGGCCAAAGTCCTCGGGCGTCTCGCACAGCCCAAGTCCGAACAGTTGTGTCCAGATTCGGTTGGCGGCGACCCGCGCCGTGAGCGGGTGATTTGGCATTGTTAGCCAGCGAGCCAAGCCCAAGCGATTACGTGGAAAGTCCTCCGGCATGGGAGGCAGCATGGACGGCGTGCTCGGTTGGACCTGTTCGCGTCGTTTGTCGTACTCGCCTCGCTCTAATACATAAGTCCCCCGCGACTGCTCCATATCACGCATGATCATTGTTTTGGGGATCTCCGCTTGCAATTGATCCCTCCGTTCCTGGGCAGCCGTGAGATGGTTCCAGGCATCTTTCACAAAGTCTGGGCCACCCTGCTCAATCATCAGCGAACGTACTGCCCGCTGTTGTTCTCGAGTCCGTTTCTGAGCTGGAACGCGTATCGCGTTTAGACGGGCATCTCCTAGGGGTAACACCTGCTTGGAGGCGAAGGCAAACTGAAAGCAACCGAGTTGGTGTCCAGTATACTGGCTGGCAAAATGCAACGTTATTCGCAGGTGCCCGCGTTCGCTAGCCTGCAAAGGTTCTTTGAGTTGGAAGCTGGCAGTTAGCGTCTCGTTCTGGCGGCCGTGGACAGCCCACCCCGATTGGTCAATTTTGCCATCCGCGGCCAGTGCAGCATCGTATCCAGCTTGCGAATAGTCGGCAAAGGCACTCTTTACAGGAACGCTTACGGCACGTTCGTCCCGTTCCGACGGCAAGTACTCTACGGTCAACTCAGACAACACGAAATTGCCATTGGCGCTCCGCCCAAGCCCCCCCGTTGGCGTGCTGGATGTGGGTAGCGCTGTCAAACTGATTCCGTAAACAGTGTGGTCTTCAACCGGAATAGTGACTTCGTAGACGTCCTGATCGGGAATCGCGCCCTCTGCAAATACTCTTCCGTGGTCGTTGACTGAGAGTTCGGTTCCGTTCAAGGAAGAAACTGAGTCCGGAACCAAGATTTGCCACTCTTCGTTGTGGTCGCCAAGTAGTCGACGCTCAAACGCCTCCACATTCGGCGCCCAGTCTTCAAAGGCGTCGTCTAGCAATAGACGTGCTTCTCGCAATTCATGCTCTGCAGATTCGATCGCCGCAACCTGGTACGGCGACGGAATGCGCGCTTGGGGTTCGAATCCATTCATTCCCTTCTCAGGAACCTGATTAAAAAAGGCCGTGAATTCGTAGAACTCTCTCTGTGGAAATGGATCAAACTTGTGATCGTGGCACCGCGCACATGATACGGTCAAGCCAAGCCAAGTCGTTCCTGTCGTGGACGTGCGATCAATGACGTATTCGACTCGATACTCTTCATCGATCACTCCTCCCTCGACCGTAATCGGATGATTGCGATTGAACCCGGTCGCCAACTTCTGCTGCTCGGTCGCCTGAGGCAACAGATCGCCGGCCAGTTGCTCGATGGTAAATTCGTCGAACGGCTTATTGTCGTTGTACGCTTGGATTACCCAGTCGCGCCAGGCCCATTGATCACGCCGAAAGTCATACTGATAGCCATGGCTGTCGGCGTATCGTGCCGCGTCTAGCCAATAGCGTGCTTGATGTTCGCCATAGGCGGGCGAGGCGAGCAGTTGGTCGATAGCTCGCGACCAGGCCTCTGGAGAATCATCCGACAGGAAGTCAGTAAGTTGCTTCCGAGTGGGTGGTAGCCCGGTCAAATCAAAGGTCGCACGGCGAAGCAGCGTCCAGCGGTCGGCTCGCGGCGAGATTTTCCAAGATCTCTGTTTGAGTGTTGCAAACACAAGGCGGTCGATAGGATGCTGCCTCCATTTGGCGTCACCAACGTCGGGCATCTCTGGCTTCTTCGGAGGACGGAATGACCAATGCTTCTGATAGATGGCTCCCTCGTCAATCCACTGCGTTAGCAGTTCGATCTCCTCGGAGCTGAGCGGCTTCTTGTTGCTATCAACTGGTGGCATCTGCAGATCTGGGTCATCGCTCGTAATCCTCGCAACGACCTCGCTAGCGCCGGCGTCACCGGAAACAATGGCCGATCCAATCGCAGACTCACGAACGTCCAGGCGAAGATCTGCTTTTCGACTCGCCTCGTCGGGGCCATGACATTGAAAGCATCGGTCAGACAAGATCGGACGAATATCTGCCCCGTAACTGACCTTCTTGATGGGCTCGTTGGTAGGCCCGTTGTCGCGCGAGACCGGCGTAAGAATCACAGCTTTCAGATTCATGACCCCTCCATGGACCATTTCTACGCATCTAACTTCGACCTTCTGGCGGCCCGATTGTTCGATGTGTATCCGGCCCAACGACGCAACACGATAGCGATACCAGCTCCCCGTCTGAGCTAGTGTGATTGGAATCGATGTACCGCCAATCGAGATCTCCGCTTTCGTCCCTGACTTACTGGCCCGCGAGTAGACCAACTCAATATCATAGTCGCCTTTAGAAATCTCCGCGCTCCAAGTTACGAAGTCATCGGCGTTTGTCCAAAAGCCAATACGATGATTGCCGGGATGAGTTTCCAGTCTGGCTTGCTGTCCCTTCACTTCTGCATCCAGGGCGCTCAGCACTACCACTTCGTTTGGCAGTGCCGTCGATTCTTCAACGAGCAAAAACTCCAACTCAGAGTTGTCTGCAGTCGCCCCCGATGAACTTGGCAGGTGGAGGGTGATCCTGGTGGCGTCTTCGTTGAAGGAAAAATCAGACGGTACGCGCCTGCCGTCATTCACCAACCAAGCGTTCACGATGTTGGGCAGCGGACCATCAAAGTGCACCTCTCCGTTCAAAGGCCTCTTGCCAAGAGGGCAGTATCGAATCTGAGAAATGCTTGCCTCGCGAGCCTGCAAGTCCTTTGACGTAAGGGGCTCCGTCGCCCTAGCCGCTGGACCGGGCAGCGCTGCGAGTAGGAACGCAGCAACAGCTGGAAGTAGATGAGTTAGTCGCAGTGTCCGTTCTATTAAAAGCATGCGGATTTTCAAACGCAGGTTGGAGGAGCTTCAGCAAGCCGAGAGAGCAGTCGCCAGTCGGACCATCCGAGCGTTGCCTACCACTTAACGTGAACTATCTACGATTTTTTAAACATCGTGGAAGCGAGAAGGTTGGCTTTGAGCTGCCAATTACCTTGCATATCGATGGCACTGCTGGATTCTCACTTGACGTACGCAACAACAACTTCCGTGCGCCCCCATAATTCAATGTGTTGACCACCCGACTTTGGGGTTGCGCCAGATTGATGACAACAGTCGAGAACGAAAATGGAGGTGAGGTTCCCCGCATGTCGATGGGAGCGCTGACCTCTTTCACCACCCACCAGCTCAGCAAAGTAACCGCGCTTAACGTCCTCTGTCATTGAGTATTTGGGGCAATGCAATTCGTTTTTGATTCAACTGGAGACGCGGGGGGGGAAGTCGTAACCTGTTTTGCAATATGGGGTTTGGGAGATTGCTGCAGTTTGCCTTGGACAGCGCGCTCCACTTCTTGTAATAATGAGGCAGCTAGTTGAGGCGGCCGTTGGGTGAATCCATTTCTCGTTCGCTGCATTTCTCATGCTTCCCAAAGTTGCGGTAGTAGTAGAATCTTCAAGAAGCTACGGCAGAAACATTCTGCGCGGCATCGCCGCTTACAGTAGGTCTCATGGGCCATTCTCTATCTATCGCCATGATCAGGGGTTAGCCGAGTCGGTACCAGATTGGCTGGACGACTGGGAGGGGGATGGCATCATCGCCCGGATCGAGTCGGAGGAACTGGGTGCCTTTCTCACGCGACGAGACATCCCCACTGTTGATTTGCGATATCGGTTTCCCATTCCTAACATTCCGACCATTGAAACCGATGAAGCATCGGTGGCGCAGTTAGCTTGCGATCATTTGATTGCATGCGGCATTAAGAACTTCGCCTTCTGCGGTTTTGAAGGAGCAGACTACTCGAACGTCAGGCAAAATCATGCCGTCGAGTATCTCAAGCAATGCGGCTATTCGTTAAATGTCTACAACGATCGAGCTACAGGTGCGACTGCTACCGTTTCCATCGAGTCGGCGGGACTCGTGCATGAACGTGAACTTGGTGAATGGCTTCAATCGTTACCAAAACCGACGGGGCTTTGGGCCTGTAACGACGTACGAGCCGCACAGGTGCTGAATGTGTGCCGGGAGTACGACATTTCGGTGCCAGACGAAATCGCGGTGCTGGGCGTGGATGACGATCGGTTGATCTGTGAGCTAACGACTCCTTCACTTAGTAGCGTTGTGCTCGATCCATTTCGCGTCGGCTACTTGGCTGCGGAGGCACTCGCGAAAATGATGAAAGGCACATATCCGGCCGAGCCAAGCGCTCTAGTGCGTGCGAAAGGCATTCTAAGTCGTCAATCTACGAACTTGTTGAACATCGACGATGCGGAAGTCGCAACGGCGATCAACTTCATTCGTGACCACGCCTGCGAAGGAATCACGGTTGTCGATGTGGCCAACGCGATACACGTCTCGCGGAGTACTTTGGCGCGCCGATTCGCCAAGTTCACGGGGTCAACTGTCAAGGCAGAGATAACGCGCGTCCGTATCAATCGCCTCAAGCAATTGCTGGCCGATACCGAATACTCCTTGGCGAAGATTGCCAATATGGTTGGGTTTGCCCATGTCGAGTATATGTCGACGATGTTTAAAGAACATACGGGTGAAACGCCGGGCCAGTATCGCAGATTGCACCAGCGTTTTCACGCGACGCTTGACTAAACTGCTGATTCGAGAATTGCTTCTGTTGTGCCAATCAAGTCGATCTATGTGTTGTGCCCAATTCAGTGAGCAGGTTCAGATTCTCTGCTGCAAGCCTTGGATAATTGCACAACAGAGCGTCGGTAAGGACGATATCTCCTGGATGAAAGAGCTTCCATAGCTGGCGAAACAGCGCGATTTCGCCCTGAACCGCCCGCGGACCACCACGTTGGCCATATTCCTATTTTGAGCCATTAAATACTTCGTTCAATTCGTAGCTTGTTGTCGCAGTGATCACCGCCACTGTGCATGACTCCCAATTGGGTGTTTACCTCCCCGCATCAGTGGCACCAACTTTGGTTGGAGTTTGTTCCCCCGAGGGCTGGGCTAAGGGACGCTCGGAGGTAGGTGAATGAGTCGCCACGCAAATGATTCCGTCCAGGTCCGCACAACCCACAAGATCGCCAGTTCGCTTGCGATTGCTCCATTCACAAGTAGCGTAGCAGCCTGCCTGGACTCGAATTCTTCGACTTGGTCCGGCTATCTTGCCGATTCCGTAGACAGTAACCATGACGCACTCTGCTCATGTCGCACGAATAACCTCAGTAGCCAACCAGGAGGGCACTGATGTCGAATTCCCAAACTACAGATAGCCGCTCACAGACGCCCCAGTCGTTTTCCGCACAGAGCGTGTCAATCCCGGTAGCTGCAGTCCTTCTTACTTTGCTGGCCGGATGGTTTTGTGCACTTCGACCAGCGCAAACGCAAATCGCCGCGATCGAACGCCAATGCAACGAACTGACAAGACTTGTCGACCGACTTAACAACCATTCCGCAGCGGTCGACCAATCGAATAAACTCCTCGAAGTGGTGTCGACGCAGGCAGCAATTGTAGAATCGGCTGAGTCTTCCCTTACAAAATTGGACAACTTCCATCAAGAGTTATTGAACCGCCTGCAAGACATTCAGCAGCTCGACGCAATGACGGACTGCCTAGCAAAAATCGAGAGCACGGCCGTGCAAGAGCGCGAAGCGATGTCCGGTGTGTTGGGGGCGCTCCGTGAACTTTCTGAGACACATCACTCCGTGATCGCCGCTGGCACGCCCCTCCCTGAAGTGCGCCGGACACTCAACCTGATGGACGATTTGCACCTAGAACTAGACAGCCAGCGCCAGGACGCTATCTCTGCTGCCAAAGTAGTGGAGGACCTGGGTCAAATCTGCAATGGTCTACTTGCAGCGCGACCTCAAGTAGAAACGGCTGCCGGCGTAGCCGAGCGCTGGAATGTTACGCAAAACAAGCTGGTAAAGCAGACCAATCAACTCGCGGCTGCAGAGCAAGCAGCGACACGGCTAGCAGAGATCAACGCGGTGCTCGGCGAACAGAGTCCGAATGTATTGCGAGCTAGACGCAACTTAGATCGCCTAGTTGCTGTTAATCAAGAACTGGGTCAGCAAAACGAACTACTTGCCACCGCGATAAATACAGTTGAACAACTCCGGTCCCTGGGACCAATCGTAGACCGGGCGTCCAA
This sequence comes from Aeoliella straminimaris, assembly GCF_024054565.1. Classification (GTDB taxonomy): domain Bacteria; phylum Planctomycetota; class Planctomycetia; order Pirellulales; family Lacipirellulaceae; genus Aeoliella; species Aeoliella straminimaris. The sequence continues at coordinate 93,008 of NZ_JAMXLR010000023.1, forward strand.
TACTGTGGACGCGATTCAACGATTGGTGGTCGATGTCTGTCTAACCCACCCCGCTGAGGTCCAGGCAGTCGCAAGCTATGGAAAAGACAGCCCTGCGCGTATAAGCAGCGAGGATGCAATACCGGTCAATCGCAAATCGGAGGGCATGCAAGACTGGGCTGGCGTGTACCAAGCATTTCGTATCATCACGCCTGTTTGGACACTGCGTTAGCACGCCATCGTCGCCCGATGACCAATATTGAGAAGGAAATGCACGAACTAAACGAACCAACAATATTTGCCATGTAGTTGGTGAATGACATTACAAATGCAGAGGCCCTGTTCATCGGTAATTGTGCAATCTAACTGGTACCTAGGTAATTTTCGAGTTCTGACCTGCCAGGATTGTTGGTTCGTTTGATTCGCTGGTTGGTATTACGGTGATTTGCCGAGTACCCGGACGCGTTCACCTGTCCATAAAACCGGAAGCTTCTGTCCACTCAGCACAAATGCCCTGCACTCAGTTAGTAGGCTGGGAAGACTGATCGGCCCAGCGGACTCCAAGGTCGGAATCGTCTCTTTCCTCACATATAGCTTTGCGGCGTGGGCGGAAGCAAAAAATGCCAACTTCGCGACGTTCAGCATCTCCACACGATGTATTGCAAAAAGCAACAGAAGGTAACTGGCTCGGCAGCTTTGACATGACATCAACTACGCATGGAGTAAGATTTCTTCAATCACTTCTCCATGCACGTCTGTCAGGCGGCGATCACTACCGTTGTGGGTGAATGTCAACATGGTGTGATCCAGCCCCAACAGGTGCAAGATTGTGGCATGCAAGTCGTAGATGGTAGTCACTTTCTCGACAGCGCGATGGCCGAAATCATCGGTTGCACCATATGAGAATGGAGCCTTTACTCCTGCCCCGGCGAGCCAAACGGTGAAGCCATCTGGGTTGTGGTCGCGACCCTGGGCACCTTTTTGGAACACGGGCATCCGTCCAAACTCCGTGCACCAAACTACCAGTACATCCTCAAGCATGCCGCGAGCCTTTAGATCGGCCAGGAGCGCAGCCGCCGGTTGGTCGAGCACAGGGCCATGCCGGTCGTAGTCGGCCTTGAGTTGCTTATGCCCATCCCAATTGCCAACTCCCTCACCCATCGCATACGAGCCATTGAAGAGTTGGACAAAACGCACACCACGTTCCAGCAGCCTCCGCGCGAGCAGACAGTTACGACCAAATCCAGCTGTCAGAGGGTTAGGGTCGCGAATGCCGTACTGGTTGAGTGTGGAGGAAGACTCCCGCGATAGATCGGCCACTTCTGCAGCGCTTGTCTGTAATCTCGCCGCCATCTCGTAACTGGCAATCCGCGCTGTAAGCTCACTGTCTCCTGGGAACGAATCCAAGTGCCGCTCGTTGAGTGATCGGACGAACGCTCGCGTCGCGTTATCGGTGGCAAGCGACACCGCTTCTGGGCGAGCGAGATTGTCAATTGGACGATTGGCGCTAAACGCAGTTCCTTGAAACACAGCCGGCAGAAATCCATTGGACCAGTTGTTGGGCCCGGCCTGTGGAACTCCGCGCGGGTCAGGAATCGCGACGAACGCGGGCAGATCCTGCGTTTCGCTACCGAGAGCGTAGGTGGTCCACGCCCCTATGCTGGGGAAACCGTCAAGTGTGAACCCAGTGCTCATTTGGTTCTCGCCTGGCCCGTGGGTATTCGACTTGGCGGTCATCGAGTGGATGAAGCACATCTCGTCCACCATGTCGCCTAGACGCGGCAAAAGATCCGAGGTCCATTTGCCACATTCGCCGCGTGGGCGGAATGCATATGGACTTCGAGCCAAGTTGCCACTCACGCTCTGGAACGAAACAAGCTCCACGTTTCCAGGCATGGGTTGATCGTGATGAGCGATCAACTCAGGCTTATAATCCCAGGTATCCAGTTGGCTGCACGCGCCGCTACAGAAAATCATAAGTACTTGCTTGGCGCGGGGAGTGAAGTGCGGGCTGCGTGCATGCAGTGGGTTGCCCGCTCCATTCTGACTGATGCTATCGGCCAGCACACCTTCGGAGAACAGCAGACTCGAGAGAGCCAATGCACTCAATCCACCTGCTGCATCGACCAAGAACCGCCGGCGATCGAGCAATCGATACCCGTCAATAGATAGTTGTGGCTTACGCACGTGTTGTGGCTCGCAGATTACTGTACGTAGACAAACTCGTTCGTGTTGAACAGTGCTCGACAAAAGGCGCTTAGACCGTGCTGCGTGACGAAGCCGAGACTCTCCTTAAGTTCAGCGTCGTCAGGTGAACGGCCATAGGCAAGTTGAAAGCCAAGATCGACCTGGGCTGCAGCGTCCGCGGGAGCCTCGCGCTCGAGGCGCTCTGCAAAGAGCCCTGCCTGTTGGATGACGAACGGGCTGTTCATTAGATTCAGCGCCTGCAATGCGGTTGTCGATACAGTGCGGTTGGGGGCAATCTGGCTTGCATCGGGACAATCGAAGGCACCGAAAGTCGAGTCCTGCTCCATTCGCGGCTTGGTTTGATAGATCATCCTGCGCCATTCTGTGGGTCCCCATTGTCTCTTGGGCTCGTACACCTTGACGTAGTTATTGTTTGGCACAAAGGCGTCATACCCCTGTCCTCCAATGCGCAAGTCGAGCACTCCACTGGCCTGCAGTATCGAGTCTCGAATCGCCTCCGCTTCGAGACGCCGCACAGGATTGTGCCACAAGAGTCGGTTTTCAGCGTCGACGTGCTGTGGTTCGGAACGCGGAGTGCTCGCTTGCCGATAGGTACTGGAACATAGGATCAAGCGATGCATTTCTTTTAGGCTCCAGTTGCAAGAGACCAATTCACTTGCCAGCCAATCAAGCAACTTGGGATGCGAAGGCTTCCCCCCTTGGAATCCAAAATTACTCGGGGTCGTGACGATGCCTTGACCAAAGTGATAATGCCAAAGTCGATTGACGATTACACGCGTTGTCAGTGGATTGTCGGCGCTAGCGATCCACTTGGCGAGTGCCAATCTCCGCTGACTTTCCGGCATGTTGGCTGGTAACTGAAATCCGCCCGCGACAGCAGAGAAGCCTCCCGGCGCCACTTCGTCTCTTGGCTGCATGACATCGCCACGATAGAGCAGAGGAGTCGGAGGAGGTTCGGTGAAAGTGCCACAGTACGCTTTAAACATGCTTGCCGGTGGCAGTTCCGATTCGATGCGTTCCTTTTCTGCCAATAGCGATGCGCGCTCGGTTCCTGCCTCTGACTGTGCGTCCGCTTCCACCTCGGTCGATCCCGCCGATTCGTAGGACAAGCGGTCCTGATCAGTAGCGACGGTCTTCCAATGACCTGGTTCGATGGCGACCTCAATTCGGTAACTCGTTGCAAGGCGATCGGCATACACACCTTTCCGATCCCGCGCCCAAAGCACACGGTCAATCACAACGGGTTCAGGCAACTCAATCTGGACCCAACCCTGGCCCCCTTCGTTGCTGATCCAACTGTGACTGTTTCCATATTTTCCATCATTAATGTGAGCTAGTTGATGGATGCTATTCGTGCCGTTGGCGTAGACGCCCGAGGCAGAAGCTACACTGCCGAACGAAGCTAGTGCCACGTTGCGCGGATCTGGTCCTACGGACCATATCTCTAATTCGTCAATGCAGGGCTCGCCGGCATTGGTGGCCAAGACCGTGAATCGGATAAGCCGCGTTTTCACCGGCTCAAAGCGATCTCCATTGCCTCGTGCGTCGACAGTGGGGCGATTAACTTCGGCTGCCGAGTCTAAGCTCGCATGCGGCTCCAAACCGACTAGTCGGCGATTCACCTCAGCTAGTTGCTCTAGCAGTTGCCGTTCTCTTCTGAGACGCTCCTCGTAGTCGTCGGGCTTGATGTCTCGTTCGCCATGTTGCACACCCGCAAACACGGCTTGCATCGCATAGTACTCGCGTTGTGGGATCGGGTCGAACTTGTGGTCATGACAGCGGGCGCAGTTGGCTGAGAGACCAAGAAAGGCGGTTGAGGTGACGGCAATCATATCATCAAGGTCATTGGCCCGCTGTTGCCGCTGCCCCTCTATGTTCTTGATGCCAACCTCGTCGTGTGGCCCGCCCACCAAGAAACCGGTGGCCACCTCCACGCCTACCTGATCACCGGCAAGTTGTTCAATGATGAATCGATCGTAAGGCGTACCGTCGTTCAATGCTCGTACGACGTAGTCTCGATAGTGCCACGCGTTCGCTCTCAGAGTATTCGTTTCGTATCCGTTTGACTCGCCAAAGCGAACCACGTCGAGCCAGTGTCGCGCCCAGCGTTCACCATAGTGGGGAGACTGCAATAAGCGGTCGACCAGTCGTTCATAGGCATCGTCACGATTGTCCGCTACAAACTCCTCAGCTTCTGCCGGCGAGGGTGGTAGGCCGATGAGGTCGAAGTAAACTCGTCGCACGAGCGTCCGCCGATCTGCCTCGGGAGAGGGTCCAAGGCCGGCTGCCTGAAGTTGATCGAGCACAAAGGCATCGATTGGATTGCGGACCCAGCCTTGCGGATTGGCATGAATTACTTCCGGTCGCTTAACTGGCTGCAGCGACCACCAATCCTCTCCACCGCGGTGCACGGTCGTGTAGTCATAGAGACTTAGCGTCCGCTCTTGAGGCCACTCGGCACCTTGGGTCACCCACGTGGCAAGCAACTGGATCTCGTCTTCAGTGGGCCGGGGCTTGTGTGTCCCCGGCGGCATTGATCCTTCACGCAACCTTTGAATTACAAGACTGCTATCGACGTCGCTTGGCTTAATTCCCTGTCCGCTATCTCCCCCGGCACGGGCTGTGGACCTTTCCACCAGGCTTAGTCCGCCTTCGGCAAGATCAGCATTATGGCACTCCAGACAATGCGCAACCAAGATCGGAGCGATCTGTTTGCTGAAGTCGATCCGCGTTTCGGATTCTGCCGCTGCCCGTTGCGAGGCAAATGCGACGATGAGCAACAAACTGGCAGTACCCAAGCAGATTTGCATCGGTTGGCGAGTTTCATCCATGGTTTCAGCCCCAAGACCGTCGCATTGAATGGTCGCGAGTACTCTTATTTAGCCAATCGGAATGGCAGTTTCAAGAAAACTTTGTTGGAGTCTTCTGAGAGCAGAAGTTCTCGCGGCATCTTGATCCAATAACATCGGTTGCTATGAAAAATGTATTGCTAACAGCTTGAAGTGTTGACTGACGCGCTTTTAGTCTGTTGCCTTTCAGGATCTAATTCTGACAGCATCCTGAGCTTGCCCCCTCTAGATGGACCATCATTCGCGAGAAAATTGCATCCCGGGAAGCCCCGCGAGGGATTCTCAAGATGAACAGCTGTGTAAGTTGGAAGCGGGTAGCTGACATTGTTTGAGCAACGAGCAACAACGATTCGGCACCGCCCAGCTTTAGGCAACCGACACGACATACTGCGAACCACATCTTTCCTGCTGCGAACTTTTGCACGGTGAGGGCTGCCAACCTACAATGTGGTACATCGCGCCTAGGCGATAGCATTGACAATGCGGTGCGTGGCAGCAGTTCAAGGAGAAGCAACATGCTCCCAGATCATCAAGAGTCGACTCGTGGTTGCCCCATCGTTGGGCGTCGAGAGTTTCTCGGCAGAGCCTCTGCCGTTGGAGTTGCTGCAATGCTGCCCGTGCGAACGGCGATGGGGGACGAGAGCACTCGCGGCTCTGAAGACAAGCTCAATGTGGCCATCATCGGCTGTGAAAATCGGGGCCGAGCCAATATGGCAGGCGTCGCTAGTGAGAACATCTACGCCCTTTGTGATACGAATCCGGCTGCCACCAAGTCTGCGAAAGCCAAGTACCCGGAAGCTCTTATAACGCGCGATTGGCGTGAGCTGATTGAAGACGGCAAGATCGACGCCGTTGTGATCTCGACTGCCGATCATCACCACGCACCCATATCGATTGCCGCCATGCGAGCCGGTAAGCATGTGTATTGCGAAAAGCCGCTAGCTCATACCGTGGAGGAGGCTCGTCTCGTGCAGGAAGTCTACCTAGCCGCAGACGGCAAGATCGCGACACAGATGGGAACCCAGATTCACGCCGGTGACAATTATCGCCGCGTTGTTGAAATCGTGCAGTCGGGCATGATTGGGGAAGTCACCGAGGCCCACGTTTGGTGCAGTCGCGACATCCGCCCAGTAAAGCCACCCGTGCTTGGCATGCAACCGATACCAGATGGGTTTGCCTGGGACACTTGGCTAGGCCCTGCCGCCGATCGCCCGTACAACGAAGGATACTGGAAGGGGGGCAACCTGAACTGGAATCGCCGTTGGGAGTTTGGCAATGGCGTGCTCGGCGATATGGGCAGTCATCTGATCGACTTGCCATTTTGGGCGCTTGAACTTCGACGTCCTTCCACGATTGCTTCAGAAGGTCCACCGGTCGATGATATCGCTTGTCCAACTTGGCAGCAGGTAACGTGGACCCACGCGGCGCGTCCTGGAAGCGGACCGCACCATGCCGCGTGCAAGGTTGTTTGGTACCACGGTGGCGAGGGCATGAGCCGCCGCGCCAAGTACTTACAACCTCTTGTCGGCAGCGACACCCAAATCAACAAATGGGGTATCGGTGTGGCGTTTGTTGGTCATGAAGGCACAGTCGTCGCTGATTACGATCGAATCGTGCTCAGTCCGGGGGACAAATTCAGAAACTTGCCGCGTCCTGATCTGACGTTAGCGAAGTCTCTCGGCCACTACCGCGAGTGGATTCATGCCGCCAAGACCGGCGGCAAAACGCTATGCAATTTTGCCTACTCTGGCAATCTGATTGAGCATAACCTGTTGGGCAACGTCGCTCATCGACTGAGCGAGTCGATGGAATGGAATTCAGAGACTCTGACGGCCGAAAACGTTCCCGATTCGGACCAGTTTATTTCTAAGAGTTACCGTGACGAGTGGAAACCTCAAGGAATCTAGAAGTGGAATGAACCATGGCAAGACAGAACTTTTCGCGGCGGGCGGTGATTAGCACAGGCATTGGTTTAGTAGCAGCCAGTGGATTGGCGGCCCAGGCCGAAGAGTCGGGCGAGAAGTCGCCGGAGGCAACCAAAGCTTGGATTGACGGCTCCGGCGATGGCTTCCGTGCTCTCACGGTCGAGGACTTTACGAAAGTTAACAGCGCAGACGACACATGGAAGTTCGATGGCAACACCATCCACTGCACGGGCCGCCCGACGAGCGTCATCCGTACCGAGAAACAATTCACAAACTTTGAACTGGTTGTGCAGTGGATGCACCACAAGCCCGCGGGGAACAGCGGGGTGTTCGTTTGGACGACACCAGAGTCTATCCAACGGCTAACTGAGGCTGGGAAGCCTGGCTTACCCCAAGGTATCGAGGTGCAGGTGCTCGACTTAGCGTATGGGCAACCGATCCCCGCCGATTGGTATACGTCGCACGGCGATGTATTTCCCGTTGGCGTCCAGATGGAGCCATTCCCGCCTGTATCTCCTAACGGCAGCCGAAGCTTTCCCAGCAAAAACCTCTCGCGGGCACACGGCGAATGGAATCACTACTACATACGCGCCATCAACGGCGAGGTCCGGCTGTGGGTCAACGGCGAGGAAGTCTCCGGGGGCACCGAGTGTGCCCCTGCAACCGGTTATCTATGCCTGGAGTCAGAAGGTTCGCCGATTACGTTCCGCAATCTGAGAATCCGAGAGTTGCCCTGATTAAGCCTGGCCGCTAACGAGCCCCCGGCTAGAGAACTGATCATGGCGACTGCAACTTAATACGGGACCTCAAATGCACGAATTAGGGGAGGCGACCTTGTGCTACAGCAAACGAGGCGGAAGCCAGAATAGTAAGCGCTAATCCCGAGGGTTCAGGTACATTTCGGTACAACATTACGCTGGTTATTAGTGTTGGTATATCACTAGATAACTCGGAGACCGGAATAAAACCTACACCGGCCGTATCGGATGCTAATCCCAGTGTTATTGCGCTCACTAATCGAACCGGTCTACCAGTTGTAGAATCAAATTCATTCAGCAATCCAATGCTCGACATTCCAGTAGTCGTCGCTGAAGTTGAGCCAACCAAGTCAATAAGGGCGAGAGTTGGCAGTTCATTCTCAGCAAAGCTACTCGTACTCACATCAATTCCTGCCGAAATAGCCAACTCGATCACATCAGCACTATTTGCCATAACAAAACCTTCCAGCGAACCACCAGGTTCGAGTTCAGGCAGAACCAACTCCAGTCGCTTTTCGGGGTCACGGGAAATCACATGAAACTCGTCGATCAAGTAGGGCAAATCCAGCCACTCCCGTTGATTCACGTCATCGTATGTCAACAGCCCATCCCCCGGAGAGAGCCAGTCGCGCTCAATCACGGCGGCATGGGACCAACACGGCGAAAAGGCAAGAAGTACAAGGAGTGCTGGACGAAAAAACTGCGATAAGGCAGGCATCGCAAGAACTCCTGAGTGGTAATAACAGTCTAAGCGTCCACCGGTAGCCCAATCAACTATTCAGAAGATTTGCATCGGCCTTCCCGAGGATAACGCACGTGCCGCTGACCACTCGCCATCGTTGATGGTGCCGAACGCGAGCAACCGGCCGCTGGTAGTTTGTCTGCCCCACATGTACTTCATTAACTACCTGTTCGTCATCTTAATCTTAACGTCGATGTCTAAGACCTTACCTACGCGGCACTTAGAGATTTGTACCCAGTGGCACCCAGTTCAAACCGAAAAGCATGGGCCCGCGAGAATTACTGGTTTTCACCTAGCTCTTGTGCTTACCACTGCATTGTAGCCATCTCGAAATCGAAGACGCTAAACGTTGGCGAACTCCGCCATAAATCGGTTCGCCCTGTACGGTCCCAGTCCTCCTGCTAGCGACCCCGCCCACGGCCCTGACCAATGTGTCGACTGCCACGCCACGCCCGGGAGAGCACATCCTCGAGAATCTCATTATGCGTGACACCGTCACGTTCGGAGATTTTGACGAGGTAGTCATGCACCGCAGAGTTGACCGTGAGCGTCTTTTGCTCCCCTACTTCGTCGATGAGCATTTGACGGGAGTAAAGGTACGAGTCATAGGTCTTGGGAGCAAGATGCTCGCGGGCATCGGTGAGGAATTCCTCGCCGAGCCCGGCCACCGAGATGGCACCATCGACGGTGGCGAGCAGGTCGCTCTCGGCGAGCAGAGTTTTGAGTTTGGCTTCGGCAGCTTTTTTGTTGCGTCGACCTTTCACGAGGCAGACACGCTTGCCAGCGATGTGCGAGCACCACTAGTTGCGGGCGGACCACCACCACAGGGAAGAGTGCTTGGGCATGGCAGATACCTTTCGAAAACGGGACCAAGTCATGCACAAAACCGTGTGCTGGAGGTCTTCTCGAAAGGCTTCATGAAGAAGAGCCGTTGTCGTAACGCTTAGTGTTGTATCGGAAGTGCCCGCGCAGAGGTTACCCCTTGATGTTTCGTGGCGGCACTTCGGATACAACGCGTTGGAGTAAACCGAGGGGGCGGACTGCTATGGGGATTGTATCGCCCCGCGGTCCTGCCGGTTTGCTGAGGAAAGGCTACTTTGAGTGCCCCACGAGGATGTCCTCCGGCGTCGAAGTGGGCTCTGGCGCTGATGCCTCAAGAATAGAGCAGGTTTCACCGCGCTCGGCGCGCATCGGCAGCGAATCTGCGTGGTCGCGACTTGAATCGCAGAGAGGTTGTCGAACATGGGGACACCTATGACGAGTCTTGAAAGTCGACTCCCGTGGCAAAGAGCGCCAACGCCAGACGAGTTGGTACTCCCCGAATAGGAAATAGGGTGATTGACCGCAATCGCTTCGATCGGCAATTCGGACAAACGACCATCTGGTTCGGATCACCGGTGTGGTCGCCGGTTGTCTCCACAACTTCTGGGATCGCCGTGGTCTTCATGCCCAGCAACTCGCGACATCGCCGCAAGTTGTCGCCGCGGTTGCGGTTGGCTAGAAAGCCGTGGTGGCGGATTCGGACGAACCCTGATGGCAGAACATGCTGCAGGAACCGGCGGATGAACTCCGTGTCGGTCAGCGACATGATCTTCGTCTGGCCGCCGTGGCGGTAGTCCTTCCACCGGAAGCGGACGACGCCGTCCTGATAGCTGACCAGTCGGCTGTTGGCGATGGCCACCCGGTGTGTGTACCGGGCCAGGTACTTCAACACTTGCTTGGGGCCGCCGAAGGGTCGCTTGCAGTAGACGACCCAGTCGTCCCGTACCGACCGATCGACTAACGCCTCGAAGTCATTGGGATCGCTGAGCGACGCCAGGTCACCATGAAACTTGAGTTCGCCCTTGCGGTAGGCGGCCTTTAGCTGCTGGACGAACTTACCACGAAACACGCGGCCCATTACCCGCACCGGCAGGAAGAACGCCTTCCGCTTGCGTGACCGCTTCACCGAAACCCAAGTCTCGCCATCGAGCGACGGGCCGCCGCCCGGTACGACGCAGTGGAGGTGGGGGTGATGCGAGAGGTTCGAGCCCCAGGTGTGCAGCACGCTCAGCATGCGGGCCTTGGCGCCCAAGTGCTTCGGGTCCTTGGCGAGATCGCGCACGGTCTCCCAAGCCGCGCGGAATAGGATTCCATACACGACTTTCTTGTTCTGCAACGCTAACGGGCCGAGGATTCCGGGCAGCGTGAAGACGACGTGGAAATAGGGCACGGGCAACAGCTCGGTCGCTCGCGCGTCCATCCAGGCCGCCCTGGCCGACGCCTGGCACTTGGGACAGTGCCGGTTACGGCAGGAGTTGTAACTCGGCCTGGTGTGGCCGCACTCCTCACACCGCTCGACGTGCACGCCTAGCACCCGCGTCCGGCATAGGGCAATGGCGCGTAGCGCCCGGTGCTGGTCGCGGGAGAGCGAGTCGCCGTGCTGATTGAGAAAAGCTCCCACGTCTCGTGCGGGGAGAACTCTGAGCTTCTCAATAGCCAAGCCGTCGGTAACAATGGAGCGTTCACGAATCTATTAGCAGGGAGGCCAAACCATGGGACGCAAGACAGCCGCTGCAACGGAAGCGGTTCCAAGGATCTCCGGCAGCGAGGAGGTCCCGGCTGAGTTCCGCCGAGTCTATCTCGAACTCGTCTCGCTAACCGACGAATTCTGCAATGAGCGGCTCGACACGGAATACCAGGAGCTGTGCCGTGGGACGGCGATTGGCCTCTGCCAAGATGGCTCGCCAGTCGGCCGCGGCAAACGGGCCAGCTGGGCGTCAGGCATCGTCTACACCATTGGCTGGGTCAACTTCTTCGGTGATCCCAGCACTGATCCCTATCTGCGGTCCGAAGAGATCGCTCAGTGGTTCGGCGTTTCGGTGGGCACCATGCAGAGCAAGTCGAAGATCATCCGCGAAGGATTACAGATCACCTCACTCGATCCCGAATTCACGCACTCCAGCCTACTGGATGACAATCCGCTTGCCTGGATGGTCGAACTGACCAACGGCATGATCATCGACATCCGTCACGCTCCACGCGAAGCCCAGGAAGCTGCCTTCGAGCACGGGCTGATCCCGTACATCCCCGACGACCGAAGCGAGTCAAAAGACAGCTATCAGGTGGTTCACGCCAAAGCCAAACGCAAAAGCTAACGTCCGTTGAGACGACGTATAGCCAGGCGTCCCACCGCGGAGCGGTTTAGTCCAACTGCAATTACGGCAACGGCTTACTTTAGTGCTCCCTCAAGGACTCGAACCTTGAACCTACTGATTAAGAGTCAATCCGCGAGCTCACTAAACGTCGGGGAAAACTGCGATTCTGAGAACTGCGCAGTTCAGGGCGCAGCAGTTGGGGATAACCAATGCCCGACCGACCCCGACCTTGCCCTCATCGTCGAGAGGTGGGCAGAGCTGCCCGAAGCCGTCCGAGTCGGCATTTTGGCTATGGTGAAAACTACATGCGACTGATTTGCCTATGTCGTCTCGCCATCGCAAGAGCAGGGATACTGCTTCTGTCGGTATTCGCCCTGCAACTGTGTTCAACAGATATTTGGTACCCGCATCGGAAGAAGCCGGTTACCACGGGCATGTCTCTCAATCGAACAGATCTTCTCCCTCAAATAGGCTGGCAAACACCTCATCCTGTGCATTTTCAGAACCACCCGAAATAGACTTCGCTTCGAACTCCTCTTCGTCTTCTTCGTGGCGTTCGCCGTATCTTTCTGCAAGGAGGAAATCGATAGCCTTTGCGCTAAGCCCGTCGTCGATTACCTCGTGATTCTCACTTGTCGTTGCGGTCTCAAGATCGTCGCGGTCCAGGCCTCGGGTGCTCAGCCCATGGACAGCGACGTTTCCAACTGATTGGTGCTTCTCGTGCACGTCAGTGTGGAGCCAGTCCAGGTCACGGACTCCTTCTGCAAGGTGCGAATCTAGCACGTCATGATCTAGACCTAGTGCATGACCGTATTCATGCGTGAGGACGGACAGTAAATCCACACCATTGCCGCCGGGCACAAAGTTCCATCCATTGCCGGCAGCGTTAATATCGACCCAGATTATGTTGCCGAAACTCGCACCAAGAGCGTTCCCGGGCAGATCTGCTATACGTAAGTCAATGTTCGCAAGCGATGTAGAACTACTGTCGTATGCAACCGATTGTGACAAGAGCTCCATCGCGTCAGTCGCTTCCAGCTGCAATTGCGATGCTGTCAGTGAGCTCACGTCGCTGGTAGTTGTTGCCGCCACACCATCCAGCAACAGGTTCTTTGGTTGTGGTAATCGCACCTGGATGTTGCCGCCCGCGAGTAGTTGCTCGGTGGTGAGCGTACCGCTCCAGTTACTGGAATAGAGGAGCGTACCACCATCCCACACCGTAAAGGCCACGCTGTCCGAGTCGCCCGGTTCGCCGGCGTCAGTCACGGTAGCGATCAACTGCAGATTGCCGCCCAAAGATATAGGATTCAGAGGGTCAGTGATGTCGCGGAAATTGGCCTTGGCGATGAACTCGGCATGGCTTACTTCAGGATCGCTACCTGGCAACGCAACCAGGGAATCGGTGGCATTCGTCTTTATCTGATAGATTCGATCGTCCTGTCGAACAATGATATTGACGTGGCCCTGAACGTTGGTGCCCTTTTTGTTGGTTTTGATGTTGAAGCCGAAGTTTGTGCGGCGATCATCGTCACCCGCGTAGGTTCCCTCGGAGCTCTCGTTGATTAAATAACCACCACCTGTGACGGCATTGTCCAGTGGTTTCGACACCGTTATCAAGTCGAGCTCACTCCCTGTGTAGTAATCGTCCACTTGGATCAGCACGTCGAAAGTCAAGGAATCCGCATTGCCAATGTCGACTGTCCAAGAGTAGGCAGCTACACCAACGGTGGGATCCGAAACGTCGAGGAGCGTGATCGGTACGTCTGTCGCGATGACCACCGGACTCGCAGGATCCGAGTTGTCGATGAAGGAGACGGTTGCCGTGGTGATATTGCCAGCTTCCGAGTCTGTTGCGGGAAGGGCTGCGGTGATGTCTTGAATGGTCGCTCGCAGCTCAACGGTTGCCTCGTTGTTGTTAACGCTCGGTGTCGAAACAAAGGTCGAGCCTGAGTAAGTTGCAACCGCAGTTTCGCGTTGCACATCAATTGAGGAGATGGCCGTGCTCACCCCGCCCTCGTCGTCTAGAACGGTAATGCGGAACTGGTAAGCACCAGGTTCCAAGTCAGCGATGCCACTGACGGTCCATGTAGCTGGACTCGCTTGATCGTCGCTGCCCAAGAAAACCAGATCGCCCACTATTGTGCCGTCGTCCGGCAAACCTGCTGTATACGTCGCTCCTCCGTCAGTGCTGTAGGCAATGGCGGCCGACAGGGTATCGGCTGCAATGTCTTGGGCTGTAAAGGTGATAGCATCGATGGAGTCGCTATACTGTACGCTTTGGCTATCGACGTCCACCGTTACATCTGGCGAAACATTGAGCACAGTGACGGTGAGTGTATCACTATGGACGCCGCCATCGTCATCCGTGACGGTCACCTTCACAGTGTATATGCCATTGTCAGCGTACTCATGACTGCCCGTGACGGTACCACTTCCCATTCCCTGCGAAACGTTGCCTGACATAGTACCCGTGCTATCGCCCCAGTCGATTGTCGCGGTGTGAGTGTCCAAAGTCCCGACATCTGTAAACAACGCCGTAATATAGACGGTGGTCAGTTCTGTCGGCATGCCAGCGTGCGATTCATCGACCGTTTGGTCCGCACCGGCATCGACCACTGGTGCCACGTTCTCGACGGTCACGTCGATGGACTCACCTGTGCTTGCTGAAAGTGAAGCGACGTCAAGGCTGGTAGAACTGGGAAACTCTTCGGTGGCAGTGGCCACTACGTTGATAATGAACGCAGCGTCGTCGGCAACCGTTATCTCCAGTCCCGCGAGTTCCGTCGGTAATAGCGTCCATTGACCGCCACCATTATCTGTGCCCTGATTGAGGGTGGCGATTGCTGGTAATCCGCTCAGGTGTATTAGCAAGGTCTCCGAGCCATCGCTGTCCACGAGGCTCGAGACTATGTCGAGCGGAATTGGGGCAGCCTCAAATCCGTTAGCTGTTCCATC
>NZ_JAMXLR010000024.1 GCF_024054565.1 Aeoliella straminimaris
ATGGCGAGGTCCACGTTGGCGCCATGTGGCAGGATACGGCCCAGACGGTCGAGTTGACCATCGATCACGCCATCCTCGGCAATGATCTCAACGTCGCGGTCGATCAATTTGAGCCCAATCCCTGGAACTTCCTGGTAGGTACGATGTGGGCCCTGGACGAGCGAGTGCAGGTCATAGTCGAAGGTGGCATGGGGGGCCGCAGTTACATCATTACGGGGTTGACTCATCGCTATTGAGCCGCTTTCCAAATTGTGGGACATCCTGCTGGGGCCAAGAAAAGATAGGTCCATTTGCCGGCTGGAGCGGCCATTGCGGCGGGGGCGGAAATTCGCCGCTGTCTGCCGCAGGTGTCGTTCCGGTTGTGTTGGGGCAACTATACTTGAAGAGAGCCTGATCCGCATTTGACAACTCTTCAAGGTCTGCGACGATGCCAGAAACTGGGGTAAAGATCGGCCTGGCGCTTTCGGGCGGCGGTTTCCGTGCCACGCTTTTCCACCTGGGAATCCTGCGTTTTCTGAAAGACGTCAACTTGCTCCATCAGGTGACCGACATCGCTTCGGTCTCCGGAGGCAGCATCCTCGCCGCTCACCTGACGCTGAACTGGGATCGATACAACGGTACCGATGAAGACTTTGATCAAGCCGTTGGCGAGATTGTGAAGTTCGTGCAGTTCGACGTTCGCAACCACGTGGTCCGCAGGATGCCGTTGTTGTATCCGGCCAAGGTGCTAACGCGACTCACCCGCCGTTCGTCGCGCAACCTCACGCCTAACGCGGTATTGGAGAAGTGCTACGAGCAACGTCTGTACGGCGATCGCTGCCTGTATGAAGTGCCTGAGTCGCCGATGCTGCACATCCTGGCCACCAGCGTCAGCAACGGTGGACTTTCTGTGTTCAATCGCAACGGCCTGTATGTGCAGCAGCGTGGCGAGAGCGACAAAGTGCAGTTTAACTACGTGCCGGGCAGGATGGCGAGCATTCCCCGAGTGGTGGGCGCGTCGTCGGCCTTTCCGGGTTTCTTTCCACCCGTTGAGTTCACCGCCGCCGATCTGGGTGTGCGGGAGGGCGAGTTCGCCACCGAGTATTTCACCGACGGTGGCATGTACGACAACCTGGGCCTCCGTGCTTTCTCGTGGCTCAACAATACGAGCACCGCATTCGATGAGGTGTACGTCAGCGATGCGGGCAAGCCGTTCCAGGTCCTCAGCGACCAGACGTTGGGATTCGTCGGGCAGTCGGTGCGGGCGTCCGACATCTTATGAGACCGTGTGTGGCAACTGGAGCGAGAGAATTTTGGCAAGCAGCCGGGGTTCGCCTTTATGCCAATCACGGACACGGTGCAGTTGGATGAGGACCCTACCTTACCTCTTGTCGTGCAGGCCGAGGTGCATACCATCCGTACCGATCTCGATCGCTTCAGCGACGAAGAGATAAACGGCCTGGCGCAGCATGGCTACGAAGTGGCGCGTAAAGTGTACCGCGAAACCCACGAAGGAAAGATCGACCATGTTCCCTCGGGCGAAGGCTGGGCTCCCATTCCTTCCAAGAAGCTGCCAGGACCAAGCACGCCACCTTCGCGGACGGGCGCCGCATCGCCCGTAACCACTACCGCCCGTCGCCTCCGCAAGTCGTCGGTCCGACGAGTCTGGTCGACATTGTTGGACCCGCGCGATTGGCCCAGTTACTTATACATCGCCCTGGCGATCTTCCTGCTGGGCTATCTTCCTCTGCAGGTCTATAAGCTCTACAGGAAGTCGCAGATGCAAGCAGTGGTGATCGACTCCATCGCCAGCGGCAATCCAGACATTCACGATATCTTGAGTCTCTTAGATCGCAATCCGATCGCCGACTGGCAGCCGATGCAGGTCGAGGAGATCGACAAAGCGAGCGAGACCGACGTGTCAGACGTCGAGATACTCGACTATAGCCGGATCCTTGATTTCAGGGAGTGGCGGCCCGAGCTGAAGGATCCGGCTGAACATGGAGGTATCTACATCAAGGATCGGGTGATGTTGCGCATTCCGGAAGATGGTGGAGCATCCGAGCAAGGGGATGCGCGGGTGAGGTTCAGTTATCCATCGCTGTTCGACAACCTCGAATTTCGTCAGCCCGAGCAGCGGTTTCAGGCCGAGATTCGCCGACTATCCAAGCCGGAGATGGATCACGGCATTCAGCGACGGCGATACGAAGTGGAGTACGATCTAAAAGGTTTGCCTCGCGGCGAACCGGCAACGGTACAGCTGGAGATGCTTGCCCGCATCGATACGCCTCTGTCCCGAGCGCCGTTTGTTACGCGCTTCAAGACCGATTTGCTGACCGTCTGGATGCTGTTCCCCGAGGATCGTCCTTACCAGAATTTCGAGCTGGTATCTTACCCGTCGGACAGAAGCGAACCACCGACGGTGATGAGCTCCCGCTACAAGATCAACCACCCGTACGGCTCGTTGATCGGCTGGTCCGTCGTCAATCCAGAGCTTGGTCAGGTGTATGAGTGCCGCTGGACGAACGAGAAGTAGAATTGCTCGTTAGAAGCTCCAGCGGAATTGCCCGTGGTAACCGGTGCCCTGGTTGCCGGGCAGGGCGGCGTATTCCGTTTCGCGATAGGTGAGTTCGAAGCCCAGCCGCAGGGTCTTATTCACGTCCCACAGCAGGTTGGCGTAGTAGGTCTCGTTGCGCACCCGGGCTAAGTTCGCCGGGTCGAGCGAGACATCGTTATTACGCGGATCGTCAATGCCGTAGCCCATGTGCGAATGGACACAGGGCGTCAGGTAGACGTATCCCTCGAGGAAACCACCCGTCGAGCGGATCGATTCAAATGTTTCGCGGTTGACCGTCTGCAAGATGGCGCCATTGTAGGTGCCCAGGCCCTGACCGCTGTAGAATTCGCCCACAAATCCAAAGGTGTCGTTGACCCGCCAACGGATATCGGTGCCCACGCCCCAGACGTCGGAGACTACCTGTGGGTCGGCCGTAATCGGAGTGGTGCGAAGCTGGCCTACGACTCCTGAGAAGCCAACTTCGAAGGGACGCACCGCGGTGGCCCCTGGAGTCCCTAGGGCCAGGGCTATGCGACCTTCGACGTTGGGCCAGCCGTTGTCTTCGCTAATCCCAAATGTTGGATCGATGGTTGTAGGTACCGGGTTGCTTAGCGCGGTTTGCAGAGTCCATTGGACGTCGCTGCTTGGATTGAAGTATCGTTCCGCCCGCAGTTGTCCACGGAACGCATTGCCCGAGTTGCCCGAAGCACAAAGCGCCGAAAAGGGAAGGACGGTGGGGGCCCCAGGATTGAACACGTCGAACTGCAGGCCCGCCGCGAACCGCCAGCGGTCGTTTTTCATTTCTCCGAAGGCCAGCATCGGCAAGAAGCCATACTGGTCGGCCAGCACGTTGCTGTTGTAGAAGACACCAAGCACCTGGCCGCCTGTTTGCCAGCCATTCCACTGCGGTCCGACGAAGGCGGCGCCTAGCGAACTTTGCCTGGCGTGCAGATCGAACGTGCTTTGGTCCCGTCCCAGCACGGGCCCGGGGGCGAGAAAGTAGGGCGTACCAGGCGCCACCGGACGCCTGCCGTTGAACACCATGTCGGCCGTCAACGTGCCGAAGACGCTCACGTTGAAGTAGGGATTTAGCGTCGAAACGCGGGGACACTCCACGCAGGGGGCTTCCGGCGTGGGGCAGCAGCACGAGTAGCAATCGAACAAGCCACCGCAGCCGCAACCACCATTGCCGCAATTACCACAGCAGCCTGAACCGCCGCACATCGATCCACAGCCAATGCTGCCGCAGTCGACATTCTCGCCCCACGAGCATTCGTTAGCGATCCAGGTGCCACCCGTCGAGATCTTCTGCACGATCGCTTCTTGGGCCGCCTCACGCTGTTCGTCCCGCGCACGGAGGTACTTGAGCTCTGCCTGAATCTCGTTGAGTTGCTCCCGTGGCACTTGCACCATGTCCGCCTGTTCGCCGGACTGCGCAATCACAGGAGTAGCGAATGCCAGTAGGCAGCCAGCGGTCAGCAGTTGCCGCAAGAGTGATGAGCTATCCATTCCCTCGTCGCCCTCCGCAAAATGTGAAATCCATTTCCGGCCGCGCGTAACGGCTATAGCCGCAAAGCTCCCTGCAACCGGCACATCATGGCAAATCGACGGATCCGTGCAACGACGTGACGATCCGACCACAAAGTCCGGTTATAACGGCAACAGACTTTAGAAAACCGTCAAACTCCACCAGCTGGCTATTGGCTCGGCCAATTTTCAGCTGCCTGCGAGGTTGTGATGCGGGCCGAAGTGCGCCAGCGTACCATTTCAACCGCGGGGAGTATCCAGGCTGGCGAGATCCCCCGGGGCGAGTCCAATGGCACTCTGGTATTCAGCCCGTCGTGTCCCGCGAGGCATCGTCAACTGCAGCAATTGGTAGCAGTGCATGGTCGTCACCATGAGGATTGTCGCGAGCCAGGCAATCACCATAACCAGCACGCCATTGGCGGGCAATTGCTGAGTCCAGATCAAGGTTCCGCAAAACACGGGCACACCGACCAGGGCCACGGTGATCCATTCCCGTAGCTCTTGGGCCGCCTCGGCAATCGTGGCGTGAAAGTGCTGCAACCGGGCGTGCCTCACCATGCGGGCGATCTCCTTAGTGGGTATCTGCTCAATCGGCCGGCGATGCGTGGTCAAGGACGGCTCTGGGCAGGCGCTGGTGGCCGCTCCAGATCGATGTTTGAAGCACAGCCAGTTGACGGCTGCGGGGCTGCCGGCAATCACCAGCCCGTACAACAAGCTCACCATCATTTGTTCGAGCCCGGGACGTCCCGTCGCGGCGGGAGCTGCGATCACCACGAACAGGTAGATCAATGCAAAGAAGCAAAGCAGGCCCAGCTCGAAATGAACCACCAGCAGCAGGGCACTCTGTACCGCCTCCATCCACGGCGATCTCCAGCGTCCCCCGGTAGTTGGCGGCGCGCACTTGGGAGGGCAGTGACAGTGGGGGCAGGGTTCGCGGCATCGCATCAACTCCACGGCCCGGCCCACTCCGCGCTCGGCCATCTGTTCGGCCTCGGCGGCAGCCTTGGCGCTGTCTTCGAATCGCGAGATCTGCAGATGGGCCAGGTGGTCCACCGTGGCTGCAAAACTGAATGCCTGGCCGCATTGGTCGCAGCGAGCTTCCTTAACGGCGGTACCAAACAACTGGTGCCGGTGGTCCTCAAACAATAGACGCAGTAATCCATCCATCCGAGCCTGCCTCGTCTGTTGGTGCTGCTAATTGTCGCGAAATTGCGCTAAGGCTCCGCGGTGGGAGAAACCGCCTCGGAGGCCTCAGCGCTAGTGTTTATCATCTCGAGCCAATCGCCGGAATTCGCCGCGCTCTTGCCGCTGCTCGTTATCCCATGGCGCAGGCGAAGTGTCACCGCATCCTCGACTCTGCCAACACTCTTATACGCGTCCGCGAGGTGTTCGACCGTGCAGAGCTTGGCAACCGATTCGGATCCGAACCTCTTTTGGTGCCGTTTAATCTGCTCCTCAAAAATAGGTATTGCCTCGTCTTCGCGCTCTGCGTCGAGGTAGTCGATTCCCAAGTTGTGCATCGATTTGAGGGTATCGGTGTGTGCATTTCCCAGTAGCTCTCTTCTGCGTCGGAGCGTCTCTTTATCGAGCGAAACCGCTTCGTCAAACCGTTCCGCGTTCCTGTAGGCCATCGCCAGGTTGTGCATCGAATCCAGAGTGTCGCGATGGTCGCTTCCCAAGACTTCCTTCCGCAGCTTGACATTTTCCTCGTACAGTGGGACGCCCTTGTCCAACTGATCCGCCCGCAAGTGGGTCAAAGCCACGTAATGCATGGCATCCAGCGTGGTGGGGTGCTTTTCTCCAAGCCGCTGTTGCTGAATCTGAAAAACGGCGTCGTACAGAGTAATTGCCTCGTTGAATCTTTTCGTCTGAGAACAAACCCTGGCCAACGCCCGCATCGAGTTCATCGTGCTGGGATGCGACGGCCCAGCCAGTTCTCGGCGAAGTGCAAAGGTCTCACGGTGCAATGCGACGGCATCTTCGAGTCGGCCGGCGCGCGAATAGTTGGTGGCCAGATTGAACATCGACCGCGTGGTATCGGGATGCTCGATGCCCAATATTTCCTGGCGATGTGCCAGAACCTTTTCATTCAGTTGAATCGCTTCGTCGAGGCGTCCGTTCTTCGATAGATTGGACGCCAGATTATGAATCGATGCGAGCGTTTCGGGATGGAGTGCGCCAAGTTTTGCCGATCTCAAGACAATCGTCTCTTTGGAGAGCTGAAGCCCCTCGTCGACTCTCCCCGCCCGCACGTAAGCCAAAGCCAGGCTGTGCATCCCTTGCAGCGTCTTGGGATGTTCGGGCCCCAGGCTGGACCTTTCCCACGCGAGGCACTCTTCAAGAAGCGGAATGGCTTCGGCTGCCCGCCCGACGCTGGAGTACTCTACCGCCAGGTTATTCATTGCGACGAGGGTGCTGGGATGATCCGGCCCAAGCTTCGACTCCATCAACTCCAAGGTTTGCTTGGTCAGCGCGATGCCCTCCTCCTTGCGATTGGCGGCCGAGTAAGCCCGTGCCAGATTGCACATGCTGCTGAGCACGTCGCCTTCGTCATGGCCGTTGTCTTCTCGCTGTTGGAGTTGCAGTTCGTAGAGCTCTACCGCTTCTTCAAACCTACCGATACGCTGATACGCGTTCGCCAGACCCCCCAGGGCAGTGACCGACTCAGGGTCGGTCGGACCTAGTTTCGTCTTCTTCTGGTTCAGAATCTCTTCTCGAATCGGAGTCGCCTGTCGATACAATCCAAGTCCCTCGTACGAAGAAGCAATTGCATTGAGCAGCGCCATTCGAGACGGCCAATCGATCTCCGGCTGTTGCTCCAGCCTTTCCCGCGAGCGGTCGAGCAGTTCCACAACCGTGATGGTTTCGCCGTCTCGCGACGGATCCGGGCTGCGGAGGGCCGAGATCATGAATCTGGATACGGCCTGTGCCTGCTTTCGCTGTTCCTCCTCCGCGGCCAGCGCGATGAGCGCCTTCGACTCGCTCTTAATGGCGGCCTCGGCCTGATAGCGGGCGTGGAAGGCAAAGTAGGAAGAGACCGCTACCGCGGCCAGCAGGATCACGAGCGTCGAAACACTCGAGGCAGCAATCATTGGGTTCCGGCGACACCAACGCCACGTGCGGCCAGCGTGGCTTACCGAGCGTGCTTTGATCGGTCGTCGGCTGAGTTGCCGCTGCAGGTCGTCGGCCAGGGCCTGCGCGGTTTGGTAGCGCCGCCCGGGGTCTTTCTCCAGGCATTTCAGGCAAATCGTTTCCAGGTCTCGCGGGATGCTGCGGTTCAGCGAGCGGGGACTGGGGGCGTCGTCGTGGAGAATCTGGCTGAGCAGTACCTGACGCGTACCCCGGAAGGGACGTTCGCCCG
Organism: Aeoliella straminimaris; assembly: GCF_024054565.1. GTDB lineage: Bacteria > Planctomycetota > Planctomycetia > Pirellulales > Lacipirellulaceae > Aeoliella > Aeoliella straminimaris. Next base: position 7,425 of record NZ_JAMXLR010000024.1, read on the forward strand.
TCAGGAGTTCGAACAGGATGACGCCCAGCGAGTAGACATCGCTGCGACAGTCGGCCGTGTGGGCATCGCCCTGTGCCTGCTCGGGCGGCATGTAGGCGGGGGTGCCCAGCAGCTGGCCCTGCAACGTCATGGTTACTTCGCTCGCCTCGCGTTTAGCGAGGCCAAAGTCCATCACATGGGGTGTCCCGGCGGCGTCCAGCAGGATGTTGGCAGGCTTCAGGTCGCGGTGGATCACGCCTCGCTGGTGAGCGTGTTCGAGCGCTTCGGCGATCTTCACGCACAACTCGGCCGCTTCGCGAGGATCTAAGGGGCCCACTTCCAGACGTGCGGCCAGATCAATCCCTGCAATGTAGTCGCTGACGATGTAGGCCCGCCCATCTTCCTGTCCGATTTGATGAACGGACACGATGCCGGGATGGTGCAGGTGGGCCGCCGCTTGGGCTTCGCGCAATAGCAGCGAGGTATTGCCCGAGCTGCCTGGCTGGTGCCGGGCGAGCTTCACTGCTACCGTGCGTCCCAGGTGTGTATCATTGGCCCGCCAAACTTCGCCAAAAGCGCCCATGCCCAGTCGATCGACCAGTTCGAAATGCCCAATGGTCGTTCCCTCGCCCGGCGCGGTGGTCTCAACGTCCGTCCGATGGATGTGGCTCGAGCAAAAGGGGCAAGTCGCGTCCGCCCGTGCGTTGTCGTCGCTCAAGGCGATCGGATGTTGACAGTGCGGGCAGCCAATCTCCAGCGGAAGGGCCCGCGTGGAGTTGCCGTCCGGTTCGCGGGCGCGGGCCGCGAAGACGTCACTAATCACGGGGGCATCGGCCGGGAACTTTGCTAGATACTCAGCCTGGTCGAGACCGTTAACCGAACGGCTGCGATAGTCGAGTTCGAGCCACAGCAGTTCGCGCAGCAGTTCCTGGCGTTCGGGTAGCGGGCAGTTGTACAGATGGTCCTCGATGGAGGGCTCCTGACCGCATTTCCAGGCCGCTTCGAACCGCTGGCATGCGGCTTCGATCCGCTGCAACGCGGGCAGGGCGAGGGATTCGCTTCGGGCGTCTGCTTCGTGGTTCATGGCGACAGCTCTGGTTCCCACCCATTGCGAATCAAGCGGCGTCGACGCTCGACGCTCCGTACCGATCCCGTGGGCCCGTGACATGTTGGGAACGTCACCGGCGCGCACTCGCCTGTTGTCGCTTGGCCAGCGAAGTTCGTCAGCGCCGTCGAATCGTTCACGGTGGCGTCGGTGCCCCTGCTCGGCGCCCCCGCTGATTCGAGCACCTAGGCGGCGCTGACGAATCTCGCGTCATCTACCATCGATCGCCTTCCCTGCGGTTAGTCAAACTACAAACCGTCAGCGATCTCCCCAGCCCGTCAATTGCGATAAGTACCCCCGGATGTAGCCCGCCGGATAGGTTGCCCACCTAGCCGGTCGCTACATCCATCGATGTCCGATCGGCATTCTGCCACAACTTGCCGGCCGCGCGTCAAAAGTTGCGGTAAATGGCAGCTTTGGGCTGTCGCCGCGCAGGGAGGCCGCTACCCAAGTTGCCGGCAGACCTGGCGAACTTCACTCGGCCGCGTTGGATGGAGGGGCATCCTGCGAATGGGCATCGGCCTGTGCGCCTTGTTCGTCGCCCAGCTTCTCGGGCACTTGCTGAATGGGATTGGGCGGGATGAATCGGATGCCGTCGACGTCCGTATCACGAGTTTCGGGGAAGTCTTCCAGCGTCGACAGGGCGCCACGCTGCGAAGCGTACAGCGGGCGCTGCGTGGCGTAGACCACGATCAGCTTGGCGATGGAAAGGAGAGAATCCATGTTCGTCCGCTCGTAGCCGTGCGATCCATCGACCCCAAAGGTCAGCAGCGCTGTGCGAATGTCGTTGCCAGCCTCCAAGGCCGATGCGCTGTCGCACTGGTAGTAGCGAAAGATATCTCTGGTGAACTGGATATCGTTCGACTGGCAAAGGTGAATCAGGTGGTGCGTCAGATGATAGTCGAAAGGGCCGGTCGAGTCGGCCATGGCGATCGTCACACCGAATTCTTCCGAGGTTTGGCCGGGGGCAGTGGTGCCGTTGTCCACCGTGATCATCTCGGCCACGTCGCCGTGCAGTACGGCCGAAGCGCCGGAGCCCACTTCTTCGGAGATTGTGAAGAGCAGGTGCAAATCGACGGGCAACTCGATGTCGTTGTCGACCATGTACTTGGCGGCCGCCAGCACGGCCGAAGCGCCCGCCTTGTTGTCCAGGTGCCGAGCACAGATGAATCCATTGGGGAATTCTTCAGTCGCGCTATCGAAGCCGACAAAGTCGCCTACGTTGATACCTAGATCGATCAGGTCTTGCTTGTTAAAGGCAATTTCGTCGACACGCACTTCAACGTTTCCCCAGCCGACAGGTTGGGTGTCGATGTCATGATTGTAGGTATGGCCGGAGGCCTTCAACGGCAGCACCTGGCCGCGGTAGATCTGGTCGTCCGTGAAGATCGATACGCGCCCGCCTTCGGCGAAGCGGGCCGACCAGGTTCCGACGGGAACCAAGGCCAGGCGGCCATTGTCCTTTACTTCCTTGACCATCGCGCCAATGGTGTCGAGGTGGGTCACCACCGCCCGGTCGGGGCTGCCCCGCTTGCCTTTGAGCGTGGCGCGAATCGCACCGCGGCGGGTCAATTCGAATTCAACGTTCAGGTCCTGCAGCATCTGGCATACACCGCGTACGATGGGATCCGTGTAGCCGGTAGGGCTGTGGATTCCCAGCAGTGTCAGCAGGGTGGATAGTAAGTAGTCTTGGTCGAATTCGGGTGGCTTCATCTGGGTCGCGAAAACCTCCGGGACAGTTTAGGACGCTAAGGCTTTGTAGGAGCATTGATCGTGTAGGGAAACAACAGATCAATGAACCGTTCGGCGGTGGGTTGCGGCTCGTGGTTGGCCAAACCGGGTCGCTCGTTGGCCTCGATAATATAGTATTGCCCGCCTTCGACGGAAGGAACAAGAAAATCGAGCCCGACAACCGGTATTTCCAGCACCATCGCCGCTTTGATGGCGGCTTCTCGAAGCGTTTCGCTGAGATTCGCCGTCACGTCGTGGATGGTTCCGCCGGTGTGCAAATTCGCGGTACGTCGAACCTGCAGAAGCCGCCCCTCCTGCAAAACATCCTGCAGCTCAAGTCCTTCCGACTGAATACAGCGGAGGGTCTCGTCGTCGATGGGGATTTCGCTCTCTCCGCCGGTGGCTGCTCTCCGGCGTCGACTCACCTTTTCCAGCAGTTGCTCGATGGTGTGCTCGCCTGTGCCCACGATCTCCGCCGGTTTCCGAGTCGCCGCGGCGACCACGTCCATGTTAATGACAATGATCCGCAGATCGGTGCCGACGACGAATTGTTCCAGTAACACTGTAGCGCAGTGCGAACTGGCCTGCTCGATCGCTGCCAACACGTGCTCCGCAGTCTGCAAGTCCACCGAAACGCCGGCCCCTTGTTCTCCCTCGAGTGGCTTGACCACCACGCGGCCATGTTTTTTCAGAAACTGGAGAGCCTGTTCGTCGTCCGAGTAAACGATCTGCTCGGGAACTTGCAGCCCTGCGTTGGCGAGCAACTCCGAGGTGAGTTGCTTGTCGGCGCATCGGCTCATAGCAATGGACGAAGTGAGGTCGCTCAGCGACTCGCGGCAGGTGATCCGGCGATTGCCATGTCCCAGGCGGAAGTAACCGCGCGGCGGATCGAGGGGCTCGACGCCAATTCCGCGACGCAAAGCCTCTTCGATGATGATGCATGCGTAGGGATTGAATCCCTCTTGCACATCGGTCGGTACGTACAGCGGTTCGTTGATGTGATTCCGGCGTTTGATCGCAAATACTGGCACCGGCGTGAAGCCAAGGCTCTCGTACAGCTTGATGGCCGCTTCGCTCTCCGGCAGCACCGACAGGTCCATAAGATCACGTCCGCGGCTGGCAAACACGGAAGCGAGATGACTCACCAGCGCCATCCCAACGCCGGGCAGGTGCGATTGGGGATCGACCGCCAGGGCCCATAAGCTACTGCTATTGAACATGTCGTCGAAGCACAGCGTGTGATCGATGCCGAGAGACACTCCGACAATCTGATCCGAATCCTCCGGGCGAGCTACGTAGTATTGGAATCGCTCGTCGTCGCGGCTTTGCCACACGACTTCCGGATCGACAGGCACCATTCCCACCGCCAGGTAGATGCGATTGATCTCGTCGATCTCCTCCCGAGACTGAATGTTAGTCACGCGCACCGGCGCCGCAGGGGAATCGTCGCCCGACCACTCCTTCAGGCCGAGGCGATAGGTGGTGGAAGGATCGAGAAACAGGTCCTGCGGGGCGACGCCCAGCACCAGTTGGGGATCGTTAACGTAGAACGCGATATCTCGATGGTCCGGTTTCTCTTGAAACAGGACATCGGCCACGGATTGGGCGTCCGGGTAGGTGTGGGCAAAAATCAACCTTCCCCAACCGACGTCAATGAACGAGCCGGCATGTTGTTCAGTTTTAGTCATGTCACTTGGTCGACTGTAGGGTAAGTGTTGAATCGTCACTGTAAAGGAGGTAAACCGCGCGTTAGCTTGTTGGCAGATGCTCTTGCAACCAGAGTTCCAAGAGCGCCAGTTGCCACAGCTTCGAGCCACGAAGCGGAGTGATGTGGGCTTCCGGATCGGCCAGCAAGTGGTCGACGTAGTCTCGCTTGAAGAGTCCCCGGTCGCGTGCGGCACTGGCAGTCAGCGCGTCGCGAGCCATGGTCAGGAAATCTCCCCGCAAGTACTTCAACGCCGGCACGGGGAAGTATCCCTTGGGCCGATCGATTACTTCGGCCGGAATCACGCGCCGGGCAGCTTCCTTCAGGATGTACTTGCCACCTTCTTTGACCTTCAATTCAGGAGGAACGGTAGCTGCGAACTCGACGACCTCGTGGTCCAGAAACGGCACTCTGGCCTCCAGGCCCGCCGCCATGGTGTGATTGTCGACTCGTTTCACGGGGTCGTCGATCAGCATCACCTGGGTATCGATCCGCAGCGCCTTGTCGATGGGCAGCTCCGCTCCCGGCTTTTGGAAGTGCGCGCGGACAAAATCCGTCGCGGCGTCTTCGCTCAAATAGGCCGACTGCACTACTTGCTGGTATTCGGCGAAGTCGCGATCGAAGAAGGCCTGCTTGTACGTGGCCAAGGCGTCGTTGGTGTCCAGCATCGGGGGATACCAATGGTAACCGGCAAAGATTTCGTCGGCCCCCTGGCCACTTTGGACTACTTTCAGCGACTTGGCAACTTCCTGCGAAAGCAGATAGAAGCCGACGTTGTCGTGGCTGACCATCGGTTCCGACATCTCACCAATGCACTCGTGAAGTGCAGGCAACGTGCGAGAGCCGTCGATAAATAGCTTGTGATGCTTGGTTTTAAACCGGTCGACGATAATGTCGGAGTACTTGAATTCGTTGCCCTCTTCTCCGGCCACCGAGTCGAAGCCAATGGAAAAGGTCTCCAGGTCGCCACCATTCTCGCAAATCAGTCCCACCACCAGGCTCGAATCGAGGCCGCCCGACAATAGCACGCCCACCGGCACGTCGGCAATCATGCGGCGTTTGACCGCCCGTCGCATGACTTCGACCGTCTCGTCGCACCAATCGTCAAAGGAGTAGTTCTTTTGCTCGGCCCGCGGACCACACTGTAGGTCCCAGTATTGTCGCATGTTCATCGAACCATCCGCTTCCAGCACGGCGATCGTCGCCGGAGGCAGCTTCTTCGCACCGTTGAGGATGGTCCGAGGTGGCGGCACCACCGAATGGAACGAGAGGTAGAAGTTTAGCGCGACCGGATCGATGGACGTATCCACCCCGCCTGCTGCCAGCAGGGACGGAAGGGACGAGGCAAACCGGAGGTGTTGGGGTGTTTGCGAATAGTAGAGCGGCTTGATACCCAGCCGATCGCGGGCGAGTACCACCTTGCCGGTGTCGCGTTCGTGAATCGCGAAGGCGAACATTCCGTTGAAGTGCTCCACGCATTCGAGGCCCCACGCATGGTAGGCCTTCAGGATGACCTCGGTATCGCCGTGGCTGAAGAAGTTGTATCCCTTGGCTTCGAGTTGGCTGCGCAGCTCGGGGTAGTTGTAGATGGCGCCGTTGTACACGATGGTCAATCCGAGTTGCGAATCGACCATCGGCTGCTGCGAGTGCTCGGAGAGATCGATGATCTTGAGCCGACGATGTCCCAAAGCGACGCGTCCGCGGGCCACAATGCCTTCGGCGTCGGGGCCGCGGCGGACCATCCGGTCGGCCATGCGAGCGACGGCAGCCACGTCGGCCGACGCATCATCAAAGCGAACTTCACCACAAATGCCACACATTCTGTTGCTCCTAAGTCTATGCGCTGCCTGTGCCTGGTACCGACGGTAGCCAGCGTTTGTTGAGTTTTGCCACCATCGAGTAATTGGGGTCCACCATGTTTCCCAGCCGCATCTCGCCCACCAAGCCGAGCAATTGATAGGCTTCCAATGCATCGAAATGATAGTCGGCAACCAGCCAACCGATCAGTTCTTTCCAGGCGATCCGCGCGGCGTCCTCGAGCGGCCGCGCGCTACCAACGGCCATCAGGTAATCGTCGGTTTCGATCCGTGGCCAATGGATGCAGTAGTTCTTCTTCAGCGCAAAGCTCAAGGTCACGCAGGCTGACATCTCGGCTGCCACGCCCGTCAACTCGCCATCGCCCTGGCAGGCGTGGGCGTCGCCCACGAAGAACAGCGCGCCTTCGTTGAGCACGGGTAGCCAGACGCTGCTTCCCGGGCAGGTTTCCACGCAGTCCATGTTGCCTCCCCAGTAGCCGGGCACCAAGCTGGAAATCGCCTCCAGGTCGGGGGCCGTGCCCAGCGTGCCGAGGAACGGCTGCAGCGGAATGGTGGTCGATTCATTGAAACGAAGTGTGCCGTCTTCAATGGGCAACAGCCTGGTGCTCTCGGGCAGGGGCTCGTCCAAGGTGGCCGTCTGGGTGGTGCCGGTCAGTCCCCCAAACTCGGGAATCAGAGCCGTCACGGCGTAGCCTTCGGTTGGCTCGATGTCCTCGATCGTCACGACCAGGGTATCGCCGGGTTCCGCCCCTGGAATGTAGATTGGTCCAGTCTGCGGATTGGCTCGTGGCGGGCCAGGACATTTTTCGGAATAGAGATCGGACTCCGAACGCAGGCGTCCTTCAAAGGCATCGATCGTCTGGATTCGGACCGATTCGTTGCAGGCTACCGAGGCAACAGGCGGATGAACAGCGCTAAGCGTGTACACATAGGCGTGATCCGGTTGGCGGATTGTCCGCATCCGTTCATATTCCTTTTCGCACACGAAGTCTGAGCTAGCTGAAGACTCTATAGTTTCCCATATTTCCGCGGTGAGACAACCCACTAAGAATCAGCGCCGTACTCGTCAAACGCCGATTTCGCAACGAGAAACTGCGGATCTGGTTCGATGGAAACCAGCGGTCACTTGCCAACCAGCAAAGTGGCTAATGCGCTGGCAACGCCAGCCAGGCTCTCGCCGGCGACCAGGCCTGCGGAAATTGGCAAAATGAACCGGCGCGACCACTCGGGCGCCAGTCGCGAGGCGATGGCCGCAGCCGCGGCGCCTATGAATAGCGAGATGCTGTAGAAGGCTGGGATCACAAACGCGAGCCCCAGGCTCACGGCGCTGGGGCACCAATGCGAGCGCTTCTCCGGCAGTTGAGCGTTCACTACGGCCAAAGTGGCTCCGACAATTGCACCAACCAGCGACGCCGTGAGCGCACCCGACGGAGCGGCGTCGATGCCGTCGCGAAACAACTCGGCAACTGCTTTCCAGGTAGCCACCGCCGGCGCCGGCCACTCTTTGGTAAGGAGCATGTTCGCCGGATCGGGAACCAGTACCAGGTAGGCGGCGCTGCCGGCCAGCGAACCTACCAGGACTCCCAAGAACTGGGCCGCCGCTTGCGCGCGCACCGAAGCGCCCAGCAGTAAACCAGCTTTCAAGTCGTGTAGCAAATCGGAACACTGCCCTGCGGCCCCGCCGGTAACGTTGGCCGTCATCAGGTTCTCGGTAACGTTGTTCGGATTGATGAATCCGAACGTCAACTGCGTAACCTTTCCCAAAGCCCCAATGGGGGGGATGCCGGTCTCGCCAGAAACTCTGGCCGCCACGACGGCCAGGACGAAAGTGAGCAGTACCGCCAGCAAGCCCATGTGAGGCTCGATGCCGAAGATGAACACCTGGGCCACAGTGGTTGCCACCGTGGCCAGCAGCAGCCCAATCAGCAGCAGCTTCCAAGGCACGCCGGGGTGTTCGTCCTCGCCCGGTTGGTCGGAGTCTTCGTCTTCTGGTCCGGCTTTGCGATTGAGCAGCCCTCGAATCGTACCCGGCAGCGAGAAACCGAAAGAAACCAGGGCGGCCGTGACCATCATGGCCACGCCGGGCCAAAGCAGGAACTCCACCGTGTTGGTAAACACGGTTTGATCTCCCACCGGCATCAGCACGCGACCCGTCGACAACAGCCACGGCGCCAGTATTCCCCAAGCCACCACAGCGCCCAGCAGCAGCGACAGCCCCACCCGCAAACCGACGATCGCGCCGAAGCCAATCATCAATAGAGAAGGGTCGAACACGAACCCCAGGTTGCGCGTGGTGAGTGTCGGCAGTCGCCAGAAACCCAGCCCAATGGCCGGTCCGACTTGAGGTATCTTGTAAGCGAATTCGGTGAACAGCTTGATCGCTGCCGAAAGCAATCCACCTGCCAGCAGATAGCGTACCCGCAAGGTTGCTTCGCGGCCCTGGGCGTAGATCTCGCGCACCGTCTCGGCAGTGGCCACGCCCGAAGGGAAGGGCAGGTTTTGAATCACGAGCATCTGCCGGCGCAGTGCCAGGCCCACCAGCACCCCGATGCAGCTGACGGTGAACAGCCACACCGACAGCACCGGCCAGGTCATTGTTTTGCCAGTCAGGATAGCCAAGGCCGGAATCGGCGCCACTAACCCCGCCGAGATGATCGAGGCCGCCGACGAGGCGCATGTCTGGTTCACGTTGTTCTCGAGCAGCCCCCAGGTCGGGATCCGCTCTTGGCCCAAACCTCGGCGGGCGATACCCCAGAAGCCGCAACTGAGCAGTGCCGCGGCGATCGACATATTGAACGACCAACCAATTTTCAGCCCCGAATAGACGTTGCAGGGAACCAGCAGCGCTCCCAGAACCGCACCGGTGGCCGCCGCCCGGAGCGTAAGTTGACGGGGAATGTCTTGGTCGTCGTGCACCATCCCTCGGGGATCTGAATCGTTCAACGGGAAGATTTTCCGAAGCGGCAGTATAGCACGCGGGGTTAGTAGCGTCGCGACGGCGATGAATCCACCATCCGCGGTCTGATCGACAGCTCGATTCGGTCGAGATCGGCGACCGGGGGAGAGCGTGTGCCGCTGCCGCCGAGACCGTGGAGTCCGGCCAGATGGAGCATTCCAGTAACCAGCGGCCGAGCAAAAAGGCACAAAAAAACCCCTTCGAATGAAGGGGTTCTGAAGCGACGCGGACGGGACTCGAACCCGCAACCACTGGATCGACAGTCCAGTACTCTAACCAATTGAGCTACCGCGCCCTGCCTAAGGGCTTGTCTGGTCAATGGGAGCCGCACGCCCGGTGGGGCTGGCTCATTCGTCCAGAGCTCGGCATTTTAGCCAGCTTGGTGCCTGATCGTCAATTGGACCCAGGCAACTTGAGAATAGTACGCAAGTGAGCTCCATAGAACTGGGACTCCGCCCCTGCCGACAAGGTTCACGCCGCCCGGGTATGGGGGGCCAGCCGGTGGCGGCAGCTGGTAACGCTTTTTCCGGTTCTGGCAGTTCGGCGGTACGCGGCGGGGGCGTTTTTTACCCCGACTGCGGTTTCCACCCAGCGGGGCGGGGCGCGGGCGTCCTAGACTTCATTCGGCCTGCCCCCCTGCACTTGCTAGGAAATGCACCATGGACAACTTCTACAACAAGATCTCCGAGTGGTTCGAGGCCTTTATGGGCGGAACCTGGAACTGGTTCAACACGCTGAGTCGTGAAGAGTGGGTTGTGGTGCTCGCCGTGGTGGCGGCCTGCGGTTTTCTGTGCATGCGGGGCTACGGCTCGCGGAGCAATTTCTGACTACACCCTGGGCGACGATTCGGAAGTCGAGATCATGGAGCTGTTCGATTGGTTTTCGGGGGTGCTCGTGGGCATCCCAGTCACGATGAGTCTGGCGGCCGTTGCGCTGTTGGGATATGTGTTTGGCCGCAGGACGCGCGTTGTCGAGCCCAGCAATCTGGCTGCGGTGGGGCCCCGCGAGTTGCACCGAGCCGCCCGCGTCGCCCGGCAGATGGAAGACACCATCGACGAGTTGCGCCAACAGCTCGCAGAGCACCGCAACTTTGTCGACCGGTTCAAGCACAAGGTCGATGAGGCCTCAATGTATGATCCGCGGTCGGCCCTGAACTTGCTTTCCAACGAGTCGGAAGAGATCATCTTGCCGACGTTAAAGCTGGCTTCACGCTTGTCCCACGCCTACGACGAACTTCGCCAGCAGTCCCAAGTGCTGTCGAACTTTACCGAGGGCCGCACCGATCCGGTCACCGGATTGGGCAATACCCCAGCTTTCGAAGAACAACTGCAACTCGCCCTCGGTGATCGAACGCGAGGCGGACCCCCTGCGTCCATCGCCCTGGTGAGCGTCGAACCGCCGGCGGAACTCACGCCCGGCAGCGACGAGCACCGGGAGTTCATTAAGCGGGTGGCCACCGAGGTGGAACGCTGCGTCCGCGGCCACGACTACATTGCCCGGTTGGGCGGAGCGGAGTTCGCGGTCTTGATGCCCAAGACTCCGCTTTCGGGTGCCCGCGTTTTTGGCACCCGGTTGCGCCGCCAGTTGATCGCCAACCGACAACTCGAGGCTGGCTGCGGCATCGCCGAAGCCCTGCCAGCCGACACGGCTCAAGGTTGGCTGTCACGCGCCGACTCAGCCCTGTACAGCGCCCGAGCAGTCGGGGGCGCGGCCCAATACCTCCACACGGGGGAGGGGCTGCAGGTGGATAACGAGCCGGTGGAGCGGGTGGCGCTCGTGGAGGCTGAGATGGTAGAGGTTTGAAGAGTCTACCGTCCGATTCGCGTGTCGTTTCTGCAACTTTATGCACTCGAGGTGAGTGCGGGCATTGCTAGCGGCTTCGACAAACCGCAGAGCACGAATTCTCGCGTGCTCCTCTCGTTTTGGATGGGATGCCATCCTCTTGCGCGGAATTAGTCATACAAACGCACCACTTGTGCAACTGGGCTGCGTGTCAGATGCTTGCGGGGATTGGCACTCTCAATTAGTCTGAAGGCTTGGAACAGGGGCGTTCGCAACGGACAGCATCTCCCCGATGGTCACCTTTCGTGGTGCCCTAAATATCCCCCACTCAATTCGGCAGCCCGGATCGCTAGGCTTTTGGCCTCGAATCAGCGTGACTGGCATGTGGGCCCTTTCTCTACGCTGTTCAACCACTATGAAGACAACTTGTGCGTCCCGTCAGGCGATCATCGTTCTGGTTCTCCTCGCATTCTCCAGCGGAGTAGCTGTTGCCAAATCAGTTGATCCGAACAGGCCGAACGTGTTGATGTTGTTGATTGACGATATGGGCTGGGCCTCGTCCTCGGTGCAAATGGATCCCAATAATCCGGACTCCAAGAGTGACTATCACCTGACACCAAACCTCGAAACACTTGCGCAGCGCGGCATGGTGTTCTCGAATGCCTACGCAGCAGGACCGATGTGTTCTCCCACACGCGCGTCCATTCAAACAGGTATGACTCCGGCCGCACTGCAAACTACTGATGTACGCCAGCCCTCGGATCCTTATCACGTCAGATACCAACAGTACTATGCAGGTTACCCACTGACTCCTCCCCAACCGAGAGGCGAATTTCCAACAGCTACCACCATTGGTGAACAACTGCATCAGATCGATCCGAACTATCAGACTGGCTGGTTCGGCAAGTGGGACTGGTGGCCGAGGCCAGACACCGATGGCTACGATGTCACGCAGTTGAACATCGGCCCGGTGGAGACTCCTGCCGAGGATCCAAAAGCCATGTTCACAATCACCAATCAAGCAATGGCTTTTCTTGATGACAGTGATCAGACAGAGGACCCCTTCTTTCTGCTCGTTTCACACGATGCGGTCAAGAATGCGTCCGCTCGTCAGGCTACGGTCGACATGTTCGAAGGACTCACTCCGGGCGAAAAGCATCGCGATCCCGCGTATGCTGCAATGCACTACGATCTGGATGAGACAATCGGCACTTTGATGGGCCGTCTAGATACGATGGGCATCACGGACAATACCTATGTGATGTTCCTATCCGACCATGGGGCAGCAGTTGGGGTCAATGGGCAGGAAATCGTTAACGCTCCTTTGTACGGTGGAAAAGGGACTATTTGGGAGGGAGCTATGCGTACTCCCATGATCGTCAGCGGTCCAGGCATCGCACCTTCCAGCCACAGCGACCTACCCATTAGTACAATCGATCTATTTCCCACTATTGCTAGCCTGGCTGGTGGTGGAACTCCGCTGCCCGAGGGTGTTGAGGGCGCCGACCTATCTCCAGTGCTCTTCAACTCTGGCAATTTGCCGGCTGGGACGAGTGCTATTGAACGTGCCAATGCGGCCAACGGTGAGCTTTACTTTCACTTTCCGCACTACGGTCCCACACTCAATGTCGGTAAAGTCAGACCCGCTTCGTCCGTGCGTGACGGCGACTATAAGCTTGTGCGGGTATACGGCGAGAATGGAGCGGCTGACGAATTGCTATTGTTCGATCTCTCGGCCTCGTTGGAAGAGAGCTCCGATCCAAGCTCTCCGCTGAACCTGGCATCTACAATGCCGGACAAAGTGACTGAATTGAATACCAAGCTTTCCAATTGGATCCAGGCAGTCGATGCTTCGCTGCCGTACGACGTGCGAACTCCCATACAACTCGATTGGGACGCCAGCACTTCCGCTCCTACAGGAGCCGATTGGCGTTCGCAGCAGGACGTCGACTCGTACGACAGAGAGACTTGGCGTGCAGCTCCCGGTTCGGAGCCCACTCGCATAGCGATCGATCCCTTTCAGTCTGGCTTGGGTGAGAACGCCTACAACATGAGTGGGAACAAGCGACTTTACCGCCGTTTCTTCCATGTTTCCGATCCACAGAAGCCAGACGAGATTGATGGAGATAACTCCGCTTCGTTCGAGATGTGGGTCCGCCTCGATTCCATGAATTCAAATCAGCTGCTCTTCGAGCAAGGTAGTTCAACGCAGGGAATCTCACTCACCCTTGGCGACGCCGATGGGGATTCCGAAGAGAACGACCTGCGTTTTCGACTCCTTGCTTTGGATGGGCAACACTTGACCGTGACCGCGCCGGTCGACCGGTTTGCGGACCCCACGCAGGACTTTGTTCAGGTGGCGGCCGTTATCAACGACTCGCCCCTCGGCCGATACATCGAACTGTACATTAACGGTGCCTTGGCCGGTCGCGCCGATGGAGTTGCCGGCCCCGATGGAATGAATTGGAACCACCGCAACAAGGCTTCGATCGGTAAGGACATCGATACCATCGGTGGCTCAAGCGGTGCTGGTGATTTGCCGTTTACTGGAGGAACGCTGAAGGGGCAAGTTGCCGCCATTCGCTTCCAAAATTACGCAATCTCGTCCCAGGACGTCCTGGCAAGCTATAACTCCAAACTTGATCCGGTCAGCATGGGCGTTGCTTCCGTGTCGGCGGCCGCCAGCAAGCTAATCGGCAGACCTTCATCGGTGGAGTCAGGGGCTCTAGAATCGGACGATGCCGCCTTTGTGATGCTCGAACGGCAGGATACGCTCGGCGAGAACCTCGCAGTCGATTTGGTTGCCGGCACTGACTCGGCTGGCGTGCTAGCCGCCGGAGAGCAGGTTGCCAGCTATCTGGTGCACTTTGACCCTGTTGGCGATACGGGCTCGGAGAGTGTCGAGGGAAGTATTACCTTTGCCGGCGAGATCCTCGGCGTGATTTGGTCGGAAGAAGGTCTGGCAGACACCGATTCCATTCTCGGCTCGATTGGTTTGTACGAATCGACAAACCGAGAAGGCGATTTTATGGGAGACGACCAGGTAATCATTTCGGGCGACGGGCACACTCTCGACTTTATTCTCTCCGCTCAGTTGGCTGACATTGCTGAACTTCGCGTGCTTACCACAGCTGTACTTGCGGGCGACTTCAATGGTGATGGCACCGTGGATTTGGCCGACTACACGGTATGGCGAAACAACTTTGGGGCTACCGACGAGTCGACCTTGAATTGGAGTGGCGATGGCAATGGCGGCGTCGACGTGGCCGACTACCAGCTCTGGAAACAGAACTTTGGTGGTTCGCCCCCGAGCGGATACTCCACGGCCAAGGTGCCGGAGCCGAGTTGCCTGACGATCGTTATTCCCGTTCTATTGGGGGCATTTTTCTATCGAAGCAAAGCCTGGTAGTTAAACGTCTGACCCTTTTTGCTTGTGCGGGCAATTGGAAATGTTGTTCGATTTGGCGAAGATTCATCCGCACTCCTAACAACCGTATAACACCATCGCTTTCTTGCATACCATGCCGATGTCAGTAGTTTTACTTCGCATAGCACGTCTGCTATGTAGCGTGGTAGTGTTCGGTTTTGCATCATACGCGACAGCGGTGGGCAACCCGACGATATACAGTATCGGGAACTCATTGACGTGGGATACCCAGCCACTGAATCTTGTCAATGCCGAATGGGATATCTTCTGTGGCGTTAATCTCGATTTCATCTACAACAATCCCGAAGGGTATTGCAATGTAAATTCCATTCCGTGGACAACTGCTTTAGCGAACAACAGTTACGATTACGTAACCGTCCAACCTTTTGCCGGGACCACGCGAGAACAAGACGTTGCCATCATCTCGAGCTGGATGGAGATGCAGCCGAATGCTACGTTCGTCCTGCATCCGGGCTGGGTTGGTCCGAGCACCCACGTCGCGGCCTACGAATCGACCAACACCAGCACTTTCGCTCCCAGTGACGCGTATTTTGATGCGTTGGAGCAGGATCTACAGACGCTGCATCCTGGTATGACGATCAAGCGCACCCGAGCGGCCGAGGTGCTGCATGATATTGCATTGGATATTGAAGCCGAAAACTCGCCCTTCACGGCTTTTTCGGCCCTGTATCGGGACGCGTTGCACATGTCTTACACCGAAGGTCGCTACTTGATGCACAACATCATGCGTCTTGCTGTGGATCAGCCACTTTCGTTGACCCCGGATGAGCAAGCTTCTGCCGAGCGCCAATACTTGAATGATAAGCTCCGAGCGTTAGCCGCGATTGAACAACTCCCCGGCGACTTCAACAACGACGGCCTCGTGGATCTCACCGACTACGTCGTATGGAGAAATCACCTGGGATCCGATTTCCAGTTGTATGGCAATGGCAACGAGGCCGGCGACAGTGCCGGAGTCGTAGACGGCGAAGACTATTTGCTCTGGAAGCAGCAGTTTAGCAGTGTGGCGATAGTGCCGCCTATCGCAGTGCCCGAGCCCGGTGCGGGGTTGTTAGTGGGAGTGCTCGCCGTCGGTCTTGCTGGTTTTCTGGGGCGATACAGCAGGGAAAAGCCCTAAAACAATTGTGCGCAGGTTGACAGACACTACCTCGACGAAGCCCGACAAGCACGCGGTTTGTCGGCCGCTCCCCGCGCCGATACCCGCTTCAGCATGAATACCGCGGGGCAGATTTTCGTTATCAACAAGCATGACGGCATTGTGCGACTGCTGGTTCCGCTGCTGACGGACCTGCCGGGTGACTTCAACAACGATGGCCAGGTCGACCTGGCCGACTACACGGTCTGGCGGAACCATCTCGGGACGGATTTCGATCTGGCTGGCAACGGCGACGAAGCTGATGATAGTGCCGGCGTGGTCGACGCTGCTGACTATCTGGTTTGGAGAGAACACTTCGGCGATGGCCTGGGGGAGGGTTCTGCCGTTTCTGCCGTTCCCGAGCCGTCTTCCATGGGGTTGCTGGGGATTGGCGTCGCCGGCGCCGGGTGGCTAGTGCGGCGTCGCGCGGCCTGAGCTTTCGGGCGGCCTCCAAATCCCCGCCGTGCATCCTCGGGGCCCCGAGTCCGATTTCGCTGCTTCGGTCCTCCGCTGGCCCGAAAGGGGGGTGGTTCGTTGACCCAAACCTGGGGGTAACCTAAATTACGGTGGGCGAGCGGTTGTGGGCTTCTCCGGCACCTCGCTGGGGTGGTTCATGGCAAGGCCGCCGCCGCTCCCCAGGACCTGGACCCTATCACAGGCTATGTGATTTCATTCGAGGGGGACGGGTATACGCCCCCTATATTTGGAAAGGAATGACCCATGCCATTGTTCGAAGTAGAAACCGACAATCACATCATCATCACGTGGGCTGCCGACGCCGACACGGCCAGTGGCGTCGTATCCGACGCCTACCCATCGGAAAACGTCATTCGTATGACGAAGCGCCCGCGTGATACCTGGGTTATTTCGAAGAGTGCCCTTGGCATCGCCGAAGAAGTCGACATCTGCCATACCGCCCGCGATTGCCTGAGCAAGGCCGCTGGCGACAAGGTGCACGCCATTCGCCTTTACATGCACGAAACAGGCGTCGATCTCGAGCAAGCCCGTAAGGTAATCGAGTCGAACATGGTACTGGGCTGGTAGAACTCAGCTGGCCAGCCAATCGAGAGTCAACAGACGAGGCCGTCCGCAACAGGTGTTGCGGACGGCCTCGCTAGGTTTGCAGTCGCGTTGTTGCCCAAAGAGGCTCAACGGTAGGCCGGCGTGCCGTAGGCCGACGGCGTGGTATTGGTCGACGGCGCGGCGGGCGATTCGCTGCCCGCCGGTCGCGTTGCCACGTCGATGGCCGAGGCCTGTGTGGTGGGATAGGTCGAAGTGCCGCCCGGACGATAGCCACCGGGTGTGCTCGGCAATTTGACGGAAGCAACGGCCTGCGAACTTGCGGGCGCGGTTGGCTCCGGTGTGGTTGCTCGATAGGGTGAGCTGCTCGTCGGAATGTTGGTAGCCACTGGCGGCGTGACCGACGGCGGGTTCGACGACGCGGGGGCCGATGGTGCCAGAATGTCTGCCACACTCACCGAAGGTGTATCGTACCGCGACCGAGGTTGGTAACTGCCAGGGGCCGTGGGAGCGGCGGCAGCCAGGCCGGTATCGGTAGCCGACGGTCCGGGGCTAGTCGGGGCAGTGACCGTTGGTGGCGCGGCGGCCGGCGGAGCAGCGCTAGCCAACGGATCGGAACTTGGCGTCGTGTAGCGGTCGAGGTTACCCGCCGATGTAGAGTAGCGATCGGTTGGTGGAGTCGTTGCGAGCAGCGAATTTGTCGAAGGAGCCGTCGAGCCCGCGGTCGGCTGCGAACCCGGCAAGCCGGAGCCCGCAGGTGGTGCGGTCTTGCTGGCTATAGTGGTAGGCGACGTGGCGGAATAGGGGCCCGTTTGCGGAGCCATACCGCCAGCGCTTGGTGCCGGCGTGCTGGCAGCTAGGCTGTTGGTCTTAGGCAGACCCGATGGCGGGGCGGCCGGAAATACGCCGTAGTCGGCGGTAGGAGGCGACGTCGCGACCGACGTTGTGGGTGGACTTGCCGGCGGAGCGCTGGCAATCGGCGGGGCGTCGCCTTTATTGGCGGCTAGCTTGGCCGATGGCAGTTCCGGTGCGCCGTCCACGATGGCGGATTCAGCAGAGCGATTCCACAAATTCGCCGGATTCATCCAGGCGTATCTCGAACCGGTTGATTGGCACCCGGTGGCGAGTCCGAGGGCGAACAATGCAGCCGCTGCGAGCGAGAAGTTAGTCGTCTTCATGGCTTCCATGCCTTTGAGTAGTGCCACTGGCGAACCAGCCGTTTTCACGCTAGCGATCCTTCGCTGGTGAGTAACGGGCGCAGGAGACGCAGGATTTCCTTAAGCGCTCCATCGAGGCAAATCGGTTATCCGGGCGAAGAGTCTCCAGCGGAGTCTAATATTTCCGGCAATCCAACAAAAAAACCGCACGCCAGGAATGCTGGCGCGCGGCGATTATAGAGAGTCGCAATCTGCCGTCAACGGCGATTCGTACCTCCCGAGTGTTATTCCTCACAGCAATCTGCAGAACAGTGCACGCCAGCAGCGGCGCTGCTAGCTGTACGGTCAGGCTGATCGCCTGACAGGCACTGCGTTTGCCCTACTTGGCGTCGGCGTATCGCTTGCCGACAGCGTCCCAGTCGATCACGTTCCAGAAGGCGGCGACGTAGTCGGGACGACGGTTCTGGTAGTGCAGGTAGTAAGCGTGCTCCCAGACGTCGATGCCCAGGATCGGCGTGCGGCCTTCCATCCAGGGATTGTCCTGGTTGGGTGTGCTCTCCACCTTCAGCTTGCCGCCATCCACCGACAGCCATGCCCAGCCGCTGCCGAAACGAGTGGCCGCTGCGTTGGCGAAAGCTTCCTTGAACTTCTCAAAACCTCCCAGCTCGGCGTCAATCGCGGCGGCCAGATCGCCGGTCGGCTTGCCGCCACCCTTGGGGCTCATGACGGTCCAGAACAGCGAGTGATTGGCGTGGCCACCGCCATTGTTGCGCACGGCGCCACGGACGTTCTCCGGTACGGTGTCGAGCTTGGCGCACAGTTCCTCGATCGGCATATCGGGCAGGCCAGCGGAAGCCAGCGCGTCGTTCACCTTGGTGACGTAAGCGTTGTGATGCTTGCCGTGATGGATTTCCATCGTCTTGGCGTCGATATGGGGCTCCAAAGCATCAGTGGGGTAGGGCAGGTCGGGCAGCGAATAAGCCATGGCAGGCCTCCGTATGTTCGAGTCAACGTAAGTGTTAACGCACCAGAAGCACGCGCAAGTGCGCAGCGCTCATCACCCAAGTTGAGTGCAAATTGCGTTCCGGCCGGCAATGTCCAGATTGCTGACCTCACTATCAACATACAGGCCTATCGGGGCACCGACAATGAGGTGCGGCCACGCACATCCGCGCAGCCGACGAAAAAACCGGCCATAAAAAAGAATCGCGAAGCAGTCTAGTCGCGGGTGCCAGAAGTCTCGGCCGGGCTGGGGGTATCCAGCCCACGGAGCAGTTGCACCAGCCGGCTGCGTTGCCGGTCGATGGCTTTGAGCTGTTGCGAAATCCGGGAAACCAGCCGCTCGGTCTCCGCCACATAGTGTCCGGCGGAAGTCGCGGATTGCGCTTCGTCCACCCGAATGGCCAGGTCCGGCAGGTCGGCAAACGCCTCGTCCACCACGGTTGCGGTGTGCTGGAGATTGTCTGACTTGGCGGCGGTGTTGGTCGTGGTGATGGACATGATGGGATAATCTCGTCCGATGGGAAGATGGGGGAAATGGTCTACCGAGTTGCCAGCTTACTCGCCGGCGGCAGCGACGGGTTCGGCAATCGACTCCTTGGCCATCATGTAGGACTTCAGGCTGGAGAGCAGCAAACGTGCCCGGTCGACGACCTGACCCCGACGGCGATCGCGTTCGCGTTTTGGTCGAATCTTCACGTTGGCCACGGTGTGCACGTACTCGCCCATCGCAAGACCGGCCGCATTGGTACCCGCTTTGCGTTCCTGGCCGAACTTGATCTCGATGACGAACGTCATCGTCTGCGAGCCGCCATTCTTCAGGTTGGCGATTTCGCTCACCTCGAGCCGCACCTCGTCTTCGGTCACGCGAAGAATGCGAGCTTCGCGGTCGGAGATGAATCCCCGCAGCTTTTCAATGGCCAATTCGATGGGCACAATGGTCGATAGGGTGGTGTCGACGAGCGCACCACCCTTCCAGGGCTTGAAGCTGAACCAACTCATTTTCGTTCCTTCTTCAGGCATGCCGTTCCCCAACTGCACAACTTGGTTTCGCCCTTGATCCTTGGCTTGCAGCAGCGCGCGGTCCGACCGTCGCAGCATCAACTCGGGGGTGTCTCCCGCCTGCAGTTCGGTTACGCCGAAGCTGGCGGTCACGGAGTGATTGGAAAGCTGTTCGTGTGTCGTTTCGGCCAACTTCTTGCGCATCGCTTCGGCTCGAGTCGCGGCCGTGGCATTGTCGCAGTCGGCACAAAGTACGGCGAATTCCTCGCCGCCGTAGCGGGCAACCAGGTCGCCCGATCGGCACATCGATTTCAGCAGCGAGGCAAACGTGACGATCGCCTCGTCGCCGGCTTGATGGCCGAACGTGTCGTTGATCTGTTTGAAGTGGTCGATGTCGGACATGATCAAGCTGCAGCTAAGCTCGGTCTCCTGGTGAGCTTCGACAAACAATGCGAGCATCCGATCGAATTCCGCCCGATTGGCGACTTGTGTCAGCGGATCCTTGGTCATCTGCGTGTGCAGTGCCTGACAACGTTCTTCCAGCGACGTCTCACTCGAGGCGTCGTGCATCAGCAGTGTTGCACCGCAACAGGTACCTTGATCGTCGTGCACGGGCACCACATGCAGGTCGATCGTCACGTGCCGGCCGCTTCGGCCCAGTACGCCGACGCGCTCCAGGAGCTGTGTGCCGTGATTCAGGCTGCGTGCCACGGGGCATTCGGTATCGGGAATCAGGCTGCCGCGGGCGTTGGAGAGCTGTAGTAGGCTCGGTTCGAACTTTCGCCCGCAGGCGGCTGCCCCGGCGATACCGGTCAAGCGTTCGCAGCCGGTGTTCCACATGAAGATCTGCCGCTGGGTGTCGACGAACACCACCCCATCGTGCATGTTGTTCACCAATTTGGTCTCGAACAACGCATTGGTGCTGGGCTGACGTCGGTCGCCAGGACGCAGGACGCTGGTCGAACCGCCGGGCGGATTCCATTCCATCGACAGGTCCGTCAGCCAGCGACTGGCGACCTGATCAGTCAGTACCCGCTGGTCGTGAGTGACCAGTTCGCCAAATTCTCTCACCAACTGGGGATCGAACTGCTTGTCGGCGTAGTCGAACAGCTCGGCCACCGCTCGCTCTCGCGAACGGGCGCGGCGATAGACGTGGTCGGTGGTCATCGAGTCGAAGGCATCGGCAATGGCCAGCATCCGCGCGGTGACTGGAATCTGATCTTGGGAGAGTGGCAATTCCTTGTTGGTTCCATTGAACCAGGCGCCGGCAGTCAGTACGGTGTCGAGCACTAGTTGCGGGGCGCCAGCGGCCGACAGCATCTCGACGGCCAGGTGTCGGCTCGACGCCATGGCGGCCACTTCGTCGGGTTGCAGGCGACCCGGTTTCATCAGAATTGCGTCTGGGACGCCAATCTTGCCAATGTCGTGCAGCAGCGCCGCCACCTCCAATGCGTCGCGCTCTTCCTCCGAAAGACCGGACGCGGCCGACCAGCCACTACACACCAGGGCGACTCGCAAGCAGTGGCTGGCGGTGACCGGATGCTTGGCCCTGAGGGCGACAAACAAACCGGTGGCCGAGCCCAGACGGGCCTTCACCAGTTGCTTTTGAAACTTCTTGCCGTTGAGGTCCTCGGGCAACTCCATTAAGCCATCTTCGGCCGCCGCTTCTTTGAGCCGCAGAAGTTCATCCGAGACTCGTTTGGTGTCGACTGGCGCAACCTGTGCGGCAGTTGGCGATTCGGGCTCAAATGGATCAAGTGGGGTGGGTTCGGTCATTGGTGGCCGTTCGTGGCGTGATGCAAGTTAGTCTGCCCCCGACTGCAACACACTCTGAGGACTCTACAAGACGCAGATCAAAGCGTGTGGCATTTCCATGCAACCGTAGGTTACGCCCCGAGAGCAAGCAACGAAACGAGCGGTGAAATCGGGGTGGGTTTTCCGCAGACAAATCCAGCATGAGCGGGTCGTTGTCCTCGCAGTAGATTCCGTTGTCGGCAAGGTTTACCTAGTCGATACCACCGCGCCAAAAGTAACTTGTCGGAAGAGTGCTGATTGCCTAGCAGCGGAAGTGTCGAAGTGCATACATGCAGGTCGCCCGGTGCGGAGCGATCGCACCCAATGCGCCCGCCGGATAACCTGGCGCGGCTGCCATTGCCCCCTCGGCCGTTGCAATCGAAGCGGGATGCTTCGCGGATGGCGCGGCGGTGGTTCTCCCCTGGTTTGCCTTCCCCCCACCTCAAGTTCAAGGACCCGAGCTTATGAGCGGTGCCCGACAAGGACGTCGACGTCGCATTTTGCAGGAAGAAGTATTGAGTGCCTCGCGCGAGATGGCTTCCCACTCGCCGGCCGAGGAGCAACGTACCGGCGGCGAAGGCCGTCGTTATGCCTTGCCCGACGGCAGCGTCGGCGGAGCACTGGCAAAGCGGCACTTTCCCACCCAGCTACTTGTGCCGGCGGTGGCGGTGGCTGGCAGTCTGGCGAGCGTTGCCGGCCTTGGTGCCATTCACATCTATC
Organism: Aeoliella straminimaris; assembly: GCF_024054565.1. Lineage (GTDB taxonomy): Bacteria > Planctomycetota > Planctomycetia > Pirellulales > Lacipirellulaceae > Aeoliella > Aeoliella straminimaris. Next base: position 29,775 of record NZ_JAMXLR010000024.1, read on the forward strand.
GCGAAACAATCAGCCGAGTCGCAGGGCCTGACTCGCTGGCGCTGGCGGATGCTACCAGTTCGACGTCGCTTGCCACGTGGGTGGCTTCGACCGCCATGCTGGCGGTCGCCATGCTATCGGTGATGGTATTGGCGGTCCGCCGCCACCGAGTAGACGACTACAAGGGGCGGCATCGCCTGTGGCGCGGGGCGGCCGTGCTGGCAGTGCTGCTGAGCGTGGATGCCGTGACCGGCCTGCACACCGTGGTGGCCCAAAAACTCGCTACAGTCACCGGCATGCAGTTGCTGGCCGGTGGCGCTGAGTGGTGGCTGCTGCTGGGTGGCCTGGCCATGGGCTGGGTGGGTATCCGCGTGCTGTTGGATACCAAGGAAAGCAAGCTGGCGATGTCGCTGCTGGTAATTGGCGCCATCGTGGGCGGTATTTCCGTCCTGGGGTCGGTTGCCGGCTTGGGTGGCAGTGCGGCAGCAATGATTGCCAAGCTCTCGCAGGTTGGGTGCTACTTGCTGACCGCCACGTCGCTGGTGGCCTACATGCGATTCCTGCGGCACGACATCACGGCCGGCGTGGCGAGCAAGCCGCAGAAGTCGCGAGTAGCGGAAGTGAAGATTGCCAAGGAGACGACCACCTCGGCGGCCTGGGAAGAAACCGACTCCCAGAGCGAGCAGTCCAGCGACAATCGGTCGTCCCGCCAGCGGAAGGCCGGCAAGAAGAAGCAGGCCGAGGAGCAGCCCGCTACCGCGGCCGAACCGCGTTGGACCGATGGCAGCGACGGCTACAGCGAGAGCTACGACGACGAGGGTCAGCCCACGCGCAAACTGAGTAAGGCCGAACGTAAGCGGATGCGGCAACAAAAAGCCAGCCGCCGCGCGGCATAGCATAGCGGGACGCCTGGAGCGTGCCATCTTCGTATGCCGCCCGCGATCGAGTAAACTGCGGATTGAATGAACGAATCGCTCGCGATTCCCCATCTTTCCGCAGTTACTCACCAGGCTCTCATGTCCGTTCGTACCCGATTCGCCCCCAGCCCGACCGGCTACCTTCATATTGGCGGTGTCCGCACTGCGTTGTTCAACTGGCTGCTGGCCAAAGGTGCCGGCGGCCAGTTTTTGCTCCGCATCGACGATACCGACCAGCAGCGGAACGTCGAGGCGGCGCTCGCGCCGATCCTGCACGGTTTTCGCTGGCTGGGCCTCGAGTGGGACGAGGGGCCCGAGGTCGATGGTCCTTATGCCCCGTACTTTCAGTCGCAGCGCAGCGAGCGTTATCAGGCAGCCGTCGAGAAACTGCTGGAAACAGGCGCGGCTTACCGCGATTTTGCCACGACCGAAGAACTGACCGCCGAACGCGAAGCCGCCCAGGCTGCGGGCGAGCCGTTTCGCTACAGCCGCAAGTGGATGGCTGAGACGCCCGAGCAAGCCACCGCGTTCGAGGCCGAGGGCCGGCAGGGCGTCATGCGGCTGAAGATGCCCACCGAGGGAACGCTCGAGATCAACGACCTGGTCCGCGGCACCGTAAAGTTCGACTGGGGCCGCGAGCAGGACCATGTGGTACAGCGGGCCGATGGTTCGTGCCTGTACCACCTGGCTACGGTGGTCGACGACCACGACTTCAAGATCACGCACGTGGTCCGTGCCGAAGAGCACCTGTCGAACACGCCACGGCAGGTGTTCATTGCCCAGGCGTTGGGCTACCCGCTGCCGGAATTCGCCCACGTGCCGTACGTCGCCGAGCCGGGCAGCAAGAACAAACTGAGCAAGCGGAAGCTCGAGAAGTACCTGAAGAATCGGGATTTCGCCGCGCTCAACAACAAGGGCCAGCAGATCGCCGAGCGGTTGGGCCTCGAGACCAGTGCCGAGACGTTCAATCCGGTGATCGTCGACTTCTACGAAGAGGTTGGCTTCCTGCCCGATGCCATTCTGAATTATCTGGTGTTGCTTGGCTGGTCGCTGGACGACTCGACCGAGGAATTTTCCCGCGAGGAGATGATTCAGCACTTTACGCTCGCTAGGGTGAACAAGGCCCCGGCGAGCTTCGACGCTCAGAAACTGTTGGCCTTTCAGCAGCGAGCGATGAACGCGCTGCCCACCAAGCAGAAGGTCGCCCGCAGTGTGGAGTTCCTCAAACGGGCCGGCTTGGTTTCCGATCCACCGCCCTGCGACGTGGCCGAGTACGTTACGCAGATTGTCGAGGCGGCCGGCGACCGCATCACGGTGTTTGGCGACATCCTCGAGTTTGACGACTTCTTCACCGCCGACGACCAGTTGTCCTACGACGAAAAAGCGTTTGGCAAGCGACTGGTGAAACCCGACGATGCCGCCGAGTTGCTCACGGCATTTCGCGCGAAGCTGGCCGACGCCAAGGGGTTCGATGCCGAGTCGCTCGATAAGTTGCTGCACGATTTCGTCGAACAGCAGGGCATCAAGATCGGGCAGATCATCCACGCCATTCGCGTGGCCGTCACCGGCAAAGCGGTTGGCTTTGGCATGTTCGAAACCCTGGCCATCCTCGGCCAGCAACGCTGCCTGGCGCGGATCGATCGAGCCCTGAAACTGCTGGCCGACGCCAAAGGGTAGTAACAACGGGCAAGAAATCCCCGCGACCGGCGAATACCCCCCGTGGTTCGGGCCATGTTCACGAAACGCACCAACCCCGACTCGAAGTCGCACTGGCTGAATCGGGTAGCGTTGTATGTGGTGGTTGGGCTGGTTGGCTACGTTTTGAGCAGTGGCCCCGTGCTTGGGCTCGCCTTTTGGCTCCGCGAGGCGACTCACAACGACTATTGGTATATGGTGATGTGGGTGTATTTTCCTGTGCTGGTGCTTGGGCACCGTACACCGCTGATGTGGTACATCGAGTGGTGGGTGGTGGATGTTTTTCACACCGTCGGCCCTGGGTAAGAGCTCATGCAGAATCATCGAGCATGTCATTGCTGCGGACTGATCCATCGCCTGCCACCGGCCCCACCGGACATGCAACCAGTCTGCATCCGCTGTGGTTCGCGATTCGTGACGCACGCCTCGCGCCAGCAATCGGCTAGTCGCACGGCGGCCGCGGCCTTGGCGGCATTCATTCTGTTCTGGCCGGCAGTGCTGCTGCCGGTGCTGAAGATCGAACAACTGGGGCACATGCACCAGGCCAGTATCCTGGGCGGCATTTTCGATCTGTTGGCGCATGGTAGTTGGTTCGTGGGCATCGTGGTGCTGGTGTTCTCCATCGTGTTTCCGCTTACCAAAATCGTGTTGCTCCTGGAACTCAGCCTGCTCGAGCTGCTGGAGCGCAAGCAAAAGGCCTGGACCCTGCGATTGATGGAGCACCTGGGCAAGTGGAGCATGATGGACGTGCTGCTCTTGGCCTTCTTGGTGATGATGGTGAAGGTGGGCGACATGGTCGAGTTCCACTTTGGCCCCGCGGTGCTGGCTTTCGTGCTGTGTGTGGCAATGAGCATGTTGGCCTCGCTATCGTTCGATCCCCAATCCATCTGGGAAGAAGATTGACCATCGACGCGAGCTTGGCTCGTGCGGACCCTTTTTTCACTTCGACTTGCCTATGACCACCCAATCTCGCACCCCCGATCAACCCACGGACGAGTTTCCTACCGCCAGGCTCGAGCCGCGGCGGGTGATTGGCAATTCGAAAATGTGGTGGGCTACCGCCGCGGCGCTTGTGGTAGCTGGGCTGCTGGTGTGGCGCTCGACGGAGTCCGTCGGTCCGACCATCACCATCCGCTTTCCCGAGGGCCACGGCCTGACCGTCGGCGACTTTGTCCGGCACCGCGGCATTGAGGTGGGACATGTCGACCGCATTGAATTGGCCAGCGACCTCGAGAGCATCGAAGTCGAAGTCACCCTGCTGGCCGGCGCGGAGGAAATCGCTCGCGAAGGAACCCGATTCTGGATTGTCCGCCCGCAAATCAGCCTGGTCGAGGTTCGCGGGCTCGATACAGCGATCGGCGCCAAATACATTGCCGTGAGCCCCGCAGCGCAGGATGCCCAGCAGCAACTGGAGTTCGAGGGGCTGGCCACGCCGCCTGCAGGGGATGCCTATCGCTCGGGCATGGAGGTCGTGCTGCGCGGCGACAGCAGTTACGGTTTGACTGCCGATGCTCCCGTCTCCTGGCGAGGTGTCGATGTGGGCCAGGTGCTGAGTGTCGATCTGGCCAGTGATACTCGCTATGTCGACGTGCGGGTCCGGATCGACTCGGCCTACAAGAACCTGGTTCGCGCTAACTCGAAGTTCTGGGCCACCAGCGGCCTGGGGATCGACGCCGGGTTTACTGGCTTTTCGCTCAAGGCCGAGTCGCTCACCACGATTGCTCGCGGTGGGGTCTCGTTCATTACCCCGGCCGACGACGATCAGGCGACTGCCGTTCAGCCGGGGCATGTGTTTACGCTGCATGCCGAAGAAGACGCCGATTGGACGGAAGACGCTTCGACCGTCAGCTTGATCGACTTCCCACTTCCGCCCACGGTGATTCTGCGTGCCACTTGGAAGCAGAAGTACCTGGGGTTCACGCGCTCGTACGACCAGGACTCCAGCGCGGTGGTGGTCGCCACCGATAAAGGGCAGCAACTCTTCGCGCCGGACGGCGCCGCATATGCTCCCGAGGACGCGTTGGACGACACCTGGCATCTCGACTTGTTCGCCCCCGGCAGCAAAGGTCCCTTGGCCGAACTGGGAGGCAACTTCGACATTGGGCGGCGCAAGGGCGGGGTGGCCGTGTTGCCGCTGGAGCATCGCGTGCCGGCATCCCATGCGATTCCCGCCGATCGGGTCCGTACGCCACCTGAGCCCGAGGACTGCTGCCTGGTGCGATCGGTGGCCGGCGACTCGGGCGCCAGTTCGGTGATTCATTCGCTGTCTCGGGCGCTGCTCACCCAGTCGGGCGACGTGTGGCAGGTGGACCCCGATGGAGCAGATCTCGACGACTGGCATGGCGCCGCCGTTGTGGCCACTTCGGATGGGGCCCTGGTGGGCCTGTTTGTCGTGACCAGTTCCGGGCCGACGATTGCCCCGCTGCGGGTGGCCAGATAGCCAGATTTGCACCTGGACCCTGATTTTTCCGGGGCGAGAGCTGCAGCCGAGGTTGTGCTAAAATAGAGGATTGCCATTTGTCCTTTCTGCGCACTATGTCCAACGTTGCCAAAATCCTCGCCACGCTGATTACCCTCGCCGCTCTGGTGGCCGTGGGCGCTTCGGCTTATCTGGTATTCGAGTCCTTCAACGGTCCGGACGTGGCCAGCTGCGGTGTCGAAGGGTTCGATTGCGAGAGCGTGCTCACCAGTTCGTGGTCGAAGTGGCTGGGCGTGCCGGTGGCCTTGCTGGGGGGCGTGGTCTATCTGGCCATCGCCCTGGTAGCCTGGCCCGCGGCCCTCTCGCCGCGAGGCATGGCCATGAACCTGCTGGGTGCGCTGTCGCTGATGGCCGTGGGGGCGGGCATCTGGTTCGTTGGTCTGCAATTGTTCGAGATCCAATCGTTCTGCCTGTTCTGCATGACGGCTCACTCCTGCGGATTGGCCATCGCTTGCATGACCGTCGGGCTGTACTTGTCCACTCGCAATCAGTACCGCGATGCACGCAGCACCGTGGTCTCTGGCGGCGGCAGCATCCCGGGCATCGTCGCTTCGCACAACGAGTCGAGTACGCCTCTGCACACGGCGGCCAGCCTGCTGGTCGGTGCAATGGGTGTCGCCGCGTTGGTGCTCGGACAGATCGTGTTGCCAACCGATACGTCGCAGGCCATGCAGGAAGTCGCGTTGCAACCCGCGCCGAATGTCGACTCGACCGACGATTCCGACGACTCCGGTGAGGCACCCGACTTCATGGAGAACGCCCCCAGGGACAAACAGCCGACTTCCAGCCAGCCAGACGAACCGGCCCACCGCTTGTTGGGGTTCGCGGCGCTGCCGCGGCCCATCGATGCGGACGTCGAGCCGATGCTGGGTCAATCCGATGCCACCTATGTGATCGTCGAGATGATGGACTACACCTGTCCGCATTGTCGCCAGCTCAGGCCGCGCATCGAAGCGGCCCGCGAGCGGTATGGCGATCAGTTTGCCATTATCGTTCGCCCGGTAGCCTTGAGCAGCGAGTGCAACGACAACATGCCCGCCGGCCGGCGCGGCCGCAAGAGCGCCTGCGACTACGCCCAACTGGCGATGGCGGTCTGGCAGTTTGCTCCCGATAAATTTGCCGAGTACCACAATTGGTTGCTGGAAGGCAACCACCCGCCTCCCCTTGGCCGAGCGCGGCAGCGGGCCATCAGTCTGGCGGGCGAGCGCGTCGTGTTGGATACAAAGCTCAAGTCGAAGATCTCCGATCGCCTCCGCAAGCACGGCGCGGAGTGGGCCGCTCTGAAGACCGGGTTGCCGTTGCTGTTGTTCTCCGACTCGGCCGTCACCGGCGGTGGTAAGAGCAACGAGGAACTGTTCAAGACGCTGGAAAGCAAGCTTGGTATCCAGCCGGCCAATCCTTAAATCGCCATCCATCTGTAACGATCGAAAAGGGATCACATCGTGGCAACCGATCAGGACGATCGAACGCAAACGCCCCGCTACGTGGTGGGCATCGACCTGGGCACCACCAACTCGGCGATGGCCTACGTCGACACCGAGGCCAAGCCCTGGCGCGTGCAGGTGCTGAGCGTTCCGCAACTGGTGGCGCCGTTTCAGGTGGAACCTCGCGACACGCTGCCGTCGTTTCACTACGAAGCAACCGCCGCTGAAGCCGATGCCGGTGCGTTGGCGCTGCCTTGGTCGAAAGGCAAACCACGCACGGCCGTGGGCGCCATGGCCCGCGACGAAGGTTCGGCCAAACCGGGCCGGCTGATCGCCTCGGCAAAGAGCTGGCTGTGCCATGCCGGTGTCGACCGCACTGCCGAACTGCTGCCCTGGCAGGGCGACGACGACGTGCAGCGGCTGTCGCCAGTTGACGTAACGGCCGCTTACCTGGCCCACCTTCGCGATTGTTGGCAGCAGGCGTTTCCCAAGTTTCCACTCGCCGAACAGGACCTGGTGATCACACTGCCGGCGTCGTTCGACGAGGTGGCCCGCGAGCTGACCATCGCGGCAGCCAAGGCGGCCGAGCTGCCGCGGGTGATGCTGATCGAGGAGCCGCAGGCCGCGTTTTATGCGTGGGTCGATCGTCATACCGACTCCTGGCGCGAACAGGTCTCGCCGGGGCAGAAGATCCTGGTGTGCGACATCGGTGGCGGTACCTCCGATTTCACGCTCATTCGCGTCCGCGCGAGCGACCGCGAGGGCGACGTCGAATTCCATCGCGTGGCGGTGGGCGAGCATCTCATTCTCGGTGGCGACAACCTCGACCTGGCCCTGGCACGTTTCGTCGAGCGGAAACTTGCCGGCGATGGCAAACTGCCCCCCGAGCAATGGGACGTGCTGGTCCGTACCGCCCGGCGAGCCAAGGAGACGCTGTTGGGCGATTCGCCGCCCGAGGTGTTTACGCTCAACCTTCCTTCCAAAAGCTCCAAACTGATCGGCGGGGCCCAGCAGGTCGAACTTACCCGCAGCGAAGCCGAGCAGGTGCTCGTCGACGGTTTTCTGCCTCGCACGGCGCTGGGCGACCGACCCACCCGCCGGCAGTCGGGCTTTCAGGACTTTGGTTTGCCTTACGCCACCGACGCTGGCATCACGCGTTACCTGGCGACCTTCCTGGAAACGCACCGCACGACCGGCGACGACAGTCCCACCACCGATCACGATCCCGCGCGGCCCGACATCGTGTTGTTCAACGGTGGCTTTTTTGCCTCGCCGGTGCTCCGCGATCGGTTGCTCGAAGTGCTTTCCTCCTGGTTCAATGCGGACAACGCTGCCTGGTCGCCATTGGTGCTCGACCACGCTCGCTTGGACCTGGCCGTGGCTCGCGGCGCCGCGTACTACGGCATGGTGCGTCGTGGCGAGGGCGTTGGCATCACGGCCACGCTGGCCCGCAGTTACTACGTCGGTGTCGACAGCACAGGTCACGGCGATCGCCCCATGGCGGTGTGCCTGGCTCCCGGCAGCGCCGCAGCAGGACAGGATTTCGAAATCCCCAGCGCCCTGCAGCTCACGCTTGCCGAGCCGGTCGAGTTCCCGCTGTACGTCTCCAGCACCCGCCTGACCGACGCACCCGGCGAAGTAATCGAAGTCGACCCGGTCGAACTGACTCCACTGCCGCCAATTCGGACGGTGCTCGATGCTGGCCGCAAACGCGAAACCACCACCGTCGACGCCCGGCTGCATGCGCACCTCTCCGAGATCGGTTCGCTGGAACTCTCCTGTCGCGATGCCGATTCCAATCGCAGTTGGCGATTGCAGTTCGACATCCGCTCGACCACCGAGACCGACATCGCCGCCCATGAGTCGGCCGCCGAAGGCGAGGGAATCATCGACGATGATACGATCGAGCAATGCAGGGTGGCCATCGAACGGGTGTTTGATAAAGGGGGGAATCTGAAACCTTCGAAGTTGATGAACGAACTGGTGCAGGCGACCGGCGACCCCAAGCACCAGTGGCCCACCTCGTTGTTGCGGCGGATGTGGGAAATGCTCATGCAACACGAACCAGGCCGCCGGCAGTCGGCCCAGCACGAAGCCCGCTGGCTGAACCTGGCCGGCTACGCGCTGCGTCCCGGGTACGGTTTTGCCGTGGACGATTGGCGCGTCGCCGAAACGTGGCGCACCGTGCGCAACCGACTGGCGCACCCAGCTTCGCAAGCCGAATCGCTCATCCTCTGGCGTCGCATCGCGGGCGGTTTGTCGCGCGGGCAGCAACTCACTATCGCCGAGCCACTGCTTGCCGCGACGCGTGGTCTGCATCGACGCTTTACTGGTGGCAAGGCCTCTAGCTCGGCCGCGGCCATCGACCCAGCCCAGTCGGCCGAAGTATGGCGGCTGCTCGGTTCGCTCGAATTGTTGCCGGTGCCTGTCAAAACAGAACTCGGAGGTGCCATTGTCGAGCTATTGCCCAAACGCAAGCTCGAGCCGGTCCGCAGCGCGATGCTGTGGACCCTCGGCCGCCTGGGGCAACGGGTGCCCGTTTATGGTCCTCTCAACACGTTGGTTCCTGCCAGTCGCGCCGCGAAGTGGGTCGACACCGTGATGCAACTCGATGCAGACGAGCCCATCGCACCGCTGGTTGTCATGCAACTGGCCCGCACCACCGGCGATCGCCACCGCGACCTGGAGGCCTCGCAGCGCGATCGGGTTTCCGCGTGGCTCGAGCGCACCGGCGCCGCGGACCACCTGGTACAGCTCGTCCGCACCGGCGGTACACTCGACGCCGAAGAACGCAGCCAGGTGTTCGGCGAATCGCTGCCCACCGGCCTGCGACTCGGCTAGGCCGCCTCACCACCTTGGCCATCACGACCGCCGCCACTCGGACGTTTGTCCCCACGTTTTTTTGGGCCAACTTCCACCCACACCATCCATGGGCCCAATACTCCCCGGGTTTTGGTCACCCCCCAGGTGGTGAAGCCTCTTGTTTTGCAGTCTCAACCAGCTACCAGGTGCGACAAAACCCGGTGAGTTGTTCCCCAGCTATCCAGCGAGGTGGCCCAATACTCCCAAGTGGGCCCAAAACTCATATCGCTGGCCCAAAACTCGCGAAGCAGCCAAGTTTCCTCCCCCGTGCGATTTCGCTCGCGATGGGGTTACTGCTCGTCCCCACGTTACCGGTGGAATCGCAGGGGGAAGCAACTAGATTGGAGGCTCGCTCACCGACCATGCCGCAACACCATTAGACCCGCCCCACGACCGATTTCTACAGCGATTTTCAGACAGCAGACCACTCACGATCGCTATCAACGGGGACACTCATCGCTATCCATCAGTCCTCGGAGCTTGGTTGCAACGACATAGTGCCAAGACCTTGAGCTCACTGGACGATGAGCCACGGTGCGGAGATCTGGATGGGTAGGGGACTACCAAAGGGATCGTAGATGCAGTGATGGGAGGAGGGAGAGGGGGGAGGTTGGGTATCCCCCCCCGGCAGTACAATCTCTCAGCGACGCTCGCGACATGGTAAGTCTGAGTTGGCTGTCCCCATCGGATCCCTGGTGGGTGGACCTGTGGGAAATTGACCGATGAAGAAGTTTCAGCTCTATCCCATGCGAGTTGGGCAGCAACCTGCAAAGCAGATTCACGTCGACCTGCTCAGCAGTTGGGGGAATGTCTTGGGGTACGCAGCAAAAGGGGGGGTAACACAGTTGACTTACACGCCCGGGACGGACACCCCGTTCACGTTCTGCACACCGGAAGGAAAGCCGAGGTCGGAATGTAAAGATGTTGCCCCGCCGCCAAGGGCGTTGCATACGCGCCTCAAAAGATGCCTGTTGGTTCCGATCTCACACTACGACCGTTTTCTGTATTGGTTGAATTTAGCGCTAACAACTTACTTCAAGGTCCGTCGGTACGCACTTGTCGAAGTCGTGATGGGAGAGGAAGTTACGTGTTGGCGACTCGACTACTCGAATGAAGTAGTGGTATTTGAACTCATCGAGTCCAGAAAATCAGCCAAACAACATACCGCAGCAGAGAACCAGGATTCGTACCAAGACTCACAAGAGGCGAAGAACCACTGAACAAGCAACTCCCCCTGCAAACCTATTCGGGGTAGCTGGGGCATTAGGCTGTCCCATTGCTCCCTGCGGTGCCGAGCGGGCGAGGGGCGTGGGGGGCTTGTGTTGGAAGCGAGAGGGAGTCTGGTTTGAAGTTGCCATGGTGGAGCGTTGGGCCAGCGCTGGAGTCGGCGATGGGGGCGTGCCCGTCTTGGTGTTGCGGGGCGGTGGCCTCGAGCCGCAGGCCGCCCAGTTGGCCGGCGTCGATCGCGTAGGCGTACTGGGGGTTGGTGCGCAGCGCGGTCTCGACTTCCGACCGCAACTGCTCGCACAGGTTAGGGGCACGAGCGAGTTGGGGGTCGACCAGTCGCAACAGGTAGTAGGGCTGCGCGTGTTGCTGGGCGGCCAGGTCCACCGACTGCGGCGTGAGCCTCCGTTTGGCAAAAGTCTGTTCGAGCACCGATTGCACAAAGGCTGCGTTGAGTTTCTCACCCACCAGGTCCGACGTGCGATCGCCTTTGCCGACGAACCGCAGGAGCGGCACCTGGTGGTAGAATCCGACCACCCGCACTTGATCCATCGTCTGATAGCGATAGAGTCCACCAGAGGTAGTGACTACCACGCGATACTGCTGGCCAGGCTGAAGTTCGTGGGCCAGCAGGGTTTCCTCGTTGGTCAGTGCTCCCGCGTTATCGACGGGCTGGAACTCGTAGAAGTGCGAGCGGATGGCCAGGCCCGCGCCAGGTTGGTTCAGCAGCGGAATGCTCACCATCGCTTCGGTAGAGAGCAGCCCCTTGGGTTGGACCTCGATGTCGGCCAGTTGCTGCTGTAGCTGCGCTGCGTAGCTGGCCGAAGGGCCATCGGTCCAGCAACTCACCACCGCCAGGCCCGGCCAGATGTCCCGCACCCAATGAGGGGACCGCGAGTCGGACAGCAAGATGGCCCGCAGTTGGTCGGCTCGCTGGGGGCGGGGCGGGCATGGGGTGGCGAGCGAGGGGGGGAGATTGCGCGAAATGGTGCCCTGAGCCACGTCGTCGCACAGTTGCGCGGCGTGCGCGGTGAGTAGCTGCAACATCCCGCTCAAGAAAGTGGGACTCCAGACCGAGATGAGCGCGAGCTGTGGGCATCGCAACAGGAAAAACAGTGTGGCGTAGAAAGCCGACTCGAGGCTGTCGCACTCCGCGATGGCCAGCGGCGCGGCCATGGTGTGCCAGAGCAGCAGACGCTCGAAGGTGCCAAGATAGCTGGCGTCGTCGTCGAAACCGATCGGCACCCCGCCCGCCGTACTCCGCTGGGCGTACGCCAGCGGCGAGATCGACCAGTAGGCGTAGCCTCGCCGGACCGTGGGACGGCCAGCGTACAGGTTGCCGATCCACACGCGAATCGCCCGTTGGAACTCGCGCCGCAAGCCGGCCGTGTAAGGAATCAGCTTCTCGGCCGACGTAGTTCCACTGGTAGGCTGAAGCAGTTCGACTGGCTCGGCCGTCAGGACGTTTGCCTGCCCCGCGGCGATCCGTTCGATCGCTGGCGCGTAGTCATCGTAAGTCGTGAGCGGAGTCAGCCGGCGGAACTGTTCGACGCTGCTGGCTTGGCGAAAGCGATGTTGCTCGCCAAACCAGGTGGCCTGATTGCCAGTAACAATGCGCTGCAAACGATACTCCTGCGTTCGCTGAACACGCCTGGCGTCGCGCTGGTAGGCGCGTGACTCGCGTCCGCACCATATCATCCAGCAGGAGTTATAGACAAAGGGCGATGGCATGCTAGGTGGTCGAATTGCAGGCGGCGTTGGCATCGATCACCCGATACGCCAGGCGGGTGAAGTTGTCGCGGCTGAGCGGAGCCAGGCAGCAGAGTTCGTCTCCTCGGGCGTAGGACGGGTTTTGCTCGACGAAATACCGGACGTGAGCATCGTGATGCACCCGCAGCCCAGGATCGACGGCCCTGGCCCGCGTGAAGTACTTTTGCGGATCGGCCCTGATGATGCGGTGCTGGTGGTCGTAGGCGTCGCCAGCGATCTGCCGACCGAAGGCGGCGATCAGGCGGTCGTCTTGCACGGATACGACGCTGCCATGACGGGGGCTGAACTGCCGGAAAAACAGCGGCAAGTAACGATAGGTGCGGAAACCTTTGGAGGTAAGAAACCAATAAAGCGGTTCGGAGCCGGCCTCGTCAATCAGTTGCAGGGCCAATCGCCCCCATGCATTAGCGAGCGCCATGTCGCCCCAGTATTCAGGCGCCATGACCGTATCGCCGGAGTAGAGCGCGCGAATCATGCGGCCGTCGAGGCGAGTATGGATGACAACCTGCGTGGAAAAGCCCACGAGTTGCTCGGTGGCCGGATCGTAGACCTGAATGACAAGCCACTTCTGGTTCAAGTCGGCGTCGAACTGTTGCCGGTCGAGGTTCTCGTAGCATGCTTGCATCAACTGAAACATGCGGTCTCGATCGTCGGAGACGATCAGGGGAGGTTCGGCGAGTGATACACGAAGTCGCATGGTTCCGCTTCTACAGGCAGCCAAGTTCAAGGTAGGGGGGAAGGCCCGCGAGTTGTTCGATGTCGGGTGTTTCGTCTGGCCAATAGACGAGAAACATCAGTGTAACGTATTCCCTGCCCGACAGCGGGCGAAGCTGCTCGAGCAATGGATCTCGCTCGTGCAAGCCGAGCAATAGGAGCTCGGACAAATCGTGCCGCAAACGGTGGGTGGCGGCTTGAAGTAAATGGTTGGCCGCGTGCAGGTAGTCCGATCGCACGACGGGCACCGCCGCGTAACGCAGGTTCAGCATCTGGCCGGCGCGAGGCAGTTGTGGCTTGCGCTGCAGTCCCGCCATGGCGTTGTAGAAGGGGCGGGCCAACGACAGTCGCCGCGAGTACGAGGTGACCATCGTTTGTTTGAACGGTTTCTGGTCCCACAGGCCCAAGGTGCCAACCAGTTGTCCATCGGCCCAGGCCAGCAGGATCGACTCGGGCCGCATCCCTATCAATCGTCGCGGTTTGCCAGCGAATTCTTGCTGGTGGAGGATGGGAAAAAACTGCCGTTGCGAGCCCTGCTGGTGCAAAAACGCCTCGACGGTGGCGGCGTCCGCCGGAGTGGCCCTGCGAATCAAAAGGCTTGCTGGCAGCCGACTGCCATTGCGCTGGGCGGCAAATGTGAGCGTGTGGTAGCGGCCCCATGGATGGTAGACCGGCAAGCCGGCGCGCTGTGAAGTGAGCACCGCAAGCGACTGGTGGTTGTCGGCTGCAACAGTGGTCAGGTAGTAGGCTGCCCGGCCGTCGGAATGCAGTTCGCGAAACTTGCGAAAGCCGCGGGCCAACAGGCCCGCTTGTTTGCGATGTTCGGGCAGCAGCCGCAATCCGCTGAGGTAGCCCACGTTGGTAGCGATCCCATTGACGAAAGCCCGAAAGATGGAGCGGGAGCCCATGCCGACGATTTGCCCGGACGACTTGTCGCGCACTGTGACCACGTGTGCGTAGTGCCCGTCGATCGCGGTGGCCGCAAAGTAGCTGGGCTGGCGAGCGAAGGCAAGCCGGATATCGCCCGACATGGGGGTCGACTCCAGCAGTCCTCGCAGCGCGGCGTCGTCTTCAGGCGAGGCCAAGTTGATTTCGAATTGGCTCATTTCCGGCCACTGTACTTTCGGTGCCAATGCCCAACTGCAGTCCCTGACGCAAGTCGATGTCGAAGTGCGATCCGAGGTTCAGTCCCAGGTATACGCCCAGCATGGTGGTGTTCCGTGCGTTGGCCTGGGTATCTCGGACGCGCTCGAACATCGATCGCCAGTTGTAGAATTGTCGCCGAGCCCATAGGCAACCTTCCTGCAACTCGGTGGGCGAAAGTTGCGCGGGGCGAAAGACCACGTCGCCAACCCGACCCAGCGGGTTCAGCCACCATGGATCGCCCAGCAACTTGCCTTGCTCCTGCAAGCGGCGGTAAAGCGGCGTGCCGGGAAACGGCACCAGGTGGTTGAATGCGGCCAGGAACAACTTGTGCTCGCGGGCGAAGGCGACGCTCTGCTTGATCACGTCCCAGTTGTCCTGGTCGTAACCAAAGACGAACGTGCCATAAACGGCCAGCCCGTGCTTACGAAACTGTTGCAGGCTCTGGGCGTAGCTCATCCGGGCGGTGTTCCACGCTTTGCCCATGGCCGCGAGGTTGTCCTGATTGATCGATTCCATGCCGATCAGCACACCCCGGCAACCACTCTTCGCCATGAGCTCCAGCAGTTCGTCGTCCTCGGCGATATGGATACTCGCCTGGCCCACCCAATTGATGCCCAGCGGCGTGATCTCGCGGCACAACTGGCGGGCTTTGCTGGGATCGCTCACGATGTTGTCGTCGACAATGAAGAACCGACGACTGCCCGACTCCTCCATGTCGCGAGCAACGTCCTGGGCCGGGCGATGGCTCTGCGACGCTTTGTGGAACGACGTGATGGAGCAAAAATCGCAGCGGAAATTGCAACCGCGGGCGTACTCCACCAGCGTGATGTTCTGGTAGCGGCGGCGCCCAAAGATCGACCGATCGGGGCGTATATCGCTGAGCACCCGCTTGCCGCGGCCATCGTACTGCGGCTGCAGGGTTCCGCGCCGCGCATCTTCGAGCACCTGCGTCCACACCGGTTCGGCATCGCCCAGCACGATGGCGTCGGCGAATTGCGAGGCCTCGCTGGGAAGCAACGTCACATGGTAGCCACCCATGATCACCGGAACCCCACGCGCGCGAAAAGCGGCAGCAATCCGGTAAGCCCGCAGGGCCGTGAAGGTCTCGACACTCAGTACGACCAAGTCAGTGGGGGCGTCGTAGTCGATGGACTCCATGC
This sequence comes from Aeoliella straminimaris, assembly GCF_024054565.1. Taxonomy (GTDB): domain Bacteria; phylum Planctomycetota; class Planctomycetia; order Pirellulales; family Lacipirellulaceae; genus Aeoliella; species Aeoliella straminimaris. The sequence continues at coordinate 45,145 of NZ_JAMXLR010000024.1, forward strand.
GGTCGTCGAAGAAGGTCACTTCCACTTCGCGCGGCATCAAACTGGCCAGCACTGCCATGGAGAGCGGTTGCATCTGCCACGCTCGCACGTAAGGCTTGCCCGCCTTTCGACCTACCGATGGATAGATGAGTGTGACATGCATGAGGGGTGAATCCAATCGGCTCTAAAGCTGAACGAGTTCGGGGGCGGCCACTGCAGGCATCGCGGGATCGCGGTAGACGCATTGCGTCTTGTCGGGAAGGTGCCGGGCGAAAAAGCGATAGCCGAGATTGGTGGAAAGCCAAAGCGGCAATATCGACCACGGTGCGCCGGTTAGCCGATGGCCAATCGACGACCAGCTGTAGCTCTGCTCCCAGCTCCATTGCAGCCCTGCTTGGAGCCGCTCGGGTGTCATTCGCTTGGGTTCGAAGACCACGTGTTCCACGTCGTAAAGCGACCATTTGCGGTGCAGTAGACGCCCTTCCGCCTGCAGACGCCGGTACAGCGGAGTTGCTGGAAAGGGCGTGACCACGGCGTAGCGCGGCAGGTCGATCTTCGCCCGGTCGACAAACTCAACGGTTCTCTCGAACACGCTTTCGTCTTCGTCGTCGAATCCAAAGACAAAGCACCCTTGGATGCCGATGCCGTGATCGTGCAGTCGCTTGACGTATTCCGCGTAGCGGTCGGCCTGGTGAAAGTGCTTGCGGGTGCCGTTGAGTGTTTGCTGATCGACCGATTCGAAACCAATGAGCACTCCCCGGCAACCGCTCTGGGCGGCCAGTTTCAGCAGCTCCTCGTCTTCGGCCAGGCGTGTCGTGGCCAGGCCCACCCAGCGAATCTTCAGCGGTATCATCGCACGATACAGCGACTTGGCGTAAGCCACGTCCTCTACTGGACTGAGGTCGATAAACACGGCGTGGCGGCCGGCGAACGTCTGCAGTTCGGCGATCACTTCCTCGACCGGCCGGCGGGCGTAAGTGCCGTGCCAGGCGGTGGGCACCACGCAAAATTCGCACTTGTGGGGACAACCTCGTGTGGCTTCGATGCTGTTCACCGTGGCGTAACGCCGCTGCTTGAGCATGTCGCGGCGGGCGATGGGCAGACCTCGCAGCTGTCGATCGAAGGGCAACGCATAGTGCGGGGCAAGACGCCCGTCCGCAAAGTCTCGCAGCAGTTGCGGCCAGCTGGTCTCGGCATAGCCGGTAACCAGCGCGTCGGCATGATCGGCCGCCTCTTCGGGCATCAACGTCGGGTGCACCCCGCCCAACACCACGGTGTGCCCCCGCGATCGCAGTTCGTCGGCGATTTCGTACGCGCGGAGCGACGTGCCCGTGATGGCGGTGATGCCGACCAGGTCGGCGGAGAAGTCGAGATCGAGCGGCTCGACTCCTTCGTCCTGCAGCGTGATCTCCGCCTGCAACTCATCGGGCACGAGCGCCGCCAGGGTGGTCAACGTCAGCGGGGCGTAACGCAACGAGCGTTTGAAGATGCCGGTCGAATTTCGGTGGATGTCGCCGGCAGGCGAGAGCAATTGAATCTTCATCGTGGCGTACTCGCAGCGAAACGGTTCGGCGGCGTGATGTGCGATCCAAACGACGGGTCAGGCGCCGCGTGGAAGGCGATGTGCTGTACCAGTGCCGACCAATCGACGCGGGCCGCGGCATAGTGATCGACGCCCCACACCGGCAGCACGTGACCCGGCTGTCGACAGACGTCGAGCAGCAACGTCGCCCCGTCGCTGGGACCAAACCGAGACAATCGCCGGTGCCAGGTGCGCGAGCGGCCGTTGGACAGATGCGCGGTGAGCGGGAATCCAATCACGTGAAAGATCTGCAAGTGATCGGGGGGGACGAACGAAGGTTGGAGTGGGCTTGCGGGACCTGGCCGCAGTTGGGTGACAAACTGAAAATCGCGGCCGCGGAGCCAGAACAACGCCCGGGCCGCCAGCAGTGTGGTGGGCCGTTGGTAAATCCAATCGACCATGGGCGATCCATCGAGAATGCCACACACGCTGTACCAGGCCTTCACGTTGGCAAAGGCCTCTGCGGCCATGGGATGACCAAGGGCCAGCTTCAAGTCGGCGCCACCCTTGCAGAAGGAGACTAGCGCCGTGGGACGCGTGGCATGCTGCAGCAGCCAGTCGATGATGATCTGCGCATTGGGCTGCAGCAGGCCGATACTCTCGACCTGGATCGGGTGGCAGTCGAAACTCATGGCGGTAGCCGCTTGGCGCAAGCGGCGACCATCGGCCCCGGTTTGAGGGTGCTCCTTGTAGAACGCCCCCGGCACGATGGCGATTTGTAGCTGCCGCGAGCGACGCTGCATGTCGGCGCTGGGCAACGCTTTTTGCTGATCGGCGGGAGCCTCCTGAGTGCAAACGCGATACAGGACGGCCGTAGCAAAGTCGACCCCTCGCTCGACCGTTAGCTCGCGCATGGCCTCGGTGGTCAAGTCCGCCAGACGCAGGTCACGTGCATACAGCTCGGCATCCTTCAGCAGCCGTTGCTCACGATCGGTGAGTTGTGTCCGTGCGCTAAGCATTTTCACCCGCCGGGGATTTCTTGCCGAACATTTTGGTTAACACCAAGGCAACAATAATGCCTGCCAGCAGGGCGATCGCACCGACCTTGATCGCGTTCCACCACATCAGTTGGTCCATGACACCGTTGTCGAACATGTCGGTCGACACATGAAACACGGCGACCTTCCATTGGTCTCCCTCTTTTACCAGCGTTGCAGTCCAGCGGCTGAACAGATCGAACTCCATGCCACGGCTCAGGACGAAATGGTCCTCAATGGTCCCATGCGCCGTGGCGGTGTCCTCGCCGTACAGCAGCGAAAGCTCGTCGGTCTTGAAGTCGGTGGTCTGGCTTTGCACCTTGCGATCATCCCCCTCCGACATTTCCTGGTGGAACTCGCGGACGCCTTGGTGACCTTGGTACAACTCGCCGTTTTGGACGACCACGGTGACGTCATCGGTCAGGCATTCCAGCAGCGCGTCGATGTCGCGCTCTTTGAAGGCAGTAACCGCCTGGTCGCGGAGCGCGCGAAGCTGGTCGTGTACCTCGGCATCTGCGGGGGGCTGGTCGCCATCTTGCGCCAGGGCAGGCACCGCGATCATGGCCCAAAGCAACCCAGCGCCAATGACACTCAGTCCTTTGTGTGAAGTCATCGCTAGTCTCCGGTTGATTGTGTGCCCATCTGGGGCAGGGGGGAGGGATAAGTATCAGTTGAGTCTCGCGGGGGTGTCCGCCGTGCGATCCGCCAGCCAGCGGTAGTAGTCGATCATGTCGGCGTCGGCCTGGATCAAGCGATGGGGATCGTAACGAACTCCATTGAGTCGCACGGCGTCGGCAGTCAAGAAGTTCTTGATGAACAAGCGTCGCACCTCCAATTGCAGCGGATCGAACAGCTTGCGACCGAGCGCCGTTGGGCTGCGTTTGGCGAAGACGATTACCTGCACACGCACCCGCCCGTCGGCCAGCGGTTCTCTGGCAACCAGGCCTCGGGTAACGGTCTTGCTCAATCGGGCGGTGGCAAAGCTCAGGCCGCCGCACCAGTCGGTGATGCCGAGCTCTACTTCATCTCCGCCAAAACGACGGGTCAGCCGATCCTGCAGCGAGTGTCCTTCCACGGCGAACACGCCCAGCGCGCGAAACGCATAGGGATGGGGATGGTCGGTACTGGGATCTCCGAGCAAACGGCGATCGTGGGCGGCGCGAAAGTGTTGCAGGTCAAAAGCGTTGGCGCCCGACACGTACCACGGGCAATCCAGCACGGTGCCAAACGGGCGGCTGGGGCTGAGGTCGGCGGGGGTTGCACCATCGAAAAACGGCAACGGGTACAGTGCCTCGGGACCGTTGAATAGAAACACCAGTCCGCTGTGCTCGGCAACCGGAAAGACCTCTTGGCGAGCGAAGGGGGGAATCTCGCGCTGCGCGGGAATGCGGACGCATGCACCATCGGGGCCGTACTCCCAGTCGTGGAACGGGCAGCGGACGCAATCCCCTACGACGCGCCCCGCTCCCAAGTCGGATCCCAGGTGCGCGCACTCCGCTCGCATGGCCACCAGCGAACTGTCCTGCTTGCGATAGACGACGATGCGTTTGCCAAGAAACTCTTTCGAGAACGGCTGGCGTGCGATGTCGCGCGACCGGCCGAACAGGTACCAGGCCGAAGGGTACGTAGGGAAAGCCTCGGCCGGTGGCGCCATGGGCAATGGCGACTCGCAGCCGTTTTCGCAACACCCCAGTTCTTGGATCTCAGACGCCACGACGTGCTCCCCCGTCTTAAGCCCTCTTGTTGGCGAACCGAAGTGTGACGCACGGTTCGATCGGCATGTGCCGCGGGCTGGGATTATCGCCCTTTAAATCTGTTTTGTCAAAAGTAATAGAGTTTCCAGCAGTCCGTGTGGTATACATGAACCCATGCCAGCCACAGCACCACGCACCGAAATGCGTCGCATGCCCTTGTCGAAGATTACGGCTGTCGCACGCGCTTCGATCCATGCCGATGCTCACGAATTGTGGGATACTCCTGTCGATCGCAGCCGGTATTTTGTTTGTCCGACAACGACTCCTCTGTACTACGCGAAAATTTATCACCAACTGGCTAGTCACCATCAAATTCGATACAACCAACTGACGGCCATCCTCTTCAGCGAGTTGATTTCGTACTTCGAATCGCAGTTTGCCGCCAGCGTGTGTGCCGCGATCGCCAAGAGCAAAGGGGTCGATGCCGGTTTGACGGAGTGTCTGAACCGATTCGTGGCCGACGAGCAGGACCACATTGAGCTGTGGAGGCGACTCAGCCGGCTCAGCGAGCCAGACTGGTACAGCGAATCCGGCTGGATGCTATTCCGCGTTACCCCGCCGGTGGCGGCGACCCTGCAACTGCTGACCCGGCGTCCGCAGTGGTTTCCGATGGTTTACTGGATCATGCTCGCCCTGGAGGAACGTTCGCTTGACCTGTCTCGACGGTGCATCAAAATGGAGACCGAGCAGATCGAGCCACACTACCTGTGGGTCTATCGCGAACACCTGAAGGATGAGATGCGTCATGTCCAAATCGATTGGCACTTGATCGACCTGTACTACAGCAACAAGTCCAGCACGCTGCGGCGATGCAACGCCAGGCTGCTGCAAACGGCGATAGGTCGCTTTTTGCTGCCCCCCACCCGGTCGGCAGTTCGCGTTGTGCAGCGCCTGGCGGAAGAGTTTCCCGAACTGAACGAACTGCTGCCCGAGATGAAGCGACAATTGCGATCGCTGGCAGAAAATGCCGCCTACCAGCAGATGATGTACTCTCGCGAGACAACCCCCATTACCTTCGGGCTGTTCGACAGATTTCCCGAAATGCACCGGATGCAGACGACGCTACTTTCCTACTGTCCGGTAAGGTCCTAAACAGCCATGCCCAGGTCGGCCACCCATCAATCGTTTGCGATTCCGTATCGATTGAATCTGCTGATCGTCGCGATTCAGTTGGTGTCGATCTTCACCGTGATGTTTCTGGCCGCGCGGGCCGACCAATGGTGGCAACTGGTGCTGCTGGCTATGGTGTTTGCGGTCGTGGGCAACTCGGTCTACTCGATCATTCACGAGGCCGAGCATCGCATCCTGCACCCGAACAGGAAGATCAACGACGGGCTGGGCGTGTTGATGGCCTTGTTCTTTCCCGCTCCCTACCACCTGCTGCGGCAAGGCCACTTGTGCCATCATCGCGCGAATCGGTCGGACGACGAAGCGTTCGATCTGTACTTCGAAGGCGATTCGCCGCTGGTGAAGTGGTTGAAGTACTACGGCATCATCACCGGCGTGTACTGGGTGATGGTGGTGCTGAGCAACTTCGTCGTGGTGCTGTTGCCGTTCTTGGCCAAGCGGCAGTTCTACGAGTTCGACAAGCCGTTCGCAAAATTTGTGGATGTCTTGGAGCCTCGTTCTTGGCTGTACATCCGGCTCGAGGCGTTGATGGCGATCGTCCTGCACGCGACCATCATCTGGACCCTGGGCATACCGCTGTTGAACTACGCCGTGGTTTATCTCGGTTTCGGCTTTTCCTGGTCTGCCATGCAGTACGTTCATCATTTCGATACGGCCCGGCATGTCACCGAAGGAACTCGCAATTTGTGGATCTGCCCGCCGATCGACGCCCTGTGGCTGCACCACAACTGGCACCTCATCCATCACCAGCAGCCCACGGTTCCCTGGATTCACCTTCCGAAGCTGGCCAAGCAGCAAGAGTCCGTGCGGGGTTTTTTGCCTTGGTTCTACTTGAAGATGTGGCGAGGCCCTCGTTACACCGACGAGCACGTGGAGAATCGCTTCACCGGACGCGTTTCCAACTAGCCTCGTACCATTGCCGCCCCAGAAGATCCCTGCCAGCCTGACCCAGTCGTGAATCGTACGGAACCTTGGATCGCCTGGCCATCGCGTGAATGTTGGATCGCGTTTGCCTATTACTACGTGCTGATCGCGGTGCTGTGGGGCGTGGTGTACGGGGGCACCTGCTGGATTACTTCCCTTCATAACTACCGGATACCACTGCAAGTCGACGCGGATCTGGCGATGCCGTTCGTGCCCCAGGCGATCGTCGTGTACCTTTCGCTGTTTCCTATGACCTGGTTGGCGCCCTTCGTGCTCCGAACGCGCCAGCAGCTTGCCACCTTCGCCGCGGCGCTGGCGGTGCTGATCGTCTGCTCGGGGTGTGGCTTCCTCTTGATCCCCAGCGAAGAAGTTCGCTCGACGCCGGTCGTGGATGGTTGGGTGGCCCCGGTGTTTCGCTTTGCCGATGAGGTGAATCTGTCGTTTAACAACCTGCCTTGCCTGCATGTCGGCATGGCGGTCCTGTGCGCCTATTTCTATTCGCAGGGCAAAAGCACGCGGGCCCGCGCGATTGTCTGGCTGTGGGCGATCGCCATCGGCATCTCCACCCTGGTGACGCATCAGCACTACATCGCCGATGTGGTGGCCAGCGTGGGATTGGCCGCTCCCATCTGCAGGTACTTGCCCAGTTGGCAATGGTTCGGAACCCTTGTGGGCGACCGCCATCTCGGCGCACGCTGAGCGCTGCACGGTGCCGGCATGCTACTTTCGCTCCATCGACCAGCCTGGCAGGGTGACAGATTCTTGCGGCTCGACGAGTTTCTCGTACAACTCAGGGCGTCGCGCCCCGCGATACCGATGACCCGACGCCAGCGAAAGTTTGTCGGCGGTCAGCGTGCCAATCACCACGTCGTCTTCCAGGGCGTGGCTTTCCGTCAGCACTTCGCCGAAGGGATCGAGAATCATCGCGAGTCCCGGTTTCACGGTGTCGTAGTCCCAGCCGATGGGATTGCTGAACACCGCGTAGATGCCATTTTCCCAAGCACGCGCCGGCAGCCATCGCATCAGCCACTCCCGCCCTTTGGGGCCACGAAATTCCTGACGCAATCGCACCGGATCGGCGTGGCGGTTGTCCCACAATTCGCGAGGCACGGTCCCTCGGCCTGGCATTACCGAAGGCAGGCAGCACGTCACGTGTGGCATGAAAACGATCTCGGCGCCCATGAGCGCGGTGATCCTTACGTTCTCGGGCAGGTTGTTGTCGTAACAGATGGAGAACCCAACTTTGCAACCAAGCAAATCGATCACCACGTACTCGCTGCCCGCCGACAGGTGGGGATTCACAAAAGGGTGCAGCTTCCGATACTTGGCGATGAATCCTTCGGGCCCCACTGTCACATAGGTGTTGTAGACCTGCTGGTCGGGCGTCCGCTCGAGCAGTCCCGCCATGACAACGACACGGAACTCCCGTGCGACATCAATCAACTGCTTCACTGAACGTCCATCCGGAACCGGCTCCGCCACGGCCAATAAGTCATTCTTGTCGAGTGGTTGCAGCCAGGTATAAGCGGGGATGCAGCACTCGTGAAAGCTGACGATCTCGGCTCCCTCCTCCGCGGCCCGGCCGGTCAGTTCGCGAATACGCCCGAGATTGAACGGCGGGTCGTTGTCCCGATTCTCAAACTGCACCGTAGCAATGCGAATGTCTCTCATGCAAGCAACCTTACCGAAAAGCAACTGTCTCGTTTTCAATCCAAGCCCACCAATATACGGCAGCAACCGCGCCGCAGAAACCATTGCTTCACGCTGAGCACCATCGTGGATGAAGGTATTAGTCCGAGGCGGCCTGCCCGCCCACTTTGCGTTTGTTGGCCCTACCGGTGGGTAGCAGTTATACTCGTCGCTTCGGTCGCCATTTCCGCACGTGGCGAAGCTGTGTTGTTCGCCCCGCAGCGGTAACCTCTGTCCGCCTATGAACTGGCTCGTTTTCCATATCGTCAGCGGCGAGGCGTTCTTCACCGGAATCGCTTTGTTGGTGCTGGCTGCGCTGCTGTCGACGCGATCACGGCCCCTCTACAAGCGAGTGACGGCCCTGGCCTTTCTCGTGGGAGTGATTGCGGTGGTCGTTTCGTCGACGGCCATTCCATATTGGTGGTACGCGGTTGCCACCGCAGCCACCGTGGCGTGGATCGTGTCGCGTTACAAACCAACGTGGCACCCGTGGGCTGCGTACGCGATGGCCGTGGCATGGTCGATTGCCGCGTGCATGGAATTGCCCCACCACGTTTTGCCCAGACTGGCCCTGGCGCCGCAGCGAAGCATCACCATCATTGGCGACTCGGTGACCGCCGGCGTGGGGGGCAGCGAAACGACCGAGACCTGGCCCTCGATCCTCGCCCGCGAGCATGGACTGCGGGTGCAGGACATCTCGCACGTGGGCGAAACGGCAGCCTCCGCACTGCACCGTGCACAGTCTCAGGATATCTCGGCACCGCTGGTGTTTGTCGAGATTGGTGGCAACGACATCCTCGGCACCACCTCGCCGGCGCAATTTGCCAGCGACCTCGACGCACTGCTATCGCATCTCACGGCCTCCAATCGCCAGGTGATGATGCTGGAACTGCCGCTGCCACCCTTCTATCACGAGTATGGCCGAGCCCAACGCACCCTTGCCGCCAAACACCAGGTGCTGCTGGTCCCCAAGCGGGTGTTCTTAACGATCCTGGCCGGCGAAGCATCGACGCTCGATACCATTCACCTTTCGCAAGCGGGCCATCAAGCGATGGCCGAACGCGTGTGGCACTTGGTGAAGCCGGCGTACGAGTGACGGCTTGAATGCCCAGGCAACCCTGTCGGCACGACGCTGAGGCCAGCCACAGCTGCGGCGAAACGCAGTAAGCGGCCTCTTTTTTCCACACTCGACGAGTCGGGCCGGCCCAGTCCCTTGACGACGACGGCTCTATTGGCAGAATTGCTCGTAATGAGATTGAGTCTCAGTATGCGTTTTGCCGCCATGTCGAGTGGTGCTGGCGGAGCGAGCCAGATTCGGCTTTCTACAAACTCTCAAGTCAAAGTTGGAGAAGGAGACCCTTGATGTCGCCAATTGATCGGAATCGACAGTCCGGGTTCACCCTTGTGGAGTTGCTCGTCGTAATCGCCGTCATTGGAATCTTGATCGCACTGCTCCTGCCTGCCGTGCAAGCGGCGAGGGAATCCGCCCGTCGGATGTCCTGCCTCAACAACCTCAAGCAGCTTGGGCTATCGTTGCAAAACTATCACGACTCCAATAAGCACTTCCCTCCTTCGGCCGCACTCCCGGCAGGAGGCACGTTCGATGGATGGTCTGTCCAAGCCCGACTGCTTCCCTACCTCGAGGAGGCCAATCTCGAAGATCTCATCGACTGGAAGCTTAGTTACAAGTCGCAACCAGCGGTTACTCAAGTACGGGTGCCAACGTACTTGTGCCCCAGCGAGGTCAAGGATCAACAGCGACCCGATGGGGATCTTACGCACTACCCGCTTAACTACGGTGTGAATCTGGGAACGTGGTTCGTTTTCGATCCGACTACCGGCAAGGGGGGAGACGGTCTCGTCTATCCGAACAGCAAAACCAGAATGGCAAACGTGACCGATGGCACGAGCCACACCATGGCGTTTGCCGAGGTTAAAGCCTGGAATCCCTATTTTCGGGACGGCGGCAATCCTGACGGACGTAGTGCGCCCATTCCATCCACCCCCGCCGAAGTGATGGCCTACGGAGGAAGTTTCAAGACGAACTCTGGTCATACCGAATGGGTCGATGCACGAGTCCATCAAACCGGAGTCACGGGCACCTTCCCTCCGAACACAGTGTTCGAGCACGTTGACAATGGCGAGGTCTACGACGTTGACTTCACGTCGTCGAGAGAGGGAAAAACTTCTGACAAGAGCACCTACGCTGTGGTGACATCTCGAAGTTACCATTCTGGCGGAGTGCAAGTTGCATTCACCGACGGTTCAGCCCGTCTCGTCTCAGAGGGAATTGAAACAACCGCTTGGCGTGCCCTGGCAACCAGGGAAGGCGGTGAAGTAGTCAGTGGTGAATATTGAGTAACAGATTGGGCTGGCGGCGGATGGACGCTGCGCAACATTGCCGGGATTCGGCGCAAGCGAACCTGTTCACCCCCCATGGGGCTGGCCTCCCCTCCGCGTGCGGAAGTCCGTTCTGCGAGACCCCTGATTCTCTGGCCCCGGACCATTGTCCGATTGTAGTGCTACGATAAAAATAGGGGCGGAAACAAGAGGACGGTTCCCCCCAGGCGAGTTTGATCTGACCGAGAATTCTTCGGCTTCCCCGTTGTATCGTACTGCCATCCGAGCAGCGTTGCTCGGACTGGTCGTAAATCTTGCGCTGGGCATTGTCAAACTGGTGGGTGGCCTGGTGGGCAGTTCGTTCGCCTTGGTGTCGGACGCCGTGAACTCTCTGGGCGACGCGCTGACCTCCGTCGTCGTGACCGGGGCCCTGTGGTACGCGCAGCGGCCGGCCGACGAGGAGCATCCCTACGGACACACCAGGGCCGAGGCCGTGGCCGCCTCGAACATCGCGCTGGTGATTATCATCTCGGCCTTGTTTGTCGGGTGGCAGGCACTTGCTCGCATCACCGGCGAGCATGATCTGCCGCCGGTGTGGACATTGTGGATCGCCGGCGCCAATGTGGTGATCAAGGAAGGGCTTTACCGTTACAAACGGCGGGTTGGCCGGCAGACCGGCTCCGCGGCCATTGTCGCCAACGCGTGGGATCATCGCAGCGATGCTCTCTGCTCGCTGGCGGTGTTCGTGGGCCTGAGCGTAGTTCGCTGGGCGGGGCCGGGCTACATGTGGGCCGACGAGGCGGCCGCCCTGTTCGTGGTCGTGGCGATCTTGATCTCCGGGATCAAGCTGTTCCGCACCAGCACCAGCGAACTGCTCGACCCCCAGGCCGACGCCAAGTTGGTGCAACAGATTCGCAGCACTGCTGAAGAAACGCCCGGCGTGCGGCAAGTCGAAAAACTGTGGGTACGAAAGACTGGCATGGAGTACCTGGCCGACATCCACATTCAGGTCGACGCGCAACTCACCGTCGACGAGGGGCACCGCATCGGCCATCAGGTCAAGGACCGCCTGGTAGAGAAGTTTGCCAGCCTCCGCGACGTGCTGGTGCACTTGGAGCCTTGCCCCCATACGCACGCCAGGAGTGTGGCCCAGCAAGATTGAGCCATCCGCCCAACGCTGCTGGATCGGCGACCTCGGGCCGGCGCTAAATCGCTTCCAGGCTCAGGTGATCTCGCAGGGCGTCGAGCGTGCGTTCCAGGATGTCCTCCGGTCCGCCGTCGGCGTCCACTGCCACCAGCTTGCCTTGCTCGGCGTAGTAGTCCATCAAGGGCTGCGTGGCCTGGGTATAAAGCTGCATCCGCACACGAATGGCATCGGGATGGTCGTCGTCGCGCTGCATCAGGTCCTCGTCGCAATGGTCGCAGGTGTCTTCGTCCTTGGGAGGGTTGGCCGACACGTGATACACGGACTTGCACGACACGCACGTGCGGCGTCCGCCCAGGCGGTCGACCACCCTTTCCAGCGGCAGTGCGTAGCAAATCACGGCGTCCAGATCGACCGCCAGGTCGTGCAGCGTTGCTTCCAGGCTTTCGGCCTGCGCCAGGGTGCGAGGGATTCCGTCGAGCAGAAAACCGCCGCCGCAACGCAGGCAACTGGCCCGTTCGCGGAGCATCGACATCACCAGTTCGTCGGAAACCAGTTCGCCTCGCCGCATCGCCTCGAGAGCGGCGGCCATCGCCGTGCTGGGTTCTTCGATGTTCTGGCACGCGCGGAACAGGTCGCCGGTGGACAGATGGCAGGTACCAATCCGGTTGCACAGCAGCTGAGCCTGGGTTCCCTTGCCAACTCCGGGGGGCCCTAGCAGCACCAGCCGATATTGCTGATCACAAGGCTCGGCGGAGAGCTCGCACGAGGCATCCTCGCCATAAATCCAGGCGTCTCGACTAGGATGTTGGCTCATCGACATGCCTCTCGGAAAATGGATCGCCTACTCTTCTACAATACCGACGGGCACGACGATGGCCAACCCGTCGTGGTGACACGAAGATTCCATGGCGACACGAAGGTCGGGAATCCGATGCGCAACGTGGCAAGCACGCACGTATAGAATAGTTTGGGATTCTCTCCAGTCCCATCGATACGCAAAAAGTTCTGCCGACCAACGACCTTTCGCGGTAAGTCGCCTGGTGCCACCGCCATCGGCCGGTGCACATTTGCTCCCCCGCGGGGCGTGGGTCGGTGACACCGCTGCTCCGCTGGTAAAACCGCATGCCGCGCCCACCGCGCGGTCCCGATGTGAGAAAATGGCGACATTTTCGATGAAATCGTGACGGTCGACGACATAAACATGATAGTCGACTTACCGCGGGCGGAACTCTTCTGGTGGTGTCGCTATCGGGCGAACTTCAAGTCGTTGGCTTGCCAGGGTGGCAGGTCTGGCACGACTTGAGCGGAGCATGGCCCCCGATACTACGGCAGTGGTCGCCACAAGTGCACGGCTATCGCCTGATTGCCGCGAATTGGCCATCAAGCAGCGGAGAATCATCGCGTGGGGTCCGCCCCCATGAAAAGGGTTGGAAGCAGAGCAGAAGTCGAGTACCGCGGGATCGGACCTGTCGAAATACTTCTACAATGGATGCAGCATGACCAAGCACGCCAATGCACTGTTTGTCAGATTCATCGCGCTTGGCATCGCCATCCAAGTGGTGGTGTGCCACGCCAATGCCGACGACACGGTGCGCAGGCCGAACGTTGTGCTGATATTGGCCGACGACCTGGGATGTGTCGACCTGGGGTGCACTGGTAGCGATCTGCACCAGACGCCCGTCATCGACGCATTGGCGGCGGAGAGCATGCGATTCGATCGCGCTTATGCCGCGCCAACCTGTTCGCCCAGTCGTTCGGCCATACTCAGTGGCAAGAATCCTGCGAAGCTAGGCATTGTAGGTCACGGCGGAGTTCGCAAGATGGGTGGCGGGGGCGACTTTCTGGTAGGCACCGAGTACACCCTGGCCGAGGCCTTGCGCGACGGGGGCTACAACACTTGTCACATTGGCAAGTGGCACGTCGGACAAGCGAAGGCAAACCGTCCAGAGCAACAAGGCTTCGCAACCGTGGTCGCCGCCAATGAGTTTTGCTGCCCGGGCAGCTTCTTCTATCCCTTTCGCGATAGGAGAAAAGGCAGCAAGAATGCCAAGTTGAGCGCCGTTCCCGATTTGGAAAGCTACGGGCCAAGCGATCATTTGACGCCTAGCCTGGGTAGCGAAGCGGCCAAGTTCATCCAGCAAGCGGCGCAGGGTGACCAGCCCTTTTTTCTGAATCTCTGGTACTACGCGGTCCACACGCCGATTGAGGCCATGCCCGAAAAGGTGGACAAGTACTCTGCCCTGAAGAAACCGGGTGCAAAGCACCGCAATCCCGAATATGCCGGTTTGGTGGAGCACCTCGACGACAGCGTTCGCATTGTGCTGCAGGCCCTCGAAGACAGTGGAGTGGCCGACAACACCATCGTGATTTTCTACAGCGACAACGGTGGCGAAGTACGCCGGGGTATTACGTCGAATGCCCCCATGCGTTCTGGCAAAACGACGCTCTACGAAGGGGGCGTACGCGTACCTTTGTTTGTCAGGTGGCCTGGAGTCACTCGGCCGGGGGCCACCAGCAAAGTACGTGTGGTGGGGCAGGATCTGTACCCGACCATCCTGGCTATGACGGGGGTAGCCGGGCAGCAGGAGCAGAATCGAGAAATGGATGGCGTCGATTTTTCCGCTCTGCTCCGCGACCCCTCCGCCACGCTTCCGCCCAGGTCGCTCCACTGGTTGCGCTATGGCGAGCTAGTGCACTACCCAACTTACAAAACGGACAGAACCTTCGGGCCAAGTGCAGCGATTATCGGCAAGGAGGGGTGGAAGTTGATTGAACACTACCCGACACCGCACGGACTCGAGCGGCGGTACGAACTCTTCGATCTGGAACAGGATCCCTACGAACAGCACGACCTGGCGGAGAGCAGGCGAGACAAAGTGGCGGAACTCAAACACGAGCTGACCGAGTGGCAACGCGAGATCGACCTTCCGTCCTACGAGGAACTTGCGTATCCAGCCTTTGAAAAGATAAACGGAGCAGGCGACTCAAGGGCAGGGGAGCGCTTGCGGCCTTAACGCCCCGATTTGCCAGCCACCTGGGACCATGCCTTGGGACGTACGACGTCTTTCGCCAGGCCGAGCTTTTCCATCGACCAGATCGTCAGCCAGGTGACGTCGATTTCCCACCACTTGTGGCCATGCGAAGCGGCCCGTTGATCGGCGTGGTGGTTATTGTGCCAGCCTTCGCCATTGCTCCACAGGCCCACCAGGATGTTGTTCTGACTGTTCTCGCGGGTTTCGTAGTTCTGATAGCCCCACAGATGCGTGATCGAGTTCACGCTCCAGGTGATGTGCCAGGTGAGCACCGTCCGCAAGAAGACGCCCCACACCACCAGGCTCAGCCCTAACTGCACCCCCGCCCCGATGGTTCCATTGGCCAGCCAGCCGATGGTAAACCCCGCCAAATAAAACAGCAGGGCGTGGATCGCGTAGATCATAAACCAAAATCCCTTGCGCTCTAACCGCAAGTAGAACGGATCTTTCAGGATGTCGCGGACGAAGCGTTCATAATAGTTCACGTTGCGAAAGTCGCGATTCACCACCATCAACCAGCCACAGTGGCTCCACAAAAAGTTCACCATCGGGCTATGGGGATCCGGCTGCGTATCCGAATGCTTGTGGTGCATGCGATGCATGGCCACCCAACAGGCTGGCGTATCCTGCAGCGTGCAAACGCCCAGCAGGGCCAGCCCATGCTCCAGGGACTTGGGCACGACAAAGCCCTGGTGCGTCAGCAACCGGTGATAGCAGAGGTTGATTCCCAGCGTGCCAAAGACATACAGCCCCAGCACGCATAGCACCACGCCCGTCCAACTGAAGAACCAGGGCACCAACGCCAGGCAGGCCAGCAAGTGGATCGCGGCGATGCTCACCACGTATTGCCAACGGATGCGCATTGGTTCGACCGTCGATAGTGGCCAAGAGAGTGGATCGCGCATCGGGACGCCGTCGTCTGCAATCGCTACTTGCTGCGTAACGGTGGCGTCTAAGTGGTCGGTCTTTTCGTTTTCCGAAACCGTATCCGTTGCCATATCGAACTCATACCGGTCGCTGAGAGGAGTGACGTCGTAGAGGGGAGTGCGATCCGCACAGGCGTGTAGCACAGGAAGCGGTCCTTCGATTGAGTTGCTTCCACGAACCGACGCTACACGACTTCGTAGACTGCCATAGTGTAGGGTGGGGGGGAGGTTGGAAGCTAGGCCCATGCAGCAAGAATCGCCGGGAGAAAACGATTTTTTGGCTGGATTCCAAGCGACCAGTGCCCCCAACGAGTAGTAGGGAATGAGCCAAAGTGCAAGTGGGGGCCGAGAGTCACCGTTGCCGCGGTGGCCCGAGATGCGACGCACAGGGCCAGTCTCCCCAGCCGCTCCGCACGCTGTAAGAGGAGGCTGGCGCAGGCTAGCTATCGATCGCCCCTGGCGCCCCTTCGATTTGAGCGGAGCGGAGCCGTCCTCGGCAGATCGTGACCCAAGCCAGCGACGCAGCAAAGGTCGCGTAGTACAGCGACGCAATGAGAGAATAGGGCTCGACATAGGGTGGGCAAAGCAAGTCAAGGAGCACAGCTCCTGACCAGATGTCCCCGTGAAATACATCGAAGTCAATGACAAACAGTCCGAACAGCAAGGAGTACACGCCCAGTATCCCGGGAAGTGCAACAACGGGGAACCACCATGCCCGGCGTCCCAAAAACACGCCGAGCATCGCCAATGCGGAGATGACGAGGAACACAAGCAAGGATTCGGCAATCTGAGTGACGCCATGCTGCCAGAGCCAACTTACTCGGCTGTAGTTGGCGTCTTGGACCGCAAATGTGTCGTCTGCCGATACGAACGAATGGTATTTTTCACTTCCATTCGACAGTCGGTACGCCCAATGTACACGAGTGACGGCTAAAACTAGAGTCAACAGTACGAGAGGGAGCCCCATTGCAAGCACTTCAAAAGTCGCTTGCTTCGGACGCCCCTGAATCGCTTCGAGCCACGACCGCAAGACCATCACGCTGCCTACCAGCACGAACCACTTCAGAGCGATTGCCGCGAGCACCAATCCTGTGTCCACGTGAACCCCAAGCGGGTCGCCAAGTTCGGTCGAGCGATGGTGAAGGAAGTTTAAGGCCACCAGCAGCGGGCAGGCAATGAGCAGGGCTATCCGGAGAAGCCCCACACGGGGTGGTCGATGAATTCGGGGGGCTGGTCGGTCCATTGTGCGATTCTATCGACTGCTTCACTGCCAGGCAAAAGGTTGGGGTGGGCCGACAATCCTCCCCGGTCGGTGGTGTGAGGATGGCAGCCAACTCGCCCCGGCTGGCAGCTCGAATCGCGACGATGGGTTGGCCATTGCTCCACGGATCCGAAGGGCAGGGGGCGACCGATGCCTGGACAGGAACGGATCGTGCCGATGGGGCTTCGACGACGGTGAGACAGATGAAGGACATCGAGGTCATGTATTCCAGGGGGCATGGAAAGGTGCTCAAGCAGGGTGCCAAAGTGATGCCGCTGTAACAGATTAGTCCCTACAGTTTGGACCCGAGCAGCATGCGAGACGATACTAGGTGTAAGGCGGCTGCGAGCGGTACAATCCAGGCTCGACCAGTGAAAGACGCCCCGCACTGTGGTTCTCGTATTACGCAGACAAAACCAATTGAGAGATTCTCATGGTCCGTGTATGGCACAACCCGAAGTCGCCTACGCACAAGACGTTGATCATACATCACGGGCGGGTGTTCGTTGGCAGTGCCGCTGACGACCAATTGACTCGCGTCGCCGAGCGGTTGGCACAAGACGAATCGCCGCTGACGTTGCTTGGCGACAAGGCCGTCGAAATCAACGATCAAACACTACGTCGGATCGAAACGGAGGCTGACAGCACCGAAATTACGATGCGATACGCACGCGATGGTCGAAATCGATTTACCATGGTATCGCTACCCGATGTCTAGACGCGTGATTCGGCGCTCTCTTCGCTGGAACAGCTATTCGCGTTGAATCGTTCCACCGAACAATGGAGTCCGCTTCGAGCAGCAAGGGCACCGCTGATTGCGCTTGGTGTCACCGCATTATTCATATTCTTGTTCGTAAAGGCAGCCGCCGAATTGGCCGCTGGGCAAGAGGCGGACATCACGGGGCGGCAGCGTGGACTGAAGGCATTGTTGGTCGTGGTGCTGGACACCATCGGTCCGACGGGCGTGTACATCGCCGGCGGAGTCGTCGGTTGCTTGCTGCTGTACTGGTTGGTGCGTCGGATCACGAACCCGCCCATGGTCACGACGCTCACCCCGCCTGCATGAGCCTGCAACACACGCAGGCGGGCAAGCCGCACCTAGCGCGCGGGCCGGGTGGTAGTTATACTGCGAAGGTTGCTGCCTGTTTCGCGGCCGGGACCATCCATTGGGGGTGGCTGCCGCGGTGATATCTCCACCGTCCGGTGCGTCTGCCCTTACATGCTTCAAGTCATCGAACTACTGGCCGTGATCTGCAGCGCGATCTACGGCGTGCTCTTGGCGCGGCAACACAAGATGGACTTCGTGGGTGTCTTCAGCTTGGCGTTCATCGTGGCATTTGGCGGCGGCACGCTTCGCGACTTGTTCCTCGATCGCCACCCGCTGTTCTGGATACGCGCGAGTCACTACCCCGTGATCGTGTTCGGTATGGCGGTCGCTGCGTTCTTCATTCTGAAGGTGCCCAAAAACTCGGGACGCTTGCTCGATCTGGCAGACGCCTTGGGGCTGGGATTCTTCAGCATCGCCGGAGCGGATGCTGCACTCGACGAGGGCACCTCGTGGTTCATTGCTGCGATGTTGGGGGCGGTTACCGGCACCTTCGGTGGTGTGATTGGCGACACGATCTGCAACCGCATTCCGAGCCTGTTCCGACCATCGACACCGCTCTACGCCACGTGCTCGTTTGTTGGCTCGTGGATTTTTATCTTGCTAAGCCAAGTTCCTGCCGCGAAGGAACTCGCAGCGCCGGTGGCCATCGCGATGATTATCCTGTTTCGCTTGCTGGCGCTGCACCGCGGGTGGAAGCTGCCGGCGTTATCGGCCGAATCTGAAGAGGTGGCCGCAGAACACGTAGAGTGACACGCGGGTTGCGCCTGGGTGGGTAGGCTTGCCCAGCGAGTGGTGGCTCGGTGCGCGGCAGGGCCTCCAGCATGCTGCGGAGAGGTCACTTCCCCCCAGTTGGTGGTCGTCCCCCGTAGTATTCACGGACGTATTGTTGGTAATGTTTTCTCACTATCAAAATGTGCCGTCCTCATCCGGATTCATGTAGTATCTTTTTAGTAGGCACACGGCATGGAAGTGTCGGTGGCACCTGGTGGTCACCGGAGCCTGTCACTTATCACCAAGCGGACTACGTGTCCGCACTTTGCTTCCTCAAGCCGAAAGCCTCCCATGCTCGCCGCCAAGCCTCGCGGCAGGATGCCCTCGGTACGCAAGGCTGTCGCAGCCACGGAACTCGCCATCTGTCTGCCTCTTGTCGCGATGCTGTTGCTCGCTTCGATCGAGGCCTGTGGCATGATCTACCTGAGCCACAGTCTGGCGATCGCCAGCTATGAAGGGGCGCGGGTGGCCATCAACTACGATTCGACCACCGCAGAGGTGAACACCAAGTGCAGCGAGATGATCACGGCCCGCCGCGTAGCGGACGGCGACGTCGACATCTCGCCGCCGGATGTGAAGTCGGTGCCCCGCGGGCAGGCGATCACCGTGACTGTGTCGGCCCCCTGCGATTCCAATGCTCTCGTTCCACCATGGTTTTTTGGCGGCAGGACGTTGTCGTCCAGCACCGTGATGGTCAAGGAATAGTGATCCCTTTCCCCGATTGCAATTCTCCAAACGTGAGGACCCAGCCATGCGCGCTTCTCTGATGCATCGATTGCCCCGAGTTGGCAGCCCGAGGCCGCACGATCGAAGAGGCGTAATGGTGGTGCTGGTTTGTTTCTTGATGATTGCGCTGCTGGCGTGCGTTGCGTTTTCCGTGGACGTGGCCTACCTGCAACTCACTCGCACCAAACTGCGCGCCGCCACCGATGCCGCGGCCCGAGCTGCTGGCGAAGCGTTGTCGCGCGAGCAGAACCTCGATGCATCGCGCCAGGCCGCCATCGACATCGCCCAATCAAACCTCGTAGCAGGCGATCCGCTGCTGCTCGACGTAGAACAGGATATTGTTTTCGGGCGTTCCACGCAGCAACGTGGTGGCGCCTGGTCATTCGAGCCCGCGGGCGAGCCGATCAACGCAGTCCGAGTACTCGGTCGCCGCACCCGCGATGCTCCGTCGGGCAGCGTGCCGACGATGTTCGGCCGGGTGTTCAACGTGATGGACTTTCAGCCACTGAGCACGGCGACCGTCGTTCGACTCGATCGCGATATCTGTATCGTGGTCGATCGGTCGAGTTCGATGAAGCTGTTTCTCAATGACAATGCTCCCACCATGTCGACCTCCGATCCGCGGTTTTGCCGGCCGCCGGACATGAGTCAGAGCCGTTGGCGGGCTTTGACGCGGGCCTTCGATCGTTTTGTCGCGGCGCTGCATACCACACCGCAGGATGAGTACTTGTCGCTGGCTTCTTATTCCAGCAGTGGCACATGGTGCGGCAATTCGAACAACGTGGCGGATATCAATCAGCAACTCAGCGCTGACTATGGCGACGCCGAGTCGGCGATGACGACTTTGTCGGGTACCAAGTTCAATGGCGCAACCAACATCGGCGAGGGAATTCGGTCCGGTATCGATGCGCTGACAAACCCCTCGACGTCGCGACCGTTTGCCGCCAAGACCATGGTGCTGATGACCGATGGCAACTACACGCAAGGCAATCGACCGCGCGATGTTGCTCCGGAAGCGTTGCGGCACGACATCGTCATTCACGCGGTGACCTTTGGGGACGGGGCCGATCAGAACGAGATGCGGGCCGTGGCGGCCGCCACCGGAGGCAACTTCTACCACGCCCCCGACGCCCAGACGCTGCAAGACGTATTTGAAGAAATCGCTCTGACGCTACCGGTAATGTTCACCGAGTAACGAGTGGCAAGTGTGCAGTTCCAGATACCCACGCCCCACACGAAAAGGCGGTCCACCGATGAGAGGACTGATTCGAAACTGCCGTGGTACGACCACCGTAGAGTTTGCGCTGTGCGCGCCGATTCTGTTTCTCTTCACCTTCACGTCATTCGAGTATTCCCGTGTTAACTCCCTGCGACAGACCGCGGAAAACGCCGTGTACGAAGGCTGTCGTCGAGGTATCGTGCCGGGGGCGACGGTCGAGGACGTGCAGGCGTCCACTCAATTGGTGCTCGACTCGGTGTTCACGCAGAATCCCACGATCACGGTGACCCCTTCGGTTATCACTGAGGATACTTCGGAGGTCACCGTGGATGTGACGATCCCGCTAGACGCCAATTCGTGGGTGGCACCCAACTTCTTTCGCGGCCGTCAGGTTACCAGTTCGTTGACGCTCGCCCGCGAGCGCGGGCTTAACAGCAGCGTCGACTGACGGACGGGGCGTTACTGTAAACTAATGACCTCACCATCGCCGATGGCGGATAGCCGCGCCAGCGTGACCAGATCGGTGTCGTTTTGCAGTGGATCGACGTGGCCATCGAGAAACGCAAACAACGTGACGCCGGGATGGGGGCCGCCGAACGACTCGCGCGGCTTTTGGCCCTCTTCGGGTTTGGCCTCTTGGCCTTCGGCCCGCAGTCCGTGAGGCGGCACGGCCAGAATCGTGTCGGGATTATCGGCCGCAAAGAAGGCGGTGTCCCCCTGCCAGTAGTGCACACCCACGGCAGGTTCTTCGTCGGTGACTTCCGGGATGTGACGCTCGCCAATGGCCAAGGTGTTGGACAACCCATCGATGACGCGGCGAAACTTGATCTTCGAGTACGTATAGATGGGCCCTGAGATCTCGGCCACGATCCGCTCGGTAGCTGGTCGCGAGTCGGTGCTGGTGACTGCCATGCCAATCAACTGTCGATGCCCGGCATTCGCGGCATAGTCACCCAGCGCTCCAGCGGCTGGCATCTGGGTGGGTTGATCGTCGTTGTCAAAATCTCGATCCGCCTCGGGACGGCGACGGCTAGGGCAGACAAACGTGTCTACCGGGGTTCGCATGGCCGCGGCGTTCAAATCGCTATCCATTCGCTCGCCTTTGACCAGCGAATCGAACATCTGCTGCTGCTCCATCATCGGCAGCAACTGAAACGCCCACGATTGACCGAACTGCCGTGTTTCGTTGCGACCCGACGGTAGTACGCCCTTCTGATCGTGATGCATCTGCAACGCCAAACCAATCTGCTTGGTTTGGTTCGTGCACTGCGTACGCCGAGCCGATTCCCGCGCCGCTTGCACGGCGGGCAACAACAGGGCAACTAAAATTCCAATGATGGCGATTACCACCAACAACTCAACCAGCGTGAAACCACGCGACTTGGCATGCATGCCTTGCATAGCGCACCTCATGGCTATAGGGGAGGGGGGAGCCGTGGGCGGACGCCCACAGCGGCGGGACCGCTGATCATAAGCGATTTGCTGCTGAGATGCAAAAAATATTGCGCAGCGAGAGGAATTAATAGCCTTCGCGATATGAATATCCGCGAGTAGGCCACAACGATGCGCAAAATCGTCTTACCCAAGTTCCCAACAATAGCTACCGGTGGGAGTGCCAGTTGCTTTCGGGCGCGGCGCAAGGTGCTGCGTTCGTGCAGCGATTAAGAGTGAATCGCCCCGGTCGTGACCGCCATGCACGCTTCCTTTAGCACTTCGGAGAGTGTGGGGTGGGCGTGGCACGCGCGGGCGACGTCTTCGCTGCTGGCGCCAAAGGTCATGGCCGTGGCGGCTTCGGCGATCAGGTCGCCTGCTCGCGGGCCGATGATGTGTACGCCGAGCAGGCGGTCGGTCTTGGCGTCGGCCAGCACCTTCACGAAGCCATCGGTCTGGTTGAGGGCTTTCGCGCGGCCGTTGGCGAAGAACGTGAACTTGCCCTTGCTGTACTCGACGCCCTCGTCGGTGAGTTGTTCTTCGGTCTTGCCGACGAAGGCGATTTCGGGGTGCGTGTAAGCGACGCTGGGGATCGCGTTGTAGTCGACATGGCTGTGCCCCGTGGCGATTTGTTCGACGCAGGCAATGCCTTCCTCCTCGGCCTTATGGGCGAGCATCGGGCCTTCGATCACATCGCCGATGGCGTAGATGCCGTCGGCCGAGGTCTTGAAGTCGGCCGAAACCGGAATACGGCCCCGCTTGTCGAGCTCGATGCCTACCGATTCGAGCCCCAGCCCGTCGGTCATTGGCACGCGTCCCGTGCACAAGAGCACCTTGTTGCATTCGATGGGGTCCTGGCCATCGATCTCGACGCGGGCGTGCTTTTTCTTGCTCGTTGCGCCGGTCACGCGGCAGCCCAGGTGGAACTCGAGCCCCTGTTTCTTGAAGAGCTTGAGGGCGGCGCTGGCCACCTCGTTGTCGGTGCCGGGCATGATGCGATCGAGGTACTCGAGCACCGTGACCCGCGAGCCCAGCCGTCGCCATACCGAGCCGAGTTCCAGGCCGATCACGCCGCCGCCGATCACCACCAGGTGTTCGGGCACCTTGCTGTAGCTGAGGGCTTCGGTACTGGTGCCGATTCGCTCGCCATCGGGTTCGACGCCAGGGAGCCTGGCGACCTTGCTGCCGGTGGCGATGAGGATATGCGGCGCGGAGATGGTTTGCTCACCCTCGGCCGAGGCCACCACCACCTGCCCGGGACCAGCCAATCGCCCGCGTCCCTGGTAGTGAGCGATCTTGTTCTTCTTAAACAGCCCCGCGACGCCCTTGGTTAAACCGTCGACGACGCGCGTCTTGCGCTGCATCATTGCGTCGAGATCGAGCGACATCTTGTCGACGATAATGCCATGCTTGTCGAAGCTGTGCTGGGCTTCTTCGTAGAGCTCGCTCGACTCCAACAGCGCCTTACTAGGAATACATCCGACCCGCAGGCAAGTGCCGCCGAGGGCCGCTTCCTTCTCGATGCATCCGACGTTCATACCGAGCTGCGCGGCGCGAATGGCCGCTACATATCCGCCGGGGCCGGCGCCAATAACAATCAGGTCGTGTTGCATGGGAGCTTGGTGATTCTGTTAGTCGGTGAGCAAGTGCGCAGGTGGTGCAGAAAACCTACTCACCTGGTCACGTACTCACCTTGATCCATGTTGGCGGTTGGCCATTCGTGGCCCGGATTGCACCGGTCCGGCACCTAAATCTCGATCAAGATCCGGGCGGGCTCTTCGATGGCTTCCTTGATTTCCCGCAAGAAGGTGACCGCTTCGCGGCCGTCGACAATGCGGTGATCGTACGTCAGGGCGAGGTACATCATCGGCCGAATGACCACTTCGCCATTGATGGCGACTGGCCGTTCCTGGATGCTGTGCATGCCGAGCACGCCACTTTGCGGCGGGTTGACGATGGGGGTCGAGAGCAGCGAGCCGTACACGCCACCGTTGCTGATGGTGAACGTGCCACCCATCATCTCGTCGATCTTCAGGTCGCCGCTGCGGGCGCGGACACCGTAGTCGGCGATGGTGTTTTCGATTTCGGCGAAGCCCATGCGGTCGGTGTCGCGAAGGATCGGAACCACCAGGCCTTTCTCGGTGCCGATGGCGATGCCGATGTCGAAGTAATTCTTGTACACCAGTTCGTCGCCGTCGATGCTGGCATTCAGCTCGGGGCAGTTCTTCAGCGCTTCGACCACGGCCTTGACGAAGAAAGCCATGAAGCCGAGCTTCACACCGTGCTTCTTCTGGAAGGCCTCGCCGTGCTCCTTACGAAGCTCTTTGACAGCCGTCAAATCGGCTTCGTTGAAGGTGGTCAGCAGGGCGGCGTTGTGTTGGGCTTCGACCAACCGCGAGGCGATGCGGCGGCGGAGCGGCGACATCGGCTTACGCTCTTCACGCTCGCTTGTGCTGCGATTCGCAGCAGCAGGGGGAGCTGCCGGAGCGGGCGCGGAGGGCCGCTGTGGGGCAGGGGCCGCAGCGTGCGGTGGATCCGACACGTGACGCAATACGTCTTCTTTCAGCAGCCGGCCGCCAGGGCCGGTCGCTTCGACATCGGTCGCGGAGATGTCATGCTCGCCCAGCAGTCGTGCTGCGGAGGGCATCACGCGCGGGGCTGTCTCCACCAAGTCGGGATCGTTGGCACCGGGCTGGTCGCGATGACTCAAGTGATTCGGCGAACGCTCGCGATTGAACTCGGGCTTGGTGGGCGGTTCGGGTGCCGGCGGCTGCGGTGCCTCGGCTTGGGGCGCGGGGGCAGAGGGCTGAGGCGCGGGAGCTGCCGGAGTGGGCTCGGGCGAGCTGGCCGCTGCGGCTGGAGCCGAGGAGCCACCACTGCTTTTTCCGCTGGGATCGATGTAAGCGATCACCTCACCCACTTCGGCCGACGCACCAGGGCCCTTGATAATCTTGGCCAACGTGCCGGCCGTCGGCGACGGGGCTTCGAACGTGGCCTTCTCCGACTCGAGCTCGACGAGTTCCTCGTCGCGCTCCACCGGATCACCTTCCTTCTTGTGCCATTGGCCAATGACGACCTCGGAGATCGACTCGCCGACTTCCGGAACTCGCAGTTCCTCCATTTCGACGCCAGCAGTATTAGACATAGTGGATGTGGGGGGAATTGGATGTGTCTTCGGTTGATTCAAATAGCGGGCAAAGTCCGCGCTTGTTATGGCGCAAGTTAGCAGGTGCATAGATGAGTAGGCGGGACATCACGCATTGAATGTTCTGCCACCTACTCACTTACTCACCTGGCTACCTACTCACCAGTTGTTCGTTTACACGCCGGTATACGGGGAGCCGTTGGGAGCCGAACTTCCTCTACTCCTCGCCCAAGGCTTCGGCAATCAGCTTATTCTGCTCCCACACGTGCGCCGAGCGGCTACCCGTGGCGGGGCTCGCCGAGGCGGGGCGGGTGACGCAAGTCATCGGCAACCGGCCTAGCAGGTTGTCGCCGTAATGGCACCGCAGGAACCGCCAGGCACCCATGTTTTCAGGCTCTTCCTGTACCCAGATCACCTGTGCACCGTCCGGGGCGGTGGCCAGCGCCTTCTCCAATGCTTTCGTCGGCAAGGGATAAAGCTGCTCAACACGCAGAATGGCGACGTCCTTCTCTAATTCGAGCTCTTCGCGACGCTGACAAAGCTCATAATAGACTTTGCCAGTACAGAGCAAAATCCGTTCGGCCTTGCTCAAGTCGGGAATCTTCGGATCGGAGATCACCCGCTCGAACTGCCCGCTGGCCAAATCGTCCATCGACGAGACGCAGTCTTTCTGCCGCAGCAGGCTCTTGGGGGTCATCACCACCAGCGGCTTTCGCCAGTGACGCAGCATCTGGCGGCGGAGCAAGTGGAAGACCTGGGCCGGGGTCGTGGGGTAGACCACCTGCATGTTGTCTTCGGCAGCAAGCAGCAGGAATCGTTCGAGTCGGGCGCTGGAGTGCTCGGGGCCCTGGCCCTCGAAGCCGTGTGGCAACATTAGCACCAGGCCACTGAGCCGGCGCCACTTGTCCTCGGCACTGGCGATAAACTGGTCGATCACCACCTGGGCCGCGTTGGCGAAGTCGCCGAATTGGGCTTCCCACATGACCAGGGCATCGGGCGAGTCGAGGCTGTAACCGTACTCAAACGCCAGCACGCCGGCTTCCGACAGGGGGCTGTTGAAGATCTCGACCACGGCCTGGTCTTCCGACAGGTGGTTGAGCGGCATGAACGTGGCGCCGTTCTTCACGTCGTGCAGCACCGCGTGGCGGTGGCTGAAGGTGCCGCGCTCCACGTCCTGACCGGTGAGGCGTACCGGATAACCCTGCGTCGCCAGCGACGCAAAGGCCAGCGATTCGGCGGCCGCCCAATCAAGTGGCACCGAGCCATGGGCCATCTCCAACCGGCGGTCCATGCCACGCTTGATCTTGGGGTGAACGGTGAACCCTTCGGGCACGTAAGTCTGGGCTTCGAGCAGTTGCGACAGCCGAGTGCGGTCGATGCCGGTGTCGATGTCCGGTGCTTCGCTCTCTTTGCCGCCGCGGTAACCCTTCCACACCTTATTCAGCATGTCCTGCTGGGGCACGAAGTGTTCGCTGCGGGCCGAAGCCAACTCGCGCTCCAGGTGGGCCTGCCGCTCTTCGGCAATTTGCTCGGCTTCCTGACGGCTGACGCCGCCCAGTTCCAGCAAGTGGTCGAGGTAGCCTTTGCGAACGCTCTTGCGTTGCTCGATGGCCTGATACAGCAGCGGCTGCGTGAACGACGGTTCGTCGCCTTCGTTGTGGCCACGCAAGCGGTAGCAGTACATGTCGATCACGATGTCCCGCTGGAACTTGTAGCGGAAGTCCATCGCCAGCCGCAGCACCTGGGCGACCGCTTCGGGGTGCTCGCCGTTAACGTGAAAGATCGGAATCTGCAGCAGCTTGGCCACGTCGGTGCAGTAGACGCTGCTGCGTCCTTCCTGCGGCGTGGTGGTGAAGCCGATTTGGTTGTTCACGATCAGGTGAATCGTGCCACCCACGGTGTAGGCGGGCAGTTCGCTCATGTTGAGCGTTTCCTGCACGACCCCTTCGCCGGCAAATGCGGCGTCGCCGTGGATGGTAAGCGTCAGGCCCTTCCGCCGCTCGCGGTCGCCCGTGCGGTCCTGCTTGGCCCGCATGCGGCCCATCGCCACGGTGTTCACGAACTCCAGATGGCTGGGATTGAAGCAAAGCGACAGGTGCACGTCGCGGCCGTTCGCCGTGCGGCGATTGCTCGAGTAGCCCAAGTGGTACTTCACGTCGCCGCGGCCGATGTGCTGTTCGCTGTCGACGTCTTCGAACTCGCGGAAGATCTGGCGGGGATCCTTGCCGATGACGTTGGCCAGCACGTTCAGGCGGCCGCGGTGGGCCATAGCCAGGACGATTTCCTCCACGCCATCCGAGCCAGCATCTTCCACCGCCATGTCGAGCAGCGGAATCAGGCTCTCGGCTCCCTCGAGCGAAAAGCTCTTGGCGCCGAGGAACTTCTTTTGGATGAATTCTTCGAAGATCACCGCGTCGGTCAGTTTGCGGAGGATGCGGAGCTGTTCGTCGCGGCGGAGGTGGATGCGGTTTTCGTTCGACTCCATCCGGTCCTGCAGCCACTGCCGCACCGACAAGTCGTCGATGTGCATGAACTGGGCCCCGATGAACCGACAGTAGGTGTTGCGCAACCAGCCGACGATCTCGCGAAGCGTTCGCTCCTGGGGGCCGTAAGAGGTGCGGGTGGAGAACACCCGGTCGTAATCGGCTTCGGTAAACCCGTAGTAGGCGGGGTCGAGCTCGGGCGGTTGGGGGCGGGGCTGCTTTAGCGGGTCGAGCCGGGCGATGATGTGCCCGCGAACGCGGTGATTGCGGATCAGTTGGTCGACACGCTCTTGCAGGGCGACCAGTTGCACGTCGCCGCGAGCCGGGCGACCTTCGCCACCAACGCGGGGCGGCGACTTCGATTGAAAGGGTTGAGGCGGGGCTTCCAGGGGCTCAGCAGCCGTTTCCGGCGGGGGAGAAGCGGCTGTCTGAGGCCGCGGGGGCGCATTGGCCGGCGGCGGGGGCGGAGTGGCTGCGGGCGGCTCGGCCGAGCCATTCTGAGAACCATTTACTGCCACGTTATCCGTGGCCGCTCGCCAACCGTTTTCCTGAAAAAACTGCCGCCACTCAGGCGACACATTTTCGGCGTTGGACAAATAGTCGGAATAAATTTGTTCGATGTAGTTCAGGCTCTGACTATTCATCGGTCATGGCGCGTGCGCCAACTCGTTCACTGCCAATAACTTAGCAAAACAGGGCGAAACCGCCCTCTCGCCGCCCAATACATCATTATGCGCCTCGCGGTAGGGGTTAGGCAATCGCGGGCGGAACGTTTTAGGCGGACTTTCCCGGGAAAGTACCGGCATAACCTAGAGCGGATTTGTGCGGATTGCCAAAAACAAATGCCCGCGCTGCCGCACACCTCTATTTAGTAAGCTAGGAACATGATCGCCCGCCGACCAACCCGCTGGCTCCGCCGCCTGACCCGCTTCCGTCTGCGGACACTGCTGGTGGTGATGCTGGTCTTCTCGCTAGTGTGTGGGTACCTGGGCAAGCACGTGTGGCGGAAGAGTATCGAACGGCCGGTGGTGGAGCGTGTGATCGCGGCGGGCGGAGACGTCAATTACGACTATCAGTGGGATCCGGAGCTGCAGGAGTACCACACCTCAATTGAACCACCCGGCCCGTGGTTGATCCGGTGGGTGCTGGGGTACGATATCTTTGCCAGTGTCGAGAGTATTTGGATACCCGACGATGGAGGCACGGATGATGAAGTTCGCGCTATGGTCAAGTTACCCGGGCTCAAGAACCTGAGTTTGGGGGGGACTGGGATCACCGATTCCAGCGTCGGCTCATTTCTGAAGATGGAAAGACTCCGAGGGCTGGGATTGTGGGGAACGTCGATCACTCCTGAGGCACTAGCTCGTCTATCCAACCTTCCGCAGTTGGAGGAGCTTTCGCTAATGGGTCAGGACGCAAGTGGCTCGCATGTATTGAAGGTTAAGGATTTCAAGCACCTCACAAGTCTCCAGGTGTTCTCCTCGGACGCCACCGACGAACAGGTCAAAGCACTTGGTGGTTTGGAGCAACTTGTACGTCTCGACTTGATTCGGTGTCCTAATGTATCTGATTCAGGCCTTGCCGTACTTGTCGAGTTGAAGAACCTTCAGTGGCTGCATTTATGGGAGACAGGAGCCACGGGAAAGTCGTTGGCAGAGATAGGCAAACTAGAGGAACTCGTAGTGTTAATCCTTCATGTTGCACCGATCACCGATTCAGACTTTTCAAGCCTTTCGTCGTTGAGGAAATTGAACAGTCTCGACCTGACTGGTGCCAGCCTAACAAACGCCTCCGTTCCAACGCTGCTCAAGTTCGACCAACTCGAAGTCTTGAAGATCGACAAGACGAAGATCATCGACGACGGACTCCAGCAACTCACCCAGCTCAAGAACCTGGGCTACCTGGAAATCTCACTTAGTGATGGAATTTCGTTGGACGGGGCTCGCAAGTTCCAGAAGTTGCGGCCCGATTGTGAGATGCACTGCACCGAGTGGCTTCCCGACGGTACCGGCGTGGAGATTGATTTGGATACAGGAGAGCGGGAGACGCGCTGAGCTTACCCAGGGTAGCGCTTAAGCTCGTGGAACTCGCTTGCACGCAACCCTGGGCTACGATGTTGAATCCCCTTCGGGGAAATGCTTGACGCAAAGTCCAATGGTTCGCGTCCGTTCGTGGACGATAGCTTCTGCGCGACCAGCGGTCGCAGCTTTGTGCTCGCTGCTCGCACTGTTGCCTCCTAAACGACCCACTCACTCGATCCCCAGCTGCTCCTGAATCTTTTCCAGCGGTACGCCCTTGGTTTCGGGCATGGCAGTCAGCACCCAGATGAGCTGCCCCACCATGCACACCGCGTAGAAGGCGAATACGGCGCCGCCCGTTTGTTCGGCGATCAGGGGGAACGTCTGGCTAATCGCGGCGGCGAAGATCCAGTGCGTGAAGCTGCCGAAGGCTTGGCCGCGGCCGCGGACGCGGTTGGGGAAGATCTCGCCGATGAACACCCAGATCACCGCGCCTTGCCCCACGGCGTGCGCGGCGATGTACACGAGCAGGCTCACCAGCACCACCTGGCTGCCGCCGGCGGTGAATCCGCCATCGTCCATCCGCTGCGTGTAAAACGCCCAGGCCGTGGCGCTCAGGGTCGCGATGTAGCCAAACGATCCGACGATCAGCAGTTTGCGGCGACCCACCCGGTCGATGAGCATCATGCCGACGATCGTAAACACCAGGTTCACCACGCCCAGCCCGACCGAGTTCAGCAGGCTGGCGCTGCCTTCGTAACCGGCCGACTCGAAGATGCGTTTCGAGTAGTACAGGATGGCGTTGATACCGCTCAATTGGTTGAAGGCCGCGATGGCGAAGGCCAGCAGGATCGGCTTCATGTACTTGGCCTGGAAGAACGGCTCGGTGAGGTTATGGTGCTCCAGGTCGATCGACTTCTGGATCTCGGCCAGTTCGTTGTCGACGGTGCCTTCGGTGGGGTCGATGCCCACCCGCTCGAGCACACTGCGTGCTTCGTCGTCGCGGCCTTGGGCCACCAGCCAGCGTGGGCTGCGAGGCGTGCCGAACAACAGCAGGAAGTAGGCGGCCGCTGGCAGGCACTCCACGGCGAACATCCACCGCCACTCGGTTGCGCCGAAGTCCATGCCGGCAATCAGCAAGTTCGAAAGGTACGCCAGCAGAATGCCCAGCACAATGTTCAACTGCGTGACCGCCACCAATCGGCCCCGCAGCGAGGCGGGAGAGATTTCGGCAATGTACATGGGGCTGACCACCGATGCCCCGCCGACGCCCAATCCGCCGATGAAGCGGAAGATGACCAGCGAGTACCAGTCCCACGCCAGCGCGCTGCCCAGGGCGGAGACGAAAAACAACAGCGCCAGATAAAACATCACGCCGCGGCGGCCGAGTCGATCGGACGGTTTGGCAACCAACACCGATCCAACCACGGTACCAATCAGCGCGCTGGCCATCAGGAAGCCGTGCCAGAACTTGCCCCACCAGGGCGACAGATCGGCCACGGGCGAGAACAACTGCTCAAGTTGTTGCTCGCCGCCCGAGATCACGACGGTGTCGAAACCAAACAGGAGTCCCCCGAGCGCCGCAACAATGGCACTGGTGGCAAGCGTTCGACTGAGTTGCATGTTGTTATCTCCAGCGAGGTCGGAATGCCTCGCGCTGATGAGTAGGGCCCGCCATGACGTGAATAGAGGGACTTCATTGCTGGTTGTAGCGCGTGGAGCCCGGTGCGATTGTAGTGGAGGCCTGCCTGGGAATAAACATGGACCTCTCCGTGATTGCAGAGGGCAAGCGAGGTGCGCTACAATCGACAAGAAGACAGGTTTGTATCTTTCGTCCCCGCGCGGAGGGTCCGAGTCCGTACCAATAGGTCCAATCGTCCCTCATTCAACTCCGAGAAAGTACCACATGCCACGTCTCATCGAATCGCCCACTCGCGTCGAAGCCGTTGGCACTCCACCGAAGACTATCGAAGAGTTTGTCGGCCGTGTGAACAGTGGCGACGCCAATATGAGTATGGCGTTGATGAACAGCCCCGCGGGGTGGTCGGAGCCAGGGCAGACGCCCGAGTTTGCCGAGTACACGCTGGTGCTGCTTGGAGAATTGGTCGTCGAGACTCAGGCGGAAACGTTCCGCGTGGCGGCTGGCCAGGCGATTGTGGTCGACGCTGGCGAGTGGGTCCGCTACAGCACGCCAGGCAAGCAAGGGGCCCAGTATGTGGCCATCTGTTTGCCGGCGTTCTCGACCGAGACCGTTCACCGCGACGAGTAGCCTTAAGTGTGTTGGTGGGTGGGCGACCAGGTCACCGCGTTGCTCGCCTGTGCGGCCCCCGGTAGAATGCATGGTTTGGATTGCACCCCCCGGGCCCGTGTAAGGATATGCCGCGATGAGTGAAGAAGTTGCCACGATGCCGAAGTGGACTCAGCTCGAAGCTTTGGAGCGGCGGGTGTTGGGCGTCCTGGTGGAGAAAGCCAAGACCACGCCCGACGCCTATCCGTTAACTCTCAAGGGGTTGATCACCGGTTCGAACCAGAAGAGCAATCGCTTTCCCAAAATGGAGGTGGACGAAGACCGCGTGATGGACGCGATCGAAAACCTTCGCAAAGTTGGCGCGGTGTCCATCATTCAGGGTGACGGGCGGGTGGAGAAGTACCGGCACCTGGCCTACGACTGGTTGGACGTGTCGAAGGTGGAACTGGCCGTGATGGCCGAGTTGCTATTGCGCGGGGCACAGACCATTGGCGAACTCCGCGGCCGCGCGGCCCGAATGGAGCCGATCAAAGGCATGGACGAACTGGGGCCGCTGCTCGAGAAACTGCTCGAAAAGTCGCTGGTCGTGTATCTCACCCCGCCGGGACGCGGCGCCGTGGTAACGCACAACTTGTACCAGCCCCGTGAGATGGACAAGGTGCGCCGCGAGTTCGGTGTGTCGATGCCGGGCGATGCCCCCACTGCCGCGCCGGCCAACCCTCCCTCGGCCGCACCGGTGTCGGCCGCACCTCCGGCCCCCCCCACGCCGGCCCCTGCACCCACCGCGGCGGCAGCGCCGATGGGTTCCAGCTCGTCGGCGGAGGTGGCCCGGCTCAGGGAAGAGCTTTCGGAGTTGAAATCGAGTTTGTCGGCGTTTCGCGAAGAAGCCGAGACCAGCATCACCGAGCTGCAGTCGCAGCTTGCCGACCTCAATCGACAACTGGGCAACTAGTTATCTGTCAGAAGTTCGTCTCGACGAAGCGCAAGGGCCGCTTCGAATCGGTCGGCGGGGCCAGCAGCGTGACCTCGGCCGCCCATGTGGGATGCCGCGGAATCGCGATACCTGTAATAATCCCTGGTTTTGCCGACGAAAACCAAGGTGGCGGGGCACGTTTGTCGGCTGCTACACTTGGCAGCAGTTACAATGAGCGACGGTCCGGCAGGTGCGTCGCCGGCATCCTGGCGAACCGCTTTTGACAGACCTTCACAAGAAGCAGCGGCCTGAGAATGAGTTTTCCCTGCCCTCCCTCACCGCCGTAGCGGGCGGAGGATAGACCCGCGGGGCAGGCACGTTTTCAATCCATTTTCAGCCGCCGTAAAGGACCCTCCGGACACGGGCGATGCTCGAGCGTTACACAACTCGCATCAGCGAATCGGTGCGGCATCGTTTGCCGCTGCTGCTGATCCTGTGCTACGCCATCGCCTTGGTATTTCCGGCGCCTGGCCAGGCAATCCGCAGTTGGCAGTTGCCGGAGCAATGGCCCGAGATCGCACGGCCCAGTATGTCGCAACTGCTGGTGGCCGTGCTGTTGTACCTGGCCGCCTTGGGAGTCGACATCCGCCGCGTGCCGATGGTCTTCCGTCAGCCGGCGCTGCTGATCTCCGCCTTGTCGGCGGTGTGGCTGGCGCCGGCGGTCGTTATCCTGTTGGCCTGGTGGACGATGCCGATGGTGATCGACTCCACGGCCGCCTCCACGCTGCTGGTGGGCTTCGCGCTGGTGGCATCGATGCCTGTGGCCAACTCGGCCGCGGCGTGGACCCAGCAGTCGCGCGGCGAGCTGTCCTGGGCGCTGGCACTGGTGGTGCTATCGATTATTGTCTGTCCGTGGATGATTCCCCTGGCCCTCAAGTTATTGGGGCTCACCTTCTCCGATGCGGAGTCGCAGGCGCTCGAGCAACTGACCTCCAGCTTCACGGGGCTCGAGTTCGTCGTCTGGGTGCTCTTGCCCACGGCCGTGGGAGTGATCATGCGTTGGGCGGTCGGCGCCGAACGCGTCGCGCGGCATCGTCAGGCGGTGCTGTTGACCAGTGCCAGCACGCTGCTGCTGCTGAACTACATTAACGCCGCGAGTGCATTGCCGCAGATGGAGGACGACTTCCGCCTGATGTGGCTGCTGATTTGCGTGGTGACCGCGCTGGTGTTGTGCTTCGTCGGTCTGGTCGTGGCGCAAGTGTTGGGCCGAGTGTTTCGAGGCTCGGGCACCACGATTACCGCGCTCGACTACGCCTTGACGATGAAGAACACCGGGCTCGCCCTGGCGCTGGCCAGCAGTGTGCTGGAGGAGCATGCTATCTTGTTGCTGCCGGTGTTCACCATGACGCTGGTGCAGCATTTGTTCGCCGGCGCCCTGCATCGCGGCGTTGTGCAGCGAAACGGACCGGTGGCCGACTAACGACAAATCTCGAGCTTTTTTCAGCGGTCTATTCCTGCCCGTAGCCGAAGCGCGAACCCGCGGCTATTCTGACGTGTCTCACCCCGCACCCAGGACCCGCTTTCTTGCTCGGTGGCTCAGGCGACATGGATACTTTCAGTAACGAGCCGCAGGCGAATCCCTACGAAGGATCGTCCGCCCCGCACGACCCTCACCGTTCGCCTACCGACGAACAAAGCTGGTGGCGTCGACCCGCCGGCGGCCGCGAGGTGCTGCTGGTGGCGCTGCCGCTGGTGATCTCCAGCCTGTCCTGGACCATCATGACGTTTGTCGACCGGGTGCTCCTGAAGTGGGACTCGGGCGACGCCATGACGGCCGCCTTTGCCGCTGGCACCGTGTGGTTTTCTACGCTTTGCCTGCCACTGGGCATTGCCATGTATACCAGCACGTTCGTGTCGCAGTACTTCGGCGCCGGGCGACACGACCGCATTGGCCTGGCCGTGTGGCAGGGCGTATGGATGGCGCTGGCCGTATCGCCCATCATTCTGCTGGCGATTCCACTCGCGCCGGCCATGTTCCGCCTGGCGGATCACACACCCGAGGTGATGGAGCTCGAGCTCATCTACTTCAAGATCCTCTGTTGGGGTGGCCCGGCGATGCTCGTGGGGCAAGCGCTGGCCGCATTCTATAGTGGCCGCGGTAAGACTAGCGTCGTAATGGTGGTCGATACGTCGGTTGCCGTGTTGAATCTGGCGCTCGACTGGGTTTGGATTTTCGGCTACCTCGGCTTCCCCGCCATGGGCATTGCCGGCGCGGCGTGGGCGACCGTCGTGTCGCTGTGGATCAAAGCCGCCATCTACGCTTACCTTGTGCTGCAGCCGCAGCATCGCGAGCAGTTTGGCACCGTCGCCGGACTGCGATTCGATTGGCCGCTATTTATTCGGCAGATCTACTACGGCGGACCGAGCGGCCTTCAGCTTGCGCTCGACATTGTCGGCTTCACCGTGTTCATCGTGCTCATTGGACGACTCGGCATTATCGAAGCCGAGGCCAGCAGCATGGCCTTTTCGGTCAGCACCCTGGCGTTCATGCCGATCTGGGGCATGTCGATGGCCGCCAGTATTCTGGTTGGCCAACACCTGGGCGAAAATCGCGACGACCTGGCCTCCCGCGCCACCTGGACCGCGCTGACCTACGCCCTCTGCTATATGGCGGGCATCTCGGTGCTGTACCTCGCGGTGCCTGACGTTTTCCTGATTTGGTTCTTTGCCGGCGATCGCTCGGGCGAGATGCGCGACCAGGTTCACCCGCTAGCCGTGTCGCTTTTGCGATTCGTGGCGGCGTACAACCTGCTCGACGCGATGGGCATGATGTTCTCCAGCGCCGTCAAAGGCGCCGGCGACACTCGCTTTGTGCTGCGCGTGAGCATGGTAATGGCCACACTGCTGTCGGTGCTCAGTTGGGTGGCCGTCGAATGGCTCGAACTCGGCGTCTACGGCTGCTGGGCCGTCATCACCCTGTGGGTGTGGGTGATGGGCATCGTGTTCCTGCTACGCTTCCTCGGCGGCAAGTGGCGCTCGATGCGCGTGATCGAAGCCGCCCCACCGGACTTGCCGGTGCAGGAACTGGAAACCGAACCAGCGGTGTCTTGAGCCTCGGGGGAATGAACCACAGAGGGCACGGAGAGCACGAAGTGCAAGAGCAATCGACATCACCCTCCCGCTGGCGGGAGGGTCGGGCTCTCAGGCCCGGGGAGGTTATTTGATCTCTCTTTAAGCCGGCAGCCAGTGTATGAATCTAGACTGGCGTGTGCTCTATTGTTCTTTCGTTGTTTCACACTAACTTCATCAATTGGACGCTATAACGACATTGACGTGCGAGTGCCGGTGGTGCTATCAATTGTGAGCAGTCTCCCCAAGAGGAGTGGGTCTGCTCCATCATCTCTGAGCTGACCTGCAAGGATGCACAAGGTAAAAATCTATGCAGAGAATCGCAAAAATTGCAGTTGCTCTACTTTTCTTCGTTGTCTTGTGTCTGTTCGGCAACTGGGGGGCTTTGGCATCTCAATACCCTCTATCGCAGGTTCTTGATGATCCGACGCCGGTCAACTTCATGCAGTTTGGCTACTCTTTGGCGATTGATGGAGAACGCGCTGTGGTTGGGGCACCTGGAGGATGTTTCGGATGTCTCCCTGGCAGATATCCGCAACCAGAGCAAGTGATCGTGTGGGATGTAACCACGGGCAGCGTGCTGAGGACGTTTGAAGGGGGGACCGACACAAGCGGCGCTTTTGGTGCATCTGTGGCGATCAATGGATTTCATGTATTGATCGGTGCACCCCGAAATGGTCCCTACGGACAAAGGGTGGGGCGGGCATTCCTCTTTGATTCTGAGACCGGTGATCTGTTGCACACATTCGATGACCCCACGCCGACGGACGGTGGTGATCACGGAAACTCCTTCGATTTTTTTGGGAACTCCGTGGCAATGGATGAGAAGTACGTTTTAATCGGGGCTCCTAGTGATGATACGAATGGCGATTCCGTAGGCCAGGCACATCTGTTTGACATTACGACTGGCGACTTGCTGCGGACCTTCGACGATCCCACTCCGACCACCGTCGATCTCTTTGGCCACTCAGTGGCTCTCGATGGCGGCCGTGTGCTCATCGGGGCGCCCAACGATCAGACAAACGGACCTTACGTTGGGCAGGCGCATTTGTTCGACGCCACCACCGGCAATTTGCTGCACACCTTCGACGATCCTACAGTGACATCCCGCGATCAATTTGGCGCGTCCGTGTCAATGGATGGCGACCGTATTTTGGTCGGGGCACCCTATGATGACACTTCCGGACCGAATGTCGGACAGGTTCACTTGTTTGATGCCTTGACGGGCATGCTCATTCGGACTTTCGACGACCCCACACCCTACGTAGAAGACAACTTCGGTGGGGCTGTGACGCTCGAAGGCTCCAATGTTTTGGTCGGAAGGTGGTTGAGTCGCACCTGGCCCAACCACAATCCAGGCGAGCTTGGACGCCGCTTTTATTCGATGCGACCAATGGCAGTGTGCTCAATGATTTCGATGATCTTCCTGAAGGGGGTGCAGGTACATGGTCCATAGCTATGGACCAAAAATCTGTACTGATTGGATCGCCCTATCACACGGTGGACGGCATCTGGTCTGGCCAGGCCTACCTTTACACCATCGTTCCCGAGCCAATGTCCATCACGCTAGCAGGCCTCGGTTTTGTAGCCCTCGGATTCGCCGTTTGCCGGCGGCGTTCACGCAGCTAGAGCCCTACTTCACCTCCACCACCACCTTCTCAATCTCGCCGGTGAACTTGAACGGCGGCTTGTAGTCGAACGTCACCGGCTGTCCGGAGTCTTCACCGATTCCAAATGAGTCGAGACCGAATCGAATCCCGACCGTCTCCTCCATCTTTGCCTCGGCCACTTTCTTGCCGCCGACAGACAG
Organism: Aeoliella straminimaris; assembly: GCF_024054565.1. Lineage (GTDB taxonomy): Bacteria > Planctomycetota > Planctomycetia > Pirellulales > Lacipirellulaceae > Aeoliella > Aeoliella straminimaris. The sequence goes on from NZ_JAMXLR010000024.1 coordinate 82,885, forward strand.
AGTGACCGCTGCGGGGCCGCCTGGTTCTTTCCCTTGAAAATCAAAATCGACCGTCACCACTGACTCGCCCGCGGGTAAAGGACCATCCCCTCTGAGGATGGTATGCTTTTCAAAAAAGTTGTAGTCGAACACTGGGACACCGTCGTCCAGATACAGGACGAGCCCGGCAGCCACGCCGCCGAACGCCAGAACCACACCTTCGGTGTCCTCGCCCTCGGTCTTGATGTTCGCGGTCAGCGTCCACGATTTGTTCTTCATCGGCGGTGCCGCGGGTTCCGCGATGCGCGTCGCCCCCGCGGCATACGTGTAGGTCTTGGGATTTTCGACCGAACCCGGGACGGGTGGTTTGGGTTCTGCGAGTCGTCCTGCGCCTCGGTCGTCCAGCGGGTACAGTCCCTTCTTTTCGGCCACCTCGGCGAACAGGGCCTTCAACTCAGCCAGCTTGCCGGGCATTTGCTCTGCCAGGTCATTCGATTCGCTGAAGTCCTCTTTCAGGTTGTACAGTTCCCACTGGTCTTTCTCCCAGTTGCCGGGCGCGTAATCCTGACGCCAGGGGAACGTGTGCTGCGCGTTGGCTTTCCAGCCGTCGTGGTAGATCGAGCGGTTACTGAATACCTCGAAGTATTGCTGGTCGCGGCCTTCGAAATCTGGGTCGCTGAAACTGGCCAGGAACGACTTGCCCGCCAGCGGTTTTTGCTCAAAGCCATTCACCTCTTCGGGCATGGGGATGTGGGCGGCTTCCAGAATCGTCGGCACCACGTCCACCAAGTGCAGGAAAGCGTCGCGCGGCTTGTCGTCCGGCTTGATCCGTGCGGGCCAACTGATGACCATCGGGTTGCGGGTGCCGCCCAGGTGACTGGCAACCTGCTTGACCCACTGGAACGGTGTGTTGCCCGCCCAGGCCCAACCCGTGGGGTAATGGGGTTCCGACTCGGGGCCGCCCAGCTTGTCGATATTCGCGAGGATGTCTTCGATGGAGGTTGTCAGCGAGTTGAATCCTTTGATCTCGTTCAGCGTGCCATCAGCACCTCCTTCGGACGAAGCGCCATTGTCTCCCACGATGTAGATCACCATGGTGTTTTCGGCATCGGGAAGTTCCTTCACGGCGTCCAGCAGTCGACCGATCTCCTGGTCGGTGAACGCGAAGTATCCCGCAAAGTTTTCCATGAAAGCACAGTAGAGTTTCTTTTGCTCGTCGTTCAGAGAGTCCCACTCTGGTACCCAATCCGGGCGCGGAGTCAGCTTCGTGCCCGCGGGAATGATCCCTTGCTCAAGCTGATTCTGGTAAACCATCTCGCGGTACTTTTCCCAGCCCATATCGAACTTGCCCTTGAACTTGTCACGCCATTCTTGGGTCACATGATGCGGGGCGTGCATTGCGCCGGGGGCGAAGTACATGAAGAACGGCTTATTGGGGGCGACCGTTTTGGCGAACTTCATCCGCGCGATGGCCTTGTCGGTCATGTCGGTCATGAAGTGGTAGCCTTCCTCGGGCGACTTCTCTTGCTCGATCGGCGTCGTGTTCTCGTACAGCACGGGATAGAACTGGTGGGTCTCGCCGCCGATAAAGCCATAGAAGTACTCGAAGCCCATGCCGGTCGGCCAGCGATCGAAGGGACCCGCGACCGTGGTCTCCCAGTCGGGCGTGTTGTGATTCTTACCGTACCACCAGGTGTTGTAACCGTTGTCCTTCAATATCTCGCCGATGGTGGCCGTTTCCTTCGGCAGCATCGTCGAGTAGTTAGGGAATCCAGTGGCCCACTCCATCAGGAATCCGTTGCCACACTCATGGTGATTGCGCCCCGTGAGCAGGGCGGCCCGCGATGGTCCACAAATGGCCGTGGTGTGGAAGCGGTTGAACTTGATGCCCTCGCCAGCGAGCTTGTCGAGATGCGGCGTGGGGATCAATCCGCCGAAAGTCGAAGTTTGACCGAAGCCAACATCGTCCAGCAAAATTACGATCACGTTCGGCGCGCCCTCGGGTGCCGAAGGTGGTTCCTGCCAGTCGGATTCCGATTCCTTGTAGGTTTTGCCGATCTTGCCCTCGAACGGCGCAAGCTCCATAGGCAGCTTGGTCCGATCGGGTTCGGCGGAGACCGCCGCAGTCGAGACGATCGTGAATATCAGCAACAGGGCGGAGCGTGACATCGTAAGGACTCCCTTGAATGGTATGTAGAGAGACGCCCCAGAGGGCGTCTCTTGGATGATTGACCAGACAGTTTGATCAACTACTCAACGAGTGCAGTCGTTACACTTTCTATCTCTTGATTGAAGACGAAAGGTGCCTTGTAGTCCTTGCTCACTGCGCCGCCTTCGTCCTCGCCGACACCGACACCGTCGTCCAGGGAGAACATCACGGCGATGGTGTTGGGGATCAGTTTTTCGGCTGCGAGCTTCCCGTTGACATACAGGTAGGCGTGCCCGCCTTTGCCCAAGCCGTTGATGTTCCCTTCCCCTCCCTTGCCATCTTCGTCATAGCGGAACTTGACGGTAATTTCGTTCTCACCCTCTTTGAGTGGGACATCGCTGCTGACCTTTGTGTACTCGTAGCTCAGCCAGTTGTATTCGAAGATGGGCTTCCCATCTTTGACATACAGCGACCAGCCCGCGAAGTTGCCACCTTGCGCGATGATCACCCCGTTGGTGTTGGCCACGTCGTCGGTGTGGATGATCGCGTTGATATCGAAAGACCTGTTCTTGATGTTCAGGAACGAGTTTTCCGGGATGCCCTGGGCGCCGGCATACAGTGTCAGGCTTTTCTTGCCGAACAGTGCATCCGGGCGGCCGGCGGTTTCGGCATTCATGCGCTCCAGGCTTCTGTCGTCGATCGGGTAGACGTGGTACTTCTCCGCCTCCTCGTCAAACAGCTCCTGCATTTCTTTAAGCTTCTCGGGATTTTTCGCGGCTAGATCATTCGCGAGGGCCCAGTCCTTCGTGGTATCGAACAGTTCCCACTTGTCGTTCTGCAGCGTGTTGAAAACCTTGGTGTCCTCCCACAGGGGAAAGTGCACCACGCGGGCCAGCCAGCCATCGTGGTAGATGCCCCGGTTGCCGCCCAGTTCGAAGTATTGCGTTGTGTGCTTGCTTTTGGCGTCGGCATCCTTGAAGGTATCGGCGAAACTGACACCTGCCATGGGGATCTGCTCAACCCCCTCTACGAGGTCGGGTTCCGGCAGGTCGGCCACATCGAGAATCGTCGGCGCCACATCGATAACGTGCGTCCACTGCTCCCGCAGGGATTTTTCCCCCTGCCGGATTCCCTTGGGCCAGCTCACCACCATGCCGTTGCGACTGCCGCCGTAGTCGGATGCCATGCCCTTGTTCCAGGCAAAGGGCGTATCGCCGGCGATGGACCAGCCCGCCGCGTAGTGGCCGAAGCTGTCCTCTCCACCCAGCTCGTCGATGTTCTCTAGCACGAACTGCGGGTCTTCCTCGACGCCGTTGTAGAATGCCAGAGAATTAAGGCTGCCGTTACGGTTGCCCTCGCCGCTCGCGCCGTTATCGCCAACGATGTAGAAGATCAGGGTGTTATCGAACTCGCCGTTTTTCTTCAGCGTTTCGATGATTCGCCCGATCTCATGATCGGTGTGCGCCAGGTAGCCTGCGTAGACCTCCATCTGACGTTCGAAAATCTTCTTCTCGTCAGCGGTTAGGGAGTCCCAGCGCGGGACCCTGTCGGGCATGGGGGGCAAGACGGTGTCCTGGGGAATAATGCCGGCCGCTTTCTGTCGCTCGAACGTCTGCTCCCGCAGTTTATCCCAGCCCATCGAAAACTTGCCTTTAAATCGGTCGATCCATTCCCGCGGAGCCTGGTGAGGCGCGTGTACGGCCCCGGGGGCATAATAGATGAAGAAGGGCTTGTCAGGGTTGTAGCTTTTCTGGAGGTTCAACCACTGAATGGTCTGGTCTGTCATGTCGGTGGTGAAGTGGTACCCCTCCTCTCTTGGCGTCTTGATGCGGGTCATGCCGTCGACAAGCACCGGCTGAAACTGGTCCGTCTCACCACCGAAAAAGCCATAAACCTGTCGAAGCCCACCTGCCCGGGCCACAGCGTCCGGTTGCCGGCCGGGCCCGTTTCCCAGGGCGGGATTTCGTGGTTCTTGCCGAACATCGCCGAGGAATAGCCGTTGTAGCGCAGGATCTTGGGCAGCGCCGCGATGTAGTTTGGGCGCACCCCCGTATTGCCGGGAAAGGTCGTCGACGTCTCGGCGATGGAGCCCATGTTGTTCTGGTGATGGTTCCGCCCCGTCAGCAGCGCCGTACGCGTTGCCGAGCACACCGCCGTGGTGTGGAACTGGTTGTAGACCAAGCCGTCTTCGGCAAGTGCCCCGAGCGTGGGCATGTCCACGGCGCCGCTATAAAGCGATGACTGGCTGAAGCCGACATCATCCAGCAGAAGGATCAGCACGTTGGGTGCGTCCTCGGGCGCGGCCAAGCGCAGCTTTTGACTGGGCCGGTCCACGTTTCGCACATCCAGCTCCGAGTAGGTCGGGGGCTCGACATCCGGAATCGGCAGCTGGGTTCTATCTGGTGTTTGTGCAGCAGCCAGGCAAGGTACCAGTGCTGCGAGGATGGCTAGCGCTATTTTGAAGCGCATAGTTAGAAACCTCCAGAGGTTGAGCTAGATAACTCAGACGAGTAGAGCGGCCTTCGGCCGGCATATGTAGCTTAGCTGTCTTTCTGGTGGTTGAGGACTAGTTAATCCGACAAAAACAGCTGTATCGATAACGTCTTAGCGAACTGGCAAACTGGTACTGTAGGCAGAGGCGACGATTTGCCAACTCCCTGATGGTAACTCGTTACTACGACGGTGGTTGGGGCGACGCCGGCAGGAGCGATTCCGCGGAGTGCATGTAGGTGGCTCAGTGGTCAGTTAGACGGACGCTTACCGGATTTCTAATGATCGGATATGGTTGCATGACGGTAACTATCGCCACTTGTGTTAAGGAATACAGAAGATGAACGCCAATCAGGCCATCGCCGCCACGCTCGATACCAGCAACTTTGTGCTGAACTCCTACTTTAGCGACCTGACGGACGAGGAGTTGATCTCAACACCGGCCGAGGGCTGCAACCCGTTGGCCTGGCAGTTGGGGCATTTGATTACCTCCGAGTGTCGGATGTTGGACATGCTCGTGCCCGGCAGTGCTCCCGAACTGCCCGAAGGCTTCGCCGACAAACACTCCAAGGAGCAGTCTGGCAACCTCGACCTGGCAAATTACTACACCAAGCAGGAGTACCAGGACCTGTTCGAGAAAGTGCACACGGCGAGCAAAGCGGCGCTGGAGAAAGTGACTGAGGATGAGCTCGATGCGCCGGCACCCGAGGCGTTCCGACAGCTGTTTCCCACCACCGGCGCCGTGTGGATTTTGCTTGCCATGCACGGCATGATGCACGCCGGGCAGTTTGTGCCGGTGCGACGGAAGTTGGGAAAGCCGGTGGTGATCTAAATTCAATGACGAATGTCGAAGTACCCAATGACCAATGCCCAAGCATTGGTCATTGGGTACTTGGTCATCATTGTTCCAACCAACGCGCAATCTCCTCGGCCATCACTACCGCGGCCGGTGGATGCAGCCGTAGCCACAGTTCCGGCTCCACGAGTTCCAGTTCCATCACAGCGGCGTGGCCCTCGGCGTCCTGGACCATATCAACGCGTCCGTAGACGGGCAATTCGTCGCAGGCGGCCATGGCCTCGTGGGCCAGTTCGATCTGCTCGGGCGTTGGCGCATACAACTCGACGGTGCCGCCGTGGTCGTCCTGCACGCGGAAGTCGCCCGGCTTGGCTCGCTTGCGTACCGCGTGTGTGTAGCGGCCGCCGAACATCATCAGGGTGTCCTCACCCTGCTCGACGATCGACTGTTTGAAGGGTTGCAGCAGGAACGACTCGTGCTCCAGCAGCGGTGCCAGTACCGCGTCGATTTCTCTAGCGTTCGATGCGTCAACACGATAGGTATGCCGCGCACCGCCCGAGATGCAGGGTTTTACTACGGCCTGCTGCCAACCGGTTTCGTCGAGTAGCGCCGCCAGTTGCACCGAAGTCTCGCGCTCGATGAATCGCGAAGGCACAATCCGCACGCCCCGCTGCTCGAGATCGGCCAGGTAGTGCTTGTCCATGTTCCAATCGAGTGTCGCGGGCGGATTGCAGACCTGGGTAGCCTGCTGCACCCGATCGAGCCACGCCTGGAACTCATCGAAGCGATCGAAGTAGTCCCAAGTCGAGCGAATCACCGCGCAGCGAAACTGCGACCAGTCGACCGACGGATCGCTCCAACTGACCCGCATTGAGGAGAGATCGAGCCGCGCGAGCGCCTCGCTCAGCAGACGATCTTCATCGAGGATGTTTTGCAGATACCAATCGCCCGCGGCCGCCTCGGTGGCGGTATAGCGATCTTCGGTGACGAGGGCGACGAGGGTGGTCATTTATGTTTTGCGAGGTAGCCGGCTTTGTTTTCTGACAGGATCGACCGGATTCAAGTCCATCCCGTCAATCCTGTAAATCCCGTCTCTTCCCAATGGCGAAATCACTGTCAAAATTCCCCCAACAACTCTTCCAGCCACAAGAGCACATCCGAACAGAGATCCTTGTGCTCGTAAGCATAGAGCGTCTTCCATTCCGTGCTGGTTTCGATCTCCACGCGGGCCAGGCGGTGGGGGCCGGCGTCGATCAGGGCCTGGATGCGCTTCAGGACCTGGTGCGTCAGCTCGACGAACTGGCGGTCCTCGATCTGCGGCAGCAGCGATTCGACCTGCATCAGCTTGGTGTAGTAAGGTTGCCACACCAGCTTCTCGCCCACGCGGATGTGCTGGAACTGGATGAAATCGGAGCCGATGCGTTGCCGGCGGATGAACGTGTCGAGCGCCGGGTGGATCAATAGCACCGGCGATTCGAGCAGTTCGGTCGCCGTGGGCGAAACGGAATCGTGTGGGCGGCGGAAGCGTTGCACCAGCATGCCCGACTCGGGGTTGCGCCGCACCACGCCCAACAGCCCCACAAAATAGAGATCGCGGAAAGGATGGTAGACGGCGCTCGAGTCGTCCGCAAAGTGGGCAAGCGTGTCCGGCTCCAGGCCGTTGAATTCCTCGCACATCCGAACGGCAACCTGCCGCTCGAGGATGTTGCTGGGAACCCGCGACAAAAATCGCATGCGGGCGTCTCGGTCGCCCAGGCAGTTCAGGAAAACGCTCATCTCGTCGAACAGATTCGAGACCACCACGTCGGCGCAAGTCTGTTGAACCACTTCCCGCAGCCGACTTTCGTTCATCGTCGAACGGTTGGACGACACCCGCGATGCGATGGCCACCAGATCGCGGGGGCGGCCACACGTATGGCGACGGACGTAACCAAACGCGTCCTCGGGCGCGGGGCGACGCCCGTGCCGGATGACCTTCAGGCCGAGAAACTCGGTGAAGTCGGGCAGCCCTTCGTAGCATTGGGCCAGTTGATCGAACAAGGCCTGCAAATCCTCGTCGGAATAATCGAGGCAGATTGTGGAGGCGAACAGGTTCGACTTGATGTCCGACTGGTAGTTGCTGAACGCCTCCTGGCGAATCGAGGCAAACACCTTGAGGTGACTATTGGCGTTCATCAGGTCCCAGGCCGCTTCGATCAGCCCCGCCTGCACGGCGATCCACGCGTCTTGCGACAAGTGACGGATCGCCTGGTCGACTTTATCGATGAAGAAGTAGGCTCCCCCGTGAATCTGTCGCATGTTGTGGTCGAGAAAGTTCTCGGTGCGGTCGATCAGGCGGTTCAGTTCGCCGACCCCCAGCGTGGTGAGTTCCTTGAACACCACGGTAGGCTGAATCTTCACGCCACCGAGCCAATGACGAATCAGGCTCGGATAGACGTCCAGCTCCCGCGCTTCGACCTTGTCGATGACGGTCGGAAAGTGGGAGATGGCCGACACGCGGAGCGCCGCACTCCACAGCCGCTTGGTCATCGACACGTCCGACAACGGCTCCTCGTAACGGGACGACACCGATCGCATCTCGCTCATGAAGTCGAGGTAGGGTCGCCCCTCGGGCACCATGATCGGCGCCTTCTTGCGCGAGGCGCTCGATTGGGTGAGCAGGTGCCGCTTGCAGGTCAACAGCAGCGTCTTGCCAAACCCCTTGGTGGCGGAGATGAAGTGGCGGTGGGGGCTGTTCAGGAAGCTGTCGATCAGTTCGTTGCGGAACAGCACTTTGTCCAGGTCGGCGATTTCGATCTGATTGGCGTCGGTGGCCCAGGTCTGGCCCACTACTTTGGGCGTGTCGACGCGCGGGGCGCCACGCTCCTGGCGGTCGGCGGCTATTTCCAGGGCCTGGGCCGCGCTGTTGATTCGCTCCAGTAACGGCGCCAGCGCCGTATTGCGGCGGTACTCCACCATGGTCGAGCCACCCACAAGCTGCCGCCAGGCGGGCGCCAGTTGCTCGAACTCCTCCCGCGCCATGTCGATCAAGAGCGGCACCACCGGGCAACCGATCTGGTGAGCGTATTCGATCTCGCGGCGCAAGTCGCCCGAGCGCAGGGCCGGCCGCGACAGCAACAGCAGCACCGCCTGCGATCGCTCGATGGCCGCATTCGCCTGGCTGAAGAACGGGATGCCAGGGATGGCGTCGCGGCCGTAGTACCAGGTGACAAACCGTTCGTGTTCCAGTTCGCAGGCAATCTGCCGGGCCAGCAACGACTCCTCGGCCACGTGGCTCACGTAGAATCCGATCCGCCGTTCGACGGGCGTCGACACCGTGTGCGTGGCGCTCGCGCGGGCGTCGCCCAATGCGGCGGCAAACTCGCGGCACGTTGCGAACCGGTCGGCCGGATGTTTGCTCAGCGCCCGCAGGATGGCCAGTTCGGTCGATTCGGGCAGATCGGCCAAGTGTTCGCGGGGGCGTGGCGGCTGGTCGTGGATCTGCCGTTTGAGCACGCTCGCCGGGTTGCCGCTGGCGATGGCCTTCTGGCCGGTGAGCATCTCGAACACGATCAATGCCAGCGCGTATTGGTCCGATCGGCCATCGGTCGGCCGGCAAGCGCACTGCTCGGGCGACGAGTAGGCGGGCGTGCCGGAATAGACGCCGGCCTCGATCTCCTGCCGGGTATCGCGGGCGAGTCCAAAGTCGAGGATCTTGAACTCGCCCCCTTTGGTGAAGCTGATGTTGGCCGGTTTCAGATCGCGATGCACCACACCGCGAAGGTGGGCAAAGTCGAGGGCAACGGCCAACTCGCTGACGATGGGCAGGGCTTCTTCCAGCGGCAGGCGACGCCGCCGCTCGAGCAGCTTGCGCAGCGTTTCGCCCTCGACGTACTCGTAAATAGTGAACGATTTATCGCCGTGAAAGCCAAAGTCGTAAACGGCCGCAATGCCGCGATGGTGCAGATTGGCGCCCATCTTGGCTTCGTGCTCGAGGATTTTTTCCAGATCATCGACGTTCTCGCAGTGATGGGCCACCACTTTCATCGCCACGGGCCGCTCGAGACGCAAGTCGTTGGCCAGAAACACCCGCCCCATGGCGCCACTGCCCAGGTACTCCTTCAGAAAATAGCGATCGGCGACCGTCAAACCGATTTCGAATTGCCCCGGCAACTCGAAGTCGCCCGATTCGTGCCAGTAGGGGGCGACCGTCCCATTCGCATGCGAGCGGCAAAACAGCACGGTGGAGGCTAGCTCCTGGTCCTGTGGGGACATCGTAAAACTCCGCACCGAATAGTCGCGCTGATGACAAGGTAAGCCTGACACCCGGATTTTAAGAGCTAAAGATTGCGTATGGAAGCGCTAAGTTACCGCAACCAGGCCGACGATTGGCGGGGTGGAGTGAGCCGACGGCGCTAGCCGCGGGTGTGGGGACGGCGTTGGTAAGTACGCTGGCCCGGAATCCTGCCCACAGGCCGGTTTTGTCCCGCTCGAAGAGACTTCGCGAACAAAGCGGGGCCATGGCACCCATCCAGATCCCGCCCCGCAGATTGCTTCATTTGGGGGACGGCGTTCGCCTGATGTGCTCTGTGAGGGATGGCCGGGGATGAGTGTCCCCGTTTCGGATCGTGGATGGTGGCGGCGCGGTCGGGCGTCGAAAACTCGGTTGTAAAAAAGTTGCCGTAGATATCGCGCAGTGGTGCGATCTAATGAAGGTGCCGCGCGGGCTGGGTGGATGCGCGGAAGGTGCGCAAGCTACCTGAGCCGACGGCGCTAGTCGCGGGTGAGTAGGTGAGTAGGTGAGGTTGGGCGACCACAAGGGTTTTGGGCCCACCTGGGAGTATTGGGACAACTCGCCGGATAGGTGGGGACTACTCGTGGGGTTTTGTCGCACCCGGCGGTTGGTTTGCACTGGAAAACAAGGGGTTTCACCACTTGGGGGGTGACCAAAACCCTCTGAGTTTTGGGCCCACGGATGCGATTGGGGGGGGGCTGGGCCCAAAAAAACGGGACCACAAACAGCAGTCGCCAAACGAGCGCGGTACGGGCCGGACCTGCGTGCGGTGCCGGATGGGGTGCGCGCCGCGATTTCGCTGTTAGCGAGGCTAGGTCGTCGCGGCGGTCCAGACGCCGACGTGGCACGCTTCGAGCAGTTCGGGATCGGACAGCACGGCCCACTTTTCGTCGCGGGCCAGGTCGCGCACGCGCGGGGCGGTCACCCATTGCAGGATGCTTTGCTTGGCGGCGGGCTCGGCAGGGCGGACCGCTTTGGTGGACTCGAGCAGATGCAGGTGATCGCCCACGGCCGTGGCGTCGCGGAGGAAATCGAGGAATGGTACCTCGGCGGGCGAGCGGGTGGCGATCTCGGTCAGGTGCTGCCGGTAGCGGCACACGATGGCCGGCGGTTCGACTTCCTCGGGCACCGTCAACAATCCCCATCGCTTAAGTCGTTGGCCCAGCGTCTTGCTGCTAACCATGATCGAAAGCGGAACCGAGAGGACGAGCCCCGTAGTGATGGGCAACAGCCAGAGTGCCAAGGTGGGAGACATCCAGATGGAGACTGCGGCCACGATGAGACCCAGCGCGGTTTGCCACCAGTGGGCACACCAGGCGTCGCCCCAGGTGAGTCCGCCACCGGTGCGATCCTGGGCATTCCATTCCACGGACTTGCCGCGGAGCGTGGACCACACGAACAGCGTATGGAAAGTCATCATAATGGGGGCCAGCAGCACCGAGAGCATCAGTTCGCCCAGGGTGCCAAGGGCAAGTCGCCCTGCGCCGCCAAAGCCGGCGCGTTCGTGCTGGTCCTTCACGGCAAGCAGGTATCCCATCAGCCGGGGCAGGAACAGCAGCGCGAGCACCGTGGCGAAGATGGCAGCCGGCACCCACGCCGCCTGGCCTTCGGGAGCTTGCTGCCCATGATAGAACGCCAGCGGACTAAGCAGCAGGAACATGGCCCACAGCGGCGAACTGCCATAGGCGAGCACACCCGTGAGGAAGTGGAACCGGCTTTCCAGCGGGATGTTCTTGCTGGCAATCAGTCGCGTGTGTTGCAGGTTGCCCTGGCACCAACGTTGGTCGCGCTGGGCATAAGCGGTCAGCGTGGTGGGGCTTTGTTCGTAGCTGCCCAGCAAGTCGGCGGCCAGCTGAACCTTGTAGCCGGCGCGTCGCATCAAGGCGGCCTCGACGAAGTCGTGACTGAGAATCTCGCCACCCAGCGGCTTCTTGCCGGGCAGCTCGCTCAATCCACAGTAACGTGTAAACGCGCTAACGCGGATAATGGCGTTGTGCCCCCAGTAGTTTCCACCATCGCCCGAGAGCCAGGAGAGACCCGTCGAGAGCATGGGCCCGCAGAGTCGGGCGATGAACTGCTGGCTGCGTGCCAGCAGCGACGAATCGCCCAAGGGCAGGGGGGGAGTTTGCAGGATGCCCAGACGCCGATCCGCCTCCATACGTCTCACCAGTTCGGCGAGTACACTTGCTTCCATCAAGCTATCGGCGTCAAGGACAACCATATAACGATAGGCTGCGCCCCATCGTTCGCAAAAATCGGCAATATTGCCCGCCTTGCGACAGGTGTTCTGCGGCCGATGGCGATAGAACACCCGCGGCAGTTCGGGCCGTTTGTCGAGCTGCTGCCACTCGCGCTCTTCGGCCAACCATTTGTCGGGATCGGTGGAGTCGCTGAGGATGTAGAACTGAAACTGATCGCCCAGGCCCGCGTCGGCGACCGATTCGCGCATGGCTTCCAAGCCGGCGTATACCGCTTTGGGGTCCTCGTTGTACACCGGCATCAGGACGGCCGTAGTGCAGTTGGGATTGCGAAGCTCCGGCGCCAGTTCAACGTTCGACGCTCGGCGGCCGGTGAGCTCGAGGAGGAAACCGATGGTCGCCACGCCGGACCACAGGCCCAGCCAGGTGATCAGCACAAACAGCAGTCCCGCTACCAGCACATCGGCCAGCGTGACCCCGTCGACGGTCATATTGGGCAGCAGCGTGCTAGTGATGAACAGGCCGAGCATGGCGGCGACCATCACCAGCGCAGCACGCGCAGCAGTCAAGTGCCATTGAAACATGGTGGTTTACCTGCGGGGGAGGGCAGAGGTAAGCAATGTGGCGGTGAGGATCACAGCCCGATCTTCGATGTGGCAATGGCCACAAACGCCGTGAATTGCGTGAGGACCTGTTTCCAGAATGTGGGCGACGCAGCCGTTACCAACTCGCCTAGCGGTTGGGCGGGCATTTGCCGCTGGCATCCCTCGGGAACCCAAGTCGTTGGGCTGGGCGACTCCTCCGCCGCGGGTGGTTGGTCTAGCCCGAGCGTGCGGGCCGCAATGCGAACCGATACGCTTTCGAGCGAAGGGAGTTCGCTTTCGGACACCTGCCGGGCCAGCCATTCGTCGGCCGTCTGCACGCACTGGCTGGCCAGGCGGGCTAGTTGGTCGGGGTCGCGGAGTCCCTGATGCCGGGCGTAGTCGGCCACCAGAATGCGTGCCTGCTGGCGGTGGTGGTGGAGTTCGGCACTGGCGTGCTGGTCGAACTCTTCCACACCATGCGAGGTGACGGTAAACGCGTGTGCGGGGTGTTGAATATCCATCATTGATTCACCAATCTCAGGTTCTCTACGGCGGGGCTCCAGCGATGGCTGAAAACCTCACTGACTTTCTTCTGTTGTTTCTCCAGCCAGACCTCGATCCGCGCTTCGCGTGCTTCGTCGGCCTGGTAACGAATCGATACCTCGACGGTCGACTTGCCGCTCGGCGTGTAGTCGATCGAAGTGATCCGTCCGTGGGAGCACTTTGCCACGGGCGACAGTACGATGTCGTCGCCCGAGAGGTTCTCAGGAATTTGGAACTCAACGCTCACGGTGCCGTTTGCTTGCCGAATCTGCGAGTCGATAACGGGGGCAACCTGATGTCCCCACGGCAGCGAGGTGCCGAAGCTCAGTTCGTAGTTGATCTCGATCGACTGGCTAAGGTCGACCTTCGTCTGGTCGATCACGTAGTAGGCACCGATGTTATCGACGCCTTCGTGCTCCGCGGGCAGCTCCAGCAACTCGACGGTGCCGGGACCCCAGGCGTCGCGTGCACCGGTCTCCACCCACACGCTGGGCCGCAGGTGGTAGTGTGCTTCGTTGTCCTGGTAGTTATCGGGATCGCGATCCCGCTGCATCAGCCCAAACCCGTGAAGTTGCTGTACCTGCCACGCTTCGACTTGTGGTTTCACGGGACGCTTCAGATCGCGCCACACCCATTCGTCGTCGTCGCGGTGGATGAGCAAGCCATCCGCATCGTGCACCGAGGGGCGCGGGTCGTTGGCAGGCTTGGTAGCTGGATTCCACATGAACATGCTGGTCAGCGGAGCCAGGGCCAGCTTCTGAATGCCGTGCCGCTGCCAGATGCGGGCGGTGACGCCTACCTTGGTCTCCTCGCCTGGACGAATGCAAAACTCATAGGCTCCCACGACCCCAGGGCTTTCCAGCAGGGCCCACATCCGCTGGGGGCAGTCGCTCTTGCTGGTGTCGGGGCGTTCGATCCAGAACTCCAGAAACCGCGGGAACTCTTCCGGCTTACCGAGCCCAATGTCGACGGCCAGTCCGCGTGCCGAAGAGCCATACCACTGACCGCTGCCGATGCCGCGGAAGTAGCTCGCGCCGAGAAAGGCCAAGTATTCTGTTTTGTGTTCGTTGCCGGGCAGTTGGGACATCAAACGCAGCCCCGCGAAACCACCACCTGGCGCATCGGCCAGACGCTCGGCTTCGCCGCGGAACTGAAACCAACGGTCGCCATATTCCACTTCGGTCACCTGGTCGCCTTCAACCACGTGCACTTTGACGGGGTACTCGAACAGAAAGCCGGCCGGGAAGAACTCGACCCAGGTCTCCAAGCCGAGATCGCGCCACAGAGCATTCTCGTGGCGTTGTGCGATCAGGCGGTACGTGTCGTAGTTCAGGTCGAGGAAGGGCCCACCTACCTTCGTGGGTGGCGTGTGGGGCTCCTTGGCCATCCGCTCGGCGATTTTCTCGACGTCCGCCAAGGAGAAATCGCTAGCGCTGGCTACGCAGCATGCCGAGGTGGCCGCTATGAGCGCACAGAGAATCAGATTGAATGGCGAGCTAGCCATGCAGTTACTCGAAATTGCCTTGTTCTTGTTCCGGGGGGGGTGGGCGACTGGCGGCTGCCAGCATCCCTGCGGCGAAAGGTAAGTGACGCCGGGGCGGCGCAGACATGCAATCGGAGTGCCAATGACGTAAGTGCCCAAGAAGAGGCCAAACGTTGCCCGAAGCGGCGGATTGCTGCCCAATAGTTGAGCAGCAGCGGGGGGCTGAACGGGCCCCCGAAGTTGCGGACGAGCAGCTAGCTAGCAGGTGGGCGACCAGCGTGGTGGCCGGAAAGCCACCAAGGAGGTCACTTTTCCTCTTGCACTAAGACCACCCAGTCAGTGGGGATAACTTCATCGTTGTTTCGCAGTACCTCGACAGGAGCCACCGCACACCAGAATTTCCCCTTACCGGGCCGCCCAAGCGGGTCGCTGTAGTCGTCGATAATCTTGAGTCGCTCGCCCGACTTTAGCGCCTTCTCGACGCGCACCAGCAGATCTTCGGACAACCGCGCCAGACTTCCCGCCTTGTTGCGGTTGGCCAGATCGTTGTGATGCAGAATGAGTCCCCGCTTGGGAGTCCCTTCGATCTCGTCGACCCGCAGATCGACCAGCATGACTTCCTTACCGGGGGGCAGCCTGTCTTCCAGGGCCAGGAATCCCCCCAGGTCGAGACTCATGGCCAACACGCCCGCCACTTGGCTGTTGATCGAGAGGCTCGAGCTATCCCAAACCGGCACGCTGAAGGCCACCTTCATCTTCTTCGTCGAAGTGCTCTCGTACACGGCCGAACGGTGGGGCAACTCGATGGGGGCGACGCCAGTTGCACCTTCCTCAAGATCGGTGCCCTGGCCATGAAAGTAGTCGCGGTGCGCGTAGTTCTTTCCCACGCTGCGGGAGTTGGGCGCCCGGGCCACTTGAGTGCCATCGCGAATCACGATGAACCAACTCTCCGAAGGGCTGCGCCGGTCGTAGTCGTCTTTCTCCCCCTGCAGCCACACGCCTAGCGGTTTCCAGAGCTCGTGAAACTCTCTCGCATCCAGCGAAGGGTCCCGCGAGGCGTCATCTACTATCTGGACATACTTCTGCAAGGAAACCTTGCCCCCGTCCGGGCCTGGCAATACGGGGGCGGTCGACAGCGATAGATCAATCAAACGGTCGAACCGCCTGTTGATCTCAGTTGCGATGTTCTTGGCGGCTACGCCGGCTGCGAAGGCGGCGGTTTCGCGTTTGTCCTGGGCCCGTTGGGCCTCGCTTCGCGAAACCTGATCCGCCAGCCAGACGCCTGCCGCCACGGCCACCGCCAGTGCCGCCATCGCGCCCCACAACCACCGCCGAGTGGCTGCTGGCGTCGCGGTGAGTGACGAGCCGAGTTGTCGTCCCGCTAGGAGCGTATCCGAGTGAGTACCGTTGGCCGCCAGCGTGTCGCTGGCGTGGCCCTGCTGAGTCGGTGCATTGGTTGGCTTGTGCCGAGACTGTTCGACCAGATCGACCAGGGTGTTGCCCACGGCAAACTGCGCCAGGTCTTCTGCCAGTTCGGCGGGCGATTGATATCGTTCGTGCGGATCCTTGGCCAGTGCCTTGCGCAGGACGGTCCACAGCGGGCGCGGGATCTGCTGGCCACCTCGGATCGGCGGTACCTTGCCCTTTTCGTGCGCTTTCTCGGGCCGCAGTTCCGAGTCGAGGAACGGCGGCTTGCCACTTAGCAGGTGGTACAGCGTGCAGCCCAACGAGTAAATGTCCGAACGAATGTCGACACTAGTCGTACGCCACTGCTCGGGGCTCATGTACATGGCCGTGCCCATCGCCCGATGGTCGAGGCGCGTAAGCCGCTCATGGTCGTCGCCCACCAGTAGCGCGAGTCCCAGGTCGAGTATTTTTACCAGGGGCTGCTGGTGAGATACCGCCGGCGTGTCTGCGCCCAGCAGGTGTGGCGAAGCCACCGACGTAATCATCAGGTTCGAAGGTTTGATATCGCGATGCACCATCCCTTGCTGCGCGATGTAATCGAGCCCAATGGCCGTCTGCCGCGCTACCTCGCAGGCGTTGGCCACCGACATCGGCCCGAACCGCTCGACCAGGTCGCCGGCACTGGTGCCATCGACGTATTCCATCACCAGGAAGTGGGTTTCGTCATCCGGCGTCGAGGAGTCGATTGCCACCACGATGTTGGGGTGCTCGAGACCCCCAATCGCTTTGATCTCCTGATAAAACCGCTTCACCACCTCGTGCTGACCAGCGGCCACCAGGTGCGGCTTGATTACTTTCACTGCCCGCAGCCGACCGAACTGCGAATGCCGCGCTTGGAATACGTCGCCCATGCCGCCGGCACCGACCAAGGCGCCGAGTTCGTAGTTACCCAACCGCGTGGGACGCACCGTGGTGGTACTGGCGGGCACGCCTCCATCGGGCAAGATGCCAGCGAGTTTCGAGTAGGCAACCGTATCGGGATGCACCGTCCAGTCGCGTGGCTTTTCGGGCTTGGGCGTGCGACGCGTGTCCTGTGGCTGGCGGCCGTCGAACAGTAACTCGTGTATTTCTACTTTTCCGATACCCTTCAGGTCGCGGCGCCCATGCGAGTGAAACTCCACCCCATTCAGCCCCGCATCTTCCAGAATGGCGCGAGCCGCCCGCGATACCAGGATCTGGCCGCTCGCCGAGAAGTCGTTTAGCCGTGCGGCGTAATCGACGGCCTTGCCAACAAAGTTATGCGGGTCGCGAGGGTCGATTTGTGGCGAACCCAGGTGCATGCTGATTCGCACTTGAGCTTTGGTGCCCAGCGGGCTCGATAGCGGCTTCTCCTCGTGGGTGCGGACAATTTCCATCGCCCAGCGGGCCGCCGATGCGGCGTCGGCAAACACCAGGAAATGGCCATCGCCAGCAGTGGACACGACGCGCCCACCGAAATCGGTGGCAAAATTCTCAATCCGGTCGCGGTGGGGCGAAAGAATTTGGGTAACGAACGCCTCGTCCCGCTCGGCATCGCTGCCACCAGGCATCTCGCTCTTCAGGTCCACCGACCCCACCAGGTCGGAGAAGACAAAGGTCCGCAATTCGGCCACTTTGGCGCTCTGCCTCGGTTTTTCCAGGGTTAAAAGAGTGGTCGACCGCCAAGTCGACCAGCGACTCGTACGGGGGGGGATGACCAATTATCCGAGTTTACGCCTTCGGCGTCCAAATTCCCACTGCGGCATCTCCCATAGAGAGCGAAATCGAGCCGACCCGCGGGCGAATAGAAAAACTGCTTGAGGGTTTGGTAGACCTGAGTAAACTGAAGAAATGGAACAGAGACTGCCTGCCCCTTCACGCCTATCGCGGGATTGGTGGGCAACTCTCACACAACCGGCGTTTTTTGCCGTGGAAATTACACTCGCGTCGAGCGATCCAAGCGCCACCAAGCATCTTGGTTTCGGGGCAATCGGCGGCGAGCGCCTCGAGCAGGCGGTATCAACAGAGGTTCATCCGTGAATAGTATCCCCGCAGTTGCCCCCCGCCTTGGGCTGACCCTTGCGCTGTTTTTGAGCGTCTTTTCCGGCGTTGTACAAGCAGACGCAATCGATCTCAGTCTCAACGTGTTCTACAACGACGATACCAATCCCAGCTCCGGGGGAACCTGGCAGGTGGCCGCCAAAACGGACGAGTCTGGCCTGCTGGATGTCTTCTTTTATCTCCGCGATATCAACCCCACCGGCATTCTCAACCTGGCCCCCAACGGCACGGTGAATGGCGGCAATATTGCTGGCTTTCAACCGATCGTGGCCAACCACAGCACTTATGTGAACCTGGGCTTCTATCAGGCCAGCGCATCGGCTCCTGCCACCGAACAGACGCATTTTTACGGTGTAGGCTCCATTGTCGACCCGGAAGGGGCCACGCCCAACTACACCGACCAGGCCACCGATTTTCCCAACGCCTCGGCGATTGGCCCGGTGCGAAGCACGCTCGAAAATCTCAACAACCCACTTTGGGGGGATGGCGATGACCTGGGCGACCCCGATTGGGACCAGGCCGCCGTGTTGGCCTCCGGAACCTTCGCCGCAGGACAAAGCCCCGCTTTCTACAGTACCGCAGCACAAATGCCTCAGGGGCACGTCTTTGTAAACGCCCCCTCAGGGGCCACCGACATTGGCGCCAGTTCCGACCTGATCACGCCCAGCACCATCGTGCGATCCAATCTAACGGTCCCCACCGCCGACTTCGGCGACTATAACGAGGATGGCATTGTCGACCTCGCCGACTACACAGTCTGGCGAAACACGCTAGGATTGGCCGTCTCGCCTGTTGGCTCCGCCGCTGACGGCGATCAAAGCGGCGTCATAGATGCGGGAGACTACACCGTCTGGAAGAATAACTTCGGTTTAGCGGCTACACCGATCGTCGCCGCACCGATCAGCTCCGCGGCCGTTCCCGAGCCACAAACCGTTACGTTACTCGCATTTACCGCTATTGCAGCCCTTATAACGCGGCGGCGACGCCGTGTTTAAGAGGGACCGTTTAAGCGGGTATGTGAGATTTTACCGAAAAAGCCCTTTTAACCTTAGAAACTGCTTGACAGCCCCGAAAAGCCCTAACATAATGCGTCCGTGTCGACCATTGAACTCGCTGCCCGTTTGGTGGTCACCAAGAGAGTTGTGTTATTGGTTTGGAGAGACAGATTCTAATGCGGAACTTCGTACGTGGATTGTCCCACTAGAAGCATCGAATTGGATTTGTCTGCTTGACCACCACTCATCTTCTACGGGCAATGTTTCAGCAGTTCGGAAATTAGCTTTCAAGTCACACCGAACTCGCCTTCGTTCTATCGGAGGTCAAGCTGAAAGTTCCCCGTAGAAGAGGAGTGGCCAAGCGGCCATTGCACCAATGACGAGACAATTAGAGTTCATCCAATTTCGCAATCGTCGTCTTTCAATCAACGAGGGTGGAGAGATAGCAATGTCAATGAAGAGATTTTTTGCGGCAGCAGTGGTAGCTGTCTTCTGTGGTAGCCAGTCCTTTGCCCAACCCTCCGCCTCACTGGTTGGTGTTGACGCTGGTGGTGGCCAATACGACTGGACTTTGTCCTTTACTCCGGACGCCAGCCTGTTCGCCGACTTCGGCACTGGCGAAGGTGTTGGCGGCTCGCTCGCCACGGCCTTCCAGATCGAAGTTGCCGATGGCGGCTTGATTCAGGATTCCTGGGCGATTGTTGCTCCCGACTTCCAGGAAGACGGCACCATCATCAATCCTGGTATCGACCCCTACATCGGTGGTGGTATCACCGAGGGTGTGACCGACTACGCCAGTGTTACCGCCGACTTGGGTGCAGGCACCGTCGACTCGCTCTTCGTGCCGCTGGGAAGCACCTTTTTCACCGCTGCCGGTGACTACGCGGCTTTGACCTTCTCCACTACCGTCAACGAAGCCACCTTTGGTGGCCTGATTGCTCAGGACAACAACAATGGTGTTGGTTCTGACGACATCTATGACATCCCTGCTGTTACGGTGCCAGTTGGTCCTGACTTTTTGCCGGGCGACTTCGATGGAAGCGGTGGTGTGGAAGACGGCGACCTGACGCTGTTGCTGTCGAACTGGAACTCGCCCTCCGCATCGGTTCCTGGCACTTGGGATGGTGATCAGCCGATTGGCGACAATATTGATGACGACGAGTTGACTCGTCTGCTGTCGAACTGGAATACGTTCAGCGGTGCAGTATCCGCCGTGGCTGTTCCTGAACCCGGCACGATGGTGTTGCTGGTTGGTGGCTTGATGGGCTTGGTTGGCCTCCGTGCACGCCAGTCGTAAAGTTGTAGCCCATCCTGCTGGCAGTAGCGTTGGTCGGGGCGCTGCGGTATAACATTGTCATTGAGTTTTGACGATATACTCGACTTCGCACAGACTGTATTTGGGCTTGAGCAGATAGGAATTTAGCTAATGCAGATGTACACCGGTTGAGTGCGTTGTTTAGCACTCAAGGCTGTCAGGCCCTTCGGTTTAACATTTTCTCTGACAGCATAGAGTTACACATACTTAGCAGTCTCAGTGGAGTTTAAAAAAACATGCGTAAACTATTTGCAGCTTCTGTTTGTTCCTTAATCATGATTTCGGCAGGCTTTGCCAATGCCGCAGTCCTAGATGTCAAATTTGCCCAGACCCCAGCTGAGGCTGCGGGCGCTGGTTACATCGCGAATGACGTGCTGGTCAGTTTTGACAGCAACCTCCGCGGTCAGCAGATGGTCATCGAGCTCACCTCGGGTGACATCTATCAAAACGCCGCTTTCGGAGCTAATATTGCCCCGAATCCTGCCCTGTTCGGTGTGGACGCAGGCGTTGAGTTCGACACCTTTGTCACCATCGGTGGTTTGACTTCAACATCCGCCATGCCCGTTTTGACGGTTGGTGCCGCTGCCAATTTGGCACCGGGTTCCTCTGCCAAGATTTCCGACACGGATGGATTCAACTACGCCTGGGCACCTGGTGTTGGTACCGACATTCCCAGTGGTACCGATGTCCCCACGGCACGTGTCACCCTGTCCCCGGATGCCAATGGTACTTTGCAGTACTTCAGCAACGCCGATCCTGGCGACGCTCCGCTGACCATGCTGTCGGTGCCTATCATGAATGGTGTCATTGGTGGTGATCCAGGCGATCCTACTGACCCCGCACCTGGCAGCACTATTGACCTGACCGACAAGTGGGTGGATTTCTCCGACCTGCTGGCCGGAGCCATTGGTGCATTGGATGACACTGTCTTTACCGGCCAGCCGACCATCGACAACGATGTGTTCACCATCCCCGCTTGGGATGAGACTTCGATTGATCTAGGTATCAATCGTGCAGTGGCCGCTTCCAAAGCTTACGGTGTGCAAACGGGCATCCTGACGGTTCCCTCCAGCGAGGGTGACCTCCAATTTACGGTTACCGCGACTGTTCCCGAGCCCAGCACCCTGGCTATCGCCGGTCTGGCCCTCGTCGGTCTGGTTGGCTTCGCCCGCCGCAAGTAAGTCCTCGACTTATTAGGCAGCTTTCGGCTGCTGACAATTTGAAACCCTCAAAGCGGGGTTGAGCAATGCTCAACCCCGCTTTTTTTGTGTCTGTGGCGGACACCGCTCGCAGTTGGCCGGGTCAGAAGCTCTCTTCCACTTCCGTGGCCAGGCCCATCTCGCTGCAGTACGCGACAATCGCTTGGATGAACACGTCGCCATAGTCGCGGAGCTTTGCGGCGCCGACGCCACGTACGCCGGCGAACGACTCGTGCGTCGTGGGGCGGCGGCGGGCCATGTCGCGCAGGGCGTTATCGCCAAACACGATGTAGGCCGGTACGCCTTTCTCGGCGGCCAGCTCGGCGCGGAGCTCACGCAGCTTATCGAACAGCCCGCGATCGACCCCTTCCCAGTTGGCTTCGGTGCGGGTGCGCGACTCTTTCACGCGTTTCACGGGGGCCAGCAGTTGGGGCGTGGTCTCGCCGCGGAGTACTTCGCGGCCAGTGGTTGTTATCTGCAGCACGCCATATTCGCCCACTTTCTCCAGGTGCCCTTGCCCCACCAGTTGCTCGATCCAGTCGCGGATTGTGGTGCCGTGCTCGTGTTTGAGAATGCCGTAGGTGCTCAATTCAGTGTGATTGAACCGCGTTACGTTCTGATCCTTCGAGCCGGCCAGCACCTTGGCGGTGTGACTGGCGCCGAAACGTTGCTGGAGTCGGGCCACGCAGGAGATGATCTTTTGCGAGTTCACCAAGGCGTCGTCCGCAAACGATAGCTCGCCCAGGCAGAAGTCGCAGGCGCCGCAGTTGTCCCGCTCGAACATCTGGCCAAAGTACTCGACGATCGCCCGATGTCGGCAACCGACCGACGTGGTGAATCGCATCATCTCCTCCAGCGATCGCACCGCCCCCTCCTGGGCCGCCGGTTCGCCTTCTTCGATCATCCGTCGCCACAGGACGCCGTCGCTACCCTTGTACAGCAGCAGGCACTCCGACTCCAAACCATCGCGACCCGCACGGCCGCTCTCCTGCACGTAGGCTTCCAGCGACTTGGGCATGCCGGCGTGGATCACAAATCGCACGTTGGGCTTGTCGATGCCCATGCCGAACGCCACGGTGGCGACGATCACGTCGATGCGGTCGCCCAGGAAACCCTCCTGGTTCCGCCCGCGAGCGACGTCGCTCATGCCGGCGTGGTACGGTGCGGCCCGCACGCCCGCGGACTTTAGCTCGGCGGCGACGCTCTCCACTTCGTTGCGGCTAATGCAGTACACGATGCCCGAGTCGCCTCGGTGTCGTTCGATGACTTCTTGAATCTGTTGCAGCTTTCGCGAGGCTCGCCGCACGCGGTATACCAGGTTGGGGCGATCGAACGAACCGATCAGCAGCTCGGGCGACTCGAGCGAAAGCCCACGAGCAATATCCTGCTGCACGCGATCGGCGGCGGTGGCCGTGTAAGCGTGAATCGCCACGCCGGGCAGGGCTTGCTTGAGCTTGCCGAGTTCCGTGTACTCCGGGCGAAAGTCATGTCCCCACGTGCTGACGCAGTGCGCCTCGTCGATGGCGACGAACGACACGCCAACCGACCGCAGGAACGACAAGGTATGGTCGCGGACGATGCGTTCCGGCGCGGCGTACAACAGTTTAATCTCGCCACTGCGAACCTGTTGGGTGACGGTGCGACGTTCTTCAGGCGACAGCGAACTATTGATAAACGCGGCCGGCGCGCCATTGGCCCGCAGGGCGTCGACTTGGTCTTTCATCAGCGAAATGAGCGGCGACACCACGACCGCTACGCCAGGCATGGCGAGCGCAGGGGCCTGGTAGCACAGCGACTTGCCACCGCCGGTCGGCAGCACCACCAGCGAGTCGCGGCCGCTCATCACGCAGTTCATGGCCTCGGCCTGCAGCGGCCGGAAGCTATCGTACCCCCAGTACTCCTGCAGCACCTCGCGCAACTCGTCGGGCGGCGCGGCGGTGGGGTCGGCAGGTCGGTCCATCGGGAAGCCAATCGGCGGGGGCGGGGCGGTCGAACCGCCCCATTTTCGCCGATCGACCGCCACCTCGCAAAGGGCCACAGCAGCCACCACGATCGAGGCTCCCGTCACGCCCGCGATTCTCCCCCACGTTGTTTTGTCCCACCTGGTTTTGCTACACCTCGGGGGGCTATCGATCCATGGGCCCTTTATTCGTTCGGTGTGTCCTGAAGTCGTTGTTGTAAGTGCTTTGCTTGTAAGGTATTGCGACGCTCGAACGGTACCCATCGCAGGGAGTAGTTCCCCATCGGTAAACCGAACTGCGGAAAAACTCCAGAGTTGTGGGAAAACCCCAGAGGTGTGGCAAGTCTCCGCAGGCGCGGCAACACCCACCAGCAGCGCATACCTTCCCCATCGACCCGCATGTGGGCGCATGTATAGTACTGTGGGGCGTGTACAATTTCTACTGCCTCGCAGCGAATTAGCTGAGAATATCGCACCTTTTTCGTTCCCCGGCCGACCCGCTCCGCCATGCAATGCCCCACCTGCCAAACTCCGCTCCGCGAAGAAGCCTGCGCAGGGCAGCGGATCGACCGCTGCGCCGAATGCGGGGGTTTGTGGCTCGACCAGGGGGAGCTGGGCCCCGTGGTGCGAAGCTATGCGAAATCGGTAGAAGCGTCCGCGCAGGTCCCGGCGACGCGACCTGACTACCCTTGCCCTAAGTGCGGCAAGCTGATGGATCGGCGAGAATATGCGCACGATTCGGGCGTGTTCCTGCAACGGTGCGACGATTGCCAGGGTCACTGGATCGAGGGTTGGCAGATGCCCAAGCTGGAGGAGTACGTCGAAGGCAACACGGCGGTCGACCGGCTGGCAACCACCCTCGGGAAACAGATCCAGAGCGAGCGTCGACTCGGCCTAATCTACTCGCTGCTCACGTCGAAGCTGCTTTCCGGGGCGGTCGCGGCAGCGGTGGCCTATGTCCTACCGGACGCCTTCGACAACGGAGGTCTGTTTCCAATGCACTTCGTACGTGGGTATGTCGTAGTGCCGCTGCTCTG
Source organism: Aeoliella straminimaris (assembly GCF_024054565.1). Taxonomy (GTDB): domain Bacteria; phylum Planctomycetota; class Planctomycetia; order Pirellulales; family Lacipirellulaceae; genus Aeoliella; species Aeoliella straminimaris. Next base: position 107,372 of record NZ_JAMXLR010000024.1, read on the forward strand.
CATTTGGTTCCCCGAAGAACTCGCGCGGATGACGAGCATGCGCTTCGGTCTCACCCGACCGCAAGTGACGAACCCCACGCCCGGCGTAATGTTGGCCGTGTGCGGCTGGATTCTGCTGCTCACGCCGGTACTGGTGTGGATGTTGTTGTAGAATAAGTGGCAAGTGGCTCTACAATGAGAGTCATAAGTCACGGTCATGCAAAAGCCTCAAGCGTAGGATTCATTGGACGATGTCGAAGACTGGTGTCACGAGTTGGATGCTGATTGCCACGTTGGCTGCTGGTATGGCATCTGCACAACAAGCGAAACAGGTTGTTCGGCAGCAGGCGACGCAGGAAGCTCCTGGCAAGGCTGATCCGTTGGCTACGAAGCAGCAGGAAGCCAAAATCCGAGCGTTGGTGGATCAGTTGGTGTTTGCCGATGGCGATGCAACGAACCGACCTGCGCTCAGCCCGGGCATCAGGGACAATTCGGACGAGTATCGCGCCAGGTTCGAGCGTTGCTACAAGGCGTTTGCAGAGCTGATGGAGTACAAGGAGCTGGCATTTCCAGTACTGGTGGAGCATTTGGAGGACAAACGCCAGTCGATCAACTTCCGCAATCACCACACGGGCAACTCCGTGGGAGACGCCTGCTACTGGAACCTCTACTTTCAATTGCAGAATCGCCCCGAGGATTATTCAAGATACGGACTGATGCGCAAAGGCCGCGACGGAGAGAACCACACCCAGCCGTACTGGGAAGGCACGCCATTCGACGAGGCGGGAGGCCTGGTGAAATGGCTCGAAGCGAACTCCGAGCTGAACTACACCGAGAAGCAGATCAAGTGCCTTGAGTGGTTGCTGGCGAAGGAGAAGGAAATTGGTGCTTCCGATGCCGAAAGCTACTTCATCAACATCCTGCCCCTGGAGATTCAGATCCTCAAGCGTCGGTTGGAGAATGGCGAAGACGTGAAAGCTGAACTCGCCCGGCTCGAGAGAGTTAACGATCAGAAGCTGGCGGGCGAGATTCCACAGGAACTGTTGCCGTAGGGTTTTTAGGGGAACACTAATCTCCGCTAATCGACACTAATACTCATTAGCGAGGCTTTGTGTTCGTATCGCTGCCGGTAGAAACGAAGCTATCTGCCAACGAGGTAGCGACTTCGCTGCAACACCTAAATTGAATCCTGCTACAATTGAGCCTCACCAGCATGTCAGATCCCATGGATACCAGTGAGAATCCATTCGCCTCGCCACGAACTCCCCATTCCATTGTGCCCGCAGGCGAGCCTCGCGTGGTCCCGCTCGGCTGGATCTCGCTGGCAGGACTCGTTGTGGGAGGCATCGCGTTCTTGGTTGCGATGAGACTTGTTCCGAACAGTATGCCAACTGCCGGGGCACACGACTTGCGATTGGCAAACAACCTGGGATTCATCTATCCGCCACTTGTGGGGATATGGGCGGGGTGGGTTCGCCGGTCAATTCCATGGGCTGCTTTTGGAGTGTTCTCTGGCTTAGTCATCGGGGCGGCCTACTACGCCTTGTGCGGCTACAATTTCCTCACAGTGATGGTAGGCTTTCCGTGCCTCTTGGGCGGTTGTACTAGCGTGCTGCTCGGAACGAAGCACGACTCGTGGGTCGAAGGCATACCACAGCGTTTCCTCAAGGGCCTGGCAGCCGGTTTTGCGCTCGGGTTTGTTTATATGTTTGTGCTGAACGTCATGGCAGCGCCGGGACTGCCCTCGTTGGAAGCCTACCGCGACATGATGTGGCAAGCCGGAACCATCGCGATGATGACGGCTAGCGGCGTTTATTTCGTGCTGTTTCATTGGTCGGCTGGGTTGTGGGATAGGGGAGAACACTAATCTCCGCTAATCGACACTAATCCTCATTAGCGAAGATTAGCGAATACTAGTGTTCCAAAATTAGTTTGCCAGCGACTGCGTCACTTCCCGTCACTGTTCGCCGGCTCCGCCATCATCAATGTTTCAATTTCCGCCGCAACTTCCGCGGGCGGCATCTTCTCGATCAGGTACCGGTGCTTTCCCTCGGGGCTCTCGCTCCATTCGTGGCAACCGGCTGAATCTTCCGGCACCTGGCACACGCCCGGTGGGGATAGTTCCCAGTAGTCGCCCGCTCCGCGTACCGCGTGCAGCACGGCCGTTTGGTCCCAGCTATTGCGATCGCCCAGGCCGTTGTACAGCTGGTAGCCGCGTCGGACTGGGCTATCGGCAGCGGCTCGCTCGAGCCCGGCGCCGGTCAGCACTCGCTCGCCAATTTCGTAGCCGCTGAACACGATGGGCGTGGGCCAGCCGTTGATCGCCCGCTGGGTAGCCTCCGGTGTGATCTTGAGATTGTATTCGCCCTCGCCGCTGGCGAAGTGCCCCTCGGGGAAGACGCCACCCATGCAGACCCACTGCTTTACCTTGGCTGCGACCAGTTGTTTGCCATCGAGTGAGCTGAATTCGTCAGCGGGCGAGTCGAGCAGTTCGGCCAGATTCGTGAGAAAGCCGACCGACACGATGGTCACGCTGTCGTCCGGCTGGGCAGCAAGCACCTGCCGGTAGACTTTGACGGCCGACGGTAGCTGCCGTTTCTCGGACAGGTCCTGGGGGAATTCACTGGCAATTTGCCTGGTATAGCGTGAGCCGACCAGCTTTTCGAACGCTTTCCCCGCCACAGGCACGTCGACTCCGCCGATAGGAATGTCGGGCCGGCCGTACCAGGTGTTGATGGCGTCGACGCAGGCGGCAGATTTTGGATTGTTCGACGAGATGGTACAGGCCAGGATCTCGGCTTCTCCGCGATCGGCCAGGGCGTGCAGCATGGCGAGCGAACCCACGTCGTCCACATCGCCGGCAATGTCGGTATCAAAGATGATTTTCACCGGCGGCTGGGCCCAAGCGACGGCCGCACCGCAAACGCACAAGACCAACAACGCGACACGCGAGAGTGACAGCTTCGACATGGGAAAACCTCGGGGACGATTCAGGGGAGCCGTGTATCGATTGAATTCTAACGTAGAGTGTGGCCTAATCACAAACTGAGAGCACCAACGCGACCCCGGGCACCCGTCTGCAGAACTCACCCGCCATGCAAAGCTTGCTGAGAACTCTTCAATCGTTCGATGGCAAGCACGCCGAACCGCTGGAGCAAGTGGCGGCAGGCACGCCTGCCAGTAAGGCGAACATCCAGAAGCTGCTGGCGCTCGGCGAACACGACAACCCGCTCGTGCGTGCGGGCGCCACTTGGGTGCTCAAGCGGTGGCACGACCGTGGTGTGGACTTCACGGCCGACACCGTGTCCGGAATGGCCCTGCTGCTGGCCCAGGAAACGGAGTGGGGCTCGCAGTTGCACCTGCTGCAGATGCTATCCGCAGTGGAGATACCCAAGGCCAGCGGTCGCGGGCTCAAGGCGGCGACCGCTCGACTAGCGATAGGCGAGAACAAGTTCGTCCGCGCCTGGGCGGTCAGCGCACTGGCGAATCTCGCCGACCAGCATCCCACGCATCGCAAGACGTCGCTCGCGGCCCTCACGATGGCGGAAGCAGACTCGGCCGCTTCGGTGAAGGCCCGCGTGCGAAAAGTTCGCAAGCAGTTCGCCTGGGCGAACGAGCGGGGCAAACGATGAAGCGTCGCCGTCTGCATCGCTGGGTGTTCGCCGCCGCTGGCGTGTACAACATTGCGTGGGGACTGTGGGCCGCGGTGGATCCGCAGTGGCTGTTCCGCGTGGCCGAGATGCCGCCGGCAGTGCATCCGCAGATTTTCACCGCCATGGGCATGGTGATCGGCCTGTACGGCGTGCTATACCTGGAAGTGGCTCGCCGCCCAGAGCAGGGCTGGCTGATTGCGGCCGTAGGGCTGGCGGGCAAGGTGCTCGGCCCTATCGGCTTGGCCGGGCTCATCGCCACGGGCAAGTGGCCGCTGGCCACAGTGGTGATGTGTGCGACGAACGATTTCGTCTGGTGGGTGCCGTTCGGCCTGTACCTGTTGGATGCGTGGCCGTACTACCGAGCAACCTGGGGAGAACAACAAGAGTAGCCCGCCCGGTTGCTATGCTCGCTCCGCGACGCGGCTTAAAATCTTGGTATGGCAGTCCCTGAACCCACTTCCGATATGATCGCGTTCTACGAACGGCGGACCCGCGAGCACATCGCGCGGGTGCGGCGGTGCCTGGAGGTGATGGCCCGCGTAACCGACCATGCCGACGAGTTGCTCGCGCGGGCCGCGCAGCACGACGCCACGAAGTTCGAGCCCGAGGAACGCACTGCCTATATCTGGCTGACCGAGCACCATCGCCGCCGAAAGATGGGCAACCCGTTTGACTTCCCGCCGGGCGTCGAGGCCGAGGTGGAAGCGGCCATCGCACACCACATGAGCCACAACCGCCACCACCCCGAGTTCCACGACGACCCCAACGACATGACAGAGGTCGACCTGATCGAGATGGTTTGCGACTGGACCGCCATGGCGCAGGAGTTCCATCAATGCGGCGGCAGCGCCCGCGGCTGGGCCGATAAGACCATCGGCGTGCGGGTGCACTTCAATGCCGAAAAGCGGCAGTTCGTGTACGCGATGATCGAACTGCTGGATATCGAGTTGGCAAGTTAGCCACCCGGGTGTGGTCCTGGACGGAACTGGTCAGTGGTTTCTGGCCGGGGCGCGATCAGCTTGCCCGTCGCGCTGCCATGCTATCGCGCGGCAGAGTTTTCCATGCGTGCCGGTGGCGCAATGCGACGCGATGAAGTTTTGATAAAGGGAGGAATATTGCCGATTGATTAAGCGAACTCACAACTACACTGTCTCGTATAGCTTGCGTTGACCGTTGAGGTGGTCGGCTACTTTTCTTTTCATTTTGCTTGTGTAACCGGGAGGAACCCCGTGGGAATGTCGCCAGATTTTTGGGTATGTACGCTTGTGCTTTGCTGGCTGGTTTGGGACGCGCGGAGCGCCCGCTAACGCGGCGCGCGCCTGAACCTCTAGGTTCGTCGTATTCTGAAGACGAGCCCCGCCACGAGCGCCATGGCCACCAGCGCGAGCGACGTGGGTTCGGGAACCTGCAGTAGTGGAGTGACGCTGCCGCTGCCTGCGCCGTAGATGCTTTGGATGGCGGCGATGTCGTCGGGTTCCAAGTCGCCGCTGCCAGGCCCGGTGTACCGTTTGAAGATCCAGTACATGTTGGCCCCTACCTCGCCGGTGTGGGTTAGCCCCAGGGCGTGGCCCACTTCGTGGATTGTCGCACCCAGGATGTCGGGCTCGCGGATGGTGCCTACCAGGGACCAGGGATCACCATGGTCGAAGTCGACGTCGCCGCTGACTTTGGTCGTGCCCGGAAAACGGGCTCGAGCCTTGGTGGTGGGGTCGCCGTCGGGTGGGTCGGGACCGTTGATCAGCAGGTGACGAAAGCGAAGCGTGCCGAACTCCATGGAGTAGGCATAGCTGAGCCCGTCGTCGGGCACTTCGGTGAAATGTAGCGGCGCGTATCGGGCCCATACACTGAGCGCCTCCTCGATGGCGGTGCGAATCTGCGACTCGGGCACCGGATTCCCTTCAGGATCCAACAGTCCACCGTCGAACATGTTCTGGTAGCTGTAGGTCAGATAGACCGGGGCACCCGGGCTCTCCTGAGGCCAGCCAGGGCGAGTGGTGCCGTAGGCGGACGCCCGCTCCGCAACCAGCACGCCGCAGCACAGCAGCAGGCAAGACAATTTGCTGATACGGGGAATCGCTAAGTAGGCCATCGACGCTACACCACCAGGAGACGAAACGGGGGAACACGAATCGCCCGCGTTCAGGGGGCGAGTCGTCCGGTTGAACCACGTTTCACTGGCGAGAAATCGGGGTGCAGGGGGAAGGGGAAGCGAACCCAGGGCCCGTTGGCCCGGGTCACCGTTGTAGATTATGGGCCGAATCCCTCCACGTTGCAACGATTTTGCCTGCCCTGCCGAGAAGGCCCGAAGTGCGTTATTATTCAGGGTTTAGCGAAAATCCAACGGTCCTTACCGGCGGCACGTAGGTCGCCAGTGGTTGGCCCCTGAACTCACTCTCACGTCCCTATTAGCGATGAAAACTGACGAACTTCGCGAAAAGTACCTGTCGTTCTTCGAGACCAAGGGCCATACCCGCGTGGCCAGCGACGTGCTGGTGCCGACCTGGGACCCCAGCGTGCTGTTTACCCCGGCGGGGATGAACCAGTTCAAGGACCATTTTTTGGGCAAGGTGAAGCTCGACTTCACGCGGGCGACCACCTGCCAGAAATGCATGCGCACGGGCGACATCGACAACGTGGGCCGCACGCCGCGGCATCACACATTCTTCGAGATGCTGGGCAACTTCTCGTTCGGCGACTACTTCAAGGACGAGGCCATTCACTGGGCCTGGGAGTTCCTGACCGACAAGAAGTGGCTCGGTTTGCCCCCCGAGACCCTGAGTGTCACCGTTTACAAGGACGACCAGCAGGCTGCCGACATCTGGCACGAGAAGATCGGAGTGCCCACCAGCCGCATCAGCTACGAAGAAGAGGACGAGAACTTTTGGCCGGCCAGCGCGCCGAGCCAGGGCCCCGACGGTGTTTGTGGGCCCTGTAGCGAGATTTACTACACCGCTCCAGGCCGCGAGGCCCTGGAGATCTGGAACCTGGTGTTCACGCAGTTCAACCGCGTGGGCGATCCGCCGGACAACCTCCGCCCGCTGCCATCGAAGAATATCGACACCGGCATGGGGCTCGAACGCACGGCCGCGGCGCTGCAAGACGTGGAGACCAACTTCCACATCGACATCCTGATGCCGATTGTTCAGGCAGCGGCCGAGGTGTGTGGTGTGAAATACGAATACCACAGCGAAAACGGCCGCCGGCTCCGCCGCATCACGGATCACGTCCGCGCTTGCACCTTCGCGGTGCATGAGAACGTGTATCCGGGGGCCAACAAGGAAAAGTACGTCGTCAAACGCTTGCTGCGTCGCGCGGTGCTCGACGGCCACCAGATCGGACTCCGTGATCCGTTCCTCTGCAAGATCGTGCCGACCGTGGTCGAAATGATGGCCGGCACCTATCCCGAGTTGAAGGAGACCACCGAGCGCGTCGCTGGCGTGATCGAGAAAGAAGAAGCCAATTTCTTTGCCACGATCGATGGCGGGCTCAATCGTATCGAGCAGTCTTTCGACGAAATGCGCAAGGAAAACCGCACCACCGTGGATGGTCACGTAGCGGCCGACTTGTACCAGACGTTCGGCGTGCCGCCGGAGTTGTTCGAGTCGCTGGCGGCCGAGCACAACCTGGCGTTCGACTGGGACGGTTACGAGCAGGCTATGTTGGAGCACGGCGAAGCGTCGGGCAAGTTGACCCATACTGTGATGGGCTCGAAGGGACCGATCGACTCGCTCAAGCAGGTTCACCACAAGACCGATTTTCTTGGTTACGACGTCACGGAGGCCTCGGCCACGGTGCTGGGCATTATTGCCGGCAAGGCGCCCAACGATCACTTGTGCGACAAGATGGAGGAGATTGGCCACGAGGATCCCGTGCGGATCGTGCTCGACAAGACACCGTTCTATGGCGAGAGCGGTGGGCAGGTGGGCGATGTAGGCAAGTTGATGGGCGCGGGTTTCGAGTTCGATGTGATCGACACGCAGAAGGATGGCGAGCTGTTCGTCCATATCGGTCACTTGAAGAGTGGCGTCATGAGCGAGGGCGACACGGTGCAGGCCGCAGTCGACACTGGGCGCCGCGACGCAATTCGCCGCGCCCACTCGGCAACGCACTTGCTGCACCATGCCTTGCGCAAGCACCTGGGCGACCACGCGCAGCAGCAGGGTTCGAAGGTGGAAGCCGACTGGCTGCGGTTCGACTTCACGAACCTCAGCCCCGTGACGCCCGAGCAGCTCGCGGCGATTACCGAAGATGTGACGTCCGACGTTGCCACGGCGGCCGAGGTAAAGTGGGAGACCCTGCCACTGGCCGAGGCCCGCAAGCAGGGCGCGATGATGCTATTTGGCGAAAAGTACCCCGACCCCGTGCGGATGGTGTCGATGGGCCCGCTCTCTGCAGGTACCAACAGCCGCGAATTATGTGGCGGCACGCACCTGACCAACACCAAGCAGGTGGGAGCGTTCGAAATCATCAGCGAAGAAGGGGTCTCGGCCGGCACCCGGCGTATCGTGGCGCTTACGGGCCAGCGGGCCGAGCAGCAGGTGGTCGAAACCACCACGGCACTCGACAAGACCGCCAAGCTGCTCTCCTGTGCTGCGAGCCAGGTTCCCGAGGCCGTCACCGCGCTACTCGCCGAGCAACGTTCGCTGAAGAAGCTGCTTTCCAGCGGTGGTGCGGCCAGCGACGAACCCGGCCCGAAGCTTTCGAGTCCCACCGACCAACTGTCCTATCAGCAAGCGAAAATTACGCTCACCGAAGCGGGACGTCTGCTATCGGTGGCGCCGCTCGCGGTGCCCGAGCGGGTGGAGTCGCTGCTGTCGGAGGTCGAGTCGATGAAGCGGCAACTGGCCGAACGCGACGCAGCGGGACCGCTTTCGGCCGACAAATTGTTGGAATCGGCCACCAAGATTGGCGCAACCACGGTGGTGGTCGCCGAGACGCCCGGCGCGCCGCAAAACCTGATGCGCCAGCTCATCGACCAGCTCCGCGCCAAAGAGGACAGCGTGGCTGTGCTGCTGGCTGCCCGCGAGGGAGACGAAAAGGTAACCCTGATCGCCGGCATTTCGAAAGACTTGCAGCAGGCGAAGGTGAGCGCAGGCAAGTGGATTGGGCCGGTGGCCAAGACGCTTGGCGGTGGTGGTGGCGGTCGTCCCGACATGGCCCAAGCGGGTGGTAAACAACCTGAGAAACTACCTGAGGCACTTGAGGTGGCGTTGAAGACCATCAAAGAAATGATCGACGCTTAGGGGTGCGGAGTGCGTTGCGTACTTCACCCTCTAGAGGGATGCAATTCGTCGCCGGTAGAGTTCGCGAGAGCTGCTAGCTGGCGCGTTTCCGCTTTTGTGTTTTTCGAGCTTGCATTCCTAGCAAAGGCCGTCATAAGATGAAGGCGCAGGCGGCGTTGATGGACACCTGAAGAGATTCGATTGCTTTTCTTTCCGCCTGCTGGTGGCAACCAGTTTCCCGTGACTGGTCGGCCGGTGGTTGAGCGGGTGCTTGTGTAGCCCCCACTGGCAAGGCCGCCATTCGATCCCCATACGATGGAGCGTCAGCCTATGAATGGCACAGAGAGCGGTTTTCAGATTGATGTGAGTCGCGGCCCCAACTGGGTATTCCTGCGGCTCAGTCCAGGCGAGTCGGGCACCACGGTCAACGAGCAGCAGTTATCCGATGACTTGTGGAACGTGGTGTCGCGTCATCTGGTGTATCGCGTGGTCTTGGAGTTCGGACCCCAGTTCAAGTCCCTCACCCCAATGGTGATCGCGCAGCTCGATGCTTTTCGCACCCGTCTCGAATCGCACGATGGTGCGTTGCGCGTGTGTGGTCTCAACAAGAAGTCAGCCGATACGTTGGCTTCGTACTGCGCGGAGTCGAAGCTCCGCTCGCGGTTGACCAGCCACTCGTCTGTTGCTTGCGCCGTGTTCGGAACCGAAGATACGGAAGCCGACCACAAGGCAGAAGAAGTCACGCAAGATACTGCTTACGAAGCGCTGCGAGTGCATTGAGCACCGGCTTGGGTTGGTCTTGATCATCGAACAGGCCGGCCCCAGGGAATTCTGCGCCTTTGTCGGAAAGCTGATTCCACACCACTACCTGGACGCAGTTCTTGGCCAGCAGCGGCGGCAAATAACGCTCGACCCACTCCGCGCGAGTGTGCGAGTGGCCGCCGTCAGCTTGCTTGTCTTTGCTGCGCCGGGTGTCGATGGTGAGCATCAGGAACAGTGGCAGTTCGAACAGACCCCATTGATCGACCAGCCGGCTGAAGGCCAGGGCAGGCCGTGGCGCCGTGGCCAGTGGCTGCGAGCCAATGTTCAGCTCCAGGCCCAGCCCCGATACGCCCAGATCGGCCCGCACCAGGGCGTCGGCGAAATGCATCGGTGCGAGGTCCGTTTGCTGTGTGGCCATGTACTCGGCCCACGGTTGATCGAAACTCACCACGATGGGCGTCCGCTGATCGAGATCGCGAATCGTATGAATGGCCGACGCCACGACCTGCAGGCGGTCTTCATCCCCAAGTGACAGCACGCGAGGACGATTCATCCGCGCTGCCACATGCCACAGGTGCACCTTGCTGCGGTAGCGCTTCACGGTGTGGCGGACGTGGTCGAGCATGAAACTCGACAGCGTGTCGTAGTCGCCTTCCCACAGGTAGGTCCAGTCGGGCACCCGGCGTTCGTCGAACTCCAGCAGCGGCCCGCCCACGACCTTCAGTCCGTTCTTCTGGGCCCACCGCAGTTCGTTATCGGTGTTGTCCCATTTTCGCTTGCCCTCGCTGGCTTCGATGTCACGCCACGACATCGGCAGGCTCACCAGATTGAAGGTCTCGGTGACCGACTCGCGGAGGTCTTCGTCCGGCAATTCGCCACTCAGGTCGACCCCCAGCAGCGTGTTCAGCGGGGCGTTGCGTGTCCGCATGCCGAGCGCCTGCTCGGCGTACACCGCGGCCAGGCGTTCGCCAGCGGCCACTGCTAGCTCGATGGCCTGGTTGGCTTCGGTGGCGGCCGTGTCGGGTTCGTGCTGCCGCGACGCCGCCCGGGCGAAATGCCGCGTGGCGGCGAGCACCTCCTCGTCCAGGTCGGGCGGCACAATCAGTCCCAGTTGTCGCCACGCTTCCAGCTGATTCCGCAGTCGATGCACCAGCCCTCGGGCCAGTTCCACTTCCAGGAAGTAGGGGGTGTCACGCTCCATAAGCGTGGAGGTCGACAGTAGCATCTCCCCCCGGTCGCCCACCAACCAGGGTACGCAGACCGTGCCCGAGTCGCTTTCCGCCCGCTGAATGACCAGCTGTTTCTCAGAGACAAAGACGCTCGAGAACCAGGGAAGCTCCTCAAACCCGATCATGTGGACGCGCGTCGGGTCGAGACTCTCGAGTCGGCTACCGTCATGTACAAACAGTCGCATCAGTCCCATGACGGTGCGGACCTTTGGTGAGCGTGAGCCGCCGCGGCTGGCCGGAGCGGAAGGGTTGTTGACACTGAGCCGACCGGCAGGAGGGGCAGCAGTCTCCAACGCTTTGCGGCGAATAATCCAGTTTAGTTGACACCCGCGGTCCGAGGCAAGCACTCTGCCTGCCGCCCCGACAACGCTATACTTGGTGCCTGCCGCAAATCCCCCCTGGAAGCCGGAGACGGACATGCACTCCACCCCCCTAATCGACACCCAGCTGGCAGATATTCCCGCGCGGCACGGTAAGGTCCGCGATGTTTACGACCTGGGAGAGCACCTGCTGCTGGTGGCCACCGACAGGATCAGCGCCTTCGATTGGGTGCTACCAACCGGCATCCCCGATAAGGGCCGCGTGCTAACCGGAGTGAGCCAATTCTGGTTCGACCAACTGGACACTCCCCATCATCTGGTGACCACCGAAGTCGACCAGATGCCGCTGCCCGACGGGGTCGACCGCGAGGTACTTCGCGGCCGGGTGATGCTTACCAAGAAGGCTCAAGTGGTCCCAATGGAATGCGTGGTGCGGGGCTACCTGGCAGGCTCGGGTTGGAAAGAGTACCAGCAGTCGGGCACCGTGTGCGGTGTGCAGCTACCCTCTGGCCTGGTGGAGAGCGATCGGTTACCCGAACCGATCTTCACCCCCGCCACCAAGGCCGAGATGGGCGAGCACGACGAGAACATTTCCTTCGAGCGGATGGCCGCTGAGATCGGCACCGAGCTGGCCGAAGAATTGAAGGCCCGCAGCATCGAGCTTTTCAACAAGGGCTCGGCCCACGCCGAGAAGTGTGGACTGCTGTTGGCCGACACCAAGTACGAGTTCGGCCATGCCGACGGCGAACTGATTCTGATCGACGAAGTGATGACCCCTGACAGCTCGCGCTACTGGCCGGCCGACCAGTACCAACCCGGCGGCCCGCAACCATCGTTCGATAAGCAGTTCGTCCGCGACTGGCTGCTGGCCAGCGACTGGGACCGCAACAGTACGCCTCCTGAATTGCCGGAAGAGATCGTCGAGAAGACGCGCGCGAAGTACATCGAAGCCTTCGAGCGGATTAGCGGTGGTGAGTTTGCGTGGAAGTGAGGTAGGGGTGCTTGGGAGGTTCTTCCGACGAGCTACGCCTCGTCGAAAACTGCTCCTTGTTGCTCTATTGTCGGAAAGTTCTTTAGGTACTTCTCGCCAAATCCATGGTATTCAAAGTAACCCTTTTCCAGCTTCTTCCCGATCACATGCGGAGCGAACATAAGCATCAGATTTGCTGTGAGGACCAGGAAAAGCGTTCGTGGAAATTCGAAGAACGTTTCGAAGTCGATTCCGGTCCAGTCGGTTAACCGGGAACTGCTGAGTAGTAGAACGGCTAATATAGCAATGGGGACGCCAGCGACGTATCGCAGCAGATTGTGCATAGGGCAAACGTAGAAGGTCGTACAGACGGGTCGCGGTTCCTGACGCTCCATCCATACCACGATGCCTATAGCCAAAGCAACGAATGGAATTAACCATAACAGGCTGATATCAAGGGCGGTGAACACGATAAGCAGGAAAGCTCCGAGCAGGACGAACAGTATCGCGCTTGTGCCGGAGCGTGTACTCAGTCCGTTGTTGGCGGCCACATCCCACTGAGTCTTTGCCGGCCGGTTGCACTTGACGCACCGCGTCGGCAGTTGAGCCCCCTCAGGCATGCGCAGCTTTTTGTCGACGCGCACCACCGACGGATCGCCTTCGATAGCGAAGTCGGCCGGATCTAAATCCGCTTGCGGCGCAGCGAAGGGATTTTCGTCATCCATCGATTTGCTTTCGACCAGAGTCCGATTCGCTACGCCTCGTCGGCGCCTGGAAAGCTCTCCAAAAACTCTCCGCCGAATCCATGGAACATAAAGGGCTGTTGCTGATTTGGGACACAACGAAGCTGCAAACGCGCTTTTCGCGCGATCACCCTGCTGATCAAAATGCACCCAATAAATGGCAGGAGCAAATCGAGTTGCCCTGCGGCAGGAAACAGCTCGGCAAGCCACGCCTCGCCCAGGAGCAACAGCAAGCCACACCAGCCGATGGCCACGGTCAGGTACCTCAACATCCGGTGTTTGGTGCAGGTGTAGAAGCAAAACTGGGTGGCGTTGTTCGAGCGGATGACTCCGTACAGCAGGGCGATTGCCAAGACGGCCGCCACTGTGACCAACGGCTCGGCCGAGCGAGGTACGTAACTGCGAGCGACCAACATGCCGGCGACCACCAGGCCGATGGTTCCCAGCCGCATGGCAATCCACAGGCCGTAGTTCCTTACGGCCGATACCTTGGTGGGGTGAGTGGCCGGTTGATTGCAACTGAAGCACCGTGAGGGCAGCGTGGCACCTTCGTACAGCAGCAAGTGCTTGCCATCGCGTACGACGCCGACCTCTTCGAGCGGGGGCACCGTCGACTCCAGGCTGGCCTGTGGTGCGGCGTAAGGGTTTTCGTCTTCCATACCTAATATCCGGGGGAAAGCCGTTCGCAGCCCATTCTACACGCTCTTCCCGCTCGATTGCCCCCGATAGTTCAACCTTTCGCTTCCAACTATACTGGGGGTTTCCCGATTCCTGCCCTTTCACCCCCTGGCTCCTCTCAAGATGCTTCGTTACTGGACCGCTGGCGAATCGCATGGGCAGACGCTCATTGCCCTGGTTGATGGCTTCCCCGCTGGTGTGGAGCTCGATCCCAGCCAAATCGACGTGGAACTCCGCCGGCGACAGGGTGGTTACGGCCGCGGAGGCCGGCAGCGGATCGAAACCGATGAGGTGCAGATCCGCACCGGCATCTGGCACGGCACCACGCTCGGCAGTCCGCTGGTGCTGGAGGTGGCCAACCGCGACTACAAACTCGAGCGGCTGGACGATCTGCCTCGTCCCCGACCGGGACACGCCGACCTGACTGGCTCGATGAAGTACCTGGGATCGATCCGCGGCATCCTCGAACGCTCCAGCGCCCGCGAGACAGCCGTCCGTGTGGCGGCCGGCGGGCTGGCCAAGCAGTTGTTGGCGCCGTTCGGCATCACCGCCCTTGGTTACGTCACCGAACTCGGCGGCGAGCGAATCGATCCGATCGATGGCGACTACGAAACCCTGAAGGCCGCGCGGGATGCAAGCGAGATCTACTCGCTCAATCCCGAGAAGGACGCCGACATCAAGAAGCTAATCGACGAAACCCGCAAGGCGGGCGACACGTTGGGCGGCGTGATGGAAGTTCGCGTCGACGGACTGCCGTTCGGCCTGGGCACGCACGCCCAGTGGGATCGCAAGCTTGACGGCCGACTGGCGCAGGCGGTGATGGCGGTGCAAGCCATCAAAGGCGTCGAGATCGGCATGGGCTTTGAAGCCGCGCGGCTGCCGGGCTCGAAAGTACACGATCCCATCCTCTACGACGAGTCGCAGAAGGACTCGCCGAACATGGGTTACGTCCGTCCCAGTAACAACGCGGGTGGGCTCGAAGGCGGTATGACCAATGGCATGCCGCTGGTGGTGCGGGCGGCCAAGAAGCCGATCAGCACTCTGGCCAAGCCGCTGGAGTCGATTAACCTCGACACCAAGCAGCCCGACGCGGCCAGCTACGAGCGGAGCGACGTCTGCGCGGTGCCCGCTGCTAGCGTGATTGTGGAAAACGTGGTTGCATTCGAGATCGCCGCCGCCCTGGTCGATAAGTTTGGAGGGGATAGCTTGCCAGAGATGCAAGCTCGCTACGAACTCTTCCAGAAAATGGCCCGGGAGAGGTAGGGGGACACCTCGGCGACCGCTCGCGGTTTAGCCATTGGACATCCGCCTGCCTGCACGCCCGTGGCTCGCAGGGCATGCTTCAATCGAATCAACGCCGAATGTGCCGCGTGGTGTTTTTGGCCGGCTGCATTCTGCCCACGCTAGCAGTGATGGCGTGGGCCACCTATCAGCGGCTTCCCACCACGGCCGATTCCCGCCTGGCGGTAGTCGAGCGAATGCTCGGCATGCGAGTCGATGCTAGCTCGGTCGATACGCCGCTGCCCGGCGTGGTGCGGTGCCGCGATCTGCAGTTGGCGAACGTCGAGACCGGCGAGGTGGTGCTCACCGCCGCGGTGGCCCATGTGCATACCGAAGGCCCGACGCCCCGCGTGCGGCTGTCGGGCGTGAGCCTGGCTGAGGGTGAACTGTCGCACCTGGCAACGTCGCTGCATCGCACGCTGGAGGTCGATTGGCCGGGAAGCGTCCGGGTGGAGCTGGCCAACGTAGCCTGGCAAGAGAACGCTCACCCCTCCGCCAGAGAACTGCTCGCCGGTCAGTTGCTGGTGATCACGCTGGAGAGCACTCAGCAGCAAGGCGAGATCACGGGACGCCGCTGCGTGATCGAAACCAACGCGGCAGGTCCCCGCATCGAGGTGCTTCGCAACCGTCAAGTCACCCCGCCCGCAACGCGCGTGGTGCTCGATACGGCCGGACAGCAGGTGCCGGCCGATTGGCTGGTGTCGCTTGGGGCGCTGGTGGTCGAAGGGGGAGAGCAGGCCACCTTTGCTGGCCAGGCGTCCATCGTCCGCTCCGCAGACCGAACCAGTGGCACGCTGTCGGGCGAACTCGCCGGCGTGGCGCTCGCCCAGGCGCTCAGCATTCCGCTAGACACCGTCGGCAACCTGCAGAACCTGAACGTCTACTGGCAGGACGGCCGGATCACCTCGGCCGAGGGCGACCTCGTGGCCGAATCGGGCTCGATGCCAGGCGTGTTCGCGCGGACGATCGAATACTATTTGTATCGGGGTACACCTCAACCGGGGAGCCAGGCGGCAGACACGGCCACGGTAAAGTTTGGCTGGCTGGGCGCGAGGTTTCGTCTGCGGGAAGACTCTCTTACCCTCTGGCCGCTGGCCAACGCCGAGTTCGGCGCATGTGTGCTGGATAGTGAGTCGCAGGTGCTGTTCGGCCGCCCGTTGTACTACGCACCGGTCAGCGACGTCGGCACGGTGCTCACGCACTTTGGTGGCGACCGTGGCGTGGAAGTCTCGGCCCGGCTGCCAAGAGCCTTACGGCGCTAAGAGGATTGCCCTGGTCGCACCCTTGCCCGATCCGAGCCACGGATCTGCACGGATGAGACACCGAACCGCATTGAGTACTGTGTCCATCCGCGCTGATCCGGTGCGGAACACTCGGGCTATTGCTTGGCCGGCAAACCGACGATCGACAACTGCTTGTCGTATTCGATTTGCATCGTGTACTTCATCACGAAGCGGTCGACACCCGTGGCGCCGGCCGGCACTTCGACATCCCAGCGGAGCATCCCCTCTTCGAGGCCACGTTGTTGGTACGCGCGGTCTTCGCTCACGGGCTTGTCGCTCTTCAGCAGCGTAATCGTGATGTCGGCTTCGCCAGCGGTGGGCATGCGGTCGAGCAGCCGGACCTTGGCTGGGTCGGAGCCGAAGTTCTCGATGGTCAATTCGTACGTGAAGTCGACCACGCGGTTGCCGCCCTGAATCCGCTCGACCTTGTCGACCAACTCACGCGTAGTGCGTAGCGACGAATCGATGCCCAGGCCCACACCGAATTGCTCGCCGACGCTCACGGTGGGCACTTCGCCGCGACCGACGAATTCGTCGCCCAGGAACGTGGAGGCGGGGCCTGCCAGCAGCACTTCGTTGCTGGTGTTCGAGGCGCGGGCCTCTTCGTAGACGTTGGTAGTAAGCACGGGAATAGCTAGCCGATAGAAGTTGGCCGCCAGCGGATGGGCCGCAATTTGGATCAGCTGCCGGTCGCTACGACTGGGCAGCGTCATGCGGCTGGCCAGGCGATAACTCACGCTGACCCCCTCACCTTCGACTTGTTGCCGGTCTTCCGGCTTTTTGATCTCGATGCGGGCCGTGTTGTAGTCGAGAATCTGCATCTTCTGAGCAACTTCGTTCAGAAACCGATCGGCCGATTCGCGATCGCTCGCTGCCCAGCGGGCATCTACCTGCCCGCCGAATCCGCCCCCAGAAAAATCTGTGGCCGCACCTTGTTGAGCATTGGATTGAACGGCGGTGTTGGCGGTGGGGCTGCCGAACAAGTCATCTGCCGCCTGGTTGGGGGACGAGCTGCGATTGATGGCGTTGCCACGTACCTGAGCCAGCTGTTCGCGCTGTTGCTCCAGGGCTTGCTTGGCTTGCTTGTAGTTCTTTGCGCCGGCGACCATCTGAGCCGCCCCTTCGGCTTGCTCGCGGCCGAGCTTCACGACCAGGGGATCGAGCGACGGGGCCTGCGCAACTAGTGAGGGCGAGGCGGTGGAGAGTGTCATTTCGACGTCGGTCCAATCTTCGCCGCTCATTTGCTGGATCGAGGCGTTGTATTCCACCTGCACCTTGTCGCGATCGTTGGTGGCGCGGAGGTTGTAAGATGGCGACCACGTGGCGTTGGTTACCAAGTAGCTGAGCTTCATCCCTGCGCCGTCGGCCTGCGCCACGTTCACGAACACTACCGCCTCGCGCAAGGTCTGGGCCGAACCGGCGGCCACGGTACTTCGCTTGCGCTGCAGCACTTCGAGTTGTCGCTGCAGGTCACGAATCGCCTTGTTGGTTTCCAGTTGGTTGGCCGCGATGTTGCTCCGCTGTTCGAAGTTGAAGCTGGTCAGTTCCTTGAGCGTTTCGGCGTTGAGCACGCCGTTCTTCAGCTCTCGATCGGCCGTGACGGTTGTGAATTGCTCGAGCTTGTTAAGGTATTGCTGCTGCTCGTTGAGCAGTTGCTGCTCGCGCTGGACGGCGGTCACCTCGTCTTGGACGTCCTGGATCTCTTGGTCCAGTTCACGGACTTCCTTGCGAACATCCAGCTCCATGGGCCGCACCCGGTAGCGGACCGAGCGAATCTCGACCCCATCTCGCGGCTCGGCGTACAGACTGCCGGGCAGCACGTTCTGCGGCAGATCGGTAACCACCACTTCGGCCAGCCCGGACACTTCGGCCAAATCGACCGTGCGCGTTACCAAGGCCTGCCCTTGATAGACCGTTACGGCAGAAACTTTGCCTTCGGCCACCAAGGCCGCGTCGTCGACCGCGTCGTCGGCCTGAGCTGCGGGTAGGGCTGCCAGCACCAGGATGACACTGAGACTCAGCAAGCTTCTGTTCATGACAAGTTCCTCATGATTTGAGTAGGGGGAGACCGCTGCACGGATGTTCGACGCCAATGCTGGGGGCGGAGTTCCAACAGATTGTGTCCGGAGTTGTTGGAATTCTATAATGCCAATAGCTGTTCGCTTGATGCACAGCTGGTTATCGCATGGTGGCTCCCAAGCACAAGACGCCTCGACACAACTGGCACGCGGCGACAATTGCCGAGGTGCGGGGGACTCTAGGTATCCAGCATTTGGGGCTCACGTCCGACCAGGCCGAAGAGCGGTTGCAGAAGTTCGGCCCCAATCGACTGCCCCAGGCTCGCCCCACGCCCATTTGGCAGATTGCGTTCAGGCAGTTCGCCAGCCCTCTGATTCTCATCCTTATCGTGGCGGCCGTTGTGTCGCTTGCCACGCACCCCGACGAGCCAACCGACGCGGCTTTCATCGCCATGGTGTTGGTGCTCAATGCGCTGATTGGCGGTTTCCAGGAATGGAAAGCCGAACGCAACACCCGGGCACTGCAGCAACTGCTGCAGGTCCGCGCCACGGTGCTGCGCGATGGAGAGATGTGCGAGGTGGACGGCGAGGAGGTCGTGCCGGGAGATGTGGTATGGCTGGAGTCCGGCAATCGCGTAGCGGCAGATTTGCGTTTGTCGGAGTCGCATGGTTTGGAGATTGACGAATCGTTGCTCACCGGCGAGTCGCTGCCAGTCTCCAAGGATGCCGACGGCGTGTTCGAAGCGGCGACACCGATGGCCGATCGTCGCAACATGGCTTATGCGGGTTCGATGGTGCAGCGGGGCCGGGCCGAAGGCGTTGTGGTTGCCACCGGCGCTCAGACCGCTGTTGGCCAGTTGGCCCTGGATATCACCAGCAAAACGGGCGGCCGGCCGCCGCTGCTGGATCGCATGGCCGATTTTACGCGGGTCGTGGCCTGGAGCATGGTCGTTGCGGTGATCGTGATTGCCACGCTGGGGGTACTATGGCGAGGTTACGACGTAACCGATGTGTTCATGTTCGCCGTAGCGCTGGCGGTTTCGGCCATTCCCGAAGGACTGCCGGTCGCTCTGACCGTGGCGCTGGCGGTGGCTACAACGCGGATGGCGAAGCGTGGGGTGATCGTGCGACGGCTGGCGGCCGTCGAGGGGCTTGGTAGCTGCACGTTGATCGCTAGCGACAAGACCGGCACGCTGACCTGCAACGAACTGACCGTTCGCACCATCGAACTGGCGGACCGCCGCCAACTGGAGGTTTCCGGCGAGGGATTCGCTCCCGCAGGCGAGGTGCTGGACCGTGGCCGGCCGGTGCAAGCCAGTGCGGACCCTGCGCTGAAGCTGCTGGCACGCACGGCCGTGCTGTGCAACGAAAGCGACCTGTATGAGCGCGACGGATCGTGGGTCTGGCGCGGCGATCCTACCGACATCGCGCTGTTGAGCATGGCTCACAAATTGGGAGTAGTTCGCGCCGCGCTGCTGTCCGAGGCACCGTTGGTTAACGATATCCCGTTCGAGGCCGAGAGGCAGTTTGCGGCCACCTTCAACCGCCTGGAGGGAGGCGTCGTAGCCAGCGTGAAGGGAGCACCCGAGCGGGTGCTACCCATGTGCGCGATGGACGATTCGGAGCAATCGGTGTTGCTGGATCGGGCTGCTGGCTTGGCCGAATTGGGCTACCGCGTGCTCGCACTGGCGACTGGGCCTGTATCCAACATGGATGAGTCGTCGGTCCCCTCGGAGCCGGCTGGTCTCGAGTTTGTAGGCTTTGTGGGCATGATCGACCCGTTGAGGTCTGGCGCTCGCGAAGCGGTCGCAGCGTGCCGTGCGGCTGGCATCGAAGTTAGCATGATTACGGGCGATCATCCGGTGACTGCACTGACTATCGCTCGGCAGCTCGACCTGGCCATCGGGCCCGACCAGGTTGTTGCGGGAAGCGAGTTGAACGACCGCACGCCTGTAGAGTTGCAGGACCTGGTGCGGCGGGTGCGAGTCTTTGCGCGGACCACACCACGACAAAAGCTCGACCTGGTCGAGGCGGCCCGAGCGGCAGGGCACTACGTAGCGGTTACGGGCGACGGGGTAAACGACGCGCCGGCCCTGCAGCAGGCGAATATCGGTGTGGCCATGGGGCGCAGCGGAACGGACGTGGCCCGCGAGGCGGCCGAACTGGTCGTGACCGACGACAACTTTGCCACCATCGTGGCCGGCATCGAGGAAGGCCGAATTGCCTACGACAACGTTCGCAATGTGATTTACCTGCTCATCTCCACCGGCGCCGCTGAGGTCGTACTGTTGGGGCTCGCCATCCTGAGCGGCTGGCCCTCGGCAGCGAGCGGGGCCGCGATCCTGCCGCTACTGCCCGCGCAGCTGTTGTGGCTCAATTTGGTGACCAATGGCATTCAGGACGTGGCGCTGGCATTTGAACCGGGCGAGTCGGGCGTGCTGCGGCGGCGACCGCGGCCCCCGGGCGAGCCCATCTTCAACCGCTTGATGATCGAGCGAACCATCCTGGCGGCCGTGACGATGGCCGTGGTGGCCTTTGCCGCATTCAGTTACATGATCGAAGTGGCCGGCTGGAGCGAATTCGAAGCCCGCAATGCACTCCTGTTGCTGATGGTGCTATTCGAGATTGTGCATATCGGCAATTGTCGGTCGGAGACGACCTCCGCCCTGCGCAAGCCACTTTGGTCGAATCCACTGCTCTTGGCTGGTTCCGCCCTGGCAATGGGCCTGCACGTGCTGGCCATGCACTGGCCTGCCACTCAACAGGTGCTGGGCATCGCTCCGGTCTCGCTACAGCAGAGCTCGACGCTCATCGCTCTGGCGTTCAGCGTTCTGGTGGTAATGGAACTGCATAAATGGTGGCGTCGGCGGCATCCGCTGGACATCGCAGGGCGGGGCTGAGAAGAAACTGGGAACTTTCAAGATCGGCAGCTCGTCAATTGCGTGTCGCTGCAATACTGGAACCTCAGACTTTCCATAAATCGAAGGATCCCAACCATGTTTCGCTCTTGTATGGCTGGCCTGTTGCTCTGTTCGGTGATCGTCGGATGTGGGCCCGTTGGGGGAATGCCCAGCCCGGGAGATAACTATCCGCCGGTGGAAGAGGCCGACTTGATTGGCAAGAAGTGCACCAACCGCACGGGGCAAGACGATGGGGCTTTCAAATGGTCGTTCGAAAAGGACCGCTTCGTGCTGGAGGGAACGGACATTCCGCCCGACCTGTTGCTGGTACTGCTGGGCGAAGACGCAACGGCGGAGAAGATCGAGGGGACTTGGGAAATCGACGACAGTGAGAATATCCACTTCTTCGTCGAGACCGACCAACCAAAGGACCAGCCCCGCGAATCGAAGCTGCACATCTTCTTCACCGGTGTAATCCGCATTCAGACAGACGACGCTCAGTATGTGTTCTAAGCGGTCTCCGCTGGCCGCATCGTCAACAGCGAGCAGTCAAGGTTCGGCAATAGTCGCTGTGCCGTGGATCCGAAGAACATGCTGGACATTCCGCCCTGGGTTACGGTGCCCAGCATCAATACGTCGATGTCGAGTTCCTTGGTTTGCCGGAAGACGACATCGCTGGCGATGCCTTCCTCGAGGTGCGTGACCATCTTGGGAGACAGAGCGGCGGCATCCTCCCGCGCGGCGATTTCGTCGAGCTTGGCTCGCGCCTTACTGACAGCTTCGTCGTACGCGGCGTTCACCTCATCGTCTGACACTGCACTGAATTGCAGGAAGGGTCGTTTCATTGGTTCCACGACGTGCGTGACGTGCAGCTCGGCTTTGAAGAGCCTGGCCAGGCGAATGGCCAAATCGAGCAAACGATTGCACACCGGTGTGAAATTGGTGCCAAGCAAAATGCGATCGACCGTGGGATTAGGACGCTGCTTGATCACGCCTACCGGGCAAGGGCTTTGGGCGATGAGCGAGATGGCCGTGCTGCCAACCAAGATGCTCCCCAGCATGCCGTGCCCGCGGTTGCCAATGAGTACGATATCGGGTTTTGTTTCGTTGACGTACTTGAGCAATTCAACTCGAGGCCGGCCCAGCAGAACTTCGCTGTCGGCCTTGATCCCTGCCTTGGCGGCCGCATCCACATGATGCCGGAGTGCCTCTTCGGCTGAACTTACCACGGTCTCTTCGTCTGCTTGCGACTTGGCGATCAGTCGCTGTGTCTTTTCGTCGAGGTCGAGTACCGCCACAAAGTGAAGCTTCGCTGGATCCTCGCGATGCGCATCGAGAGCCTGGGCTAAGTGAATGGCTCGTTCGCAGGCAAATTGGGATGGCGTTTCCCCTTCGGGATTTGCCCGCCAGTCGCCACGAGACAAATCGACACCGACAAGAATGTTGTACCATTGGGGCATGATGCACTCACGAGAAGAAGCTAAGGCGAAGTGGGTGCTAATAATTCTCCGCAAGCGGCAGTCGTTGGCAAGTCCAGTCCCTGGTGGCCAACAAAAAAAGGTAGCGTTCCTGCTTGAGAAAGCAGGAACGCTACCCGGTGAATTTATGCGACAGTTAGCGGAAGCAGTTGGCTAACTAACTATTTCTTGCCACCTTTGTTGCCACCACCGCCGCCGCCGCCGCCGCGGTTGCCACCGCCGCCGCGATTTCCGCCACGGTTGCCCTGGTTGCCGCCACGGTTGGAGTTGCCACGGGCCTCGCCGCCACCGCGATTGCCACCACGGTTGGGGTTGCCACGGGCCTCGCCGCCACCGCGATTTCCACCACGGTTGGAGTTGCCACGAGCTTCGCCGCCACCGCGATTGCCACCCGCGTTGGAGTTACCACGAGCTTCGCCGCCACCGCGATTGCCACCCGCGTTGCCCCGCGTTTCAGGCGTTGGGCCACGACGGATTGGGTCGTTGCCGCGCGCTTCGCGGCCCCGATCGATGGGTTGCTGGGGAGGTCTCGTCGTGCGGCGGATATCCTCACTGCGGGTCTCTCGCATGCGATCTCGCTGCTCGACTTTCATGTCTTGGATCCGCTCTCGCTGTCGATCTTGCTGATCCTGAAACTCTTCGACCTGTCGTCGCTGCTGTTTGCGAGAATCGTCCACACGCCGCTGGAAGTCGTCCCGCTGGCGGCCGGCTTGCTCGCGGAGGTTCCGCTCCTCGTTGCGATTGTCGAGGTTATAGCGCATCACACGCTGCTGGTATCGCTCGTGCTGTGCACGTGCTTTGAGACGCAGATCTTCCGCAGCAGAGGAAGATTGCAGGTTGAACGTCGACGGCTTGTAGCTGCCGGGGGCGTTGGCATTCGGCCCAATCCGACGACCATCGTCATCGCTGTTGCGAGTGAGTTGAGCACGGGACGGGCCGCGTTGCTTCGACTCGAATTCGGAACGAGCGTTGCGGAATTGCTGCATCTTCTGCGAGCGATCCATGGCGTCGCGGCGTTCGTTGTCCGTTAGCTTACGGAAGTTGCTGTTCCAGCGGTCCCGGCGACCATCACGATCGTCACGCCGATCCTGGTCGATGCTTTGCTTGAGCTGATCGACCGAACCAACAAGCCTCATCGAATCGTTGTCGTTGGGGCCACGATCGCGGAAATCATCGCCACGGCGTCGGTCGTAGTCGAAGCGGTTCTTCCAGTCGTTGCTATTGCGGCCGTATTGCCACGAATAATATCCGTACATCGGGCTGTAGAAGCCCCGCCGGCTGTTGTCGTACCAGGGTCGGTAGCGGTCGCGAGAGCCGTAGCCGCGTCCGTAGTAGTAGAAGCCTCGGTTATTGTCGATGAACAGCGACGACAACAGCAGGGCCGTGTTCACAACGCGGTTCGGCGTGTAGGCATAGCCGGCGCCGTAGCGGTAGCCACCATTCCAGTACACGGGGGCGTACAGCAATCCACGACGCTGCAGCGGATAGTCCCAGTAACCATTGACCAGCACTGCACCGCGGGGCGTGTAGACGTAGTGATCGGGCACCCACATCCAATCTTGTTGGCCAGGGTACCAGTAGCCAGGACGCCAGGAATAACGCTGTTGTTCCCAAACCCAGCAACCGGGGATCCAAAAGTAGTCGTCGCTGGGGGCGGCGGTCGAGGGACCTTGTTCGAGCGTCTCGGGCGGCAACGGCAGGTAATCGACCTGCTGTGCCGTGACGTCGCTCCAGAAGCCGCTGATCCACACGTAGCCACCCTCGACCTCGGCCCAGTGACCAGGAGTCCAGGCACGCCCCGGCGGGATGCTGCGCCAAACGCCGCTTACCCACACAAAGTCGTTCTTTTCATCGAGCCAGGACCAATAGCCAGGTATCCACTCCACGTTCTCGCCGTCAGGGCGGTATTCGGGCGGGGTTTCGTCGACGGGTTGAGGCGGCTCCTTGGCAATCACTTCGCCTTCGTCGGCAGACGCCGAGATGGGTTCGGCAAACGCCTCATGCACTGGACCTTCTTCCAGCACCTGGGCTTCTTCCGCCTGCGTGGCCACAAACTGGACCGGCACCCGGGAGGTAGCGGTGTTGGTCGACAGGGGAACGCTCGCCAAGCGAGGCTCGGCAGTGGAGTCGCTGAGCCTTTTCAGCGAGACCAGCACAGAGGTCTCGCCCGGCAGGACATCAGGAGCGGCCGTCTGCCCGAGGGCGATTGGCGCCATGATTAAGGACAAAGTGGTGGCAGTAATTCGACGCAATGACCAGCGGGGGGCAACTGGACAGTTCATTCTGGGACCTCGTTGGGGGGGCTCGGTTCCGATAGGAGCAGGCAACGGCCGGAGTGGTCCCCGCGAAGCGTTTCACGGGAATCCGCTCGCCGTTTGTGACACCACTATCCGTAATGCAAAGCCGGTGCCCGAATCGGAATTGACGGGTGAATGGACCCGTTTTTTGGGTTTCTCGGCATGTGGCGGCCGTCGCTCTACCAATTCTATGAGCGTGCGTGTCTTTCGGTCTGGCGCGCTGGCCGCCCGCCGGTCACTTGCCAGAGTCCCTCAAGAGTCGGCAAAATGGCGGATTACCCCAAACCCAGCGGAGTGCCCGATGACCAGTGCCGACAAGATCGCCATCACCGGACTAACGTTTGACGACGTGCTGATCCAGCCTCGCTACAGCGAGGTCGTGCCCAGTCAGGTGGATGTATCCACCCAGCTAACCCGCCGCATCCAACTGAACGTGCCGTTGCTCTCCTCGCCCATGGACACGGTGACCGAGCACCGCATGGCGATCGGTCTGGCCCAGGTGGGTGGTTTGGGCGTGATTCACAAGAATCTTCCCATCGAGGCCCAGACCGAAGAAGTCGACAAGGTGAAGCGGTCGGCCAATGGCATTATCGTCGACCCCGTTACATTGCCGCCCGATGCTAGCGTTGCCACTGCCCGCAGCACCATGGGGCAGTCGAACGTATCCGGCGTGCCGATCACCAAGCCCGATGGCACGCTGGTGGGCATCCTGACGCGTCGCGACATGCGTTTTCTCGAAGGCGACGACCTGCCCATAGCGGACGTAATGACCAAGGAGGGGCTCGTCACTGCCACCGGGACTGTGACGCTTGAAGAAGCTGAGAAGATTTTGATGGCAAAAAAGGTCGAGAAACTTCTGCTGGTTGACGAAGATTACAGACTGACAGGCCTGATTACCATCAAAGACATTGACATGATGCGGCGCTTCCCCCACGCGGTGAAGGACGCACAAGGTCGATTGCGGGTGGGCGCGGCCGTGGGCGTGTTCGATTTCGACCGCGTCGAGAGTCTGATCGGCAAGGAAGTCGACTTCCTGGTGGTCGACAGCGCACACGGTCACTCGGGCAACGTGATTGAAACCGTAAAGCAGATTAAGAGCCAATACGACATCGACGTCGTGGCGGGCAACGTGGCGACCTACGAGGGGTGTCGCGACCTGGTCGAAGCCGGTGCCGATGCGGTGAAGATTGGCATTGGTCCGGGATCGATTTGCACCACGCGAATCATCTCGGGCATTGGTGTACCGCAGGTTACCGCCATCAGCGAGGCGGCGCGGGCCGCCGAAGGGTCGGGCGCGACCATCATCGCCGACGGAGGAATTCGCTACTCGGGAGACATAACCAAAGCCCTGGCCGCGGGAGCCCATGTCGTGATGGTTGGCGGATTGCTGGCCGGTTTGGACGAAAGCCCCGGGCAGCGTGTACTGTACCAGGGACGCACCTATAAGGCATATCGCGGCATGGGGTCGCTGGGGGCCATGGTGCACGGATCGAAGGAAAGATATCGCCAGTCCGACGTTGAAGACGACGGAAACGGCAACGGCAAATTGGTGCCGGAGGGAGTTGAGGGAAGAGTGCCATACAAGGGTCCGCTGGGGCCATTCGTCTACCAGTTAGTAGGCGGATTGCGAGCCGGCATGGGGTACTGTGGCACCAGGACCATCGCCGAGTTGCGTAAGGAAACGCAATTCGTCCGGGTTACACCGGCAAGTGTTAGGGAGAGCCATCCGCATGACATCGCCATCACGCAAGAAGCACCAAACTACACCACCGAATACCACGGCGGGGAATCAAACTGACCTCGCCCGGTTGGATGTGCTGGTGGGGCCTGAGGGCCTCGCCGGGGTGGACGACGGTGCGGAGTCGTCCTTTGTCCTGCGTCGCTCTTCTTTCGATGACACCACCTGGTTGCCCGCGGCGTTGCTTGCCACGCTGGTTCTGCTGGTAACCGCTCTGCAGTCTTTCGGTGGCGAACCCGCCCAGCTCCAGTGGCGATCGCGCACGCCTGCAGCTCAGCCCGCTTCCAATCTCAAGCAGCCGGTGCGTCGCGTCGCAACCCGGCCACACAGCGACCGCGGCTATAGCGTCGTGCAGGTGGCCTACGAGGAGATTGAATCGCCTTCGGTCAGCGTGTCTGGCGCGGCCCGTTTGAAGAGCGTGGTAGTCCATCCGCGCGATCGTCGGTTCGATGGTCCGCAGTTTTCGAACCACGTTGCCCAGAACCCATTCGAAGACGACGAAATTAGCCGCGAACTCAATCGCCCGTACGGTCGAGACGAACCGCAACCCAGCGACTTGCCGGAGTTGAACCTCGACGAGCTGCCCCAGCCCACCGAGCCGGAGCTGCTGGAAGAAGTGCCGGATTCGAGCATGCCGGTACAGGATCAAAGTGCTCCAGATGACGACCAGCTATTTCCACCCATCCGCGAGCCGGGTGAATCGAATTTGGATCTCGACCCGGACCTGGAAGAGTCAGCTGTCGAACAAAAAATCATCTCCGATGTGTCCGAACTGAAGCCTAACGATCAACAACTGTATGAAGAAGCGCTCGAGAAGGCTGGCCAAGCCTGTGGCGAAGCTCGCGAGCGGGTGTTCTCCGACCTCATCACGGATATCGATCTGAACATCAATCAGAGTGGTCTGGAAGGCTGGAACTATCCGTTCGAATGCCAACTGGACGACGGACGTGCTTACGCGCCTCGCAGTTGGCCCGAGGTTACCTACATGTGGAAGGCGGCTGCCAATTGCCACAAGCCGCTGTACTTCGAGCAGGTGCAACTTGAGCGGTATGGCCACTCGTGGGGACCTTGTGTTCAGCCGCTGGTCTCGGGTGCTCACTTCTTCACCCGACTGCCGGTACTGCCGTACTGCATGGGCATCACGCCGCCGAACGAGTGCCTGTATCCTTTGGGCTACTACCGACCGGGCAACTGTGCTCCGTACATGATTCCGGCGGTGCCTTTCACCTGGCGGGCTGCAGCGTTCCAAGCAGGGGCCACCGTCGGCACCGCGGCGATCCTGCCGTAAGCCTGACCTAGGCCGACACACACCAGCTTGGGGTCTGCTACAATCGGAGCTTTCGTTTCCGGTTGAGGGCAGGGGGCATGATCAAGCTGCTGGTAGTATCAGTCGCAGCCACCGCGGTTGCTGCCGGCTGGTGGCAGGCATTGCTGTCGGTGGGCGGGCTATTTCGCCGCGAGGAGTTGCGGCATAGCAAGGCATCGTTTCGCGCGCAATTGATCGACTACATGGCGATCTTCGCCGTGGTGTCGCCCGCCTTGCTCCTGATTAAGGCCACGGGAAATATCGATTATATCGCAGCTTCATCACTTTGGTGCATGAGTCTGCCAGTGCTGCTGGTGTTCCTGGCCATGTGGTGGCACGGCGTAAGGATGCTTACGGCACTGGAGATCTCCAACGCCGAGCGACGCGCGCTATTTCTCGCCGTTTTGCTTCCCATCATCATGGCCTCGTGTCCCATCGGCACCGTACTCTTGCTGTTGTTCGTCGCCTCGCTGTATTCGCCGGACATGCCACTGATGCTCTGGCTGGCGATCTGGCTGGTTGTCGCGGCAATAGGTTGTTTTCTGACGTGGGGTATCCGCTTCGTGCAGTCGGGGGCAAAACTGCCGCCCGAGCCGCTGGCGGCTGAATCCGATGGCTGAGCACTTCCTGCGATTGATGTTGATTCCGGCCACTGTTGCCGCGCTCTATGGCAGTTGGCGGGCGATGCGGAGCATCGACATCACACGAGATATCGCGGTGGCCAACATGTCGCGACCGCGGTTCCAGATCGTTGACTTCATGGCGTTGTTCATGATGATGCAGATTCCGATCCTGTTGGTTTCTGCAGCGGTCCACCGCGGAATCGAGCCGACGGCCACGTGGTGGGTAATATGGTTGGTGTACGCCTTGACCTACGCGGGCATCTGGTGGTGGGGGGCGGCAGCGCTCTCGTCCATCGAAATCGATCGCAGCCTGCGACGCGCGGTGTTCCTGGGCCTGTTGCAGCCGCTCGGCATTGCGCTCATCGTGGCAGGTGGCGCCGCTGTGCTCGTGGCGCCACCCGTCGCCTGGGGCAACGAACCACAAGAGGCCGTGCGAGCCATGGGCGGAATGTTTGTCTACGCCGTGGTCGCAGTGGTCTATAGCCTGGCTTGCGATTGGGTCCGTGCGGGTAGCCCTCGGCTGAGTCCGCAGCAGTCAGCCGAGGACGAAAACTTTTAACCATCGGCCACTGGTGGGAAATCGGAGTGCTGGCCCCTGTGATGGACCGCCGAGGTGGCATAGCTTATCGGCCTCCGGCGTGGGACAAAGCTCACCTTGACCTTGGCCGCTGTCGCAGGCGACAATTCTGCAGTACATGAGACTTCTCTTTGCGACCGTGTAGGAGCCCCAGCCAATGTCGCTGACTGACGAGAAACGCGACCAGATTAACGAAGCCATCTTCCGAGGCCAGAAGATCGAGGCCATCAAAATCTATCGCGAATCGACCGGCGAGGGACTCAAGGAGTCCAAGGAATTTATCGAAACACTCACCGACAGCCTACGCGAAGAGTACCCCGACCGAGTGCCGGCCCAAGCAACCGGTTGTGGCGCCGCCGCGTTGCTGCTGTGCGGCGCCGTTGGCGCGTCGGTATGGTGGTGTGTAGCGTAGCGGCTTGAGGGGACACGACTGGCTCGCCGAGCGACTTATGATTCTGCCTACCAAACTCGAAAAACCCTCCGACGACCGGCTGCAGATTACCTGGTCGGATGGTCTGGTGCGCGAATACACGGTCCGCGAATTGCGAGATGCGTGCCCCTGCGCGACCTGTCGCGAGAAACGCAACGCTCCGGCACCACCAGACAACGTGCTGCCGGTGCTTCCGCCGAGTGCGGGGACACCGCTGCACATCACCGGTATGAGGCCAACGGGCAACTACGCCTACAACATCGCATTCAGCGATGGCCACAATAGCGGACTCTACACGATGGACGTGCTGCGGGAGTTGGGCAAAGAGACTTCCTGAGCGGCTTCAGGCAATATTCAAGAGCGGTCCACCGCCAAAGGCAATTAGCCACTCATTTTTCGTAGCAACCAGTCTCCCAGCTTGGGCGAGAGCTGGTTTAGCACGAATAGCAACCGTGCCCGCCCGGGCATGATGAGTTCCGCCTGGCGCGACTCACACGCTTGCAGAATGCGGTCGCAGAGCTTTTGCGGATCGAGCGCGGAAACCTTGGCCCCGCCGCCGGGCTTGGAGGCGGCTTCGGGTAGACCCTGCTCGGCGGCTTCGTAGCGGTCGCTGGGTGTTTGTTCGGTGCGGGCAATCGGCCCCGGGCAGACCAGCAGGGTGTGCAAACCGGCCGGCCCTCGTTCCAGCCGCAGCTGCTGGGCCATGGCGGTAAGCGGGAATTTACTTTCGGCGTACGCGCCGATCAAGCGAGGCGATACGCGTGACGCCAGCGAGCCGATCAGCACCAGGTGACCACGGGTGGTGGTCAGGGGCTCGACGGCCGCACGGGCCAACTCAAAGGCGGCCAGGGTGTTGACGCGCCACAGCGACTTGAAGTCTTCACGGCTGGTGCTTGCCAATTCTCCGCGCATCGAACGCCCCGCCGCGTGACAGACGAAGTCGAGCCCTTGCAGCGAGTCGACGGTGTCGGTTACCAGTTGCTGGGCAAATCCCACTGCGGCAATGTCGCCCACTGCACCAGTAACCTCGCCACCGAGCTGCTTTAGCTCGGTTACAGCGGCCGCCAGCCGCTCTGGATTGCGGCCATTGATGATGACGCGGGCGCCCCGTCGTACGAGTGTCTCGGCCAGCACTCGCCCCAGACCGGCCGATCCCCCAGTTATCAGGCAGGCTTTTCGGTTCCAGTAGTCGTGCGAGGAGGGCATATTGCTAGTCGATAAGGGGATCGAATCAAGGTGCCATCATAATCGAGCCTGCGGGCAATCGCCAACGGTCGGCCTCGCGAATGGCTGCCAGATCGCACGAAATGCGGATACCATCCTTTCGGCACGAACCCTTATTCCCAGTATCGCCAGTTGGCGTCAGAATAGGGCCTGCACAAACATCAGGGTGGTCGCGCCCTACTTGATTGTTCGAGCCCATGTCAAAGGACTCCATGACTTCACAGCCACAAGATATTCGCGAGCGGTCGTATACCAAGATCGTCGCCACGGTTGGACCTGCTTCTGACACTAAGGAACGAATCACAGAGCTCGTGTGCGCCGGTGTCGACGTATTTCGACTGAATATGGCGCATGGAGGACCCGAAGAGCAGCAGCCCAAGGTCGATATTATCCGCCAGGTGAGCGACGAGCTCAACCAGCCGGTGGCCGTGCTGGTGGACCTCGCGGGGCCGAAGATTCGCCTGGGCGAAGTGGCGGACGGCTGCATCCACTGCGAACGAGACGACGAGTACACCTTCGTTGATGGCGACGAGTCGGAAGATCCCCGCGAACTGACTAGCACCTACGAACCGCTGACCACCGAGTTGTCCAAGGGCGACAGCGTCATGCTGGCCGATGGAACGGTGATCATGCGCGTTGTCGACGTCAAGCCGGGACGGGTTCGAGCGATCGTTACGCAGCCCGGCGACGTCCGCTCGCGGCAGGGTATCAATTTGCCGGGCGTCAAACTCAGCGCGCCGGCCATCAGCGTTACCGACCACATGCACGCCATCTGGGCAGCCAAGGCCAAGGTCGACTTCGTGAGTTTGAGTTTTGTTCGCGCGCCGGACGAGGTCAAAGCACTCAAGGACATCCTGAAGTCAGCAGGCTCGCAAGCCGACGTCATTGCGAAAATCGAGAAACGCGAAGCGCTCGACCGGCTGGAAGATATCGTGGCGGTCAGCGACGCCGTGATGGTCGCCCGTGGAGATTTGGGCGTCGAGATTAATGTGGCCGAAATGCCGGTGGAGCAGAAACGCATCATTCGGGTCTGCCACCGCTATGAGAAACCGGTGATCATCGCTACGCAGATGCTCGAGAGCATGCACCAGTCAACGCGACCCACCCGAGCCGAAGTGACCGACGTTGCTAACGCCGTGCTCGACGGCGCGGATGCTTGCATGCTTTCGGGCGAAACGGCCATCGGCAATCATCCGGCAAGAGCGGTGGCGATGATGAACAGCATCGCGCGTGCCACCGAAACGGCCATTCCCACCATGATGTGGCGCGCTCCCGATCGCGAAGAATACGCCACACGCCACGACGTGACGCGCGCCGTGGTCAGCGGCGCCGGCTTGATGGCCAACGAACTGCAGGCGAAGACCATCGTGGTGGCCAGCCATTCCGGCAACACGGCGTTGGCGCTCTCGCAGCATCGCAATCTGGTGCCGACCATTGGAGTCAGCACCAAAGAATCGACGCTGCGGAAGATGTGCCTGTACTGGGGGGTTACGCCTCTCCGCGGGGCCCCGGCATGCGACATGCAGCAACTGATCCGCCACGCCGACGAGTGGGCCTGCTCTATCTGTAACGCCAAACGCGGCGACCGCATCGTGATCGTAGGCGGCTCGCACCTGGCAGCTGGCCCCGATGGCGACCAAATGGCCAGCGGCGTGCACGACGTGGTCATCGTACACGAAGTGGAAGGGGCGTGAGCGTCAGAGTGATAGATCTGACGCACAGCGTCCCACTGGGCGGCCAATAGCCGACGAGCTACGCCTCGTCGGTTTCCTTCTTGGGATACGGATCCTCTAGCGAGAGCTCACCATTGGGAAGTTCGTAGTAGATCCGACCGTTGATGGAGTAAACGTTGGGAACTCCCCGCTGCCGGCATCGTTCTTGTGCCTTGGCCACGGCACTCCGTGCAATCCGCATGAACTCATCGACCTTCGCGTAGGTCTCGGCACTAAGTGTTGAGTTTCCGTTCATGGATTGCTCGACATCAGAAGCTGCAAGAAAGTCTGGTACCAACTCGCGTCGCGAATACTCTCTTCGTCCTGGGAGCCGACGACTACATCGAGGGGGCCCTCAGGACCATTATAGACGACCAACCAACTATCGGCCATTTCACGGTAGATGTTCCAGAAGTTGCGGATACTCCGTCCGAACCGCCGACGAATGTCTTCCACCGGGACGTCATGCCCGCCCATGCGAACCCTTTGAGCTACTCGTTCAATGCAGGTTTCCGGCGTGTCAACGAACAAGAAGAAGATCGAAATTTTGAATCCCGATTGCGCAGCACGCTTGAGCCCATTACGGAGTGCAACGCCTGACAGAGTGGATTCGATCAGTAGACACTCTGAACCCTGAACACGTTCATTCAGGGCTGTGACGAACCGCCGGCCTGCCTGAAAGCGGGCGCTGGTGGGATCGTCGGACGAAATCTCCGCGGCTATTGCGTCCGCGCCGAGGTACTCCACACCGTGCTGTGCGACGTACTCCAGGGCGAAGGTTGTCTTGCCCGTCCCGTTCGCCCCACCGACGATGATCAGTTCTTTCGTCATGTCCGAGCGATAACCGAAGGGCAGTGAGGGACCGTAGGCAGAGTGGAGTTCATTGTTCCCAGCATCTTCCTACCCCAGTCCACCCGCGTCAAACACCTTACGGTTTCGAAGCAATCTCCTTCTTCTCGCCATCCAGCAGGCGTTCGTCCATCTGCATCAGGTAATGCATGCTGCTGGTAGGGCCGGCGAAGCCCAGCACTCGCTGGTCGACTTCCATTTCCTGACTGAGGACGCGACCGGCTGCGATGTCGAACTTTACGGTGCCCTTCATCAGCCGCTGTACGAGCTGCGCCTCGATGGCCGGATCGATGGGTGAAAGCACCTGGTAGCTCACTTCGATGGTTGCCACGCCGGCTGACACTTTGATCAGTTCATAGTGGCGGCGGGTCTGGATCTCTCGCTTTGCACCATCGGCCGTTTGCACGGGGACCGAGCGTGGTTCGTTCCAGGTGTCGCCCACGGCGACCGGCTTTTCGGGCAGCAACAGGGTGACTGGCGCTTCGGTATCTGCGGCGGGCTGGTGGTGTTTGACATCGCGTTCGATGACCTCACCACGAGGCGACATGCGGATCACGCTCAGCACGGTGCCCACAGCGGCGGCGGCGTCTTCGAATCCCGGAGGTGGAGTTTTGTCCTCTTCGCTGTCGTACACCATCTCGGCGCGGTCGGGCAGGCGGTTGACCATCCGCACCTGCTCGACAATGTGCGTGAACTCCATCTCCCCGTCCGGCATGACGTCCTGCACCTTCCAGGCTTTGACGGACTCGCTCCGTGTGATGGCTTTCTGCGTTGTGCCTTCGATAGTGCTGCGGACGCTGGCGCGGTGGTCGATGGTGTACCGCAGAGTTTCGCCCGCCTTCAGTTTGTAGGTGAGCGTTATCTTCTGATTGTCGTCGGCGCGAACCGAGGTGCAAGCAGCGAGCAACGTAACGAGAGTGAGCGAAGCCAGGTATCTCATGGTGGCATCCTTTCCACGCGAGGGAGGTGAGTGCGGGTTAGGGGGTGGGGGGATCTTCTCGGAGTTGTCCGCCCCAACCAAGTTTTTCGCGAAGCGTTCGGTAGTAACCCTGGTCGGGAATTCCAAGCAGTTTGAAGGTGGCGCGGCTGCGGGCAATGCGAACTCGGTCGCCCGAGCAAATGTTGGCCATCATGCGTCCATCAACAATCAAGGACGTGCCTTCGTTGGGTTCGGGCACGGCCAACTCAAAGACGCGATCGGCCGAATCGACCACGGGGCGGTTGGTTAGGGTATGGGGACTAATGGGCGAGATCACAAACGCCTGCAGGTCCTTTCGCAGGATCGGCCCGCCTGCCGACAGGCTGTGGGCAGTCGATCCGACAGGCGTGCTGACGATCAAGCCGTCGCAACTATAGGTGGTAGCCAATTCAGCGTCAACGTAAAGCTGGACCTCGATCATCGCAAATGGCGGGCCTGCTAGCACCGAAGCTTCGTTCAGACCCAATTCCGTTTCCACGACCTCGCCGTGACGCATCAGCGAGCAATCGAACATCAGATGCTCCACCACGCTTGCTTCCTGGTTGCAGATCTTCGGCAGAGCGGTCGACAGATGGTTGGGGCGAATGTGGGCCAGGAATCCCAGCTTTCCCAGATTAACTCCCAGCACCGGAAGTTGCCGCTCGCCCATCAGATGTGCAGTGCGGAGCATGGTGCCATCGCCCCCGAATACGATCACCAGTTCCGCTTCGTCGGGAATGGTCCCTTCGGACAAGTCGAGCACGCGGCCAACCACCTCGAGGTGCTTCGCCACGACTGGCTCCAGCCGCTTGAGCTCGCCCGAGAGATGAGGGCGAGTTCCATCGGCTACCAGCACTGCACGATGACGCTTGTCGGTGGACATAGGAGATTTCGGGAGAATCGGGAGGACGGGGGCCAGATTGACTAACTGTACGTAAGTGTCCCGGCCCGGCCGCAGCGGGGCAATACCATCCCAAATAAACGCTCGATTCACTTGCAGCGGCACCAACGGCAAAATCACGGCAACCGGCCCGTCGACGGGCGTTTTGCAGCTAGCCGATTTGTTTGAGCTACGCTTTCATGGACGCTTTACGGCCCTTGCTGTCCCCCCAATATCTGGATGCCTCATGCCAGCCGCTGCCCTGCCGACAAAGAGACATGCCGCGCCTCGCGGGTTCGTCTGGCTATCGCCGACCATGCTCCGGCAGTTGAACACCGCGCACATTGCCCTGTATTTGTGCAGCGAGGATTCGGAACGACCAGTGCTGTTTCGACAGGCCGACATCAAGGTGGATGAAGCAACCCTGGAGGAGCTGATCGAGTCGAAGGGGGACTGGCTCTGCATCCGTGCCACGGACCTGAGAGATGCCTGCGCTGGAATGATCGGTTCGCTTGGCGATTTGGTGGCCGACGAAACACTTTCGCCGGCCGATCGCTTCAAGATTTTGCAGGTGGTGGTTAGCTTCGAAGTTCAACGCACGCTGAATGCTGTGGATCCGGCACAGTACATTACGCTGAGTGCCAACACCTCCAGGCACATCACGACGCTGGTTTCCGAAACGGGGCTGGTGCCCAACGAGTTGTTTGCCATTGCCAGGCATGATTCTCAGACCTTTACACACGTGACGAACACGGCCGGCTACGCCGTGATGTTGGCTGATCGGCTTGGTTGCTATAGCGACAACGAACTGAAGCAGATCGCCATGGGGGCGATGTTGCACGACATTGGCAAGCGCTGCATTCCCAGGCATATCCTCGCCAAACCAGGCAGACTCACCGACGAGGAACGCAAACTGATTCAAACGCATCCATTGCGTGGATACGAAGAACTGGTGACTTGCACTGAGGTAACAGACCAGCATCGATTGATGGCCTACCAACATCACGAACGCATCGATGGAACAGGCTACCCGGTGCGGATTCCGGGTAGTGAGATTCACCCCTGGTCGAAGTTGCTATCGGTGGTCGATGTGTTCGAAGCCCTGACCGGAAGCAGGCCCTATCGCAGGGCCTTGGCACTGTGCGAAGCGGCAGACTACGTGGAGAGCCACGCCGGAACGCAATTTGACAAGGAAATAGCCGAATGTTGGGTGGCTGCGATCAAGTGCAATTGACAGTTCCCGCGTGGGAGGCTCTTCCAGACCGCGCTCGGCTGCCGGAGGTGCCCGCCGCGTACCTGGACAAAGAGGGGCCGATGCCGGTGATGCCGGAAAGCCGGCGGAACTATCACCGGCTTTACCTTCGTACGCCAGCAGTGCTGTTGTACCACGATCAGTTCTACGCGGCCTACCTTTCCGATTTGTCGCGAAGCGGAGTGGGGCTCTTCTCCCCTGTGCAGCTTCTGCCAGTCTCCGATATCCAGATATGGATGGCGGATGGGCAGAGTCTGAAGCTGCGAACCAAGAACTGCGTACGCCTGGAAAGCTGCTGCTACCGCTGCGGCGCAGAGTTTCACCAAGGCGACTAAACTTGCCCGGGGCGGCCGGTTCTGTGGTCACTTTCGACGCCACGCTCGCGTTCCGCGAGCCGGGGCATGCTCGCTTCTTTTG
Organism: Aeoliella straminimaris; assembly: GCF_024054565.1. Taxonomy (GTDB): domain Bacteria; phylum Planctomycetota; class Planctomycetia; order Pirellulales; family Lacipirellulaceae; genus Aeoliella; species Aeoliella straminimaris. Next base: position 144,151 of record NZ_JAMXLR010000024.1, read on the forward strand.
TGGAACTGGCAATACTGGCACATTCGGTGCCGCTGGATTCGGCAATCCGAGCTTTTTTGCAGCAACCCGTAGGTCGTAAGCTAGGATTTCTCCGTACCTGCCACAGCCCCCCTGCTGTCACCGGGTAATTGGAACCAAGACATGTTCACTACTACCAAACAAAAACCTCGCTGCCCCGCAGGATACGTGCGACTCTCGTCCAGTATGCTGCGGAAGATCAACCAGCTGCCGATCGCCCTTTACTACTGCGATGGCGAATCGGACCGCGCCGTCCTGTTTCGCCAGGCGGAGATTCAAGTCGATGAAGCCACGCTGGACGACCTGATCGAGTCGAAGGGCGAATTACTGTTCATCCGTGCTATCGACTTCAAAAACACCTGCGCGGAGTGGATGGACTCGATCGACGACCTTATTGCCGACGAGTCGATGCCGACGGCCGATCGTTTTCAGGTGCTGCAAGCGGCCGTGTGCTACGAAGTCGAGCGCACGCTCAAGGCGGTCGACCCTGGGCATTACATTGGGTTGGTGGCCGAAGTCTCCCAACATATCAGCACACTGGTCACGGAGAACCATCTATTGCCAGATGAATTGTTTGCCATCGCCCGGCACGATTCGCAGACATTCACTCATGTGACCAACACGGCCGGCTACGCCACGATGCTGGCCGAGCGATTGGGCATCACCGATGAAGTTGAACTGAATCAGATCGCGATGGGGGCCATGCTCCACGATATGGGCAAGCGGTCTATTCCCAAGCACATTCTAACCAAATCCGGCAGGCTTACCGCCGAGGAGCGGGAGTTGGTGCAAACCCATCCGCAGCGTGGTTACGAAGAGTTGGCTACCCGAGACGACGTCTCGCACGAGCAGCGTTTGATGGTCTATCAGCACCACGAACATTTCGATGGCAATGGGTATCCCGTCCGCATCCATGGCAGCGAAATACATCCCTGGGCGCGACTGTTGTCGGTGGTCGATGTGTTCGACGCACTGACCGGCAGCCGCCCCTATCGTAAAGCGATGACCATGCGCGAGGCGACCGAGTTCGTCGCCAACCGGGCTGGTACCCAATTCGATAAGGAAATGGCAGAATGCTGGATATCAGCAGTCAAGAACAACTGAACGTTCCGAACTGGGGATCGCTTCCCGATAAGGTTCAATTGCCGCAGCGGCTCGTCGATTTCTTGGAGAAGGAAGGGCCGATGCCGGTGAAGCCTGATAGTCGGCGAGGTTACCATCGGATGTATCTCCGCAGCCGTGCCGTGATGCTGTATCACGACCGGTTCTACGCGGTGTACCTGTCCGACGTATCGCGCACGGGGGCGGGATTTTACACACCGGTCCAAGTGCTGCCCGCCTCGAGCGTGCAGTTGTGGATGGAAGATGGGCAGTGCTTTCGGGTGAGGGCCAGGAATTGCACCCGCATGGGCGACCGCTGCTACCGCTGTGGCGGAGTGTTCAGTCGGGACACCTAGCTCTATTCCATCACTCGGCAGGCCAGGAATATCAGCATGGCGGGCTGGTCGGTGGCCTCGTTGCCACCGGAGGCCATCAGCACGGTAGCGCCGCCGTTGGGGCAGCCGACCGTACCTTGATGCACGAAGGTGCGGATTCGGTCCACTTTTCCTTGGAGACCCTCTTCATCCTCGAGCAGAGCGACCTCCGTGGGTTGCATGTACGACTCCTCGTACGTCAAATCGCAGGTGACAAGCGATGGAGATTTTATGCTCGGCCGTGCGTCGAGCAGGGTGCCTATGGCGTCGTACTGGATATTGGAGGTACGCCCCGTACGAGTCATGGCGGTGCCGACGATGCGAGGCTCGCGCGCGGCGAGATTTAGACGCAGCCGTTCATCGTCTATGGTCGAGGCCATCAAGTATTGCGAGTGGGCGATCAGTCCCAGTTCTTCGAGCTCACTAACACGTGCAAGTACTGCCTTGCGGTCCTTTAGAGGCAAGCTGGCCTGCTCGATCGCATGGGCATCGGCCTCGGGAGACAGTCGGAGCACCCAGAGCTCGAGTTGAACGATCTCCGTTTTCTTCGTCGCGTCGGATTTTGAGTGCTCATCTGCACTGGCCGTAGATGCTTTGGCTGGTTGCTGGGCCATGGCGGCCAATGGAATTGAGAGCAGCAACAAGGCAAACGATAGCGAGACGACTAGACGCATAGCCAGGCCCTCCTGTAGTCCCCTGAAAGGATCCGCCGCGCGGCGAACGTGTTTCCATTCTAGAGGTCTGGTCGTGGCGGCCGCAAGCTTTGCCGGCCCCAAGCTTCGCCAGCCGCGCGGGCTACGACGCCAGTTCCTCAGCATGCACGCCTTCGCGGCACGCTTTCGCGATACCGGCGGCGTCCAGCCCCAGATCGGCCAGCAACTCTTCCCGCTCGCCATGTTCGACGTAGATGTCCGGAATACCCAGCCGGCGAAGATGGCTGGTATCGACGCCTGCGGTGTTGGCTGCCTCGAGCACCGCTGAACCGAAGCCGCCCGCCAGGGCCGCTTCCTCGACGGTCACTACCAGCGGTGTGTCTCGCAGCGCGCGCAGCATGGTGTCGGTGTCGAGCGGCTTGACGAAGCGAGCATTGACGACGCCAAAGTCAAGCCCTTCCTTGTCCAGCAACGCGGCCGCCGCTAGGCATTCGCCCAACAGGGGGCCGTAGGCCACGATGGTGCCATCGCGACCCCATCGCAGCACTTCGCTGGTGCCCAGCTCGATGGGGGCCCGCTCCTGCTTGTCGGTGCGAGCCACACGGACTGCTTTGGCCTTGGGATAGCGGACGCCACAGGGGGAGTCGTGCTCGAGTGCAAAGTCGAGCATCTCCACCAGATCGTGCTCATCGCCAGGCGACATGACCACCATGTTGGGAAACAGCCGCAGGTAGCCAACATCGAACACACCATGGTGCGTAGGACCATCGGGACCTGACAGCCCACTGCGGTCCATCATGAAGGTGACGGGCAGGTCCTGCAGGGCTACTTCCTGGAAGACGTGGTCGAACGATCGTTGTAGGAACGTACTGTAAATGTCGACGATGGGCTTCAAGCCCACCTTCGCGTGGCCAGCGGCGAAAGCCACGGTGTGGGCTTCGCAGATGCCGGTATCGAAGAATCGTTGGGGGAACTCTTCGCGAATTGGCTCCAGCTTGTTGCCCTGGCACATCGCCGCGGTCATCACGGTCACCCGGTCGTCGCGTCGCATCGCGGCGCCGATGGCATCGCGAGCGACATGGGTGTAGCTGCGCGACGAGGACTGCTTCATCTCGACGATCTCGTCGTCGCGGCGGCTGAACTGGGGCGGCGCGTGGAACAGCACCGGATCTTCGGCCGCGGGGCGGAAACCGTGACCCTTCTCGGTTACCACGTGTAGCAGGATCGGTCCGTCGAGTTGCCGCGCCATACGCAGGTATTTTCGCAACAGCGCAATATTGTGGCCATCGATGGGGCCGAAGTACCGCATGCCGAGTTCTTCGAACATCATGCCGCCGCTCAGCCCCGCCTTGGCGGCTTCCTTTACCTGTACCAGGAAGCGTTCGACCGGGTCGCCCAGTACCGGCACGCTGGAAAGCATGCGAGCAATTTCGTCTTTCAGACCAATGTAGCCGCGGTTCATCCGCAGTCGATCGAGATAGTCGGCCATACCGCCGACGCGTGGGCAGATGGACATTTCGTTGTCGTTCAGCACCACCATCAAGCGGCGGCCAAGTTGTTTGGCGTTGTTGATGGCCTCGTGCACGACACCCGAGGGGAACGCTCCGTCACCTATCACTGCGACGCTCCAACGGTTCTCGTCGCGCCGCGCCAAATCGTCGCCACTGGCCAGACCGAGCGCCGTGGCGACGCTCGAACCAGCGTGGCCGGTGCAGAACAGGTCGTAGTCGCTCTCTACCGGGTTGGGATAGCCCATCAGGCCACCCTTGGTACGAATGGAGGGGAAGTCGTCGTAGCGGCCGGTGAGCAGTTTGTGGGGGTAGATCTGGTGGCCGGTGTCCCAGATCAATCGGTCGTGCAGAAAATCGAACGTCTGGTGCAGGGCGATGGCCAGTTCCACCACGCCCAGGTTCGAGGCAAAGTGAGCGCTCCGGGCCGATACGAGGTGGCACAGGACATCGCGAATCTCGTCCGCCAGGCGTTCCAGCTCGGGCAGCGACATCTTTTCCAGCTCACGGGGAGAGGTCAGGGAGGGCAGAATCGGTTCGGGGGAGTGTTTGGTCATGCTTTTATTTGGTCCGATCCACCAGCATCCGCGCCAACAGTCGCAGGGGTTCTGCTGCCTGGCCGAACACTTCGAGTACCGCCTGTGCTTCGTCAACCTGTCGCTGGACCAATTGACGGCTTTCTTCGATTCCCACCAGCGTAGTGTAGGTTAATTTGCCCCGGTCGGCATCTTTGCCCACGCGCTTCCCCACCTCCTCTTCGTCGCCCCGGGCGTCCAGCAGGTCGTCGGTGATTTGAAAAACCAGGCCGAACTTCTCTCCGTACGTAGCCAGGGCCGACTTTTGTTCGTTTGTGGCCTCGGCCACCAGGGCACCGAGCTCGAGCGAAACCAGAATCATGGCGGCCGTCTTGCGGTGGTGAATCGCTTCGAGCCTCGGTCGCTCTTCGCCGCCATCGATACCAGCCAAGTCGTCGGCCTGCCCGCCCACCAGCAGGGTCGCGCCGGCCGCTCGGCCCAATGCGGCACACGCTTCGGCCGCCACAGTGGCGGGTGACAGTTCGGTGGCCAGCACTTCGAACGCACGGGCCTGCAGGGCGTCGCCCACGAGGATGGCCGTGGCTTCGTCGAACTTCTTGTGACAGGTGGGCAATCCGCGGCGCAGGTCGTCGTCGTCCATGGCCGGCAAGTCGTCGTGCACCAGCGAATAGGCGTGGATGAACTCCACCGCACACGCGGCCGGCATCGCACGCTGGGTGTTGCCGCCGCACGCCCGGGCGGCCAGAAGTGTCAGCAGCGGGCGAAGCCGCTTGCCGGGAGCGAGCACGGCGTATCGCATTGCCTCGGCCAACCGAGGGGGACAGCCATGGTCGAACTCCAACCGCGCGGCCAGAGCCTGGTCGACCCCGGCGCGCATTGAATCCATTTCCGATAGCAATTCGGCGGCAGGGGCAAGCGAAGGCACAGAGTCGGACAAGGCAGGGGGGAGGGCAATTGGGAAAGCGAGCTCGCCAACAGGTCGATTGTTTGGCAAAACTATGTGAAAACAGGCGAGTCGAGATTTAGGACTAAAAGGTCAGTGTTCTATTCTAAAACAGCGTCGCCCCACCGTCCACGCCGCTCCGGCGGCGACTTCGCGCACCCTTTTTGGCCTCCAGCGACTCGTCTTCTTCGTCGTCCAGCGGCCGAACCACCGGGTTTCCCGCCGCGTCGAAGCCGGAGAGCAGCTCGATCTTTCGCGAGGCCTGCTGCAATTGGGCGTGACACTGCTTCAGATGAGCGATGCCGGCCTCGTAGCGTTCGAGTGCCTCGGTGAGGCCCAATTCGCCCCCTTCGAGTTCGCCGACAATCGTCTCCAACTCGGCCAGCGCCTCTTCGAAGCTCACCTGCTCCTGGGCCGCGGGCTTGCGTTTCACCTTCTTCTTTTTCGCCATGAGTTTCTCAGCAGGGGCTATTTTTCGATTCGTTTTACTTCACTCACCACATCACCTTCTGCCAGGCGGGTGCGCAACTCCTGACCTACCTTCAGCTCCGTAGCTGCGCGAATCACTTGGCCGGTGCGTGCGTCTTGGGTCACGCTGTACCCGCGACCGAGTACCCCCAGCGGGCTGAGCGACTCGAGTTTGCCAGCCAGGGCGGCCACGCGGTGGTTTCGCTCGCCCAACAGATTGCGCATCGCACGTTGTCCGCGGGCATCCAGTTCATCGACGCGACGGGCGCGGTCTTCGATCGAGGCGTGTGGATGGGCGAGCACTCGCCGTGCCGCGAGCGACTCGACGCGCTGCGCGGCAAACTGAATCATGCGGCGTACGGTGCCATGCAAACGATCGCCCAGTCGAGCAATCTGACCAGCCATTTCGTCGGCAGCCGGCACCACCCGCTCGGCGGCTTCGCTGGGGGTTAGCGCGCGGACGTCGGCCGCCAGGTCGCTGAGCGAAACATCAATCTCGTGCCCCACGGCACTTACGGTAGGAATCGGGCAGGCGGCCACGGCGCGGACTACGGGCTCCTCATTGAAGGCCCACAAGTCTTCCAGGCTGCCCCCACCACGGCCTACAACGAGCACGTCCAGAGCGGGCTCGATGCGTGCGGCCGCCTTGATGCCGGCGGCAATCTCATCGGCCGCTCCATCTCCCTGCACGCGGACCGGGATGACCAATACGTCGACGCCTGCCCAACGACGCCGCAATACTTCCAGGAAGTCGCGAATGGCCGCGCCCGTAGGGCTGGTGACAAAGCCGATGCGGCGGGGAAACTTCGGTAGCGGCTGTTTTCGCTCCGGATCGAACAGTCCTTCGCGAGCGAGCTTCTCCCGAAGTTGACGCAACGCGAGTTCCAAGGCGCCGACGCCTTGCGGATGCGCGCGATCGACCACCAGTTGATAACTGCCCCGCGGCGCGTAGACGTCCAGCCGCCCGTGGCAGACCAGTTCCAGTCCATCGGTTAGTTTGAAATCGAGTCGCGAGGCCGAGCCTCGCCACATGACGGCGCGAATCTGGGCCTGGTCGTCCTTCAGTGTGAAATAACAGTGCCCGGATTGCGGCCGCGAGAAGTTAGACACTTCGCCCGCCACCCACACGTCGGGAAAGCTTTCCTCGACAAGGCCCTTGAGCCGTCCTGTGAGTTGGGCGACCGATAGCGGGGCCTGATCCGAAGTGCCGGCTGGTGGCGTGTTGGTGCTGGAGGCGGAACTCATCCGATGGCCAATCCTTTAGCGTGAAGGGATGTGCCATTCTCTCAGGATTTGCTAGCGAAAAAAGCCCCCAAAATGCGGATTAGCCATCGCGGCAGCCACGCTGGACGATCTGCGAGTCTGCCCAGGCCAAAAACCGTTCAGGCCGCTTGAGATCTAGTGGCGGGCAACGAAGCGGCCCGCGGTTGGGGTGGAGGGCCAAAGGTTCGGGCCAGATGTTCTTCGCCAACTCGGCGCTTGCCACTTTCGGCCCAGGCGTTGGCCTCGTCCGTCAAATCGGTGAGTAACTTCTCAACGGCTACGCGATAGGGTTCGATGGCGTCGCGTTCCAAACCGCGCGGAATGTACACCGGAGGGCCGGCTACGGCCCGGGCGTTGGTCAACGGGCGGGGGATTGCAAATCGATCCCAACTGTTCAACCGCCATGGACGGTCGTAGCCAAAGCCCAAGGGGATAATGGGCAATCCAGTTCGCGATGCAAGATAAACCGGACCATACGCCATTTGACGCCTGGGGCCGCGAGGACCATCGGGCGTAATGGTGATGTGCTCGGTGCGGCTCAACTGAACCAGTTGCTCGAGTGCCTCACGGCCGCCGTGCCCCGTGGAACCGCGTACGGTGCCAAAGCCGCTGAACCGGGCGACTTGGGCCAGGATGTCGGCGTCGCGATGCCGGCTGAGCAGCATCGCCAGGTGGCACCGTCCCCGCAAATAAAGCGGGAACAAAATGTTCTCGTGCCAGAAGATGTAGATGCCGGGCTGAGGTGGCCCCAGCGCCGGATCGATCGAGCGATCGTAGTACAGGACCCGGTAGTCCAGCGAACTCATCCAGGTGCCAATGCTCTTGGTTGTCAGCAGCCCCAAGAGGCTGGTGATGTATCGATTGAAAAGTTGCATCGGACCTGAAACCGACAAGCGAAAAGTGTCTACGGAAGAGCCTCAATAGCCTGCTTCGAACATTGAGACGCGAAACTTGAATATTTCCCGGCCGGAGTCACGGCAAGGAGGCCAAGTTGCTAGCTTTGGTTCCACTCGCCGGAAAACACCTCTTCGGCCGGACCTGTCATATACACGTGATTGTCCGTTTCGTTCCACTCCAATTCGAGCTCGCCACCCAGCAGTTCGATGGTCACCTTGCGCTGGGTGCGGCCTGTCAGCACGCCGGCTACGCACACGGCGCTGGCGCCGGTGCCGCACGCGAGCGTCTCGCCGCTGCCACGTTCCCAGGTACGCTGTTTGAGGCGGTCGGGTGCTAGCTGCTGCACGAACTCCACGTTTACGCGGTTGGGAAAGGCCTCGTGCCGCTCGAGGATCGGGCCCGCGCGAAATACCAGTTCGTCCGATGGGTGATCGACAAACAACACACAGTGCGGATTACCCATCGACACGCTGGTTACGCGAAACAACGTGCCCAGGGCGTTCAGCGGCACTTCGACCACCGGGTCGCCGGGAAGCAGCGTCGGGATACGCGCGGCGTTGAGCACCGGCTCGCCCATGTCGACGCGGACGCGGTTCACCTTGCCAGCGGAGGTAAAGACCTCAACGGTAAGCAGCGAGCCCGCCGATTCGATGGCGAGCGTCTCCTTCTTGGCGATGTTGTGGTCGTACAGGTACTTGGCCACGCAGCGGATTCCATTGCCGCACATCTCGCTGTAGGAGCCATCGGCGTTGTACATCCGCATTTCGGCGTCGGCCCGCTCGCTGGGGCAGATCAGGATCAATCCGTCGCCACCCACGCCGCAGTGTCGATCGGCAATCTGGCGGGCGAGTTGTTCGACGTTGTCGGGTATCGGTTGGGCGAAGCAGTCGACGTACACGTAGTCGTTGCCCGCCCCGTGCATCTTGGTGAATTGCATTTGGGGAAGGGAAGGGGATTAGGGGGGAACAATGATGAGGTCCGCGATTATTCTTCCATTGTAATCCAAATGGCCCCTCGATCGTTAGAGTGAGTTACGGCCCCTGAGCGATGGGCGACTCCCGATTTCATCATTCGTCATGCGGATTTCGGAATTGTCGCCTAGCCCATCAGATCGAGCTGGCTACCCGCCTGGCCGGTGGGGTCTTTGCTCTTGGGAGGCTCGCCCGAGGTGGAAGGTTCGCTCGAGCCCTGCTCTTCGGTGACTTGCTCGTGCTGATCGCTGCCGTCCTCGTACAGGCGTCGACCATCGGCGTCGCGATCGCTGGCTTCCTGATCCTGCTCGGTGGTACCGATGCCCGCGGCACGCTGCGATTTATCGGCGGCGTCGGCCTGCCGTTCGCTGGCGGCCGATTGCTGCTGCGCCTTCTCGGTTTCGCTGCCACGCGTCTGCGATAGCGGCGCGCCAGCCGCGCTGCCTTGGATGCCACCAAAAGAACCGATGCTCATGATAGGGGCGGGGGATGGAAGTTTTCTGTTGGGCGTGCGATGTCCGTCACAGGTGGGTGGTTGTGGGGCGAAAGCGGTTCGTCACCGAATCGCCCCTTCCTTCGCGGCTACCTCGGTCGGCTCGCCGCTGCTAAAGCCTAGCTTTCATTGATGCACACCGCCGGTCATCTGTTCCAAAATCCTCTCGTTGGTCGGGGGGTAGCGACCCCTTCGCCGCCTAGTTGCTCCATGAATTCGTTCACTGCGGGTAGCGCTTCCCGGTCCACGCGGGCATTCTCTATGGGACCGGTCACTTTGATCAACAGCAGATTCGCGCTCGCCTGCCCGATCATCGACTTCAATAGCGGCACGTGCAGGTCGTTGCGGCCCACGGTGGAGTAGAATTTAAGGTTCAACTGCCGATCGAGGGTGACGTCGCCGGCCCCGTATAAACTCAGCGCATCGCCCAGCAGGTTGAACTCATTGAAATGGATGGTCGAGCCATCGAGTTTGAATTGCGCGTCGACGCCGGTGAAAGCCGTTTTGTCGGGAACACGATTACGCAGCACTTTGAGCATGCGAGCCATGACCGGCAGTTCGTACATCTGGGCATCGCGCACCTGGATGCGGCCATTGCCGCTCAACAGATCCAGCGAGTGTCCCATGCCGCCCAGCGTCATTTGTCCCGTCAGTGTACCCGTCAGATCGACCGAGCCGCCGAAATAGTCCGTCGATACGCGTGCCAGATCGCATTTGTTGATTCCTAGTGCCAACCGATAGCGCGAAGGTGCTTCCAGCGGCACAATCGCGTCGAGCGCCAGTCGACCGCCGTACAAGTCGGACTCGATGCTCTTGGTAACATCTTTGCTGATCGGAATCTGGCTCTTGACTATCTGCTCGTACGCGCCTTGTCCCAAGCGGCACTCTTGCGAGTCGATCCACAGAGGGCCCCGAACGTTGGTTAATTGCATGCCATTCCAGAACACGCTGTCGAGTTCCAGCCTGCCGGCGGTGAAGCGAAGGTTGCCATTGTGCTGGCCGGTCAAGTGGACAATGCCTGAGACGCTTTTCAACGGAACCCCCACCTCGAGGTTGTTCTGCTGGCAACCGATCGAGATGTTCCAGTCGCTTTGCAGGTTGGTCGAACCGGCTGCCTGCTGCGAGAAGCGAACGGTGCCGTTGTGGATGTTGAACGTGCCAGCCGGATTCATGTAGCTGATGATCCGCTTGACCTCGGTGGGGGCGGCCTCTTTCAAGTCGAAGTCGGTCTCCAAGCGGTCGACGTGCAGGTTACTAAACTCCAGTCGCCAGCCGCCCAGCGGGTTTGGCACCCAGATGCCGTCGGTTTCGATGTGAGTTTGACCGTGTTCGGCCTGGATACCGTTGAAGGTCACCTGGTTGCCAACCACGTCGATCCGACCGGTCAGGTTCTTCAAGTGGTAAGGAAAGCTGGTAGGCTCAATGGAGACCGGCTCGATGGATTGCGAGCCGGGCAGGGGGACGATTGCCAACCGGACATCGGGCCGTGTGTCGACTCCGATGTGGTGACCAATGTCCGCACGGAAGTTTACCCGGCCGCTGCGGGGGCGAATTTTTTCCCAGGCGGCCTGGTGCACTTCGGGTAGCGCGAGCCGGAGCGTGTCATCCAGTGGCAAGTGCTCGCCTACGATGGTTAGCTGCAGTTGGTGTCCGGCGGCCGTCTTGTTGCAGGTGCCGCCAGCGCGAACCACTCTCGTGGTGCCCGGTGTGCTGCTCACCAGGTTGTCGAATCGCCAGTTGCCATCTCGCTCGGTGGCCGTGCCTTCGATGTGCGACAGCGGGTAGGGGAACTCATCGAACCGCAGTCGGGCATCGTGGAAGGTCAGGTCGGTGGTCGTGCGTGGTTCGTTGAAGGGATCGGTGCGCTCGAATTTCCAGTCGAGCGTCACCCGTCCTTTGGCGTCCAGGGCGTCGACAATCCGGCGGACCTTTCCCTCTTCGGGTTCGATGGCGTCGACCACCGCATCGACGATGGGGAGTCGTTCGCCGTGGACCTTGAGCCAACCTACCGGCGGCAGGGGCTCGCCCCCCAGTCGGCGGCATTCCCCCAGTCCGGGGAGTCCACTGAAACGGCCTTCGATCGAGATGGGGGTCCCTTCGACGCGGCCCGTGAGACTCTCGATCACGAAGATCGGTCCGCTGCCGTCCTGGGCGTCGACCAGCTTCAACGTGCCGGCGCCATCGGTCACGCGATAGTCAAACTTCTTGCGGTCGGTGAACGATGCATGGCGACAAGTGAGCGTGGCGTTAGGAATCCATCGCGAGTCGATGAACTGCAACGCAACCTCCACATCGGCGTACCCTGCCGGCTGAAAACGGTCCCACGCCTCTACGGCTTTCGGCGGTAGCATCTCGGCCAAGGTGTCGTCGATGGCGAGGTCTTCGGCTCTGGCTCGCAGGGCGAGTGGCGCACTGGATGTCCAGCCGTTGCGCGTCAGGGCCAGGCTGATGCGAGACTTGCCAAAGTTGGCATGGGCCTCGTGGATCTGGAGCTGTCCGCTGCTGGCGGTACCCTTGGCCGACACGGCGGTAAGTGGCCGGTGGACTCCTGTGAGTGCCACCCGACAGCCCTTGGCTGCAAAATCGGCCTTCCAGGTAGGCGGGCCTTGCAGCCCTCGGCTCACTTGAATGATCGTATCGAGCCGCCCAGCCACTTCGCTCACGGGAACCAATTGTGGCACGCGGCCGAGAAGTTTGGTCATGGTCGACGAGGAAAGATCGAGGCCAGTAATCGTCGTTTTGAAATCGAACTCCGGACTCCCGGTGCGGACAGTACCGGCGAAGTTGAACACATCGGCCAGTTCCCCTCCCACCGATCCTTCCAGCTGGTAAGTTCGCAGCGTTGGGGCATCGTCGCTGGCGGCGGGGGATTGCGCGACGCATTTGGCCGACAAGTTCACGTCGCGCAGCAGCAGAGGTTTGCCTTCCATGCCGCCGTCGTCAATCGTTACCAGGGCTCCGACCACCTCGACGATGGGAGGGTGTTCGCTGGTCGCCGGCGGCGGAAACAGCTGCTCGACGTTCCAACTGCCGTTCTTTTGCCGTACCGCGTGCAGACGCGGCGTACGCATGCGAATGCGCTCGACGATGGGCTCGCCCGAGGAGAGCGCCTCCATGTCGAACGCCCCCAGCAGTTGCATCTCGTCCACCTCGGCAAGCACCTGCAGGCGGCCATCGGCGCCGCGTTGGCTAAGCGTCAGGTTCTGCAGCATGACGCCCCGCCCCGCTTCGAACCGCGCCGCGCCGAGTTTCACATCCAATTGGGTGTAGTGATCGGCGAGCAGGTTCTCGGCGTACCGACGCAATTCGTCGTCCAGCCGCCAGTAAAGGTAACCGCCAACAACTACCACCGTGAGCAGCATCGTAATGATGCTCCACTTAAAGGCGAACCAACAGAGGTTGACCAACCGGCAGATAATGGTGATCGCTTCCTTGCGTAGCGGGACTATGGGGCGGTCGCCGTCCATGGCGACTGCCGGGCTGCGCGTACGGCGAGCCCGGATTTACGCGGCAGGATAGTAGATGCCACAAGGGCAGGGGGTCAAGGGAAATGAGGGAGGATGGCACCTTGCCCCGTGCTCAGCTAGCAGTGTTTGCTACTGGAACCGGGTGCCGGCGTTCTACGACCGTTCGAGCACGAGATCGGTACCTTGCCGACGGACGGAGATACTTCCCGGCAGGACGAAGGTGCTAGCACTGTCGTCCACCACCGCAGCGGCCAGGCGTTGCCACTCGGTCATGCCCATCGCTTGCTCGCCCCAACCGGCCTGCCGCCAGGCAGTGCGAGCCACCTGCTGAATAACGATGGCGGGCTCGTCGGCCAGTTGGGGCGTGTCGATTCGTACGGTCGGAGCAGGTTGGCCGGCACCGTATTGTACCGCCCGCGCCGCGAGCCTGACGGCGATCTGCTCGATGGCATCGCGCCACTGGCTTGCCTGCTCCGAAAGTCGTAGCAGGGCCGCATCGGGATCCCCTGGCAGGCGGTCGCGGATCTGCGGAAGCAGGTCGCGGCGAACCCAATTGCGGGTATAGTGCGACTGCAGGTTGCTGGCGTCATGGCGATAGTCCTGGCCGAGACGTTCAAGATAGCTTTCCACCTCCGCCCGGGAGATGGACAGTAACGGACGGACCAGCGTCACGGCGGGACCGAGCGGCCGAACCACTGGGATGCCCGTCAGGCCATCGATTCCCGACCCCCGCAGCGCCCGCATCAACACCGTCTCCACTTGATCGTCCTGGGTGTGGGCGGTTGTGATAAAGCGAGCCCCTCGCTGTTCGGCTACCGAGCGGAGGAATTCGTATCGTGCGCGACGGGCCTGTTCTTCGGCTATCAGACTACCGGCGGCCCGGGCCTGGTCGACTACGGCGTCTAGGTTGAGTTTGCGAGCCAGTTCCGCCACCCACTGGGCGTCGTCATCCGAGGCCGCAGCTCGGGTACGATGGTTGAAATGCGCTACGGTGAGTTGCCCTTTGCCCCGTGTTTGTTGGTGGATTCTGACGAGTGCCCGTAGCATGGCTACACTATCTGCCCCGCCAGATACCGCCACCACCACGTGGCACGCACGCCAGGTGCTACTGGGCCAGGCATTCTCAATGGCGGAGGTAAGCATAATATTGCGGGGGGAAGGAGATTGCTGCTCGAGATGCGGTAACGGAGTCGAAACGGCTGCAACGTCGGGTCTGCTTGCCGCTAACCCCCTGATGAATCCCGTGTTGCGGTTTGGCAAGTATTTGGTAGCATACAAGTTACAGCAATCTATCCCCCAGTGTCTTTTGGGGGGCGAATTGCTGTGCGTAGGCGATTGACGGACTTCCGTAGCGTTGCGATTGTGCGGTTTTGTCGACCGCAGGGCAATCGCTTGGCAGGTACTCCAGTTGATGACACTGAGCACGATTGTAAACAGTATTGCGACACGTTCGCAGCCAGCATGGCTGTTGTTGTTGCTAGTGGCAAGCTGGCTAATTGCCCGCGCCGCCGGCACCGCGCAGCAACGTCGGCGACGAACTATATCCGCGTGGCAATCCAAGCCCGCAAGATCACCGCGTGCGGTCCGCTTTGCGGCTCGGTCGACGGGTTGGTCTGGCGTGAGGCTTTGGTGGCCAGAGGTTTTCGCAAGGGCGAGGGCCCACTGGCGTTATAGCTGGTTGGCACGAGCTTTTCGCGATTGGTACGAACTTGGCGCCCTGCTTCGGCCCGGCCAGTTCCAGCTGGCTAGTGTCGAGGTGCGTCCGCCAGACCGTGGCCAACATTCCGCTTAGTCTCTTCAATTCTGGACCGTTTGCCGCACGTCGATGGTGCGAGTGGCGACGGTCTCTCTGCCTTGCGGCCAGGGTTCTGGTCGGTAGCGCTACGACTACGTCCCTCAGGCCGTTACCCGTCGTGCGTGGACGTCCTTTTTCGCGCCCAACCGCCGGCGATTAAGCATAGACGTTCCGTTGTAGAAAGGTGATCGAATGGAAGGCAGCTTGTTGCTGTTAGGCGCCATGAGCGAGGCAGCCGCCTTCGGGCTTGCCGCGGTGGCGGCGCTCGCGATGTTAGGCGCTGTCAAATTCATTGACTATCTCCGTCGACGAGATGTGGAGAAACTGGCGAAGCTAACGGAGGATAATGCCAAGGAGAAAGCCGAGGCGATTCTCAAAGAGGCCCGCATTGAGGCCAAAGAGATGGCCCTGCAGGAAAAGGCCAAGATCGAAGAGCAGTTGTCTGAAGTCCGCAAAGAACTGCACGAACGCGAGCGGACTCTCGACAAAGCGGACGACAACCTGCAACAACGCAGCGAACAACTGCAAAAGCAGGAAAAAATGGTGGAGAGCAACCAGCGGAAGCTTGCCGAAAAGCTGGAAGACGCCACCCGCCGACAGGCCGAGCTCGACGACCTGTTGGACGTGCAGCGGCAGACTCTACATCAACTCAGTGGGTTGAATAGCGAAGAGGCCAAAGAGCTTCTGCTCAAGAAACTCGATACCGAGTTGTCGCACGAACAGGGATTGCTGATCAAGAAACGCGAGCAAGCCATTGCCGAAGCCGTTGAGCCCAAGGCTCGCGAGATGCTCATCACTTCGCTGCAGAGATTCGCCGCTGCCCACACCGCCGAAGCCACGACCAGCACCGTCGACATCCCCAACGACGACATGAAGGGCCGTATTATCGGCCGCGAAGGGCGGAACATTCGGGCGTTTGAGAAAATCACCGGCGTCGACGTGATCATCGACGATACCCCCGGCGTGGTGATCGTCAGCGCGTTCGATCCGGTGCGTCGGGAGGTCGCCCGGCTATCGCTGGCCAAGCTGATCGCCGATGGGCGGATCCATCCCAGTCGCATCGAGGAATTGGTCGCCGAGACGGAGAAAGAGGTCGAAAAGCAGATCGTCAAGTTCGGCGAGGAGGCCGCTCAGGAGGCCGACGTCCACGGCTTGCACGCCAAAGTGATTCACTTGCTAGGCCGGCTTCGTTATCGCACCAGCTACAGTCAGAACGTCTTGCGGCACTCCATCGAAGTGGCCTTCGTTACCGGCATGCTGGCCGAAGAGATGGGCATGGATGGCGATCTGGCCCGCCGTGCAGGCCTGCTGCACGACATCGGCAAAGCGGCCGACCACGATACCGAAGGGGGCCATCCTAAGATTGGTGCCGACCTGCTCAAGCGTTACGGCGAAAACGAGGTGGTAGTGCACGCCGCGCTGGGCCACCACGACGACATTCGCTCGGATATGCCCTACACAGTGCTGTGTGCTGCGGCCGACGCTTGCAGCGCTTCGCGCCCGGGAGCACGCCGCGAGACGCTGGATCGGTACATCAAGCGGATGCAGGAATTGGAATCCATTGCTACCGGCTTCGATGGTGTGAGTCAGGCATTTGCCATTCAGGCAGGCCGCGAAGTGCGTGTGATTGCCAACACGAATCAGACCACCGACGAATCGGCCGCCAAGGTGTGTCGCGACATCGCCCAGGCGTTCGAACAACAGCTGACGTATCCAGGCGAAATTAAAGTGACAATGATCCGTGAAAGCCGCTTTACGGAGACCGCCAAGTAACTTCCACGCAGGCGGCTCCGCACAATCACCACACGATCCACGCCTTTTGATCTGGGTTCACGTTTCGCATGGTACGACTACTGTTTATTGGCGATATTGTTGGCAAACCGGGACGGGCAGTGGTGCGGCAGGCGGTGCGGCCGCTGGTCGAGGCCGAGTCGATCGATCTGGTGATCGCCAACGCCGAAAACTCGGCAGGCGGTTCTGGGCTCACCCCGGCTAACTATCGCGAGTTGGTCGAGGCCGGCGTGGATGCCTTTACGTTGGGCGATCACGTCTATCGCCGCCGTGAGATCTACAAAGTGCTGGAATCGGAACGGAACATCGTCCGCCCGGCCAACCTGCCGGAGGAAGCGGTGGGCCCGCGGTGGGCGATGGTACAGACGGCCTCCGGTGTACCCGTGGCGTTCGCCTGCCTGTTGGGGCGGTTGTTCATGAATCCCATCGACAGTCCCTGGCGGGCGGCCGATGCCCTGCTGGCGGAGATTCCAACGGATGTCAAAGTGCGGTTGATCGATTTCCACGCCGAAGCCACCAGCGAAATGCAGCAGATGGGTCGCTATCTGGATGGCCGGGTGAGCGCCGTGCTCGGCACCCACACCCACGTGGCCACGGCCGACGAATGCGTGTTGCCCGGCGGTACCGCTTTTCAATGCGACGTGGGCATGACCGGCCCGCATGAGAGCATTATCGGTCGCCGGATCGATCGGGTGCTGGAAAGCACGCTGACCTCCCGCCCCGTGCCGTTCGATGTAGCCACCCAGGACGTGCGGCTGAATGGTACGATCGTCGACGTCGATGAGGAAACAGGTCTGGCCACCGGCGTCCGTCGGGTGTGTGTGGACGAGAAACGGGCCGCCGAACTGGCTGGCTGAAGCATAGTTCGTTGCACATCTCGGCCGGAACGTGCAAGAATAGCGGGTAAGCTACTTGTCGCCGGTCAGCCCCATGAGCATGCCTTCTCCGCCGCCGCTATTCTCCCTCCACAAGCGAGTCGTGCTAGTGGTGTTCGCGCTCGTGCTGCTGGCACTGCTGGTGACCGCCGCCAGGCTGGAGCCCAGTTCGCAGGGATACGGCACTCACCAAAAACTTGGTTTGGGCGAGTGCTTTGTGGTCCAGCAATGGGGCGTGCGCTGCCCTTCATGCGGAATGACGACCGCGTGGGCGCGACTTCTAAACGGCGACCTGCCAGGGGCCGTGGCTGCCAACCCGGGCGGGGTGATGTTGTGTATCGCGGCGATGGCGGGCGTGCCTTGGTTGCTAGCAAGTGCGGCCGCCGGGCAATGGTGCTATTTACGCCCCACCGCCAGTTTGGTACTACCCGCCCTCGTCGTCGTGGCTCTGGTAGTCGTTTTCGACTGGATGCGTCACACGGGACTTGCGCTGCTACTGGAACGGATTCCATAGCACGAAGTACTTTTCCACTGAAAAAGGGTAGCAGGACTTGGCTGCCCCTGAACCTCCGACCCCTCAGGAAAACGATGGACCGTTCTCCCTGCTCGCGACGCACGCTGCACAAGATGGCCGTCGCATTGATGCTGTTGTCGCTGATTCCCTCGACTGGGTGTCACCAATTGTTGGCTACCAGCATCTGGGTTCTGCAGGGGGGCAACGTGGTGCCTGCCGTGTGCGACAAGCTCGAAGGCAAACGCGTGGTGGTGGTTTGCCGTCCACCTTCGTCCAGTGAATACAGTCACGCGGGCGCGTCGCGCATCCTGGCGCGTAACGTCACGCAACTGCTTCGCGAAAATGTTCCCAAGATCGATATGGTCGACTCGCGCGAAGTCGACAAGTGGATGGACGAGAGCGATTGGGACAACATGGAAGAACTGGGCGGCGCCGTGAAAGCCGAGCAGTTGCTGGTGATCGACCTGGAGCACTTCGATCTGTACAAAGGCAAGACGCTGTACCAGGGTGCGGCCGACTTGAAAATCACCCTGTATGACGTTGAAGACAACAACTCCATCTTGTGGGAGAAAGACCTGGGCGAGGTGCTCTTCCCGCAAAACAGCGCCATTCCCATTCAGGACAAGGCGCCCAAGCAGTTCGAGCGTGAGTACATCGGCATTCTAGCGCGTCGCATCGCGGTCTACTTCTACAAGCATGACCCCAATGCCGACTTCGCCCTGGACGCCCTGGCCAACCGCTAGTAAATCCAACTGCCACCGTGCGGGGGCATTAGGCCACCAACCCAATGGTATAAGTGGCCTACAGCCTACCGCATCTGGCCTACAGCTTCGGCACCGGTCGCTTTGGCTTCTTGGGTGGCACGTTGTCCATGCGGGGTTGCGGATTCGCGTTGCCGTTGCCCTGATTCTGGCGACGGGCGATAACGTTGGTGAACGTCTCGGTCCACTCCCAGCCGAAGGGGGTTTCGAGCTCCTTGGCCGCCAGGTAGGCCCATGGCGTGTCGCCATGTTCCTCGACCACACGCTCCAGGTACATACGGGCTTTTTCCCCTTCCTTCGACAGCACGCTGCCGGTGGTGACCTTGTTGGAGGGGCGTAGCACCCAGGTGTCGTTGTTCGGTTTCTCGAACTTCATACCCTGCTTGGCCATCGCCAGCATGGTGTTGTAGCCCTCGGTGCGGACCTTGGCGGCCAGCGCGCGACCCATGGCCAGGTCGTATCCGGCCCGCCAGCGGGGTTCGGTAATCTCGTCGCGATCGCGTTCGCCCTGGGCGAGTGTGCCAACCAACTGCATGAGCTTCGGTTCCAGCTTGGCGGCTTCGCGCTGTGCCATCGACAGGCTGCGTGCGAGTTCCGCCTCGTCCGCCACGGGGAATCGCAGCCGAATGTCCTCCATTTGCTCGGTCCAACTCTGGCTCGACGCTTGCACCAGCGCGGCCTTGGCCATGTTGCCTGCCAGGCGGCTGCGGTACTCACTTTCGCTGATATAGTCGGGGCGGTAGTTCCGCATCACCAGCGGATCGAAGAACCGCGACAGGTGCGTGGTCATGCTGTCGATCTGGCCGCGCCCGACGTGGCCATCGCGACGATTGGGGTGGACCGAGAAGAAAATGCCGCCCGTCTCGTAGGCCAATCGCGCCAAGCCAAAGGCGCCAAAGCCCGACTCCAGCCGTTCGTCGCCGTCGTTGCGTCCCAGAAAATGCAGCTTGATGCGCTCGGGCATCAGCGACTCGGGGCCCGAGTCCACCGGAACGTACTGTGGCGATTGGTCGTACCGCGGATCGGGGTCGACGTACTTCACGTAGGCCTGCCGGCGACCGAAGGGTGCCGGTACTCCCACGACATAGACCGGTATAACGCTCCGCTTGCAGGTTTCCACGGCCAGATCGACGTTCTGAAAATCGTTGCCCGACTCGTCGGTGAAGACCACGAGCATCACATTTCGTTGCGGCGCCCTGGTGCGAAACTTGCGGTACTCCCTGGCCAGTTGGGCGACCGCGCCGAACACGTTCTCCTGTCCCGAGGCGGCCTCGGGATTCTCGTAGATCATGGCGGCCTTCTCGTCGATCGCCTGCATGGCGTCTTGGATTTCTTCCAGTTCGCCGGTTGGTTTCTTGTTGTACACGGTGGTTGTCGATTCGAACGACGCCACGACCGTCAGCAGTGGTTTGTCTTCGTCGTGCTTGAATGCCGGATTACCGGCAGCCTCGACGACGCCCAGCTCCTCATAAACGCGGTTGAAGCGTTTGGAGATCGCTTCTCGCTGCGACTGCAAGCTGCCCGATTCGTCGAACAACCACACCACCAAAGTGGGACGTTGTTCCAGCGACAGCAGGATCTCGTTGGTGATGCGATCGATGGCCCCCACGGCCGCGGTAGTGCCGACGTTGCCGGTGCCTTTGACCAACATGGTGTCGCTGGGATTGGGCGCAGTCAGCATCTTGACGTTGGCATCCAGCGCCGGCATTTCGCCAATCACGCTGATCGGTTCGATTTCGGTCAGGATCTCGGAGATATCGGCCTCGATCGGGGCCGCCGCCTCGGCGTTGGTGACCGACTCGTTGCCCAGCGCGCCAATCTCCACTGGCGTGAGTTCCGAGAAGTGCACTTCCTCCGGCAGCAGGTCCTCTTCCACGTCCAGCGGCACCGACGTGATCATGTACTGGTCGTTGTTGGGAAGCAGGAAGGCCAGTGTTGCCAGCAGAATCAGTACAGCCAGATGCAACGTCAGGCTCACCAGCCATGACGTCACCTCGCGGTCCAGTGGCAGTTCGTCCGAGCCGGTGAGCTCGTACCACCAGATTCGAAGTTTTTCGACGAGATTCATACGCGAGGCGAATAGCGACGGTGATAAGGGACGAACTTCTACTATTGTCGGCAATTCGGGACAAACCGGCAACTGTTTTATTAGCGACCACCGGTCGCGGACGTTATTACACCGCCAATGCTTCATCTGCTATAATAAACGGTAGAACGCGGGTTTTTCTTCCAATCTGCGTTTCGAACGTGCCAGAAAACTCTGCAACCCGCTTTTCGGATCGAAAGTCGATGATTTCTCGCCATTTTATTGCCATCCTGACGCTCACCATGGTGTCGCCTGTAGTTTTCGCCCCCGCTGGAATGGCTCAGAGCTCCAACAACAAGGTGCCCGATCCGCTGGTGGTGAACATGAAGACCAAGGACGGGGTTGAACTTGTAGGCACCTACTACAAGAGCACCGCCGGTAAGGACGCCACGCCCGTGGTGATGTTGGCCGATTGGAAAGACTCGCGAGCCGTGTATGACCAGTTGGCCAAACGGATGCAGGCGGGCGGCAACGACGACAAAGCAGGATTCAAATGGGACTCGTTCGCCGTGCTAACGGTCGACCTTCGCGGCCATGGCGATAGTACCAAACAACGGCTGGGCGCAAACGCTCGTGAAATCGATGCGGCGAAGCTCGACCGCAACGACTTGGGAGCCATGGTGCAGTTCGATATGAACGCCGTGAGGAGGTTCCTGGTCGAGAAGAACGATGCTGGCGAATTGAATCTCAACAGACTTTCCATCGTCGGCGCCAGCCTGGGGGCCTCGGTGGCGGTAAACTGGTCGATGCTCGACTGGAGCTTCCCGCCGCTGGCCGTCGGCAAGCAGGGACAGGACGTCAAAGGCCTGGTGCTTATCTCCCCTGAGTGGTCATACAAGGGGCTGCAAATGAACAAGGCGCTCCGACACCCGGGCGTGCGGGAGCACATTGCGGTACTGGTCATGTACGGTGGTGACGAACGCAAAAACTTGGCGGACGCCAAGCGGATCGAAAAGCAACTCGAACGTTATCACCCCGAGCCCGACGACCTGGAGCCAGGTGTGCCCAATTCGCTGGCGCTGCTGGGCCCGAACACCAAACTGCAAGGCACCAAGCTGCTGACTCAAGGCGGTGCTGGTGCCGAGCTGGCCATCATCAAGTTCCTCAACGCGCATGTCGCCAAGGAAAACTTCGATTGGCTCAAACGCGGCCGCGACTAGTCTTTCGCCAGTGCCCTCAGAAGCCTTGCCTGGCAGGGGACCAGTGCGTCCCATCTACGGCGCGTTCACTAGCGATGCGCTCACCGGCGGTTGCAGACGGGCTCGTGGTGCCCGTTGGACCGACTCGGGCAACTCCGGCAGCGGCACCAGGCGGCTTTGCGGTGCGTACTGCTGCGCCGCGGGGCCATGGGAGTCGAATACGCTGATCACGCTGGGGGAAGTCCGCCGCTGTGGGATTCGCAGTTCCACTCCGATGGGTAGCAGGTCGGGATTCTCCAGGCGATCCTGGTTCAGTTCATAGATTTCCCGCGCTCGCTGCGGATCCCCCAGGTATCGTTGGGCGATGTCCGGCAGCCGGTCGCCGTCCTTCACGACGTGCCAAACCAATTCCCCGTTGTCTTCAGGAGGATTCGAACCAAGCGGCGCCATCGAGCGGACTTCGTTGGACGCGCCCCAGTTGTTGGGCCAGTCGCTGCGGGTTTCGAAATCTGGCAGCGTGATACTGGGACCAGTGTCCGTCGCTGGCGGCGGTGTGCTGACGGCTGGCGCGTTCTCGGTGCTCATTCTTGGGGGGAAGGTCGCTCGCCGCAGCGGGGATGCATGGGTAGGAGTCTCGAACAGTGGCGGCGGCGTCAACGAGGGTGCCTGTGGATCACTCGCCGCAGCGGATGTTGCCACCGAGGCGCCTGTCGGCGTGCGTCGAATCTCCGGCAAACCAACCGGCGCGGCCCCGTTGGCATCGCTGTTGGGCCAAGTCTGGCGAGCAACCGAATGCTCTCTCGGCGCCGAGTTCGTCACGGGGCCACCAGCTCCCAGCGCAAACTGGTTGCCGTCGTTGTGCGAGGCCGGTGCAACGTTCTCGTCCCAATTGGATGGCAATTGGGGTACGGCCACCGCGGTGGTATCGCTCTGCAGAGGCACCAACCGCTGTGGTGTCCAATCGCCTGGCGCGCCGGTGGAGGTGCCGCCCGAGTCTGGCGAGCCAAACATCGAAGCGCCGAAGAAACCAGCCGAAATCAAACCGGCGGCTGCTAATAGCTTTGTAATTTCAGACACGGACTATCCTCGCTCGTGGTCCGTTCCGCTTGGCGTAGGCGCGCGACGCGCAGCCGTGAGCGGAAAGACCCAGCCTGGTGCAAGTTCATCGTCCGTGAAAAGTAAACTGCCATGCGGCGCTCCCGCCGCGCAGTGTTCCATCACCGTTAGTTCGGAAGTCACCGCCAGTTGGTTCAGCGTTTCGCTGCTAGCACGCACAAAAAAGCCGGCCGCCGCGCTGCTGGCACCTTCTGGCGAAGCGATAGCGTGTTGGCAAGCTTTGCCGACTGCGTAAAGCCTGCCATGTCACGGCAATCGCCGCACGGCTACCTCTTTGAAGTACCACACGCTCTCGGTATCGTGCGCCTGCAGGGCAATGCCGCCACCGCCGGGCTGCAGCACGCGCCCTTTGCGATCCGCGGGGCGTTTTACGTCGTCCGGTTCGGTGTAGTCGATCACCTGCTTGCCCTCGATCGACACGCGGATCCGCTTGCCTTCGACACGAATGAGCATCTCAAACCACTCCCGTTCGTCGACGGGCGACTCCGTGACGTCGACCACCGCGTACAAGCTGCCGGTCTTCAGTCGCTCCTTGGTCGAACTGTTGAGTTGGACTTCGTAGCCCTTCTCCAGGTGTCGCCACTTGTTGCGCAGCTCGAGCCCCGCATGGATGAACACCCCGCTGTTCGATTCCGGTTCGGCCCGCGCGATCACTTTCAATTCGAAGTTCTCGAACTTCACCGGCGTCTTCTCCGAATCGCCGACGTAGAACAGGTGAGCGGCCCGCTTTTCGACACCTTGGATGCGGATCGCACCGTCCTTCACGCCAAACGCATCGGGGTCGAAGTTGGCGTACCACCCGTCGAGATTCTTGCCATTGAAGAGCTGCTGCCAATCATCGTCCGCCACGACGACGCGGGGCAGACTGGCGAAGAACGTAAGGATCAGAAGCAGAGCAAACTGGCGCATGGTGGGATCAGGGGGAACTGGGGGAGTGAAATACTGCTAGTATACCGAAACGCTTCGGTGAGGATTTGCCTCGCTCCTGCAACAACCGTTTTATTGGCATCAAGCACGGGGTTTTGCTGCTGTGCCGCGGCTTCACGTGGCCTGGTTCAGCACCGGAGATTTGGGCCAGTACCGGGGGACAAACATTCATGGGTCCAAAACCCTCAGCGTTCTGGTCCCACTCAAGTGACAAAAACGCTTGTTTTTTCGGGTATTCTGAATCGGCAGGGACCCAAAACTCTTGATGTTGTTCCCCACATGTGCAGCGAGCTGGCCCAAAACCCCTTTGGCCCAAAACCCTGTGAGGCACCCAGGCGTGGGCGAACCCGAAACACCAACATCATCAAATGCTGCGTCCGGAGCAGAACCGTAGCGGTTCAGCATGTGACCACCGGTCTCCAGCACCATGCCCATCGCCCACCACAAACGCACAGAACGCGCCGCACCCTTATTGGACCAAATCGCAGCGCAGGTTCAACGGCGATTTTTTTTACATCTATGAGAACACTGCCAATCGCGGCAGTTCGCGGTCCGTGAATCCACACAAATGTTCGCGAACAGCCGAAGTCCTGCGCTCGGTGTTCTCGTCGCTGGGGGACCACACCCTAGTCAAG
This sequence comes from Aeoliella straminimaris, assembly GCF_024054565.1. Classification (GTDB taxonomy): domain Bacteria; phylum Planctomycetota; class Planctomycetia; order Pirellulales; family Lacipirellulaceae; genus Aeoliella; species Aeoliella straminimaris. The sequence goes on from NZ_JAMXLR010000024.1 coordinate 168,482, forward strand.
CAACAGGGTGGACAACTTCTTGTCAGCCAGGCTGGATGGATGATAGGGTGCAAGTTGTTCATCCCCGAGAACAAACGGATCAGCGGGCACATCCTAGGGTTTTCTGGGCAAGGAATTTGACGCCACAAGGATGCCGGAACACCATGTCACTCCGATTCCTCCTAGGCTTTGTTGCTGCCTTTTCGGCCGCCCTGGCTCTCACGCAGATCGATTTTGCGGTGAGTTGCTGGATACTTACCGGGATTGTTGTCGCACTCAATTTTGTGCTGTCAGCCCACACCTGGCGGGTGCTGGTTTATGGTGGACTGGCCGGCATCTTCGTCATGTGCGTGGTCATGCAGATCGTCATCGCGGAGACCGTCGGCAACAATTCAACGGCAAACTACCAGTCGAGCGGCACGACAAACGACATTATGGTGGCCTGGCGATCCTACGTCGTCCACCTGGGCGCGTTCTTCGGAGCCAGCGTGAACTGGGCGGTCTGGAGGCGATGGAAACCGCCTCACGAGTCCGGGTAATCGACGTGGTGGCCGTGCCGACGGGCTACGCTCCCGACCCCTGCCCATGCCACAACGATTCGTCCGGCGTCGCGCCCTCCAGCGCCTGGGCGATCTGAGCCGTGCGGTTCAGGGCTTCGTCGAGCGGCTTGCTCCAGGGACCTTCTTTCGCTCGCTGCCAGGCGGCTTGGGCCATCTCGATGGCCGGATCGTCGCCGGGGGCCAGGGGCTCCTGGGGCAACTGGTCGTAGTACGCGCGGAACATGGTGGTCGAGGCGAAAAATGCTCGCATGCCAACCTGGTCGGCCAGTGCTGCTTGCAGCCTCAAGGCGGCGTGCTCGTGCACCCGCTTGGCGGGGTCGGTGTTCGAGAGGCCCCAGTCGAGTTGCGTCAGGCAGGCGGGGCCCTCGACCAGGGCGTGGCACGTTTCGTGCAGAATCATCTGCGCCAGCGAGTCGTCCGGGTCCAGCGTCTCGGATGTGCCGATCGTCAGCACGCCGGCGCCATCCCACGAGGCGTTCACCTCCGCGCTGCGCTCCACTCGCATGCCCATCTGCCGTGCGGCGTGCAGCCATACCAGGTCGAGCGGGTCGCAGTAAGTCTTGGTGATCTTTCGCACGGGTAGCTACGCCAACGGTTCGGTTCGGTGCCGGCTCACAAGTGCCACACCCACAATCCCCAAGATAGCAAGTGCCAGGGGGGTTGGCTCGGGTACCGCTTCGGTAGCAGCCATGGACGGCGTCGTTGTCGATCCCAAGTGGTTGCGCCAAACGTTGTAGTCGGCCAGATCCACCAGCCCGTCGGCATTACCGTCCGCGCCCGAGCCGATTGGCACGGGAATGGTGCCGAACTGGGACTTCCATTGTCCGTAGTCGGACTGGTCGACGGTGCCATCGCCGTTGTAATCGCCGGGCAGTGGTCCCGCGCTCACGGCCCCTGCAGGGAACGAGAAGTCGTACTCAAATGTTACGACGTCCAACAGCGATCCATCGCGGGAATCGTACGTGTAGTGACTCAGCGTGAGACTCTCCGAAACCAGGGTGCCGTTGAGTTGTCCCGGCGCTCCACCCGAGTAGGTCACGGACAATTGTGGCGTCAGGGCGTTTTCGTATTCGTAGCTGGTCATCAGCTGGTCGTCGTCCCACAGTTCGACCTGCACGGAATCGAAAGACCGCGCCAGCATCAGGGCGTTGGTGAGAAACGGATAGGCACTGTCGGTTGGCATGCTGAATTTGGTGGAGAGCGACTCCCGACCTAATCTGCCGTTGTCGAAGGGGCGAAGGATGTCGAACTGAAAGCGGGAAAGGTCGGACCATCCCTGGTGTGCCGCGTCGGTACTTTCGCCATCGACCCCATCGAACTTGATGTAGCCGGCGGCCTGGACGAGTTGGCAGGACGTCATGCCGAGTAGCGTGCCAAGCAAAATCGCAACTGCTGCCTTGTGCATGGTTCCATCTCCTACTGTTCTGCGGTGGTCGGCGCGATCGGTAGCCCGGGGCTACGAACCGTCACCACCGGAAAAAAGGTCCTAGAGTATAGGGGGTAGGCTTGGCGGCGCTAAGCGTGACTTCGGACCAGAAGAAATTAAATGCCTGGCGAGAAACGATCCACAATTTAGCCGTTGGCTAGATCTGGCTCGTATCAATGTCCATTCTCTCGCCCGAGAGCCAGAATTGCTCGATCCATGCCAAGCTTTCCGCTACCGTGGTGGCGGGGTTGCCAAATGCAGTTTGCCAATGCTCAATAGCCGGTTTGGTAACCAGATAGTTCAGGATGGTGGGTAGCAGCATCACTTCGTCCAGCGAGTCGAGTTGCTCGCGCTCCAGCGTGTATTCCTCGCGGTAGCCGCTTACCATTTTCGAGAGCACATGCCCGGCAAGCTCCGGCGACGCATGGGGCACGCGGAGACTGGGATAATAGTAGTGACCGAACAGCAGCACCACAAAGTCCCACGTCCGCCAACCATAGCACCCCAGGTCGAAGTCGATGATCTCGATCCGGCCATCTTCCACCAGGAAGTTGCCCGCATGCAGGTCGCGATGCACCAGGCCGAACTGTCGCGACGGTGTCGGCCATTGTTTCACCTGTTCGAGAAACGCGGCCATCTTTTCCGTCACTCGCGGGTTGTAGCAGGGGAGCAGCGGATCGGGGATCTGCATCTCCTTATCGTCGCACCACGGCTTGCGATTTTCGTCGGCAGGCAACTGTAAGTCGTCCGAGGCGCGGTGCACGCGGGCAATTTCGCGACCCAGATTCTGTAGCAGCTCGTCGTTCCACGCGGGATTGGTCGCCGGGTTCACCGACTGGCCAGCGAAACGTTTGAAGCAACTAACGTGCATCTCGCCGATGTCGAGCTCGATGGTCTCGAGCCACTCTCCGCGGCGCGATTCGATGGGCGTGGTCACCGTGCAGCCGTGGCGAATCAAATGATCGAGCCACAGCAGCTCGCCCAAAAGTTCGCTCCGTTCGCGGACCGACCCATCGCTGATACGGATGATTACCGGCTGCCCAGCGTCGGATACGGTGCCGAACACATGGTTGATGCCATCGCGGATGAGCTCGGTGTCCTCCAGGTCCAACGCCCAATGGGCCGCGCATTCGGCAAGGGCGTCGTGATAGGGCGACGAGTCGGCAACGGGCACGTGGTTGGGGTCCATAGGCGACCTCTCTTCGTAGCAACAGGCGGACGGGGCGATTGCGCCATGAGTATACAGGAGGCTGCCCCCCCGTCGGGTGTTTGGCAGCGGTCAACCTCGCAGCCATTCGTCGCGGTGTTGATCGACGAACTCGTCGTCCCGCAGGTGCGGGTAGGCAGCCCAGATGCGGTCGAGTTCTTGCATCTGCCCCGCGCTCAGGCACTCGTGGGGCGACAGGCAATGGATGTTTTCGAGCATCCCGTGGCGCCGCAAAACTTCGTGGATGCCGGAGATGCAGCCGTGAAAACCGTGGTGGGCATCGAAGATGGCGCCGTTCGCATCGGTGAGCTCGGCCGCCAGTTGGAGCCACTGCGGGTTCAGTTGCCCGTCGTTCATCGCGTCGCGACACTGCTGCAACAGCTCGACGGCCCTGGACGTCCACACGGCCCATTGTCCCAGCAGTCCGCCCACAAAACGCACTCGCTTCTGCTGGCCCGCTACATGGAACTCGTAGGGCGTGAGCAGGTCGACGACGATGTTGTCGTCGTTGCCTGTGTAGAGCGCGATGTCTTGCCGGCCACTTTCGGCCACTGCTCGCAGGACATCCAGCGTCCTGTAGCGATCGAAGGCAGCCACTTTGATCGCTTTCGCATTCTCGATCTCGCAGAAGCCGCGCCAAAACTCGACGGAAAGATCGATGCCGCCCACGCTGGGCTGCAGGTAGAAACCAAACACCGGCAGTATCTCCGCCACGGCGCGGCAATGGTCAAGCAGCCCTGCGACCGACTTGTCTTCAACCGCCGCCAGCGACACGAGCCCCAGGTCGTATCGCAGGTCGCGGGCCATGCTCGCCTCGCGAGTCGCCTGAAGCGTGTCGCCGCAAACGCCTGCCACGCGGACCAGGCGGTTGCCACTAGCGTGCTCTGCGCGGTCCATCTCTTCGGCAGCGAGCGCCAGGACGGGCTCGAGCAGACCAGTCTGCGGCTCGTGAATCTCGAACTGGGTCGTGTGCACCCCCACGGCCAGGCCGCCGGCGCCCGCGGCCAGATAATAACGGCTAAGCCCACGTTGCCGCCGCTCGTCGAGCTGCTTCGACTCGGTGAGCGCCAAGGGATGGGCGGGAATCACCAGGCCGCTCTGTAATGCCTCGAATGTGTCCGACACTTGAAAGGTACCTGCCAGCAGGGAATGAAAGCGGTCAGAATTTGCCGTCCCGCACTTCGAAGTGGGTGGGCTTGCCCCAGGTTGGCAGGCCGCGGGATACCCACTGGGCGGTGGCTTCGATCATCTCGTCCAGCGTGGTCGGCGGAGCGCCCAAGAGCTCGTGCGACTTGCGCGAATCGCTGAGCAATGCCGAGGGAGATTCCTCGCTGGTAAACGAGACGTCCCGATCAAGCAATTCGCCGAATCGAGTCGCCACCTCGCGAACCGAGAGTTTCTCGCCGCCCGTCAAGTTCAAGATGCACGGTGGGCTGCTGGCATGGGACAGGCTGGCAAGTGTCATCGCGCAGGCGTCAGGCTGCCAAATCACGTTGAAGTACCCCATCGTCAGGTTGACCGGTTCGCCCTGCATCACCTTGGTAGCAATGTCGACCAGCACCCCGTAACGAAACTCGGTCGCGTAGTTGAGACGGATGATCACCGTGGGCGTGTCATACTGCTGGCTGAAGTACTCGCAGATGCGTTCGCGGCCCAGGCAACTGTTGGCGTACTCGCCCACCGGATCGAGCGGACTAGTTTCGGTTGACCCGTGGCCTGCCTGGTGGTCGACCAGTCCATAGATGTTACCGGTCGAAAAGCACAGCAGGCGGCTAACGCGAAACCGCTCGCACACCAGGCCCGGCAAGAACACATTTGCGGCCCAGGTAGTGGCGGCTTGCCCCGAGGTGCCGAACTTCATGCCCGCGAGAAACAGCACATTGGCGCAATCAGGCAGGCTGTCCAGGAAATTTCTATCGAACAGGTCGCCGGCGATCGTTTCGACGCCCCACTTGTCGAGTGCCGAGCGTGCTTGGGTGTTAGAAAACCGGCTTGCGGCGAAGACTCGCTGGCCTGTGCCCAACTGATCGATCGAACGCTGCGCCAAGACCGCGAGCGTAGGACCGAGCTTTCCGCCGGCGCCGAGAATCAATAGATCGCCATCGAGACCTTCAATCGCGCTCAGCGATTGCGCCGTAGGTCGGCTGGTAATCTCGTCGGCCTCGTCCACCACTTGAGGTACGGAGATCTCGGCCATGGTTTACGCCTTACAAGAGGGTTTCGATAAGCTATTGACCGCGCGCCTCGGCCTGCAACTGAAAGTAATGATCCGCCCGCACGAATTCGAGCTGGGGGTGCTGCCTTTTCAGTTCCTCGGCCAGCTTCACCAGTTTCTCCGGTTGCAACTCCTCCCAGACGTTGGCCTGGTAGCTCACGAACTCGGGACGGCTGCCGTCGTGGCGAGCGAGGCGTCGCTCGAGCGAACGTTGAAAATGCTCCTGCGAGCCACAGTAGCAGATGGCCAGCCGTTCGAACTTCAGGCGATCGTTCACCACGCTTGACCGCACAGAGGGATCATCCTTGAAATTCTGCACGGTCACCCCCAACAGCGACGGGCAGTTATGCTCGTACACGCGGCGCTGCATTTCGGTGAGGTTGTCCCAGACGGTCACTACTCGCAGGCCCGACCGCTGGAGGTAACGCGAGGTCAATTTGGCGTAGGCCGTCATGCGTGGTTCGGAATCGAGCATGGTGCCCAAGGGGGCGCCCTCTTCCCACAGCGTGTTGACCGGCATCAGGTACCCCATGCCCGAAGGGCCGCAGACCAGGCAATCGTTCGGCGTGGCGGTCGAGCGGTAGTAACGCAGCAGGCCCGGCGCGATGTCGACCAGCCCGGGCGAGATAGTCCAGCTGAGCGGCATCTGCCCGCGGACCTCGGCAGTGCGATCCCAGATCCGCCGCATGGCGTGCTGCACGTATTGGATGTTGTCGCCGTCGCTGTAGAACATGCAGACGTACAGTTTGTTTTCGAGTGGCGGAGTCGGCGGTACCTCGGGTACGGGCACATCGTGGTTGCCGCCGGCAAATACCGTGGCGTTCATAAAGTGGTCGGCGGGCATGGTGCCGATGCCGTACTTGGTAGCCGTGGTCACGCCCGATCGCTCAGTGGTGTACCAGCCCAGCATCACCGCGTCGCCCGCCGGCATGTCGGCCAGAAACTTCTCGAACAGCTCCCGCTCGGCCGGTTCGCGGCAATCGAGCCATACGGCCGCCGCACCACACGCGGCCGCCAGGTCGCGAGTATGATGGTAATCGCCGCCGCGACCTGCGGGGCGGGCGCTCAACAGAAAACGCTTCTCGCATTCTGGCCAGTAGTGTTCGTGCAAGTGCTCGTACACGTCGATGGCGGTTGGCAGTTCCAACTGCGAAAGATCCTCCAGCACGGGCAGATCGATCTTCTGATCGCGCAACCGCTCGAGGGTGCTCTCGGTAACGGGCAGGGCCTTGCGCAGTCCGGCCACGGTGGCGGCCATGTTTCGCAGATGGGCGTTCTTACTCGGATCGTACAGCACCAGGCCTCGCACTTCGCCGGCGTAGCGAGCCACCAGGTCGAATTTGTTGCGATAGTTGAATGTCTCGCCGAGCTTCCAGTTGCAGGTTTCGAGCCAGGTGTCCCAGCCTTCTTCGCTCCGCCGCTGAATGAGCCAGATCCGTGGCCGCTTGCGATTCACGTGCCCCGCGAGCGCCGCAAAGGTGAGTTGCTCGTCGGGCGTCAACGATTGCACGGCGATGGCATCCAGCGCGTCGGCCGGTGTCTGGAAGTGCGGCAACAACTGCCCCTCGGGCCAGGTGATCCCCTCGGGTGACTCGGCTATTGAATGTCCCGCCAGTGCGAACGCTAGGCAGGCGAGCAATAACAGCAGCTTGGAACGGGAATTCAGAATCGATGAATGAGTCATACGGCTATCATCCGGAAGGAACGTCGCCCCGCAGGCAAGCAGGGCAGGGGGGAAGTTCTATTAGAACGATCCGCGGCGGGGGATTCCAGTCGGAAGACGCAGGTTTGGAGTGGAATCGGGAGAAGTTGTATACTACACGGGGAACTGCCTAAGGGTGTGCATTCAGTAAAGACATATGGGAGCAGCGCAGAGAATGCTAAGAGCCGACCTACTAAAAGATCCATTGACGCAGGTTGTCTTCATTCATCACTATCTGCAGCTCTGTTTCCAAGATGCAGGCTTTAGCTTCTACAATCCAGTTGAGCTTATTGCCGAGTACTCGAATTTTCTTCAAGGCGAGCCTGGATTTGCGGATGCTTTGGTTGGACTCATAGATCAGGAAGTAGCCCGAGTGGTTGGGGAGCCTTCACTCACAATCGAATTCAAGAATGGAGTCATTCTGAAGGTGGCCGAGGATGGGGAGGGGCCAGAGGCTTGGGAATACTATGCATTGAGTGGTGAGAGTATTGTTGAGCAGAACACTTGAGGCTCCAGTAGGACTCGTCTTGCGAGGGCGATTCGCAGACTCGTTGCGGTCTCGGTCACGTTCCGGAAGGTGGAGAGTCTGCTCCTCGACCGCTTGTTGGTTAATTTCCACAAACCCGGGGCGGCGTTTGGCTCGTTCCTCGCCGGCGCTTGCCCCGGGCTACGGTATTTCGCCCCTTCGGGGCTGTTTCGGGACGACGCATTCTTACTGCAGTGCCCGCCCATCAAGGTTGGTCCGCGGCCAATGGTTGGCGCGACCAACCATCGCGGCTTTGTAGTCTCTTGTGCCATCTCTTTTTCACGGTGAGTTTCACTCCGTGTCTCCGTGTGCTCTGTGGTTGTTGCCACCTTTAATACGTGCGGGACTGTGCAGAATCGCTCAAGATAGTAGCCGGCGGGATGGACAGCTCGCTTGTGCCCAATTGCCCTGGAAACTAGGCTAGAGATAGGCACGCAAAGCGGCATGGGTCCGCTTCTCCGGAACACAAACAGGCGCGAGCGAGGCGACACTTCTGCCCGAGGTCACCGCTCCCACTCACCCCTGGTGATTGATCGATGACCACTTCCCGTTTCTATGCTTTAGTACTTGCCATCGGCAGCCTGGCCATGATGCTCGCCAGCGTGACGAGCGAAGCCACCGCACGAGATCGCTGGACCCCGGAACAGGCGTGGTCGTGGTACAACGACCAGCCGACGCTGTTCGGGGCCAACTACGTGATGGGCTACGCCGTGAGCGCGACCGAGATGTGGCAGGCCGACGTGAGCACGCCCGGCGCCAACACGTTCGACTTGAACCAGATTGAGTTCGAACTCGATCGCGCCCAGCAGGCCGGCATGAACACGTTGCGGGTCACGCTGAGCTACGAAGTGTGGAAGGACGACCGCGACGGTTTCATGAATCGGCTCGAACAGTTTGTGTCCGCGGCCGACGATCGTGGCATTCGGCCGACGTTCATCTTCTGGGACGACGTGAATTTCACGTTCTTCGACCACACGACCAACAAAGACCCCTACCTGGGCGTGCAGGCCGACCCTACCCCCGGGGTGCACAATTCGCAGTGGACCGGCACGGGCGGACGGCCGGTGCTCGATCATCCCGAGAACTGGGAACTGTCGCACCTCGACCCGGCTATCGGGGCAGGCACCAAGCAGTACGTACAATCGATCGTCGGCCAGTATGCAGACGATTCGCGGGTGCTGATGTGGAACGCCTACAACGAACCATCGAACTTCGGCAACGGGGCGAACCGCGTCAGTCGCTTGATTCAAGCCACGGCCGATTGGGCTCGCCAACTTGATCCGCAGCAGCCAATTTCGTTCGACGTCTGGGGAGGAGCAACCGACGGTGTGGCCCTGACCGAGTCGGACGTTGTCTCGTATCACATTTACGCGGGACCTGAAGCCACCATCCGGGAAATCAACCGCCAACTCAGTGCGGGGCGCCCGGTCGTGCTCACCGAGTGGATGGCCCGCACCTTTGGTAGCACGGTACCCGACATCCTGCCCGACCTCGAGGAGATGGGCGTGGCCAGCTACAACTGGGGCCTGGTGAATGGCGACCAGCAGACACACTGGGCGTGGGGCTCGCCGCCGCAGACCGACACCACCGAACCGCCGCTGTGGTTCCACGATTTGTACCGCCGCGATGGCACGCCTTACATTGCCGAAGAGATTGAGATGTACCAGCACTTTCGCCAGCGCGACACGCTGCTGCGCTCGGCCGATAGTCGATACGTGGAGATCGAAAACGCCAGCTTCGAGTCGCCCGACCTGGGCGGGGTGCCCGACGCGCACGTGCATCGCGGCTTCGATGGTTGGACCATCACCCACGAAGCGGGCGATTGGGTCGGTGGGACCATCGTGCCCGACACCTGGCACTTCGACGAGCCGGTGCCCGATGGAACGCAGGCCGCGTTTGCCATCGACCTGGAAATCGCCCAGACACTGGATGAGTCGCTCGCGGCCGACGTCTACTACCTGCTGCAGGTCGACGTAGGGCACCGCAACGGCCGCGATCTGCCGGACTACGACATCGACCTCTACGCCGGCGGAGTCGAACTCGATCCGTTGAGCCTGGCCCTATCGAACCCGGTGGAAGGTCAGTGGACCGAAGCCAGCAAGATTTACCAGGTGGCCGCTGGCGACCCCTTGTTGGGCCTGCCGCTGGAGATTCGGCTGAGCAGCACCGGGCTCGAAACGTTCTTCGACAACGTACGACTGATTGCGATTGATTCGATCGACGAGATTGGCGTCACCAGCGACCTGAACCGCGATGGCGTGATCGACATCGAGGACTGGAGTCTTTTCTCCGCCCACGCTTACACCGATCTGAGCCACCTGACGCCGGCGCAGCAGTTCCTGCATGGCGACCTGGATCGCGATGGCGACTCGGACTATGACGACTTCCGGATGTTCAAGAGCGATTACGAAGCGGCCCACGGTCCGGGCTCGTTCCAGGCCATGCTGGCCGTGCCCGAACCCTCCGCGGCGCTAGTGCTGCTGTTGGGAGTCGCCGGGGTGGCGATCTGCCAGCGGAGGTAAAGCGGGGGGAGTCCGCCGGGTGGATGGTCTATGACTCCACGGCTGCCCCGCGAACGGCAAGAGGGACGTGGCCCGGGGAATGGGCAAGGACTCCGAGGGGTAGTTTGGCTCAACCGGCCATCGGGTTTATACTCGATCCATCGTTGTGGCGGGCGCTGTACTCACCCACCTGGTGATGGCGAAATGGAAACACTTCTTGCTCTGCTCGGAATCATGTTGGCGATAGCCGTCTTGGTGGGCTACGGCTGGTGCGGCGCGTGGGTGGTGCGTGACGCCAGGAGACACGGCGAGTTGGGGTGGTCGATTGCCGTATTGGTTTGGATGTTCGGACCGCTGGCAGCGGCAGCCTGGTGGTTTGCTCGACCAAAACCGAGTGCGGACAGCAGACAGGCCAACTGTGCGGACGCGAACGACTCCATCCGCGAACGTCGATTGCTGCAAATTCTGATATTCAGCGGCGTATTGGCGATTGTCGGAGTGGTGGGTTGCGTGTGGATCGCCTCCAACATCCAACGAGTCGACCGAACTGCTGTAAACAGTCGAGCCCCCTACACAAGGGGCGCCCACACGCCAGAGGAAAAGGACTCGCTGCTGGAGTTCTACCTGGCGTTTCGAATCCCCACGTTGGTTGCCATCTTCGGTGGCGCGCTGGGAGTGGCCGTATCGCTTTATCTGCTGCGGCAGGTCAGGGCCAGGAACAACCAGGCTCGCTCGGTCGTGCAGGGAGCGCTATTGAATTCCATTCGCCGCTGACGTTCGTTGGCTGGGCAAAGCGATCGACCATCCACCTTACCGCGGTGGTCGTCTCCGGCCAGCAGGCTCGCGGCGCTCGAAGTCCGGCGATGGTGTGCCGCGGAAGGCGCGGGGAATGACCGGCCAGTCTTCGGTGAGAAAGTACGCGTAGGTGCCTTCGGGAAACTCGGGCGTCACGCATTGCCGGCCGTTACAGCCGTCGAGGTTGCCCGTGCCCGCGGCGTACCGGTAATCGGCGACGAACGTCCCATCGTAAGTGCCACCCGGTTGGTCGATGCCGCCTGGCCGCCGGCCCGACTTCAGGCGGTAGCTCGACTTGAGGGCGACAATCTCCGAGTTGGCGTCGTCCGCCTTGCGGTATCCATACACTGCGTAGATGGGAAAACCATCGGCCGCCCAACCCACCAGCGGCGAGTGCTCCTTGTCGCTCAGCTTCACACGATCCAGCAAGGCTGTCGGCAGTCCGTGATAGTGATACGCGCCATTGGGCTGCACGTGGGCATGGCTCATATCGATACCCAGCCGAATGGCGCCTGACAGCGGTTCGTACTGCCACTGGCTGTCGCGCTGGCCAAGGTAGAATTCCGCCGCGCCGGGATCGAACAACACGCCATTAATCGCAATGCCAAACGGCTGGTGATCTAGCGGGGTCAGGTCCACCGCGACTTTTGGATCGGCGGGCAAGCGGAACTCGTACCGTTGTGCCCGTAGCGAGTTGGGGTTGCTGCCGTTGGGGAATCGGCCCGTCTGGTGATCGGGCATGCCATTGGCGCGAATGACCCGATGCTCGCCCTCGATGCTTATGTGGACCTCAGATTTTTCTGGCGGCTGTGAGCGACTCGGTACCTTGCTCATCTTGCCGCGGGATTGGGTGACGTTGTGCCGACGCGTCGGTCGCTCGCGTGGCGACTGCGCGACAGCCGCCGTCATGGCGACCAGCGTCAGCAGTCCTGCCAGACGTAAGGTAGTGGTTCGTCGCATGAGTTCCATCCTGTTTCTCTGTGAGTGCTGGCAATTCTGGAGCTAATGTACTAACCCTTGAAATGCAATTTGGTTCCGGCGCGAGGGGCGTACCACGCCCGGACACGTCGCTGCGAATAGGAGTATACTACAAACGAAAGCAATGTTGCCTGCATGGAGTCGCTGAGCCATGAGTCATCGAAGCGAAAGAACCGCAGGCGGCATGGTTCTAAAGCTGATGCTGTGCATCGGGGTCTGGCCGGTAACATTTGTGGCGGTAGTTCTCTTCTGGCGGCATGTCGACCGTGTTCAGGGGCAGCAGGAGGTGCAGGAGTTCATCCAGAGTCACCAGGCCATCGTCGCCGAACGACGGAAGAATCCGAGAGTTTATGCTTTCGACGTCGCTGCGGATCAGGAGGACGATTCGCGGCTGCTGGTCGAGTGGGATGTAGCGGACAAGGAGACCTATCTGATGTTGGACGACGACGTCAGCGGCTGGATCAATCTGTCGCAGACACCTACTTGGCGATGTAAAATGCGGTCGGATGAAGAACTGCCGAATGACTTCGGTGCGATGGCATTCGGCATGGGCGAACTGGGGGAGGCGTTGTTTCGTTTGAAAGTGGCAGTAGCGGTAGCAACTCTGGTCACGCTAGTCGTGCTGGCAGGCTGCTTAGTACAGCTTTGGTCCGCAGGAAAAACGCGGACGACCATCGTTGAGTAATACTCCTCAAACGCCGATGTGGGCACTGCCATGGATGAATCCAACCCCTATCAATCGTCGGGCACTCGGTCGGAGCCGCAGGGCACCCCGCCGTCTGACGGCCCTCGATTGATGTTGGTGTTGCTCGGCACCTCGGTTGGCTGCGCGCTGGCTGCAGCTGTCGGGTACTGGGGGGCGATCTTTTTCGATTCGATTTCTCCAGCTCTAGTAGCAATGGCCGTGTTGCCTGCTGTTGGCAGCTGGTTGGCTGGTGTTCGCGATCCGGACCAATTGTTCAAGATCGCTGTCTATGGCGTGGTTGTCTGGCTGCTTTGTTTTTCGTTGCAGCCCGCCGTGGCGGGAAGACTCCCGCCAGGGACGCCCAAAGTCAAGATTGGGTGGGTGGGCATTGCTTTCGCTCCATCCTCGCTGCTGGCGGTGATCGGTGCGGGGTTCGCATGTCGTACACCGAAGGTGCGAGACTTAGACCGATGAGCAAGAAGGGGCTCCACTTGTCGACTCGGAAGCTCTCCTACTCGATGCGTGAAATTCTGATCGCGTTCGCGCTGTTGGCGGTCGCCATTTGCTGTTGGAAGGCGGCCGCAATGCTGCATGGCCGACTTTACGAGAGCGAGGAAGCAAGGCGACTCGCCCGAGTGCTCCGCTCGTTGAACGAGTCGCAACCAGCGCGCGACGTGGCGGCCCATCTCTCGCGCGGCGATGCTCGCTATGTTGCCTGCCGAGGCGAGTCCGGCGGTCCTGTCTTTCCGGGCATTTCCAAGGCGGAGTGGCCGGTGATCCAGGGATCGGGCAACTTCTGGGTGATCGATGGGAACGCCGGCGCAGCCGAATCTGGCTATCATCGACAGCTTATCGACCGTGCATGGCAATACGCGCGGCGGTACAACGAAGAACTGCAGCGAAAAACAAAGAATCCACAGTAAAATCAGCCGACTCCGGAAAGGGCAAGACCATGCAGCGTATTGCTACTGGCAAGTTTTCGAGTATCGGGTGGCTGCTTCTGTCGCTGGTGTGCCTCGGGGGGTGCGACCCCCGATACGACGCCCGTCCGCTCAGTCCCGGGGCCACGCTGGAGGTCTGGACCATTTCGGCAACGTCGACGCCCAATTCGCGCGCGGCGGTGGACCCCACGAGTGGAGCACCAGTTTACCTGCAGTCGCCAGCGGTCATCTCGTCCAGCGACGTGCAAACCGTTGCGTTGGCCGACGGGCCCAATGGCACGCCAGGATTGCGCGTGACTTTGAATGCTGCCGGCGCCAAAAAGCTGAAGGCCGTCACTACACCGGCCACGGGGCAGCAACTGGCGATCGTGGTTAATGGCCAAGTCGTGGTCATACCAACGGTGCGTTCTCAAATCTCGACCAGCTTCGAAGTGGTCAGCCAGGAGCTGGATGCAACCAAGTTGCTGGACGACCTGACCCGCGATTGAACAAAGCATTCGCGGGACTTGGAAGTCGACTCGCCGGGCGAATGCGAAGCGAATATACTCGGCTGCAGCACAGTCGGCACCACATGGAGGTCCTCCCCGCATGCGCTATTCACTGCAACGAATGCTGGTCGCGATGACACTTGCTTCGGTTTACGCGGGCGTCGCCTTTGGGGCGCCGCACCTTTTGGCGGTGCTGTTGCTTGGCATAGCCAATGGCCTGATGCCCGCTGTTTACGCCGGCGGTGTGATCTACTCGCGACGCAGTTGGCGGGCATTTTGGATCGGTACGGCGGCCTGCGGGATGTTGCCGTCGCTCCTCGCCACCTGGGTGTATTTGCAGCTATTATTCGACTTCGAACTCGACGACTGGACGCGGCTGCTGGATAGATCCGACGACGCTGGCTTACTCGTGCTACGAATATACACGGTGGCTATCCAACTGTTGCCACTTCTCGGAGGCGTGGCCTGCGTACTGATGCGGAGTCTGTTCAAGCCGCAGCGATCGATCATGCCCGAATCGGGCGTGACCGAGTGAGCTGGGCTAGATGAACTGGGCCAGATGAGCCGCGGCGGCTACTGCACTACCGGCAGCCCGGCATTCAAGCTGCCAGAACGGAAGCCGGCCAGATCGATGGTGATGTAACGGAAGCCCAGGTGCTGGAATTCCTCGTGCAGCCAGGCGCGGATGGCGGGTTCGGCCAGCGTCTCGATCGCTTCCAGCGGCACCTCGATGCGGGCCAGATCGCCATCGTGAAAACGGACACGGCATTCGCAGATGCCCAAACTGTGCAGTCGTTGCTCTGCCTGGTCGATCATCCGCAGGCGCTCGGGCGTCACTTCCTGACCGTACGCCACGCGACTGGCCAGGCAGGGCGAAGGGGGTTTGTCCCACACTTCGAGATCCCAATAACGGGCAAGCGACCGCACGGCGTCCTTGTCGAGCTTGCACTCCACCAGCGGCGCGCGGACACCCGCTTTGTCTGCCGCCGCCAGGCCGGGGCGGTAGTCGCTCAGGTCCTCGGTGATCGTGCCGTTGGCGATGGCGGCAATGCCATGCGCTTCGGCATAACCTCGGAGCACTCCATACAATTCTTGTTTGCAGTGAAAGCAACGATTGGGAGAGTTGCTGACGTACTCGGAGTTTTCCATCTCCGCGGTCGCAATCTCGACATGTTGGATGCCGATGGATTTGGCCACGCGGCGTGCGATGTCGACTTCGCGCTTCGGAACGGCTGGGCCGATGCCAGTAACCGCCACAGCGCGCTCGCCCAGTGCCAGATGCGCGGCTTTTGACACCACAGCGCTGTCGACACCACCGGAGTAGGCGACAACACAGCTTCCGTAGCTGCGGATGTTCGCGACTAATTGGTCGGCCAGCGAAACGACGGCAATGCTCGTTTTGTGCAGAATCATGGATCGTTCGACTTGCGTCTTGAATAGATGCGAGCGGCCCCTGTCGCGCGAAGTAGCTTACCACAGGCGGAAATCCGCAGCTACCGGAGTTGGACTGATTGGGGATAAATAACTCCAGATTGTCTACCCCATCATTCAGGGCAGCTGAGGGGGTTGAGGGTCCTCCAGCCGACGCAACTGGTCGCGGAGATCCGCTGCTTCTTCATAACGTTCCTCAGCGATGGCTTCTTCCAGTTGGCTACGGACTTGTTCGACGGGGTCGAGCGACTCGTCGTCGTCCTCGCCGCCGCCACCACTCTTGGTCACCACGTCCTTCCGCCAGCGGCGCAGGTACTGCAACTCGCCCAGTCGGTCGGCCTGGTTCTCCTGCCCGTAGTCGCCCAGAAACTCTTCCAAGCCGCGAATGCCGGCATCGATCACGTTGATGGCGGCTTCCCACTCCTCCAAATCTACCAGGGGAGTGGCCACCGCGCGGGCGTGCATCATCGTCACGTAGGGGCGCCATTGGTCAAACTGCAACTTGTCGCGATCGTTGCGAGCGTGATTGCGGACAAAGCGGAACAGGGCCAGATTGCGCGACGTATCGCGAGCGCACAATTCGTAGCGGCCAAGGTGCCAGAAGCTGAGATAGCGATGGTAGTACTGGACACCTTCGCGTAAGAGCTCGACGCAGTCTTCCGGTTCCAATAGATAGCGGGCGGCGTCGGGGTTGGCCTGGTCGTGCTGTTCTTGCTGCTGGCGGTGGTAATCGAGCCACGACTCGCAGTCGTTAACCCGCTGCCCATCCGGCCGCCCATCGACGTGCATCTGCAAAATGCCTAGGTCCAGCCGCAATTGAATTCGTTCGGTGCCATCGTCGGCCCGTATGCTCCGTACAGTGACTTCCTCGGGTTGGAAGGCCCACTCACGGAGAATCGGATCAATATCTGGCGACACGGCAAACCTTCAGGGTAAGTAGTTCAAGCAAGCTGGCACCACGACAGTGTCGCCGCGACACCCCAATTATAGCCCGCAACTGCATATTGTGACAAAGGGCGATTGGGGCCTATTGTGCGAGCCACCAGGCCAACAGCGCCGGACCGCAGGCTAGTAGGGCCGCCACGGCGAACAGGATCCACAGGGGCAGCATTGCCAACGTGCGAAGTCGCGTGCCAACTCGCTGGACAACTTTTGTGGCAGCCATCGTAAAGGTATCCACTGCGTCCGCATATCCGGCAACTTCGCCAACAGTCGAACTCGTCAATTGTTCTATCCGCTTGTGTTGCTCCGCAACCTGAGGACTGCGCGATGCCCGCTTGATGACCAGGGACACCGCCGAGCCAATCGTGCGGCGATACGCCCACAACAGCGGCCTGGCGAGCAGCCCGAAGGTCTTGCTGACCGCGCGTTCCACAGCGGGCATCAACACGCGCGAATGGACCTGATCGAACAGCTCTTCGCCAGTGGGTAAGGTGAGCGCGCCGGATCCGAGTTGCTGGTAGTCGTTGGCCGCGCGGCCAGTGATTTCCAACGCTTGTTCCAGCAGCGATTGAATGTTTCCCAGTGCCGCGCGGACCACTCGCAGCAGGCCAAGCAGGGTGCCGAGTGCCACACTCGCCACCAGCGAGTAAATACTCACTGCGAGCCATGGCAGCAGCGAGAGTTCGGCGTACTCGCGAAGTAGCCCACATGCCACCAAAGCAAGCAGTCCCGTCACAATGGCCGTGGACAGCACTTTGCGTATGGCACCGGGTACGCTGATGAGATCGACCAGGTGGTCGACTAGTGCATCGGTGCGATATTTCGCCAGGTCGAGTTGTTTTGCGCGAGGAGGCGTTTCCATACGGACTCCAGGTAGCTGGCGGTTACAGCTCTCGCACGGTGATATCGCGGTACTGAACTTTACTGCCAACGTGGTTTTCGAGTTTGAACTTACCCCGCTCGGGTTGACCAAAATAGGGATGCAGTCGTGCGAACTTGCTTTGCTTGACGCGGTCGTGCCAATCGTCGGTCAGCAAATCATACTCCAGCACCAGGTCCCCGTTCAGCCAGTGCTGCACATGATTCTCACGCACCACGATGCGGGTGTGGTTCCACTCGCCACAGGGGCGCACCGGTTTGCAGGCCACGGGGCCGTACAGATCGATGTTCGCGGCAGTGGAATGGTCGGCCGAAGGTTTGTAGCCCCGCGTCAGGTCGTCGGCCAACTGATACTCGGGGCCCAACCAGATGTAGCGATAGTCGGCCACGCGGTAAAAGATGCCACCATTGCCTTTGCGGGGTAGCCGCCACTCGGCTTCAAACTCAAAGTCGCCAAAGTCTCGAGTGGTGAAGGCGTCTTCGCCCCAGCCTGTGACGGCCAGCGTACCGTCGACGATGCCCCACCCCTTGGGCGGTGCGTCACCCTCTTCGTTGGTCCAACCTTCCAGCGACTTGCCATCGAACAGCGTCGTCTGTGCGGGCACCTTTTCGTCCATCAGCTCCGCGACCTTCGATTCAATCGCTTCGGCCCAGCGGCGGTAGCCCTCGGGCGACAAGTGCAAGAAGTCGGGCATGATCTTCTTACTCAGCGTGTTGTCCTCTTCCAGGAAGACATGGCCGATATCCAGATAGTGAACGGTCTCCCAGTCGGCAAGTTTGCTGATGCCCTGATTCACTTCTTCGATCTTTGTGCGGTACGGATCGTCGGCCGCTTGGGCGCGGGGAAATACCCCCAGCAGTAGAATCTTGGTTTCGGGGCACGCCTCTCGCACCGAATCGACGACGGCCGTGATTCCTTCGATGGTATCTGCCGGTCCAAACCGATTGCGCCCCAAATTGTTCGTGCCAATCATGATGACCGCCAACTTGGGCGACTGCCCGGCGAGGTTGCCGTTCTGGAGTCGGAAGACCACGTGCTGCGTCTGATCGCCTCCGATGCCCAGGTTGCCGGCGTTTCGTTTGCCGTAGAATTCCTTCCAGACTTCGCGACCCCCGCTTCGCCAGCCATCGGTGATCGAATCGCCGATGAACACCAGGTCCCACTGGTTTTGTTTCGCTTGCTCGTTGAACGCTTCATGCCGCTTCATCCAGCGGTCGTCGCGTGGCGAGGGCTTCGTCGTGGCATCGGACGCCCAACCGCTGGGGCACAGACACAAGCTAGCAAGAACCAACGAGAATACCGACGCGTACATGGATCGCATGCTGGTTGCCCCTGAGGATACGGATGCCTGCAAAGATTGCCTAGTTTACCACCCAGCCGGTCTCCGTGCGACCAACCTCCCGGGGCATTTTGAGCGAGAAATCTTCCGAGAAATCTTCTTGCTCGGCGTGGTGAACATCGATATAGTGTTTGTGCGTACAGATGGTCGTTGATGCCTCCTTCCCGGTCGCCCGCTTGCGTGCTACCTAACCTGTGATAAATAAAGAGGGAATTGAAACATGGTCGCCACCGCAACCCAGAACAAGCAAATGGCCAAGAAATCGCAGAGTAAGAAGGCCTCTAAGGCAGCAAGCAAAGCCAAAAGCCCCCCCAAATTGGACATGTTGGAGAACAGCCCCGACTTGAAGAACACGGTGGCCGCCATCGAAAAGCAGTTCGGCGATGGAGCCATCATGCCCCTGGGCAGCGATGCCGATCGCCGGATCGAGGGTATTCCCACCGGTAGCCTGTCGCTCGACATCGCCCTGGGCGGGCAGGGGGTTCCCCGTGGCCGCATCATCGAGGTGTTCGGCCCCGAGTCGAGCGGTAAGACCACGCTGGCCCTGCACGTGGTGGCTAGCGCCCAAAAGGCGGGTGGCATTGCCGCGTTTATCGACGCCGAGCACGCGCTGGACCCCAGTTGGGCCAGGAAACTGGGGGTCGACCTCGAGACGCTGCTGGTCAGCCAGCCCGGCCACGGCGAAGAGGCCATGCACATCACCGAAATGCTGATCAAGAGCAACGCGGTGGACGTAATCGTGATCGACTCGGTGGCTGCCTTGGTACCCAAGAAGGAACTCGATGGCGAGATTGGCGATTCTCACGTCGGCCTGCAGGCCCGGCTGATGAGCCAGTCGATGCGTAAGCTCACCGCTGCCATCGCCAAGTCCAGAACGTCGGTGATCTTCATCAACCAGATCCGCGAAAAGATCGGCGTCATGTTTGGCAGCCCCGAAACCACCCCAGGTGGTCGGGCGCTGAAGTTTTACTCGTCCTGCCGTATCGATGTCCGCAAGACGGGCCAATTGAAGGACGGCGAAGAGGTGGTGGGCCAGCGAGTGCGGACCCGCGTGGTCAAGAACAAGGTCGCCCCGCCTTTCCGCGTTGCAGAATTCGACATGATGCACAAAGATGGTATTAGCTACGAAGGCGATATCATCGACCTGGGACTGGAACAAAAAGTGGTCGCCCGTACCGGGGCATGGTTCCGCTACGGCGACATGCAATTGGGCCAGGGTAAAGAAAAGGCCCGCATGTTCTTGAAGGATAACCCCGATACGGCCGAGGAAATCAAGGAGAAGATCCTGGCCGCGGGCGGTTTCGACGACCTGTTGTCGGCTCATCCCAATGGACAAGCGAATGCCGACGACGAGCCGGCAGACGACGAAGAACTCTGAAGCAACCAAGAGACTGGGACCTCGATTTGAAACTGCAACGGGCAACCTGGCTGCCAGCGGTAGCGTGTGTGTGGACCGCGGTGGCTTGCGCGCCACTTTCGATAGGGCAGGGGACAGCGGATCTGCCGCCGGCGTTGAAGCAACTGGCCGATCTGCAGGATTCGTTGGCTGAGCTGATCGCTCAAGTGGAACCTTCGGTCGTGGCGATCAGCCGTGCGCCGAGTAACGATGCTGCCAGCCGCCGAGATCCGTTCTTGGACTTCGATAGTCGTTTCGGCGGCTTGCTCGGTACGCCCCGCGATCCATTCGACCCCGTGGGAACTGGGGTCGTTATTGGTGCGGACGGCGTAATCTTAACCCAGTACTTGAACGTCCGGCGGGGTGATCAGCATCTGGTTACACTGAGCGACGGCCGTAAGCTGCCTGCCACGATCAAAGCAGCCGACCCGCGGAGCGGGTTGGCCGTGTTGCAGGTGAGCGCTTCGGGTTTGCCGGCCCTCGAGTTTGGCGATGCCGACGCGCTGGCCAAGGGGCATTTTGTGATGACGCTGGGCAATCCGCAGTCGATCATCGCCAGCGGTGAGCCCACGGCCAGTTGGGGCATGGTCAGCAACATCGCCCAGCAGGCGACACCCACCACGAATCTTAACAACACCCTGGACGAGGGGGGACGATCCTACGCCACGACCTTGCACCACCTGGGGACATTGCTGCAATTGGATGCCAGGCTCAACTGGAGCAATGGCGGCGGAGTCGTAGTCGATATGTCGGGCAAACTGGTCGGCATTACCACCGTCGCGGGTACGCTGCCTGGGCATGAATCGCCGGCTGGCTACGCGATTCCAATGACCAGGATCTTTCGTCGCATTGTGGACGATTTGAAAGCGGGACGCGAAGTGGAGTACGGCCTGCTGGGGCTGACGCTCCAGCCGCCGCAACTTCTACCGGCAGGGGCTGCTGGTGCCGTTGTCGACCGAGTGGTGCCAGGAAGCGCCGCCGCCAAGGCAGGCATTCGGCCGGAGGATCGACTGATCGAAGTGGATGGCGAGACCATCCAAACGGTTTCCGATTTGCAACTGAACGTCAGCAGTCTGCCACCCAATAAGCCGGTGACAGTGCGGCTGATTCGCGATGGGCGAGACTTGAAACTGCCCGTTACGCTGTCGAAGTACTACGTCCGCGGCGATAAGCTGTTTACCAGCGGGGTGCGAAGTTGGCGGGGGCTGAAGGTAGACTATTCCACTGCCTTTCCTACCTCCGAAATCGAGCAGGCCGCCATGCAATCGCGAGTCGATCCCGATGGTTGCGTGGTCGTGGTGGAGGTCGAACCCGGAAGTGTGGCCGATCAAGCAGGCATCAAACGTGGGATGTTTGTCAGCCACGTCGGAGAGCAGCGAGTCACCACACCCGATGAGTTTTACGCCGCAGTCGAGGGTGCTGGTGAAACGGTGAACCTCCGTTTCGCCGGTCCAGCCGCTGGTTCGGGTGCGGCGATGGAAGAGGGGCCCGGCGTGCAGATTCCGCCGACCGAGTAACATCTGCTGGCAGCTGTTGCCTGCGGTGATAATCACCCCCCGGCGCGACGCCATCCACCTAGGCCCACGGCCAACAGGGCGAGTGACAACACCACGGCACCTGGTTCGGGGATCGATAGCGAAGCGGCGATCGGGAGAATTGCCGATTGGGGAGCCAATGCGACAGCCCCCAGATTGTTGCGCCACACCACGTAGTCGGCCAGGTCCACTTCCTCATCTGCATTGCCATCGGCCAACAACCCTGTGCCCGACTGGCCAAAGGAGTCTTTCCATAGCGCGTAGTCGTCGCCGTCCACCAGGCCGTCCTCGTTGTAGTCGCCTGTAGGGACGTAGCTGATATCAATCGATGCAAGCGAATCGCCTTGCTTGGCCGCCAGGACTTGAAGGTTGCGCAACGAGTCGGTGTCCCAGATCGCTCCCAGATACAGGTAATCGCCCGGCCCCAGCACGCCGCCTGTGCCGGTGAGGGCTCCCTCGATCAACTCGTCGGAAGTCGCGGGCAGTTCGCCCATCACTTCTTCGGGCTGAATGACGACCCAGGTTCCCGTGCCGTCGACGGAACCGTCTCCCGAGGTGTCTCTGAGTCCCGCCACGTGCAGCCACTGATCGACCTGCAGTTCGGGGGCAGGCTGGCTGATGGAATACGCGACCAGGGTGTAGTTGCTGACGCCGATATTGGTGAGACGAAACTCGCCCGTGCCGAGTCGAACAGTCGCCATCAACTCAGCCTGTGCACTCACAGCCAGCGCGCAGAAACCCACAGTCAGCACAGCGATCGCGAAGAGTCTGGACAAGGGCATGGAGAAAGCGAGAGGGGGCAAGCTCACAGTGGGTGTGTCACATTAAGGGGCAAGGCACACCCCGCAATATCTTCCAGTATATCGACTTCAGGAGAGTCCGGCGAAAGATTTGTGCGCCGAAACGGGTGGGAAGGACTGCATGTACCGATTATTCGGTCGGGTTCCCGCGAATTCGCCTCGGCGTGGACGCCTCCTAGCCGCCACGAGGTCTGCCACTGGCATCCACTTGCCAGATTGAATTGCTGGACACGTCCAATGCGGTGAGCCACTTGCCTCCGCAGCAATAGGTATCGATGCAGACCAGATGTCCTATATCGAGCACCTCTCCGTCCTTCTGAGAGGTGTGCCCCACGATAGCAGTCTTGCCGCTCTGGTGAGGCTCGGGAAGCAGGTCGCGCAGCGATTGCCAACGCTCGTAGCCCCACTCCTGCTGGTCCAGCGGCACCCGGGGGCTGTAGCTGCCGTGTGCAAAAAAATGCGTGTCGGTTTCGTAGTAGTCTTTCCAAGTTCGGATGTAGAGCAGATGTTCGCGCGGCAGCTTCTGGGCCGACGCAGCACCGTACGAGGCCAGCGTGTCGCTCCCACCGCAGGACAGCCAACTGATGGCGGTGCCCGGGCGATCGACCGCAGCTAGCAGCATTTCTTCATGGTTGCCGAACAGGGGGACCAGATTGCAGCGACCGTCCAGCTCGAGCAACAGCTCGATAACGCGTCTGCTGGCGGGGCCACGGTCGATGCAATCGCCCAGCACGACCAGCGTATCGTCCGCCGCAGGCTCGATTAGTCCGAGAATGGCTGTCAGGGCGTTGGCACAGCCATGGATGTCGCCGATGGCAATCACACGTTCGGGCATAGGCGTCAGCGCTCCCGGCAGGGGTCTGCGAAACGATGCATTGTTCCCGAACAGGCGGACGAGAG
Source organism: Aeoliella straminimaris (assembly GCF_024054565.1). Taxonomy (GTDB): domain Bacteria; phylum Planctomycetota; class Planctomycetia; order Pirellulales; family Lacipirellulaceae; genus Aeoliella; species Aeoliella straminimaris. The sequence goes on from NZ_JAMXLR010000024.1 coordinate 191,708, forward strand.
CAACGGGCCCGGCGGAGTGCCCCATCTTTGACATCAAGTCTCGCGGCGGTAGGATGATACAAATCCCGATCCTCCCTATGGTTACGGCATCGCATTGCCGAGCCATGTTTCTCCAGCAACTCGATGATCATGTCTCAACCGATAACCCAACTCGAACTAGCCCGCGCTGGAAACATCACTCCCGAAATGCAGTTCGTCGCCGAACGCGAAAATCTCGAACCCGAATTGGTTCGCAGTGAAGTAGCGGCCGGGCGGATGGTCATTCCGGCGAACACTGTGCACCTGGCTGGTCGCCTCGAGCCCATGGCCATTGGTATCGCGGCCAAGTGCAAGGTGAACGCCAACATCGGCAACTCGGCCGTGACCAGCAACATCGATGGCGAGCTGGAGAAACTTCACCTGGCGGTACACCACGGCGCCGACACGGTGATGGATCTTTCAACCGGCAAGGACATCGACCGCATTCGCAAAGCCATCATCGAGGCCTCGCCCGTTCCGATTGGCACGGTGCCCATCTATCAGATGTTGGAAGAACTGGGCGGTGAGATCGAGGAGATGAAGCCGCAGAACTTCCTCGACATGGTTGAGCATCAAGCCAAGCAAGGTGTCGACTACATGACCGTGCATTGCGGCGTGCTGCTGGAGCATCTGATGTATACGACTAACCGCGTGACCGGCATCGTCAGCCGCGGTGGTTCGCTGATCGCCAAGTGGATGATGGCGCACCGCAAGCAGAACCCGTTGTACGAGTCGTTCGACGATCTGTGCGATATCATGCGGCAGTACGACGTAACCTGGAGCCTCGGCGACGGCCTGCGGCCGGGCAGTCTGGCGGACGCCAGCGATCATGCCCAGTTTGCTGAACTCGACGTGCTGGGCGAGCTCACCAAGCGCGGCCGCGAGCGGGGCACGCAAGTCATGGTCGAAGGTCCCGGCCACGTGCCCATGGATCAGATCAAGATGAACGTCGATCGTCAGATCGAAGTTTGCGACGGCGCGCCGTTCTACGTGCTCGGTCCGTTGGTCACGGATATCGCTCCGGGATACGACCACATCACCAGTGGCATCGGTGCGGCGCTTGCCGGTTGGTACGGCGCAGCCATGTTGTGCTACGTGACGCCCAAGGAACACCTGGGGCTGCCCGAACCGGAAGACGTCAAGCAAGGCATGGTGGCTTACAAGATTGCCGCTCATGCCGCGGACGTGGCTCGCCATCGGCCGGGCGCCCGCGATCGGGATGACGCTTTGAGTAAAGCACGTTTCGAGTTCGACTGGAACGAGCAGTTCCGCCTGGCCCTGGACCCCGAAACGGCCCGCGCCTATCACGACCAGACGCTGCCGCAGGACACGTTCAAAAGTGCCCAGTTCTGCAGCATGTGCGGGCCAAAGTACTGTTCGATGAAAATCACCCAGGACATTCGTAACATGTCGGACGAATTGCCCCGTGGCGATGAACTGGTCGAGATAGCCTCGGAATCGTAAAATAGCAGCCGGTTACGCCCTCCGCCGCCGGCAGTCCTCGGCGGCAAAATCTCCCCGAAAGAGGAACCCTTCCCATGCGTATGATGTTCGCCATTGGATTGATGTCGCTAGTCGCCTCGGCTGGTTGCTCCGAAACGGAGTCGACGGCCGTTCCTGCCGCCGCTGATACTGCAGCCGTGCAGCCGGTGGCCGTGGTGTTTAACGAAGACAACAACCCGACCATCGAATTTAATGTTCCGGGGCTGCACTGCGAGCATTGCGCAGCGACCGCCTGCCAGTTGGTGAAGGACATCGAGGGCGTCGCGGACGTGCAGGCCGATGCCGAGCAGAAGATTGTCACGGTTGCGGTGACGGACAAAGGCTTCGACAGCGAACCAGCTCGCAAGGTGCTGGAAGAGCAGTTTGGCGAAGCGACAGTTGTCGAGAGCGACGAGGCTTAGTCCCCGGTCGATTTAGCTCCGCTCCACTACTCGTCGCTGAGCGCCCGCTCTTCGGGGCGGTAGAACAGGGCGATAGGCAACATGATGGCGGCGGTCACGCCGAACACCAGGTTCTGACGCCAACCATTGGCGGCCAGCACCGCTGTGACGACGCCGAACAAAATGCCTCCGATGAGGATGCCAGCAAAGTTGCACTGGTTCATCGTGGCAATCATGCGTCCCTTGTCGTCCGGCGGTGGCAGCACTTGCAGCAATACCTGTATCGGCACCACGAACATGCCGGTGAAGAATCCCAGGGCGATCAGCACTGGGATCGAACCGTAGAATCCCAGTAAATGTCCCGTTGGTCCACCTGGAAGCGATAGCAATACCAGGCAGACAAACATGCCGAACGCGCCGGCGGTTACCACACGAGGGTTGATGCGTCCCTTGGAGAGGATTCCGCCCAGCACGCAGCCGGCAGGGATTCCGACCGCCATCATCGCGGCCAACAGGCTGGTCAAAGCGTCGCCGACGCCCAGTTGCATCAGCCCCACCAGGTTAACGCCCGCCTGCACCACGGCGCCCAGCATCCAGAACACGCTGCTCACCAAGAGTGCCAGCAGTATCTGACGGTTGCTGCGAATGAGCCGAAACATTTCGCCGGGGATGAACAGATCCTGGCTGCGGAGCTTGGCGCCGGGTTGCGCGGCTGGCACTCGCCATACCATCAGCGACGTGAGCGTGCCCAGCACGGCGATGAATACGCAGACGCCCGAGACCATCCAAATGCGGTCGTGGCCCAGTTCCTGCTTCAAGAAGCCTGCCAGCGCTACGCCGAAGATGATGGCGATGAACGTGAACATCAAAAAAATGCCGTTGGCCCGCGGCAGGTCGGACGCGCGGATGGCTTCGGGCAAGATTCCATATTTGGGGGGACCAAAGAAGGCGCTTTGCAGCCCCATGAAGAACAGGACGACTAGCATGCCCTCAAAACCAATCAGGTTGTAGTGGTAGAATCCGATCATGCCGGCCAGCATGACCATAATCTCGGCCACCTTCGAGGCAATGATCAGCGTTCGCTTACTGGTGCGATCGGCTAGCCAGCCTGCCACGCCGGAAAACAACAGGAAGGCGGCGGCAAAGACCACCGTGGCGATATCCTGTTTGCCCTTGGGCACTGCGCCACCGGCGACTCCTTCGGCAACGGCGGCGCCAGCGCCACCGGCGCCACCCGCCCCGTTTACCGCAGCCACCAAACTTGCTGCCGCCACCGGGATGGCCAGCAGCAGGATGAGCTGCTTGAACAGATTGTCGTTGAACGCGCCCAGGAATTGAGTGGCTGCCATGCCCCAAAAGCTGCGATCGGATAGCAGTTGCGGCTGGTCCGCATGCGAAATGGTAGGCGGCTCGGCCGAAGTTGGCTTGTCGCCAACGATCGATGGTTCATGAGGATTGGCTTCGTGTTGCATGTGGGCGATTATGGCCCGCATCGAACCTTGGCCGCAAGATCAGGGCGTTGCCGCAGCACTTACTGTTCGTAGCCGGAACGGTGGCGAATATTTTCGACCACTTCAGGTAGCGGGTATTCGATGATCGGCAGGTCCTGTTGCACCAACTCTCGCAATCGATGCCAGCCGCGGGTCACCAGCTGCTCTCGCAGGTAGACGAACTGCGGATCGAGCGCCCGCTTGTCAAAGTCGCCTTCGGCTACGACGGGTTCGAACTTCTCGTCCACGATGAACTGAGCCAGCGTGGGATTGCAGCGGATGTGGCGTTCCTTCTGCGTGTGCAGCACTTCAGGATCGAGCATGCCGATCACGTACCGCAGGTACAGATCGCTGTCGACCAGCGACGAGACGTCCTGGCCACAGACTTCGCACAGATAGCCTTCGTCGCACTTGGCCATTTAAAACTCACTTCACGGCAGCGGACAGTGCTAGAGACTATTGAGCCCCAGCACGTCCTGCATGTTGTAGAGACCTGGTGGCTTGCCTTGCAGCCACTCGGCCGCGGCGAACGCACCGTGGGCGTAGCAGTCGCGATTGGTGGCCGCCACGCGCAGCTCGATCGTTTCGCCCAGCAGGCCGAAAATGATGGTGTGCTCGCCAGGGTTGTCGCCGGTACGGATGGCGTGGTAGCCAATCTCGTCGTGTGGCCGGGCACCCGTCTTGCCGGAGCGGCCGTGCTGCGACTGTGACTGCCCCATAGCGTCGGCCACGATCTTGCCAAAGGCCAGGGCGGTGCCGCTGGGGGCGTCTTCCTTGAAGCGATGGTGCCGCTCGATGATCTCGACATCGGCGCCCGAGGGATGATCCTTCAGGGCACGACTGGCGATCTCGGTGAGCTTCATGGTCAAGTTGACTGCCATGCTCATACTGGCTGCCTTGACGATGGGAATCTGCTCGCTGGCTGTACGAATCAGTTCTTCCTGTTTGTCGCTCAGACCGGTGGTGGCGAACACCAGAGGTGTCTTGTGCTCCAGGCAGTTGGCCACGAGATTGTCGGTCGCGGCGGGCAGCGAGAAGTCGATCACGGCCCCTGCTCGGTCGGGCCACTCGGGGCTCAGGGGCACGCCAATCTCTCCGACGCCGGCCAGCACACCTGCGTCGGTGCGGGCCTTGGGGTTCATGGCCGATTCGATGGCCGCGACGATCTTGATGTTGGGGGCTGCCGTGCCGAGCGCGATGAGCCGCTGGCCCATGCGTCCGCCCGCTCCGTGGATGGCTACTTCGATTGGCATGTTGAAAGCTGCTAGCTGTTGAGTTGAATCGCCCGAACGATGGCGTCCAGGTCGTTTTCCACCTGTACCGCGCGGTTCGCAAACGCTGCCCGGCTGACGCCACGGCTGCCGAGCACGCGGTCGAATTCCTTCTGGTCGCTGGTGTGATAAGCCACCGTGGCGGTGGGGTCTTTGAGTTGATGCCCCGTAAGAATGCATACCACCCGCTCACCGGCGTCGATCACACCCTCTTCACGCAGTAGTTTGGCTCCGGCCACGCTCGCGGCGCTAGCCGGTTCGCAGCCGAGTCCGCTGGCGCCGACCTGTGCCTTGGCGTCTAGAATCTGCTGGTCGGTCACCTCGCGTACTACGCCATCCATGCATTCCAGTCCGCGGATGCACTTGAACAGATTCACCGGACGGTTGATCTCGATGGCGCTGGCGATGGTATCGGCCCGGCGGTGGGCAGCATCGAGTTCTGCGTAGTAATTGTCGACCACTTCGCTGTTGGGCACGCCGGCGTTCCATCGTAGGCCACGATTCTCATACAACTCGAAGAGCGTGTCGGCCCCCTTGGCATTGATGATCGCCAGGCGGGGAATGCGGTCGATGAGGCCAAGCTCTTTCAGTTCGTGAAAGGCCTTGGCAAACGCGCTGCTGTTACCCAAGTTGCCGCCCGGCACCACGATCCAGTCGGGCACCTCCCAATTGAGGCTCTCGAGCACCCGCAGCATGATGGTCTTTTGACCTTCCAGGCGGAATGGATTAACGCTGTTCACCAGGTAGATACCCATGCGGCTGCTGACTTCGCGGACACGCTGCATGGCGTCGTCGAAGTCGCCAGTGATCTGGATGGTCAGCGCGCCGTAATCGAGCGCCTGCGAGAGCTTGCCGTAGCTGATCTTGCCCGAGCCGATGAAGATCACAGCCTGCATCAGTTTACTGACGCAGCAGTACAGGGCGAGCGATGCACTGGTGTTGCCGGTCGAAGCGCAGGCGGCGCGTTTGGCGCCGATGGTGTGTGCGTGGGTGAAGGCGGCCGTCATGCCATTGTCTTTGAAGCTGCCTGAAGGGTTCATCCCTTCGTACTCCAGGAACAACTGCCCTGGCTTCATTCCGACAAAGCTAGCCACGCCGTCGCTGGGCATCAGCGGGGTTTGGCCTTCGCCGATGGTAACGACCTTGTCTGGCGTAGCGAACGGCAGTAGTTCGTGAAACCGCCATACGCCGCTGCGGCAGAGCGGATCGTTGCGACGGGTCCACTTGGCTTCGAATTCGCTGAGCGTCTTGGGTACGGCGACCTTATTCCACTGATAGGTAATATCGAGCAGGGAACCGCAAGCGTCGCAACTGGTGCGAACCTCGCCAACGTCGTACGTGGCACCACAGCCAGGCATGATGCACTGCTGTAAGGCGATGTCTTTAGTGGTGGCAACGGGGGGCGACACGGCGCGAACTCCGACGACGACGAAGGACTGGAAACACGGATCAGGCACCGTGGGGCGGTGTTCGCGCCGGCACGGCCAAGGGGTGAGAAAGTACAGCTCCAGGAGCCGTAACCCACCATCGGCAAACGAGTTACTGAAGTTTAATGCACTCCTGGCAGGTCCGCAACTCGTGGCTGCCAGCACTCCAATACGCCACCGATTCGTAGACCTGTCAAGTGAGTCGGGTTATAATGACGAGTCTCCCCCCATAGCGGGAAGCGACCCTTGATTCGTGCTCCTTTGTTACCTTACGGCATTTTGGCCGGACGGCCCCCGATTCTGGAGACCCTAGATGAAGAAGAGCGACACGCAGGCCTACAAGAATCAACTCCTCCTCCTTCGCGCTCGCCTCCGTGGCGACGTCAATGCCATGGCCGACGCCGCCCTGCGAAACTCCGGTCTGGAAGGCGAATCTTCTAGCATGCCGATTCACATGGCCGAGTTGGGAAGTGAGAACTTCGAGCAAGAGTTTACCCTGAGCCTGGTCGCCTCCGAAGAAGATACGTTGGCTCAAATCGACGGGGCGCTGGCGAGAGTGGAAGAGGGGAACTTCGGCAAGTGCGTTGAATGCGATGGCGTGATTCCCAAGACTCGTTTAAACGCGATTCCCTACACGCCCGTTTGCATTAAGTGTGCTGAGAAGCTAGAAAAAAGCTGAATATTGCCACCGACGAGCGTTTAGAGTCAAGCAGTCAGGGGCAAGACTCGAATGCTACGACCATGGGAGGGACAGCGGATGTCCAACGAAGCGGGCAAAGCTGCCAACCCCTACGCTGGTGGCCATACGAAGAGTGCCACGGCACCGGTTCCCAAGAGTCGCATTGCGCTGTTTGTGGTGCCGGCCGTTCTAGGGCTTGTTGCCGATCTGGTCAGCAAGTGGTGGATGTTCTCGCAAGCGGAATTGCGCAACGGCAACATCTGGTGGGTGATCTCCGACTACGCCGGCTTCCAGTTGAGCCTGAATGAAGGCGCCCTGTTTGGCATGGGCCAGGGATATGTCTGGGTGTTTGCGGCCTTTGGCATCCTGGCCGCCGTGGCGCTACCCATCTGGTTGTTTCGCTTCGGCGCGGCGTCCGACGCCTTGCTCACCTTTGCTCTGGGCTGTGTGATGGCCGGCATTCTGGGAAATCTGTACGATCGCTTGGGCCTGCATGGCGAACAGATTCATGGCGAATCGATCAAAGCGGTTCGTGATTGGATTCTGCTTCAATGGGGTGCGGAGTACCGCTGGCCCAACTTCAATATCGCCGACACACTGCTGGTAGTCGGGGCAGCGATCGTCTTCTACCGTTCGCTGTTCATGCCGGATAAAGACGCAAAGACGCAAACGAGTTAGCTTCGCGCGTCGCCGACAGCCTGCTCTTACTGCTTTGTTCTCACTCAGGGTTGCGCTATGCGCAACTCTGATCGGAGGTGGTGCTCAGATCATGGGGCAACATCCCGTATGCGGAATCTGGTTGACCATGAGAACGGAGTATTCAAAATCGGCAGGCCCCATTACGATTCCGATTTTTGGAATACAAGTCATAGAGATTTCCACATATTTGGAGGTTGGATTCGGGATTCCACTGGGGATCGTCGTTTAGATGTGTACAATGACCATGCTAATTTTGGTCAGATTCACGACCGAACTTGTCCCCCGCTTCATAAGCTGTCACGACCAAAGAATGGTCATTTAGTCGCTGCCTGTGAGGTCAGACGATCTTGTCCCGCGGCGGCAGGTGAGTGACACATCTTGGCGTATCGGCCTATGTGGCGAACTTCGTCCGGACGGATGGAGCGACTTGAGCAAGGGAGACTCTGTTATGAAGGTATCTCGTTCCATGGCGTACGCCGTTCAGGCGTTGCAGCAGTTGGCTATTGCTGACTCCAAGTCTCCTATCCCCTGCAATCTGTTGGCTCGCGAGGGCCAGATGCCCGAGCGATTCTTACTACAGATCCTTCGTACACTCGTGAACAATGGTCTGCTGAACTCCATCCGCGGCGTGGAAGGCGGCTACGTGCTTGCCAAGCCAGCCGAGGAGATCAGCCTGTTGGACGTCTTCGAAGCGTTCGACACGCCCATCGTGCCGAGCATTCCGCCGTTGCCGTCCCTTTCGGAATATTCTCGGACTCAGATGTCGCAAAGCATGAACCGGCTGGCGGGGTTGGTTCGTGGTGAACTTTCGCAGACCAGTATTGCCGACTTGTTGGAGCCGACCTCAGAGTCGACCACGGATTCGGCTCCGCAGCCGACGGCGCAATCGCAGGGGGTACCGCAGCCAAAGATTCCTGCCCAACCCCACGTGCCGGCCCAGCCAGTCACCCAATCGCCTTCGGAAGTTTGACGCGGCGCGGGCTGATTGTCGTGGGATTCGAAACGCTGTCGCCCAACCGACATGGTTACTGTGCGGCAGTGCCGCGTCCCTGTGGTGAGAAGGCGATGTGGTGGCCCACTTCCAGCAGTCGCAAGTCGACGGCGAACCCGCGCCGACGCAGCGCGTTTTGCAGCTTGCGTACTTCGGCCGTACTGTCCGGATAGGCCCACACCAGCACGACGGTTTGCTGGGGCGTCGTCGCCTCCAGGGCTCTGGACAGATCGGATCCCTGGGCGAGGGCTTCGTCGACGGTGACCCCCAGGCCATCGACGACGGGGTGGATCTCCCCTGCCAGGGCGTATACCCCTCGCGGTCCCGCGGGGGGCTCGACAGGCAGGTGCGTGTAGTACAGGACGTAGTTGCCGACCGGTTCCAATTCGCCGATGCCGTTGTTGCGTTTCAGATCGCGCACCAGTGAATCGGGCGAACGGCCCTTCCACTTCTGGGTCAGGGCCTCCAACGGTACCAGCGCGACTTTACCATGCTCCACGCGCAGGTAGAGCCGTTTATCGCTTTCGCTCCTCACCATGGGAGTGGGTGTGTGCACCAGTGTCTTGGCTTTCGCTCCCTGCGATTCGATGGCCACCTTCTCGAGCATCAGTTTTTGCCACTGCATGTCTGCTTTGGCCATGGCCGTGCGAAGCTTCAAACGCTCTTTTTCGGCTCCTTCCAAAGAGGACTTCTTGTGTTTGAGTTCCTCTTCCACCGCTGCAATGTGCGTGGCCAATCCGATCCGATCCGCGTCGCGCTGGTCGGCTTCGTTCACCATGCCAACGAGTTGGTTGTGAAGTTTGGCGAGTGATAGTTTTTCATGGGTCAGCGATTCCACGCGAGCCGTGACTGACGCTTCGGTAAGAACAGGTGCTTGCTGTGCTACCGGCGCCTGGGCATCGAGATGGGGCTGCATGGCAGCGCGAATGCCCACCACAATTACCAGCAGGATCAGGATGCCGACGATATTGGCAACGATGTCGAGGAACGAGTCCATGACGCCATTGTCCGACATGTCCGAGTCGCTACGGTGCCGAGCCATTGTGTTTGTCCCATCTCCATTTGGTTAGGGCAGCCGCGCCACGCGTACCTCGACACCACTTTGGCGGAGGTACGTCGCTAGTGAATTGGCGACCTCTTCACCACCAGGGCCCACGGCGATGTCGAGCACCGGTTTCCAGTACAGGCCTTGTCCTGCGATTCCCCAGTCCGCCACTTCGGCCTGAATCGCTCGTACGAAGCGCTGCGCAGCGTGCTTGGTACCCACGTCCAGCGGAATCGCGGTGCTGGCGCGTGTTCGACGTCCCGAACGGACCACTAACTGTTGCCCCGACACGGTTACATGAATGGTGCGGACCATCGCCATGCCCGGGGGTCCCTCCTCGGGCGCACCCGCGCCGCCACCGGCCGAGTTGCCCGGCTTCGCATTTGCCTGCATCGAATTGCCGTTGGCGGCCGTGCCTGTGGCACCGGTGGGCTGCTGGCTGGTGCCATTGGATGCGACGGAAAACTCGCTGCCGGCCGCCTGCGGAGACTGGTCATCTTCGCTCATCGCAGCGTTCGGTTGCGACTGGTTGGCCATGGCCGCCGAAGACTGCTGCGAAGGGCCCTGCTGACCTGAGGACATCTGCGATTGCTGTAGCGCCTGTTGGCGGTCGATCTCGGCGTAGCGGTCCGGTTGGGGGCCTTCGCCACGCATGTTGGGCAATCCTTCGCCCTGGGACAAAGCGCTGGCGTCGGTCGATTCCATCGGCCGAGATTGAGAGGCTTCCAGCAGCCGCGCAATCTCGCGGGCATCCAGCGGGCGATTGCCGAACGACACATGCGTGGCCGTGTCCGAGGTGACACTGGTGCCCATCGCGGTGCCCGCTAGCTTGCCACTGCGGACCTGGTCGAGCAGGTTTGGCCCCGGTTTGAACGACCGCACCTGACTGGCAGCAAACTTGGCGGGTGCTTCTTCCCGTCGTTGGGCGAGCCGCATTCGCCCGTTCATCACGGCATGCGACATCTCCTGCGCCAGGGCGGGGTTGGCCGTGCCGTAATCGATTTGCCAGTCCTCGTCGACGATCTCGTATCCGTGATCGATGTTCAACTTGGCCAGCATGTCCGTTGTCAGGTACAGCGTACTTGCCGCGTCGGGGCGAGCCACCACCAATGGATATGATTTTTGCTGGCTGGTGAGCCCATGAGCCTTGTAATACTGATGCGCAGCGCGAATGGCTGACACCAAGGGACCGCCCGCCGCAACACTCGCATTGAAGTCTTCCGGCGTGAGTACGATGTTCTCGGGTTGGAACACCACCGAGTCCCGTCGGCATTCGATGAAGATCGGCTGCCGACGCACCCCGTTGGGACCCACGTAGGGAACAATCGCGTAGTAGTTGTCGCCGCGCTGCTCCGCCTTTTGCTTCAGGCTTTCAATCTCCTGCTGCATCTCGGCGATCAGCTCTTGCTGGCGGGCGAGGCGTTCGGTGGCCTGCTGCACATCGTCGGTGTTGCCCTCGTCGAGGGAATTCAACTCGTCGATTTCCGCCCGCAGCATTACCAGTTGCTCCTGACGTCGGCGGATGTTCTCCTCCACCAGGCCGAGCCGTTGCTGCTCCTCTTGCAGTTGCTCGGTCATCTCGGCGCGGCGCTGCTTGAACTGCTCCGCCACGCCATCCAACCGGGCCATCTCCGCCCGCAGCTTCGCCTGCAGCGCTTCATCCACCGGTGGTGCAGCGACTGGCTGTTGGGCCAGCTGCTTTCTCTTGGCCTGGTCGAGTTGCACGCTGGCCATCACCACCAGCAACACCACCAGCACCCCCATCGTGCACAATAGCACGGCCAGAAAGGGGAACAGCGAGGCAGTTGTCGAGTTGTCGCGACGGGATGCGCGGCTCATGCGGCGTGGCTAGCAGGGGTGCCGGTCGAGGGACCGTCGAACTCCACGTGGGGACGGTTGACGCCGTCGCGTCCCATGCGGGCGCTCAGCAATTGAATGGCGGCCGATAGGCTCAACAAGGTTTCTTCGAAGTTGTGCGTCCGACCCAGCGTGGCCAGGTTCTGGTTCAGCGTTTCTTCCAGTTGTTTCACCTGCCCTGTGGCGTCGACCACCTTCAGCAGGATGTCGCCCTGGCGGACCAGTTGCTGTTGTTGTTCCACCGTCGCGCCGGCGGCGTCGACCAGGGCCGCCTGCATGTCCTTCAGCATTCTCTCGCTCTGGCTCACCAGCTTCTCCTGGCGATCGGCCGACAGCACCATGGCTTCGCCCAGCGCGGCTTCTACTTCCGAAAGGTGGCGGCGGTTCTCCTGTGCCAGCTCTTCCTCGCTGCGAGTGAGCGTTTCGCCATGCTTGTGCAGGGCTTCGACCAGCAGTTCGGCCATCCGTTCCAGGCCATCCCGCAGTCGCCCGATCAGGTCGCCGGTGCCTTGCTGCACCATGTCGGCTTGCGACTGGATGGCCAGGCTCAGCACTTCGACCTGCTTGTTGACCATGTTCTCCAACTCGCCAATCTGCTTGGCGAACACATCGTCCACCAGACCCATCCGGTTGACGACGCCGTTCTCGATGGCGTTCACATTGCGCTGCACGCCGTCGTTCAGCATGCCAATCTGCTTTTCGATGTTGGTGTTCATTGCCGACAGTTGATGCCCCAGCAGGTGTTCGAGTGCCTGCACCTGGCGGTCGGTGGCCGAAGTCAACGTCTGGGCGTGGCGTTCCAGGCTGTCGTGCAGCGTGGCTTGCAGCGATTCGTCCAGCAGCTTGCCCGTGGCCGAAGTAATGTCGGCCCAGTGGCGATGGCTCTCCTCGATGGTGTCCTGCAGGATCTGTCCCTGGCGGGTGCTCATCGCTTCGACGGTGCGGACTACCTGCTCGGCCATTCGCCGTACGGCGGCCACCTGTGGATCGTTCGCCGAGCCGTATTCGAAGAATCGGCCGACCAGTTCCTCCTCGGTGCGGGCATCCACCTTCTCCAGCACGTTTTGCTCCATTCGCTCGACAACGAACTTGCTGAACATGATGGGAATCGACAGGGCGAGCGACAGCGTCGTGGTGTCGAACGCCGAAGTTAGTGGCGGAATCACTTGCTTGAGCGACTCGACGATGTTGTCCGCGTCGAACGACAGATGCCCAATCGCCGCGGCGATACCGATCACGGTGCCCAAGAAGCCGAGGCTCGGCACCGCCCACAGCACCACGCGAACCAACGCGTAGCCGGACGACATGCGATCCAGGTCGACTTCTTCCAGGTGGTGGAGTTGTTTGTCGAGCGTCTCGGCCGAGTCCTTGCGGCGCACGAACTCGAGCGCCGCACGAAGGCGGCGAACCAGGTAAGTCTCCTGCAACAGCGGCGGAACGTCGTCCAGTTGTTCGGCCAGACGCGGGGCGTCGCTCGTGGGTTGGCCGCCCACGGTGGGCGGTTCCAGCAGCGTTCGCTCCAGTACCATGTTTTGCGGAATCAGGCTCAACGCTCGAAACGCGATGGCCGCCATGGCGATGAAGAACAGCACGGTTGTGCCGACTTCAATCCAGTGCCCCATCAAATAACGATCAAGCAGCGGGCTGTGGATGATGTCCTGCTTCAACAAGGCATACATGAACATCGACGCCATACCACCCCAGATCAGTGGGGAGCGTAACAGCCATTCGGAAGCGGAGGCAATGCGTGACACGATCGAGCGTCCTTTCTCGGTCTCGGGTAGTGAACCACCTATCGGCCAACGCGCAACAGGTGCGCAGCCGACCAGCGGGCCCTCACCGTAAAGATCGGCCTAATCGATAGAGTCAACCAGCAAAACTGTCAAATTGGGTTTGGCGGTGCGATGGCATTGCTAGCGGAGCAGGGCGGTGCAAAGGCTGCGAAAAGCACGCAAAACGACAAGCCAGCACTGGTCCCAGCCCGACCCTCGGTTTTCACTTTTTCCAGCACCGTCCCGCCGCCCGCCGAGTTTTTCCACAACCTCCCCCAATTTTCATCCATGGGCCCAAAACCCCCCCGAGTTTTGGTCCCCCCCAGGTGGTGAAACCCCTTGTTTCATAGCCCTTGCCGACCGCGGGGTGCGACAAAACCAGGAAGTTGTTCCCCACCGTTGTTCCCCAACCCTGGCCCAAAACTCTCGACCGGCTCCAGCACTGGCTTTCCCGCCTTCACCCGCGGTTGGCCCCGACGACTTACTGATCCATCCACCACTGGCCTGTCCACGGCCTCCACGACCCCCCGCTCGCCGGGTGCGCGCAGCTTCACGCATTTCAATTGGATCACACCCCCACGCGATTTCAACAGCGAAGTTCTTACAGCTGGCACTTCGAGGGCAGATCGAAAGTGCCGCTCCGTATCTGGCCGACGCGTTGCAGATGCCGGGCGGAGTTTGCCGAGGTGATGCGTGCCGCGGAGAGTTGCGGATCTGCAGGTTGGACCTCTACCTCGACTTGCACAACGGCGGCCGGGTTGCTGATGCGGAAAAATGCTCGGCAGGTCTCCCCAATCCCCTCCAGTGGTTGGGTGGTTCACCCGCCGCCGCTCCGAATTCTCTTGGAAATACTGCGTGGTGGTTGTCGCTGGATTCCAGAGGCCCGTGCTGCTTCGTTTCTCGTCAGCAGCAGATTGAGGGGCTGGGTGTACCGCTATCATTTGGACGTCACACTCGTAGTCCGTCGACGTAAGGGACCGGCGACTTGAATCTGACCTTACATCACCAGCGATCTCGGTCGGTGCATGACATTCCAGGCGGCAACTAGCACCAACGTGCCGGTCTCAGTTCACCACCCCGCAATTGCTGCACGCGGCTGTTCACGAACGACTCAGGGCGCGTGCTGCAAGATCTGGTACGATTCACTGTCATCCATTCGACGCCGTCCATAGGTAGGAGCCGGTAAATGAAGATCACAATCAACGTGGACTGTACCCCTGAAGAGGCCCGGCGGTTCATGGGGCTACCAGACGTGGCACCAATGCAAGAAGCCGTGCTCAAGGAACTGCAAGAGCAAATGCTCACCAACGTCAAAGCAATGCAACCTGCCGAAGTGATGAAGTTGGGGATGCCAATGGGCGTCGAGAAATGGGTGGATCTGCAGAAGCAGTTCTGGACACAGATCATGTCTATTGGCACCCAGAAGGATAGCGACTCTTAGGGCGTGCCGTACCAGCTTACAGATTCTCGCCTGGTCGAAGCGGTTTCCTCCCATCCGGCGGTGAGGCCTGAACCTGGCAATAGGGATTCAAGCTCGCGCACGGAGGCGTGATTCACAGCGCCCCTATCCACGCCAGCAACAGGATACAGGCCCAGGTACCTGCTGTCGGCTGGTCCGGTTGATTCAATCCAAGGCGGGACCTGGCAGGCGCCTCGCGGCTCGATTAGTAGGACCTGAGGTAGCGGTAGTTCCAAAGGGGATTGCCACAAGCTGCGCAATGTTGGCCCGGCGGCAACAGACGCCCGTTACATTCACGGCAATCGTTGATTGCCGCCAACAACTCGCACTGTTCCCTGCGGAGTGCATTGGCGCGATCTTGGTCGCCAAAGGCTAGCACCGTTACAATCCGCGCCGCGCGAGAGTACAAGCGGAATAGTACCGCTGGTGCTCGTTTGCACTCGGGCAGTGCGTGATACACGAGCGACGCAAACCGCCCCCGGCGTTCGCGCGAGCGCAAGCTGTGGTAGAGCGGCCTCCGCCGCTCCTGGATATATGCGGCACGTTCGCCAAACCGCAAACGAAAGGCCCATTCCAAGAGCCAATCATTGGGCTGCCTTAAGCACGACATTCGCATGCCTTCCTCTTCAATCAGAACGCAAGCGTACGCGTCGGCCTCAGTCTGCGCCTTACGCACCTGCCTACGCTCTTGATCGACTGAGAGCGGTGCCAGCATCGAATCCATGCCGGTCTCCCTCTCCAGATCGACGTGTATTCGCTCGATCAATGCGTCTCCGAGTTGGGCCAGGCCCTGGTCCAGTTGGTCGACCACCACCTCTGCCTGAATCTCCGGGCAGCGCTGGCTCAACTCCTGGGCTACTTGCTCCCGTCGTTGAATGATGGAGAGCATGGCAAGTCCTCGCTAGTTAGAGCAGAATACCTGCTGTCAGCCTTTTCAGGATGTCTCAGCCGACTCGGATTGGACGTTGGAGCCGCTTCGACTCTGCATAAGGCGGAATGTGAAATAGCCTCCCTTCGGCTATTTGATGTTTGATGTGATTCCAAAAGTCAGCTTCGAGCAGGTCTCCGTGGTGCTGGACGAATAGCTCCCTCAGGGGCTGGGACAGGCCAAGAAAATGGATGAACTCTTCGGGGAAAATGTCGTTTGGCCCCACGCCGAACCATGGCTCTGCCGCAATCTCGTCGTCGTAGTAGCCAGTGTGGGGGATTTTGCGGAAGTTACACTCCTCCACCAAGCACACCTCATCGTAGTCGTAGAACACCACCCGCCCGTTGCGAGTCACGCCGAAGTTCTTGGGCAGCAGGTCGCCCGGAAATAGATTGGTGAGTGCGAGATCCTTGATCGCGCGGCCATAATCAAGCACCGCCGTACGAGCGGCCTGCTCGTCGGCGTGCTGGAGGTAGACGTTCAGCGGGGTGACGCGCCGCTCTGCAAAGCAGTGCTTGACAATCACTTCCTTCCCTTGCACCATCACGGTGCGGGCCGCACACTGCGTCAACTCCTCCAAGAGTTGTTCGGTAAAACGGGCTCTTTGGAGCACGAGATACTCATACTCCTGCGCGTCGACTAATCGTCCGGCACGGTCGTGGCGGAATATCAGGTGGTAACGGTCAATCACTTCTTGCCGGGTTGCCTCCTTCGGATAGTCGAAGTGGTCGCGGATCACCTTGAACACCACCGGGTAGGTCGGCCGCGTGAACACAACCATAACCATCCCCCGGTTTCCCTCCGCGATCTGGTACAGGTCGTCGGTGCGGGCCAAATGGCGGAGCGCGTTGCGGTACAGTTCTGTTTTGCCATGCTTGTTGTAGCCCAGGGAGATATAGATCTCCGCGACCCGTTTGCGCGGGATCAGAGACTGAATGAACTGCACCACGTCGTATGGTCGAAACACTTCAACGTGAAAGTAGGATCGCGTGAAGCTGAATAGCAGGCTCACGTCGTTTTCCTCCAGCAATACCGCTTCGACGTGCGGTCCGCGGTCGTCGTTCGTGAGGCAGAGCACCAAGGGAAGCCAGCCATCTTGATATGGCACACGGCCCATCAGGTAGGCGTGCTCGCCGCGGTAAAACAGGGCCTTGGCAACTTGGGTTTCGCATACGTTCAGGACAATCCCTCGCTCTTTGAAGTCCTTTGCAACGCGCGACGCGACCAGAGCCGCGCCTTCTCTGATAGCATCCGGAGAGAGGAATAGGTCGGGGCGATCGGCGAGCATCTTGCCGATCAGATCTTCCGTAGACGCGGCACGGTAACACCGATAGACGTTCTCTTGCGAAGGCGTGGGGGGCTTGGCGAAATCGGTGTGGACAAACTCGATTTCCGGATCGACCCCCACCGTGCGGAACGCCCTGCGAGTGACCGAATTGTAGAAGGTCTCAGCCAGTTCCCAGTCATCGCGGGGCTGGATCAGACCCGAATAGACGGCCTTGATGCCGGCCCACGTGATTCGTGATTGGAGTCGATCGCCGAGCCTATCTTGCACATTCTCCAGCACCTGCTGGAGCGTTTGGTCGCGCAACTCGAGTCGCTGTCTGGCATCCTGGTGAAGCCCCCGCCAGTCGCGGCGGGCGAACCGCTGCGCCGCTTTGCGCGTAATGCCGCGAAACGTGTCGTGGAATCGCGCAAAGCCATCGCGAATTAGCCGAGCTACCTCGTTGGCGAGCCGGCTGGTAGAGAGCGGGCGGCCGGATACATCTCGTTCAGAAATGCGTTGCATGGGGGCTTGCTCGCTTCGATTGTAGTGTACTCGCTGAACTGGCCTCGCACTCAACTTCAAAGCTGCGACAAGTAGTCCTGAAAGACTGGTCTCGCCATGGAATAACGTGGGTGTGCGCACTCACCCGTCGAGACGGACGCCTGGCACGACAAGGGCTCATCGTTCGCATCCTTCTGGCGGCTTATCGACAAACCGACCGCATATTTGATGCCGCTGAATACGCTCGTCACGGGAACAAGGTTGCTCTGCCCCGCAATCGCATCAGACAGCGTGGTAGCAAACCGGGGCGCGGCGTGACCGCGTCACCGACCGTGGTCTATTCTCAAAAAGCCAGTTCTTCCCGCTGTGCAAATACGCACAGGCGAGGAGCGATGTTCGCACGAGGGATCCGCAGCAAGTCGCTACTAACCGGAACGGATGGCATGGCATCTGATTTGCTCCTTACCCTACTTTTGTGTTGCTCCTTCGTTCGCTTCTCTTTTTGGAGATGGATCAATGACTCCTTCCACCGAACGCTCCGTGGCACCGCAAGCTCCCACAACCAGTTCCCAGGGACTGTTGATTCATGATGATCTGCAATCCAGTTATTCCGATGTCTACACCCCCCTGGTTCTGTCGGCACTGACGGCTATGGCCAGATTCAATGGCGACCAAAAGCAGTTGATGGCCGCGCGCATCGAGCGTCGTTTGCGCCGCTTTCGCGAGCAAGAGTGCATTCGCTTTTTAGACGCCGACTCCTTCATTCCTCGCACAGAGATCAAGGTACAACAGGCGCGGGAAGGTAACTTTGTGGGATCGGAGATTCCTGCCGACCTCCAGCGGCAATGGATTCAGGGCACCGGGCCCGCTGCCAAACCGAACGCACCGATCGAATCCAGCATTCGAAACGTCGCCTACGCCTTGCTTTCCGGCGCTGATGGTTGGATGTTCGATGGCGAGGACGCCCTCGGGCAAATCGGCAGCATGTCATTAGATAATCAGCGCAACCTGAAACTTGCCATCCACAGGGACGATGTCTTCATGGGGGTGGCACGCCGGGTGGCTGACGATATGAACGCCTGGTCTCGGAAGTTCCTCGGCCACGACATCATCCAGGACTGGCAGGCACAACTGGACTTCACGACGAAAATCTTCCGCGCCCGCGGTCTTCATCTTGACGATCGGCACATTCGTGACCAACAGGGGAGGCCTTTCTCCGCGTCCATTGTCGACCTGACGCTGTACGTGGCGAACAACTATCAACAACTACAACGAGACGGATCGTCCATTGTCCTCTATCTCCCGAAGATTCAAACGGCCGAGGAAGCAGCTCTGTGGAACGAGATGTTGCTCGCGCTGGAAGATCACCTCGATCTCGCCCCGGGGACGATCAAAGTCTACGTGCTTGTCGAACAACTAGAGGCCACTTTCCAGTTGATGGAAATCCGCGCTGCCCTGGGCGAGCATTTTGTTGGCTACAACACCGGCCGGTGGGACTACATTAACAGTGTCGCCGATGCACTTGCCTGGAAGAAGGATTTCATTAATCCCAACATCGACGCGATCACCATGACCTACGGGTATATGCGCGCCTACGAGGACCGTGTGCGCCGCGCGGTCAACACGCCAGACATCAAGGGCCGTTGTGCGCTTTGGCAAGGAGGAATGGAACCAAATATCCCCGTAGGCTCCCCGGAAGGCGTGGCCAATAGTATGGCGAAAGCCGTCGCTGGGGCAGAGCGAGAACAGCGGGAAGGAGCCAGCGGCAAGTGGGTGGCCCACTGGAAGATGGTGCATATCGTCCGACCCGTTTGGGAAAAGGCGGGGCAGGACAATCAACTGGGGCGTGACCTTCCCCGACTAACTTACACCCAGGCGGATGCAGACGGCCTAATGCAATTAGAGGATGCGCCCCGCACGATTCGGGGCGCGCGAGACCTGCTGAGTGTCGGCCTGCAATATGGGAATGCCTTTGGTCAGGGATTCCAGGCCGCGGCGCTCAAACCGGCTGACTTCTTTGGCAACGACGACGTGCTCTACCTGATGGAAGACGCGGCCACGGGCGAGATCCGACTCAGCATCCTCTGGGAATGGGTCCACAAGGGCGCCAAGTTGACCGAGGACGACGCGACCACGGGAGCCAACGCGGGCGATGTTTTTTCGATGGAGACATTTCGACGCCTGCTCGCGGAAGAGTACGACAAACTGCTCCAGGCCAGTGATAAAGACGTGCATACGAATTCCAAGTCAACGACCCTGCCGATCGCGCGAGAGATTGTCGATGCCTATGTGCGTCATGAGACGAAGGTGCCCTGGTACATCGATCTGTTGAACGTCAATCTGAACAATCACGATCTGCAAACGGCTCGAGATAGGATTCACCGGTATCTGCGCCGATTCAATCGGGACGGGACGCGTATCACAGAGAATCTGGATACCGCTGACAGCGCCAAGACCGACGAAGTGGAGTTGTTCGATCATGAGGTGCGTGAAATCAAGCAGTGGATGGAAAGCCCGCGATTCAAACAGACTACTCGTCTGTATGGGCCGCGGCAGGTCGCTGAACAGCGAGGTACGATCTGCCAAGACTACGCTATCGCCAGGCAGGCAGCCGAAGGCATGTACGCGCGTCTCCGTCAACTGTATCGCGAGAGGCAAGCGATAACGACCTTTGGACCCTATTCTCCCGGGCAAGCCGTGGTGATGAAGCGGGCCGGTATCGAAGGCATCTACCTTGGCGGGTGGGCCACGTCGGCCAAGGGATCCATCGAAGAAGATCCGGGCGCCGACCTGGCCAGCTATCCACTGAGCCAGGTGCCCGACGAAGCTGCCCCCATCGTCCGAGCCCTGTTGACTGCCGACAAGAATCAGCAGTTTGCCAGGTCGCGGATGACTGATGATCAACGAGCTCTTGCACCCAAATGCGATTACCGGCCGTTCATTATCGCCGATGCGGATACCGGACACGGAGGCGATGCTCACGTGCGGAACCTCGTCCGCCGCTTTGTCGAAGTGGGCGTCCCCGGTTATCACATCGAGGACCAGAAGCCGGGGTGTAAAAAGTGTGGACATCAAGGGGGCAAAGTGCTGGTGCCGGTGGATGAGCAGATAAAGCGACTCAACGCCGCTCGCTTCCAGCTGGACGTCATGGGGGTCCCCGGTATCATCGTCGCGCGGACCGATGCCGAAGCAGCGACGCTGCTGGACGGAAGAGGCGACGAACGCGATCAGCCGTTTATCTTGGGCGCAACGAATACTGACGTGCCCAAGTGGCGGTCGGCATACCTCGCCATCCTTAAGCAACTTTATGAAGTTGGTGACGTGGAGGTCTACGGGCACCTGCTGTACCAGATCTCGGACCGAGATTACGAAGTGGCGAATGCTTGGCTGCAGCGGATGGGTATCTTCCACCTGATCACGGCGCTGCTCGAGGCTCACAGGGAAGATCGGGTGCTCCCGATCGATGCGATCCTCAGCGACGTATCCAACAAGTTTGTAGAACTTTGGGAATTGCAGGCAGGTCTCAAGACGTTCGGAAAAGCTGTGGCCGACGCGATGGCCTTCCATATCGACGAAGGGCAAAACTTCGACATTACTGTGGACGAGTGGCTGGCTTGGTCGAGCACCGTTGGTCACCGCGAAGCCCGCGACAGGAGTCGACGTATGGGATTGAACGTCGTGTGGGACTGCGAACTAGGACGCACTCCCGAGGGCTTCTATCCCGTCTTGGGGGGCATCGGGTACGCCATCGCCAAATCGCTGGCGGTAGCGCCGTTTGCCGATGTGATTTGGATGGAAACCAAAACGGCTAACTTGGACGATGCCAAGCAATTCGCCGACGCGATCCATGCGGTGTACCCCGATCAGATGCTGGCTTATAATCTCTCGCCATCGTTTAACTGGGACACGACCGGCATGACCGATGACCAGATGCGAACCTTCCCGCAAGAACTGGGAAAACTCGGCTTCGTGTTCAATTTCATCACCTACGGTGGACATCAAGTCGACGGCATGGCCGCAGAGGAGTTTGCGACCGCGCTAAAGCAAGACGGAATGCTATCGCTGGCTCGCTTGCAAAGAAAGCTACGACTGGTCGAGTCTCCCTACAAGACACCGCAAACACTGGTGGGCGGCCCTCGTCTCGATGGTGCCCTGATGGCATGCTCGGGTCGCACTGCGACCACCGCTGCGATGGGCAAGGGTTCGACCCAAGTGCAACACCTTGTTCAAACAGAGGTCCCCGTACGGCTGTTGGATGAATGGCTCGAACTGTGGCGAGAAAACTATGATGCCTTCGGCCCGCTATACGCCGAACTGCGGCCGCATGCGGCTGGCTCGGAACTTCTGGCGCTAAACGTACTCGATGAGTTTGCGGTCAAGAAAGCTGGGATTATCTTCGCTCCGATCAAGGACCGAACCGGAAACGACATCCTCTCCTTCCGCTACCAGGAAACCTACGATAACGAGTTCCGCCGAAAGCGCCTAATGACTTTGATGCACTTGTTCTTAATTCACCGGTACAAGGCGGTGTCGGTCCACTACGTGAGCCCGAATGATGACAACGAAAGGCAAACGGTTCGCATGCAATCGCTGGGCATCTTCGACGACGTAAGTACTGAAGTCGGACACATTATTGTCGCCGCAGTAAATGCAGATCGTATTGCAGCGTTATTGAATCCGGATCGCGTCGAGTTGGCAAAATTGATCGGAAAGGGCCGCGCTGAGTTAGCCACTCACTAGCGCGGCCTGCTCCCGGCGGAGGGATAGACTGCCTGGCATCGCGCCCGATCGCCGATGCCAGATCCACTGAGTAAGGTCGATGATGGCGACCTCTACGCATAGGTCAGGCCTCACCAGAGGCACAACGAGCCCCCATTCGAGGTGCTCCCGCTCCCCGCGGTGCAGCTTCGCTTCAGCGAGATAGAGTCCCCGTAGCCGCCGCTGTCTGAACTCGACCGACCCAGGCATCGGCGGTTAATCTGCCGGTGGAGATGCTCTCCTCTCCAGCAACTCCCCATCCGCCCAGCGCCGGCAGACGTTATACTTCTCTCACCACGAAAGTGTGCTGGGTTGCCAATCATGTTTCTCGTTTGGTTCAGGAACCTTATCCATGGCAAGTGAGCTTGATTTCCTGCAAGAACGTATCCGTCGCTGGACGCTGTTTCTCGGTGTGCTGCAGATCTTCGTCGGCTGCTCGATCGGGTTCATCCCGCCCACGGCCGTCGGCTGGTTTCGTGGCATTGTCATGGCTCATATCGAGTTCACCGCCAACGGGGTGCTGATGGTGGTCTTCGGGCTGTTGGTGCGGGAGTTGGCACTCGGCCGGGTGGGGCTGTGGGCCTGGTTTGTACTGCTGCAAGTCGGCACCTGGACCAACGGCACGGCGGGCGTCATCGCTGGCTTTGCCGGCGCTTCTTCGCCGCTGATGCCGACGATCAGTGAAAAATTCCCCCCGCCGAACGGCACGCAGAACCCGTTCGTTTCCGCCTCGCTGCAAGTGTGCGGTGTCACCATGATGCTGGCCCTGGCGCTCACGCTCTATGGCCTGGCACGTCGCAAGACGGCAAGTGCCGAACGCCGCGAATGATGTCCGGCAACGAGTAATTAGCGGCTGGGCTGGTCCGCGGCCGTCGGTTACGCCGAACTCCATGAGCCATAATGCTCCCCTCCCGGGGTGGATCTCCGCCCGCCGCGGAGTAGTACGGCAAGACTGCAAGCCACTCGGCACAAAAAAAATCGCCTCAACTTTGTCACAGTCCCTCCCGGACGGTGTCCAAGCAGTTGGCGAGGCCTGCCTTCGCGTAGAATGACCTGATCCAATGCCCCACGGGGATGACCATGCCAAATCCTTTCGCTGAAGCGACAGACGATGATTCTGACGATGCTGAGTTGGTGCGCCAGGCGAATGGCGGCGACCGTGAATCCCTCGAAAAGCTGATTCTGCGGCATCAAGCATGGATCTACAATATTGCCGTTCGCATGGTCTTCGAGCCACAGGATGCCGAAGAGGTAACGCAGGAAGTGCTGATTAAGGTCGTCACCCGGCTCAGCACGTTTCGCGGCGATAGCAAGTTCCGTACCTGGCTCTACCGCATTACGGCGAATCACGTGCTTAACATGAAACGCCGCGGTGCTGAGGCAACGCCGTACACCTTTTCCGCCTACGCGGACGCCATCAATGGCACTCCCGATCTGGATTTGCCCGATCCGAAGAGCGTGCCGGTAGACGTGCCACTGCTGGTGGAAGAAACCAAGGTCGCCTGCACGACAGGCATGCTGCTTTGCCTGGATCGACGACAGAGATTGATCTTCACGCTCGGCGAGATCATCGGCGCGAGCGACACCGTCGGCGGCGAAGTCATAGATATGACGGCCGACAACTTTCGCCAGTGTCTGGCCCGAGCCCGCCGCGACCTGTATCAGTTCATGAACCACCAATGCGGGCTGGTGAATCCGAGCAATCCTTGCCGCTGCCCGAAGAAGACCAAGGGATTTATCGACGCAGGGCACGTCGACCCACATCACCTGCTTTTCGCCACGCCTTACGTCCAGCGGATCCGAGATGCAGCGGCGGACACGATTCGCGAGATCGACGACGTCGCCGATCAATCCTATGCGGCCATCTATCGCGATCACCCATTCTTGGAGCCTCGTGAGCAGGCCGGGTGGCTGCGACGAATCTTCGAGCTACCGGAAGTTCGCGCAACTCTGAAATTAGATTGAGAAATTTGCCATCGGGCTTGTCACACTGTGCACTGCGGCGCGTCTATGCCATTGAGAGACGATTTCTTACTGGTAAGGAGGACGCAGATCATGTTGCGACTAGAAAATCGGGTGGCCCTGGTCACTGGTGCATCGAAGGGCATCGGAGCAGCGATTGCCAAGGAGATGGCTGCGGCGGGAGCGGCGGTTGTGGTCAACTACCGGGCGGACCGAAGCAGTGCAGACGCGGTGGTGAAAGAGATCACGGAGGCCGATGGTCGCGCCGTGGCAATTCGGGGCGACGTTTCGAAATCGGAGGATGTACGCCGGCTATTTACGGACGTCGCCGAAACCTTCGGCAGGCTCGATATTGTGGTAAACAACGCGGGCGTTTACCAAGCGATGAACATTGAGGAGATCACCGAGCAGGAGTTCCATCGAGAATTCGACACGAATGTGCTCGCCCCGCTGACTGTTATCCGCGAATCGCTCGACTACTTTGGCTCCAGCGGTGGCAGCATCGTGAATATCGGTTCTGGTGCATCGCAGATGTGTCCGCCCGGCTACTCGCTCTACGCCGCCAGTAAAAGTGCACTCGATGCCGTAACGCGGGTGCTCGCCAAAGAACTGGCCCCGCGCAAGATTCGAGTCAACTCCGTCAACCCGGGCGCAACGCTGAGTGAAGGGACGAAGTCGGCTGGCTTGTACGGTACCGGCAGTGAGTTCGAACGGCAGCTTGTCGCCATGACACCCCTCGGCCGCATCGGGACGCCAGCGGATATCGCCAAAGTGGTTGCCTTCCTGGCATCCGATGATTCCGGTTGGCTCACGGGCGAGGTAATCCTCGCGTCCGGCGGCCTGCGATAGATGGCGTCGACTTTAGAGATGTAGTTAAATTCCACATAGGAGCGACCATGTCAGCTTACATCGTGTTCATTCGTGAAAAAACGCTCGACCAATCAGAGCTGGAGACCTACTGGCAGAAAGCCCCTGCCGCGATGGAAGGCCAGCCGATCAAGCCGCTGGCCGCGTATGGTCGTCACGAGGCGCTAGAGGGGCCAGATGTCGAGGGCGTTGTCATCGCCGAGTTTCCAACGTTGGAGGAAGCACGCGCCTGGTACGACAGCCCGGCGTACCAGGCCGCAGCGCAGCATCGACTCCGCGGTGCAGTCTACCGCGGTCTGGTCGTAGAGGGAGTATGACCGGCGATCGTCAGCCATCTCCAGAGACCGGAAAGATGACCCTTGGGATTGTCGAGAGCGGCCTGATGAGGGCTTGTTCGTAGGTGTTCGAAGCGCCGGCGCTTCGAACAGCTTCAGCGGTTGGGTTCGTCGGTGGCCGTTGGCGCGGCATTCTCCACCAGCTGCAAGTACGTTTCGGCGTAGCGGCGACCGAACTTGCGCAGCGACTCGGCATTGAAATGAGTGTTGTCTGCCCGGCAAGTCAGCCCGTCGGACGACACGAAGCCGACCCGCGGCACCTGTTCGGCGATCGCGATGTGGGCCTGATTGACCGTTTGCCTGGCCTCGTTCCACGGTTTCTGGGGGAACTGACCAAGCTGGCCGATGACGAAGGGAAGCTGCGGAGCATCCAGGTCCTGACGGAAACGCCCGATGAGCTGTCGCAAGCGTTCTTCATAATCGGGGGCTCGCTCTGGGTGGCTATCACCCTCGCCCTGATGCCAAAGGATGCCTTGGAGGGTGCCGTCGCGAGTGGCGCGCCGCGTGCGGGCGATGGCGTCGTCGTAGGGATGGCTCTTGGTCTGATTGTGGTAACCGCCAGGTTCCCAGGTCGAAATCGGTGAGCCGCCGCAGGCGGCCGGGATCAAGCCGATGACGATGTCGTCACGCTGCTCGGCCAGCGCCAAGGCAAAGGATTTGCCCAGACCAACGCCCGCGGACCGCTTGTCGTAGTGGATCGGATCGACCGCCGGCACCCACTCGCCTTGCTTTGACAGGGCGAACACGCGGGGGTGAATCCGCTTGTCCTCGGGCCCCACTTTGCCACGTCCGGCCATGTTCGACTGACCGGCGAGCAGGAACAGATGCACTTGCTGTTTGGGATAGGATTCCAGCGGTTTGGTTTCATCCGCCGCGATCGTCAGGGCAGGGCAGAGGAGTGCCAGCAGGAGGGCAAACGATAGCTCGTTGGTCATGGTGGCCGCTTTCGAAATCAGGAAACCGAGGCGTGTCGATGCTCCTCGTGGATTGATCACCAGGTCCTATTGTCACCGCGTGCCGCGACAGAAGCAACTTGCCGCGGCCGCCGCGCAGTTCCGAGGTGAATCAAGGGATCAATCCAGATCGTCCTTGTCGAAGTCCTCATCGAGAGCCTCCTCATCGTCATCGTCGGCATCCGCAGTTACGGCCCACTCGGGATAAGGTGCCTGGCTGCCACGCATGGCCCGCCACAAGATGCGATTCAGCACGTCTTCGGGGGCGCGATCCACTTCGCGGAAGTTCAGCGACGCCGAGACCACCGCATCCTTCCGCAGCACTGGATCGTTGATGGCGGCCGGATCGGAGTTCATTTGGTCCAAGGCCACCTGTGCGCCGGCCGCCGTATAGGGAGTGAGATTGGGCTCGTCGACAAAACAATCGAACATCGGCGTTGCGCTGGCGTCGAACTGGTTCATCGGGGGCAGGCCGAGGATCTGCTCGATGGTTCGCAGTACGCTGGTCGTATTGTATTGCGTGCTTACGTGTGCGCCGCGCTTTGCGTAGGGGCTGGCGCAGAAGGCAATGGTGCGATACCCGCTCACGTGGTCCCAGCCGGCTTGCGGATCGTCTTCGATGGCGAACACCGCCATGTTGTTCCAGAACCGCGAATGACTCAGCCCTTCCACGATGCGGCCGAACGCCAGGTCGTTGTCAGCCATGCAGGCCGCGGGCGTCGGGCACCCTGGTGAGGTGCCGCTGGTGTGGTCGTTCGGTAGGCAGATGATGACCAACTGAGGGTACTCGCCCCGCTTCTCGAACTCGGCCAGTTCGCGGAGTACGAAGTCGGCGCGGTACTGATCGGGTACCGACATGTCCCAGCCCACGTAGTCGAGTGGCGAAATCGCCCGCAGCGACTCCACACTGGGCCAGCAGCCAAACACGACATCGTCCGTCTTGTTCTTCCACGCCAGGTAACAGGGCATGAAGCCGGGCGAGCCCGACTTCGATTTGTCGCGCCAGCGGACCGATGGTCCCATGAACTCGCCATAGTTGCGAATCGAAACGCCACGCTCCAAGGCCGCATCCCAGATGAAGCCGGACGGTGCGTAGGCGAGCGCGTCGTCCTCGTCCACGCCCATGCCATCGGGATAGCTGCGCGGAAAGCCAGCGAAGCTTTTTTCCATGTAGTCGGTCGAGTAGGCGGTGGTGCTCCACTGGTGGCCATCGGCACTCAGGATGCCGCAGCAGTAGGTGTTGTCGAGCAGCACGAACTCGTTGGCCATTTTATGGTGGTTCGGCGTTACGTTCGGCCCGAAGATGCAGAGCGACGGATCGCCGTTGCCACGGCCGAGTGAGCCGAGCACCTGATCGTACGTGCGATTCTCTTTGATGATGTACACCACGTGCTTGATGAGGCTGGGCTCGCCGATTCGCTCGGGCACGGCGCGGGGCGGCTGATCGGGCCGCGCGGGCAGCAGTGCGTCGGCGATGCGCGGCGCGCGCAGGTTCCGCGATACGCGTTCCGACAACGCCGGCAACTGGTCGTCGGACGGGACTTCGAACGAGGAGAGCGAACCGAAATAGTGGTGGGTGTTGAATCCCTTGGCGCCCGGAGTTGCGCCGCCATAGGACTTGGGTTCTTTGGCGACGCCCTTGATGTTGGCCGCCACGACGCGGCCGCGGGCGTCGTCGATACTCAATGCGCCCGGGTACCAACCGACGGGAACCATGCCCAGCAGCGTGGTTTCTTCCAGCTCGTCGGCATCGAAGTCGAACACGGCAATGGCGTTTTGCGACCCGTTGGCGACGTACAGTCGGTTGCCGCTGGCGTTGAACGCCGCGGCGTTAGGTCCGGCACCCAGCAGGTCGGCCGGAGTCGACTTGGCCCACAGGGTTCGTGCCTTGGTGTTGGTGCGGGTGTCGATCACGCTCAGGTTGTCGCTGGCCGCGTTGCAGCACACCAGGTAAGGATGCGCCGCGGACGCCGCCAGGCCGCTGGCGTGCAGGCCGGTGAGGATCTCGCTGATCACTTCGCCGGCCTCGAGATCGATCACGCTAACTGAGCCCTCGCTGGCGATGTGCCGCTGGGGGTCGACACGCACAACGGTACCACGTCCCGCTGGGCCGGTCAGGTCGCCTTCTTCAGGACGGCGGCCGCCCCAGTTGCTTACGTAAGCTTGCTCGCCCACCAGCACCACGTCGAACGGCGCCACGCCCACGGCGAAGGTTCGCAACACGTCGCCCGATTGGGTGTCCAACTCAAGCAGTTGGTTGGAGAGGTTGCCGCAAACATAGAGCCGCGCTCCGTCGCTCGACACGGCCAGTCCGCTGGGGATCTCTGCATTGCGACGCGGCGCCTTGGCCGCCGGTAGCTTCCAGGCAAACGCGGGCTCAACTTTGTCGTCCGCGTCGACGCGAAACACTTTGATCGAGCCGTTCACGTCGCTCATGTAAATGCGATCGCCGGCGGGCGAAAACACAAGGCCCGTATAGCTGAGCTGTCCCTGCGTGTCCTTGGGCGGCGCCGCTTGCTTCGACTCCGGCTGCGAGCGATCTTCCGGCAGCACGCCAGGAAGCGATACACGCTGGCGGACGGTCACCTCGTCGGGATCGATGACCAGCAGTTCGTTTGTCTTCCCCGCGGTCACCAGGAAGCGTCCACTTGGCGCGAGCGCTACCGCCTGCGGTCGCAGGCCTGGCAGGTCCAACTGCTGCCCGTACGGAGTGAGCACCTGGTTAACCGGCGTGACCACCCGACCATCCTGCTGGTGGCCCACGGGCTCGTCCGTAGCCAGGCGATCGGCGGCCGGCGCGGCCAACGCCGCTGCGGGACAAAGCACCAGCGGAGTGATTAGCAACAACGAAGCTAGTCGCTGGAAGGATGGCGTGATCATAATGCTCGACGGCCTCCAGGGAAGAGTAACGATGGATGCAAGTCACGCAGCAACCGTCTGGCCGCGGCGCCCGGCTCAATCGAGAGTCTACTACAACCTGGCCCGCCATGATACATACTTCACCGATTCTTCACGGCTGGCCGAGGTCGAAGGCGTTTGGTGCGCTGAGCCGGCAACGGCTATACTGTGTGCCGAACCGCCGCAGGGGCAACTGAAAACTAGGGGAGCACCAGGGGACGTGAAGATGACGCACTACCAACTTGGGTTGGCATGTTTGGTGGTCTTGTCGATGATGGGATGGGCTGCGGCGCAGGATCCGCCCGCTGCGGAAGCTTCTGTGTATCCGCTTAAGATTGGCACTCGCTGGGTGTATCGGGTCACCGCCAACGACGAAGAGCTTGATAAGAAGACGAGTTATCAACAAACCGACACCATTGTGGGAGTTTTCGACTTTCGCAGCGGACAGTTCTCGTGCAAGGCGTCGGCCTCTCCGGAGGCGACCTATAACTTGTGGCTACGCAATGCCGAGCTGGGAGTCGAAGACGTTGGCGTCGCCTGGGACGAAGGGCTGGAACGGCCGATTGCCCCTGTACGTCCCAGCCTCTTCATCAAGTATCCCGCCAAGCTGAATGAAACCTACATTTCGATGGCGAGTCCGGAAGGGGTAGCAGAAGAACGGGCAACCGTCGTGAGCATCGATACCGAGGTGAAGGTTCCTGCCGGTACTTACCGTTGCCTCGAGTACCGCTTCGAGGAGATCGATTCGAAGAAGAAGCTGATGACGCTGTTTGTTTCGCCTGGCGTAGGCATCGTTAAAGAGGAGGCCTACGACTACGAGAATGGGAAACTGGTGCAGGTGATGGAACTGCTGCAGCTAAAGAAAGCCGAACACGATTAGCCGGATTCATTCGCCTCGGGCTTCGTTCGCCCGTCCAGGATGCAGCTTACGTTCACGTCGCCCAGCACGTTGATCGTGGTGCGGCAGCGGTCGAGGAACCAGTCGACGGTCAGCAGGATGGGAATCTGCTCGATGGGCAGGCCGACGGCCGTAAACACCAGGGTCATAGTGACGATGCCCGCTTCGGGAATGCCGGCCGCGCCGACGCTGGCGATGATGGACGTGAGCACGATGATCAGTTGCTGGGTGATATCGAGGTCCATCCCCAGCAGTTGCGCTACGAACAGTGCGGCCATGGCTTCGTACAGGGCGGTGCCATCGTTGTTGAAATTGGCCCCGACCAGTGCGCCCATGCTGGCCGACTCTTCGCGTACGCCGACTTTCTCGGTCAGGCAGGCGTAGGTCACTGGCATGGTGGCCGTGGAGCTGTCGGTGCTGAACGCCATGACCAATGCGTCGCGCACACCGCGGAGCACATCCATCGGCCTGGCCCACGAGAAGTACTTGATCCGCACCATGTACCACACCGCCTGCAGTGCCAGGGCGATGCACACGGCCAGCACGAACGCCCCCATGGCGTAGAAACGCCCGAAACCCTCGACACCGACCACCTTGGCCACGATGGCAAACACGCCGATCGGCACCAGTTGGATGATCCAGTGCAGCACCACCAGCAGGGTGTCGTAAGCAACTTCGACCAGGTCTTGCACGGTGGCAACTTCGCGCGACTTCACGCCCCGCATGGCGACGCCAAACGCCACGGCGATGAGGATCACGCCGATGATGTTCTGCTTACCGGCCAGCGGTCCGAGGATGCTCTTGGGTACCTTGTCGATCAGCAGTGCCAGCGGGTTAGGTCCGGCGTCGGGATCGAGTTCCGCCACCTGCTCGGGTTGAACCTCGACCCATGTGCCCGGCTTCATCAGGTTGGCCACGGTCAGGCCGATGGCAATCGCGACGCACGTATTGAGGATCAACAGGAAGAACAGCCGCGCGGCCTGTTTGCCGCGAACTTCGCTGGTCATGAGTACGTGTGTGACGGCCACCAGGATGAGTGGCGGCGCCAGCGCGCCCAATAGTTGCAGGATCACTTGGCTGGGTATCTCCAGTACCCGTGCACGCTCGCCCAGTAATAATCCTGCAACCACTCCCAACACGAGGGCGATAACGATTCGCAAGTAGAGCGGAATCGCATTCCAACGGGCCAACGCGCCTTGAGGCGGGGAAGGGGATTCTGTCATGAGAGCCTATTCGCTGGGGATTGGCGAACATTGGAGCGAAAGAGAGGAGTAGATCGGAACTGAATATTCAGTATTCGAAGTCCTGTGTCCAGAGATTGAGCGTCGAATTGCCCGCTGTAAAGCAAGTCATCCCCACGCGCAGCGGCCCACGGGCTGCACCGTAGGATCTTGGACTGGGGGGCGTGATCGAGTCGTGGAACTGGTGTTCGCGCTACGCCGCAAGCTGGCAGGCAACTCGTCTTGCTGTGAGTCCACTCCGGCGAGTGGTCTTGCCACAATGGCAATATGCCATTACGGTTCTCCTCATTCCAGGCGGAAGTTGCTAGCTCTTAAACCATGGGTGGTTGTCATGCGTGTTGTCAGCGTCACACCGGCGGGTCGGCGGCGGTACATGGAACTGTTGGTGACGCATCTGCTGCGTCAGCGGCCGCTCATTGCGGAGCACCATTGGTGGCTCAACACCGATGTGCCCGCAGATATTGCGTTTGTGCACGAGACTTGCCGTCAGCACCCCGACTTCTTTCGCGTGTGCGAAAAGCCGTTCGATGCCAGCAAGCCGCACGGCGACAACATTTGGAAGTTCTTTCGCGACTTCGCCCAGCCCGACACCGTTTACGTGCGATTCGACGACGACATTGTGTGGATGGCACCAGATGCTGTGGAACGCATCGTGCAAGCACGAATCGACGACCGCGAGTCGCTGTTAGTGCTGGGCAACATCGTCAACAACTCCATTTGCACCGCAGCCCATCAACGCGCGGGGTTGATTCCCAGTGTCACGCAAACGGTGAACAGCGAATGCAGCGACGAAGTTGGCTGGAAGAATCCCATCACCGCCCGCAAGGTCCATCAGGCTTTTCTGTCGGACCTGACCTTGGGCCAGCAGCAGCGGTGGACGGAGGTCGAGATTCCGCTCGGCCTGGGGCAACGTTTTTCGATCAATGTGATTAGCTGGCTCGGCGAGACGATGGCTCAGATACCGGAGCTTCCCGACGACGAGATCGACGAAGAGCCGTTCCTCACGCAGGAGTTGCCCCAACGCTTGAACCGCCCCAACACGGTTTGCAGCGAGGCGCTGTTCGCCCACTTTGCATTCTGGCCCCAGCGTCCCTACCTGGACTGGACTTCGTCCGATCTGCTCGAGCAGTACCGGGCCGCTGCCCAGTTGCAGCCAATTCCGACCATATCGAACTTGGGATACATGGGTCGCGACCTTACGTGGCGACTCTCGAAGCCTGCCCGCAAGCTGCACCGCAGCCTTGCCAAACGCATGGCTTGATCGCGGGCCGCGTAATCAGGGTAGTTTGAACTATGCGGTGCGTGCCAGAGTTTTCCACCATGGCGGGCCGGCTGTTGTGAGATTGCCGTGCCGGTCGATGGCCCGGGTGCGGGCGGTGCCGTACTTCATCTGCCGGCGATGCAGGCGGTGGGGCCAGTGGTTCAAGCGGTACTCGCGGAGCATTTGCCGCAGTTCGTCGGCGGGACGAACCCCCATGGCTTCGAAGCGGCGGTAGGCATCGCCCGAGCCGATGGGACGAGTATGGTCGACCCCCACCGCGTCGATTACCGCGATTCGCCGTCGATCGACCAGCCGGGTCCAGGCCCAGTCGATGCCCCAGCCTGAGGCCGTTTGGTGGAACGTCGGCAGCGTGGCTTGCAGGGCCGCCTGCGACATGAGCGGGCACATCACTTCGACGTAGCGCGAGTATCGCAGGCGAAACTCCGCCGCCTGCTGCAAGGCCCGAAATGTGACGTCGCCCGAGCGGATCGCCGGCTGGGCGAGCATTAGTCGATATTGCCGGGCAATTTCGAACAGCCGCTGAAGATCCTTAGGCGACGTCGCAATATCATCGTCTGGCAACCAGATGTAGTCGTACTGCGACACGGCCTCGCGGTGCGATTCGATAAACTCGGCAATCAGCGGAAACTTGCAGCCCCGGCGGGCGAGAAAGTACTCCGCCTGACCGGCCAACGTATCGGGAGTGTTGCCATAGTACACCAGGGCGACGTCGTACGCTCCTGGCGAGCGGCCATCGAGCCAGGTGTGGTGCTGCGAGTTGTCGCCCACCACGCCGATCACCAGGTTTTTCGCGGCGGAGTGCATGTCGTCAGGCGGCCCTTCGAGTCAGACCGAGTTCGCGATCGACGCAGCTGAGTGCCTGCGCGATGACCTGGTGCATGTCGAAGTAGCGATAAGCTCCTAATCGGCCTCCAAACATCACGTGGGGAGCCTGGTGGGCCGCGAGCGTCTTGTAACGCTCGAGCAATTTCTCGTTTCGCTCGGTGGAGATCGGATAGAAGGCCTCCCCGCCGGGCCGGTAGGCCAGTGGGTACTCGCGCGTAATGACGGTGCTATCGCTCTTGGTCCGCGCGAAGTGCTTGTGTTCGACAATCCGGGTGTAGGGAACCTGGGCGTCGGCCGAGTTGACGATGGCCGCCCCCTGGTAGTCGCCAGCCAGCGTCTCTGTTTCGAATCGCAGCGAGCGATATTCCAGCGCGCCGAAGCGGAAGTCGAAGAACTGGTCGATCATTCCGCTGTACAGAATTCGCGGAGCCTGGGACTCCAGTTCCTGGCGGTGTTCGAGGAAATCAACGCCCAGTTCCAGCTCGATGCGGGGGTGATCGAGCATGTTCTCGAACATGCGCGTGTAGCCGCCAACCGGAATTCCCTGGTAGGTGTCGTCGAAGTAGCTATCGTCCCAGGTCAGGCGGATGGGAATGCGCCGCAGCACGGCCGCCGATAGCTCGCGGGGGTCGCGTCCCCACTGCTTCATGGTGTATCCGCGGATAAAGGTTTCGTACAGCTCGGGCCCAACCTGGCTGAGCGCCCATTCCTCCAGGTTCTGAGGGTCCGGACACACCACGCGCTGGGCGGCCAGTTTCTGCTGTGCTTCGGCCGGTGTGCGAACTCCCCACAGATCGTGCAATGTCTGGAGATTGATGGGGAACGAAAACAGCCGATCGCCCGACTGCACCACGCCACGATGGCGGTAATTGTTGAATTCGACAAACTGGTTGACGAACTTCCACACCCGCAGATTGTTGGTGTGAAAGATGTGTGGCCCGTAACGATGGACGTCGATGCCCTGCACCTTCTCCGAGTAGCAGTTGCCCCCCAGGTGCCCTCGGCGATCGACCATCAGGACCGAGTGCCCACGCTCGGCCAGTTGTCGCGCGGCGACACTGCCGAAGAGCCCGGCTCCGACCACGAGATATTTTACGGCCATTTTGACTCTCAGTGTGGACATCCGTTGGGAATGTTGGTAAAGCTCACCTGCCATTGGCGCGTGGCGGACAGCGCGCGGTGGAGAACCTTGCGGGACGGACTCTCGCAAACCCTACTGTGGGCGTCAATATCGCCTGCTCGGACAACCGAACCGTTTGCCGTTTTCTACGAGGATTCGGCAAGTTTTCCCGTTCCAGAGGCGAGCTGCATCATGTCCAGCGAAGCAGATACTGTGATCATTGTGACCTCCTTCGAGAGGCCCAATAACCTGCGACGTTCGCTACTGTCGCTATCAATGCAAGCAGGCCTGCAGAGGTTGGTGGAAATAGTCGTGGCCGACGACGGATCATGCGATCACACCTGGTCGGTGGTCGAGTCGTTCGCCAAGCAAACCGGTCTCACCACTACCTTCACCACGCACCCCCACCGCGGCTTCCAGCCGGGCCGATCCCGCAACGAGGCGGTGCTCTACTCCTGCGCTCCCTACCTGGCTTTCATTGATGGCGACTGCGTGATGCCCCCCAACTTTCTGGTGACCCACCTGGCGCGGCGCCGAGAGGGCGTGGTGCTATGCGGCGAATCGGCCCGCCTGGATCCGCACGAATCGGACCGGCTCACCGACGAGGTGATCCAGCGGTGGGCGGAGCCGCCCAACCTGACTTCGAACCAGCGATGGCACCTGCGGAAGAAAAGCTTCCGCGACCGGTTGTACTCGATGTTCAACGTCTCAATGCGTCCGCGGATGACGTCGAATCATTTCAGCCTGTGGCGTAGCGACTTCGAGTTGGTCAATGGCTTCGACCTGAACTATTTGGGGTGGGGCCTGGAAGATTGCGATCTGCAGCGTCGCTTGCAGAAGGCCGGTATTCGGTGCCGCAGCGTCCTGTCCGAAACCAAGGGCTACCACCTGTGGCATCCCCGCGACGAGTCGTTCGTGCCGGATGCCAAGAACACGGCCAACGAGAGGTACTTCAACCAGCAGAAGAACGCTGGCTGCTACGCGAGCGATGGCCTGCAACAACTGGTCGGCGGAGACACTGCCTACTGGCACTGGCAAGATGGCACGCTGGCCGATAGCAGCGAACTGCACGGCCCCAATTCGCAGGCGGCTTGAGTGACGCACGCCTGCAAGCTCATCATCGATAGCCCTCGCCTTGCCAGCGAAAAGTCGTTTTGTGGGACCAGGTCGGCGAATTCACGACCACATCCGCTGCATGCCGGTGGTGCTTTTTTGTAAGGCTCGTAGGCCGGAAGTGCGAAGCGCTCGTTCCGGCCTACGTCCTTGGCCACTACAACCTAGCGCGTGAGTCACGGGGAAGCCTTGCTGGGTGGGACAGCTACCGTCTCAGTAGCGGTCCGTTGCCAGCGCGGCATCACAGCGGGGACTGATAGATCATGTGCGTCGCGGAATCGACGATGGGTTTCTTGTCGTCTTCGGAGTCCTTGCTTTGGACGTCTGTTACAGTGAACGAGACGACCCGATTGTGTCCATGCTGAATGCCTGACTCCTTAACAACTTCGGCGACACTAAAACTGTTCAGATTGATCATGCCAGTGTTGGGGCACACGAGCGTTTCAGCGGTACTCAGGCTGGAACCCCATGTACTACTGCTGAGACCATTCAGCGACATGTAGCAATCGCCTTGGCTGACCCATATCTTTTGCGTCCAGCGTATGACATCGCCGTTGACGTACAATTCACTGGCCGGGATCTCCTGCACGCTGAGCAGCGTGCCGTTGTCCCACACCTGACACTGCACACCGCCGGGGCAAAAACTGGGTTGGTCAAAGTAGTTCCAGGTAATGACGAAACACTTGTCGTTCCCAAGCGGCACACAGGTGTAGAACTGCGGCGAGCTCTTCATCACGTCGGTGTCGTTCAGCGTCAAGGCGAATCGTATCTCGACAATGACCACTTCCTTCGGCGCGGGGGCAGCCTGCGTCGCAGTCGCCATCAAACAGCCTCCGGCCGTAGCGGCCACAAGCAGCAAGTTCAGACGCCAATTGGTGAAGTGATGGGCAGTATTCGGCATGGTTACATCCTCAATGGGGGGGTGCGATTTCTCCCGCCTCGGGGCAGGGCGATGTGGCGCCGCGACCGGTCTATGGCGTGACGAGCCTCGAACGCCTCGATAGCGCGGACCTTTTTGTCATTCGATCAGGATCACCGGTGAGTAGACGTATTTACTCGTGCCGACAGTCGTCGAAGGGATGGTGCCGTGTCCCCAGCAGGGGCCGACTTGGATGGTGACATGCTTCTTGCTCATCGGACCAGCCAGGTTAACCGACATGATGCGGATGCCCTGCCAGGCGCAGATTGTGTAGACGCAGTTCTCGCCTGGCCCGACACACGACTCGAAAATGGGAATGACGCGGGGCTCGCCAATAATGGAGATGAGCGCGTCTTCCACGCCAGCGCTAATGCCGGTGTCGCCACTCAGGTCGAGATGTCCTGAGCTATCGAGTTCGAGAGTGTCACCGTGATACGCTAAGTCTTCCGGCGAGACACCATACAGCACCTGGCGGACGATGTCGCTGGTGCTGTTGTTGGGACTGCCGATATCGACCATGCCACGGTTTCCGGCATTGGTCATGCCGCGTGGGTACAGGTCGATCTCTACAAATCCGTCGTCGCCGGCAACCACGCGCTGAGTTTCCTTGATGTAGGTCCAATTGTCCGCCCAACCAGCGGACACCGAATCGTCCAGCCAATCGCACCATGTTTCGACATCCAGTGTGATGGGCAGGATCATGACGTTGGTGCCGTCGCTGGGAATCTCAAATCCTTTGACATCGCGGATCAGAGCGGCGGTGGCCTGTGCCTGGAGTGCCTGGCTGTCGACGCCGAAGATCCGGGCGAAGAAAAGTGGTAACTCACCATTCAGCCCTGAATCGCGTCGCACTTTGACGCGAATGGCGTTGAATCTGTCGGTGGCCGTTGTATCGAAGGGGGCATTCGGGTCTTCGAAGTCGTTGATGTATCCGAACACCATGTCGCCCGTTGGCGAGTTGGTCGCGTTCGTGTCCACAACCGGTCCGATGTTCCCGACTTTGTTGGCCGTCGAGTAGTCGTTCGCCTCGGTGCGGGCAAAGGCCTGGCAATCGGCCGAATCGTATTTGTCGTTCAGTTTGTCGACGAACTCCCAGGTAGCGGCCAGTGCCGCGGCATCGGCAGTGCGCTGTACCTCTTCACGCGACGATAGGATGTAGCCGATGTCGACCGCGAAAGCGACCATGCCCACCACAACAATGGCGAGCACCGCCGACAGGATGGTAATTGCACCCCGACGTGAGTTTGCGGAATGCCTCGACTTCGTAGCTATCAGGTACATCACTGTCTCCCGTTCTCGGCCAACTACCATGCCAGATGAATGAAAAGACCGCACCATCGCGGTAGCACCTGAGAGCGGGCAATGACTGCCACTCTGTCGTGCTAATCGAAAGTCTAGTTCACAACCCAACATGAGGCGGAGGCGACCAGCGGAAAGCCTGCAAGCAAAGTTGCGCGTAAGCGCAGATAGGGTGACCGCCTTTGGGTAAACGCGGGAGAATTTGCCGATGGTGTTGCAGCAAAACTTGTTTGTGGTAACAGCCAGCTGCATGGTGCGCAATTGCGCATCAAGCCAAGATAAAAACTTGTCGACAGTCACACGAGCGACGCCACAGCCCTACTGGCCAGGCGATTTGATGCATGCAACAACGGTGATGGTGGCCGCCATGCTCCAGACCGCTTGTTCTGCGTCGCTCCCAACGTGGCAATCAAATCGGGGGCCTACTCGGCGCGTCGGAACGCAGCTGCGACCTCGTCCGCAACACGGTCTAGATCGCCGGTGTCGAAGAGGACGAAATGCTCGTAGCGAAGTTGTACGAACAGGCCGCGTTCTGACTGGGCGATGGCGAGTTCTAGAGGCAAGTTTTCGCCTTCGGGTGCGAACTGCGTCCAGCCGCTCTCCGTTCCCGCTCGCTTGAGTACGGCATGGCTGGGATTCGATACCACGAGCTCGAATCCCGCTTGCTGTACGATCTGCTTTGCTTCATCGAAGCTAACGCTTGGTTCGATGGTTCGGTCTGCAGTCTTCCAACCCCACATTGGATATCCTCCTGCGAAATGGTTCCCGTTTCCGCAAAGTTTGTGGTCGCGGCCCCACGGAGACACCGACGCCCCCGCACATCTGGGCCATTCGTCGCTACGACCGCGATATTGGCTACTGCTCCTGGCTGGAGTGATTGCAGAGACGCAAAACGGCCCACCGAACCCGCTCGCCGACCAAAACGACAGCGCGCGCCATGCATTACAAGTCGGCAGCAGGAAGATCGGGGGCGAGTTGTACGTGTGGAGGGTGAGAGTGCCTTGTTGAGGTGGTACCTAGCTCTCCCGATAGGTCGCAAAGCACTTCGGCGTTTCCCACAGTCGGGCTTCGACGATCGGGAAGCCGGCGCTCTTGGTCTTCTCGTAGATCACCCGGGCGATGTTCTCGGCCGTGGGGTTTACGTCCAACAGGTAGAGCGGCTCGCCCATCTCTTGTAGGATCGACACGGCGGGGTCGTCTTTGCAGAGGATCATGCGGTGGTCGAGATTATCGTCGATCCAGGTGGAGACCACTTGCTTGATGTCGGAGAAGTCGAGCACCATGCCCCGCTCGTCTAGCTTGTCGGCCTCGACGGTGATGATCGCCTTGCCATTGTGCCCGTGCAGGTGGCGGCATTTGCCTTCGTAGTTCAACAGGCGGTGGCCGTAGCAGAAATCGATCTCGCGGGTGACTAGGTACATGGGGGCTCGTCGGGCAAAGGCAGGGAGTGTCGAAGGCTTGCGAGCCGGGATGTCCCCGTCTCCTCCCGAAAAATGCTCCACATCGGGGAGGCTCGCTGGGAGTTGCAGCTCCATTTAGCAGGATACGGCAATTCCTATCCGGGGAGAACCGCCGAACCCGCGGGGTCGTGGCGGCTTGCCAAGGCGACTCCAACCGCAGATATTGGGGAGTTTACGCAATCTGGCCGGACGGCATTCGAATCCTCCGAGCCGGAAGCTCGCCTCCCCACGCCACGATGGCATGCAGTATGGCTCCCTTCGACGCCCGCCAGAAGAAACTTCGCAATCTGATCCGGAAGGCCAAGGCGGACGCCTTGCTGGTGACGAATCACTACAACGTCACGTATCTCACGGGGTTTACTGGCGAAGACAGCTTTCTGCTGGTCACGCAGGATGCGGCAACGCTCATCTCCGATCGGCGGTTCACGATTCAACTGGCCGAAGAGTGTCCAGGTCTCGACCTGGTGCTGCGGGAACCAGGGCAGATGATGTTGCCGACCACCTGCGAGGTCGTGGAGCAGCAGGGAATCGAGCGACTGGCGATCGAATCGGACTCGATGACTGTGGCCATGCAACAGGCCATTGCCGAGGGACTGGCCGGCGTGCGGTTTGTATTGTCCAGCGGCTGGGTCGAGAATCTGCGAACCATCAAGGACAAAACAGAAATCGACGCCACACGGCTGGCCTGTTGGCAAGCGGCCAAGGCCTTCAAGGCCACGCGGGCCATGTTGCGGCCGGAAACCAGCGAGCGAGAGGTGGCCGCCGAACTGGAGTACCAGGCCCGGCGATTTGGCGCCAAGCGGTTGAGTTTCCCGCCCATTGTGGCGGTGGGGCCGCGGGCAGCGTTGCCGCACGCCCCCCCGACGGACCGGCAAATTGGCGAAAGCGACTTCACCCTGATCGACTGGGGCGCCGATTCAGGGCTGTATGCCAGCGACTTGACGCGTATGGTGGTCACCGGTAGACTCTCGCCCAAATTCGAGAAGATTTACCAAGTCGTTTTAGAGGCACAACTTGCGGCGATTGCCGCCATCAAGCCTGGGGCCAATTGCGAGGCCGTGGACAAGGTGGCCCGCGACGTGATCGACGCGGCTGGGTACGGTAAGTACTTTGGACACGGGCTGGGCCACGGTACGGGGCTCGAGATACACGAGGCGCCCCGCTTCGCCCGGGGCCAGGATCAGGTGTTGCTCGAACCGGGCATGATCGTCACCGTGGAACCTGGTATCTACCTGCCCGACTGGGGCGGAATCCGCATCGAAGACGATATTCTGGTCACCAAGACCGGACACGAAGTGTTAACCGACGTTCCGAAGCAGTTGGAAGATTGCTGCTTGGACCTTTG
Source organism: Aeoliella straminimaris (assembly GCF_024054565.1). Lineage (GTDB taxonomy): Bacteria > Planctomycetota > Planctomycetia > Pirellulales > Lacipirellulaceae > Aeoliella > Aeoliella straminimaris. The sequence continues at coordinate 232,270 of NZ_JAMXLR010000024.1, forward strand.
ATTGACGATAAACACCAGGAGCGGCCTGTGGTGGCTCGCTCGGGTCGACCTGACACACACTGCGGCGGTGGAGTAAGACATGGCAAAAGACAGCAACGGCGCGAACCCCGGCGATGTATTCGATGTGCGTAAGGTTCGTCGGCTCGTCGAGCTGATGAACGAGCACGAACTGTCGGAGATCGATCTGCGTCAGTCCGACCAACGGATCCGACTTCGCAAGGGGGGCGACCCGATCGTCACCGCGGTGCCCGCCGCGCCGGTCCCCGCCGCACCCGCGCCAGCCGCTGGGGCGCCGGCGGCCGATGCCCCGGCTGCAGCCGCCCCCGAGGCGGTCACCGGCAAGGTGATCACGAGCCCGATCGTCGGCACGTTCTACGCTTCCCCGAGTCCCGATGCGGCGCCGTTCGTGAAGGTGGGCGATCAGATTGGACCAGAAACGGTGGTCTGCATCGTCGAAGCCATGAAGGTGTTCAACGAAGTGCCGGCCGAAATCTCCGGAAAGATCGCCGCTGTGCTGGTCGAGTCGGGCGATGCAGTCGAGTTTGGCCAGCCGTTGTTCAAGGTCGAATAAGTGGCTCGCTTGAGCTAAACGCCATCGAATTTCCAATTGCCATTTCGAGTATTTTCAGCCGGTCGCCGCGATGTACCAACGCATTCTAGTAGCCAACCGAGGTGAGATCGCCCTGCGAGTGATCCGCGCGTGCCGCGAGTTAGGCATCGAAACGGTGGCCATCTACAGCGAGGCGGATCGCGACGCCCACTACCTGCAACTGGCCGACGAAGCCTACTGCATCGGCCCGGCCAAGAGCGCCGACAGCTATCTGAAGATCGCCAGCGTGATTAGCGCTGCCGAGGTAGGGAACGTTCAGGCAATTCATCCCGGCTACGGCTTCCTGGCCGAGAACGCCCACTTTAACGAAGTGTGCCGCAGCTGCAACATCGACTTCATCGGCCCCATGCCCGAGGCCATGGCGCAACTGGGCGACAAGAACGCCGCCCGCGAACTCGCCCGACGAGCCAACGTGCCGGTGGTGCCGGGTAGCGAAGGGGTCATTCAGTCGGAAGACGAGGCCATGCGGTTTGCTCACGAAGTGGGCTTCCCCGTGCTGATCAAGGCCGTGGCCGGCGGCGGGGGGCGCGGCATGCGTGTGGCGGCCAACGATCTGTCGCTCAAGTCGGCGCTGCAGCAGGCGCAGGCCGAAGCCCAAGCCGCGTTTGGCAACGGCGACGTCTACCTCGAAAAGTACATCGGCCAACCCCGTCACGTGGAAGTGCAGGTGATCGCCGATAGCCATGGCAACGTGGTGCACCTGTGGGAACGCGACTGTTCGGTTCAGCGACGTCACCAGAAGCTGATCGAAGAGAGCCCCAGCACCAGCATCGACGACGCGACCCGCAACGAGATGTGCGAGGCTGCCCGGCGCCTGATCGGTACGGCCGAGTACACCAACGCCGCGACCGTCGAATTCATTGTGGATGAACAGGGCAAATACTACTTCATCGAAGTGAATGCTCGCATCCAGGTCGAACACCCGGTCACCGAGTTGGTGACCGGCATCGACCTGATCAAGGCGCAGATCAAGGTGGCGTCGGGTGAACCGCTCGGGTTCACGCAGGACGACGTGCAGCAGAACGGCGCTGCGATCGAGTGTCGAATTAACGCCGAGGATCCCGATCGAAATTTCCAGCCTTCGCCTGGCCGCATCGAGCGGTTGATCGCCCCCGGCGGCTTTGGTGTCCGTTGGGATTCGCACGTCCACAGCGGCTACACGGTGCCGCCGCATTACGATTCGATGATCGGCAAACTGCTGGTCCACCAGCCCACCCGCCAGGACGCCATTGCTTGCATGAAGCGGGCGCTTTCCGAATTGCGGGTCGATGGTATCAAGACCACGGCCAAGCTGCACCACGAGATTCTCAGCCACACAGCATTCGTCGAAGGACGTATCGACACGACTTTTGTCGAGCGGACGTTTATGAACGACTGAACAGTGTGCAGTTGGTGTGCCAGGTGGGGCCGACTGGAGAGGGACCGACCATTCTCGACATGGCTACTGGCATGTACAATGCCGTTTCCACCGGGCGGACTACACTCTTTCACCTCGTAACTACTTGTACCAGCCATGTCAGAAGCACTCACCCGACCATTTCCCGAACAAAGTAACTTCCGCCGAGTCGGTATTCTGTTCGCCGGTGGCCCCGCACCGGCAGCCAACGCAGTGATTTCGGCCGCTGCGGTCTCGTTCCTGCGTCACGGCGCCGAAGTGATCGGCATGAAGCACGGTTATTCGAGCCTGGCGGACTTCGACGCTTCGAAGCCGCTGGAGCAGGGCAAGGACTACGTGGTGATCGACCACGCCATGCTGAGCCGCACTCGCAGCAAGCAGGGCATCATGATCGGCACCGCCCGCACCAACCCCGGCAAGATGGTGTCGAGCCCCGCCCACCTGGAAGACCCGGAGCGTGTGGCCCCGCTGAAGGCCACCTACGAAGGTCTGCGTTCGTTGGGCGTCGAGGCGCTCATCTCCATCGGTGGCGACGACACCCTGAAGACCGCCAACAAGTTCAAGCTATATCAGGACACGCTGCCGGACGATGCTCCCCGGATCCCCGTGGTGCACTTGCCGAAGACCATCGACAACGACTACCGCGGAATCGACTTCACGTTCGGCTACTTCACGGCCGTCGACTTCCTGGCTCGCGAAGTTCGCAACCTGCTGGCCGACGCCGAGGCGAATAACGCCTACTTCCTGGTCGAATCGATGGGCCGCAGTGCCGGTTGGTTGGCCTACGGTGTGGCCATCGCCGGTGAAGCCAGCCTGGTGATCAGCGTTGAGGACATCCGCGGCAAGTATCGCACCTCCGAAGAGTACACCAACCCCACGACCGGCGAGACCACCCAGCGCGACGTGATGGACCTGGAGAAGGTCATCAAGAGGATCGTGCTGACCATGACCACCCGCGAGCGGGAAGGCAAGAAGTACGGTGTGGTGGTGATTGCCGAGGGCCTGGCTGAGTTGATGCCGCAGAGCTATCTGGAAGGCATCGGCCGCGACGACCACGGTCACATCAACATCTCGGCCATCAGCCTGCACACCATTTTCGGCAAGTTGATTGCCGAAGAGTACGCACGGCAAACGGGTTCGAAGCGAAAGGTCACGCCGCTGCAGTTGGGCTACGAAGCCCGTTGTGCCATCCCGCACGCCTTCGACGTGATGCTCGGCAGCCAGTTGGGTGTCGGTGCATTCCGGGCGCTGGTCGAACAGAAGCTCAACGGCGTGATGGTTTCGGTTTCGGGTCAGTTGCAGCTGCACTACGTTCCGTTCGAGGAACTGGTCGACCCCGAAACGTTGGTTACCGTCGTGCGATACATCGAAACGGATTGCGACTTCCAGTTGCTCACCCGCTTCCTCGAGACTTACGTCAACGAAGAAGACATGCCAATTTCCTAACGGAGTTGGCCGGTTGGTGTAGAGCAGCATTGGGCGAGAAATTCACTTCACTGGGAACTGCAATATGGGATTTCCCTCGCCGTTTTATCGTTGGCGGCCGCACCCTTGGCACGGCTTGGATGTCGGGCCGCAGCCGCCTACGATACTTAACGCGTACATCGAGCTGACGCCCTTCGATCGGGTGAAGTACGAGCTGGATAAGAAGACCGGCTATCTGCGGGTCGACAGACCCAATCGCACGTCGTCGTTTTGTCCCACGTTGTATGGGTTCATCCCTCAGACCTACTGCGGCAAGCGGGTCAAGGAGATGATGCCCGGAGCGAAAGCGGGCGATAGTGATCCGCTGGACATCTGTGTGATCAGCGAGCGGCCGATTCAGAACTCGGAAGTCATCCTCTCGGCCCGCGTAGTCGGTGGCCTACCGATGCTCGACAACGGCGAAGCCGACGACAAGATCATCGCAGTGCTGGATGCCGACGCGGCCTGGATGGGTGTGGAGGATGTCTCGCAGCTGCCCAGTGTGCTGGTCGACCGTCTGCGTCACTACTTCAGCACCTACAAGATGCTCTCGCCCGACGAAGATCGCGTGAAGATCGATGCGCCCTACGGTCGCAAGCACGCCGAGAACGTCATCAAGGCAGCCATGGAAGACTACGTCGACCACTTCGGCGGCGAATAGATCCGCTGTGGGCCGTAGCCAACGAATCGACTTTCTGGCGACGCAATAGAATGCAGGCCGCGACTGCTTAGGCTGGTCGCGGCCTGTTGCTCTTGTCACTCGCTCAGCGTGCCCTTGGTGCTTGGCACGCCAGGACAGCGGGGGTCGTGTTCTACGGCCATCCTTAGCGCCCGCGCGGCCGCTTTGAACACTGCTTCGGAGATGTGGTGGCTGTTGTGCCCGTGATGCAGCACGATGTGCAGGTTGCACAGGGCGTTGGCCGACACGGCTTGCCAGAACTCTTCCAGCAGCTCGGTGTCGAAGTCGCCAATCTTGGCTGTCGGCGTCGGAGCGTTGTATACCAGGTAATGCCGACCGCTCAGGTCGATGGCCACGGTGGCCAGCGTTTCGTCCATCGGCAGGGTGAAGTGCCCGTAGCGGCGGATGCCTTGCTTGTCGCCCACGGCCTGGCGGATGGCCTGGCCCAGGCAGATGCCGACGTCTTCGACGGTGTGGTGTTGGTCGACCTCAAGGTCTCCTTTGGCGCGGACCGTCAGGTCCACCACGCCATGCTTGGCGAATAGCGTGAGCATGTGATCGAGGAAGCCCACCCCGGTGGCCACGTCGGCCTTGCCCGAGCCATCAAGGTCGATCTGGAGTTGAATGTCGGTTTCGCCCGTCTTGCGGTCGATGTCTGCGGTTCGAGCCATGAAAGGAGAGCCTGTGGGTCGTAAGGAATTCTTCTCTGTTAGCGTACCAGCCACCACCGGCCGTGGGCAGGCGTTCCGCCCCGGCATTCGGGCTTGGGGGCGGGCGGACACCGGGTATAATCGGAACAAGCGTCAGCACCCTCGCGGCATTTAGCACTTCCTTTGGCGGAGGAACTTTCATGGCCCCCATGCACACGCCGGCCCCCACACGCGACAGCGCCCTGGCCGGCACAATGACCATCGACGCATACGCTCGGCAACATCAGCTCACGCCGCGCGAGGTGCGTCAGCAGATGGGTAGCGGGCTTCTGCAGTTTGTCCAGATTCGTGGGCAGATTCGAGTGCAGCTCAAACCCGAGAGCCCGGGAAACGAAACTGCTTCGCCGGATAGTTCACCCAGTACCGAGTGATGCTTCGCCGCGGGCTGGCTGGGTACCCACCGCCTCTGGTGATGCGGGATTCGTCGCCGTCGGTTGCTGTTTCTTCGGCAATAGCGGCACGATCATGTGCCCCACGTAGTTGCTGGGGCTTGGCTCTTCGACACCAAACTCCTCCGGTTCGTGGTCGGGGCACGTATAGGTACCGAACAGGACATCCATCAGCGGGCTGATGTTCGCGTAGTTGCCCGCACGGCGGTCTTTTGCATGGTGCCAGTGATGCAGCTCTGGTGCGCCGATCAACACCCGTAGCGGCCCAATCGGCAGGCGGACATTCGAGTGAATGTAGATCGCCCAGATGCCGCGGAACGCCACGAGCGCGGTGATCGTCTCCAGCGGGAATCCCAGCACCACGGCTGGCAGATTGATGATGCCGACCGTGTAGATGGAGTCGAGCGGGTGCTCGCGGTGCGCGGCCAGCCAGTCGAGGTGCTGGGCCGTGTGGTGCACCGAGTGAAAACGCCACAAGAACGAGTTAGAGTGCTGCAGCCGGTGCGCCCAATAGATCAGGAAATCGGAGAGCAGCACGACTTCGATGGCCTGCAGCCACCAGGGTTGGGCCGCCACCTGGGCGCGAAAGCCGCTCGGCACGTAGCCATCGACCCACATATTCACATAGTACAAGGCCCACAGTACCAAGCTGCTCCACAGCAGGTACTGTCCCAGGAAGAAGCAGAGGTCGGTCCACCAGTCGGGGCGAAAAAACTTTTGGTTCGCCTTGGCGGGGAAGACCATCTCCAAGGGGCGGAACACAATGCTCAGGAAGAGAAAGCTAACCGCCGCCGAGAGCAGCATTCCGCCAAGTGTCGTCCACTGCATGTCAGCCTCCTTTCGCCTTCGAACCTTTGCCCATGGTCGAGGGCGCCGTTTTGCGAACCGCCGGTGGCGAAGTCTCGATGAGCGGCGCCAGCGACTTGCTGCCTGGCAGCATCCTCGGCGGCGAGACCGGCCCGCCTGCGGGGTTGGGGGTGAATTCGAACACGGGGGCCCGCTTCGAGCTGGGCAGAAACACCGGTTGGGAAGGCTCCTTCGAGACACTTTGCGCCGCCGCCGGGGCGTCGGCCACTGGCAGTTTCTCGGTATCGATTAGTGGTACCGCACTTTTACTGCCCCAGGCTCGCAGCTTGCCTTGATGCTGCTGGGGTGATTGCTCGATCAGGTGCTCCGGTGCGGCCATGGTCTCCGCATCGTACAGTGGCACCGCACTCTTGCTGCTGGACGCCCGCAGTACTTCGGAGCGGTCTATCTGCTCGGCGACGCTGGGCGGAGGGACGATGGAATCCGCGCTGGTGTCGAGCCCAAACGGATCGCCATGGTTCAGGCCGACCGGTGCGAACTTGGAGCCCGGCATCATCTGCGGGGGTGGTTCGTGCACGGAGCCGGCGCTTGAGTGGGGAGTCGACGAGCCACCGCGGAGATATGCGTTGAATGCTCCTGCTTTGAAGGCCACAAATCCGGCCAGCAGCGTGGCGCTCGAACAGACCACGGCCGAGCGGACAATCAGGGGGACGCGTCGCATGGATGGGGGCTCCGGGGAACTGGGATCCGCTCGCCGTTTGACGTGGTATGGCAAACAGTAGTTCCCGGCATCCGGACCGAATTATTTGGCGCGCGTCGTCAGGCCCAGTCGAGGCCGGTTTCGGCTTTGATGCGGTCCTCGAATTCGCCGATCAGGCCGCCAACGACATCCCAACCCTCGCGGCGGCGGACTTCGATGTCGCCTTCGCGGTTCACGCGGACAATGGTGCCATCTTGCACACCAGCCTCTTCGAGGTTGTCGTGGTGCAACTCGTCTTCGCTGATGATCCGGTCCAGGGTGGCCCCGGTCATTTCAATGAAAGCCATCTGCTAGATTCCTCCGAAAGATTCACGCTCACCGCCGAGACGGATTGTAGCACAAATTGGGGGGCAGGGGACCCGCGGGGAATAATTGGGCCCTCGGTCGCTGGGCGTTGCCTAAAGCTTCCAGGCCGGCGCCACGGCGCGAACCTTTTCCGTAAACGCCAGCAGGGTTTCGACGGCGAGTTGCTCGGTGCGTGTGTCCGGCCCAAAGTCCATCTCGTCCATCAACTGGTCGACTTGTTCTTTGTTCAGGTGCTTCTTCATCGCCGCCACGACATTGGCCCGCAGGAACTTGCGGCGGTGCAGGAAGATCGACCTGACGAACTGGTGAAAGTAGGTTGGATCGGGAATCGAGTTGCGTTTCTCTTCGTTCACCACGATACGAATGATCGCCGAGTCGACCTTCGGCCGCGGCCAGAACACGCTGGGGGCCATCACCCGGACGATTTCGCAGTCGCATTGCGCCTGCATCCACACGCTCAGGGCGCTGTAATCCTTTGTCCATGGTTGGGCGACGATTCGCTCGGCCACTTCCTTCTGGATCGTGGCCACCATCGAGTGGGGCGTGTGCTCGCACGACAGCAGGTTCGACAGAATCGGCGTTGCCACGTTGTACGGCAGGTTGGCCACCAGCTTTAGCCGGCTGTCGGGCACCGCGGCCAGCCGCCCGCCGAGGGTGTCCAGCACCTCAGGGTTAAAGTGGTTCTTGTTCTTCAGGGCGTCGGTGTGCAGCATGGTCACGTTGTCGAACTCCAGCAATTGTTCGCTGGCCAGTTCGTACAGGTGCCCGTCGATCTCCACCGTAACCACCTGGGCCGCCTGCTGGGCCATCATCGCCGTGAGCGAACCGGTGCCGGTGCCGACCTCCAGAACCACGTCGCGTCGATCGAGCTCGGCCGAGTCGACGATCATCTGCACCAGGTTCAGGTCGATCAGGAAGTTCTGCCCATGGCGCGAAGCGGGCTCGACTCCGATTTCGCGGAGCCGCTGCATGAGGAACGATTTGGTTTGGCGCTCGGACACTAGGTTGAGAGTTTGGAGTTGGAGTTTGGAGGAAATGTCATGCTGAAGGAGCCTAGGCGACTGAAGGATCTACGTTGCGACACCCAGTAGACTCAGTTCGTCGGAGTGCCTGACCCCTCGAGTTGCCGCTCCACGTACTTGGCCAGCACATCGGTTTCGATGTTCACCGTGTCGCCCACCTTGCGGAGGCCCAGCGTGGTGACTGACAGGGTGTGGGGAATCAGGGCAATGCTGAATCGCTCGTCTTCCACGTCCACCAGCGTCAGGCTCACCCCATCCACGGCCACCGAACCCTTGCTGGCCATCTGTTTGGTCAGCCGCTGGGGGACGCGGAACCACATGGTCGACCACTCGGCGTCGTCGATCCGTTGGTCGACGGTGGCCAGACCGTCGATGTGCCCGGTGACCAGATGGCCGCCGATCTCGTCGCCCATCTTCAGCGAGGTCTCCAGATTCAGGCGGTCGCCCGGCTGCAGCTTGCCCAGGTTGGTCCGCGAGAGAGTTTCCTCGCCCGCCTGGAAGCTGATCAAATCGCCCTCGACCTCGACCACGGTCAGGCAGCATCCGTTGTTGGCGATGCTGGCGCCCACCTCGGTGCCGGCCGCCATCTCCGGCTCGCGAACCACCAATCTCACGCCACCTGGTTCGGCAATGAGTTGGGCGACTTCCGCAAGGCTTTGGACGAGTCCGGTAAACATGGCTGCAACGTAGGTTGGCGAATGAGTGGGTCGGGGAAACTTGCATTGTACCCCGGCTCGCCAAGCTCCGAAACGGACCCATTTACTCGCCGGAGGGCTCTACCACCACGCCCTGATACAGGCCGCCGAAGTTGATGTGGCCCCAGCCTCCGGTGCCCTTATCGACCACTCGCAAGCGGACCGTCTGGCCGACGAAAGCCGACGTGTTTAGCACGTGATTCTGCATCGTGTTCGAGTCGACCGCCGGGCTGAATCGCGCCAGGCGTCCGCCCGTCTCTTCGTCGATCAGCTCGCAGTACAGACGCCGACTGTCCGAACCGCCCGACAGCTTTGCGATGTGCCAGGGAGCTTCCACGCGGAACGCAGGCGATTCGATGACGCCCGTCAGATCGTCGTCGAAGCTGCCACCTTCCAGCTCGGCCGTACCGATGAAGTGCGTCATGGGAGCAGCGAAGCCGCTGCGGCTCGACTGGGTGAACACTGCGGGCAGGTTGCCTTCAGTGACTTGCCAGTTGCCACGCTGTTCGGGCGACTCGAAGTCGAACACCAATTCACCTTGCTTCGGCGGCAACGTCCAACCGAGCTTGGCGATGCGGACGCCATCGAGCTTCGGGTTGAGCGCTGCGATGTAGTCCTGACCTTGGTGGTCGATCACCAACTCGGGCGCGGCGACCGGCATCTCGCCCACCAGGTAGAGTCGATCTTGATTGAGGCCGAAGTTCAGTGGATCGGTCGAACTGTAGATTGAAGTGCGGCTGCTGATGCCGTAGTCCTGCGTGCGGAGCAAGTAGAAACGGCCATGCTTGCGCACCACGTGCGGGCACTCGGCCGCAAACGGATCGACACCCGCTGCACCGCCGAAGGCCACGTTGGTCGACTCGCTCCAATGCTTCAGATCGTCGGAGGTACGGCAGTACACTGCGCCCTGACGATTGGGATAGGCCGTGTAGTAGCCGTACCATTTGCCATCGTGCTCCAGCGCTACGATGTCGCGAGTGTTGGTTCCCAGCCCCTCGCTGAACAGCCCGGTGGTGCCGTTGGGGCGGACGTAGCGTTCGAAGTTCTTGCCGTCCTTACTGGTGGCCAGGCAGATGTTCTCCCAGTCGCCATATAGCATGTGGTACTGGTCGTTGTGCTGCACCACGTGCGGCGCCTGCATGCCGCCGGGGGTCTCGCCGTATTTGGGTTCGGCCATCCACCGAATACCGGTCGATTTCCAGTCGCTGTCAGTTATCGAGTCGGCCTCCCAACCGGCCAGCAGCCGGGTGTTGCCACCGCAAGCGGTCTTGCGAATGCAACTCCACAGTTGCCAGGTGCCATCGGCCGCCTGCCAGACGGCAAAGTCGACGGGCTGCTGACGATCGGTCGTGTACTCGCCTAAATCGGGATTGCCCGCCACCTGCCACCAAGGGCCATCGATGTAAGGCAGCATCACGGGCTCGTCGGCCACAGCGGCACGACCGAGCATGAAAGCAGCCAGCACAACTACCAAGCACAGCAAAATATTTCGACGCATCACGGACTCGCTAACAGGAACAGGGGAGGGCAGGTTCAGCACGCCGCCTATCTTGCCGCCGGGCTCCGGCAAACTCAACCAACATTCGTCCCCCCGCCGCGGTTCGCCAGGCGCCGTCCGCACGGGGGCCTGGCCGTATTGGGCCAATGCAGGGGAACAACGATTCACGGGCCCAAAACTCGGTCGATTCGGGAGGCGGGGGCGTGCGTAAGTCCTTTTATATAAGCGGTTTATGGCATCGAAAATGCCAGGTTAGCCGAGAGTTTTGGTACAGGTTGGCGCCCCGGTGGGACAAAACCCTTGGGAAGGAAAGTAGCAACTTGGGGGGAGTCAGAGTCGCCGTAAAAGCGGAACACGCCGAATGGAAATAATGAAAGATCGCCGACGATAGATTTCCCCATGCCGGACGATCCCGCGCAGCACGACACCTCGCCACCACCAACGGCCAAGTCGCCCAACCGCCGACGCGAGCAGAGTGCCGCGCTATTATTAGATCAGGTCACTACCGGAGTTCAACGGCGTTTTTCTTACACCGACTTGGCGAGCTTGCACTACCCAGGCGGCAAGACCGATTGCCACCCATGCCAGAAACACCCCCGCAGGCTCGGGCACCGCTGACACCAGAGTGACTTCGCCCGTGGTGTACAGAGCGGAGGTGTCCCACGTCGCCCGCGGATCGGCGACAATCGTGGCAAATTCACCATGGGGATCGACACCCGTCCAGTTGAACAGTTGGAATGTGGTGCCGATCAATCTTCGCGGAGCGACGTGCCCGTCGAACAGAAGTTCTAGAGTACCTGCCAGTTCGACGGGGATGGCCGATTCGTAGTGGACCGTCGACCCCCACTGGTCGTCTTCGAAGACGATGCGGAGCGTTCCGTCGGTGTGGATGGACATCGCCTGGGTGACGACAATGGGGATATCGCCGATGGGCTCTGATTTGTACCGAGGGATCAACTCCGGGTCGAAGTCCCACAGTCGCATCGTCTCGCTGGCCTCGATGTGGAGGCCTTCGATGTGGCCGTCGGGGTAGATGAAGTTGTGCTTGATGATATCGGAAGTATCAAGGGCGCCACCCCGAGTGTCAGCACCGCTCAGATTGGTACCTATCAACCTTCCAGAAGGCAACCAGTCGGTTGAAAACCAGGTGCTGGCCAGATTTGCTCCACGAAGGTCGGCGCCAACCATTGTCAGCGCACCGAACTCGCACCCGACCAGCTTTATGCCCGATAGATCCCAATTGCCTGGGATTGGACTGGCCAACTGAATTCCGGACAGGTCGCTTATCTCGTAACTCAGGGTGGAGTAGAGTTGTGACGGAGTGAAGATCGAATCGCGCGTATGGAAGAACCGGGTCCCGCGAATGTCGGCTCCGCTAAAATCAGCGCCAACGTAGTCTATTTCTTGAAAGCGAGCATTCGTAATATTCGCTCCAGTAAAGTCTGCGCCGGCAAGGGAGCCGAACATGAAGAATGCCTCGTGCAGGTTGACCTTGGTCATGTTGGCCTCGGCTAGATCGGCTCCCACGATGGATGACTGTCTGAGGTTCTGGCCTTCGAGATTCCAACCGCCGAGATCGCTATTGGTAAACCTAACACCACTGAGATCGCCGGTTTTGTAGCTTGCAGTGCTGTAGAGCTGGGCAGCGGAAATGGCATTGTTCCCTCCACCGTGGGTGGTCCCAGATACGATCGCATCGGTGAAATCGATACCAGTGAGCGTAGCGCCAGTGAGATTCGCATCAGTGAGGTTAATTCCACGGAAATCGCAGCCGGCGAGGTCGTTTTCGCGAAGGTCGATACCAGTCAGGTCACCTGACTGGTAGCTGGCCGTGGAGTAGAGTTGCGTTACCGATATTCCCGCGCCCGATGTCGACGTCTTATGAAAATTGGCCTTGCGAACTTCTGCTCCAGCGAAGTTTACTCCAGTCAGCGTGGCACCCTGAAACGACGCTCCCGTGAGGTCTTTCCCTGCAAAGTCCCAGTTGGTGAGGTCGTTGTAGCTTAAATCCATCTCGACGAGGTCGCCTGTCTGATAGCTCTCGGTCGAATATAAACGTTCCGATGTGAACCCTCGCGTGGTTGTCGACGCGAAGCTCGCCCCGCGTACTTTGGCAGCGGCGACGTTGGTGTCTTGCAGGTAGGCGCCTTTGAGGACGGCCCCCGTCAGGTCGGCGCCGCTGAGGTTGGCGCCCTGTAAAGATGAGGATCCCAAGTTGGCGTAAGCGAGTTGCTGATCGGCGAGATCCAGATTCCTAAGATTGCCGCTCGTGAAATTAATTCCCGCTAGGTCGCCGACTTTGTAGCTGGCAGTGGAGTATAGCTGGGTAGCTGTCAGGTCAGTATGTGCAAAAGATAACCCAGCGATCACTGCGTCGGAGAAGTCAGCAGTCGCTAGACTTGCATAACTGAAGTTGGCGTTCGTCAAGTTTGCACGGCTGAAGTCGGCGCCGTTTAGCCATGCGCTTTCAAATCCACTATCAGTCAGGTTCTGCCCGGCGAAGTCCCAATCTCTGAGATCGCACTCGTGCAGGATTATCCCTTCTAGATCGGCGTCCTTATAACTGCGCGTGGAATAGAGTTGGTCATTTGTGATTCTCCCATGCGTCCAGTAGGGGAATGGCATCCTATGAATCGGCGCATCATTGAATATCGCCCCGCGAACGTCCGCATCAATGAATGACGCTTTGTCGACTGTCGAATCAATGAAACTAGCATGGCGGAGATCGGCGCCACTAAGATCTGCTCCATCTAGTCCTGCTAGATCGAAATTCGCATAGGTCAAGTTCTGATCGGCAAAATCCCAGTTCGCCAAATCGTTGCGTTCTAAGCTTATGCCTGTCAGATCGCCGCGCTTATAGCTGGCGGTCGAGTAGATTTGCTCCGGCGAGAGTCCGCCGTCCGTTGTGTTTCCAAAGCTAGTGTTCCGAATTTCTGCATTGGTGAAGTCGGTGCCAGTCAACGTTGCTCCCGAGAAGTGAGCACCTGCCAGGTTCGTGCTGCGAAGATGCGCAGATTCCAAGTTGCTCCCGATGAATCTCACGTAACGCAGATTGCTGCTACTGAAATCGGCGTTGACCAACGTCGTGTTGTAGAAAAAGGCTCCTGAGAGTTGTGCACCGCTCAGGTAAGCCTTCGTGAGGTCACCAGAGGAGCCAATCATTCGCGGCAATGGCACCAACCCTGCCCCATCTGGCGCAAGCGTTGTCGACTGTTGCCGGCCCTGCGAGGGATCGGTAGGGTCGATGTACTCCCATTGATAAATGTCTGCGCGGGCCGGTGTCGGACCCCAGCCAGCTTGTAGCGCTAGCGCCGTAGCACAGCACCATAACAGTAAACGTGTCATCGGATTGCTCGAAATAACAGGAATGAATCAATGAAAAAGCAATGAATCTGGCACTTCGGTAGCGCACACACCCGGTGTTCCGCCAAGGGAAAATAGCGAAGGAAATATAAAGGAGGCGGCAGAGCAATGCGCTGAGACTGCGCGCGGTCCAACGATGCGTCGAACCCATAGAATCCGCGATCATTAGCGGTAAGAAGACTGCCGGGTACATTATCGCCCAGCCTGCGCAACGAGTCGTGCCCCTGACTGATCCGCACCTTAAGCATATCAGGTGCAGCGCCAGTTGCCTAGATTCATTCCACCGACTTCGCTGGCTCGCCGAGGCGAGCATCCTGCGTTTGGTGGATGTCTTCCTCACTGCGTGCACCTCCGCCAACTTGCCGTTATACTTCCTGCAATCATGTCACTGTGAGTGGAGTCCAATTGGGGCAGAGTGCTTAAGTAGGTTCGAGTGATGAAGCTGCATTGTTTACTGGTTGTCGTTGTCTGCTTTGCCGTGTGCGGTTGCGAAAAGGCGCCGACTGTTCCCCAGCCGACGGGGCAACTGGTTTTTCAGCCGCGGTTTCAGTTTGCGGATGGGGAAACTACGCACCAGGGGACGGGCTTTGTGGTGGCAACCGCCGATGGCAAACGAGTGGGCGTGACCAGTGCGCACTTTCTCGATTTCGAGGGGGCGCCCATGGTCTCGGCCGAGTGGCTTGCGGTTCCTGACGACAGCGAGGTCTTTCAATTCACGCATTCGCTTGGTGCGCCGGGCGATGGAGGGCAGGTGGGTCCCGATGTCTTCGACTTGCGCCGCGACTATTTCATTATCGTGGGCGACGAGCCGGCTACCGTGGATTGCCAGCCGCTGGAGTTGGACGATCGTCCGCGGCCGAAAGTTAGCGAGCGCGTCTGGTTGCCCAACAAGGATGCGGATGCCCCCGAGGGCTACGAGATGGTCGCAGGATTTGTCGATGAGGTGGCCGACGAGTACATCGGCATCGAGCTGGTCGATGAGATCCAACTGCAGTCGCAAAGTGGTTCTCCCATCATCAGCCAACGCACCGGCAAGGTGCTGGGAACCTTGGCCCGTGGTGGCAGCGATGCGGGAAAAACGTTCCTGCGTTTGTGCCCTGCAAAAGACATTCTTGAAGTGATCGCGGCGAATCCGCCCACCATGAAACTGGAGCAGGCGGTTGGCGATCCCTCGCTCGCCCGGGATCCCAGCAGGACAACAGCTGCCGAGCGAAGCGTGGTGCAGCTAACCTCGGCGGCGGCCAAAGAAATAGCTCGACGTATGGAGGATCTTCCGCCCGCGCATCTGCGGTTTTCAATCGACGGTGATGACACACAGGGCTTCCGCCACGGCATGCAATTCGATGAGCAGATCGACCCGGTGGATGACTTCGTCTCCGTCAGCCACGGCGTTAACGTTGTCGTCGACCGCGCAAGTGTCCGCTACCTGGATGGCACGACGGTTGACTGGCTGGATGACGAGGAAGGAATGGGATTTCAGTTCGATAATCCAAACCTGGTACAGGACGAAGAATAGCCCGCGACTATCCGCTTACTCCGCCAACTTTCGCACCGTTGCCTTGCGAATCAAGTACTTGTTGTACTCGTTTCCGTCCGACTGCAGCAGGAAGTTGTAGCCCCAGTAGTTGACGAACTGCGGGTCGTCGATCCGGAAGCGGGCGGTGTGCCACTCTTGATTGTCGGGCACGGTGTACCAAGTGCCCGCGGTTTTGAAGCCGTCCTGCGACTCGTACACCAGTTTAAAGCCCGAGTTGTCGTTGGCCTCGTTGCGGCGAACTTCGATCGTGATTTCGATGGGCACCGAGTCGTAGCACAGGAAGCCAGGGTCGACGATAAAGGCGTTGCCGCCCGGCACGTCGCCCGCCCGAGCCGATCCGCCATAGGCCACCACGGCCTTGGCAACGTCGGCGCCTGCTCGGGTGTGCAGGCCGCGCTCGATGATCTGGTCGCCGAAGGTGATGGAAACTTCTTGCGCGTCCGAATAGTCGCCGCCCCAGTCGAGAGGGCGAGCGGCATTCGCGCGGGCGTCCTCGAGCATGGCCGCCGGTGGGGCGAGCACCAGCATCGGCGCTACGCCCAGCTGCAATTGGCGTGTGGAAGTTGCCTCGCCCGTAGTAGGGTCGACCAAGCGGACATCCTGGGAAAACCCAATTTCGGACGAACCGCCATCAGGACTCCACGCTACAAGGACCGGTTCACTGGCTCCTTGGAACGCGAAGGCGAGCGCCTGGTCGTTGGGGCGGGTCCAGCCGATGTACTGCGGGTACTGCCCAAGATGTTTGATCATCGTGGCCAGCGCATGATAGGCGGGCCGCGGGTTGCCCTCGCGATCGATCAGACCCATTGGCCCGCTATCGCCATCGCGACCTTCAAACCATTCGAGACATTCGACGCCTTGGGCAATCGACATAGTGTATGCCTTCACTAACGCGTGGGCTTGGCGATCGGCACCCGCGTCGGCGCTGGCGCCCAGTTCGGTGAAGATCACCGGTACATCCTGCTTGGCGGGATTGACGTGGGCGAGCATCTTTCGCACCACCGGCACGATGTTCATGAACACCGCCTCGCAGCCGGTGTCGTCGGCCACGCCATCGAGCACCTCGTAGGGGTGCAGCACGACGTAGTCGAAGTGATCCTTGGCCCCCGCGCGAATGACCTGCTCCAGATAGTTGACGTGCACACTCTTGGCCGCCAGGCCGATCTTGAAGTCGGGATCCACCGCCTTGGCCGCATCGTACGCCGCCACGACGATCTTGGCATAGTCCTCCGGTGTTTGGTCCTTGCCCGTGAAGTTGGGCGGCTCGTTCCAGACTTCCAGCCAATTCGTGCGTCCGCGAACATGCTGGGCTAGCTGCGTGACGTAGTTCGACCAGCCATCGAGGTTGTTCACCGGCAAATGGCCGCGGGGGTCGGCCTCGTTCCAACCGGGATTGCCGATCAGCAGGCACCCATAGCGAAAGCCGAACTCGTCGAGGTAGTCCATCTGGGCGTCGAGTTCGGTCCAGTCCCACTCGCCCGGAGCCCGTTCAAGGGCGCCCCAATCGCAATGGGGGGTGCGATGCGTCGTGATGCCAATGGCTTCCATCTGCGGCATCCACCGCTGCATGTCTTTCAAGGAACGGTTGTTGATGTAGCAGCTGCCGATGCCGAACGGGCTGAAGGGCCGATCGTGGGCCGATGGCTGTGCCGCAGCCATGCTGGCGGCGACGAGCAGTACCGAGAGAGCCTTCGCGGCGAGCCAACCAATTCGCCTGGTCATGGTGCTTTCCTTCGTGTGGAATTTGTGGCCAGCGTGCAGCAAAGTATACCGGCCAGGCGACCGCACCGCCAAACAGAGACAAAATAACGACCTGGCGAACCGCAGGTTGGCCTGCGGAGGACGGACGGAACACGTTAGAATGCCGGCAAACGAAACAAACGAACTTTCATCGCAAGGCCTGTAATGCTCCGTACGATCAAACGCCGTCTGAAGTCGATTACGCCCAGGATCCGCCGCCACACGCCCCCCGGTGCCATGCCGGGCACGATTAAGGTGAGACGCGATGCCCATCAGCCGACCATCGAATTGATTCACTATACGAATGGCAATTTCGAAGAGCGACCACTGAATTCGGCCGACGACGTGAGGCCGTATCTCGGTGCCGAAGGCGTGACTTGGATTAATGTCGAGGGATTAGGCGATCAGGCCATGCTCGAGCAGGTGGGCGAGATGTTTGGCCTGCACCGCCTGGCCATGGAAGACGTGGTGAACGTGCACCAGCGGGCGAAGGTGGAAGAGTACGACGACCATCTCTTCATTGTGGTGCGGATGCTGGCCGGCGAGGAAGAACTCAAAGACGAGCAGCTGAGTATCTTCCTGGGCCAAAACTTCCTGATCACCATTCAGGAGTTGCCGGGCGATTGCCTCGACCCGGTGCGGGCACGGTTGCGCAAAGATCGAGGGCGGATTCGCAAGGTCGGTCCCGATTACTTGTGCTACGCCATTATCGACGCAGTTGTGGACGCGTACTTTCCCATCGTCGACAGTCGCGGCGAGGTGCTAGAAGACCTGGACGACGCCGCGCCGCGGGAGCACTCGCATACCTTCATGCGGCACCTGCACAGCATTCGCGGCGAACTGATGATGTTGCGCCGCGCCATTCGCCCCCTGCGCGATGCCTTGGTGCGATTGATGCCCGACCCGATCGACCTGTTCAAGCCCGAGACGCAGCTTTACTTGCGGGACTGCTTCGACCATGTGGTGCAGTTGATGGACTTGCTCGACACCTACCGCGAAATGAGCAGCGACCTGCGCGACTATCACCTCTCGTCGATCAACCACCGCATGAACGAGATCATGAAGGTGCTAACGATCATCGCTACGGTGTTCATGCCGCTGAGCTTCATCACCGGCGTGTACGGCATGAACTTCAACACCGAGCTACCTGGCAATATGCCCGAGCTCGACATTCCCTACGCCTACGTGGTTGCGTTACTTGTAATGGTCGGCATCGCCACGGGTCTGTTCGCCTTCTTCTATCGCCACGGTTGGTTGCGGATGGAAGACTTGGGGCAAGGGGAGGATCAGCATGAACGGGAGTAATGTAGTCGTTGCGTCACGCAGAGATGCGGAATGGCGGGAGGACCCAGACAGAGAGGCGAAGTAGATATGTGGTATGCTGATGACCCCCGAATCGAACAAGTGGCCGGAATCGCTGCGCGCCATCAGTTAGCGGTCGATACGCTGCTGTTCGTGGTCGACCTGCTCCATACGGCACCTCAGTATTCCGGCGATGAACCGGGCGATGCTTACGATATGCCACGACACACTTCTGCCATGGAAGTATGCCGGGCAGTGCCGTTGTACGCTCGCGCCCTGTTTCAGAGTGAATGGAAGGTTGCCCTTCGCGACATGGGGCTCATCGACAGCAGTGATTTAGGCAAGGTCGTATACCTGCTCGTTGAAGAAAGGCAGCTGGAAGCGGAGGCCGGCGACCGACCGGAAGACTTTGATGGTGTGTGTCGCTTTGTGGATGCGTGACTTCGCTGCCCCCCGTCGATTCTCTTACGGCATTCTGAGAGCCCACTCGGAGGGTAAAGATGTCTACCTCACTCCGCCTGCTGTTCAATCATCCCGCGGCGCTCCAGCCAGTAGGCCACCACCCAGCAGGCGAGGGCCCAGGCGGCTCCCAGGGTCCAGCCGGCCAGGACGTCGGTGGGCCAGTGGACGCTCAAGTAGACGCGAGAAACTCCTACCGAGATGGTGAGCACCACCGCAATGGCCACCAGGTAGACACGCAGCTTCCTTTTCTCCTGATAGCGGGCCAGCAGTGCGCCGAGCGTCAAATACACGGCGGCCGACATGCTGCTGTGGCCGCTGGGGAAGCTGGCGGTGTAAACCTTGTCGCCGTGGGGAAACAGATCGGGACGCGGGCGGGCGTAGAACCACTTGAAGGTGGAGCTCAGCACCAGTGCCCCCACCACCGCCACCAACACATACAGCACGGCCGAATGCTTGCCCTGAAGCCACAGGAATCCGCAAGCCGCCACGGTTACTCCGCTCAAGACAGCCACCGAACCAAGCGCCGTAACGTCGCGCATGGCTTCCTCCAGCCACGACGGTCCTAGCGGGTTGTCGGCATCGTTCCCCTCGCGGAGCGACAGCAGTACCGCCCGATCGAATTTCTCCAGGTCTCCTTCGGCCACCTCGTCGGCCAGTTCGACAAAAGCCCATATGGCCAGGGCCACCACCAGCAGCACCGCAATGGGAATCCACTCGGCGTGCCGGAGTTTTCGGGCGGAGTCGATGGCGTGCTTCAGGAGTTCGCGAATTCGAGACATAAGCGAATGTTAGCGAACCGAGCGGCGGGAGGAAGCGGGGTGCGGCCGGCGTTTTCCCGGTCCGGACGTGGAGCGTCCGGCGCTGGAGGTGGAGGGGGGAATCGGGAAGGCGGGAGAAATGAGCGGTTTTCTCCTATTTTCCGGCTGGTCAAATCGTTCTGAGGCTCTTGTCCAAGTGCCCGGTGGCCGATAAAATCAGGGATTCCCTGTTGTGGCAGATTCTCTGCCGGGCGGGGTTCGACCAGCAAGTAGGTTGCTCGCACACCGCGGGCGAAAGACATAAAACCCACAGTTTCGGCTGTACCCCTGGAGTCGCAAACGCCATGAAAGAAGGCATTCACCCCAACTACGTCGAGACGCACGTGCATTGCGGTTGCGGCAACACCTTCACCACTCGCAGCACGCGTCCCGAGTTGAAGGTCGACATTTGCAGCGCTTGCCATCCGTTCTTTACGGGCAAGCTGAAGTTCGTCGACACGGCCGGCCGGATCGAGAAGTTCAAGAACAAGTTCTCGAAGGCGGGCTACGCGAGCCTCACCCGCGGCAAGAAAAAGAAGTAGCTGCTGAACCGATGCGGCTGGCGCTCCTCGTGCGCGCCGGCCTAGGTGCGCTATCGGTTCCATCTGTCCAGCTACTCCATCCCAAGCCGCTACCATGCGCGATCTACTGGAAACCAAGCTCGCTCGATTCGAGCAACTCGAAAAGGACTTGGTCGACCCGGAAGTCCTCACGAATTCGGACCGTTTGGCGCAAACCGCGCGAGAACATGGTGGGCTTGCCAGGTTGGCGGGAAAGTACCGCCGCTTCAAGGAACTGGTCGACCAGATTTCCGACGCCCGCGAGATGGTCGAGACCTCGGGCGACATCGAGATGCGGGAGCTCGCCGAGGCGGAAATCGAGACCTTGCGGGAAGAACGCGAGGAACTGTGGGACGAGCTTCTCGGGCTGACCATCGGTGGCGACGATGCCAACCGCACGCGGTGCATCATGGAAATCCGCGCCGGCACTGGCGGCGACGAGGCGGCATTGTTCGCCCGCGATTTGTACGAAATGTACAAGCACCACGCCGAAGCGAAGAAGTGGAAGGTCGAGATCATGGACCACGCCGCCACCGAGCTGGGCGGGTTCAGCCGAATCATCCTCGGCATGGAGGGGGAAGGCGTTTATCGCGAACTGGCCTACGAAAGCGGGGGCCATCGCGTACAGCGCGTGCCCGAGACCGAAACGCAGGGCCGGGTGCACACCTCCGCGGCCACGGTTGCCGTGATGCCGGAGCCCGAAGACGTGGAAGTGGAACTGAAGCCGGACGACTACCGGCTCGATAAGTTCTGCGCCAGCGGCCCGGGTGGTCAGCACGTAAATAAGACCGAGTCGGCCGTGCGGCTCACGCACCTCGAGACGGGCATTGTCGTGCAGTGCCAGGACGAAAAGAGCCAGCATAAGAATCTGGCCAAGGCGCTGCGTGAGCTGAAGAGCCGTATCTACGATCACCGCCAGCAAGAAGAAGCCCGGAAACGGGCCGACGAGCGAAAGAGCCTGGTGGGCTCCGGCGATCGCAGCCAGCGGATCCGCACCTACAACTTTCCGCAGAACCGCCTGACCGATCATCGCATTGGTTTGAACCTGTACAAGCTGGATCAAATCATCGCTGGCGACCTGCAACCGGTGACCGACGCCATGATCGAATACGACCGCCAGCAACTCCGCGACTCGATGGAAGGATTGGAGTAAGGCTGTCGGCCGTCGGCTATTGGCTCTCGGCCAGATATATTCCGGAGCCGAAAGCTGACAGCCGAAAGCCGATAGCCAAACATGTCCACGCCGGTAGAAGCAAAACCTGATCCCGACGCCTGGACCATCGGCCGGTTGCTGAACTGGACGACCGATTTCTTTACGCAGCGGGGGGTCGAGTCGGCGCGGCTGGAGGCCGAGGTGCTCTTGGCCCACTGCCGAGGCTGCCAGCGAATTCTGCTGTATACCGCTTTCGATGAACCCGCCTCCGAGCAGTTGCGCGAAAAGTTCCGCGCGCTGGTTCGCGAGCGGGCGGCCGGAAAGCCAGTGGCTTACTTGGTGGGCAAGCGGGAGTTCTACTCCCACGATTTCGAGGTCACGCCAGACGTGTTGATTCCCCGGCCCGAGACCGAGTTGTTGGTCGTCGGACTGCTGGACCACGCCAAAGAGCAGGGGAGGGCGGCCGAGCCACTGGCCCTTGCGGACGTCGGCACCGGCAGCGGCATCATTGCCATTTGCGCCGCAATGAACCTGAAAGCAGCCCACGTGACCGCGCTCGACCTGAGCACCCATGCCTTGGAGGTCGCCCAGCGAAATGCCGAGAAGCATCACGTGGCAGAACGCATTGAGTTTGTCGAAAGCGACTTGTTCGCGGCCGTGAACGATGGCGTGACGTACGATTTCATCGCTTCGAACCCGCCCTACATCACCACCGCGGAGTTGGCCGAACTCGACAAATCGGTGAAAGACTTCGAGCCCATGCTGGCGCTCGACGGCGGCGCTGAAGGCACAACGGTCGTCGAGCGACTCATCGCCGAGGCCACCACACGGTTGAAGCCAGGCGGCATCTTGATGATGGAGATCAGCCCCATGATTGCCGCCCGTGTCGAACAGTTGGTCACCGATTCGCCGCTGGAGAAGCTCGAAACCTTGAAAGACCTGGATGGCCACGCCCGCATTGTGCAGGCACGGCAGAAGGGGGCGGCATGACCAGTTCCACTTGGTTGGCATTGATTGCTCTCGACGCCGCGGAACTACCCGACCCGGCGGCCGTGCAGGCGCGGTGCGATGCAATGTCGCCCGATACGGCGTCGCTGGAGCTTTCGAGCCGCACCGACGCGATGGCCACCTTCCAATGGGGCGAGGCCACCATCGCCTACACGCTGGTCAACAAGCCAATCCCGGCCGACCAGTTCGCCGGCCCCGCCGCCCGCGCTTGGTACTGGCCCGATGCAGTCCAGCAACTCGGCAAGCACAAGGCGCACCTGATCGTGGCCCTGGTGGACGAAAGCCGCGACCGCATCGCCAAGAGCATGAAACTCACCCGCTTGGTGGCATCGCTGCTGCCCGAGTCGCGCACTGTTGGCATGCAATGGGGCGGCAGCCGCGCGGTGCACGAGCCCGGCGCGTTTTGCCAGGTCGCCCAGCAGATGTCGCGCGAAGACCTGCCGCTGCACTTGTGGATCGATTTTCAGGTGGAGGGCAACAACCAGGGCGGCTTGCGACTCTACACCACCGGGCTGGCGGCGTTCGGCAAACGCGAAATCGAAATACCGAACTTCTTCGGCGAGCCACAGGCGCTGTTGAACCACGCCTACAACCTGGCTCACTACCTGCTGGAGAAGGACGCCAACATCAAAGACGGCGAAGTGGTCGGCCTGCCTGGCGAGATTCAGGTCACCGCCCGCGATACCACCACGTTTCTCGAAGGCGACCAACCCGTACTGGCGTTCGAATTTGAGTAAGCGAGCGGGGGCCGTCAGGCCCGTGGTCGTGTGGAATTGCTCGCCAACTTGCAAGCAAGTAACTCAAGTCATCCTGAAGGAGCCTAAGCGACTGAAGGATCTACGTTGCGCTTCTGGTCCGTCTTCTTTGATAGCCACAAAGAAGATCAAAAGACACAAAAAGGGGAGTGGAGCAAGTCT
>NZ_JAMXLR010000025.1 GCF_024054565.1 Aeoliella straminimaris
ATTTGCCTTCCGATTCCACGCCTTGAATCACTCGGTCTAGCCCCGCTGCCAAGCCGGCCGCAATGGTGACGGGCACGCCTCGGGCCATGTCATCCAGCAAACGTTCTATGCCAGTGAGTGGATACAGTCCACTACCAGCCGCAGGCATGGCCAACGATCCCACCAAAATGCCACCGCCGACGATCAGCAGGGTCGCCGGCCGCTGCCTGGAATTCACCAACGCCCACACCAGAACGCCCAGCGCCGCCGCCCAGGGCATCAACTCCCACGCCACGTTCGACGCCGTCTGCGGAAACGCCGCGATGAGTCCCAACACCACACACAAGAGTGTAATGCCTGTCATCATTCGACGAACGGTGAATCGGAGAGCGAGCATTGTCATATTCTAACAAGGGAGTAGCACTCCTGGACTGAGGGGCGAAATCCCGCAATTCAGGCTATGCCGCCCGTTGCCCTCGTTGCTCCTAGTCGTTTTTGCAGTAAACCTCTAAAATCTCCGCATGGCAACGGATGGCACCTTCGAACCGGAACTCACTAGTGCGTGGAAGCAGTCGTTCCGCCGCAAGCTCCTCGCGTGGTACAAGCAGCACGAGCGGGATTTGCCGTGGCGGAAGTCTCGTGATCCGTACCGGGTGTGGGTCAGCGAGGTCATGCTGCAGCAGACGCAGGTGGCCACCGTGCGGGGGTACTTCGAGCGGTTTATGGCTGCCCTACCCACCGTGCACGACCTTGCCGCGGCCGAAGAGCAGCAAGTCCTGCGGCTGTGGGAAGGGCTCGGCTACTATCGGCGGGCCCGCGGGCTGCACGCGGCGGCTAAGGTGGTGTCGAACGAACTCGGCGGCGAGTTTCCCACCTCGGTCGAAGAATTGATGAAGCTGCCCGGCATCGGCCGGTACACGGCCGGCGCCATCGTTTCGATCGCCTACGACAAGCCGGCGCCGATTCTCGAAGCCAACACCATTCGACTACTCGCACGACTAGTTGCCCTGCGCGATGACCCCACGCGGTCGGCCGGGCAAAAGCGTCTGTGGCAGGTGGCCGAGGAACTCTTGCCCCGCAAAGAGGTGTCGCGATTCAATCAGGCGTTGATGGAACTGGGCTCGCTGGTCTGCACGCCACGTACGCCGAAATGCGATGCATGTCCGGTGGAGTCGCTGTGCCACGCACGGCAGTTGGGCATCGTCGAAGAGCTGCTGCCAACCACCAAGAAGACCACCTACACGGACCTCCGCGAAGCGGCCCTCGTCGTGCGACGTAGTGGCAAGGTGCTGATTCGACAGTGTGGTCCCGAGGAACGTTGGACTGGACTGTGGGACTTCCCGCGGTTCGGTGTGGAGAGCGAGGGGCCATTGTTCGCCGCACGGGAGCTGGAATCCAAGCTGACTGAAGTAACCGGCATTCGGGCGTCGCTTGGTCCACTGCTGAAGACCATCAAGCATGGGGTCACGCGGTACCGCATTACGCTCGACTGCTACGAAGCCAAGCACCAGGGCGGACGGCTGAAATCGAGCAAAGATTCTCCCGCCGTGTGGCTCGCTCCGTCCGACTTGGGGGAGTACCCGCTGAGCACAACGGGACGGAAGATCGCCAAGCTGTTGGGGTGAGCGTGAGGGCCAATGGGTGGCCGGGGGCTTGTCGTCGGTTCCGGCGCACTCCGCCACTCGCCGCACAACTTGCACCCCAGCTTGTGATCCGCGAAAATCCGGCCTGATCTGCATCCACCTGCGTCTGTTTCGGTGAACTTCCATGCTCGACAAAAATGACCAAACGACCACTGTCGCCGACCTCAAGAAACTGGTGGACGAGTTTGTGCGTGAACGCGACTGGTCGCAGTTCCACTCGCCCAAGAACTTGGCGATGTCGCTGGCCATTGAGGCGGCCGAGTTGATGGAGCACTTTCAGTGGATCGAAGTGGCCGACTCCCGCGAGGTGGCCAATCATCCGGAAAAGCTGGCGGCCGCGGCCGAGGAGATTGCCGATGTGCTGTCGTACACCTTGGCGATTGCCAACTCGATGGGGGTCGATCTGTCGTCGACCATCCACGCCAAGATGGTGAAGAACGCCCGAAAGTACCCGGCCGAAGAGTACCAGGGTCGGCACGGGGGCGAATGACCAACATGCGGCTCGCAATTATGGGCGCCAGCGTTCGCGCCGCGGCGTTCTCCGCCCTGGAGGCCGGCTTCGAAGTGGTCGCGGCCGACCTGTTTGCCGACTGCGACCTTGCTGCCCGGTGCCCGGCGGCGAAGATGCCACCGGACCCCCACGCGTTTGTCCGCTGGCTTGCCGAGCGGGACATCGATGGATGGATGGTGACGGGCAGTTGGGAAAACTATCCCGACCAGATGGAGCGGATGGCCGAGCTGCGTCCATTGCTTGGTTGCGCGACCGATGTCATGCGCACCTGCAAACAACCCATCAGGCTGGTTTCGCTGTTCAGTGCCGGTGATGTGCGATTTCCCGAAACCCAGTTTACTCCTCCCCCGGGGTCCGGTTGGCTTGTGAAAGCGATCTCATCTGCCGGCGGACTGGGCGTCGACGACTGGTTGCCAGGCTCGCCGGTGCCGGAGAACTGCTATTGGCAGCGAAAGATCGAAGGCACACCAATCGCCGCGGCGTACGTCGCGGCGGCAGGCTGTGCGGTGCTACTCGGTGTGACCGAGCAACTCATCGACCGCCGTTGGACTCACAGCCAACCGTACCATTACGCCGGTTCGGTGGGGCCGTACACTCTCGCCAATTCCAGGCTGGCTGAGGGGGCTCTCGCCATGCAGTTGGCTCACGCGGGAGAGCTGCTTGCCAGCAAATTGGGCGTTGTCGGAGTTTTCGGAATCGACTTCGTTCTGGACGACGCCGGCGCCGCGTGGGTGGTCGACGTCAATCCGCGGTACACGGCTTCGATGGAGGTCGTGGAGCGGTTTACCGGGATGAACATCGTTGCGGCTCATGTGGCGGCTTGCACGCGCGGCGAACTGCCAGCCCACCGGCCGGAACCTGCGTGTTACGCGGGCAAAGCTTACCTGTTCGCCCGACGCGAGGTGGTGTTCCGGCGGCTACCTGAACTGCAGTTGGCCGACATCCCGCACCAGGGCGATGTCATTCCTCGGGGCAAGCCCATTTGCACGCTGATAGTCGATGCGGAAGAATATGGGGACGTTCAGCGAAGACTCCAGCAGGATGCGAAGCGTCTCGAGTCGTGGCTGTTTGCCGATGAGGTGTAGCTCGTCGGTTATACGAAGCTTGGAAATCAGCCTCTAGCCTTTGATCTCACCTATGCGACTTGGAATTGTCAGCGACTCACACGGACACACCGATCACACCCGGCCCGCCATCCGGCTGCTTGAAAGCCTGCAGGTCGATGCCGTGCTGCACTGCGGCGACATCGGATCGGGTGAGGTGGTGAAGATGTTTGCCGCCTGGCCTACGCACTTCGTGTTCGGCAATTGCGACTACGATCAATCGGGGCTGGCAAAAGCCATCGAGGACGCAGGGCAGCACTGCCACGGTCTGTTTGGCGATTTGGAGTTCGAGGGCACCCGCATCGCGCTGTTGCACAGTCACGAGCGAAACCGCTTTCAGTCGGTGCTCGACAACCCGGTTTACCGGGCGGTCTGCTACGGCCATACGCACGTTGCCGAGAAGCTTGAGCACAACGGCAAACTGGTGCTCAACCCCGGTGCGTTATACCGTGCGGCCAAGCACTCCATCGCCATCCTCGATGTTCCGCAATGCGAAGCGGAAATTATCGAGCTTTAGGCTCTTTGAGCTTTGCTATCCCGCGAGTCGCTGCGTCCAGTTGTCGGCGTAGCCTTCGTCGTCCTCGCTTTCATAGCGGTACTGCATGACGTAGGCGTCTTCAGTCGAGTCGTCGTAGAAATCACGAAGCACCGCCGTAGCGCGGAACCCGCTATCCTTGAAGAACAACTGAGCGGAGAGGTTCGTCTCGCGAACTTCCAGGGAAATACGTGTGCGGCGTTGGCTGGAGAGCTTACTAATCAGTTTATCGATCATTTGCTCACCAACGCCCAACCGGCGATACTCCGGCGCAACGGCGAAGTTCAACACGTGTAGACGCGTCTTGTGAAGCTCGTAGATCATAAAACCGATCACGCGCTCGCCGTATTCGGCGACCATGCCAATGCAATTGCGTTGGCGCAGACAACGCACGAAGTCTTCCTCGAACCAGGGAAATTCGAAGCTTCCCTTTTCGATCTGAAGAACCTCGCCCATATCGCGACGGATCATCCAGCGGATGTGAACCCGCAGCTTTTCTTTGCCATGTACTTGCATGAGGGGGGCCTCCTTCCGTGTCGGCCAGACGAGTTTTGGGTCGGTGGGAGTAAGGCCACCATCCAAGCGGCTCGTCTCCAACTGAGGGCCGCAAGTTAACAAAACCCGCTGGCGGTGCCAAGCCAGATAAACGCCACGTAAAGCCGACATGCTAGCACCCGAAAATGACGCCGCCAACCAGTTGTAACGACTTTGCGGGAAGTCGGCAAAAACGCGGCCTGGCAATTGGCGCACTTCCGTTAAACCCGGCGGCGCGTGCCGATTTTGCGAGGTATCTTTCCACGGCAGCCCATTCTGCCCGACAGAAAGCTGGTCGCAGTGGCGACCGCTCGCCGGCCCCCTCCGGCTCCTCTGACCGTTTGTACCGATGACCGACCACCCCCCAGTCGACAACCAACTCGGCGATGACAATTCCGACAACGACCGTTTCAGTGCCTTCCACCGCGAGCAACTGAGCGATCGCGATATGGGCACGGCACGGGCCGAGTACGGAATGCTGAAATGGCTGGTGGTCGTCGCCCTGGGGGTCTCCTGTGCGGTGGCCCTGGCCTTTAACCTGGCTGATCCCGATTTGTGGGGACACGTCCGCTACGGGCAGGATGCCCTTCGCGATGGCCAACTGCACCACACCGCTACTCACACCTATACGGCGGTGGATCAACCGTGGGTGAATCACGAGGTACTGGCCGAGCTTACCTATGCCACCCTGTTCGACTGGTTCGGCGACAAAGGACTGCTTGTCTTTAAGTTGCTGGTCGGCATCGCCATCCTGGCGGCCATGGCCTGGGTTGCCGCTCGCAACGGTGTCTGGGTACTCACCACGGCAGGATTCCTGCTGCTGTTGGCCAATAACCTGTCGCCATTCTTTACGGTTCGCCCGCAAATCTTCAGTTTCGCCTGCTGCACGATGATGCTGGTGGTGCTGGAGCTGGCATTTACCGGCTGGTCGCTGTGGTTGCACAATCCCAGCAACGACGGCGAAGAACCGCGCCACGATATCTGCACCTGGCGACACAGCCAGCTTGCGTGGTTGCTGCTGCTGGTGCCGATCGCCGCGGTGTGGGCCAACTCGCACGGCGCTTTTGTCGCGGGGGTTTGTATCGTGGGTGTCTACCTCCTGGGGCGATCCGTCGAAGCAATCGTTTATCGTGGTTGGCATTCCGTGCTCGAGGTGGGCGTCCTCGTGTTCATCATTGCTGCGATGTCCGCAGCCACGCTGCTCAACGCCTATGGCCTCGAGCTGCATCGCTGGTTGCTCTTGTCGCTCGGTAGCCCGCGTCCGGAGATCGCCGAATGGAACTTGCTGCAGCCGCAGCAAGTGGTGTTCTGGCCGTTTGTCATCTTGTCGATTGTCACCGTGGCGAGCCTGGCGCTGACGCATCGCCATCGCGACTGGGTCCAGTTGACCACCTTGGTGCTTGTCGCTTGCCAGGCCGTGATGCACATACGACATATTCCGTTCTTTGTGTTGCTGTGCGGATTTTGGATACCGCCACACCTGCAATCTGCATTCGTCCACCTGAAGCCCGACACCAGCCGGCTCAACATTCAACGCCTGGGACCTTGGTGGCGTTGGACCCTGGCTGCCGTGCTCGTGGGCCTGATCGGGGTACAGGGCAACACGCTCTATGGCCGGTTGGCCTCGCTGCCGGTGTATCGCTCGATGTATCCGGTCGATGCCGTGCAGTGGATGACCTTCAAGGACCTTCACGGCCGAATGGTCGTGACGTACGACTGGGCGCAGTACGCCATTGCCGCGCTCGGCCCTGAGACCACGGTCGCCTTCGACGGACGGTTCCGCACTTGCTACCCGCAGGAAGTCGTCGACAAATCGTTCGACTTCCAGGTGGGCGAGAACGATGGTCGCCGCTACCGCCGTGACGATGCTGGCCCCATGAATCCAACCGCCATCCTCGAACTCGGCGATCCGGAGCTCGTGCTCATCGACCGTCGCTACGAGCATTCCGTGCGGGTGATGCAGGATCAAGCCGCCAGCGCCGATCCCCAGTGGACGCTCATCTACCAGGATGGGCTTGCCCAACTGTGGGGCCGGGCAGTCATCTTCGACGATACCAACAGCCATCGCTACCTCGCGCCCAGCGAGCGATTGATCACGGACAAGGTGCACCATAGCGCCTTGGTCTGGCCGGCACTTCCCGTCCCGTCGACCTCGAGCCACCTGGCCGAGCGCGACGCCCCTCCGCTTCCTTCCGAAAACCTGTAACAGCCCATCGCCATGGTCGACCAACAGCAACAGCTCGAACAACCAATCGTCACGTCCGCTACCGGAGAGGCTGCCAGCGACAAGGTGCGCCAGCAGCAAACTCCCGAGAGTACCCAACGAATGCTCTCGACGCTCGACGCAGCCGAGGCCGGTCTCGCGGCGCTCGAGCTTGATCACCCCGAGGGGGTGAAGACCGAGCCTCTTCGTCGCACCAAGCTCGCCGTCAGTGTGGTGATACCTGTTTACAACGAGCTGCAAACTATCCGCCAGATCGCCGAGCGGGTGCGCGCTACCGGCTACGTTACCGAAGTATTGATCGTCGACGACTGCAGCACCGATGGCACCCGGGACGAGCTCCTCGAACTGGAGAAGCTCGAGGGCGTGCGGGTCTTCATGCATGGTTACAACAAGGGTAAGGGTGCCGCAATTCATACCGCGCTCGCACACATCACGGGCGACGTTGTCCTCGTTCAGGACGCCGACCTGGAATACAACCCAACTGACTACGGCCGTCTGCTTGCCCCCATCGAGGCTGGCGAGGCGGACGTCGTGTACGGTTCGCGCTACCTCGGCGATGCCAAGCAGGATCCTTCGTGGCTGCACCGCCTGGGCAATGCCGCGATTACGCGACTTTCCAACCTGGCGACCGGCCTGCGGCTCACCGACATGGAATCTGGCTACAAGGTGTTCCGCCGAGCCGCGATCCGCGAAATGGTGCTCCGCGAAAAGCGTTTCGGCTTCGAGCCGGAACTCACCGCGAAACTCGCCCGCCGCAAGTGCCGCATCTGCGAAGTCCCCATCTCCTACAACTACCGTGGCTACGACGCCGGCAAAAAAATCCAATTCCGCGATGCTGTGCGAGCTCTGTATTGCATCCCCCGCTACCGCTGGTGGGACTAAACCACCGGCAGTTCCCACCCGTCGCCCCCCTGGCCTGACGGGGGAACTTCGCGCGAGTTTTGGGACAACTTCCACCACTTACATTCATGGGCCCAAAACCTCCGGCGTTTTGGTCCCCCCCAAGTGGTGA
This sequence comes from Aeoliella straminimaris, assembly GCF_024054565.1. Taxonomy (GTDB): domain Bacteria; phylum Planctomycetota; class Planctomycetia; order Pirellulales; family Lacipirellulaceae; genus Aeoliella; species Aeoliella straminimaris. The sequence goes on from NZ_JAMXLR010000025.1 coordinate 7,542, forward strand.
AACCCCTTGTTTTACAGGCCCGGTCAACTACCGGGTGCGACAAAACCCCGGAGTTGTTCCCCAGCGTTGTTCCCCAAGCCTGGCCCAAGACTAAACCTGGCCCAAAACTCTGGGAGGGCTCCGGCGCACGTCACTCCTCGCCCGGCATTCGGCTAGCCTCATTGGCTCAGCTGGCGTGCATTCCATTGGCCCATTTCTGTGTGCAGCCCCCGCCGTACCTCCATTGGATCGCGCCACCGCGTGAGATCAACGGCGAAGTTTTTACACCTGGGGTTTTGTGGGTTTGGTCCCCTTGGCCTTTCCCCGGTGGTCCAGCCAGGATTCCTCGACCCGCTGGTCAAATGTGCCTTCCATCTTGCGAGTTCCGCGGCTCGTCTGTCACAAATCGGCTCGTTCGTGCGTCCTTGTAGTTGAGCCGGGCGGTGGCTGCGTGGTTTGCAGCGGTGAATGCGGCTTGCCGATGGTAGAATCGAGTCCGGGCCACGGAGGCGAGGAGGTGTTTGACATGGTGGACAGCATAAACGAGTTGCGGCCGCGGCTGATGTCGGTGGCCTATCGCATGCTGGGTAGCGTGACCGATGCCGAAGATGCGGTGCAGGATGCATTCCTGCGATTGCAGGCCGCCGAGAGGGTGACCTCGCCCGAAGGGTTTTTGATTCGCACGACCACGCGTCGCTGCATCGACCAATTGCGTGCCACCAAACGCCGCAAGACGTATGTCGGCCCATGGGTGCCGGAGCCGATCGATACTACCGGTGGCATGCCAAACCGCGAGTTGGCGGACTCGCTGAGCCAGGGATTCCTGCTGATGCTCGAGCGGCTTTCGCCCCACGAGCGAGCTGCTTTTCTGTTGCGAGTGGTGTTCGACTACGAGTACGCGGAGATCGGCGAGATCCTCGACAAGTCGGAAGTACACGTCCGGCAAATTGTCAGCCGTGCTAGATCGCGATTGAAGCAGGATCGGCCACGATTCGACGCCCCGCCCGAACAGGCGGAGCGAATTGCCGAGAGGTTCGTGGCGGCTTGCCGGTCGGGCGACATCCAACAAGTCGAAGCGCTGTTTGCCGACGACGTGGAGGTGCTCTCCGATGGCGGTGGCAAGGTTGCCGCGGCGCGGGTCGCGATTCGCGGCCGCAGTCGTGCCGCCCGCTTTCTGGTGGGCGTATTCAGCAAGAAACGTCGCGACTGCACCATTCGGCCGGTCATGGTCAATGGATCGCCAGGGTTGGTGCTGCAGTCCGAGGGCGCAGTGGTGCAGGTGGTATCACTCCGTGTCGACAAGGATATCCGCGGAGTCTACATGACGCTCAATCCCGATAAGCTGGCCCACTGGTCCGCGGCGCACATCGACTAGCCGCTAGTGTGTGCGTGAGCCGGCGATTTCTTTTCGTCACTCTGTCACAAAACCGGTCGCCCATTCGTCCTCTAAGTAGTGCGGCAGAGAAGACAACTGCACTACGAACGGTTCCTACCTTCGGGCAGGTTCGATAGACCATTTAACACCACCTTCGGGAGACGATCATGGCAACCATCGCTGCAACACACAACCTGGCCGCCGACGCCTATCGGGCAATGCTCGGCGTAGAAAAGTACCTGGCGCAGTGCAGCATCGAACCTGCAATTCGCGAGCTAGTGAAGCTTCACGTCTCGCAGATCAATGGCTGCGCGTACTGCATCGACATGCACTGGAAAGATGCCCGGGCTGGCGACGAAACCGAACAGCGGCTTTACAGCCTGCCCGCCTGGCGAGAAACACCGTATTACTCTCAGCGGGAACGCACCGCGCTGCTGGTGGCGGAGGAACTGACCAAGGTAGCCCATCACCCGTTGCCAGCAGAGGTTCTGGAACAAGCCAAAGCGGAGTTCAGCGACCAGGAGCTTCTTGACTTGGCCTGGGTCGTGGCAGCCATCAACGCCTGGAATCGCGTGAACATTGCCGTATCGATGGAGCCAGGTGGCTATCAGCCCGCCAGGCAGGCTTTATCGGCGTAGCGACTGTCGCCGCCACCTGCCCTACCAATCGGCCTCGAGCACCACTCGGTACCGTGCCTTGCCGTCGGCCAGGTGTTGCATGGCGTCGTTGATCTTGCTCATGGGGAAAGTCTCGATGAGCGGCTTGATCTCGTGCCGGGCGCAGAACTCGAGCATCTCCTTGGCCCGCACGATGCTGCCGGTGGGCGAGGCGCCGATCGATTTCTGACCCATTAGTAGAGGAAACACCTTTGCTTCCACCTTAGGTGCGGCGCCCACCACGTGGAGCTTGCCGCCAGGACGCAGCGTGTTGACATAGGCATCCCAGTCGAGCGGTGCGTTTACCGTGTCGAGCACCATGTCGAACTTGCCGGCTACCGACTGCAGGGCGTCGCTATCGCGTGTGCTGAGGAAGTGGTGAGCACCCATCTTGCGGGCCTCTTCCTCTTTGTCGGGCGAGGTACTGAAGGCGGTTACCTCGCACCCCCAGGCGTTGGCAAACTGCAAAGCCATGTGCCCCAGTCCGCCGATGCCAATGACGGCCACGCGCCCTGTGGGGGAAATGTGATTTTCGGCCAGGGGGTTAAACACGGTGAGGCCGCCGCAGAACAAGGGGCCGCAATCGACCGAGTCGACCCCCTCGGGAATCGGTATCGTCCAGGCGGCCTGCGCCCGAACGCGATCGGCAAACCCACCATGGCGGCCGACGATGGTTCCTTCGACACTCGGGCAGCGGTTCTGGTAGCCGCTTTGGCACTGGTCGCATCGCATGCAGGAAGCGGATGTCCAACCAACGCCGACCCGCTGCCCCACTTCGAGTCCTTCCACCCCTTCGCCCAGGGCGACGACCCGCCCTGCCACCTCGTGGCCACCAACGAATGGATACTTGGTCATCCACCATTCGTTACGCTTCATGCTCAAGTCGCTGTGGCAAACGCCGCAGTACTCGACGGCCACTTCCACTTCGTCGTAGCCCAGGGGGCCGGGGTCGAACTCGATGACATCGAAATCACCCTTCGCGGAACTGGCGGCATAAGCCTTGAACATGGTTGGCCTCCTCTGCGGGGAACGTTTGCGTAACACCGGCAGTATAGTGGCTTGCGCGGCCTTGGCAAAGTTCGGGCCAACCAGCGGGCCAACAGGCAACCATCACTAAGGACGGTGCCCCATTGGGTCAGACGGATGTCACTCTTGTTCGGCTGTCTTGGGCGTGATCTTGGCGACAAAGCCACCGCCGCGTGGCATGGCAATCGGCAGCGAGTCGGTCGAGTCAACAACCTGCTCCGACTCCTGCAACGAGGTTAGACCGCTGGCCGAATCGTCGAGGTAGAGTTTCGCAACGTGGCTGTCGCCAGCGAGAAACTCGAGCGGCAACGTAAGGCTGCACGCTTTGTCGCCGGTCATCCCCCCCAAGTACCAATCGTCGCCGCTTCGTCGCGCGATCACCAGGCACTTGTCCACTTCGGCGTGAAGCACTCGCGTTTCGTCCCAGGTCGTGGGCACCTTGGCGAGGAAATCGAACCCTGCCTGGCCATGATACGCTTCTGGATAGTCGACCAGCATGGGAAGGTGATTCTGGTAAACCACGTACATCGCCAATTGATGGCCGCGCGTGCCTTGCACGGTTGGCATCCGGTTGTTCGGCCGATGTTGCTCTGGCATGACATTCCGCATTCCGCCCTGATGGTAGTCGAGCGGTCCGGCCAGCATGCGAATAAAGGCGATCTGCAAGTTGTGTGTCGGCGGAGTGCCGACTTCCGACCATTTGTTGTACTCTTGATTGAGCGCCGCCTCGTAGCTCAGTACGTTCGGCCAGGTTCGCTCCATGCCGGTCGGCTTGTAGGCGCCATGCCAGGTAACGGTCAAATGGTGCTGGGCGGCCTTCTCGGCCACCTCGTGGTACCAGCGGACCATCTCTTGATCGTCGCGGTCCATGAAATCGATCATCACACCTTCGATGCCCCATTTTTCGTAAGCCTCGAAGGCCTTATCCAACTGTGGCTGGAGGGCTTTCCAATGCACCCATAGCCGCAACTTCACGCCTTTTTCCGCGGCGTATCGCAATACCTCTGGCAGGTCGAGACCGTCGACGGCCGTGGTCACGTCGGTTGGCCCGATGGGTGCAATGGGGCCGCCATACCAGGTGACGTCGAGACCATCGAGCGTGTGATAGGGCAGGCCGTGCTCGGCGCAGAAGTCGATGTAGTGCTTCATCGTCGCGGTGTTGACCCCCGGCTCGAAGTCGACATCTTCCAGCGTGTAGTGGTTCCACCAGGTGAACGTTGTCGCGCCCGGTTGGATCCAACTGGTGTCCGCAATCTTCGAGGGGCTGCTGAGATGGAACACGATATCCGACTCGATCAATGGGCCCACGTCGCTGGCCACCATCAGCACCCGCCATGGCGAGGCAAACGGAGCCTGGCCGATCACCTTGGCGCCATCGTCACGGCCCGGCAGCGGCGAGAGCTTGGCCACGAAACGCCCCGGAGAATCTTGGTCTGCCGCCACGTACATGCCCGCGTAGTCGGTCAGGTCGGCCTCGGTCAAGGCGACCCACTCGGTTTCCCCAGCGGTGGTATCCTCTACCAGCATCGGCACACCAAAGAGCTTCTTCGGATCGACTTCCGTCACCCCTTGCGTCAGATAGTACGCCTCGTAGGGAGTCGTGTACCCCTTGAGTGGCAACAAGTGTGCGCGGGCCGCGGGGCGAAACTGAAAAGTCGTGAGTTCATCGAGCAACACCACATCGCTGAGCGACGGTTGCTGTGGAATGCGATAGCGAAAGGCCACCCCATCGTCGAACGCCCGCAGTTCGATTTCCAGCTCTCGGTGCGGATCGGACTGCTCGCGGAGCGCGACCACCAGTTCCTCGTGACGATCGCGGGCGGAGGAATTCTTGCCCACCGGGATCTGATACTCACGATCGCGGCTCGTGCATTTCGTGCCAGTGACTTCGAGCCCTGCCGCCAGCGTGCCGCTTTCGGCCAGCTCGAGGCCCAGCGTTGTCTGCACCAACTCGGCATCGCCCTTGGTGACAATCAGCTTGGGCCGAGCCTGCTCGTCCAACTCGAACGTCACCTGCAACTGGCCGTTCGGACTGGTCAGCGTCAGTGGCTCGGTGTCCTCGGCGCAGGCAGGCAAACCCGCCATCAGCTGCAGGCACCATACAAGCAGCCACCGTCGAACGTCTACCGTCGTGATGTTGCGCATCATTTCCCCGCAAGGCTTGAGCATGTCACGACAATGGACCGTGACGCAGTTATCGAATTTTACCGCTAGCCAAGACGCCCAACCCCGCCAGCAACAGCAGCAGGGCACTGGGTTCGGGCACCGCACCGTCGTGGACGGCCGGTGTCGGCGTGCTGGCGCCGAAGTTCGACTTCCAGGTGGCGTACTGGGCCGAACCAATTGCGCCGCCGTCGATATCGTTCACCAGCGTGCCCGCCGCAGCGCCCAGGTGGTTGCGCCACACAGTGTAGTCGGCCAGGTCCACCACGCCATCGGCGTTGTAATCGCCCGCCAGGCCGGCGAAATCGGTGACCTCCAGCATACCGGTCCCGGTGATCTGGGACCACTCGAAGTCGGCACCCGAACCAATGGCGCCGTGCGTTCCGATAGCTCGAGAGAAACCTGCGAGCCAGAACTCGTCGACGGTGTCGACCAGACCATGAGTCAGGTCGAGCGTGGCGCTGGCGTCGAGTACCACGTCGGAATTATCGGCAAGAAAATCCTCAGCGAGGCTTAGCGTACCTCCTTCGATGATGGTCTCTCCCGTGTAAGTGTTCACGCCGGTGAGGGTGAGGTTGCCGGCGCCGGCTTTCTTCAGCGAACCGCGGCCGCCGGCGACGTCCTGGATCAGGCCTTCGAATGTGGAATCGCTATCGCCCGTGCCGACGACGAGCGCGGCGTCGCCCGCCGGGTCGCTGATGCTGATTGTCGCCACGACCCCGTCACCCTGGGTGAGCTCATCCGTCTGGAAGGTTCCCCCATCTACGGTGATGGAACTAAGCGAGGTCCAGAACTTGGTGCGGTTGCCAACTTGCACTGTGGCGTTGTCTACTACCATCAGTGTGCCTGTACCGCCAAGCTGGTTTGAGCCAGTGCCGCCCAGGAGAAAATTGTTCACGACAGTCAGTAGGCTGTTGGTACCTGTCACAGAGGCCGTACCAACGGCATCCGTAAGGGGCCCAAGTACCACCCGCTTTGCTGACGCTACGGCGCCGGATTGAACCTCAAGGTCCCCATTGCCCTCGAAGCCGACGATCAGGTCGCCCGTCAGATCGAGCGATGCTTCGCTTTCGACTACGACGGAACCAGTGGACCCTACGGGTTCCGATGCTCGCAGATCGATTCCCGATAGCGAAGTGCCAGTGCCAGATACTCTTATCTCTCCATTCGTGGCGTAGGCATAGCTGCCGTCAGCCATCCGCACGTCGGCGCCATTTTGGAAGGTGACATTGCCCGAGCGAGCAAGCAACGCACCGGTGGTGGTTGAGAAATCGCTGCTGGTCAGATCGATCCGAGCACCATCCACGACAATGTTCCCATTCTCGTCCTGCGATCGAAGTGTCCCAATGCTCGAAGGTGTGGCTTCTGTACCGCCAGTGAGGGTAAGCGTACCTTCACCCTGGTGCCGAAGCCTCGAGTCGCTGGTTCCTGTGATCACGCCAGAGTAGGTGGTGTTGGCGTTGTTCAGCCCCGTATCGACAGTCTGCGCGCCGATCTCCAGGTCGCCCGAACCGGCGAGTCCACCCAGCTTCGCGTCCAGTCCGTTGATGTCGAGGCCGTTGTCGACGTTGATTACGACGGTCGAGTTTTGCAAGGCGTCGATGTTGTCCAGGACAAGCGTTCCGTTGTTGATTAGCGTGTCGCCGCTGTAGGTATTGGCTCCAGCCAGGGTGAGTGTCCCAGTTCCTTCCTTGGTGAGATCGCCCGTGCCGGTGATCGCTTGCGAGATGGTGGTGGAGTTCGACTTGGTGCGGATGGTCCCGCCTCCACTGTTTAGCGTGATCGTTCGAGTGGCGCTCAGGTCGAAAGATGTCTCGAAGCGCAAGTCGCCGCCGTCGAACGTGAGCGGACCGGAAGTGTCGCCCAGGTTGGTGTCGGCGCCGGCGGCGACGATGCCCCCTTCGAACACCACGCCGCCGCTGAAGGTGTTGTCGTCGGTGAGGGTGAGCGTGCCCGTGCCGACTTTCTTGAGCGAACCGGCTCCGCCGGAGGCGTCCTGGATCAGGCCGTCGAAGGTCGAATCGCCATCGCCCAGGCCGATGGTCAGCGCGGCCCCGGCTGCAGGATCGGAAATGCTGATCGTGCTGGCGACGCCGGTGTCGTTGGAGAGCGTTCTTGTTTCGAATGTCGCCCCGTCGACCACCAGGCTGCTGGCCGATGTCCAGAAGAACGTATCTCCTGCTATGGCGACCGTTGCGTCGCTTTCGACAGTGACCTCTCCCGTCCCCCCTGGTGCGTTGGCAATGCCTCCCAGGTAGAGATTTTCGGCGGTGAGCGAACTGTTGCTGCCAGAAACCGACACAATGCCACTTGCCCCGGCGATCCTGGCAAGCAGGAGGGAATTTGCAATTTGGACGGTGCCACCGGTCTGGACCATCAATGTATTGGTCCCCGCAATGCTCGTTTCCAGTGTCAACCCATTATTGCTGAGTAGCGTGGCGTTGTTCTCGACCTGGATCAGGGCGGGACTGCCAGGTAAGCCGGATGTTTGCACGTAATCGCTTTCCAGGCGGGTGTCGGATCCCGTGATTGTCAACGTAGTGTCTTGAACATAAGTGTAGCCAGTCGTCACCCGAACATCGGCCCCATTTTGGAGCGTTACCGGCTCATCATTCACGGTCAGTGCACTGACAACGCTCGAGGCAACGGAACTGGTCAAGTCAATACGAGCACCGTCGACAACGATCTGTCCATTTTGAGAGCGGAGCGAGCCGAAGCTCGAAGGGGTGGTGTCCGTGCCCCCGGTCAACGTGAGCGTCCCGGTGCCAGCTTGGCGGAGGACCGAATCACTGGTACCTGTAATCCCCCCTGCGTAGGTAGTGCTGGCGTTGTTGAGTCCGACGCGCACATTCTGCGAGCCAAGATCGATAGCACCTGCGCCTGCCAGTGCGCCGAGTCGGGCATCCAGACCGTTGATATCGAGCCCGTTGTCCACACCGATGATAACCGTCGAACTCGCCAGTGCCTCCGCATCGGCGATCGCGATTTGGCCGGCTAGAATTTGCGTTGTTTCGGGATACGAGTTGGCGGCGGAGAGCGTCAAAACGCCACCGCCCACCTTATTGATTCCACCAGCGCCACTAATGGCGCCCGAGACTTCCAGCGGCGCAGCGGCGGCAATGTTCCAGGGTGCGACAGCAGGCAAAATCACATTGCTGGCGATGGTGTGCGTGCCGGCGATCGTTTCCGCAGTCTGCACGGGACCGTTGATGGTGAGCGTGTGGTTATTCAGCGAAAACGGTACGGCAGCACCGAACGTCAGCACTCCCACCGTCCGGTTCGCGCCCAGATCGACGTCGGTATTGTTTGCCGCACCGAAAGTAACCGACGAGCCGGGGGGAACCGGGACTGCCGGCGACCAATTATTGGGGTTACCCCATTGGTTGTTAACGGCACCGGTCCAGGTGAATTGTGCCGCGACGGGCGTGGAACAAACCAATGCTCCCAGCAGCATCGCAGCGGCCATCGTTTGGGAAGCACGTAGAGAAACCGAAACACCAACCAACCATCGACCGCGCATTCTGAACTCCGCCAAGTGAGACACCCCCCGATGAAGGGGTGATTGTAGCATGCGGAAAGAGCGAGTTCAGCTCAAAAATCGGTGCGACAGCTGGCAATTGATTGCCGAGGTATTCAGCCCTACATTTTGCCGTGAATGCGTGGTAGTGAAGGTGCGCTCAACCGCCGGTGGCAGTTATTGCGTACGCGCCGCAGTGTTTCAAGTCTCCATGCGTAACCAACCTCACGCCCCGGCCGTCACGGCACAGCATAGGTCGGGCCGGCCGAGCCATTCGTGGCTGATGTTGAGCATCAGCAGGGCGCAATCGAATTGAATCGAACCCGGCGGAAAGGCCAGCTCGTTTTCGAAGTAACTCGATTCGATGCGATAGACATCGAGCGGCTCGACTTGCCAGTTCTGGCAACGCAGTTCCAGCCCGTCGAACTTGCCATCGCTGTGAGTGTCGGAGTAACCCAGCGCCCCCTGTTCGAAGAACGCGGACGCCTCGGCCACGGACCGGAAGACCGACGAGGCTGGCAGTCGGTCGGTCACGTCTGCCGCGACCAGCACCCGGGTGTCGCCGTCGTCGCTCTCGAGCTCGATCGAGTAGTGCGCTTCGGATTCTTCCACGGTGAACCTTGCGTGGTGATGGACACCGGGGAAGAGGGTGCCGCCCGCCCAAGTATTGAGCCGCGAATCGGTATCACGGCGAGGAATATAGACGCCCGTGTGCGTCTGTCCATCGTCGTCCCACTCCACGGCAATGCGATGTGCGGCATTCTCCGAACCCATGCCCCACGGCAATGGAAAGAACCATGGCCGGATGGCCTTCAGCCGGATCAGACAGATACCGCCGATGGCAAATCCACCGACGAGCTGCGGCCGAAACGGGGCGGGGAGGTTGCGGGCCATCACCTCGGGATCGATGCGAAAATTTGCCAGAATCCGCCGGTCGATGATGCCACGAATGACTGGTATGCGCATGGTGGTGCTTTCGGGCCTGGCAAGTGCGACGCACGCTTCGCCGCGGCAGCACTAAACAGCTTTATGCGAATCGTTAGCCGCACGGTTCGGTGATGACTCGGGAGCATCAACGTACGAGGTGCTCATCCACAAATCGAACACCAGGAAGGCGAGCGCTGCCCCAACGATTAGCAAGCCGATCGTATCGGTATTGTTATAGCGACGAGCATCCGGCAACGACTCGGCGATCGTTCCTGCGGCTGCCATGATCGCACCAGCGAGTATAACGATGGACAACGCGATAGGTCGCATGGGAGCCTCCGAGGAGTTTGAACGGTGCCGGTTGGCTGCGCTGCTTGCCCACGCAACGCTGCCTCTTCTTCCAGCATATCCGCTTAGACCGGGCTGCGCCAAATTGCTGAGATACGAGCTGAAAACGCTCCAGCTGTGCGATAGCGCCCGAGACCATCCACCGAGGAAGTCTGGGCATTCTGTTCTGCGACTACTCGGTGCGGAACGCTTGGCCGCTGCGGTAGAGTCCCAGGCGGTGGAGGTACTGTTGCTTTAGGTTCGCGTCGTCTTCCAGGACGATCGCCTGCTGCTCAAAGGTGATGGCCCGAGTAAAGTCGCCACCGGCGGCATGGGCGGCGGCCAGGATGTCGAGCACCATGGGGTCGTCGTGGCCGCGGAGTTGCGCCAGCCGATCGGCAGCGGCCAGCGCCTTCTGGCCGTCGCGGAATTGTTCAATCGGGCAGGTGGCCAGTATCCAAGCAGTGCTGCGGTAGGCGGTTGCCGAGCTGGGGTCGAGAACCAGTGCCCGCTGGAAGTCGCCCACCGCTTGTTCGTACATCCGCTCGGCGGCGAACACGTTGCCGCGACCAACGTAGGCTTGCGCTGAGTTGGGATCGAGCCGGATCGCCCGATTGAAGTCCGTGGCCGCTTCGCTACGTTCACCCAGTTCGTTCAGCACAACCCCCCGGGCGGTGTACAACGAGGCCTCGTCGGGCATCGTTTGCATGGCGACGGTATAGTCCTGGACGGCCTCCCGCCAACGACCCATCTGGCTTAGCAGTTCGCCACGGTTGTAACGGGCGATGGCAAAGGACGGGGCCAGATCGACCACACGGTTGAAGTCCGACAGGGCATCGGCCCGCTTGTTGTAGCGAGCCAGCGTGACGCCGCGATTGTGTAGCGCGGCCCAGTTGTTGGGATCGAGCTGAATGGCTTCCTGAAAGTCTTCGAACGCGGAATGTTCGTCGCCCTTTTCAACCAACAGTTCGCCGCGCCGGTTGTAGGCCCAGGCCCCCAGCTTGGCCAGCGAATCGGCCGTTGTACGCTCCGGTCCCGCATCGAGCGCGCGGTGGCACTGATCGATCACATCGCCAAAGTCGCCAACATTCTTGGCGTCGACGGCCAGCTCGCGGGCGACAACCAGCAACGCGGCCGAGCGCGAAGGCGCCAGCTGCACTTTGGCCATCGCCAGCTCAATCACCTCATCCGCCGATACTTCCGGTTCGTGGTCGTCGATCATCACCGCCTGGCCAGGGGGCTCGGGCGGTTCGAGCTGCTGCAGCGATTCGCTTTCGGGCAACAACCAACTGGGCAAGCTGAGTGGTGCGGGATCGGGCGGTACCGGTCGCAAGTCCGATGCCTGGGCGGCGGGCGACTCGGCCGCCTTCAGCGGCCGGGCGTTACGCCAGTAGTTGGTCTGCTCGACCTGCGGTTTCTCGGCCGGCAACTCGATCCGCTCCGGCGCTCGCGGCGCAGCGGGATTGGTCAACTCGTCCGCTGACGAATCGGTAGATACACACGGGCCAACCAGCAGTCCCACGACTGCCGCCATCGCAATCCTTGCGTTCAGCATCCTTCCACGCATCCTTTCGTGGCCTTTCGATTTTTCAGCAGCTCAGTGAGCCGTCAGCCCGCGGCGATCATGCCTCGGGCCTGGTCATGCTGTCGTAGTCCATCAACTCCGTCAGGCGTGCCTCGGGCATCAGGTTCAGCTCGCCCACCAACTGCTTGATGGTCTTGCCTTCCTTATGGGCCTGCTTCGCGAGGGCGGCGCACTTCTCGTAGCCCACTTCCGGCGCCAGGGCCGTGATGGTCATCAGCGAGGCGTCCAACAATTCGGCACATCGAGCCTCGTCGACTTCCAAGCCCTTCAGCAGCTTATCGACGAACGTATCGGCAACATTGGCCAGCAACGTGACCGACTCGAGGAATCCGTCGATCATCACCGGCATGGCGACGTTCAATTCAAAGATCGAGCCGACCCCGCCCATGCCTGCCATGGTTACCGTGGCGTCATTGCCGATCACGCGGCAGGCGACCTGCATCACGCTTTCGCAAATCACCGGGTTTACCTTACCAGGCATAATGGACGAGCCTGGTTGAATGGCCGGCAACACCAGCTCGCCAATACCGCAGCGAGGTCCGCTGCCCAGGTGGCGAATGTCGTTGGCGATCTTCGACAGCGCCACGGCAACGGCCTTCAGCTCGCCATGGGCCTCGACAAAGGAGTCCTTGGTGGCTTGCGCCTCGCAGTGATCTTCGGCTTCGCTGAACAGCACACCCAGCTTAGTGGTGAGTGTCTTGCACACGCGGCCGGCGAAATCGGGATGGGCGTTGATGCCCGTGCCGACGGCGGTGCCGCCGATGGGCATGTTCTCGAGAATTCGCATCTTGGCCCGCTCGGCCCGCTTATGGCAGTACTTCGCCTGCGCGGCGTAGCCGGCAAATAGCTGGCCCACACGAATCGGCGTGGCATCCATCAGGTGGGTGCGACCGACTTTGATAATCTTGTCCCACTTCTCGGCCTTGTCGGCGAGCGCCTTGGTCAGCTTTTCGAGCGCCGGCTCGAGCTGCTGGTCGAGCAGCACCGCCGCAGCGATGTGCATACCGGTGGGGAAAGTGTCGTTGGAGCTTTGCCCCATGTTCACGTGGTCGTTGGGGTGCACTCCCCCTTCGGCCTTGGTCGTGGCGCCCAGGCCCAGCTTTTCGTTGGCCACCGAGGCGATCACCTCGTTGGCGTTCATGTTCGTCGAAGTGCCGCTGCCGGTCTGGTAGACATCGACCGGGAAATGTTCGTCGTACTTGCCCTCGGCAACTTCCGTGGAGGCGGCGATAATCACGTCGGCCAGCTTGGCGTCCAGCTTGCCCAGGTCCTTGTTGGCCTGAGCCGCGGCGGCCTTCAGGTGGCCGAAGGCGTGAATCACGGTGGGGGGCACAGGGCGCTTCGCGATCGGGAAATTCTCCACCGCACGCGCGGTGCTCGCGCCGTACAGGGCCGAAGCGGGCACCTGCATTTCGCCCATGGTATCGCGTTCAAGTCGGTAGTCAGTCATTGTATTGCCTGCAAAATGGGGTGCGAAAACGCCCTCGCGCATGCTAGCACACACCCGCTCGCGCGCCGATAATAGGCGTTTTGTCAAACTTGCGAAATGCCAAGTCGACGAAGTATCCAAATTCAATTCTCAAGTTTCGTTCCCCGCCCGCAAGGCTCCGCCCGGGGTGGCCCCGGCAACCGATGCTTGAGCGCCCAAAGTTGATATCCATGTCTACAATTCTCGATAAGATTGTCGCCACCAAACGCACCGAGATCGCCGCGGCCAAGTCGGCTCGGCCGATCGACGATTTGCGCGCACAATTGGCGGATGCTCCCCCGGTACGCGACTTCCTGGCGGCCATCGCGGCGCCCGGACCGATTAAGTTGATCGCCGAAGTGAAGAAGGCCAGCCCCTCGGCAGGGCTGATTCGCGAGGACTTCGATCCCACCACCATCGCGACCATTTACCAGCAGCATGGGGCATCGTGCATCAGCGTGCTGACCGACGAGCAGTACTTTCAGGGCCACCTCGACTACCTGCGCGAGGTTCGGGCCGCGGTCGACATTCCCGTGCTGCGGAAGGACTTCATTCTGGACGAGTATCAACTGGTCGAAGCCCGCGCGGCTGGCGCCGACGCGGTGCTGTTGATCGCCGAGTGCCTCGCGCCGGATGAACTCACGATGCTACACGCCCAGGCCAACGAGTTGGGACTCACCGCGCTGGTGGAGCTTTATGAGCCAGGCAACTTGCCAGCAGTGCTGGCGGCGGGCGCACAGCTGATTGGTGTGAACAACCGCGATCTGCGGACGTTCGAAGTCGACCTGCACCACACGCTCGACATTCGCCGCCAGGTGCCCGAGGACAAACTGCTGGTGGGCGAGAGTGGCATCAAAACGCACGACGACGTGCAACTGCTGGCCGATGCCGGGGTGAATGCCATCTTGGTGGGCGAGTCGCTGATGCGCAAACCCGACATCGGTGCGGCGGTGGATGCCTTGTTGGGGCATTGACGTTGTCGCACGCCGTTGGCTTCTGCTATCAAATCGGTTCGCAATTCCCACCTGCCCTTGTGGACCGACCGACATGCTGCCCCTGCTTCCATTGGCCCAAGCGGCCGCCGCTCAGACCACCGAAGTCGTAGAGAAGGGAAAAGAAGGCACCATCGTGGCTCCGCCCGAGCAGGCCGAGGCACTCAAGAAGCTGCTGTCGTTCGACTTCAGTTTGACCTCCAGCGAATGGGTGTCGCTGGCCGAGTACTACGGACTTCGCGCGGCACTGGTGTTGGTGCTGCTGACGCTGGCGTGGACCATCGCCGGTTGGGCCTCGCGGGTGGTGCGGGCGAGCCTGCGAAAACTAAAGGTCGACGAGACGCTGACGCTGTTCATCGCCAAGCTGGTGTGGTGGAGTATCATCGTACTGGCCGCGCTGGCGTGCTTGTCGAAGTTCGGCGTCGAGACCACCAGCTTCGCCGCGGTGATTGGCGCCACCGGCTTTGCGATTGGTCTGGCGTTTCAGGGAACGCTGTCCAACTTCGCGGCCGGTGCCATGTTGCTGGTGTTCCGCCCCTACAAAGTGGGCGACGTGGTGAACGTGGCCAACAACCTGGGCAAGGTGCACGAGATCGAACTGTTTACCACCTCGATCGACACGTTCGACAATCGTCGGATCATCGTGCCCAACAGCTCCATCTATGGTTCGGTCATCGAGAACATCACCTACCACAGCCAGCGACGGGTGGATGTGGATGTTGGTGTGTCGTACGCGGCCGACATCGACGAGACCCGTCGCGTGCTGACCGAAGCGGCCAACGCTGCCGAAGGTGCCGCCGCGGATCCGGAACCGGCCATCATCCTGATGAGCCTGGGGGCGTCGAGCGTCGACTGGCAGGTCCGCGTGTGGGGACCGACCTCCGAGTTCCTAAACATCAAACAAGCGCTGATTCGCCAAGTGAAGATGAACCTCGACGCGGCGCAGATCGAGATTCCGTTCCCGCAGATGGACGTGCATTTGGACAAGTGAGCCAGGTGTCGGGCTTTGCCGTCCGTAGGGTGAGGACTCGTTGCATTCGACCCCAACCATGGGTGAGTTAAGCGGCATCCTCACATCGCGGAGCATAGATATCCGCTTCATTGAACCCCGGCAGCAGCATCTGCTGTTCCGACTCCCGGCGAGATTCGTACCGCTGTTGGTAGCCCTCGGCCAGGTGCATGGTGACTTCCAGCACCAACAGATCGGCACGGTTCATCACGTGCCGGGCGCTGCGGCGGCCGAGGCCGTGGATCATTCCCTCCAGCACCTCGACGTGCAGGGCGATGACCTGGTGCGCCGAGATCTTGGCGTCCACCAGCACTTCGGTCAGGCGATACATCTCGTCGCTCAGGTTGCCGGAGCCCATTACGACGTAGGTCTGCAGCAGATCGCGATAGTGATTCACCAGCGCCGCCGGCAAGGCAGCCCGCGAGCTTCTCGCTGTGACCTCGGCCAGCGAACCGGCCAGCCCCTCGGCATGGGTGACCTCGCCCGTGTCGACCGCTTCGAGTTCGGTGAGCAGAGTGCGTTGCTCTTCGAGCAGGCGTTCCGCTTCGGCGTGTTCGGAAGCCAGGCGTTGTCGCTCGGCCTCGACCATACGGCGGTTTTCGCGGACCAGTTCGTAGCGCCGGATCGCGCGGGCAAATTCCCACAACAGGCTCCGGGTGGTGGTCTGCTTCATCGAGCAATAGGCGTCTGCGCCCACCTCGTAGGCCAGCACCTCGAACGACTGGGGCGGTTCGACCCCCAGCACGATGATCGGCTCTTCGTGCCCACCGGTGCGGAGGGCTTCGACGAAGTCGAGCGCGTCGAGCACGCCGGGCTCGTGGAACACGACCACAGCATCGAACACTTCGTCCCGCAATAGGGCCAGACCGGCCGTAACGCCGACGGTTTCTTTCAGGATCACCCGCGTGGCGTTGTCGGTGGCGAACGCCTCGGACAGCCATGTGCTGCTGCGGTGCAAGGTAGTGACGTACAGCAACTTCAGCCGATCGGGAATCCGCGGCGGCAGGTAGCGGGCAGGGCGTGGTGACGTGGCTAGGGCGGTCATCGACCAATTGCTCCGAGGTTCCGGAGGCCAGCCGCCCCGACGCGGGGCGACAATCTCGGCCCGACAACACTAGGTAAACTGCGCCAAGGAGTCAACGTCGACGTGAAAGCCCTCCAACGGGTACAATTGCCGGTCTGACGAATCACTTTACCACTGCTAGCAAAGACAACATGCGAATTGCCTACCTCGATTGCGCCAGCGGAATCAGCGGCGATATGACCCTGGGAGCCTTGGTCGATGCCGGTGTCGACTTGGCCACACTGCAAGCGGGCATCGATAGCCTGGGCTTGCCAAGTTGCCGCCTGGTGGCGAGCGAAGTGAAGAAAAAGGGCTTCCGCGCCACGCAGATTGTGGTGGAGCACGAACCCGAACACGCCCACCGCCATCTGCATCACATCACGAAGATGATCGATGGCAGCACGCTTACCGAGCGGCAGAAGAAGCTGGCTGGCGACATCTTCCTACGGCTCGCCAAGGCCGAAGCCAAGGTGCATGGTAGCACCATCGAGAAGGTGCACTTTCACGAAGTGGGCGCGGTCGACTCGATTGCCGACATCGTCGGCGCGGCAATTGGATGGGATCTGCTGGGAGTAGACCGGGTGGTAGCTTCGCCGATTCCCACCGGCACCGGTTTCATCCAAATTGCACATGGTCGCTGCGCTATTCCGGCACCGGCCACGGCGGAGTTGCTCAACGGAGTACCGCTGGCCGATTTCGCTCCGGAGGGCGAACTGACCACACCCACCGGGGCAGCAATCGTCACCACGCTGACCAACGAGTTCGGCCCGGTGCCGGCAATGACCATCGAGACCATCGGCCTGGGGGCAGGGCAGAAGGACTTCGATCACGCCAACGTGTTGCGGTTGCTGGTGGGCGAGACGACCGGCGCGGCCACAGGAGTGCAAACGGACAAGATTGTCCTGCTGGAGACCAACCTGGACGATACGCCCGGCGAGCAGGTTGGCCACTGTGTCGACGCATTGTGGCAGGCGGGCGCGGTGGACGTGACGCTCACGCCCGTGCAGATGAAGAAGAATCGCCCCGGCGTGCTACTGACCGTGCAATGCCCACAGGACAAGGCCGACGCATTGGAGTCGATCGTATTCCGCGAAACCACCACATTAGGACTGCGGCGGCAATTGGTAGAGCGACGCATCCTGCCCCGCCGACAGATAGAGGTGGAGACATCCCTGGGCACCCTGCAGGGCGTGGTGGCCGAGTTGCCGGACGGCACCGAGCGATTTTCCGCCGAGTACGAAAGCTGCCGTCAGGCGGCCGAGCGGAGCGGAGCGACGCTAGCACAGGTGTACGCGGCGGCTACCGCTGCGTTTGCGGCGAAGAGCTAGAGACTGAACTTGCACGAAAGGACTAGGCGATGTTCGGCGATCAACTCGGCCCGATATTGATGTTCCTGTTGGGCATCGCGCTGCTGACGTCCATCCTGTTGCGGCGGACCTATCGCCAGGTGGGGCGCCGCCGCAAAGGCTTCGACAACCGACCCATCGACGCCCAACCGCGTCCCAAGACGGAGTGGGACGGCGCCAAGCACGACTCGGTAGCCGTGATAGAGAAGCAAAAGGTGCAATTGGCCCAGATGAGCCGCGACGTGAACGGGCAGCTCGATACCAAGATCATGATCCTGCGTGACCTGATCGCCCGCAGCGAGCAGCAGATCGAACGGCTGGAAGAACTTCTGGGCGAAACGCAGAACGTGTAACTCTATCCGCCGGCCGCAGCGGCCGTGGTGCCGAACATCTGCCACAACTGCCACGTTACGACGGCGATGCCCAGTGGTACCAGGTACCAGGCGAACACGCTCAGGGTGCCTTGCCGCACGAAGCGAATCAACAGCACCAGCGACGCCCAACCCACCAGGAACGACAGCACAAAGCCCACGGCAAGCACACCCAGGGCAGTGCTGCTGCCCTCGTCCAGGACGTCGAGCCCTTCGAGCACTCCGGCGCCGGCAATCGCTGGGATGGCGAGCAGAAAGGCAAAGGTGGCGGCTTCTTCTCGCTTGAGTCCACACGCAATGCCCGCGGCGATGGTCGAGCCGCTGCGCGAGATGCCCGGCAGAAGGGCACAAGCCTGGGCGATGCCAATCATGATCGATTTGCCAAACCCCAACTGCGTGTACTCGCCCTCGCCTGGCTTGCGCCGCATGGCAAACACCAACAGGGCGGCTGTGACGGGAAACATGCAGCCGGCGACCAGCACATTCTCCAGCACGCCCGCGGTAACGTGGTCTTCGAGGCCCTTCTTGAGAAACACCCCCGCGATGGCCGCCGGCACGGTACCCACGACCACGTAGGCAGCCACCTGACGATCGCGGGTCAGCATGCGAATGATCTCGCGCCGATAGTACACCAGCACCGCGAGCAACGTGCCCAGGTGCAACACGATATTCACCTCCACCAGATCCTCGGTGGGCGGATAGCCAATCTGCTTCAATAGCGCGTTGGCCACCACCAGATGCCCCGACGAACTGACGGGCAAAAATTCGGTGAGCCCCTGCACAATGGCGAGGATGACGACTTCGACCAGACCCATGATGGACGCATTCTGAAGGTGAGCAAACGAAAGGACGCTGTGGTAGGATAGCATGCTACACGGAAACAGGGCATGGCGGGGTGAATATGTTTCATTACGACAACGGGCTAAAGATCACGCGGGCGGGCCTGGGGGTGGACGTCCG
The DNA here is from genome assembly GCF_024054565.1 of Aeoliella straminimaris. Lineage (GTDB taxonomy): Bacteria > Planctomycetota > Planctomycetia > Pirellulales > Lacipirellulaceae > Aeoliella > Aeoliella straminimaris. Next base: position 26,306 of record NZ_JAMXLR010000025.1, read on the forward strand.
ACGGCGACAGCAGCGGGGATTCGTATCGCACGCCCACGCCGATCACATGGCTCGCCACGAATGGGCCTACGCCACGCCTGCCACCGCGGCCCTGTATCGTCACCGCCTGGGGCCGAAGTTGGCGGTTCGCGAAATGCCGTATCGTACGCCGCTGGAGATGGGCGGAGTGCAGTTGACCACTTATCCGGCGGGGCATTGCTTGGGTTCGGCGATGCTGCTGGCCGACGACGGTCGCGAGCGACTGCTGTACACGGGCGACTTCAAGCTGGGCGAATCGCTCACCGCCGAAGCGGCCGAGTTGCCCACGGCCGACGTGCTGGTGATGGAAACCACATTTGGCTCACCCCGCTACCGCATGCCATCTCGAGAGGTGGTAATCGAGCAACTGTTGGAGACCATCCAAACCGCGTTTTCCAAGGACCAAACCCCTGTGGTGCACGCCTATGCCCTGGGTAAGGCCCAAGAAGTCACGGCCATTCTCACTCGCGCGGGACTGGCGGTGTTGCAGCACCCCGACATTGCCGCTATCAGTCGAGTTTACCAGCAGCAGGGAGCCAACTTGGGCAACTATGCCGCGTACGGCGGACGCCTGCCTGCCGGGCACGTGGTGGTGACGCTGCCGCGATCGATGAGAGGCTTTCGCCTGGCGGGACTGGGCCAAGTGTTTTCGATTGGGGTTACCGGCTGGGCCATCGACCCCTCGACGCAGTACCGTCAACGAGTCGACGTGGCGCTGCCCTTGTCGGACCATGCCGACTTCGACGAGTTGCTCGAAGCCGCCCGACGCGTGTCGCCACGCCGCATTTATACCACGCACGGCCCACCGGGCTTCGATCAGCATCTGCGCGCGGCTGGCTTCGACGCCGTGCCGCTGGTGCCCGATCGTCAGCGACGGTTGTTCGCCTGATAGCGGCGAGGTTGCGGGCCAGGCAAGCTTTGCGGCCTGCAGGCGGACCTTCCTCACTGACCAGTGGGGGTTGTATCGGCCGTGCGGGCAGGGCATGGCTGGCGGGGGGCCGATTAGATGGCTTTTGCTGGTTTGCATGCTGGGGGCAGGACGACTTGTACCAGTACGGAGCGGCGCATCAGGCTGCCCGCCCCGGTACTGCATTGGCCACAGGTCGCACCGAGACAGAATTTCCCCCATGCCTACATCGCGTCCAAGGCAAGACCTGATTGGCCCCGCCGCTGCGGCCTTGCTGGTGACGGCGCTCGTCGCGGTCGGCATCCAGTGTCTGCCGGAACGAGTCGAAGAGCCCTTGAGCCCGCCCGCACCAGCCGTCGACGACCAGCGGATGGCCGATCGATTGCAGCCCATTCCCAGGGCAACCATCAAGAACGTGGCCGTCCAATCCACCAGGGTGCGACGTCTGCCGGAACCAGCGGTGGTGGAGCCCGCGGCGGCCGAAATCGAACCAACTCCTTTGCTGGAGTTGCTGCCTCCTATTCCGCCCGAAGAGCTGGCAGGCGATCAAGGCGAGTGCTTCGAGGCGCTGCCGGATGTCGAATCCGTTGCTGATCCTGAACCGGTGGTGCCCCAGGAAGAGGCACTGGCCGCCATCGAGACGGAGGCCCCCGCAACCGCGGATCGGATCGTCGAAGTGAACCCCAGCAGCGGGTTTGAAGCGGCGGAGTTCGACGAAGACGCCCAGCTGGCCGCCAGCACGTCGATCGACGATGTGTTGGCGTATTTCCCGGCCGCGAACCAATTGAGCAAACAGTTCCAGCCGCGCGTGCAGCAGACGTTTACCCTCGCTCGGCACGGCGCATTGCATGCAGCTCGGGCAAAGTTCGAGCAGTTGTTGGTCGAGTTGGCTCAGGCCAAAGATGCCACGCAGATGACCAGCCGTCACACGCAGGCACTGGCCGCGGGGCTGCGTGCCATTGAAGAGGCCGATGATTTCCTGGTTCGTGATACCACCAAGACCACTCCGCAGAAGATCGCCGCCGGGCACCAGACGCCCATGCTGCAGGAAGAGCAAGCGGAGCGGGTGCTGCCACACACAGCGGTGGCCATGTACCACTTGTACGCTCAGCAGAAACTGGCCATGGCTATCGAAGGCGAACAAGCCGGTTCGATGATGCTGTTCGGCCTGGGCAAGATCTACACTCAGTTGGCCCAGCGCGATGAGCAAACTCAGGCAGTGCGGAAGAGTCTTACCATGTACCGCAGCGCCGTGGGCGCGCACGGCGGCAATCACCTGGCAGCCAACGAAGCCGGCGTGCTGCTGGCCCGTGCTGGCCGCTACGAGCAAGCAGCCGCCCTGCTGGAGCATGCCGCGCAACTGGCCGATACCAGTGCCACGCAACGCAACCTCGCCTACGTGATGACGAAGCTTGACCGGCCTCAGCAAGCCGAAGCACACCGGCAAGCGGCCCAGCAAATCGCCCAGCGCGAGATTGCCAGAGGCCAGTTGTCGGCCGAACGCGGCATCTCCTGGGTCTCCCCCGACGAGTTTGCTCGTCGCACCTCCGGTGGTGCTGCCACCGTGGCTGCGCGGCCCGCAGCAACGGCGCCCCCCCGCCCTGCCCCGCCTGGCGCCGTAGCACCTGGCAGCGACCCGCCTTCGGCAACGCAACGGCCTGCGCACCCCATGTGGTGGTGAGCCAAACCTCTGCACACTGATACTCGGCATGAAGCACACAACCAACTATCGCCCGTTACTGGTCGCGGCCGCCTGCGTGGTGGCCGTGCTGGGCATTTGCGCGGCTCGCTCCCCCCAGCAACGCGATAAATCGGCGGAAGCAGGCCGGCAGAGCGCTCCGCCGGCACCAAGGCACTCGGGACCAATCACGTTGTGCCAGGCGCTCGGCCCGGCTGCACCGTATTCCATCTGGTCGGTCGACAGCGCCACGGGTGGCGGCTGTGGCGAGGTGGGCTGGGATTCGCGCGGTTGTGGCAACTGGCAGTCGTACGCACAAGGCGAGTACGTCGGCCACGCCCGTTTGCCTCACGTGCCCGAGTATCGCCTGCGTGTGGGCGATCAAATGGCTATCTACTATCTGCGGACGCGCGAGGTGCTCGACGAGCCGTACAAGCTGGAAGTCGGCGATATGATTCGCGTCGAGTCCCTTACCGCCGGCGGCGGTGGCAACACCGGCGAACCGGACGACGGGATACCTGGCACGGGCGATCTGAGCCGCCAGGTGATTGTTCAACCGGATGGCACCATCACATTGCCACTGTTGGGACAGGTGCACGCTGCGGGGCAATCGATTCCCACGCTGCGTGATGAGCTCGAGAAGCAATACAAAAAGTACTACCGAGTGCCGGCCATTACCGTCACCGCCATCCGCGTTGATACTCGCCTGGAAGACCTGATGGAAACGGTCGACGCCCGTGGTGGCAACCTTGGTGGCCGGCAGCTGCAGGTGACCGTGACCCCTTCGGGCCGGATTAACCTGCCAGGCGTTGGCAGCGTGTACGTGCAGGGGCTTACGCTGTCGGAAGCCAAGATGGAGGTCGATGCTCGTTACGCTGCCACTACTCCGGGGGTACGCATCACGCCCGACCTCACGCAACGTGCCCAGCGTTATATGTACGTGCTGGGACATGTTCAAACACCTGGGCAGTTCGAACTCACGGGACCCACCACGACGATGCAAGCCATCGCCATGGCGGGCGGTTGGCGCGTGGGCGCCAACTTGCGGCAAGTGGTGGTGTTTCGCCGGGCCGACGACTGGCGGTTGATGGCGACCATGGTCGACCTGCGTGGCGCGCTATACGCCCGCCGTCCGGTGCCGGCTGACGAAATCTGGCTCAACGATGCCGACATCGTGTTGGTGCCAAAGAACCCCATTCAGATGGCCGACGAGGTGGTCGAGCAGGTCTTCACCCGCGGCATCTATGCGGCGGTGCCGCTGGAAGTGCTGTGGGGGCAGGGTTTCGCCACGGTGAGCACAATAATCTCGCAGCAATAAGCGCCTACGCCGGGCGTGTTTGATCGTCGATCCATTTCAGGTATTCCGCGCTGCCATCGATGATGGGCGTGACGATCACCTCGGGCACGTCGTACGGATGTAGTTTGGCGATCACTTGCTTTACCGCATCCACCTGTTCGGCCGTGGTTTTCAGGTGTAACACAATCTCTTCGGTGAACTCCACCGTACCTTCCCAGCGATAGACGCTGCGGATCGGCCCGCCAATCTGGGCGCAAGCCACCAGGCGGCGGTCGACCAGGTCGGCGGCGATTTGTTCGGCGACCGAGTGATCGCCCGTAGTGGTGGTGATTGTGACGTGTTGATGCATATGGCAAGCGGCGGAGGTGAGAGGGTCGCATCGATTGTAGCGAATAACGGCTCCAGAGGGAGAGCTTTGTCGCATGAGCGGCCGGCTACCAGGCAGTTCGCGGCTGCTGCGGCGTAGGCTTGAGGATAGGCCTCCGACTCTTCGCCCCGCTGCTGCGCTGCCATGACTGGTTCTCCTCCTACCGTTCAACTTTTTCCTCCCGACACGGTGGAGGCGCCCCCCTCAGGGGCAATGGACGACGTTTCGCCGGTGCTGCTGCCGATTCGCCCGCAGGCCACGGCCCGCGTGCTGCATGTGATTAATGGCGAGCATTACTCCGGCGCCGAACGGGTGCAGGATCTGCTTGCTCTGCGGCTGCCAGACGTAGGTTTCGAGGTCGACTTCGCGGCCGTGAAGGCGGACAAGTTTGGCCACTTCCGCCGCTCGACCGTCCGCCTCGAGCCGGTACCGATGCGATCGCGCATCGATTACCGAGCCGTGGGGCGTTTGAAGCAGCTGGTTCACCGGCACGGCTACAAGATCCTCCACGCTCACACTCCTCGCTCGGCCCTGATTACGGCCGTAGCCGCGCGTTCGCTCGACTTGCCGTGGGTGTACCATGTTCACAGCCCTGTGTCGCGCGATTCGCAGAAGCCGTGGCAGAACCAAATCAACAGCATGGTCGAGCGGTTTTGCCTTCGCTCGGCGTCGCGAGTAATCGTGGTGTCTCCATCGCTCGAACCCTACATGCTGGAGCGCGGCGTTCCCGCGTCGCGGCTGGTTTGCGTGCCCAACGGCGTGCCGGCCATCGATCTGCATGCGGCGCGCGCCTCCGATGATGGTTCGTTGGCGCTTGGCATGGTGGCGCTATTCCGGCCTCGCAAGGGAACCGAGGTGCTGCTGGAAGCACTGGGCGCCGCGGTCTCGCTGGGATACGACGTCAAGTTGCGAGCCATTGGCGGATTCGAAACGCCCGAGTACGAACAACAGATTCGCGATCTGACGGCCAAGCTTTTGCTCGAAGATCGGGTGGAGTTCACCGGCTTTACCAGCGATGTGCCAAGCGAGCTGGCCAAGGTCGACGTGTTGGTGCTGCCCAGTTTGTTCGGCGAAGGACTGCCCATGGTAGTGCTTGAAGCAATGTCGGCCGGAGTGCCAGTGATTGCCTCGCATGTCGAGGGCGTGACTGCTGCGGTGGAGCATCGTCACAGTGGCATCCTGGTCGAACCGGGCAGCGTGAGCCAGTTGACCGACGCCATTGCCGAGTGTTGCCGAGGCGAAGTGGACTTGGTGGCCCTGGCCGCCAACGCGCTGGCCTGCCATCGCAGTCGCTTCTCCGATGAAGTCATGGCTCGAGGCGTCGCGGCCGTCTATGACGAGCTGCTGGAAGAGACCACCGGGAAGTAGACCACTCCACGGACTCGGCCCCCACGTGACGGAGCTATGCCTCGTCCTCGCGCGACTGCGTCAGCAGTTCGTAGGTGCGGCCCAGCAAGCGATTGAGCCCATCGCCTGTGACGGAGGAGAACAGAAAGACCTCTCGTCCCGTGTCGGCAGCAAGCTGTTCGGCCAATTCGGCTGCTCCGGGTAGCTCGGACTTCGAGACGGCGATGATCTCCGGTCGCTGGGCCAAGTCCTGCGAGTACTCCTGAAGTTCGCTCCGGATCGCGTGGTAGTTGGCCAGCGGGTCGCTTTGATCCATGGGCATCGGCTCGACCAGATGCACCAGCACGCGGGTCCGTTCGACGTGTCGCAGGAATTCGAGGCCCAGACCCGCGCCACTGTGGGCCCCTTCGATCAGGCCCGGGATGTCGGCCATCACGAACTCGGTATCGAGGTCCACCTGCACAATGCCCAGGTTCGGTTTCTTGGTGGTGAACGGATAGTTGGCAATTTCGGGGCGTGCCCGCGACACCCGGCTCAGCAGCGTGCTCTTACCCGCGTTGGGTTTGCCCAACAGGCCGACGTCGGCGATTAGCTTCAGCTCGAACACCACGTGGCGATGTTCGCCTTCGGTGCCAGGCGTGAACTCGCGGGGCACCTGGTTGGTGGAGCTTTTGAACCGGGCGTTGCCTTTGCCGCCGTTGCCACCGCGGGCGGCCACGACCGTGTCGCCTTCGTTTTTCAGATCGCGGAGCACGAGGTCGTGCTTGGAGTCGCGGACCAGCGTGCCGGGCGGGACGCGAATTACCAGGTCCTCGGCATTGGCGCCATGCCGGTTGCTGCCACCACCGGGCACACCGCTGCGGGCACGCCAATGCTTGCGATGCGCGAGCGCCGCAAGGCTGTCGACACCGTTTTCGGCCACGACAATAATGCTGCCCCCGTTGCCGCCGTCGCCACCGTCCGGTCCGCCCCGGGGTACGAACTTCTCACGCCGGAAGCTGACGCAGCCGTCGCCCCCTTTGCCTGCTTGCAGTTCGACTTCGACCCGATCGACGAACATGGTGAGAGTTCCAAGTTGGCAAAAAACAAGGGACGCACAGGGCGTCCCTTGCAGTGTATCTGACTTGAGGCGGCGAGCGCTGCGGTCGACTCTAGTGCGGACGAGTCGACTCGGCCAACGGTTTCTAGCTACTTCGAAAACGGCTGAAGCACGCCTGAACCGCCACCTGACGGGCTCGGTTCGACCAGCTTAGTTGGCCGACACGACGTTAACGCGGCGACCTTCCTGGTCGAACTTCACTTCACCGTCCACCAGGGCGAACAGCGTGAAGTCCTTGCCCTGGCCCACGCCGGTACCGGGACGGAACTTGTTGCCGAGCTGCCGGACCAAAATGTGGCCGGCGGTGACCTGCTGGCCCCCAAATCGCTTCACGCCACGCCGTTGGGCGTTGGAATCGCGACCGTTGCGGCTCGAGCCTTGACCTTTTTTATGTGCCATCGCTAGGGACCTCCACTGCGGAGTCGTGTAGACGCCAGCGGTGGCAAATAACCGCACGCCGGCTTCGGTAGTTGTAGGGGACAACAGAGGGTGGCCAATGGGGCACCCCTCCGAGCCTGGAAATCCTACCGGAAGGCCCACTGATAAGCAACCCCCTCTTCGACCCCGTAGAGCGAGGCCTTTCCGGGGGGCACACCGTAGCGGATTTCCCGCTCGTTCTCGAGGAACTCGTCGCCCGGCCGCCAGAAGTTCAACTGCAGCGTCTTGGCGGCGATATGGCGGCCCTTGCCCGCGGGATCGCCCACGCGAAACTCGCCCGGCATGTCCTGCCAGATGTGGGCATTCGTCAACCCGCCGACGTAGATCGACAGGAAGTCCATCTCCGGATCCACCTGTTCCCAGATGGCGACTCCCCACACGCTGTTGTCCTGAGCTTCGGTGCTGACCTCAATCGGTTTGGCGGCGATCTCCACGTTGTCCAGCAGCACGCGGCCCGGCACTTCGCGTTGACGAATGGTCTCGACCACCGACGGAATCACGCGATCAAGGTACGCCTTGTAGATCTTCTGTCCGCTGCGGTCCACGTCCTGGCCTTCCAGGACAAAATGCGGCAGGAATCGCACCGGTTGCGGGTCGGCAGGCTCGGCCGAAAACTGCCCCGTGGCGTCTTCCACCGGCTTAATCCGCTCGCCCGTGTTGTTGATGTTGTACACCAGGTACCACAGCAGCTTACGCTCGGTGCGGCCATTGGGCAGGGTGACGTCAACGGTAATCATCCGTAGCGGCTTGAACGTGAACTCCAGGCCCCACACTTCGTTGGTGAATGTGGCGTTCTCCGCCATGCTGTACAGCGTGCGAGTCTTCGGCAGCGTGGCGGGCTGCCAGTCGAGCGACTTGTTCGAGGTGATCTCGATCATCGGCTGATGACTGAAAGTCTCCTCGGGTTGCAGTTCCGGTTCGATGGTTGTCAGCACGCCGCGTGCGAACACGCGAGGCTCGCGCGTGGGAGCTTGGCCAAACGTGGCGTCGGCCATCAACAGCATGGGCGTGATGGTCAAAATGAGTGCGAGCAGACGGGGCATGGCGAACGAAACTCGGTGCGGGGAAGAAGGCGAGGGCCGAACGAAGACCGAGACCGGCCTCTGGCTCGTAAGTTCCTGCCGCCATTATATTTGCTCGCCCCGCATTGGGCAAACTTCTGCCCAGCAGCCGAATCGACCGGTGTAAACCGCAGAATCGGCCTGCCACCGGCCTCCCCGAAAAAGAATCGCCCCGAGCCAGATCGTAACCCGGCTCGGGGCAATAAGGACGGAACACTCGTCGTCAAATGATCTCGTCAGTCGTCCGAATCTTGGTCGAAGTCGGGACGCGGACGGCCAGCACCACGGCCCCAGTCGCCACGAGGGCCCTGTCCACGGCCGCCGCCACGACGAGCTTCGCCACGCGGTGGTGGGCCGTCTTGGTCGCGATCGGCGCGAGGACCAGCGGGTCGATCGCCACCACGTGCCGGGCCGCCGAAACCGCGCGGGCCACCAGGGCGACGACTTGGTGAAAGGTCCAGCCGATTCAGGATTCGCTGCACCGCCGCAAACTCTTCTTTGCTCAGCGAGCCATCGTTGTCGCGGTCGAGTCGAGCAAACATCCGTTCGGCACTTGGTTGGCCGGGAGCGGCATCGGGCCGACCGCCACGGCGAACACCCTCAGGGGGACCACCGCGTCCGGGGCCACGCCCTTCGCCAAAACCGCCACGGCGGGCCTGGCCGTCACGCGGCGGACCATCGCCACGCCGGCCACGGGCTTCAGCAGGACCACGACGCCCAGGACCACGTCGATCCATGGGGCCGCCACGGCGTGCCTGGTTGTCTCTTGGAGGTCCACCAAACCCTGGGCCACCACGTCCATCACGCGGGCCGCGGGCATTGCGTCCTGCACGATTTCTAGGCCTCGCATCGTCCTGCTTGGCTTCAGGCTTCTTCGCGGCTGACTTTTTGGCTTCCGCTTTCTTCTTGGCTTCCGTGCCTTTCTTTGCGTCGGCCTTTTTCGTGTCGGAGTCTTTCTTCGTGTCGGCATTGCGCGGACCGCGACGTCGGTCACCGTCACGCGCCGCCCCGCGATCGCCGCGCGGACGGTCGCCATCGCGTGCTGTGCGACGCGGTCCTCGCGGAGCATCCGCGTTTCGACTTTCACGCGCTTCGCTGCGTGCTTTCCATGCTGCTTCGCGTTCTTCACGACTCAGTTTGCCATCGCCATCTTCGTCGAAGCGCTCGACCATCTGCTGCATGCGCTCGGCATTCCTGGGCCCTCGTCCTTCGGGGGGCCCACCGCCTGGTTGTGCCAGCACGGGGCATGCCATCACCATGCCAAGGGGTGCCAGCCAAAGTAGCCGTTTCATCGTCACTCTCCTAAGGGAATATCAATTGGACTTGCGGCCTACCATCTTTCTGTTCGCACGACTCGTACGAATCATTGCCAGCCGCCGCCAAGAAGTGCTCGAGCGATCTTGGTCACGAGAGAACTAACCCCACGAAATGTGCCTAGTATCGTCTGCGGACGAAAAAACAAGTGATAGCAGGCTACGATTGACCATTGCCGCAACCACTCCCCCAACTGGATAGCTGGCTCTAAGATGGGGGCTCCGCCAACTTGCCTTCATCACCTCACCGGCCTGCCATGGATTTGCCCATCACACTTGCCCCCCCGCTCTACCTGGCGGCCGTACTGGCGCTCGGCATCGCCGCTCAGTGGCTGGCCTGGCGGCTGAAGATACCGGCGATCGTGTTGCTATTGTTCCTGGGCTTCGGCTGGGGCTACGTGGCCGGCCGCCCGGAAGATTACCTCGAATCGTCCATCCTGTTTCCGATGGTTTCCTTGTCGGTTGGTGTGATCCTGTTCGAGGGGGGACTGAACCTGCGGTTCCGCGAGATTCGCGAAACTAGCGGTGTCGTATTGCAGTTGGTCTCCATCGGTCTATTTACCACCGCTGTGCTTACAGCCGTGGCCGCCCACTACCTGGTGGACTTCTCTTGGCCGATGGCTGCGCTGCTGGGAGCACTGCTTACGGTCAGCGGTCCGACAGTGATCTTGCCACTGCTTCGGCAGGTGCGCCCCGAACGCAAATTGGGTTCGGTCGTCAAATGGGAAGGTATCATCAACGACCCCATCGGCGCGGTGCTGGCCGCCCTGGTCTACGAGGTGGTCGCGCATCCTGCGCCCAACGGCGTCGCCCAAGGCACCATGATCGCGCTTGGCAAGACCATCGCTATTGGCTTGGGGCTCGGGTTACTCTCTGGCTGGGTGGTCCGGGAATTGATGCGGCGCTACCTGGTGCCCGACTACCTGCAGAACCCGGTGGTGCTGGCGATCGTGCTGCTGCTATTTGCGATTTCCAATTACCTGCAGCCCGAGTCGGGGCTTATCACCGTTACGGTGCTGGGTATGTACCTGGCAAACCAGCGCGACGTGACCATCAAGCACGTGATTGAATTCAAAGAGAACCTCCGCGTGCTGTTGCTGTCGGTACTGTTCATTGTGCTGGCCTCCCGCATTCAACCCAGCATGGCCGACCTGCGCGACGTTGGCTGGGGAGGCATCGCCCTGGTGCTGTTCATGGTATTGGTGGTGCGTCCCGCCTCGGTGTTTCTGTCGACGTTGGGCAGCGAACTCACGCGCAAGCAGCGGCTGTTCCTCTCCTGGATTCACCCCCGAGGTATTGTGGCCGCGGCCGTCGCCACGCTGTTCGCCATTGGCATCAGCCAGGCCCAACCCGAGATGGCGGCCGAAGGAAAGAAGTTCGTGCTGGTTGTGTTCCTGGTCGTGGTTGGCACCGTTACCATCTACGGCTTGTCGCTCGGGTACGTCGCGCGGTATCTCGGCCTGTCGCGTGAAGATCCCCAGGGTGTGCTGTTCGTTGGTGCATCGCCACTAGTCCGAGAGGTCGCCCGCTCGCTGCACAACGAAGGCCTCAGCACGCTGCTGGTGGATACCAACCCACAGAATATCGCCCTGGCCCGCATGGACGGGCTGCCCGTCTGCTACGCCAGCATCGGTAGCGATTTTGTGCACGAAGAAACGGATCTAGGCGATCTCGGCCGGCTGTTGGCCATGACGCCGAACGACGAAGTGAACACCCTGGCGGCCAGCGAGTTTGCCGAACAGTTTGGTAGCGCCAACGTGTTTCAGTTCGCTCCGCACGAGAAGACGAGCCAGCGGCATCAGCGCGTGCCGAAGCACCTCCGCGGACGCATCTTGTTCGCCAGCGACCTGACCGAAGACCAGATAAAAGAACGCCATGAAAGTGGCTTCGTGATGAAGAAAACCACCCTCAGCGAAGGCTTCACCATGTCGCACTTCCGCGAAAAATACGGCGACGACGCGATCCTGATGTTCGTCATCCCCGATGGCGGACGCCTGATGGTGGTGGCAGCCGACAGCAAATACGAACCCAAAGCCGGCGACAAACTAATTGCCCTGGTCCCCCCAGAAAAAGCCAGCAACGGCGAGTCCCGCTGACCGCCCGACCGAAGCCCTCGCGACCCAAGTCGGGATGCGTATAATAAAGAAACCAACCGCCCACAGCATCAACAACCTGGTCCGGTAGCTCAGTCGGTTAGAGCAGGGGACTCATAATCCCTTGGTCGGGGGTTCGAGTCCCTCCCGGACTACTAAACGCCCGTTCACTGCATCGGTGTTTCCCGACAGATTCGACAAAACAACGGGTTTCTGTTCCGTCGTCTTTTTGTCGTGCGTACCCGTGCCACCTTCCGCGTGCGCCTGCTGCGCCGCATTTTGCGCCGCTTGGTAGTGCTCGTCGGTCACTTGCAGGTAGTGTTGCGCCGCGATCGCCTGCGTGTTGCCCATCCATTCACAGACCACGTGGATCGGGAACTGTTCGGCGAGTTCAGTCTCGCGCGTGCTCCGCAGGTTGTGGAACAGCTTGGGCCAGGGATCGACACCAGCACGGCCGATGATCCGCAGGAACTGAGTCCTCAGGTTGGTATTTGTGTCACGGTAGCGGGTGATCACGTGGACGCGGTCGGTCGTGCTGTCCTCGTCGTAGGCGGCCCACACTGCGTCGAGCTCTTTACGCAACTCGGGGAACAGCGGGATGATCCGCGAGGATTTACCCTCGTGGTGGGCAGTCTTAGGGCTCGACACACGCAGCAGGCCCTTCTCCCAGTCGACGTCGTCCCAGGTGAGGGCCAAGTGCTCACTCGGGCACCGTAGCCCACCGTAGCGGCTCAGGGCGAATATCAGCCGCCATTGGGCGTCGGGACAGGCGTCGAGCACCTTGGCGGCCACGTCGCGGCTCACAAAGTGGAAACGCTCGCGGTTGGCCTTGATCGTCAGGCCCTTCAGATCGGCGAACGGGTTCTCGGCGATCAGCTTTGACCGAAGGGCGGCGCGGAAGAACTGCTTGGCGATACCGCAGCGCCGGCGGACCGTGTTTACCCCCAGGCCCTGACCACCTTTCTTGTCGGCCAGCCACAGCCGGAACTTGTCCGCGTCGCCCGGTGTGATGCTGGCGAGCTTCGCGTCGTTGCCGAAGAACTCCAGCAGGCACCGGCGAACGTGACGGTAGATCGTCGCCGTGCTCCCTTTCACGTCGCTCCGCGAGGCGATGTAGTCATCGAGGAACGTCTCCAGGGTGTGCACATTCCGAGGCTTGCGCGGCTCGATCAATTCAACGCGGGCCAGCTTCTCGGCCAGATCGTCCGGGATATTGGCGACCCAACTCGCAGTATCGGCATCGATCGAATGTCCTGAAGCTTTGGCAGCAATCAGGTGCTCGACCTTGATCTTGACGCCCTCGGCGGTCCGCTGTGCCATCTTGCCCAATCGAACGGTGCGCCGCTTACTCTTGTCGAGCGGATCGACGAACAGAATGCGACGTTTGCCACCTGGGTCTTTTGCGATGCTAGCCATCGTGTTACCTCGTAAGGGTTGCTTGTCGTAGGTCATTGTCTCACGTTGCAGGCAATCGCGCAAGATTGCAGGACGTGGAAATCAGAAGATGTTGGAGGGGTATCGATTTGTTGCGTAATGTTGCAGCGACTTTGCTTTTATGCTTGATGTCGCCAATCATATCCAGTCGCAGGACTAGGCAGGTCGCCACACCGGGAAGTCGACCATTTTGCTGCAACGCGAGCAGTCGCGGCGGATAGACCGGCCATCGTGAATCGGAACCTCGCGCAGGTCGGTTGATCCACAATGACTACACGCATGCAAGGCCGATCCGTCAGAGTGCGCCACAGTATCCCCAGTGTGCGCCAAGGCATCTTCCTTGGCGTATTCTGTAGACTCTGGCGCAACGTTGGCGCACTCTGTGGAGTGGTCGTCCGGTAAACGCCACACCCAGGGGCCACCGAAACCATCGGGCTCGGCTTTAACCTGCAGCTTGCCGCGGGCGCGATCGAGAGTCCGGTTGGCGATGCCGTCGGCTTCGGCGGCCTTGCGGACAGCTTTCCCCGGGTGAGGACCCGTGGCCAGGTACTCGGCGAGCCACGCCACCGCCTCGTCGAGCGCCGACAACTCGCCGGTGGCGTTGCCCGTCTCGCGGGCCAGGGCATCGTCGGCCGACATCCGCACCGGCTCGTCGTCCCAGTGAACCGAGGCAGGCTCGCCCATGATGCTGAATGCCAACCCCGTCGTCACGGCGGCCAGGTTGCTCTTGCCAGGTAGCAGCAAACGGCGCTGGTCGTCGTCGGGATCGCGGCTGATATGCCACACGCTACGAGCCAGGCCCGTAAAGGCGCGGCTACCAAGAGCCGTATCATCTGCCGACTGCGCCGCGCCCTTGCGACGATGGGCCACCATCAGCACCGCTGCGCCATGCTGTTCGGCGAGCTTGGCGATCGGGGCAAGCACACTGCGGACCTCGTTATCGCGGTGAACGCATGGACGTGATGTGGATCATGACATCTAAGGAGTTTGTGAAGGAGGCGAACCAGAACAAGACAGGCAAAAATAGGGGAAAGAGAACGATTTGGTTCAACGGCAAGAACACCAAGGCCCAAACCGAGCACGTGAAGCCGCAGTTCGAGAAGTACGTGGCGGAGGATTTCCGGCGGATTGTGGAGGAGTCGCCGTAGGGCGGCTCGGAACAACCGTATCGACATTGATGGGAGCGACGCGATGACCGATTACTACCGAGTGATGCTGGGCCGCGGAAGCGAGCACGCTGAGGAGTGTTTTGCGGGTGGGTTCATAGGCACCGACTTTGGCTTGCACCAGGATCTAACGGGACATCTTCCTGATGAATGGCGAACGTTCAACAAGCAGTTCATCCCCGTGTATCAGGCGAAGTGGCCAGACAAATCGAAGATCGCGGCGGGGTTGGCGTGTGGGGCCATTTGGACGGTCAGCAAGGGAATGCAAATAAGCGACTTGCTGCTGTGTCCCGATGGGGGTGGCAACTACCAGATCGGCGAGGTTGCAGGAGACTACTACTATGCAGAAGGCGCCACGCTTCCACATCGCCGACCAGTCAAATGGTGGAATCAGCACGTGAGCCGCGAGTCGATGACCGAAGCTCTCCAGAATTCTACTGGAGTCCCCGGCACCGTTAGCACGATCACGAAACACGCTGAAGAGATCGAGGCACTCATTGCGGGGGTTGTGCCGCCCAAGATTGTGACAACGGACGAGACTATCGAAGACCCAGAAAAGTTCGTCATGGAGAAGCACCTGGAGGACTTCTTGGTGCACAATTGGTCCTGCACCGAATTGGGGGCGGAGTACAGCATATTTCAGGACGATGGCGAAACCGTCGGCCAGCAGTACCAGACTGATACGGGACCAATAGACATACTGGCTATCAGCAAGGATGAAGCAACATTGCTGGTTGTCGAGCTCAAAAAAGGCCGAGCCAGTGACGCGGTCGTCGGTCAGCTTCTGCGTTACATGAACTTCGTGGCCGAGGAACTTGCAGCACCGGGGCAGCAGGTAAGAGGGATCATCATCGCGCTGGAAGATAGCCCCAAGTTGAGGCGGGCGATCGCGATGGTGCCCTCGGTGGGGTTCTACCGGTACGAAGTGAAATTTTCATTGGTGAAGGGGTAGGCCATTGTTTGACATCATCGGCGACATCCACGGCCACGCTGGCGAATTGGTGCGGTTGCTTGAGCACTTGGACTACACCAAGGACGGCAGTGGCTACAGGCACCCAAAACGGACGGTGCTGTTCGTGGGCGACTTCATCGATCACGGGCCGCATATCACCGAGGTGCTGCGGATCGTGCGGGCGATGGTCGACTCGGGCGCAGCCCAGGCGGTGATGGGCAATCACGAATTCAACGCGATCGCCTACCACACGCCGGACGGCGCCGGCAGCTACCTCAGGCCGCATTCGGAGAAGAACAACAAGCAACATAGTGAAACGATGAAGCAGCTTAGCGAAGCCGAGTTGCAGGATGCGCTGGAGTGGTTTCGCATGCTGCCTATGTGGCTCGACCTGGATAGCGTTCGATTGGTGCACGCCTGCTGGAGTGCCAATGACATCGTCACCATCTCGGCTCGACGCGACGGCACCTCGCCGCTAACGGAAGCCTTCGTGAAGGATGCCACCGATCACAGCTCCGCTCTATTTCACGCCGTCGATCGTGTGCTCAAGGGCACTGAGATGGAGCTACCCGCGGGCATGTCGTACCGGGACAAGGATGGGCATGAGCGAACCGCGATCCGAACCCGGTGGTTCGATTCGCCGAATGGCCAGGACATAGCCGAATATGCTCTTCCGAACGTTACGGAGCCGACCGGAGTAGCAGCACGAGTTGACGCCCTGCCGATTGACACGTACCCCACAGACGCTCCACCGGTGTTCTTCGGTCACTACTGGCTCACCGGCGAGCCAACTCCGCAGACCCGAAACGCGGCCTGTGTAGACTACAGCGTGGCGAGGGGCGGCAAATTGGTGGCTTACCGGTGGAATGGCGAGCGGGGGTTGTCGACTAGTGGTTTCGTGACGGCCGCTGGCTGAGCCTGGTCAGATTTGGCGAGTGATTACCACAGTCTCCCCAGTGTGCGCCAAGAGATTCTGCTTGGCGGACTGTGGGGAGACTGGGAGACGGTTGGCAGTCTCTGCCCTGATGTGCTGACTGCATCGACAAGTACGGCCAATAGGTCGATTTGGCGGCGAATCGAAAAACATGTCGCCTCGGGTGACACATTCAGAGAACATGTCACCGAAATGGCTAAATTGTGACACGTTCTGTTGACCTGTCACTTCTGGTGACATATGCTCCAGGCATGCAGGAATCCGCAAAAACCAAGCGAAATCCGCCCAGAGCTCCCAATTGGCGACCGGATCAGCCGTACAACGAGCTGCCGATGTTGCCACCGCACGCCGAGCTGGAAACCACCCGGGTGCTCAAGCAGTGCATCCCTGCACGGGCAGCACTCGAGGGCCTAAAGGAGGCGGCCGAGCTGATCCCCAATCAGGCCGTGTTGATTAACACACTGCCGCTGCTCGAAGCGCAGTCCAGTTCGGAAATCGAGAACATCGTTACCACCACCGATCGACTCTTCCAGCACCGGGCCACGGACGACCACGCCGACCCGGCCACCAAGGAAGCCCTGCGTTATAGCCAGGCGCTGCTCGAAGGGTTTCGCTCGCTGTCCGACTACCCGCTCACGACCCAGACGGCCGAACAGGTCTGCACCAAGATTAAGAACGTCGAGATGCGGGTGCGGAAGGTGCCCGGCACGGCGCTGGCCCGATCAGGTGGCGAGGTGGTTTACACCCCGCCGGTGGGCGAGCCACTGCTGCGCGATCTGTTGGCGAACTGGGAGCGGTTCATGCACGAGCAAACTGATCTCGACCCACTGGTGCGCCTGGCCGTTGGTCACTATCAGTTCGAGGCCATCCACCCGTTCACCGATGGCAATGGTCGTACGGGACGAGTGCTCAACAGCCTGTTCCTTATCCATGAGGGACTATTGAAGCTGCCAATCCTATACTTGAGTCGGTACATCATCGAGCACCGCGACGACTACTATCGACTGTTGCGCGGGGTAACGTCTGCTGGCCAGTGGGAGGACTGGATTCTGTACCTGGTGAAAGGGGTCGAGCAGACTGCCAATTGGACCACGAACAAGATCAAAGCAATTCGTCAGCTGGCGGAACACACGACGGAATTTGTTCGCCAGCGCGAGCCCAAGGTCTATAGCCACGAACTCGTGAGCGTGATCTTCGAGCTGCCCTACTGCCGCATCCAAGACGTCGTGGATGCCGGCATTGCCGAACGCCGCGCGGCATCCCGCTACTTGAAAGCGCTGGCGGAACTGGGCGTGCTGAACGAGCAGCAATCAGGGCGCGAGAAGCTGTTCATTCATCCCAAGTACCTCCAATTGCTTACCACCGACAGCGACGATTTCGCCCCGTACGGATGACCAACCACGCCCGCAATGAAGCCGAAACCCGCGCCGAGCTGATCGATCCGGCGCTGAAAGCCGCCGGTTGGGGCGAAGTGGCCGGTAGCCGCGTGGGGCGCGAGGTGATCACGATCGGCCGTTTGCAGGGGGCCGGCAAGCGGGGTAAGCAGGACATCGCCGACTACGTGCTGTTCTACCGTGGGCAGAAGCTAGCGGTGATCGAGGCCAAGAAGGAATCGCTGCCGCCGACCGAGGGTCTCGCCCAGGCCAAACGCTACGCCGGCATGCTCCAGGCCCGGTTTGCCTACTCGACCAACGGACACGAACAATACCGCGCCGATATGCAGACGGGTGTCGAGGGCAACGTCGACAGTTACCCCACGCCCGACGAACTGTGGGCGGCCACCTTCGCCACCCAGAACGACTGGCGTGAGCGGTTCGGCGAGGTGCCCTACGAGGATCGCGGCGGGGCCTGGCAGCCACGCTACTACCAGCACAACGCCATCAATCGTGTGCTGGAAGCGGTGGCCGATGGTCGCGATCGTATTTTGCTAACGATGGCCACCGGTACCGGGAAGACAGCCGTGGCGTTCCAGATCGCCTGGAAGCTGTTCCACAGTCGCTGGAACCTGAAGGACTGGCGCGCGGGCAACGAGCCGAGTCGCCGGCCGCGGATTCTGTTCCTGGCCGATCGCAACATCCTGGCCAATCAGGCTTTCAACGCGTTCAATGCGTTCCAGGAGGATGCCCTGGTGCGGATCGATCCCGAGACGATTCGCAAGAAGGGACGCGTGCCGAAGAACGGCAGTGTGTTCTTCACGATCTTTCAGACCTTCATGACCGGCACCGATGCCGACGGGAACCCATCGCCCAACTTCGGCGACTACCCACCGGACTTCTTCGACTTCGTCGTGATCGACGAATGCCATCGCGGTGGAGCCAACGACGAGAGCAACTGGCGGGGCATCCTGGA